>CAWGVJ010000022.1:0-120547 GCA_963826005.1 uncultured Solirubrobacterales bacterium | reverse complement strand
ATTGGTCGGGATCTCACCCCGATTGCGATTAGGCTTGGCAGGTCCCGGGAGGGGAGCGATAGCAGAACGAATCGCCATCGTGGTTGCAGCTTGCCTGGTCTCCATCGCGCCGAGCGCACCGGCCGAGGCCGCCTTTCCGGGTGCGAACGGAAAGATCGCATATGCCTTCGATGACCCGGTGGACGGTGAGACCGTCAACGTCAACACGGTCAATCCGGACGGCACCGGGCAGACCCAGATCGCCTACTTCGCAGACAACCCCTCCTGGTCGCCGAACGGGGAAAGGATCGCGGTCGATGACCGTTGCTGCGCGATCTCCGTCTCGAATCCGGACGGCTCCAATGCCCAGATGGTCGTGGGGGACGGTCCGCTCTCCACTCTGGAACCGGCCTGGTCGTCCGACGGCGAGAGACTCGTGTACTGGTCCGAGGATGGCCTGCATGTCGTGAAGACGGACGGCACGGGGGACACCATCCTCCCCGTGTCGGGCCATCGCCCCGCCTGGTCACCCGACGGCACCAGGATCGCCTATGTCAGCGGCAATGACATCTGGGCCGCATACGCTGACGGGACGGGCGCCACGCAGCTGACGACAGGCCCCGCTGTGGAGGATGCGCCCGACTGGTCCCCTGACGGGTCGCGGATCGTGTTCGACTCGAACCGCGACGGAAACGACGAGGCCTACGTCATGAACGCCGACGGTTCGGCCGAGACCAGGCTGACCACGTATCCAGGCGCGGATCACGACCCGGCCTGGTCGCCCGACGGCACGAAGATGGTGTTCACACGAGTGGTGCCGCCCAGCGGCGGCAGCCTCTGGATCATGAACAGTGACGGAAGCGGATCGGTGCAGATCACGCCCGGAGCATCCGAGACCCGCGACGTGCGCGCCGATTGGCAGCCGCTCCCCGGCAACGCGCCATCCGGTTACCCACGATCGAAGGGCGCGACCCCCTTCAAGGTGTCGCTGGTGCTCGCATACTCCCCGTGTAGTGCGGCCAACCGCACCCACGGCGCACCGCTGGCCTTCGGTTCCTGCGCTCCACCTGCCCCGCGCTCTGCCACCCTGACCGTGGGCACGCCGGATGCAAACGGCAAACAGGCAAGATCAGCCGGTTTCGCGCTGTTCCAAACCGAGGTCGGCAACCCGACGACCGCGGCCGACGAGGCCGACCTGCGGCTGCAGGCCAGGATCAGTGACGTGCGCGTTGCGGCCACCCTCGACGATTACACGGGTGACTTGCAGGCACGCGCGACCGTACGCCGGACAGACAAGGCGAGCGGCGTCTCGTCAACGACGCAGGACTTCGAGCTCTCGTTCCCTGCCTCGTGCACGGCAACTGCGGATGCGTCCGTGGGTGCCCTCTGCAGCATCCAGACAACCGCAGACACGCTGGTGCCGGGCACGGTGAAGGAAGGTTCTCGCTCGGTCCTGGGGCTCGGCGCAGTCCAGGTCTACGACGGCGGCCCCGATGAAATGGCCTCGACCGCCGGCGACAACACGGTCTTTATCGCCGCAGGGATCTTCGTGCCCTGATTTCCGAGCAGTCCCGGCGTTCGTGGTGGCGGCGGGGCTGGTCGTGGCCGCGTCAGCCCGTCGGGCCGAAGCGCTCGGTGCGGATGCGTTCGGGCGCGAAGCCCGCGTCCGAGCAGCAGGGCGGCCGCCGCCTCGACGAAGCCGTTCGACCCGCACACGAACGCCGTGCCCGACGCCGGCGCCGCCTCCGCGATCAGTGCGGCGTCGATGCGCCCGGTGTGGCCCGTCCACCCCGGCGGAGGCTGCCGTGTATAGGTGAGCAGCGTGTCGTCGCCGAGCTCGTCGGCGTAGATCACCTCGTCGGCGGACCGCACGGAGTACACGAGCCGCATCGGCAGCTCCGGCATCGTGCGGCGCCGGTGCCGCAGCATCGCCATCAGCGGCACCACTCCCGACCCGCCGCCCACGAGCAGCACCGGCTGCCTCACCGCGCCACACGAAGTACGAGGCGAACGGGCCGCGCACCTCGACCTGGTCGCCCGCGACCACGACGTCGTGGAAGTACGGGGAGACCTCCCCGTCGTCGAGCCGGTCGATCGTCAGCTCGATCTCGCCCTCGTCGAGCGGGGAGGAGGCGATCGAGTAGGAGCGCTGCGCAACGTAGCCGTCGGGTGCGGTGAGGCGCACGTCGTAGTGCTGGCCGGGCAGGTGCGGCATCCACATCGGCAGCGAGATGCGGAAGGACTTGGTGCGCGGCGTCTCCTGCTTGACCCGCGTGACGGTGCCGACCTGCCACCGGCCGGGCGCGCGCTGCGCGACTGGTGTCAGTCGCTCCAATAGCGCTCCTCGCGCCAGGGGTCGCCGCGGTTGTGGTAGCCGTTCGCCTCCCAGAACCCCGGCTCGTCGTGATCCATCACGCGCAGCCCGGCGACCCACTTCGCGCTCTTCCAGAAATAGAGGTGCGGCACCAGCAGGCGCGCAGGCCCGCCGTGCTCACGGGGAAGCGGCTCGCCCTCGTGCTCGGTGACGACCCACGCCTTGCCATCCGTGACGTCCTCGACCGGCAGGTTGGTCGTATAGCCGCCGTGCGAATACGCCGTGACGTAGGCGCCCAGCGGCTCGGCCTGCTCGAGCAGCGTGTCCACCGACACGCCGCCGAAGCTCGTGCCGAGCTTCGACCACTTGGTGACGCAGTGGATGTCGCACGGGATCTGCTCGAACGGCAGGGCGCCGAACTCCTCCCACGTCCACTCGCGCGGCTCGGCGACCATGCCGTCGATCCGCAGGCGCCACTCGCCCAGCGGCACGTCGGGAGTCGGCCCCGCGGTCAGGACGGGAAAGCCCCGCTCCAGGTACTGGCCCGGCGGAATCCGGTCCGCCAGCTCCTCGGGCGTGCGCCGCAGCCCCTTGAAGCCTCTCGAGATGAAGCCGCTCACCGGCCGCAGTATGCCGCGTGGACGATTCCGGCGGGCTCAGTCGTCGTCGCCATCGCCGTCGCCCCTGTGCCTGAGCGGGCGGCGCGGTGGTAGTGGGCGCGCTCGGCGTCGTGGTCGTCGTGACCTTCTTGCGCGGAGCCTTGGCAGCCGGGCGGTGAGCCCGGCGGGCGGGCGCGAGCTGCGAGCCTGCCGACGGCGGCTCCGACGCCAACCCGACCCGCTGGCTCGACAGGTGGCTGGCCGCGGCCATCACGCCGGCGGCGACCGCCAGCCCGACCACGGCGGCCAGAATCCATGCAAGCGTTACGCGTCGCACCCCCGGCACGCTAGCCACCTCCGGGTGAACGATTCGTAAAGTCAGGGAACCTGAGGACGGCGCGCGCACCGCGGCCGTTGCGGTTCTCGATCGTCGCGTCGCCGCCCCAGCGGCGTGCGAGCTCCCGCGCGATCGGAAGGCCGAGACCCGTGCCCGGCGCGCCCTCGGTGGCCGCGCGCCCGCGATGGAAGCGCTCGAACACCTCGTCCTCCTCTCCCTGCCCAGACCGGGGCCTTCGTCCTCGACCTCGATCGCGCCGGCGCTGGAGCTGACCGTGATGCGCGTCCCCGGCGGCGAATAGAGCACCGCGTTCTCGACCAGCGCGTCGAGCGCGCGGTCGACGTCGGCGCGCGCCGCCCACGTGCGGGCGGCCGCTCCGTCGCTCAGCGCGAGTTGCTGCCCGTGCTCCGCGGCGATCGTGTTCCACCGCTCGATCGCATCCGCCGCCGCCCGCTCGAGGTCGCACGATCTCGCCGGGAGCGTCGTGCTCGCCGGCCCGGCTCAGCACGAGCAACTCGTCGATGGTGCGCGCGAGGCGCTCGATCTCGCGGTCGCCGGCTTCGAGCCCGCGCGCGGCCTCCTCGCTGACCCCGGCGTCGCGCGCCTCCTCCAGGCGCAGGCGCAGGCCGGTGAGAGGGGTGCGCAGCTGGTGCGACGCATCGGCCACGAACCTCTGCTGGGCGCGGATCGCACGGCTCAGCCGATCCGTCATCTCGTTGAACGAGTGCGACAGCGAGCGCTGCTCCGAGCTGCCTTCCACCGGCGCCCGCGCGTCGAGGTCTCCCTCGGCGATGCGTCGCGCAGCCCGGTCCAGGCGTCTCACCGGGCGCGCGAACTGGCCGGCGATGACAGCGCCCACGCCCAGCCCGATGCCCAGCACGAGCAGTCCGATCAGCGCGAGGCCGAGCACGTTGCGGCGCACCGCGTGGTGGACGGCGGCGACGCTCTGGGTGATGCGCACCGCTCCCTCGATCCGCTTGCCCTGGATCACGGGGGCCGCGGTCGCGAGGATCTCGGCTTGCAGGGTCTGGCTGCGCCGGGTGTCCTGGAATCCGCGGCCCTCGAGGGCCGCGGCGATCTCCGGGCGGTTGCCGTAGTAGGTGCCGAGCGTGGACGCCTCGGCGCTGTCGGCGACCAGGCGCCCTCGCCGGTCGACGATCACCACGCGCCCCCGCGCAGACTGCCCCGCGGTGCGGGCCAGTTCGTCGAGCGCGCGCACACGGTTCCTGCGCAACGGCTCGGCGGCGGTCGCTGCGATCACATCGGCCTGGCTGGTCGACTGTGAGCGCACCTCGGCGTCGACGCGCCGGCCGAGTTGGAGTGCGAGCGGTACCTCGAGCGAGACGATCGCCAGCACCAGGACATAGGCCAGAGCGAGCAGCAGGCGGACCCGGAGGCTTAAGGCACTACCTCCTCCGGCGCCGCGAAGCGGAAGCCGACGCCGCGCACCGTGTGGATGTAGCGCGGGTCGGCGGGATCGTCATCGAGCTTCTTGCGCAGCCAGCCGATGTGCACGTCGAGCGTCTTCGTGGACCCGAACCAGTTCTCGTCCCAGATCTCGGACATCAGGTCCTCGCGCGTCACGACGCGGCCGGCGTCGCGCACGAGCCGCTCGAGCAGGTCGAACTCCTTGCGGGTGAGAGCGAGCTCCTCGCCCCGGAAGTCCACGCGCCGCGCCGCGGGGTCGACCTCCAGCTCGCCGATGTGGGAGGGGCCGATCGGCTTCGGCCCGCTCGGCGCGCCGCAGGATGGCCCGGATGCGCGCGATCACCTCGTCTCCGCTGAACGGCTTGACGACGTAGTCGTCGGCGCCCACGCCGAGTCCGATGATCTTGTCGGTGTCGGTGCCGCGCGCGGTCAGGATCAGGATCGGCACGTCGGAGTCGCGCTGGAGCTGCCGGCACACGTCGAGCCCATCGGCGTCGGGCAGGCCGAGGTCGAGCAGGACGACGTGCGGGTCGGGTGCTGTCCTGCCAGCTCGATCGCGTCATGCCCGGTGGTGGCGACGGTTGGCTCGAACCCCGCGCGCGTCAGCGCACGGGCGAACGGCTCGGCGATCGAGGCCTCGTCCTCGACGAACAGGACGCGCGGACGCTCGACAGCGGTGGTGGGGGATCCCATTGATCCGATCGTAGGGGGCCGCAGGGGCGTTTTCGTCCGAGTTTTACCGCGTCTTTGCTCGGGCTTTTCCCGCCTTTGGACGGGATCTCGCCAGCATTGACGGTGTCATGCAAGAGATTGGCCGAAAGGAGAAAGCCATGTCGCAGTTGAGGTCCAAGATCGCCGCAGGGCTCACGATCGTGGCCCTCGGCGGCCTCGCCGGGCTCGCGCTCAGCCACCCGCAGGCGCCGCCCCCGACGAAGGTCCAGAGCACGGCCGCGGCCGTCAACCACGCCGCTCCGCACGCGGCCTTCGCCGATGACGAGGGCGGTGGGGCAGATGACTAGGTCCAAGACGCCGAGCATCTCCGCTGTTGCGACCACCACCGCGTGCGTCTTCCTGGTGATCCTTCTCTTCCTGGCGGCACAGCTGCGCGCCGGACACGACCCCGGACTGGGGACCGTCGTTCCGGTGGCGGCCAAGCAGGCGGCCGCCCCGGCCCACGGCCACAGCAGCGCGCCGCTGGTGACCAAGTCGTCCGGTGGAGGCTGATCGCATGACCGGCCCCAATCCCTACGACTACATCTGGTGGCTCTCCAGCAGGGCCTCGGGTGTGGTCGCGCTCGGCCTGGTGACCGCCTCGGTGGGCATCGGGCTGCTGATGGCGACCAAGCTGCTGCGGCGCCCCGGCCTCAACCGCGTGCTCGTGAAGTTGCACGAGCACCTGGCGCTGACCGGACTCGTGGCGATCGCGGTGCACGGCATCACCCTGCTCGGGGACTCATGGCTGAACCCCGGTGTCGGCGGCGTGCTGGTTCCGTTCACGATGTCCTATCGCCCGCTGTTCACCGGGCTCGGCATCGTCGCCGGCTACCTCGCGGCGCTGCTCGGGCTGTCCTTCTACGCCCGCCGTCGCATCGGGACCCGCCTATGGCGGAAGATGCACAGGGCGACGTCCGCGGTGTACGTCCTCGGGGTCGTGCACGCGCTCGGCGCCGGGACCGACGCCTCGACCACCTGGCTGCGGGCGTTCCTGCTGGTCACCGGGGCGCCGATCCTGTTCCTGCTGCTCGTGCGGATCCTGCCGCGCCGCAAGCGCGAGGTCGAACGCGCGCGCCCGGTGCGTCATCGCCCGGCGCAGGTTCCCGCGTCCGCGATGGCGGAGGGCCAGGGCTGATGGCGGACGCGCGGAACGGCGTGGTGATCGCCGGCGGCGGCCTTGCGGGCCAGCGCTGTGCCGAGACATTGCGGCGCAAGGGCTACGACGGGCCGATCCAGATCGTCGCCGCCGAGCCGGTCGCGCCGTATGACCGCCCGCCGCTGTCGAAGGAGCTGCTCGCAGGTGCGGTCGATGAGTGCTCGCTGGCGTACCGGCCCCCCGGCTGGTATCGCGATCATCGGGTGGAGCTGCTGCTCGGGCGGCGCGCCGTGGGGCTCGACGCGGCGCGCCGCCGACTGCACGTCGACGACGGGCGCGAGCTGCCCTACGACGACCTGCTGATCGCGACCGGGTCCACGCGCACGCCGGCTGCCGGACGCGGAAGGATTCGAGAACGTCCATCTGCTGCGCGACCTGGCGGACGCCCGGGCGCTGCGGCGGGCGCTGCGGCCCGGCGCGCACCTCGTCGTGATCGGCGCGGGGTTCATCGGCCAGGAGGTCGCGGCGACCGCGCGCTCGCTCGGAGCCGAGGTCACGATCGTCGAGGCAGCGGCCGCTCCGCTGGGCGCGCTGCTGGGCGACGACCTCGGCGGCTGGTTCGGCGACCTCCACCGTGAAGAGGGCGTGCGGGTCCTGTGCTCCACCACGGTCTCGGTGTTCCACGGCCGCGATGTGGTCGAGGAGATCGAGCTCGCGGACGGCCGGCGGCTGCCCTGCGACGCGGTCGTCGTGGGCATCGGCGTCGTCCCCGCCACCGAGTGGCTGCAGGGATCGGGGCTCCCCGCGGGCGGCATCCCCGTCGCGACCGGAGGCCGCACGGCCCTGCCGCACGTCTATGCCGCGGGGGACGCGGCGATGCCGTTCGACGAGCATGCCGGCGCCCGCGTCCGCAGCGAGCACTGGGAGGCGGCCGCTCGCACCGGCACCGAGGCGGCAAGGGCGATGCTCGGGCTCGAGCCAGGGCGCCACACGCTGTCCAGCTTCTGGTCGGACCAGTACGGGCTGCGCATCCAGTACGTGGGACACGCGCGCGACGGGGACGCGGTCGAGATCGACGGCATGCCCGCGGAGCGTGACTTCACGGCTGTCTACCGGCGGGCGGGCAGGCCGGTCGCCGCGCTGCTTGTGGGCCGGCCGCATGCGCTGCCCGGCGTGCGGCGGCTGATCGAGTCCGGCGCACAGACCTTTTCCAGCAACGAACAACTGAAGGAGACGGCATGACGAAGCACGCAATCAGACTATTCACGGCCCTTGCGCTGGTGGCGCTCGGCGGCCTGGCGGGCTTCGCCGTCGGTGCGCCGCACGGCGACGCAACGGCGAATCGCAAGCCGCCTCCGGTCGAGGTGCACACGCAGGTGATCCGGCGCACCGTCAGGATCCACCGCAAGCCGAAGGCGCCGCAGCATCCGCCGCGCACGGCGGCGCCCGCCGCGGCACCGCCGACCCGACCCGTGGTCGTCGCTCAACAGTCGGCACCGGTCGCACACCCGGCGCCCGCAAGCGCGCCCGTGCGCACACGCACGAGCGGCGGCGGCACCGGGGGCGGCGAGCAGGAGCACGAGCACGAGCGAGAGGGCGGCGATGACTGAGCGCCCGCAGGCCGCGCGCGGCCCGGGGCCGATGCCCGTGATCGTGACGGCGCTCGCCGGCTTCGTGGTGGTGCTCGCGATCCTCGTCGCGCAGATGAGCGCCGGCAAGGACCCCGTGGTCACACCGGCCGCGGCGCCCGTGCCCACGCGCAAGATCGTGCACCGCCGGATCGTGGTCCGGCGGGTGATCGTCACCGATGCGCCTGCACGCACCTCTGGCGAGGCCACGGGCACGGCGCCGGCGCCGGCATCCCCGCCGCCCGCTCACTCGGCACCGGTCCAGGTCGTGCAGGCTCCTCCACCACCTCCGGCTCCGGCGCCCGTCACGAGGACGTCATGACCGGCCCCGAGCACGATCTGGCGTTCCGCTGCATGGGTAGCGACATGCGCGTCCTGGTCGGCGAGCCGCTGGAGGCGGGCATGCCCGGACCGGCCGCCGCCGCCGAGACAGTGCGCGCGTTCCTCGTGGAGTTCGACGAGCGACTCTCGCGCTTCAGGCTCGACAGCGAGTTGTCGGCGCTGAACCGTGATCCGCGGTATGTGGTTCCCGCGTCGGCACTGCTCAGAAGCGCGGTGCGCGCGGCGCTCTGGGCCGCGGAGCGCACCGGTGGGCTCGTCGATCCCACGCTGGTGGGCGAGCTCGAAGCGCTGGGCTATGCGAGCTCGCGTGACGGCGAGTCCCCGGCGGCTCTGGCCGCGGCGCTGGCGGCGGCGCCGCCACGGCACCCGGCGCATCCGAATCCGCAGCAGCCGCTGGCGTGGGATCCACGTCAACGATCGCACCGGCACGGTGATCCGCCCGGCGGGCGTGTTGCTCGACACCGGGGGCTGCGGCAAGGGTCTGGCAGCCGACATGGCCGCTCGCTTGCTGCGCGGGTACGCGCGTTTCGTCGTCGACTGCGGCGGCGACCTGCGCGTCGGCGGCCCCGGCGCGGAGGACGACCCGTACGAGATCGAGGTCGAGCACCCGCTGA
This sequence comes from uncultured Solirubrobacterales bacterium, assembly GCA_963826005.1. Lineage (GTDB taxonomy): Bacteria > Actinomycetota > Thermoleophilia > Solirubrobacterales > JBBDJG01 > DASRIA01. The sequence continues at coordinate 111,496 of CAWGVJ010000022.1, read as the reverse complement.
CCCGCGAGCGCGTGCTCGTGCTTGCGGGTCGCGGCCGGCGGTGTGGCTACCTCCGGCATCAACGTGCGGCTGTGGCGCACCGGAGGCGGCCGCTTCGCGCACCACCTGCTCGATCCGGCGACCGGCGAGCCGGCCTGGACCGGACTCGTCGGCGTGACCGCGCTCGGGTCCACGGCGCTGGAGGCGGAGACGCTGGCCAAGGCGGCGCTGCTCTCGGGCCCCGAGGCCGCGCGGGAGTGGCTCGCGGAGCACGGCGGCCTCCTGGTGCACGACACGGGCGAGACCGAACGGGTGGGCCTGCGTGAGCTCACGCCCGAGCGGGTGCGCTTCGTACTTCCCACCCAAACGCGTGCGGCATGAGCCCACGCCCGAACACGAAGGAGCAAGCATGACCCTGGTTCCCCACATCGACGAGAGCGCGTGCGCCGCGCACGGCGACTGCGTCGACATCGCGCCCGGCGTCTTCGCGCTCGATGACGTCGCCGTCGTGATCGGCGACGGCCCGCCCGAGCTGATCCTCGAGGCCGCGCGTGGATGCCCTTCGTCGGCGATCACCGTCGTCGACGCCGACACGGGCGAGACAACGTTTCCCTAACGCAGGAGGGGTACTCCGGTCGCGCCCGTTTCGCGCTAGATTCCCGCTGGTCGGGTGACAGAGCGACTGTGACCGCTCGCACAGAAAGGGGAACAACATGAGCCAGCTGGCAATTGACGACGCCACGATCGAGGGGCTGCGGTCCGCGGTCGGCGGTCAGGTCATCACTCCCGAGGACGCGGGATACGACGAGCTGCGCAAGGTCTGGAACGGCATGATCGACGCGCACCCTGCCTTGATCGTGCGGTGTGAGTCGACCGCCGATGTGGTCGCCGCGGTCAACTTCGGCCGCGAGCACGACCTGATCGTCTCCGTGCGGGGCGGAGCGCACTCGACTCCCGGCTACAGCACATGTGACGGCGGGATCGTGATCGACCTGCAGCCGATGAACGGCGTCGAGGTCGATCCCGCGGCGGCGCACGGCGCGGGTGCAGGGCGGCGCGAAGTGGGCCGACCTCGACGGCGCCACCCAGGAGCACGGCCTTGCGGTCACCGGCGGGCGCGTGTCGGACACGGGCGTCGGCGGCCTGGCGCTCGGCAGCGGCAGCGGCTGGCTCGAGCGGCCGTACGGGGCGACCTGCGAGAGCATGCGCTCCGCCGAGGTCGTGACCGCCGACGGCAGCGTCGTGCGCGCAAGTGCCGACGAGAACGCGGACCTCTTCTGGGGACTGAAAGGCGGCGGCGGGAACTTCGGCGCCGTCACCGAGTTCGAGTTCGACCTGCACCCGGTCGGCCCGCTCGTGATGGGCGGGATGCTCGCGTTCCCGCGGCCGCTGGCGCGCGACATCATCCGCGCGTACCGCGACTTCATGGAGCAGGCGCCGAAGGAGGTGTGCGGAGGCCTGGCGCTGATCACCGCGCCGCCGGAGGACTTCGTTCCGGAGCCGGCGCGCGGCCAGCCGGCCGTGGGCATCGTCTACTGCTACGTCGGACCGCCCGAGGAGGGCGCGGCGGCGCTGCAGCCGCTGCGCGATGCACTGCCGGACCCGGTGCTCGACATGGTGCAGCCGATGCCGTACACGGCGCTGCAGCAGATGCTCGACGCGGGCAACCCGCACGGGATCCGCGAGTACTTCAAGGTCGACTATCTGGCCTCGCTCCCAGACGAGGCGATCGACATCATCGTCGAGCAGGCGGAGCAGCTGCCGGCACCGTTCGGGCAGCTGATCCTGGGGCCGATGGGCGGGGCCGTCGGGCACACGGACAGCAGCACGCGTGCGCTCACGATTCCCGACGCGCCGTGGTGCTACTTCTGCCTTTCCATGTGGATGGACCCGGCCGAGGACGAGCGCAACAGGGCCTGGGCGCGCGGCTTCGCCGACGCGATGCAGGCGTTCGGGGTGGGCAAGGCGCTCCCGAACTTCATCGAGCCGGACGAGGGCAACCCGCGGCTGCGCGCCTCCTACGGCGAGGACAAGTACGACCGGCTCGTCGAGCTGAAGGACAAGTGGGACCCGGACAACCTGTTCCGCCTGAACCTCAATATAAGTCCGTCGGCCTGACCTTCGTCAGGCCGACGCGTACTGTGTGCCGGTCGTGAAGCGATCCATCTTCGAGCCCGAGCACAAGGACTATCGCGAGTCCGTGCGGCGCTTCTTCGCGGAGGAGGTCGTCCCCAACCACGAGCAGTGGGAGGAGGACGGCCTCGTCCCGCGTGAGCTGTTCGCGAAGGCGGCGGACAAGGGCATGCTCGCGATGGGAGTGCCCGAGGCGTTCGGCGGCCTCGGCGTCGACGACTTCCGCTTCAACCAGATCGTGGTGGAGGAGGTGGGCTACGCCGGCGTCGCCGGCTCGGGCCTCGGCCTCACGCTGCACAACGACATCTGCATGCCCTACTTCCTCGAGTACTGCTCCGACGAGCAGCGGCGAGCGCTGGCTGCCGGGCATCGCGGACGGCTCGCTGATCACGGCGCTCGCGATGACGGAGCCGGGCATCGGCTCCGACCTCGCCTCGATGGCCGCGACCGCGATCCGCGAGGACGGCCACTACGTCGTGAACGGCGCGAAGACGTTCATCACCAACGGCATCAACTCGGACCTCGTGATCACGGCCGTGAAGACCGATCCCTCCGAGCGCCACCGCGGTATCTCGCTGGTGGTCGTCGAGCGGGGGATGGCGGGCTTCGACCGCGGGCGCAACCTCGACAAGCTCGGCATGCACGCGCAGGACACCGCGGAGCTGTTCTTCAACGACGTGCACGTCCCCGTCGAGAACCTGCTGGGGGAGGAGGGCAAGGGCTTCCTGTACCTGGTGTCCAACCTCGCGCAGGAGCGGATGTCGATCGCGATCGCGGCGGTCTCCTCCGCGCAGGCGGCGTTCGACGTGACGCTCGAGTACGTGAAGGAGCGCACGGCGTTCGGCCAGCCGGTCGGCTCGTTCCAGGCCTCGCGTTTCGCGCTGGCCGAGATGAAGACCGAGATCGAGCTGGCGCACCGTCTACCTCGACCAGGCCGTGATGGCGCTGAACGCCGGGGAGCTTTCCCCCGAGGACGCCGCGATGGCGAAGTGGTGGTCGACCGAGCTGCAGGGCCGCGTCGTGGACCGCTGCCTGCAGCTGCACGGCGGCTACGGCTACATGCTCGAGTACCCGATCGCGCGCTACTACAACGACGCGCGCATCACCCGCATCTACGGCGGCACGACCGAGATCATGAAGGAGATCGTCGGCCGCTCGCTCGGCGTCTAGCCGCACGCCTGACGCTCAGCTCCCGCTCAGAAACTGGGAAGAGACGACTAACGGCCATCCGGCGATCGGCCGATATCTGACCGTGGTGCGTGCCCGCCTGCCAAAACTCGGTCTGCTCGGCCAGTTCAGCCTGATGAGCCTGGTCCCGATCGTCCTGCTCGGGGTGGTGCTCGCGCATACCGTCAAGAATCAGGTCACGGACCGCAGCCTGGCCAATGCCGAGGAGACGGCCGAGCTCATCTCGAAGTCGACCGTCCAGGCGCACCTGACGCCGGGTGACGTGACGCGCGGCCTCGACCGCGCCGAGGTGCGGGCGCTCGACCGGGAGTTCCGCGGCAGCCAGATCGGCACGCGCGTCGCGCGGCTGAAGTTGTGGAACCGCAGCCACCGCATCGTCTACTCGGACGACAGCAAGATCGTCAACCGCAGGTTCCCGCCGTCGAAAGATCTCGAGGAGGCGCTGGACGGCGAGGTGGAGTCCGAGGTCACGGGCGCCGACGAGGTGGAGAACGCGGAGGAGCGGGGCTTCGGGAAGCTGCTCGAGGTCTACATCCCGCTCCAGTTCCAGCGCAACGGCGTGCCGGCCGGGGCGTTCGAGATCTACATGCCCTACGAGCCGATCGCGGCTGCCATCAACCGCGACACGAAGAAGCTCTACCTGATCCTCTTCGGCGGCCTCGCCCTGCTGTACCTCGTGCTCTTCCGGATCGTCGCGGGGGCATCCCGGCGGCTGCGGCGCCACGCGGCCGAGAACCGCCACCAGGCGCTGCACGACGCCCTCACCGACCTGCCGAACCGGACGTTGTTCCACGACCGGATCGAGCAGGCACTGCGGCAGGGGCGGCGGGAGCGCATGCTCGGCGCGGTCCTGCTGATCGACCTGGACCGCTTCAAGGAGGTGAACGACACCCTCGGCCATCAGAAGGGCGATCACCTGCTGAAGGAGATCGGCCTGCGCCTGCGCGGCGCGCTCCGCGACAGCGACACCATCGCTCGCCTCGGCGGCGACGAGTTCGGCGTGCTGCTCCCGGGTCTCGGCCAGGCCGCGGGCGCGATCGAGGCCGCCGAGAAGATTCGCTCGGTCCTCGACCACGACTTCCTCGTCGACGAGCTGCCGGTCCACATCGACGCGAGCGTCGGCATCGCGCTCTACCCCGAGCACGGGGAGGACGTGGACATGCTGCTGCAGCACGCCGACGTGGCCATGTACGAGGCCAAGCGCACGCACAGCGGGTACTCCGTCTACGCGGTCGAGCACGACCCGTACAACCCGGTCCGCCTGGCGATGGTCGGGGAGCTGAAGAAGGCGCTCCAGGACAACCAGGTGCTGCTCCACTACCAGCCGAAGGTGGACCTCGAGAGCGGCAACGTGGTCGGAGCCGAGGCACTGGTTCGCTGGCAGCACCCCACTCGCGGGCTGATCCCGCCCGCCGAGTTCGTCCCGATGGCGGAGCGCACGGGGCTGATCAAGCAGCTCAGCCGCTACGTCCTGAACATGGCGCTCGGGCAGTGCCGCGAGTGGCGCGACGCGGGCATGGACCTGAAGGTCTCGGTCAACCTGTCGACGCGCAACCTGCTGGACCCGACCCTTCCCGAGGATGTTGCGCGTCTGCTGTCGAAATGGGGCATCCCGGCCTCCTCCATCGAGCTGGAGATCACCGAGAGCACCATGATGGTCGACCCGAAACGGGCCCTCGAGGTGCTGAAGAACCTCCACAACATGGGCATCGCCCTCTCGATCGACGATTTCGGCACCGGCTACTCGTCGCTGGCCTACCTGAAGGAGCTGCCGGTCAACGAGCTGAAGATCGACCGCACCTTCGTCGAGACCATGGCCTCGAACCGGGGCGACGCCTTCATCGTGCGCTCCACGATCGACCTGGCGCACAACCTCCACCTCCAGGTGGTGGCCGAGGGCGTCGAGGACCAGCAGACCATGGACCAGCTCGCGGAGCTGGGCTGCAACGTGGCACAGGGATTCCACCTGAGCAAGCCACTGCCACCGCAGGAATTCGCCGAGTGGGTCGCCGGGAGCCTCGCCGTCGCGGCGACCGCGCGCGACGTCGCGTAGCACCGCGCTGACAGAGCTCCCGTCATTTGGCAGGCTCGTAGCACGGAGTCCCCGATCTGAGGCCTAGCGCGGAGCTCCCGTGATTTGCGGCTAAGCCGGAGCACGGAGCTCCCGTGATTTGCGCCTAAGCAAATCACGGCTCTCTTTAATTTTCGTTTGCGTCGTAGGTCATTCGTCCATACATTGGATTGCGTCCTCTTCCTCCCCCACGGACGATGGAGTCGCAGTCTTGGAACGGAATCCAAGCCTGGACCGGACGCCGCCCCTCCCCCAGGACGGTGCGCTTTCGGGTCAGGCCGGCAACAACGCGATCTTTGATGCGCCGAAGCCCGGCACGCATGACGACGCTGCGGAGCGCGCACGCGCCCCGTTTCGCTCGCTGCGCCGGCTGACGCGCCGGCCGGAAGGCCGAAGCGGCGAGGTGATCGACGCCCTCGAGGCGGACGCCCTGCTGCTGCGCGAAGAGAACGCCCGCCTGCGGGTGAAGCTCGAAGCGCCACCCAACGTCGGGCACGTGATCGAGCGCTTGCGCGCGATCCCGGCTCCTCCCGAGGAGCATGGCCCTTCGCACGAAGAGCACGGTGACGATGCGCTGCATCTGCTCACCGAGGCGATCGTGATGCGCAACACCCTGCTGGAGGTCTGCAAGGAGATCGGCCAGGTGATGGCCGGCCTCGAAGCACGGCTGGAGTCACTCACGCCGTCAGGCCACCTGTTGGAGAACGGACACCCCAACGATGGACACCGTGCAAACGGACACCTCAAGGAGGCACGACGGTGAAGAGATTTACCCCCCTGGTGATGCTTGCCATCACCATCTTCCTCATGGCCGCCTCGGCGGCCTCGGCTGCGTTGCCGAACCAGCGGACGGACATGAAGGTCCTGCTGCTGTCGGCGACCGGGACGGAGCCTTCGACCTCCGCCTGGGAGGCAGCCCTGAAGCGTGAAGGCGTTCCCTTCGACAAGAAGATCGCCACGCAGGACGACCCGTACACGGCCTCGACGTTCGCCGACACGGTGAACGGCGCGCCGCGGGCGAAGTACGAAGCCGTGATCGTCGCGACCGGTGGCCTCGTCTACGAGGACAACGGCACCTACCCGTCGGCGCTGAGCGCCGACGAGTGGGCCGCCCTCGCGGACTTCGAGGTCAAGTACGGCATCCGCCAGATCACGGGGGTCGTGTACCCGTCGGCGGAGTACGGGCTGAACACCCCGACGGTCAGCGGTGAGCTCGGCGGTGTCGTCGGCAAGCTGACGGCACGACGGGCCTGACCACGTTCCCGTACCTCAAGGGCAACGTGCCGATCGACCAGTACACCTGGGGCTACCAGGCCACGCCTGCCAGCGGTGCGAAGTTCAAGACCCTGCTCACGGGTCCGAACAACTCCGCCCTGGTCGGCATCAACACGCGTCCCGACGGTCGCGAGGAGATGGTTTCGACCTTCGACTCGAACCAGTACCAGCTCCAGAGCGCAGCTGCTGCGTCACGGAATGCTGACCTGGGTCACGCGCGGCGTGTACCTCGGTACCGAGCGCAACTACCTCACGGTCCAGGTGGACGACGTGTTCATGGACAGCGAGCGCTGGGACCCGGTGGCCAACGCGGAGACGCTCGTGCGGCCGCACCGGATGACTGCGTTCGACGTCCTGAGGGCACGTGCTGTGGTCGGCAGTCAACGACTTCCGGATCGACCTGGCCTTCAACGGTGAGGGCAGCGTCGAGGCCGGAAACAGGGACCAGCTGACGGCGACGCTCCTGGCGGTCAAGAAGTACTTCTACTGGATCAACCACACCTACAGTCACCCGAACCTCGACAACCTCACGTAGCCGAGATCAAGGACGAGATCCAGAAGAACGTGGCCTTCGCGAAGAGCAAGGGCCTGCCGATCGACCCGAGCGAGATCGTCACCGGCGAGCACTCCGGCCTGTTCAACCCGAACATGGCACAGGTGTTCACCGACACGGGCATCAAGACGTTCGGCGACGACAACTCGCGCCGGTCCGGCGCAGTGGCAGCTCGGGCCCGCCACTGAGCCTGCCGCGGTACCCGACCAACGTGTACTACAACGTCTGCCACGCGGACCGAGCAGCTCGACGAGTACAACTACCTGTACTTGCCGCCCGAGCTCGGAGGCGCGTGCGTGAACACGGCCACGACGACCTGCTTCTCGAAGCCGGCGACGTGGAGCGAGTACATCGACCGGGAGGCCGAGCACGATGCTGCGTCACGTGCTCTCGAACGACCCCCGGCCGCACTACATGCACCAGGCCAACCTGGCCAAGGACGGGATCCTGTACTCCGGTGATGGACGAGGTCCTGAAGCGGTACCGGTCCTACTACAAGCCGGCGATCACCCAGCCGATCCACAAAGAGGCGGCTGGCCTGCTCAACACGCAGGCGAAGTGGGACGCGGCCTCCTCGCAGGTCGAGGCCTACATCCAGAACGGTCAAGATGCGTGTCACGTCGAACGCGTCTTCGACCCTGCAGATCCCGGTCGCAGGTGCGACCACGGTAGGCAGCGCCTACGGCGGGCTGACGTCCGGTTGGACGTCGGTCACCCCGGGCGTGGCGAAGCAGCTTCCGATCAAGCTGCTTCCCTAGACAGTACATCCGGACTGACCTGAGCGAGCTGGGTACGCGGTGCTGATCGAATCATCGACGCCACCGCCGTACTCGGCTCGCTCGGCTCGTCCGGGCGCCCGCGTCCTGCTGATCACGGAGGGGACCTACCCCCACGTGATCGGCGGCGTGAGCTCCTGGTGCGACCTGCTGATCGGGGGACTCCCCCAGATCAACTGGCAGGTCCTCCCGATCGTCGCGGCCCACGACCGCGACCGCCGCTCGTTCGAGGTGCCCGCGCACGCGGAGCTGCTCCCGAGCATCGACCTCTGGTCCAGCGACCCTGCTCCGCGCAGGCGCCGCCCGGGCCGGGCCAATTCGGAGCTGGCGAGCACGCTGGTGCGCTCGCTGATCGGCTGGCACGGTGACCAGCAGGCGCTCGCTGGACGCGCTGGTCTGGTGCCGGCTTCACCCCGACGGCGTGCGCCCGGCGTTTCGCAGCCGGCGCGGGTGGGAGCAGTTCCTGCGCGCCCTCCAGGAGGTCCTCACAGAGGAGACCGACGGCGCGGCCCGGGCTCCCGAGCTCGACACGGTCGAGGCGGCGACGCTCTATCAGACTCTCTACTGGGTGGCTCGCACCGCGAGCTACTCCCACGCCGGAGACCGAGCTCCTGCACGTGACCGTGCGCGGGTTGGGCCGCCGTTCCCGCGCTCGTGCACAAGGCGCTGTACGGCACGCCCATGCTCCTCACCGAGCACGGCGTGTACGTGCGCGAGAGCTACCTGGCCGCCGCGCGCAGCCGGTCGGCCCCCGGCCAGCGCTTCGTCTCCACGCCGCCTTGCGCGAGGGCTTGGCCCTCGCGACCTACGCCGCGGCCGACGTCGTCTCTCCGGTCAGCGACGCCAACGCGCGCTGGGCGGTCGAGATGGGCGTCGACCCCTCCAAGGTGCAGGTGATCCACAACGGCATCGGCGAGCCGGAGCAGCCGCAGCCGCTCCCGCGCGACGCGCGCGTGGTCGCGATCGGGCCGCATCGACCCGCTCAAGGACGTGCACACGATGCTGCGGGTCGCGGTCGAGGTCGCTCGAGCGCGCTGCCGCACGCGACCTTCAAGTACTACGGCCCGGTGTCGCCCGACCAGGAGGCGTACGGCAAGTCGTGCGAGGACCTGTACACGCAGGCTCGGCCTGGACGAGCGTTTCAGGTTCATGGGCAGCACGCGCGACGTCAACGGTGCGCTGCGGGAGGCCGACATGCTCCTGATGACGAGCATCTCCGAGGGGATGCCGATGGGCATCCTGGAGTCGATCGCCCAGGGCCGTCCCGTCGTGGCGACCGCCGTCGGCGGCGTGCCCGAGGTGCTGCGCGGGTGCGGCATCGTGGCGCCGCCGTGCGACGTGCACAGCCTCGCGATGGCGACCACGACGATGCTGACGGACCACACCTTGGCCTCCACGCTCGGCAAGCGCGGCCACCAGCGGGTCGCACGCAGGTTCACCAAGAACACCTGCCTGGGCGGCTATCGCGACCTGATCGGGCGGATGACCACGCGACTGGCGACGGCATGAGCGCCTACACGACCGACGACGCCCGCGCGGTGGTCGAGGCGCGGCTGGGCCGGCCGGTCCAGGACAGCCTCGAGGCCGCGGTCGTGCTCGAAGCCTGGTGCGGAGTGCAGGCCCGCGACGCGATCCGCAGCGGCCGCGACGTGATCGGCCCGGACAGCGGTCCCGCCCCGCGCGGGCGCCACATCGAGGAACAGGAGAGCTCCGGCCGCAGCGCCACGGCTGAGGGCATCTCGCTCGTCCTCGCGATCGTCGCGGTCGCGATGTGGGCTTCGCCGCTCAGCTCCCAGCTGGGCGCAGGCGTCTGGGACACGGCCGTGCGACTCGCGCTGCCGCTGACATTCGCGCTGCAGTGGATCTTGTGGAGCCGCCACCTGAGCAAGGGCGAGGGCCTCGGGTCACTGCGCAACGAGGGCCCGTCCGGCATCGTGCTGCTCGCGTTGATCGCAGCGGTGCTGGGCGCGCACGGCCACGGTGGCGGCGTCGCCGCGATGCTGGTCGTCACCTGGGTCGGCGGCACGGTGCTCGTCGCCCGCGGATGGGGAGTCTGGTACGCGCTCCTGCTCGCGGCCGTCGCGATCGGCCTCTACTTCGCCATCGATCCCCATGCGCTGCTCGGCGGCGCCGCGCTCGCTCACGCTCGCGGTCGTCGCGGCCGCGATCGCCTCGTCCCCGTCTCCCGCGCCCAGCCCGGGAGGCTGGCTGCAGGCCGGCGTGGTCGGAATCGTGGGAGCCGGCCTCGGCGCCCTGCTCGTCACCGACGACACGATCGGATGGGGCTTCTTCGGCGCGCTGCCGGCGCTCGCGCTGATTCCCTCGGCGGTGGGCGGCCTGTGGAGCGGGCGGCATCTCACGCGCGTCCACATCGAGCTGCCGCGCGCGCTGCGCGAGACCCCGGTCTCGCGCGCCGACAAGGTCAACGTCGGCGGCCCGGGGCTCGTGATCCTCGGGCGGCTCGATCCTGCGGCTGGCGCTCGCAACCGCGGCACTCTCGGCGGTCTGCATGTTCGCCGGCCAGTGGACGTCGGGCACGATCGCTACAAGTCTGTTCGTGGGATTCGGTTGCCTGGCCCTCGCAACGCTGCTCGTCAGCCTCCTGGTGTCGCTCGGACGCCTCGGCTGGGCGATGCTGGCAGTGTGCGGCGCGGTCCTCGTCGAGGTCGGCATCGCGCTGCCGCCGGCGCTCGCGCAGCCCGGCAGCGGGCTGATCGCGGGCGCGACCGTCGCCTCGCTGCTCGCGCTGCCCCCGCTCGTGAAGATATTCCTGCGCCCGGGACGGGCGCTGGCGACCGCGGTGTGGATCGCATGAAGTCCATCGCCCGCGCCGCGCACGCTGCTCGTGATCGCCTGCGTGGCCGGCGCGGCGCTGATGACTCAGACCGCGACCGCCACCTCCGCGTCCGGCGGTGCGGCCACCGCGTCGCGGGTGCACGCGGCGAAGACGTGGACGTTCACCGGCCGGGGCACCAAGCGGATCGGGACCGTGCGCCTGCGGCATGCGGCGACGCTGACCTGGCGCAAGGGGCGCGGAACCCTGCGGATCACCGGCACGCGCGGCTTCCGCCTGCTCGAAACGCGGTCGCGCCGGGGGCACATCACGGTCCGCCGCGGGACCTACCGCCGCCTCGTCGCCAGCGCGCCGAGCAGCTGGCGGATCACGATCCGCGAGCGCTAGCGGCTCTTCCAAACGTCTTGCCGCAAACGGCGGCCTCCGGAATCACCATGCGGCGCACGGGCGCGCGCAGGCTCGTGCGACAAGAACCGGTGGGGTAGGGGATCGGGATCGACGCCTGTGGTTGGCGCGGTCGTGCGTTCGCCGTCACGGAAGCTGTACGAGGTGCGCGTGTTCGCGGTCTGATGCGATGCGGCTTTTCCGATCCGTGACTGGGCCCCTCGTTCGTTGATGGATTTGCCCCCCTATGGGGGACGTCGACAGATGCATCACTCGATGGAGGGGCCCTCTACGAATCACGCGCGCACGGCACTTTCTTCACCGACACGCGTGTCGCTAGGTCGCAGACACGCGCCGCACGGCGAAGACCAGACGCGCCGCGAACCTGATTGCCTTACCTGCTTGGGTTCTCCGGCCTCGCTCACCGCGTCACCGGCAAGGCGTGCCCGGCCGGTCGAGGTCGAGCGGTGCGCGCAGCGAGTTGATGCGCAGCCGGCGCGCCTGAGAGCAGAAGCTCGAGCTCGGCACCTCGTACTCGACCTCGAACACGGGCTTGCCGACTCTCACGAACGGCCGGACCTTGTCGCACTCGTCGTACTGGAAGCACTGCTCGACGACGGCGAAGTCGAACTCGCTGCGCAGCGCAGGGATCTGGTCGAGGTCGTTCTTCAGCCCGACCGCCAGGCCGGCGCTGTGCGCGAGGCGGGCGAGCCGGCGGTTGTAGCGCAGCTGGTCGGCGGCCGTCAGCGGGAATCCGGTCTCGTTCGCGTAGCCGTCCACGTTGTCCGGCTCGACGGCGTCGAATCCCTTGTCGCGGCAGGTCGCGATCCGGTCGCGCATGATCGGGGTGAGCACGTCCGCGCGCCGGATGTCGAGCCACCGCTCCCCCGGCCAGCCGTTGTCGCGCCCGAGGACCGAGTCGGGGAAGCGCTGCCGGTCCGGGCGCCAGTCCTCCCACGTTCCCGCGTCGATGTAGCAGATCGCATAGCGGCGCAGCCTGTGCAGCCGCGCGACGAACGACCGGGGCGTGTCGGCGCCGTCGACGTCGTACACGCGGGCGCTGGTCAGGCGCAGGTTCCCCTGGAGCTGATACGACCAGCGGGCGTTGAACGGCGGCAGCTTGCAGCTCCTGGGGCAGCGCGCCTGGCCGTCGTCCAGCACGAGCTGTGTGATGCCCACGGCCAGCAGCGCCGCTGCCGCGATGCCGATTACGGCTCCTCGCACCAGCGTCGCACGGAGTTGTCAGTCGTGGGATCCATCCCTCGACTTATCGGCATCCTAGGCCGTCTGTCCGACCCCTGCCCGCTTGCAATGACAGGATTGGCGCAGACCCCCGCGAGAGGAGAGCCAGATGAGCGACGTTGTCCTGTCCGAGCGCCCGGCGCCGCACGTGCGGCTCGTGACGCTCAACCGTCCCGACCAGCTGAACGCGATCAACGTCGATCTGTGCGTTGCGCTGCACGACGAGCTGCGGTCCATCGCCGCCGACCGCTCGTGCCGGGCGGTCGATCATCACCGGATCCGGGTCGCGGCTTTCTGCGCCGGCGTCGATCTGCGCGGTTACGGGCAGGCGCCCGGGCAACGACGGGACCGATGCCGCGCGGGATCACTTCGGCAACCAGGAGCACATGTCGCGGCTGATCCTGCAGGTACGCGCGACCCCGCAACCGGTGATCGCCGCGGTGAACGGCGGCGCGGCCGGCTTCGGGATCGCGCTCGCGTGCGCCAGCGACATCCGTTACGCGGCGCGCAAGGCCGTGTTCCGCGCGGCCTTCATCAACATCGGCCTGTCGAACTGCGACATGGCGACCAGCTGGCTCCTGCCGCGCCTGATCGGCGCCGCGCGGGCCCACGAGATGATGCTCACCGGCCGGCGGGTCGATGCGGAGGAGGCGGCGCGCATCGGTCTGGTCGCCGACGTGGTCGACGACGAGCGCCTGCTGGAGCGGGCGCTGGAGGGGGCGACACAGGTGGCCGCCTGGGCTCCGTGGGCGACCCGCCTCACCAAGCAGGGCATGTGGGCGGCGCTCGAGATCCCGTCCGAGCAGACGGCGATCGAGTACGAGGACCGCCAGCAGATCCTGGCGCTGCACGGCAGCGCGCCGGGCGAGGCCATCGCCGCCTTCCTCGAGAAGCGGCCGGCCGAGTTCGCGGACTGAGGTCATGCCCCCGCTCTCGCTCCGCGACCTCGACCTCACGCGCTCGCTCTCGCGGGACGAGGAGGCGAAGCGCCTCGAGGCGGCGCAGCGGCGCCTGCTCGCACTGCGGCTGCAGCTCGGCGGAAAGCTCGGCGACGGCCGGCTCGGCCCGCCGGTCTGCATGCTGTTCGAGGGCTGGGACGCATCCGGGAAGGGAGGAGCGATCAGGCGGCTCGTCGCGCCGCTCGATCCCCGCCATGTCCGGGTCGCGGCCTTCGGGCCGCCGACCGAGGACGAGCTGCGCCATCACTTCCTGTGGCGGTTCGAGCCGGCGCTGCCCGGGCTGGGGCGACATGTCCGTGCTCGACCGTTCGTGGTACGGGCGGGTGCTGGTCGAGCGGGTCGAGGGCCTTGCGACCGTCGACCAGTGGTCCCACGCCTACGACGACATCGTCGCGTTCGAGCGGATGCTGGCGCGCGAGGGGACGATCCTCGTCAAGTACTGGATGCACATCTCCGCCGAGGAGCAGCTGCGGCGCTTCAAGCGGCGGGAGAAGGACCCGCTCAAGCGCTGGAAGCTGACCGCCGACGACTGGCGCAACCGCGAGCGCCGCGCGCGACTACGAGACGGCGGTCGAGGACATGCTCGCGCGCACCGACCACGAGCTCGGCGCACTGGCAGCTGATCGAGGCGGAGTCGAAGCCCTACGCGCGCGTGAAGGTGATCGAGACCGCGATCGCGCAGATCGAGCGCGGCATGCGCGAGCGCGGCTTCGACCCCGTCGACGTGCCGACGGGCTGACACGGCAGAGAGGTCGTGCCGCTACTCGGCGGCGGGCCGAGAGCGGTTGTGCCGCTCCTGCGCGAGGATGCGGCGTGCGAGCGCGGCGCTCAACTCGTCGAGGTAATCCACCATGGTGGCGTCCTCGCCGACGGTGCAGAGCGCTTGGTCGAAGGTCTGAATGACGTCACCTTCGCCGAGCCCGAACTGCCTCGCCGACTGGAACACCGCCTCGATGGGAGCGACGGTGGAGCGATTGGAATCCATCCGTTCCATAGGGTCCGCGTACCCAGCACGCGACCACCAGTAACGCGCCCGGTTGGCCCATTGTCAAGCCATTTCTCAGGCTCTTCTCATGTTTTGGCGATGATATTCGCTCTGTGCGGGTTCTGATCGTGGAGGACGACAAGCGGATGGCCGCGGCCGTGCGGAGGGGATTGCAGGCGGAGGGGATCGTCGCGGACCTCGCGTCCACCGGTGAGGACGCGCTGTGGATGGCAGGTTCGTCCGAGTTCGACGCGATGGTGCTCGACGTGATGCTGCCGGGCATCGACGGCTTCGAGACCTGCCGGAAACTCCGCGACGACGGGGTCTGGGCGCCGATCATCATGCTGACCGCGAGGGACTCGGTCGAGGACCGCGTGAAGGGCCTCGACCAGGGCGCGGACGACTACCTCGTGAAGCCGTTCTCGCTGGCCGAATTGCTGGCGCGGCTGCGTGCGCTCGCGCGCCGCGGCCCGGTCGAGCGCCCAGCGGTGATCGAGGTCGGCAACCTGCGTCTCGACCCGGCCACGCAGCAGGCATGGCGGGGTGACGCGGAGATCGAGCTGTCGCCCAAGGAGTTCGCCCTGATGGAGACCTTCATGCGCCGGCCGGGCGAGGTGCTGAGCCGCTTCCAGCTGCTCGAGCATGCCTGGGATTACGACTACGAGAACCGCTCTAATGTGGTCGAGGTGTACGTGCGGTATCTGCGTGAGAAGGTCGACCGCCCCTTCGGCGTGAAGTCGCTCGAGACCGTGCGCGGCGCCGGGTACCGGCTGCGGAAGGACGGGGGGTCGTAGGCCTGAGCCGGCTGCCGATCCGGGTGCGGATGACGGCCGCGTTCGCCCTGGCCATGACGCTGTTGATCGCCGCGATGGGCGTGTTCGTGTACGAGCGCCAGGAGAGCAACCTGGACGAGATCGTCAACACGTCGCTGCGGTCACGCTCGGACGACGTCGCCGCGCTCGTGCGCTCGAGCGACACGAGCCGTTCCGTGGTCGGAGGCCCACGGCTGGTCGAGTCGGACGAGGGGTTCATCCAGATCCTCACGTCCAACGGACGGCTGCTGGACGGCACGACCAAGGACCGCACGGCGGCGCTCGACCCGGAAGAGGCGCGCCGCGCCGCGCTCGCGCCACTGTTGCTGGAGCGGCACGTAATCGGGGTCGATGGGCCGGCCCGCATCCTGGCGCGGCCGCGCGAAATCGCAAGGCAGGACGCGGGTGGTCGTCGTCGGCACCTCGCTGTCGGACCGCGAAGACACCCTCACCGCGCTCTCCAAGTCGTTCCTGATCGGAGGCCCCATCGCGGTGCTGCTGGCCTCCGGCATCGGCTACCTGCTCGCCACGATCGGGTTCCGCCCGGTCGAGGCGATGCGCCAGCGGGCCAAGCGCATCTCGCTGAGCCGGCAGGGGGAGCGCCTGCCGCTGCCCGAGGCGCACGACGAGATCCGGCGGCTGGGGGAGACGCTCAACGAGATGCTCGCCCGGCTGGAGAACTCGTTCGAGCGCGAGCGGCAGTTCGTGGCCGATGCGAGCCACGAGCTGCGTACGCCGCTCGCGGTCGTCAAAGCTGAGCTGGAGGCAGCGATCAGAGCCGAGGGCAACGGTGTCAACGTGCGCGAGTCGCTCGTCGCCGCGCTGGAGGAGACCGACCATCTTGCCCAGCTCGCGGAGGACCTGCTGCTGATCGCGCGCTCCGCCGACGGGAAGCTCCCCGTCAGGACCGAGGACGTCGAGGTCCGGGAGCTGCTGGAGCGCACGCAGCAGCGCTTTTCGGACCGGGCCCGCGAGCAGGGGCGCGAGATCACCGTCGACGCGGCGGCCGATCTGCGCGTGGCCGTGGACCCGTTGCGAAGCCGCCAGGCGCTCGGCAACCTCGTCGACAATGCGCTGCGGTACGGCGCCGGCGACATCCGCCTCACGGCCCGCAGGCAGAACGGGCTGCTGCAGATCGCGGTCAGCGACGCGGGGGAGGGATTCCCCCCGGACCTCGCGCCGCACGCGTTCGAGAGATTCGCTCGCGGCGACGGGACACGCGCACGCAGCGGCACCGGCATCGGCCTGTCGATCGTGCGCGCGATCGCGGAGGCACACGGCGGGACGGCAGTGATCGTCGACACGCCGTCAGGCGGCGCAACCGTGCAACTGAGCGTGCCGGTCGCCGGCGAATCCCGCATCAACGCACGCTGATCCGCCACTCTCATCTTTATCTCACCCGTCGCGGGCAACACTAGATGCATGACGAAAAAACGACATATCCTGATAGCAGGATCCGCCGCGCTCGCACTCGCGGCCGGCGGAATCGGAATCTCCCAGGCAATCGGCGATGACCCGGGCCGCGCAGTGTCCGGCCCACGCGCCGAACGGGCAGGACAGGCGGCCCTCCACGCGGTCGGTGCCGACAAGGTCGAGCGGGTCGAACGCACCCATCAGCGGAACGTCGCCTGGGACGTCGAGGTCTTCAAGCGCCAGAGCCGGCTCGAGGTCGACGCATCGGGGGGCAGCGCATCCAGCGGCCACCGGATCGAGGTGCTCCTCGACCGTGACCTGGACCTCGTGCGGGCAAGCGTGACCGGCTCCGGCGGGCGCTGAGGCATGAGGCGCATCCTTTGCATGGCGGTCGTCTCCTGCCTGGCAGTCGTCGCCGGCTGTGGCTCGGACGACGGGGGCGGCAACAGCACGAGCACCACCGCGACCCAGGCCCAGACCCAGACCACCACGACGCAGACCACCACCGGTAACGAAACGGCAAAGCTTCCCCGGGGCTCCGAGACCGTGAAGCTGGACCCGGCCGACTTCACGACGAAGATCGACAATCCCTACTACCCGCTGGCGCCGAACGACCAGCCGGGGCGCAGGTGGATCTACCAGTCCGACGAGGAACGCATCGTCGTGACCGTGACCAAGGACACGAAGGACATCCAGGGGATCACGGCGCGGGTGATCACCGACGTCGTCACCCAGCGGGACGGCGGCGGGTTCGTCGAGGTCACGAAGGACTGGTACGCGCAGGACAAGGACGGCAACGTCTGGTACCTGGGCGAGGACACCAAGGAGTACGAGCACGGCAAGGTCGTCTCGACCGAGGGCTCCTGGGAGTACGGGGTCGACGGCGCGCAGGCGGGCATCATCATGCCGGCCGACCCGCAGCCCGGGCTCGCCTACCGCCAGGAGTACTACAAGGGTCAGGCGGAGGACCGCGCGAAGGTCGTCGGGCTCGACACGAAGGTGACGGTCCCGGCAGGGACCTTCGACAACGCGCTCGAGACGGAGGACTCGACCCCGCTGGAGCCCGGCCCGTTGAGTACAAGTTCTACGCGCAGGGAGTCGGGCACGTGCTGCGAACCTCGCGCGACGGCGGCGGCCGCGAAGAGCTGATCCGCTTTAGAAATGAACGGAATTTCCTTAGGCGGAAATTCCGGGAGCTCTGACGTCCGGATCGAGGCGCGCGGCCTCAAGAAGGACTACGGGGGCATGGTCGCCGTGGAGGAGCTCGAGCTTCACGGCGGCGGCGGGGGAGGTGATCGGGCTCCTCGGCCCCAACGGGGCGGGCAAGACCACGGCGATCCGCATGCTCACGACCATCCTTTCGCCGACGGCCGGCAGCTTCGCGGTGGCGGGCGTCCCGCACACCCGCCCGGCCGAGATCCGGCAGCGCATCGGCGTGCTCCCCGAGAGCGCGGGCTATCCGGAGCAGCAGGCCGGCGCGGAGTTCCTGCGCTATCACGCGCGGCTCTTCGGTCATTCCCGCGCAAGCGCGCAGTCGACGGCCGCGGCGCTGCTCGAGCAGGTCGGCCTCGCGGAGCGCGGCGCGTCCCGGATCGGCACCTACAGCCGCGGCATGCGGCAGCGCCTGGGCATCGCGCGCGCGCTCGTGAACGATCCTCAGGTCGTCTTCTTCGACGAGCCGACGCTCGGGCTCGACCCGGCCGGGCAGCGGCAGGTCCTGCGCATCGTCGAGGGCATCGCGCGCGATCGCGGCGCCACCGTCCTGCTCAGCACGCACTTCCTCGGCGAGGTGGAGGACATCTGCACGCGCGTCCTGATCCTGAACCGCGGGCGCGTGGTGGCGGAGGGAACGGTCGCGGAGGTGACGCGCCGGGCGGCGGCGCCCCGCCGCGGGCGGTTCCGCGTGCCGGCCGAAATGCGCGCACGTGCGCTCGGCGCCCTGTCGCGTGTGCCCGGGCTGACGGACGCGCAGCCGCTCGACGGCCGCCCGGACTGGGTCGCCGTCCACTTCGACGAGGGGCGCGGGAGCGCCAACGTGGACGTCACCCAGGCGGTGCGGGCGCTTGCCGACAGCGATATCCCGCTGCTGGCGTTCGAGCTGGAGGGCGCGCGCCTCAGCGATGCGTTCCTGTCGATGACGGGAGACGACTGAGGTGGAGTCGCGCGGCTGGGCCGTCGTGGCGCGTCAGGAGCTGCGCGACCTGTGGGTCGGCGGCCGCGGGCTGCTGTTGCTGCTCGCGTTCAGCATCCTCGTCAGCGCGATCACCTACGTGGGCGCGACCAGCGAGGGCATCAACTTCCTCGAGAAGCGTGAGACGGTCAACCTGACCCTGCAGGTCGCGGTGGCGTTCGGCGCCCTGGTGGCACTGATCGCCGCCGCCGACGCGATCAGCGGGGAGCGCGAGCGCGGCACGCTCGAGAGCCTGCTGCTGACACCCGCGCCGCGCCGCGCACTGGTGTCCGGGAAGCTGCTCGCCGCGCTGTCGCTGTGGTTCGCCGCGCTGATCGTGGCGGTGCCGTACATCTGGTTCCTGGGGCGCGACGTGGGGGCGGTGGACGACGCGGTCGTCGCCGGCCTGCTCGTGGGGACCCTGGTCGCGGTCTCGCTGACGGCCTTCGGCATGATCGTCAGCGTCCTTGCGCGCTCCAACCGCGTGAGCCTCTCGGTGAGCCTGTTCGTGCTGCTCGCGCTGTTCGCGCCGACGCTGCTCCCGGGCGGCGCCAAGCAAGGGTGGGCCGGCGAGCTGCTGCAGCGCGTGAACCCGATGACCGCCGCCGAGCACTACATCCGTAACGTCGTCATCAACCAGTACGACTGGACACGGGAGCTTTCGTGGCTCACGTCCCCGATCGTCGCGAGCGTGGTCCTCACGATCGTGGCGGTGCTGGTGATGCCGCGCCTGATCAGCCTGCACGGAGGGTCGCCGGGATGAGGGTGGCGCGCCTGCTCGCACTCGTGCTCGTCTGCGTGCTGGGGACCGCTCCGTCCGCGAGTGCGCAGATCGACGTGTCGGTGAGCCGCAATGCGGTCTCGACCCGGCTTGGGGACGACTTCCATTTCACCACGCAGGTCCGGAACCGCGGACCCGAGCCTCGCTCAGGGCTCGTCGCGAGCCTGAACGTCGTCGGATTGAGCAGCGGCATCTATGTCGATCCCGAAGACTGGTCCTCGGAGCGCACGAAGCGGGTGCCGACCCTCGAACCCGGCGAGTCCACCTCCATCTCCTGGTCCGTGACGGCGGTCACCGGGTGGGCGCGCGGCCGTCTACGTCGTCGTGCTGCCGGAGGATCCAGGCGATGGTCAGCCGGCCTCCAGCCCCGCGATCGACGTGCGGATCGCGGACACGAAGGACCTCAACTCGGGCGGTGTGCTGCCGCTCGCGCTGGGCGTGCCGGCGCTGCTCGGCCTGCTGACGCTGGCAGTGCGCCGCCGCCGCACGCGCTGACGCGCCACAGAGCTCCGTGCGTCATTTGCGGCCGGGCGACAGAGCTCCCGTCATTTGCGGCTAAGCAAATGACGGCCTATTCACTTGACGCGGACGACGCGCTCGACGGCGCGCACCTTGTCCTGGCGCTGGGCTTTCGCCCGGTCGCGGCCGCGCCCGCCGTTGACCGTGTCGCGGTTCCCGTTCTGGGACACGTCGATGTAGTCGTTGCCGGCGTTCCCGAGGACGCGGTTGCGCCCGCCCTCGCCGTAGAGCCGGTCCCTGCCGCCCTGGCCGCGCAGCACGTCGTTGCCGCCGCCGCCGTGCATGAGATCGGCGCCGCGCCCCCCGCGCAGCACGTCGTTGCCGCGGTTGCCGTCGATGCGATCGCGCCCGTCGCCGCCCGAAAGCCGGTCGCGCCCGTCGCCGCCGCGCAGCACGTCGTTGCCGCGCTTGCCCTCGATCCGGTCGTCACCTGCCAGCCCGCAGATCACGTCGCGGCCGTTCGTGCCCCTCAGGACGTCGTTGCCCGGCGTGCCCAGCACCGTGCACTTCGACTTGCTCTTTTCGGGCCCGGGCTTGGGCTTCGGCTTCTTCTTCCCCTTGCGCGGCGGCGGGACCCCGTGGCAGGCACCGCTGCCGGTGTCCGAGAAGGTCGCCCCGGCGGGCGCGATGAAGCGCCACGAGTACCCGGCCGCCTGGAGCGTCAGCTCCAGCACGCCGAACGTCGTGTTCTCCCGGACCTCGCTGTTCTTCTTCGGCGCGAGGATCGGGCCCAGCGAATGTCCGCCCGTGCCGACCACGAACTGACGGATCCCGAACGCCGGGCTGCGTCCCACCGAGGTCTGCGGGGAGAACCGCTCGTAGTGCCTGGCGTGCCCGGCGAGCGCCACGTCGACTCCCCCCTCGTACAGCGCGCGGTACAGCGGCGCCATCGAGAGCGCGCCGCCCGGGCGCCCCGAGCTGAAGCGCCCCGCGTGCATGTAGGCAAGCGTGCAGGCCGCCGGGTGCGCGGCGAGGTCGGCGCGCAACCAGCGCTCCTGCGCGGAGCCGGCGGCACACGCGACATGCGTGCAGTTCGTGTTCAGCGCGACCAGGTGCCACGCGCCGAGGTCGAAGCTGTAGTAGCCCTCGTCGCGGTTTCCCGCGGGCCCGGATGCGGCGCCGGGGCCGTTGAAGTAGTCGAAGTAGCCCGCGGCTCCCGCGGTGATGTAGTCGCGGTTGCCGGGTACCGGGTGGGTGATCGCCTTCTGCGTTCCCCAGGTCGGCTCGTACGAGGCGGTGTACGCGGCAAGCGTCCCGCAGCAGTATTGGGCGTCGCCGAGCGGGAGCACGGCGGACAGGCCCGCCGGGAGCAGCGCCGCGGTCTCGCTCTGGTGGCAGTTGGCCGGCGTCCCGGCCCCGGCGGCGAAATACGGGCTCGCGGGATCGCATGCGATGTTCCCGGCCGCCGCCACCACCGGGTCGGCGGCGCGCGCGGGCGCCGCAGCGGCCAGTGTCACGCATGCCACGACGAGCGTGGCGAGCAGGGTCAGCTTGTTCGGTGTCGGGCAGTCCGTCGCCCAGGATCTCAGCATCTATGCCTCAGTTCGTAGGTGTCTCCGCGTCCAACGATGCCGCGAAGGCGATTTTCTTGCCGTCCGGTGACCAAGTCGGCTTCGACGGGAACATCGCCTTGGTCGTCAGGCGCCGGGGGGTGCCCGTGCCGGTCACGTCGATCACGGCCAGCGTCGCGCGGTCGAGCTCCTGCAGGATGAACGCGATCTGCGTGCCGTCCGGCGACCAGGCGGGTTCCTGGGCACTCGTCTGAGTGTCTGTCACGTGCTTGCGCCGGGAGCCGTCAGCGTTCATCGTGATGATGGCCCACTTCCCATTGGGCTCCTGCTCGGCGAAGGCGAGCTGCTTCCCGTCAGGTGAATAAGACACGTTCGTCTGCTGTTTGGCGTCGTTGGTCAGGCGGCGTAGCTCACGCGTTTCCGCATTGACCTCGTAAAGGTCGTAGTTCGTTCCACTGATCTGCCGGTGGAACGCGATCCAGTCTCCCGTCGGTGCCCAGTCCGGCGCCTCGTCCGAGGGGCCGGTGGTGAGGCGCTTCGACGTGCCGGCCATAGTGTCGACCACGTAGACGCCACGGCCGAGGCCGATGGCGGCGACCCGGCGCCCGTCGGGGGCCCATGACGGCTGGAACACGTGTTTGACGGTCGCGGAGATCAGCACCTCGGTGGTCCCGGCCGGATCCATCTGCGAAAGCTGCGAATTGCACTCGTCGCAGGTCTCGGTGCTGAACGCGATCTGTCCCTGCTTCGACCACGAGGGCTCGCGCGCGTCCTGGTGGTTCGACGGCCTGGTGATGGTGTCACTGGCCACGTCGACCACGTAGATGCCGGTGTGGTCGGCGTGGGCGTCCACCTTCGGGCCGGACTCGGGCGGCGCCGCGGAGTCGGCGACGCTCAGCACGACCGCGGTCGACACGACCACGACGGCCGCGGCGATGATCACCAGGAGCCTGCCTCTTTCCCCGATTCGTGGCATGGCTATGGCACCGTCAGCACGAGCTCGGGCCGCAGCGTGGCGTTCTCGCGCGCGTAGAAGTCGATTCCGTCGTTGGACGTCGTGGCCAGGTTGAAGCTGTAGGTGCCGTTCCCGGTCACGAACGGCGTGACGTTGTACTCGACCCAGGTGTTGACCGGGATCGCGCCCTTGTCGTCGGTCGCGGCGCTCGTGCGCGCCGGGCGCGTGTTCCAGTTGACCGCGGTCTCGGTCCAGGACGGGTTGGTCGTGTAAACGGCGGGGCCGTCCGCCGTGCCGTTGTAGTTGTAGAGGCGCAGCTTCGCGTTCTGGACGGTTCCCGCCGGCACTCCGGTGACGGTGAAGCGCAGGAAGCGTCTCGACGTCCAGCTCGCTGCCGCCGTTTGCGCGCAGGTAGACGGTCCCGTAGTTGGTCGTGGCGTTGGCAGCCTGCACGCGGGCGTCGGCCTCGGGGGAGATCGTCACGACCGTCGCCACTCGCGGTGTGGTGACCGTCGACGTGTTGCTCGGATCCGAGATGAGGCCTGCGCCGTCCATGGCTCGCACATCGTATGTGTAGGTCGTGTTGGGCGCCACACTCGTGTCGGAATAGGCGGTGGTCACACCGAGCGTCGCGATCGGGCTTCCATTGCGGAACACCCGGTAGCCGGTAACGCCGACGTTGTCGGTCGCGGCCTGCCAGGCGAGGTCGACCTGCGACGCGCTGCGGACCGTCGCGCTGAAGTTGGGCGGCGGGTTGGGCTTCTGGGTGTCGGGCGCGCCCGTCGTCACGACCAGCTCGGGCCGCAGCGTGGCGGCCTCGCGCGAGTAGAAGTCGACGCCGTCGCTGGAGGTGGTCGACAGGCCGAAGCTGTACGTGCCGTCCCCGGTCACGAGGGAGGTGCACGTCGTACTCCACCCAGCTGTTGGCGGGGATGTTGCCCTTGTCGTCGGTGTTGGCGCTCGTGTGGGGCGGCCGGTTGTTCCAGTTGATCGCCGTCTCCGTCCATGCCGGGTTCGTGGTGAAGACCGCGGGCCCGTCGACCGTGCCGGTGTAGGCGTACACCCGCAGCTTGGCGGTGCGCACGCTGCCGGCCGGGGCGCCCGTGACGGTGAAGCGCAGCACGCTCTCGACGGCCGGGTTCGTCCCTCCGTCGGCGCGCAGGTTGGTGGTCGCGTAGTTGGTGGTGGCGGCCGAGGACGAGATCTTGGCGTCGGCCACCGGGGCGAACGTGAACGTCGCGGAGGCCGCGGGCGTCGTGGCCGTCGCGGCGCTGCTCGGGTCCGAGAGGTTGCCGGCGGCGTCCACGGCGCGCACCTGGTAGCTGTAGCCGGTGTTCGGCGCCGCACCGGTGTCGGACCACGAGGTGACCACGCCGAGGGCGGCGATCTGGTTGCCGCCGCGGAGCACGCGGTAGCCGGTCACGCCCACGTTGTCGGTGGATGCCTGCCATGTGAGGTCCACCTGGGTCGGGCCCATGGCCGTCGCGGTGAGGTTGCCGGGAACGGTCGGGCGGTCGCCGTCCGGCGCCGTCGCGCTTGCCTGGTTGCTGGGGTCAGAGGAGTTGGCGGCGGCGTCCACCGCACGCACGACATAGGTGTAGGTGCCGGGCGCGAGGCCCGTGTCCGACCACGACGTGGTGGCGCCGATGCTCGCGAGCAGGTTCCCGTTGCGGTAGACGTCGTATCCCGTGACGGCCACGTTGTCGCTCGAGGCCTGCCACGTCAGGTCGATGCGGCCCGCCGTGGGGGAAGAAGCGGCGAGGTTGCCGGGCACGCTGGGCTTCTGGACGTCAGGCACGGTTGCGCTCGCCGTGTTGCTGGGATCGGACTCGTGGCCCGCGGCGTCCACGGCCGTCACGCTGTAGGTGTAGGCCTGGGCTGCGAGGTTCGTGTCCGAGTACGAGGTGGCGGGGCCGATGTTCGCCACCACGCTCCCGTTGCGGTAGATGCGGTACCCGGTGACCGCCCGGTTGTCGGTCGAGGCCTCCCAGCTGAGGTCGACGCGACCCGCCCCGTTGAGGCCCGCCTGCAGGTTGCCGGGAGCGGTGGGCGCCTCGATGTCGGGCGGCAGCACGGTCGCGGTGGCGGAGTTGCTGGGGTCGGACTCGAGCGTGGCCGCGTCGCGGGCGCGCACGACGTACGTGTGCGTGGCCGGGGCGAGCACGTTGTCGGAGTAGGACGGGTGGTCGGTCCGACGCTCGCGTACAGCAGTGTCGTCGCGATAGATGTCGTAGGCCGTCACCGCGACGTTGTCGGCGACGCCTCCCAGTCGAGGTCGATGTGCGTCGACCCGCGGCGGTCGCGGTCAGGTTGCCGGGGGCCGTGGGCGGGTCGACGTCCGGGATCGTGGCGCTTGCCGTGTCGCTGGGGTCGGAGATGTTGTCGGCGGCGTCGAAAGCGAGCACCTCGTACGTGTAGCTGCCCGGGGGCACGTTCTGGTCGGAGTAAGTGGTCGCCGGCCCGAGCGTGGCGATGACCGCTCCGTTGCGCTGGACCACGTATCCGGTCACTGCGCGGTCGTCGGTGGAGGCATCCCAGGTGAGGTCGACCTGGGCGGCCCCCACGCGGGTCGCGCTGAGGTTGCCCGGTGCTGTCGGCGCATCCCTGTCGGGAGGCACCACGGTCGCCGTGGCGCTGTTGCTCGGCCCGGAGGGATTGCCCGCGGCGTCGTGCGCGCGCACCTCGTACGTGTGGGTCGCGGGAGCGGTCACGCCATCCGACCAGGAGGTGACCGGCCCGACGCTCACGTGCGGCTGGCCGTCGCGGTAGATGTCGTAGCCCGTGACGCCGACGTTGTCGGTCGACGCCTCCCACGCGAGGTCGATGTGCGTCGACCCGGCGGCCGTCGCACTGAGGTTGCCGGGCACGGTTGGGCCGTCGACGTCGAGCACCGTCACCCCGGCGCTGGTGCTCGGGTCTGAGTTGTTCCCGGCCGCATCGCGCGCGCGCACTTCGTAGGTGTAGGCGCCGGGGGCGAGGTTCTGATCGTCGTACAGGGTCGTGGTGCCGACGCTCGCGAGGGGCGTTCCGTTCCGGTAGACCGTGTAACCGGTGACCGCGACATTGTCATTGGCGGCCGACCAGCTCAGCGCGGCAGTGTTGGCGCCGTTCAGACTCGCCGTCAGGTTCGCGGGCACGGTGGGACGCAGCGTGTCCGGGACCGTGACCGAGGCAGTGCTCGGAGCCGAGACGTGGCCGGCGGCGTCGCGGGCGTACACCTGATACGTGTAGGTGACCGTCGCGGCCACCGCCGTGTCCGACCACGACGTCGCGGGGCCGATGCTCGCGTACGGCTGGCCGTTGCGGCGGATGTCGTAGCCCGTCACGCCGACGTCGTCGTTCGAGGCGGTCCAGCTCAGGTCCGCCTGGTTCGAGGTGGGCGCGCTGGCCGTGAGGTTGCCGGGGGCGCTCGGGTTCGTCGTATCGGGCACGGTGGCGCTCGCCGTATTGCTCGGGTCGGAAAGGTTCGTGGCGGCATCCACCGCCCGCACCGTGTAGCTGTAGGTGGCGGGTAGGAGGAGCTGGTCCTGGTAGGACGTGACGGTTCCGACGCTCGCGATCTCGTTGCCGTTGCGATAGATCCGGTATCCGGTCACGGCCACGTCATCGGTCGCGGCCTGCCATGTGAGGTTGACCTGGGCGACGCCGCCGGTTGCCACCAGGTTGCCCGGCACGCCCGGCTTGGTGGTGTCGGGAACGGTGGCGCTGGCCGAGTTGCTCGGGTCGGACGGGTTGGCGGCGGCGTCCACCGCCACCACGGTGTAGCTGTACGTGCCGGCGGCGAGGTTGGGGTCGGTATATGAAGTGACAGTGCCGCCCACGGTGCCAACCTGCACGCCACCGCGGAGCACCCGGTACCCGGTCACGCCGACGTTGTCCGACGATGCCTGCCAGCTCAGCGCAACCTGCCTGGGGCCGGCGGTGGCAGTCAGGGTGCCGGGCGGTGTGGGCTTCTGGCTGTCCACCACCGTCGCACTGACGGCGTTGCTCGGGTCGGAGAGGTTCGCCGCGGCGTCGGTCGCCCGCACCGTGTAGGTGTAGGAGCCAGGCGCGAGGCCAGTGTCCGTGTACGAGGTGACCGCGGATCCGACGGTCGTGACAAGGGTTGTGCCGCGGTAGACGTTGTATCCGGTGACGGCCACGTTGTCCGTGGACGCGTTCCACAGCAGTGCGACCTGGCCGGACCCGGCCGTGGCGCGCAGGTTCCCGGGCACGGTCGGCTTCGTCGTGTCGACCGGCGGCGGCGTGGAGCCATGGCACGCTCCCGTGCCGGAGTCGGTGAACGTCTTGCCGGCCTCCGGGACGAACTGCCAGTCGTATGTGGTGGGGTGGAGGGTCAGCTTCAGCACGCCGTAGGTGTTGTTCTGGCGAACCTGGCTGTTGGGCTTGGGCGTGCCGATGCTGGTCCAGAAGGCACCGCCGCTGCCCACGACGAACTGCCGGATGCCGCGCGCGTTGTCGAGGGCGGCACTCGGATTCTGAGGAGCAAAGCGCTCGTAGTCGTGGGCGTGGCCCCCGAGGACGACGTCCGCGTCCGCGTTGTAGAGCGCCTGAAAGAGCGGCGCCATCTCGTCCGCGTTGCCGTCGTGCCCCGAGTTGAAGCGCGGGTCGTGCCAGAAGGCGAGCGTGCAGTAGTTCGGGTTGGCGGCGAGGTCGGCCTTCAGCCAGACCTCCTGTGCCGAGCCCGCTGCGCAGGAGATGAGGGTGCAGTGGTCCGTCGAGTTGAGCGCGATCAGGTGCCAGGTGCCGACGTTGAAGCTGTAGTAGCCCTTGGTGCGGTCGCCGGCCGGCCCGTTCGCGACGCCCGTCCCGTTGAAGTAGTCGAAGTAGCCGGAGGCGTTCGCGGTCTTGTACTCGTGGTTGCCCGGCGCCGGGCGGGTGATCGACTTGACGCGGCCCCAGGTCGGGTTGTAGCTGTTGTTGAGCCCGGACAGGGTGGCGTTCTCGTACTGGGTGTCCCCCAGCGGCAGCACGGCCGCGAGGCCGGCGTTCACGAGCAGGTCGGACGTGTACTTCTGCCGGCACTTGTCGGACGTGCCGTTACCGCTGTTGTAGTTGGAGCTCGAGGCGCTGCAGGCGATGTCGCCCGCGGCCGCGATCACCGGGTCCACCGCGACGGCGTCGGCGGCCGGGATCAGCACGCAGACGGCTGCGAGCAGCACAATGCAGGCAAGCCTCCGCAGAGACCTGCCGGTCGATGTTTCCCCTGCCGCGCCTGCCGTCATCCTGACTCCAACGTTCCTGCGGCGCCCGCGCCGGCCGCGACCGGCAATAACCCGTCACTGCGCAAACTAACTCACGCGCGCGTGGTCAAATCAAGACCCGGCGTCATTAAGGCCTGCAGGCACAAACATCAAGTCACGACTTGTGCTGAGTGCGCAACTTGCGTTATGTTCCGTTCGCTTTACGGATGGAGGCACGGAAAGTGATTATGGATTCGGCAGGGGAAGGCGGGTCGCATGGGTGTCACGGTAGTCACCCCCGCGGGCCCGGCGACGTAGCGGGTTAGAAGGGCTTGAGGAACACGTTCAGGTCCCGTCCCGCGCGGCCGCGCGAGAACGGAGTCATCCCACATGCGGCGGCGAGCGCCGTCTTGGCCGCGGGCGTCAGCCCGAACGGCAACACGCCGACGCCGGCGATCTCGGTCGTGGTACCCACGCGCGCCGAGGCCGAGAACGTGGGGCCGCTGGTCGCGCGGCTCGACCGGGTGCTCCCGGACCTCCCGGTGGAGGTCATCTTCGTCGACGACAGCGACGACGACACGCCGGACGCGATCCGGGCGATCGAGTCCTCGCGTGCGGTCTACCTGATCCACCGCCAGGGGGGGAGCGCGTCGGCGGGCTCGGGGGCGCAGTCGTGGCGGGCATGCGGGCCGCGCGAGCGCCGTTCGTGTGCGTGATCGACGCCGATCTGCAGCATCCGCCCGAGGTGCTCGAGGAGATGTACGTGGAGGCGCTCGAATCGGCCTCCGACCTGGTCGTGGCGAGCCGGTTCCGCCCCGGCGGGGACAGCGCCCTCGGCCGGCTGCGCAGCGCGCTCTCGCGGGCCTCCAGCCGCGCCGCGATGCTGCTGTTTCCCACGCGCCTGTGGCACGTGACCGACCCGATGAGCGGATGCTTCCTGGTGCGGCGCGACGTGGTGGACCTCGATTGCCTGCGCCCGCGCGGCTTCAAGATCCTCCTCGAGATCCTCGTGCGGACACCCGGGCTGGCGGTCTCCGAGGTCCCGGTCGGGTTCGGCGAGCGCCACGCCGGCTACACGAAGGCCTCCACGCGGGAGGCGCTGCGCTACCTGGGCCAGCTCTGGCGGCTCCAGCTCGGCCAGCTGGCCGCGCGCTTCGGCCGGTTCAGCGTCGTGGGCGTGACCGGCCTGCTCGTCAACACCGTGCTGCTGGCGTTCTTCGCGGACGTCGCCGGGATCTACTACGTCGCCGCCGCGATCCTCGCCACGCAGGGCTCCACGCTTTGGAACTTCTGGCTCACGGAGGCATGGGTCTTCGGCGGACGCGACCACCAGCGCAGCAAGGGCCGGCGGGCGGCGATGTTCTTCGCGATGAACAACCTCGCGCTGCTGTTGCGCGTGCCGCTGCTGGTGGCGCTCACGAGCGGCCTCGGCATCAACTACCTGGTGTCGAACCTGCTCTCGCTGGCCGCCCTCACGGTCATCCGGTTCGGCGTGGCGGACGCATGGATCTGGGCCAAGGCGCAGCGCCGGGAGGTCGGGTCCTTCAGCTACGACATCCACGGCATCGTGACCGTCACGTCCGAGGTCCGGCTGCCGGAGCTGCAGCGGTTCATGGTGCCCGAGTCCCTCGGCCGTCCCACGATTCGCGTGCGGATCGGCCACATGCGCGCCGCGCCGGCGAGCAGCAACGGCGAAGTCCACCTCAACGGCAGCTCGCCACACGATCTGAACGGAAACTCGCACGGCACCAACGGAAACGGCAACGTGCCAACCGAGCACGAGCCCACTCTTGAATTGGGCCTCGCCGAACTCGCGAAGGGGAACGGCAACGGCAACGGCGCGCGCAGCCTCAGGTACACCGAAGGCTTCGGGGCCCTCGGCTTCGGGGTTGAGATCTCCCAGGTGGGGGAGCGCGTCGAGGTATTGGCCGCTCCGCTGCTCCAGCGCTCGCCCCATGTGCTCTACACCAACGTGGTCGAGCCCATCTTGCGCTGGACGTTCGCGAGCAAGGGCTACGCGCTGGTGCACGCCGCCTGCTTCGCGGACGGCGACCAGGGGTTCATGCTGACCGCGCGCACCGACACAGGCAAGACGACCACCACGCTGAAGCTGCTCGACCACTATCCGTACTCGTTCCTCTCGGACGATCTCACGATCGTGTGCCCGGACGGCCGGGTGCTGGCATACCCGAAGCCGCTCACGATCAGCCGCCACACGGTGCACGCCGTGCGGACGCCGCTGCTGTCGTGGAGCGAGCGCGTGAAGCTGATCCCGCAGAGCCGGCTGCACTCGCGCACGGGCCGGCGCTTCGCGATGGTGCTCGCCACGATGCGCATCCCGGCGGCGACGCTCAACGCGGTCGTCCAGCGGCTGATTCCGCCGCCCAAGTACGACATCGACCGCCTGATCCCGAGCGCCCGGGTGGCGCCCGAGGCGCAGATCGCCGGTCTCGTGATCATCCAGCGCGACAAGGATTTCGAGCGGCAGCTTGACACCGACGAGGCGCTCGAGATCCTGTTCGAGAACTGCGAGGACGCGTTCGGCTTTCCGCCTTATTCTAAGATCGAGGCCTTCCTCCAGGGCATGCACGGGCACGACCTCAAGGACGCCGAGCGGCAGATCGTGCTCAGCGCCTTCGGTAGCGTGCCGGCGACGCTGATCGCCAGCAGCACCATGGACTGGTGGCAGAAACTTCCTGCGGTCATGTCCGGCCCACTCTGCTAACCGCCACATAGCCCAGGTGAAGGCTCCCGCACGACCGTTCGCCACCCTGCTCCGAGACCCGGAGCCGGATGCCCATTTCAAGGGCAGCCACGGCCGGCGCGCGCGCAGGTCGGTGGTGCGCCGCATCGGGGAGTTCCTCTGGCGCCATCGCGGCGCCCTGATGCTGATGGCGATCCTCGGGATCGCTGTCGTACCGCGCGTCTGGGCGCTCACCAGTGTCGGCTTCCGCGGAGACGAGGCCGTGTATGCGGGCCAGGCGGCAGTGATCTCGGGAGACCATGATCTCGACCGGTACTTCGTGCTGGCCTCGCGCGGCAACTCCAACTTCCTCTTCTACCAGCAGGTAGTCGCGTGCGTGTACTTGCTGTTCGGGGTCTCCGACGTTGCCGCTCGTCTCGTCGCGGTTGCCTTCAGCGTCGGCACGGTGCTGGTCGGCTTCGAGCTGGGGAGGACGCTCTACAGCCGCAACGTCGGCCTGCTCGGCGCTCTGTTCATCGCGATCAGCGGGTACTCCGTCCTGCTCGGCCGGCTGGCGCTGCTCGACTCGGCGCTCGTCTTCATGATCACGCTCTCCATCATGTGCTTCGCGAAGTGGATCACGACGGAGCGCGACATCTGGCTGTACGCGTTCGCCGCCGCGTTGGCTCTCACGATCCAGTCAAAGGTGACGGGTGGGCTGGTGCTCGTGATCGCCGTGAACTACCTGCTGGTCTCGAAGGAGCTGCGGCGTCTGGACATGCGCCGGTTCCTGCTGGCCTCGCTCGCCTTCACCGTGTTCCTGATCCCGGTGCTGGTGCAGATCGCGCTGAAGGCGGACCAGTTGCTCGAGTTCCTCGGGGAGAGCGGGCAGAGAGCCACTACGGTGCCCTGGTACTACTACCTCGACAAGCTCACCTCGTACGAGGGCTTCGTCACGCCACTCATCTGGCTCGTCGGGATCGTCATCGCGCTGCGAAAGTGGACGGCCGGGGACCGGCTGCTCCTCATCTGGGCCTTCGTCGTGTTGCTCTTCTTCCACGTCTATCCGCTGAAGGCGTTCAACTACATGCTGCCGCTGATCCCCGCGGTCTCGATCCTCGCGGGCCGAGCGGTCCACGACGTCGCACTGGAGGTCGCGGTGCGCTGGAAGCGCCTGCGGCGGCGGCCCCGAGTGGGGTGGATGGCTCGCGCCGGACAGCCCATAGCGCTGCCCGTCGCGCTGCTCGCGGCCGGCGTGATGGCCGTATTCATGGCGACGCCCGTGATCGACGTGGCGCGCACCGACTCCTATTTCGGGCTGCGCGAGGCGGCCAAGTGGTTGAAGACCAACACCGCGCCCCGGGACGGGGTGATGACGCTCTCGAAGGGCTCGGCCCAGTACGCGCTGTCGTTCTACGCACATCGCGACGCATATCCGTTCGGGCGCTTCCGGCTGGCGACGATCCTCCCCGGCGGAAAGGTCCTCAGCCCACATCCCGCGGCGGACGGCCCGTCGCGCGACTGGGTCAACTACTGGCCGCCGCGGCTGGTCAAGAGCCGGGACGTTTCGTACCTCGTCTACTACACCGACGAGGGTGACGACCCGCCCGAGAACCCGCTGGTGGACTCCTCGCATCAGGAGCGCTTCCGGCGTTTCATCGAGAACTACGGCGGCCGCCTCGAGCACGTCGTGTACCGCCACCACGAGGCGCGGGCCTGGATCTACAAGGTCACGAAGCTGCTGCCGCGGCCGCGCATCACGTTCAAGCGGGGACCGCGGTACCTGCGGGTGTCGGGCGAGGGGTTCCGGTTCAATTCCCGCGTCACGCTCTATTACCACCAGTCGGAGCGCGGTTCGTGGAAGTCCGATGCGGACGGCAGTTTCCACGCGCGGATCCGGACTCCGTACTACGTCCACAACCGCTACTGGCTGGTCGCCACGGACAGCTTCGGCAACTACGCCTCGTCCGTCGGGCTCGCGCCGACGCTGCGCAACCGGCGGGCGCGGTACAGGCTCGCGCGCCGGCTGCGCCGCGAGGGCGAGAATCCCACGGTCGTCCAACGCCGCTCGCGGACCACCCGGACTCCGCTCGGGGTCGAGCTGAACATGCCCGACGCCGTCCCGGTCGGGTCCGAGCTGCCGGTGCGGGTGAACGTGAAGGGCAAGGGCAGCGGCAAGCCGTCCGCCCAGGCCCATGTCTTCTTCCAGATCTTCTCGAAGGACGGGAAGACGCCGGTGAGGCTCAGGGAGCGGTACACCAACACGCTCGGCGTCGCCTATCTCCATGTCGCCGCGATCGAGCTGCCGGGTTTCTACAAGCTCACGGCGTACGCGTCCAAGGGCCGCCACCGCGGCCTCGTGACGCGGACGTTCAAGGTCCGCCGCCGCTAAGCCGGCGGGGGTGGGGGCGCCGGCGCCGTGCGGGACGCCGGCGATCACCCCTGCGCGCGCGCCGGCGCGCAGACTGCTCTCGCCGCCCCTCGGCTCGATCCAACGAGCGTCTGGCCTGGAAACTCGGCGGCAGCGACCTCCGAGGGCCTTTGGGGGCTTCCGCGCGATCCAAGTAGTCACTCTCGCGGCTTGCGTCACAGCTCAGCGCCCCGGTCGATCTGCTCGGTTGATGACGATGAGAAGTCCCAAGAGCAAGACGCCCCCTCCCACCAGCATGCCGACCAGGACCCTGTGCAACACCAAGCCCGTGGCGACGCCGATCACAATCGCCAGCGCGATGAATCCCATCACACGGCCCATTGACCCACGCTCCCCCGCGACAGCGCCGCCATCGTGGGAACCACGTTCATGTCTTCGTGCGGCATTGCCCGCGCAGTATCCCGCACGGTCAGGAGTCGGCGAGAGCGTCTTGCTTCGAGGCGCCCGGGTGCTAACGGGCGGTTTCGCGCTCGCGGGCGGCGCCCGGGACCAGCTCGCGGGTGATGTGCCGCCCGTAGCGGCGGGCCGCGTCCTCGATTTCGTCGAAGTCGACCAGGTCGACACCGAGCTCGGCCGCGACCCGGCGGACCGCGTCGATCTGGCGGGTGGTCCAGCGCGAGTACAGGGCGAGCGCCTCCACCCGCGCGTGCTCGGCGCGCATCCCGTCCTCGTGCAGTTCGATCGTGCCCCAGAGGCTGACGATCCCGATCACCCCGCGGTAGTCGACCGTGGGGAAGTTCATGTCCGGCTCGTAGTACGCGTAGACGCCGCACGTGCACCCGCGGTCCGGCGCGCTGTGCCCGGGAGCCGCCGAGCGCGGGGCGCCGGCGTCCGGCGACTGGGCGGACATGCAGGTGGCCCGGACCTCCCTCTCGGTCCAGAACACCGGCAGGTAGACCGACCGCAGCGCATCGTCGACGACCCGCCAGCTGCGGAACGCGACCACGGGCTCGATCAGGTCGGGCGTCTGGAAGTCCGGTGACTCCAGCCGTCCTGGAGCGACCTCCTCGATCACGGCCGTGCCCGGGTGGGCGACTTGCGCGGAGTGGGGGAGGGCCGGGAGCGCTCGTGCGGAACCGAGGGTCTTGGCCGGTCCGCCGGAGTCTGGTCCTGCTTGGCGGGAGTGCGGATCGGCTCCACGCGGATGGTCCGCGAGGGCTTGCGAAACGTTGCACAAGGCTGCCCTCGTCGCGATCGGCGCGCGGGCGCGATCGGTCGCCATCGAGATATGTCGGGCAAGTGGTGGAGCGACATCTTGCCTGCCGGCCGGTTGCCGGCGTTACCGCCTCCTCGTCCTCATCGGCGGGTTGGAAACTCACTTTAGGCCCGGACAGGGTACCGCCGTTGAGCGTCAGCTCTGTCACTTCCCCGTTACGGGGGCGTTACGAGTTCGTTAACCGCATCGCAGCGGAGCCAAACCCCGCGTGGGCGCCATTCTGGCCTAGTGCCCCATCCAGCAAGATGGGGCACTAGAGTGCTGCTCTGAGGTGGCCCAGCACGTCGGGGTTCACCACGTTGGTCGGCGTGCCCTCGGCGAATGAGTTGATCTGGTCGAACACGTCGGAGAACTGGACCTCCCACTCATCGCGAGTGACGTAGCCGATGTGGGGCGTGCAGATGACGTTGTCCATGTTCAGCAGCGGATCCTCGACGTCCACGAGCGGCTCGTGCTCGTAGACATCCAGTGCGGCCATCCCCGGTCGCCCGGCTCGCAGCGCCGCCACGAGAGCGCCGGGCTCGATGAGCCCGGCGCGGCTCGTGTTGACCAGGAGCGCCGTCGGCTTCATGAATGCGAGGTCGGCGGCCGTGACGATTCCGCGCGTGGCGTCGACGAGGCGCATGTGCAGGGACAGCACATCGCACGTCTCGAAGAACGCACGTCTGCTCTTCGCGACCGTCAGGCCGTCGGCTCTCGCTCGCTCTTGCGAGGCCTCGCTCGCCCAGATGACGACCTCCATCCCGAAGGCCTGGCCGTATCGGGCGATGACCTTGCCGATCCGCCCGTAGCCATAGATTCCGAGTGTCTTGAGCAGGAGCGTCCGGCCGACACCCGACTGCCAGGCGCCGGCCTTCATCGAGGCGACCTGCTGCGGGATCTGGCGCATTGCTGCGAGCACGAGGCCCCAGGTCAGCTCGGCGGCGGCAAATGACGGCGCTCCGGCGTGCAGGTCCGATGAGACCACGATGCCAAGGCTGGTGCAGGCCTCCACGTCGATGTGCGGATAGACGCTGCGCTGGCTGATCAGTCGCAGCTTCGGAAGCCGCTGAAGGAGCGGCTCCCTGATCTCCGTGCGCTCGCGGATCAGCACGAGGGCCTCCGTGTCGCGGAGGCGATCGGCGAGGGCGTCCACGTCCTGGACGTGGTCGGTGAAGACGGTCACCTCGTGTCCGGCGAGCTTCTCGAAGCACTGCAGCGTCGCAAGCGTGTCGAAGTAGTCGTCGAGAATCGCAACCTTCATCAGAGCGGCGAACGGTAGCGGGCGCGGCGCCGCTCGACCGCGGCTCTCGGGCTGAGTGACCCTACGGGACCAGGACGCCCGGCACTGCGAAGACTCCGTTGCCGGCCGTCGATGCGAGGCCGTCGGGCCCGCCGTCGATCACCTGGACCTGGTTCAGCTCCCAGATCGCGCGGCTGCCCGTCTGGACCGACCCGGCAGCAGGGCGTTGGCGCTGGTGACGACCGAGCAGGTCGACCCGATCGTGTTCGCCGTCTGCGCGCAGGCGCATGGTCACCGGGATCGTGAGGTCTCCGCACGTGGCCGCGACACCGCCGCCGGTGCCGCTGAGCTTGTCGGTGATCCGCAGCAGGCTGCCTGACCTCGAGCTCGCCGGTGTAGTCGGGCCCGTCGGCGGCGTTCGCGGTCCCGCAGGCGCTGACGCCGATGCCGCAGCGGACGTCG
The DNA here is from genome assembly GCA_963826005.1 of uncultured Solirubrobacterales bacterium. Lineage (GTDB taxonomy): Bacteria > Actinomycetota > Thermoleophilia > Solirubrobacterales > JBBDJG01 > DASRIA01. The sequence goes on along the minus strand of CAWGVJ010000022.1, from coordinate 75,799 downwards.
GTCATGCTCGCGATCATGACCACGTCGTTCTGGCGTCGGGTTCGCGTTGATCGCGACGTCGATGCGCACCGTGCCGGTCGCGTTCGCGGTGGCGCCGTTCGCGTCCGGCGTCCCGACGGTGAGGTAGTTCGACGCCCGCACGGGCGGGTTGCACGACGGAGACGCGAGCGCAGGCCCGTGGATCCTGTTCGGTGAGGTGCAGGCGGCGTAGGCGATCACGAGAGGCACACGCAGCGGCGTCGCGCCCTTCGGCCGCGGATATCCAACGGCCGCGTTCACCGTGGTACCGGCGCTCGCCTGGTTGTTCCCGGACGCGGGATCAGACGCGGCCGAGGCGACGCTCACCTGGTTGGTGATGCTGCCGGCGGTCGACGGGCGAATGTTGATCACCACCGTCGCGTCAGCTCCGTTCGCCATCGTCCCGAGCGGACAGGTGACGGTTAGGGAGACCTGCGAGCAGCTTCCCTGGGACGGGAACGCGCTGACGTAGGCGGTACCGCTTGGCATGGTGTCCGTAAGCGTGACGCCGGGTGCGCTCGTCGGCCCCGCATTGTGCACGGTGACCGTGTAGGAGAGGACCTCGTTCGTCACGACGGGATCGGGGGAGTCGGTCATCGAGACCGAGAGGTCGGCGCTCTGGTTCACCGTGGTGCTCGCGCTCGCGAGGTTGTTGGACGCGTTCGGGTCGCTGGCACCGGAGCCGACGCTGGCCGAGTTCGTGATCGATCCTGCAGTGGTCGGCGTGACCTTGATCTCGACGCTCGCGTTGCCACCGCTCGCGATCGTGCCCAGCGGGCACGTGACCGTGCCGCTCGACTGCGTGCAGCTTCCCTGGGACGGTGTCGCGGACCCGAAGGTCACGCCGCTCGGGAGCGCGTCGATCAACGTCGTTCCGGCGGCCGACGAGGGCCCGGCGTTGTGAACGCTGAGCGTGTAGGTCAGCTCATGCTCGGCGAGGACCGGATCGGGCGCGTCGGACTTGGTCAGCGAAAGGTCCGCGACGGGATCGACCGTCGTGGTGGCGCTCGCGCTCGCGTCCGCGGCGTCGGGATCGGCAAGATCCGAAGTGACGCTCGCCTGGTTGGTGATCGAGCCGACCGACTGTGGCGTGACGACGATGTCGACGCTCGCGTTCGCCCCGCTGATAAGCGCCCCGAGCAAGCACGTGACAGTGCCGCTCGCCTCGTCGCAAAGTCCCTGGGTCGGCGTGGCCGAGACGAAGTCGACGCCGGCGGGCAGCGAGTCCGTGAGGGTCACCCCCGTCGTATCCTGCGGCCCCGAGTTATGTGCGGTGAGCGTGTAGGTCAGCGTCCCGCCCACCAGCACCGGGTCGGGCGAGTCGGACTTGGTCAAGGAGAGGTCGGCCGCCGCGTTGACGGTCGTCGCGGCGCTCGCGTTGTTGTCGCCCGTGTCCGCATCGAGCGCGAGCGAGACGACGCCGGCCTGATTCGTGATCGTCCCCGGGGTCTGCGGCCGGATCTTGACCTCGACGTTGACGGTCGCGCCGTTCGCCAGTGTCCCGAGCCCGCAGTCGACGGTGCCGCTCGATTCGGAGCAGGTTCCCTGTGTCGGCACGGCGGAGACGAACACCACGCCCTCCGGCAGCGTGTCGATCAACTGAGTCGCGGCCGCGCTCGACGGGCCCGCGTTGTGAACGGCGAGCGTGTAGGTGAGCAGCTCGCCCGCCAGCACGGGGTCGGGGGAGTCGGTCTTCGTCAGCTCGAGGTCGGCGGCCGGGTTCACCGTCGTCTGGGCGCTCGCCGCGTTGTTCGGCGAGGTGGGGTCACGCAGGTCCGAGGAGACGGTCGCCTGGTTGGTGATCGTGCCGCCCTCCTGTGGCGTCACCACGATGGTGACGGTCGCGCTCCCCGTGTTGGCGAGCGTGCCCAGCGCACACGTGACGGTGCCGCTCGCGTGCGAGCAGCTGCCCTGCGACGGCGTGGCGGAATTGAAGGTGACCGTGCTCGGCAGGTTGTCGGTGAGCTGCACGCCGGTGGCGGTCCTGGGGCCGGAGTTGGCGACCGCGAGGGTGTAGGTGAGCTGCTGGCCCGCCAGCACCGGGTCCGGTGCGTCGCCCTTGGTCAGCGACAGGTCGGCCGCCGGGTCGACGGTGGTCACCGCGCTTGCGCTGCGGTCGGCCGTGTCGGGGTCGGCGAGGTCGGAGGTGATGCTCGCCTGGTTGGTGAGCGTCCCCGGCCCCTGCGGCGTGACCTTGATCTCGACGGTCGCGTCGGCGTCGTCGGCGATCGTCCCGAGGTTGCAGGTCACCGTGCCGCTCGACTCGTTGCAGGGAGCGCCCTGCGAGGGAGTCGCGGAGTCGAACGTGACGCCGCCGGGCAGCGTGTCGGTGAGCACCACGCCGGTCGCGTTCTGCGGTCCGGCGTTGTGGGCGGTCAGCGTGTACGTCACCTGCTCGCCCTCGAGCGCCGGGTCGGGCGCGTCCGTCTTGGTCAGCGAGATGTCAGCGGCGGGGTCGACCGTCGTATTGGTGCTCGCGGAGTTGTTCGCGGAGCTGGGGTCGCTTGCCGCGGACGTGACGCCGGCCGTGTTGGTGATGGTGCCGGGGATCTGCGGCCTGACCTTGATGTCGATGCCCGCGTTCGCCCCGTTCGCAAGCGCGCCGAGCGTGCAGGTGACGGTGCCGCTGGCGTGGGAGCAGCTCCCCTGCGTCGGCGTGGCCGAGTCGAACGCCGCGCCGGCGGGCAGCGGGTCGGTGACGGTCACGGCGGTCGCGTTGGAAGGTCCGGAGTTGTGGACGCCGAGCGTGTAGGTGAGCAGCTCACCCGCCAGCAGCGGGTCGGGCGAGTCCGACTTGGTGATGGAGAGGTCGGCGACCGGGTTGACCGTCGTGGCCGCGCTCGCGGAGTTGTTGCCCGTGTTCTGGTCGTCGACAGGAGAGCTGACCGAAGCCTGGTTGGTGATCGAGCCACCGTCCTGCGGGTGCACCTGTGACCTCGACGCTCGCGTTCCCGCCGTTCGCGATCGTCCCGAGTGTTGCAGGTCACCGTGCCGCTCGACTGCGTGCAGGGGCTGCCCTGCGACGGGGTTGCGGAGTCGAATGTGACGCCGCCCGGCAGCGTGTCGGTGAGCACCACGCCGGTCGCGCTCTCGGGGCCGGAGTTGTGGACCGCCAGCGAGTAGGTCAGCAGCTGGCCCGCCTGCACCGGGTCGGGCGAGTCCGACTTGGTCAGGGAGAGGTCCGCCGACGGGCGCACGGTCGTGTCGGCGCTGGCCCCGTTGTCGGCAGTGTCCGGATCGGTGGTCATGCCGACGACGTTGGCCGTGTTGGTGAGCGTGCCCGGCGTCTGGGTCGTGACCTGGATCGTGATCGTCACGTTCGCCTGGTTGGCCATCGTCCCGATCGAGCAGAGCACGGAGACCCCCGACCTGAAGCAGCTGCCCTGCGTCGTGGAGACCGAGACGAACGTCACGTTCGCCGGCAGGGTGTCGCTCACCGCCACGCCGCTGGTCGCGGACGGACCGGCGTTGTGGACCCCGAGCGTGTACGTCAGCTGCTGGCCCGTGTGGATCGGGTCGGGTGAATCCGTCTTCGTGAGCTCGAGATCCGCGGCCGGGTCGACCGTCGTGGACGCGCTCGCCGAGTTGTTCGACGTATTGAGGTCGCCGGCGTCCGAGGTGATGCTTGCCTGGTTCGTGACGCTGCCTTCGCTCTGCGGCCGGATCTTGATGTCGATGCTCGCGCTGCCGCCGTTGGTGACCGTGCCGAGTGCGCAAGTGACCGTGCCGCTCGCCTGCGAGCAGGTGCCCTGCGACGGCGTGGCCGAATCGAAGGTCGTGCCGGCCGGCAGGGTGTCGGTCACCGTCGTGCCGGTCGCCGTGTGGGGACCCGCGTTCGAGACTCCCAAGGTGTAGGTCAGCAGCTGTCCCGCCAGGACCGGGTCGGGCGAGTCCGACTTGGTCAGGCCGAGGTCGGCGACGGGGCGGACCGTCGTGGACGCGCTGGCCGAGTTGTTGGCGTTGTTCGGGTCGGTGGCCGTCGACAGCGCCGTGGCGTCGTTCGTGATCGTCCCCGGAGCGCCCGTATCGATCTTGATCGTGACCGTCACGTCCGCGCCGCTCGCCATGTTGCCGATGGAGCAGATGACGCTGTTGCCCGGGTGGACGCAGCTGCCCTGCGTGATCGTGGCGCTCACGAACGACACGCCGCTCGGCAGTGAGTCGCTGACGGAGACGCTGGTTGCGGTCGCCGGGCCGTTGTTGTGCACGCCAAGCGTGTACGTGAGCTGCTGGCCGGAGAGAATCGGGTCCGGCGAGTCGGAATTCGTGAGCACCAGATCCGCGACCGGGTCGACCGTCGTGGTCGCGCTCGCCGCGTTGTTCACCAGGACCGGGTCGGCCGTGGCCGCGGACACGCTCGCCTGGTTCGTGATCGAGCTGCCCGACGTCGGCGTCACAGTGATGGTCACGCTGGCGTTCCCGCCGCTCGCCACGGAGCCGAGGTTGCAGGTGACGGTGCCGCTCGCCTGCGAGCAGCTGCCCTGGGTCGGGGTGGCGGAGTTGAACGTGACGCCACCCGGCAGGGTGTCGGTGACGGTCACGCCGGTCGCCCCGGAGGGGCCGGCGTTCGCGATGCCCAAGGTGTAGGTGAGCTGCTGGCCCGACGACACGGGGTCGGGCGAGTCGGACTTGGTGATCGAGAGGTCGGCGACCGGGTCCACGGTCGTCGTGGCGCTCGCGGAGTTGTTTGCCGGCGTCGGATCACCGGTGGCCGAGGAGACGCTGGCCGTGTTGGTGATCGACCCCGTCGACGGCGGTGTGACCTTGATCGTGATCGTCACGCTCCCGCCGTTCGCGATGGTTCCGGGCGAGCAGGTCACGACACCGCTCGCCTGGTTGCAGGTGCCCTGCGTGGAGACGGCCGAGACGAACGCCACCCCGGAGGGCAGCGTGTCGGTGACGACCACGCTCGCGGCACTCGACGGGCCGAGGTTGGATGCGACGAGCGAATACGTGAGCTCCTGTCCCTGCAGCACCGGGTCCGGCGAGTCCGACTTGGTGATCGAGAGGTTGGCGGCCGGGCTGACGGTCGTCACCGCGGTCGCGCTGTTGTTCGCCGAGTTGGGATCGCTGACACTCGACGAGGCGCTGGCCGTGTTGCTGATCGACCCGGTCGATTGCGGCGTGACCGTGATCTGGACGCTGGCGCTCGCGCCGTTCGCGATGGTCCCGAGCGGGCAGCTGACGGTTCCCGCCGCCTGCGAGCAGCTGCCCTGCGAAGGCGTGGCGGATACGAACGTGACCCCGGCCGGCAGGGTGTCGCTGAGCGAAACGCTCGGCGCGCTCGACGGCCCGGAGTTCTGGACGCCGACGGTGTAGGTCAGCTGCTGGCCGACCAGCACGGGATCGGGCGAGTCCGACTTGGTCACGACCAGGTCGGCGACCGGGTTGACCGTGGTCGTCGCGCTCGCCGAGTTGTTGCCCAGGTTGACGTCGGCGGCGGCGGAGCTGACGCTCGCCTGGTTCGTGATCGAGCCCTGGCTCTGCGGAACGACCTTGATCGAGACGCTCGCGTTGCCTGCATTGGCGATCGTGCCCAGCGGGCACGTCACGGTGCCCGAAGACTCGGAGCACGTGCCCTGGGAGGGCGTCGCCGAGACGAACGTCACGCCGGACGGCAGCGTGTCGGTGAGCTGCACCGACGGGGCGCTCGACGGCCCGGCGTTCTGGGTCGTGAGCGTGTAGGTGAGCTGCTGCCCGACGAGCACCGGGTCGGGCGCGTCGGACTTGGTCAGCGACAGGTCGGCGGCGGAGTTCACCGTCGTGACCGCCGTCGACCCGTTGTTGGCCGTGTTCGGGTCTCGCGGTGGTTGCGATCACGTTTGCCGTGTCGCTGAGCGTGCCCTCCGCCTGCGGGACGACCTTGATCGAGACGCTCGCGCTCCCGGCGTTGATCAGGTTCCCGAGGGAGCAGGAGACCGTGCCCGAGCCTGAACGAGCAACTGCCCTGCGTCGGCGTGGCCGAGGTGAACGTCACTCCTGCGGGCAGCGTGTCGGTCAAGGTGATGCCGGTCGCGGTGGAAGGGCCGGCGTTGCTGACGCCGACGGAGTATGTGAGCTGCGTGCCGACGGCAACCGGATCAGGCGTGTCCGTGTTGGTGACAGCGAGGTCGGCGGCCGGGCTGACCGTGGTCGGGGCGCTCGCGGTGTTGTTGCCCGTGCTGCGGGTCGTTCACGCTGGATGCGACCGTCGCCGCTGTTGGTAATGGTCCCGGTCGACTGCGGGCGGCCCTTGATCTGGATCGTCGGGCTCGCGCCGTTGCCGACCGTGCCGAGCTGGCACGTGACGATGTCTGCCCGCCAGGCCGCAGGTGCCCTGCGACGGCGTCGCCGAGTCGAAGATCATCCCGGCCGGCAGCGTGTCCGTGACCACCGTGTTTGTCGCCGCGCGCGGCCCCGCGTTGCCGACCGTCAGGTTGTACGTGACCTGCTGGCCGACCAGCACGGGATCGGGCGAGTCGATCTTGGTCAGCGACAGGTTGGCATTCAGCGCCGGCGCGTTGTACGTGACCGGGTCGAACGTCCTGCCGAGCTCGTCCGTCGGGGTGATCGTCACGGACGTGCCGCTGACGCTCACCGACAGGAAGTGGTGCACGCGGTCCTTGGTGGCCGGCACCGGGCCGGCGCCGCAGGCGCTGCCCACGTTGGACGAGTTCGACCAGCCGATGCCGTAGGCGTCGCTCGCGCCGCAGCCCGCGGTGGCCCCGATCGACTCGAGGTTCGCGCCGCCGCCTCCCGTGATGTGCTGCGGGACGCTGGTCGCCGTCGCGGTATTGCGCTGGTAGTTGTGGGAGTGGCCGTTGAAAACCGCCGTCACGTCGTAGAGCTTCATCAGGCCCTCGAGGGAGTTGGCGCCCTTGAGCCAGGTGTCCGGTCCGGCCTCGCTGCTGTCGGAGTCGAGCGGGTAGTGCCAGAAGGCGAACCGCAGCGCGCGCGGGTTCTGCGCGAGGTCGTTCTTCAGCCACAGCATCTGTGCGGAGGTCGGCGTCCAGTGGTTGTCGAAGTCGTTCTTGAAGGAGTCGGCCGTCCCGACGTTCGTGTCGTCCCACGCCGCGGTCAGGACGTAGAAGCGTGCCTGGCCCGCATCGAATGCGTACCAGCCGCTCGGGTAGTCGAATGACGTCGTGCCGTTCGTGCAGCAGTACGTGTCGGGCTGATAGCGCCCGCCCGACGTGGTGGTGGCCGTGTCCTGCGGGAAGTTCGTGAGGAGCACCGTGTTGTTGTAGTCGTGGTTGCCGAGCGCCGGGAAGATCGGGAGGGACGCTCCGGCGACCTTCCAGTAGTTGGGGCCGAAGACGGCGCTCGTGTTGTCACCGGTCTGGTAGAGGTCGCCATAGCTCTTCTGGCTGCCGACCTCATACGAGTTGTCGCCGGTGGTGACCGCAAAGCGCGCCCCGCTCGCCGCGATGCGCGAGATCACGTTCGCCTGGTCCGCGTTGCCGGCCGCGAGGGTCTTGCCCCAGTCGCCGAAGACGGCGAACTTGTAGGCCGAGCTCGACCCGGCCTGCACCTGGGTCGTGAAGACCGGGCTCGCGTCGGTGCCGAGCAGGTCGAGGGCGGCGCTGCCGAAGAAGAGGCGGTAGCAGTACTGCGTGTTGTACGAGAGGCCCGTGATGTTGGCCTCCCACTGATACTCGGACACGCCGTTGACGAGGATGAACGTGCGCGTGGCGCGTGACGGCGTTCGTGTCGCAGGTGCCGCCGGCGACGCCATACCGGACGGTCGCGGTGGTCGCCGAGATGTCCGTGGCCCAGTTGACCGTGACTCCCGTCGTGACGAGATCGGTCAGGTAGGGGTAGCGCTTGAGCTTCACGTCAAAGGCCGCGGAGGCGCCGGACGGCAGCACCGCAAGCGCGGCCACCGCTACGAGCGTAGCAATGACCAAGACCCTGCCTCGCATCCTGCGTTGCCTCAAAAACGTCCCTGCCCCGTGGCCTTCCCGCGACTGCCTGTCGCAGGCGTCCTAGGCCGCTTCCTCCCGCGGCTTGGCGCGATCCTAATCGGAACGCGCCGCCGAAAGCAACCCTATTTAGAAGAGCTTGTCCCTGCTCAGGACCGAGTATTACGGCGAGCGCCTGCTCGACGGGCGGCGTCTGGCCCCACAGGTCCTTCTGGGACCGGTACGCGCGCGTGTCGAGCTTGCGCGCCTCGCGGCGCACCTCGTCCATCTCCCGGGCGCCGAGCTTCCTCGTCTTGATCAGCACGAGGATCTCCTTCTCCTTGCCGCCCCTGGGCGCCGCGCGGGTGTTGCCCACGCCCGGCGCGTAGTACTTCAGCTGGAAGCCGTCGGCCGGCTCGTCCGGGTTGGTCTCCCTGGTCACGACGACGTCGTCGTAACAGCCCGTGGGCACGCAGTCGTGCTCGCCGGTCTTCTCCACCCGCGCCACGTCGGCGAACCCGATGGCGGGCGCCAGGCCCTGGTGGTAGCGCGACGTCCCCTCCTTGGGGTCCGCGCGCATCATGATTCCCGCCTCGGCGCGCTCGAGGCCGGCGATCCACGTGTCGGGGGCCTGCTCGAACCGACCCTGCTCGTCGTATTCCTCCGGGTACTCGCCCAGCAGCCAGACGTTCCCGTCGTCGTCCTGGGCCCAGAGCGCCAGCTCGCCCTCGAGCAGCTTGCCCGCGTTGATGTCGCGGTCCCACAGCACGACCGTGCGCACGCCGTTGACCTTCTTCGTGAGGTCCGTGACGGTGAAGATCACGCGATGGGGGAGGCGGCCCAGCCCCCGGTTCGAGCGTCCCTCGTACACCAGCTGAGTGCCGGGGACGAGCGGGGAGTACTTGTTGTCGATCTTCGGCGAGTCGGAAAAGTTCTCGCGCGTCGAAGTCCGTGTGGACGGCCGGCTTCGCCTGCGCCTGGTCGTCGTCTCCGCAGGCGCCGAGCGCCAGCGGCAGGGCGACCGCGACGGCGGCCGCGACCAGCGCGGCCAGGATGTGGCGCAGCGAGCTCACTGGCTGGCGGGGCGGACGCGCGCGAGCAGCTGCTGGTTCTCTTTGCGGAACTGGTCCTCGTACTGCGGCCGGACCTCACGCTCGACCGGCTGGATCTCCTGCTTCTCGCACTCGAGGTCGGCGTTCGCGATCCGCACCTCCTCGCGCTGGAGGTCGGCGAGCGCGGCGCGGTCGAAGGTCGCGCCCGGGGCCACGGTGGACGTCCCGGCGCCGCACGCCGGCTCCGACGATTGCCTTGAAGCGCTCCTCGAGGTCGCTGTCGATCGAGTCGGGCTCGTCGTAGCGGAAGCCCTTCTCCTGCATGCACGTGGACCATTTCTCGACGGCCTTCACCATCCGCTGGTCCTGCGTGATGCGCTCGTCCAGGCCGTCCAGCTTCTCGACGAGGGCCGAGAGCGTGGCCGAGCCGCCGAACGAGGCATCGCTGGCCTGCTTGGTGCAGCCGCCCAGCTCGCTGAAGTCGCCCGAGTCGACCGCCTCGGCGAAGGTCACGCCGGGATTGTCGCCACCGAGCGCGCGATCGTAGGCGGCGCGGTCGGCGGCCGAAAGGCCGTTGCGGATCCGCTCGTTGGGGTCGGACTGCTGGTTGCCCTTGCCGTACAGCGTCGTGATCCCGAGGCCGAACTGCTTGGTGAAGTCCTCGTCGCTGATCCGCGCCTTGCCCGTCAGCGCCTGCTGCTGCGCGAACGGGTCGACGGGCACGTACTCGAATCCCTGTGCCGTCATGCAGTCGCGGATCTGGTTCTCGACCCGGCTCTGGATCTCCTTGGCGCCGTCACCGCCGAAACCGAGCGTGTCCTCCAGCTCCTGGGGAGGCTTGGCCGACTTGTCGTTGCCGCCACAGCCGGCGATCGCGGCCACGGCAATCGCCATGAGCGCCACTAGAAAGAAGCGGTGACGCAGCACGGTCATATGGGTCCTCCCCTGTTCCAAAATTCCGTTCGGCGACGTGGGTCGTGAACGACAATAACTGCTGGTTAGAAGTATGTCGCGTTACGTTGTGCCGGCGCGCAGTGCCTCGACCGGCTCCATCGCCGCGGCGCGCAGGGAGGGATAGGTGCCGGAGAGCAATCCGATCAGTGCTCCCACCAGCGGCGCCGCCAGCGGGATCAGCGGATCGAGCACCGGTGTCCACGTGCGGCTCGCGGCGACGGCCACGACCACGAGAATTCCGAGGCTGGCGCCGATGATGCCTCCCAGGAGCCCCATGACGGTGCTCTCGATCAGGAACTGCGCGGCGATGTGACGGCGCGCCGCGCCGAGCGCGCGCCGCAGCCCGATCTCGCCGACGCGCTCGAGCACCGAGACCAGGGTGACGTTCGCGATGCCCAGGGCGCCGACCAGCAGCGCGACGCCGCCGAGCAGCAGGAACAATGCGTTGAGGTCGTTCTCCACGTTTCCGCGCAGCTGCTCGGGATCGGGGGGTGCGGCGACACGCAGCTGGGCGGGATCGCTCGGGTTGAGTGCCTCGGGCGCCTGCTTCACGATCAGCTCGACAGCCCCGACGTCGGTCTCGATCTGGACCGAGCTGGGGGAGACCACGCCGAACTCGCGGCGCGCGGTCCCGTTCGGGATCGTCAGCGACCCGAGCAGGGAGACCTGGCGCTCGACGCTGTTCACCAGGCCGATCACCTGATACAGGCGGTCGCCGATGAAGATCGCCGGCTGCTGGTCGAGGTTCGTGATCCCGAGCCGGCGCGCGGCGTTGATCCCGAGCACCGCGACCCTGTCACCGCGGTCGGAGTGCCCTTGGTCGGGGAATCGGCCGGCGACGAGGTTTGCGCGCACGGCCCGCCACAGTCCAGGCGACGCGGCGCGGACGGGAAGCTGCACGTCGGTCTGGCCGAGCGGGTCGTTGATCGGCACCGAGCGCACCAGCTCGCCGCGGACGTTCACCTCCGCGAGCGTGCCGGCCTGCGCGACGCCGTTGAGGCGCTTCACGCGCGCCTCGGCGTCCCACGGGATGACGTTCACCGCCGCGCCGCCGCTGCGCTGCGCCGCGGGAACGGGGGTGATCACCACGTCCGTGGCCGCAACGGCGTCGAAGCGTCCCACGATCTGGTTGCTCGCGGTCTTCGACAGGCCGAGGGTCGCGACCAGTGCCGCCACGCCGATCACCGTGCCGAGCACCGTCAGTCCCACGCGCGCCGGCCGCGCCATCAGTCCCGCGGCGGCCTCGGACACGAGGTCCGTCAGCGCCATGCGGGGCTCCGGCAGCGGGCCGTCCGGCGTCTTGCGCCCGGGCAGGCGCGACGTCAGGCTCCGCAGCCGGGGCAGCCTCACCGTGCCACCTCGGTGAGGTGTCCGTCGACCATGCGCACCTCACGGCGTGCGTGCTTCGCCACGTCGTCCTCGTGCGTGATCACGATCAAGGTGAGGCCGTCGTCGCCGAGCTCGTGGAAGAGGGACAGCACGGCCTCCGTGTTCACCGAGTCGAGGTTGCCCGTCGGCTCGTCGCACAGCAGCAGGCTCGGGCTCCCGAACAGCGCGCGTGCAATCGCGACACGCTGCTGCTCACCCCCCGAGAGCTTCGTGGGCTTGAAGTCCCGGCGGTGGCCCATCCCGACGCGCTCGAGCGCGGCCACGGCACGATCCTTGCGGCCCACGCGGTCGCCGCCCGCGTACACGTCGGCGAGCATCACGTTCTCGAGCGCGCTGTGGTGCCCGAGCAGGTGAAAGGTCTGGAAGACGAAGCCGATCCGGCGTGCGCGCAGCGACGCACGCTGCTCGTCGCTGAGGCTGGCCGCGTCGATGCCGTCGATCAGGTACGTGCCGGCGGTCGGCCGGTCGAGGCACCCGAGGATGTTGAGCAGCGTCGACTTGCCCGATCCCGACGGCCCCACGATCGCGAGCCAGTCGCCCTGGTAGACGGTCAGGTCGATCCCGCGCAGCGCCTCCACGGGAGGCTCGCTGCCGAAGGTGCGGCGGACCCCTCTGAGCTCGACCACGGGCCGTCTCTCAGCGGCAGCGTTGTGGCCGTCGTCCGACGGAAACCACGATTCCTCGTGAGTAGGCGCGTGGGGCGAGACCGTGCCGGTCTCGGGAAGGGGATCGGCGACCATCGAAGACCGCGCTATGGGGTGGTGCCGGACGTGCCCGAGTTGCCCGCGCCGGTGGCGCCCGAGCGCTGCGAACCGCCGGACGTCGTGCCCGGAGGTAGCACCCGTGCTGCCGGTCGCGCCGGTTCCGCCGCTCTTGCCCGTGGTGCCGCCGGCCCCCGTCGCGCCGGTCGAGCCGGCGCTCGCCGCGGGCGGCGCACCGCTGCCTGCGCTCGCGTCGCGCTTGCCGACGATCACGAGGTTGCCGGCTGCCAGCGAGCCCTTCACCGGCCGAACCTCGACCAGGCCCTGAGCGGCCAGTCCGGGCTCGACGGTGACGTAGTCGCTGCCGCCGCCGCCGCGCTGCACCTGCACGCGCGAGTTCCCGTCGGCGCCGACCGTCAGCGCGGTGATCGGGACGGTGAGCACCGCCTGCTGCGTGCTCTTGACCGCGATCGTGAGCTTCACCGAGGCGCCCACCAGCTGAGCGGGAGCGCTCTTCGGCGTGATCGACAGATAGACCCGGCCCTGTTCGACCTTGTGCGTACCTGGTGCGTCCGCGACCTGGGACACGACGCCCGTGGTCTTGATGCCCAGGTCCGGCTCCTCGATCTGGACCGGCGCACCGGGGTGCACGAGCTTGGCGTCGGTGATGGACAGCGACGAGTCGATCGCGAGGCGGGAGTTGCTGACGGTCATCACGCGGCCGTTGACGACGTCGCCGCGCCGCACGCGCACGGAGTCGATACGCAGCGGCAGGGTGCCGAAGAAGAGGACCTCGTCGGCGGGGACGGTCACGCCGATCCTGCGTGCCAGCCGCGAGACGTCCTGCTGCGTGCTGCGCGCTTCCTTGCCCGCCGCCTGCACGACGAGCTGCTTCAGCGAGTTGTCGTCGGGGTGCTCGAGCACCCGCAGCCGGCGACTGGCGAGCACCACCTGGCGGCGGGCGCTCGGGCAGGGCCCTCTGGGCCCTGCCGGCGCTCGGCCCGCGCGCGGGCGACCGCGTCGCGGCCGGTCTCACGTGTCGAGGCGACCGAGGAATTCGAAGCGTTCAGGTCGCCCTGCGCGACCGAGACGTCGTCGCCGGCCGCGCGCACGGCGGCCGTGAGGGCGGCGCGTTCCGAAGGGGAGGTGTCGGGCGGGGCCTCGGCCAGATTGCGCTGCGCCTCGGTCTGGGCGTCCACCGCCTTGTTGAGGGCGGCCCGCTTGGCCGTCACCTCGGCCGCGGCCAGCGCGTCGTCGCGCTTCTGGGTCGCAAGCGCCAGCGACACGGCGCGGGCCTGCGACGAAAGATCGTGCTGCGCGGTCTGCGACGGCGTCGTGCGCGGCTTGCAGGTCGATCCGAGCCTGCGCGATGTCGCCGGGCGGCGTGCCCTTCGCCACGAGCCGGGCCTGCAGGAACGCGTCCCGCGCCGCGGCTGCGGCGGCGCGCGCGGCGCGCAGCTGATCGAGCTGCGTGTCCGTCGCGCCGAAGGGCGCCCATCCGGTGCGCTCGTACCAGGTGGCCACGGCCGAGGCGGTCGCCCCGTCGTAGCGTCCGTCGATCTTGCCGGGCGAGAAGCCCATGCGGCCGAGCGCCGTCTCGAGCTGTCGTACGTCGGGGCCTCTGCTGCCCGGGCCCATGTCGCGGTGGGACGGCTGCGCGCCGCGCAGCACGAACACCGGGCGACCGGAGACCGACATCACCGTCGTGCCCTCTCCGACTCGCGCCCCTCGCTTCGGCCGGGTCGTGACGATGTCGCTGCCCGGCCCGCCGCCGCTGTTCGCCTTGGCGGTCGAGTTCGCGAGCACCACCGGCTGCGGGCGAGCCGTAGCGCACGGTCCCGCGCACGATCACCTCGCTCGAGAGCACCCGGCGCTCGACGGGCACCGTGATCGAGGACGGACTCGGTGGGGCCGTTTCGGCCGCTACCTGCGCGGGCGACTTGATCTGCGCGCCCGCGAACCATGCTCCGCCCGTAAGTACGACAGCGGAACCCAGACCGGCGACGACGGTTCTGCTGAGTCCTCCTATCATGCTGCCCTCCCGGCCTTCCGAGCCAGGCCCCTTGCCCCGTACTTCAGCTCGCCTCCCTGCAGCGTCAAGTGTTGCTGGCCAATCGGGTTCGATACTAGCGACGGGGTGGGGGCTGCGCCAGTCCTTTTGGGCGCCGTGAAACACAACTTCCACGACCGCCCGACACGTGCATCACCGGGAACGGGGTGCACGTGTTTGCTCGTCGAACCGCGTGTCGGTTGGGGCGCAACCACTGCGTTCACATCTACCGCGACCACATGAGATGAAGATGGGAAATTTGCACTTGACTTTCATGTTCAGGCGCAATTAGGGTCGCTCCCGAAGTGCAGGGATCGGGTCAAGGGTTGACTCGATGGGGCCTACAGGGAGGGCAGGCATGGCTGTTGTGCGTATCTATGGCTTTCGAGCCGTGGCCGTGCTGTGCACCTCTCCGGGCGGGGATGGTTCACTGCTCCGGAGGAGAGCGCGTTGAGCCGGTCGCGGGTCCGTTTGCTGCTCGGATTCCCGGTCGGCCTTCTCATCATGCTTTCGCTCTCGTCACCCGCCCTGGCGATCGACGAGTTCCCCGCGGCCGGTAGCCCCTCCGGGCTGGCGACTGGTCCCGACGGGAACCTCTGGTTCACCCAAGAGACCGGGAACATGATCGGCCGGATGACGCCGGGCGGCGTCGTCACGGGCCTCTTCCCGATCTCGACCGCCGAACAGCCTGCCGTCCGAGATCGTGGCCGGTCCTGACGGAAACCTCTGGTTCACCGAGTTCGACGGCAACAAGATCGGCCGGATTTCGCCGAGCGCCGCGAGCGGACCAATCCCACCGAGTTCAGCGTCCCGGGCGGAGGCAGCCAGCCCGACGGCATCGTCGTGGCCCTGGACGGCAACCTCTGGTTCACGCAGGCCGGCGGCAACCAGATCGGGCGCTTCAATCCGGCGACTCCCAACACCATCAACGAGTTTCCGCTGCAATCTGCTCGAGGTCCCGGGCGACATCGTGGTCGGACCCGGACCACCGCCTTTGGTTCACGGCCGCGGATCCGAACAACACCGCCAACAACAAGATCGGCGCAATCTCGACCGTCGGCGAACGGCACCGAACCCGAGCGAATTCTCGCTCTCGACCTCCAACGCGGACCCGTCCGGCATCACGTCGACGGGCGGCGCGCTGTGGTTCACGGAGTTCGGCGCGAACCTGATCGGCCGGATCTCCACCACCGGTGCGATCACCGAGTTCTCCGCGGGCACCGGCGGGGAGCCGTCCGGCAATCGCGACCGGCTCCGACGGCGCGCTCTGGTACACCGAGACCGAGCCGAACAGGATCGGCCGCATGACCACCAGCGGCACGGTCACCAACGAGTTTGCCGGTGCCCACGGCCGGCAGTCAGCCGGGCGCGATCACGACGGGCCCCGACGGCGCGCTGTGGTTCGCCGAGTTCGCCGGCAACAAGATCGGGCGCATCGTGCCCGCGAGCCCTTCGTGCCGCCGCCTCCTCCGCCTCCGGCCGCGCCTCCGGCGACTAGCCACGAAGAAGAAGTGCAAGGTGCCGAAGCTGAAGGGCCTGACCGTGAAGAAGGCCAGGAGCAAGCTCAAGCGGGCCAAGTGCAAGTACAAGATCCGCGGCAAGGGGAGGTTCTCTTCCTCGAAGCCGAAGGCCGGCAAGACCACGTCCGGGACGGTCACGGTGAAGTTCAAGAAGAAGAAGAAGGCCAGGCGCTGATGACGCACGCCTTGACCATGCACGCCGGGCCCGCACATGCGCACGTTTTCCGTGCCCTGGTGACGGCCGTCTTCTGCGCGGGCGCGATCGCCCTGCTCTGTGCGGCGGCGGTCGTGAACGGGCCCGCGGCGCCTCCGGTCTCCGCGACCGGGGTCCCAGAGGCCACCCTCGCCGCGCCCGCGGCGGCCGTGGACTCGGGCACCCAGCTCGACAACGACATCGCCGTGCGGCCGAAGGTCGACGGCGTCACCACGCACCATGCGCTCAGGAAGCCGCGGCGCGCCAATCGCAGACTTCGAGTTCCCGGCAGTGGGAAGGCCCACTCGGGCAGTACCCGAGCCGGGACCCGCGGGATCAGCACAACGCAGTTGCAGCTCAAACGTAAACGGATGTCCAAGCGTGCGCAGATGCGGCGCTTGCTCACGGTAAGGGGAGGACTCCAAGCATGATCCGCTCAGTTGTTGAAGCGAGCCTGCGTTTCCGGCTCTTGGTCGTTGGCATCGCCGCGGGGGTGATGGTCATTGGCGTCGTGCAACTCAGCAACGCCCCCGTCGACACCCTTCCCGAGTTCACGCCGCCTTACGTCGAGGTCCAGACAGAGGCCCTCGGGCTTTCCGCCGAAGAAGTAGAACAACTCGTGACGGTCCCGACGGAGGCCGACCTCCTGAACGGGACAAAGGGCGTCAGCGTCCTGCGTTCGCAGTCTGTGGACGGGCTGTCGTCGATCACGCTCCTGTTCGAGCCCGGCACCGACCTGAGGGATGCACGTCAGCTCGTGCAGGAGCAGCTGACGCAGGCCCATGCGAACCCGAACGTGTCGCAGCCGCCTCAGATGCTTCAGCCCCTCTCCTCGGAGAGCCGGGTCATGATGATCGGGCTGTCTCCGACCAAGCTGTCCCCGATCCAGACCTCCGTGCTGGCTCGCTGGGTCATGAGACCGCGTCTGCTGGGCGTGGAAGGTGTGGCGAACGTGTCTCTGTTCGGCCTGCGAGACCGCCAGCTTCAGGTGCTCGTCGACCCGCAGCGGTTGCGTGACAAGGGCGTGACCTTGGGCCAAGTGGTCAGGACGGCCGGCAACGCGCAGATCGTTTCGCCGCTGAGCTTCCTCGAGGCATCGACGCCCGGCACCGGCGGATTCTTCGAGACTCCCAATCAGCGGCTCCACATCCGGCACATCCTGCCCACCCTGACTCCGAACACGCTTGCCAAGGTGCCGATCGAAGGCAGCGCTGCGCGCGACCGGCAGCGCCTGGGCGACGTCGGCCGGGTCGTGGAGGATCACCCGCCGCTGATCGGTGACGCCATCGTGAACGGCCGCACGGGCCTGCTGCTCGTCGTCGAGAAGGCTCCGGGCGCCAACACGCTCGATGTGACCCACGGCGTCGAGGACGCCCTCGACGACCTGGCGCCCGGTATGTCCGGCGTGCAGGTGGACTCGTCGGTCTTCCGGCCCGCCGATTACATCAACGAGGCGATCGACAACCTCACCCTGGCGGTGATCATCGGTCTTCTCCTGCTGGCGCTGGTGTTCTTCGCCTTCCTGTTCGAGTGGCGCACCGCGCTGATCTGCTTCGCGGCGTTCGCTCTGTCGCTCATCGCTGCGGCGCTCGTCCTCTCCGTGACGGAGTCGGCGCTCAATGCGGTGGTGTTCGCGGGGCTCGCGGTGGCTGTCGGTGTCGTGATCGACGACGCGGTGATAGCCGTCCAGAACGCACGTCGGCGCCTGGGCGAGCGAAGCGAGGGCGACGGCGGGCCTGCGACGATCGTGCGCGAGGCTGCCGCCGAGATGCTCAGCCCGATGGGGTTCGCGACGATCATCGTGCTGCTCGTGGTGCTGCCGGTGTTCTTCATCGCGGGCGTGAGTGGCTCGTTCTTCGAGCCGGTTGCCCGCTCGTATGCGCTGGCGGTACTGGCGTCGATGCTGGTCACGCTGACCGTCACCCCGGCGCTGTGCATGATGCTCTTGTCGAACCAGCCGCCGCGGCGACGCGAGTCTCCGCTCGCGCGGTGGGCCGGATCTCGCTACAGCTCCGCGCTGTCGCGGGTCGTCACCAAGCCGCGAGCTGTGGCCGTGGCTGCGGCCGTCGCCATTGTCGCCGGCCTGGCTGTGATTCCCGCACTCGACGGCCCGGTGATCCCTTCGTTCAAGGACAGGAATCTCGTCGTCCACCTGGATGGGCCGGCCGGCACCTCCCGCGGGGAGATGAGCCGGATCATGGCCAGGGCCAGCCGCGACCTGCGCGCCGTGCCCGGGGTCAGTGACGTGTCCGGTCACATCGGGCGCGCCGTGACAGGCGATCAGGTGGTCGACGTCAACTCCAGCGAGCTGTGGGTCAAGGTCGATTCCGAGGCCGACTACGACGCCACGAGGACATCGATCGACAATGTGCTGAAGAACTACGCGGGGCTCAACCGCGACGTTCTGAGCTACGAGAAGCAGAGGATCCGGGACGTCGGCGCAGTGGACGACAGGCAGGCCGAGGACCTGGCACGCAGCAGCTCCGATCTGGACGTGCTGACGGGAGCCGACACGCGGCCGCTCGTCGTGCGCGTCTACGGCGAGAACCTGACGGTCCTGCGCCGGCAGGCGGAACGGATGAAGCAGCTGATCTCGCAGGTCGACGGCGTGCAGGATCCGCGAGTTGAGACGGTGGCCAGCCAGCCAACCGTGGCCATCCAGGTGAGTCTCGACAGCGGCCTGCGCTACGGCGTCAAGCCCGGCGACGTGCGCCGCAGGGTGGCCACGTTGCTGTCGGGCATTTCAGTCGGCAGCGTCTTCGAGGAAGAGAAGGTGTTCGACGTCGTAGTGCGCGCCGAACCCGATGTGCGCCGGAACCTCACCGACATTCGCCGGCTGCTGCTCGACGTTCCCGGCGGCGGTTACGTGCGCCTCAGCCAGGTGGCCGACGTAAAGGTCAGGTCGACTCCGGGCGTCATCCAGCGTGAAGCCAGCCAGCGTCGCATGGACGTCAGCGCAAACGTCAGCGGGCGGAGCGCCGGGGACGTCAGGAACGACGTCCGGGACCGCATCAGGGACACCCGGTTCCCGCTCGAGTACCACGCGGAGGCAATCGGGGCCGCAACCGGTGACGAGGCCACGATCTCCCGCCTGTTCGGCTTCGGGATCGTCACCCTGGTCGGGATCTTCCTGCTCTTGCAGGCAGCTTTCCGGAGCTGGCGCCTGGCGGGCCTGGCGTTCGTGACCTTGCCGTTGGCCCTCGTGGGCGGTCTGCTGGCGAGCCTGATCGACGGCACCACGTTCTCGATTGGTGCGCTGATCGGTCTCTTCGCGGTGTTCGCGATTGCGGCACGCAATGTGATCGTGCTGATCAACCACTATCAGCGTCTCGAGCAGCACGAGGGCAAGCGCCTCGGTACCGAGCTCGTCGTCGAGGGCTCAGGCGACCGCCTTACGCCGATCCTGACGACCGCGTTCGCAACCGGGCTTGCGCTGATTCCGTTCCTGTTCCTGGGCAGCCGGGCCGGCCTCGAGGTCGTGCACCCGATGGCCCTGGTGGTACTGGGCGGTCTGGTCACGTCGACCTTGCTGAGCCTGTTCGTCGTGCCCGCGCTCTACTTGAGAGTGGGCGGTGGGCCGCGGCCGGCCATGACGCCCGAGGACGACCTGATGCACCGGTGGGCCGGCGTTACCCCGGAGGCTGCGGCCGCGCCCGCGGGGGCGAACGGCGACCCGCTTCCGGCCGAGCCACAGGTGCCTGCAGGGACCACGCCGGCGGGTGGAGTAGCCATGCAAGGGGACGGAGCCCCACCGGGCAGCCCGACTCACAGTGGCGCAGATTCGGGCATTCAACCAAAGGGAGATGAGTAGTCAGATGAACATCAACTGGCAAATTAGGCGACTGCTCCATCTGGTCGCAGTTGGCCTCGTCGTGATCACCGCCGGTCTGGCGCTGACCGCGTGCGAGACGCCCGCGGAAGAAGAAGGCGGAGAGGAAGCCGCCGCGGTCGAGCCCATCAAGGGCACGGACGTGAACCGGGTGACCTTGACCAAGGAGGCAGCCGAGACGCTCGGCATCAAGACGGCCACGATCCAACGGGTCGGCGGGCGCCAGGTGGTTCCCGACGCTGCCGTGGTCTACAGCCCGGACGGCAAGACCTTCACCTACTCGAGCCCGAAGCCGCTGACGTACGTCCGGCACGACATCACGGTGGACCACATCAACGGGACGAAGGCTGTCCTGAAGAGCGGCCCGCCGGTCGGGTTCGGCCGTCGTGATCGTCGGCTCTGCGGAGCTGTCCGGGCTGGAGAACGAGTACGAGCCCGAGTGATCAGTGAGCCCGCGAAGCCGTTGCATGTCGACCGAATCAATCTCTGACTGAACAAGGACGTCAATCATGCGTTGGATCATCCGATCAAGCCTGAGGTTCCGCTTCCTCGTCATAGCTGCGGCAGTGGCGCTGATGGTCTTCGGCGCCGGACAACTCGAGAATGCGCGCACGGAAGCGTTCCCCGAGTTCGCGCCGCCGCGCGTGGAAGTCCAGACGATCACGACCGGGCTGTCTGCCGAGGAGACCGAGGAGTTCGTCACCGGGCCCTTGGAGCAGACGCTCAACGGCGTGCCCGAGCTGGACATCATTCGATCCACGACGGTTCCGCAGCTCTCATCGATCGAGCTCATCTTCAACAAGGGAACCGATCTCCTGGAGGCGCGGCAGGTCGTGCAAGAGCGCCTCGCGGGAGTGACCCCGACGTTGCCGGTGTGGGCGGCGCCACCCGTGATCAGGCCGCCTCTCTCGGCGGTCGCCCGGGTCATGCAGATCGGCGTCACCTCGAACGCAGATGTCGCTGCAGCAGCTGTCGACGATCGCCTACTGGAAGATCAGGGCACGCCTGCTGCGGGTGCCCGGAGTGGTGAACGTGGCGATCTGGGGCGAGCGTCTCCAGCAGGAGCACGTGAACGTCGACCCGGCGCGCATGCAGGCCAAGAAGGTGTCGCTCGACAGCGTCATGACACGCCACCGCAGACTCGCTGGACGCGGGATTGCTGCGCTATGCGGACTTCGGCAACGTGATCGGCACCGGCGGCTGGGTCGACACCCCGAACCAGAGACTCGGGATCCGGCCCGTCCTGCCGTACGTCCAGTCGCACGATCTGGCAGAACTGCCCGTCCGCACCGACGACGGCAAGACGGTGCGCCTGGGCGCGGTCGCGGACGCAGTCCATGGCCCGCAGCCGCTGATCGGCGACGCGGTCGTGAACAGCGGCCCCGGCCTGCTGCTCGTCCTGGAGAAGTCTCCCGAGGCAAACACGCTGAAGGTGACCAAGGACATCGACGAGGCGCTGAAGGACCTGCAGCCGGGCCTTCCCGGCGTTCAGTTCGACGCCCACGTCTTCCGGCAGGCGAACTTCATCGAGCAGTCGATCGACAATCTCCAGCTGTCGCTGATTCTCGGCTGCCTGCTCGTGATCCTGGTGCTGATCGCCTTCCTGTTCGAGTGGCGCACCGCGCTGATCAGCCTGGTGGCGATCCCGCTGTCGCTGATGGCGGCGTTGATGGTGCTCTACCTGCGCGGGGACACGATCAACACGATGATCCTGGCGGGGCTCGTGATCGCCGTCGGTGTGGTCGTGGACGATGCGATCATCGACGTCGAGAACATCTGGCGGCGATTGCGTCAACAGGGTGACGGGACCGGCAGGCTGGCGCCGCGCATCATCCTCGAGGCCTCGCTCGAGGTGCGGACCGCGATCTTCTACGCGACGTTGATCAACGTGCTGGCCGTGGTGCCGGTGTTCTTCCTGGAGAGCGTGACCGGCTCGTTCTTCGAGCCGCTCGCCTTCTCGTATGCGCTGTCGATCCTCGTGTCGATGGCGGTCGCGTTGACGGTCACGCCGGCGCTGGCCCTGCTCCTGCTCTCCAAGACGCGGGAGCGTGCGCGATGCGCCGCTCGTCCGGGTGCTGAAGCGCGGTTACCGTGCGGCCCTGCGGCCCGTCGTGCGCAGGCCGTGGCCCGCGATCGCCGCCGCGGCACTGCTCGCGATCGCCGGCGTCTCGGCCATGTCGGGCTTCGGCGAGGAGCTGTATCCGACGTTCAAGGAGCGGGACGTCTTCGCGGACTGGGCCACGCCGCCCGGCACGTCCGGTGCCGAAGAGAAGCGAATCGTGGTCAAGGGCAGCAAGGACTTCCGGGCGGTTCCGGCGGTCGAAAGCTTCGGCGCCCACATCGGCCAGGCGTTCCTGGCGGAGGAAGTGGTGGGCCCGAACTTCGGCGAGAGCTGGTTCAGCATCGACAAGAACGCCGACTACGACAAGACGATTGCTGCGCTCGAGGAGGTGGTGGACTCCTATCCCGGCGTCTTCAGGGAGCTGCTGACCTATCTGAGGGAGCGGATCGACGAGGTGCTGGCCGCGAGTACCGAGCCGGTCGTCGTGCGCATCTTCGGGGACGACCTGAGACAGCTGCGCCATCAGGCGAACCGGGTGAAAGCGGCGCTCGAGGACGTACCGGGCCTGGACGAGCTGAATACGGAGCTCCAGAACGACGTTCCGGAGGTCGAGGTCACCGAAGACCTGGCCGCCGGCCGGCGGTATGGGCTCAAGCCGGGCGACGTCCGGCGGGCGAGTTTCCGTGCTCGTGGCCAGTGAGGAAGTGGGCGACATCTTCAGAGGTGGAAGGGCGTACGACGTGCACGTCTGGAGCACCGCGAAGACTCGCAGCAACCTGACCGACATCCGCAACCTTCCGATCGACACGCCGAGCGGCGCGCGCGTGCGCTTGGCCGACGTGGCCCACGTGCGCGTCAGGCCGACGATCAACATCATCAGGCACGAGGAGGGCTCGCGGCGCATCGACGTGAGCGCGGCTGTCGCGAAGAACAGCAGCCTCAGCGAAGCGGTGTCGGGCGTCAGGGACCGGCTCAAGGACATCAAGTTCCCCACCGGGACCCACGCGGAGATCAGGGAGAAGCCGTGGAGTCGGAGAACGCTCAGGATCGCCTGCTGCTGTTCGGCGCCATCGCCGCGTTCGGGATCTTCCTGCTCCTGCAGGCGGCCTTTGGCAGCCTGCGCGTGGCGACGTTGTTCTTCCTGACGCTGCCGATGGCGCTGGTGGGCGGCGTGCTGGCGGTGTATCTCATCAACGACAGCATCCTGTCGCTCGGCTCGTTCGTCGGGTTCCTGGCGGTGTTCGGCATCGCCGCTCGCAACGGCATCCTGATGATCAACCATTGCCAGCACCTCGAGAAACACGAGGGCATGCCATTCGGTCCGGCCCTCGTGATGCGCGGCGCCGAGGAACGGCTCTCGCCGATCATGATGACCGCGCTGGCGACCGCGCTGGCGATCGTGCCGCTGATCATCGGCGGCAGCATCCCCGGCCACGAGATCGAGCACCCGATGGCGATCGTGATCATGGGCGGACTGATCACGTCGACGTTGGTCAACCTGTTCATCGTGCCGTCGCTGTACCTGCGGTTCGGCAAGAGCAAGCGCGAGCGCGCGGCGGCAGCAGCCTAGATCGTCATCCAAGCGACTCCACGGCCGTGCCCGTGGCCGTGGAGTCGCGCATCCAGCTACGCGCCGTCGGCGGGGAGGGCGAGGGGAAGCAGCTGCGCGCCGCCTCATTCCGCCGCCGGCGGACGCTGCGCTAGTCGTGCTCGGCCGGCAATGCCAGGGAGAAGGAACTCCCCTCGCCCTCCTCGCTCTCGACCCAAACGCGTCCGCCGTGTGCGTCCGCGACCTCGCGGCAGATCGAGAGACCGAGCCCGCTGCCGCTGCCCTCGCGCCCGCGCGCCGGGTCGGCGCGGTAGAAGCGGTCGAAGACCTGCGCGCGCGCATCCGCGGGGATGCCCGGGCCGGTGTCCTTCACCGTCACGCCGACCTCGCCGTTGCGCTCCCAGGCGCTGACGCGGACCTCGCCCCCCGGCGCGGAGAACTTGATCGCGTTCTCGATGAAGTTCGTCAGCGCCTGGTGCAGCCGCTGCGGGTCGGCGTCTGCCTCCACCTGGCCGCCGTCGACCTCCAGCCGCAGCCGCTTGGCCGCCGCCAGCGGCTGGAGCGGGCGGGCGGCCGCCGCGATCGCGTCGCCGAGGTCCACCCGCGTCTTGAGCAGCTCGAGCCGGCCCTCGTCGACCCGCGCCAGCGTCAACAGGTTGTCCACGATCCGGCTCATCCTGTCCACCTCCTCACGGGTGCTCTCGAGCACCTCGCGCGCCGGGGGGACAGGTCGTCGCCCATGAGGCTGACGTCCAGCTCCGCGCGCATCGCAGCCAGCGGCGTGCGCAACTCGTGCGACGCGTCGGCGACCAGCCGGTGCTTCTCCTCGACGCCGCGCTCGAGGCGGTCGAGCATCGCGTTGAGCGTGAGGGCCAGGTGGCCGATCTCGTCCTCGGTGCGGGGCGGGGCGATGCGCTCGTGCAGGCGGTCGATGCCGATCTCCTCGGCCTTGGACGTCATCCGCTCGACCGGCCGCAGCGCCTTGCGGGCGAGCCACCAGCCGCCGATCGCCGTCGCGGCCAGGGCGGCGGGCAACGCCAGCAGGAGCAGCAGCAGCACCTTGCTCACCGACTCGTCGACATGTCTCAGCGACTCCGCGACGACGATCACCTGCTCGCGGCCGGCGCGCCGGACGGGGACGCACCGCCGCACGGTACCTGTGCGCTCCCAGCCTCACCGTCAGCGTCTGCCGCTCGCCCGCGAGCGCGCGTGCGACCGACTCCTTCGGGACCAGCAGGCGGCGTGACACGGGTTCGCCGAACGAGGCCAGGACGCGTCCGCCGGGCGCCACCACCTGGGCGGCGGAGCTGCCATGGGGGAGCACCGTGCGGCTCGCGTCGCGGAAGTCGTCGACTCCCTCAGCGTGGTATGCGCGTGCGATCTCGAGAGAGCCGGATCGCACCTCGACCGCGACGGTGTCCTCCAGGTCGGCCCGCAGCTGGAGCACCAGGAACGTGCTCAGTCCGGCGAGGATGATCGCCAGCAGCACCGCGTACCAGGCGGTGAGGCGGACCCGGATCGGCAGCTTCACTTCGGCTCCAGCATGAACCCGACGCCGCGGACGGTGCGGATCAGGCGCCGCCGGCGGAAGGGCCGCTCGAGCTTCTTGCGCAGATAGCCCACGTAGACGTCGACCACATTGGTCGACCCGTCCTCGGTCTCGTCCCATACGTGCTCGAGCAGCTCGGTCCTCGGCACGACCTCGCCGGCGCGCCTGGCCAGGAACAGCAGCAGCGCGAACTCGCGCGGTGTCAGCTCGACCTCGCGGCCCGCTCTCGTGACGACGTGGGCGGCCGGGTCGACGCACAGGTCCCCGACCTCGATCACGCGCCGGGCGCTCCGACGGCCCGCGGCGGATCAGCGCCCGCAGGCGCGCCAGCAGCTCGCCGAAGTCGAAGGGCTTCACCAGGTAATCGTCCGCGCCGGCGTCGAGGCCGCGGATGCGGTCCTTGACGTGGTCGCGGGCGGTGAGCATCAGGACCGGCACCCACTGCTCGTTGCGGCGCAGCTCCCTGCAGACCGCGAAGCCGTCCTTGCCGGGAAGCATCACGTCGAGCACCACCGCGTCATAGTCATAGGAGCTGGCCTGCGCGATCGCCTCGTCTCCGGTGACCGAGAGGTCGACCGCATAACCCTCACGCTGAAGCCCGCGCTGCAGCGCGCTCACCAGCTTCACGTCGTCCTCTACAACCAGCAGTCGCATCGTGTCCTACAGCGTAGGCGTCTGTGACGATCGTCTCGCGCTTTCGTGCAAATTGGGGTTGACAAGCAAGAAAGCGTACGTATAGGGTCGTCCAAGTCTGAGAAAGCTCTGAGAGAAGATTGAGAAACTCTCAGAGAGGGATACAAGGGTTTCCTAACAGCGCGCCAGGACGGCGACGCTCGGGGGGAGGGCATAAATGATTCGTTCGATCGTCCGATCGAGCCTGCGGTTCCGGCTGCTCGTGCTCGGTATCGCCGCCGGCATCATGATCGTCGGCATCACGCAGCTGCGCGACGCGCCGACCGACGTGCTGCCCGAGTTCACGCCGCCGTACGTCGAGGTCCAGACCGAGGCGCTCGGCCTCTCCGCCGAAGAGGTGGAGCAGCTCATCACCGTCCCGCTCGAGGCGGACCTGCTGAACGGCGTCGCAGGGCATCGACACCATCCGCTCGTCGTCCGTTCCGGGCCTGTCGTCGATCGTGATGGTGTTCGAGCCGGGCACCGACATCTACAAGGCGCGCCAGCTCGTGCAGGAGCGCGCTCACGCAGGCCCACGCGCTGCCGAACGTCTCGAAGCCGCCGACGATGCTGCAGCCGCTGTCCTCGTCGAGCCGCGTGATGATGATCTCGCTCTCGTCCGACAAGCTGTCGCCGATCGAGAAGTCCGTGATCGCGCGCTGGACCGTGCGGCCGCGGCTGATGGGCGTCCCCGGCGTGGCGAACGTATCGGTCTTCGGCGAGCGCAACCAGCAGCTCCAGGTGCAGGTCGACCCGCGCACGCTGCGCGACAAGAACGTGACCCTCAAGCAGGTGATCGCGACCACCGGTAACGCGCAGGTCGCATCGCCGGTGAGCTACCTCGAGGCGTCGACGCCGGGCACCGGCGGATTCATCGAGACGCCCCAGCAGCGGCTCCAGGTCCGCAACGTGTTCGACAACATCGCCACTCCGGCCGAGCTCGGCAAGGTGCCGGTGGAGGGCACCGGCGGGCGCCTGCGCCTGACCGACGTCGCCAACGTCGTCGAGGACCACCAGCCGCTGATCGGCGACGCGGTCGTGAACGACAAGGACGGCCTGATGCTCGTCATCGAGAAGTTCCCCGGCGCCAACACCGTCGAGGTGACGAACGGCGTCGAGGACGCGCTCGAGAAGCTGAAGCCGGGCCTCACCGGCATGCAGACCGACACGTCGGTGTTCCGGCCGGCCACCTTCATCGAGGACGCCATCGACAACCTCACGCTGGCGATCGTCATCGCCGCCGTGCTGCTGTCGCTGATCCTCGCCGCCTTCCTGTTCCAGTGGCGGACCGTGCTGATCGCGCTCGTGACGATCCCTGTGTCGCTGGTCGCAGCGGCGCTCGTGCTGGACGCGATGGGCGAGACCTTCAACGCGATCTCCTTCGCGGGCCTGGCCGTCGCGCTGGCGATGGTGATCGACGACGCCGTCGTCGGCGCCGAGAACGTCGCCAGGCGGCTGCGTCAGAATCGCGAGGCAGGGAGCGACATCGTCGGTCGCGGAGGTCGTGGTCGACGCCTCGCACGAGGTGCGCAGCCCGATGGGCTACGCGACTCTGATCGTGCTCTTGGCGATCGTGCCGGTCGCGGTCATGGAGGGCCGCCCCGGCGCGTTCTTCGAGCCGATGGTGCTTGCCTACGCGCTGGCGGCCGTCGCCGCGATGGTGGTGGCGCTCACGCTCACGCCGGCG
This sequence comes from uncultured Solirubrobacterales bacterium, assembly GCA_963826005.1. GTDB lineage: Bacteria > Actinomycetota > Thermoleophilia > Solirubrobacterales > JBBDJG01 > DASRIA01. The sequence continues at coordinate 48,694 of CAWGVJ010000022.1, read as the reverse complement.
CTCAGCCTGATGCTCTTCTCGCTGGGCACCCCGGGCGGCGCGGAGTCGCCCGTGGTCCGGCGCCTGCTGCCGCGCTACGACGGCGCGCTCTCGCGCTTCGTGCGCAGGCCGCGCACCGCGCTGATCGCCGCGGGCGCGTGTGTGGTCGTCGTGCTGGCCGCGGTGCCGCTGCTCGACTCGTCGGTGATCCCGTCGTTCAAGGATCGCGACGTGCTGGTGCGGCTCGACAGCGAGCCGGGCACGTCGAAGCCGCGCATGACGCAGCTCACGACGCAGCTCAGCCGCGAGCTGCGGAGCATCCCCGGCGTCGAGAACGTCGGCGCCCACGTGGGCCGCGCGATCGACTCGGCGACCAGGTCGTCGACGTCAACTCCGGCGAGGTGTGGGTCAGCATCGACTCCGGTGCCGACTACGACGCGACGATCGCCTCCATCGAGGACACCGTGGACCGCGTGCGCAGCGCGCGGCACGACGTCGTCACCTACTCGACGCAGAAGATCAAGCGACGTCGGGGCGGTGCAGGAAGGCGAGAACCCGGTCACGGGCGACGGCCTCGACCTGCTGACCGGCTCCGACAAGCCGCTCGTCGTCCGCGTGTTCGGCCAGGACCTAGGACGTCCTGCGCACGTCAGGCGGCCAGGGTGCAGCAGGTCGTGTCGGGTGTCGACGGCGTCGACAACCCGAGCGTCGCGCTGCCGGCCGAGCCAGTCCGACCTCGAGATCGAGGTCGACCTGGCGAAGGCGCCGCGCCGCAGGGCATCAAGCCCGGCGACGTGCGTCGCGCGGAGGCCACGCCTGCTGCAGGGCATCGAGGTGGGCAGCGTGTTCGAGGACCAGAAGGTCTTCGACGTGATCGTCAAGGGCACGCCCGCGACCCGCCGCAGCGTCGCGAGCGTGCGCAACCTGCTGATCGACAAGCCCGGCGGCGGCCACGTCCGCCTCGGCGACGTCGCCGACGTGCGCGTCGCCCAGACGCCGGCCGTCATCGAGCGGGACGCCGTGTCGCGCTACCTCGACGTCGAAGCCGGACGTCAGCGGTCGCAGCGTCGGCGATGTCGCGAACGACATCGAGAACCGGCTCGCGGACCTCAGGCTGCCGCTCGAGTACCACGCGGAGGTGCTGCAGGAGACGACGGGCAAGGAGATCAACTCGGGCCGCATGCTGGCGTTCGCGCTCGGCTGTGCGATCGCGATCTTCCTCCTGCTCCAGGCCGGCTTCGGCGGCTGGCGGCTGGCGGTGCTGGCGTTCGTCACGCGTGCCGGTCGCGCTCGCGGGCGGCGCGGTCGCCGCGCTGATCGACGGCGCCGAGCTGTCGCTCGGCTCGTGGATCGGGTTCCTGGCGCTGTTCGGGATCGCCATGCGCAGCGGCATGATGCTGATCCGCCACTTCCAGCACCTCGAGCGCGAGGAGGGGAGACGCTCGGCCCCGACCTCGTGCGGCGGGGAGCAGCGCGAGCGGCTTGCGCCGATCGCGACGACGGCCGTGGGCGCTCGCGCTGGTGGCGCTGCCGTTCGTGGTGATGGGCTCGCAGGCCCGGCCTCGAGGTCGTCCATCCGATGGCGGTCGTGATCCTCGGCGGCCTCGTCACGACGACGTTCCTGAGCCTGTTCGTGCTGCCCGCGCTGTACCTGCGCTACGCCGCACCTGCCGAGCCCGGCCTGACTCCCGAGGACGAGCTCATGCACAGGTGGGCCGGGGTCGAGCCCGAGGCCGCCGCCGCACCCGCGGGTGCGAGTGCGGCGGCAAACGGCGACCCGCTGCCCGCGCAGACCCCTGCAAAGGCCGCGCAGCCCCAGGCCACCGACGACGGAGAAGGAGACGGCATCGTGAGGACGCCGCACGGGAAGCGCCTGCGGGCCCTGGCGGCCGGCCTGATCGTGATCGGGGCCATGTCGCTGTCGCGCCTGCAAGGAGGTCGAGGAAGAGAGCGCGGCCGGCTACGAGCCGACGAAGCTCGAGCCGATCAAGGGGAAGAGCGAGGACTTCCAGCGCGTGACGTTCACCAAGGAGGGCGCGCGCACGCGTGGACCTCCAGACGGGGACGGTCAGCCGCAGCGGCGGCGGCACACGGTCATTCCCTACGAGGCGCTGATCTACAACGACGAGGCCAAGACCTTCGTCTACACGAGCACGAAGCCGCTGTCGTACGAGCGGGTCCCGATCACGGTCGATCGGGTCGACGGACGATCGTGTGTTGCTGTCAAAGGGGCCGGCCGTCGGCACCAAGGTCGTGACTGTCGGTGCGACCGAGGTGTACGGCGCCGAGCTTGACATCGCTGGAAGCCACTGAGGGCAGGGGGTAGCTGGTAATGCGCTGGATCGTTTCGAGAAGCCTCCGGTTCCGGTGGCTCGTGCTGTTCGCCGCTGCGGCGATGATGGTGCTGGGCGTGGCCCAGATCCCGAACGCGAAGGTCGACGTGTTCCCGGAGTTCGCTCCGCCGCAGGTCGAGATCCAGACGATCGCGCTCGGTAACTCCTCGACCGAGGTCGAGTCGCTGATCACGGTCCCGATCGAGGAGCAGCTCCAGGGGATCGACGGCGTCGACGAGCTGCGCTCGAAGTCGGTCTCGCAGCTCTCGTCGATCCGGATCATCTTCAAGCGGGGCACCGACGAGCTGCGGGCCCGCCAGCTGGTGCACGGAGCGCGTCGCGCAGGTCACCCCGACCGCTGCCGACGTGGGCGGCGCCGCCGTGGATCATGCCGCCGCTCTCGGCGACCAGCCGGATCATGAAGATCGGGCTGACCTCGAAGGAGCTGAACCTGATCGAGATGTCGACGATCGCCTACTGGAAGATGCGGCCAGCGCATCCTGCGAGTGCCGGGCGTCGCGCAGGTCGACATCTTCGGCGAGCGCCTCAACCAGCGCCACGTGCAGGTCGACCCGGCGAAGCTCGCCCAGAACGGCGTCTCGCTCGACAGCGTCATGAAGACCACCTCCGAGGCGGTCGACGCCGGCGTGCTCCGCTACGCGCGACGGCTTCGTCGTCGGCACCGGCGGCTTCGTCGAGGAGAACGGCCGGCGCCTCAACGTCCGCAACGTGCAGCCGATCCAGAGCGCGCAGGACCTCGGGCAAGGTGCCCGTGCGCGCGCCGCGAACGGCGAGGTGCTGCGCCTGTCCGATCTGGGCACGGTGCAAGACGGATCACCAGCCGATCTGGGGCGAGGGCGTCATCAACGACGAGCCCGGCCTGATGCTGATCGTGCAGAAGTTCCGCGGCGCCAACACGATGGAGGTCACGGAGGGCATCGAAGACGCGATGCAGGAGATGCAGCCCGGTCTCCCGAGCGTCGAGGTCGACACCACCATCTTCCGGCCCGCGACCTTCATCGAGCAGTCGATCGACAACCTCACGCGGGCGCTGCTGATCGGCATCCTGCTCGTGATCCTGATCATCATCGCCTTCCTGTTCGAGTGGCGCACGGCCTTCATCAGCCTGATCGCGATCCCGCTGTCGCTGCTCGCGGCGATCCTCGTGCTCGACCTGCGCGACGCGACCATCAACGTGATGGTCCTCGCGGGACTGGTCGTCGCGATCGGGGTGGTGGTCGACGACGCGATCATCGACGTGGAGAACGTGGTCAGACGGCTGCGCCAGGCGCGCGCCGAGGGGAGCGACAAATCGGTCTTCCGGATCGTGCTCGACGCCTCGGTGGAGGTGCGCACGGCGATCACCTACGCGACGCGTCATCAACATCGTCGCGATCGTCCCGGTGTTCTTCCTCGAGAACCTCTCGGGCGCCTTCTTCAAGCCGCTGGTGGTCTCGTACGGCCTGGCGGTGCTGGTCTCGATGCTCGTCGCGCTGACGGTCACGCCGGCGCTGTGCCTGCTGATGCTGTCGAGAGGGAAGCTGCGGACCACGGATTCTCCGCTGCTGCGGGTGCTGAAGCGCGGCTACGGCGCGATCCTCACGCGGGTGATCCGCAGGCCGAGCCCGGCGATCCTGACGGCCGCCGTGTGCCTGCTGGCCGGGTTGCTGATCTACCCGACGCCTCGGCAACCAGCTGCTCCCGAACTTCAAGGAGCGCGACTTCCTGATGCACTGGCTGACCGAGCCGGGCACCTCCGCTCCGGAGGAGACGCGGATCTCGGTGCGCGCCTGCAAGGACCTGCGCGAGATACCGGGCGTGCGCAACTGCGGCTCGCACATCGGCCAGGCGCTGATGGGCGACGAGGTGTACGGCGTCGACTTCGGCGAGAACTGGATCAGCGTCGACAAGAAGGTCGACTACGACGACACGCTGGCATCCATCCACCGGACCGTCGAGGGCTACCCGGGCCTGTACCGCGACGTGCAGACCTATCTGCGTGAACGCATCAAGGAGGTCCTCACCGGGACGAGCGAGTCGATCGTGGTGCGCGTCTTCGGGCCCGACCTCGAGGTCATCCGCGACAAGTCGGAGGAGATCGCGGAGAAGATCGGCGAAGGTCGACGGAGTGATCGACGCGCATCCGAGCTTCTCGGAGGACCTGCCGCAGCGTCGAGGTCGAGCTGGACCTCGCGGCGGCACGGCGGTACGGACTGAAGCCCGGCGACGTTCGCCGGCAGTCCTCGGCCCTGCTCGCGAGCGAGGAGGTCAGCGACATCTTCTACGGGGGCAGGGCCTACGACGTGCACGTCTGGAGCATCCCGTCGGCGCGCAACAGCGTGACCGACGTGCGAGGAGCTCCCGATCGACACGCCGGGCGGCGGTCATGTCCGGCTCGAGCAGGTGGCCGACGTGCGGCTCGCGCCGACCCCGAACAAGATCGAGCGCGACGCAGCAGTCGCGCCGGATCGACGTGGGCGCGAACGTCGAAGGCCGTGATCTCGAGTCCGTCGTCAACGACGTCGAGAAGCAGCTCGACGAGCGTGAAGTTCCCGCCCGAGGTCCACGCGGAGGTGCTGGGCGAGTCGACGGAGCTGAACGCCGCCCAGGACAGGCTGAACATGTTCGGCCTCGCGGCCGCGGTCGTCATCTTCCTGCTGCTCCAGGCCGCCTTCGGCAGCGTGCGCCTCGCGGCGCTGACGTTCCTGCTGCTGCCGATGGCGCTGGTGGGTGGCGTGCTCGCCGTGAAGCTGGGCGACGGAGTGCTCTCGCTGGGCTCGCTGGTCGGCTTCCTGACGGTGTTCGGGATCGCGGCCCGCAACGGGATCCTGATGATCAGCCACTTCCAGCACCTCGAGCGCAAGGAGGGCGTGCCGTTCGGCCCGGCCCTGGTGCTGAGGGGCGCCAAGGAGCGGCTCGCGCCGATCCTGATGACCGCCACCGCGACCGGTCTTGCGCTCGTGCCGCTGGCGGTCGCCGGCAGCCTGCCCGGGCCACGAGATCGAGCACCCGATGGCGATCGTCATCCTCGGCGGCCTCGTCACCTCGACCGTGCTGAACCTGTTCGTCCTGCCGTCGCTCTACCTGCGCTTCGGCAAGAGCAGGAAGGAGCGGAGGGCGCTCGCGTCCACCGCTCCGGCTCCTAGCTCCTAAGCCAGGCTGGGGGCGCCGCAGCTGCTCGGCGTAGGCGTCGGGCAGCTGCGCCATGACGTCGGCACCCTAGCCGCTTCGTCCCGCATTCCAGCGAGGATCCGGCGGGCGAGCGCGGCGTTCAGCTGCTCGAGGGTCTCGTCGTCGAAGGAGGCGGGGTCACACACCTCGATGACGGCGGCGCAGATCTCCTTCTCGTCCAGGCCGAACTCCATCGCGGCCTCGAGGGTGGCGCCGAAGTGCTCCTGCCGGCTGCACGTCGCTTGATCTCACGATCTCAGTTGTGCTCCTCCCGGCTGAGACAGGCATGAGAAAGGATGAGAAAGGGTGACAGCGATAACGTTCGGGCGCCCGATGATCTCGACCATCGCAGTGGGCACCGACGGGTCCGAGACGGCCGCCCAGGCCGTCGCGACCGCAGCGGAGATCGCCCGGCGCTACGGCGCCCGCGTGATGCTCGTGAGCGCGTTTCCAGGCAAGAAGGAGGCGCAGATGGATCAGGATCCCGACGAGGTGCAATGGAGCTCCAGCCCGGCGGCGCGCGTGCGCGAGCTGCTCGCGCGAGCCCAGGAGGACCTCCGCGCCACGGGCATCGACTGCCACGTCCTCGTCGACGAAGGGGACCCGGCCGACGTGCTGGTGCGCCTCGCCGAGGAATGCGGGGCGGACCTGCTCGTGATCGGCAACCGCGGTATGCAGCGCCGGGTGCTGGGGAGCGTCCCCAACACCGTCACGCACAAGGCGCCCTGCACCGTGCTCGTGGTGAAGACGACCTGAGGTCGGCGCTACCCTCGGTCCCATGAAGCTCGAAGGCATTCACCACATAACCTGCATCACCGCCGACGCGCCCAAGAACGTCGACTTCTACGCGCGCCTCATGGGTCTGCGGATGGTCAAGAAGACCGTCAACCAGGACGACCCCAGCGTCTACCACCTCTTTTATGGAGACGAGCTCGGCAGCCCCGGCATGGACCTCACCTTCTTCGAGTTCCCCGGGGTGCCGGTCGGCCGCGCCGGCGACGGCATGGTCCACCGGATCGCGTGGCGCGTGGCCTCGACCGACGCGCTCGACTTCTGGGCCGCGCGGCTGGGCGGCGAGGGCTACGAGTCCGACCGCGACGGCGACCGCCTGCGGTTCCGCGACTTCGAGGGCCTCGAGCACGAGCTCGCGGTCGTGGACACGCCCGACCCGCCTCTGGTCGCCGAGCACCCCGAGGTCCCGCGCGAGCTGGCCCTCCAGGGCTTCGACGGCGTGCGCGCGTACGCGTCGGACCCGAGCGCAGCCGGCCGCTGCTCGAGCAGGCGCTGAACTTCGAGCCGGCCGCGGACGGGTGGGAGTCTCGCGGTGAGCGGCGCGGCTCCTTCTACGCATACGACGCGCCGCCCGGCCGAACGCGGGCTGCAGGGCGCGGGCACGGTGCATCACGTCGCGTGGGCATCCCACGACGAGGAGCACGAAGCCTGGCGCGAGCGCGTGATCGCCGCGGGCGGCCATCCGACCCCCGTGATCGACCGCTTCTGGTTCAGGTCCATCTACTTCAGGGAGCCGAGCGGCGTGCTGTTCGAGCTGGCGACGTACAGCCCGGGCTTCGCGGCCGACGAGGATCTCGAGCACCTGGGCGAGAGCCTTGTCCTGCCACCATTCTTGGAGTCGCGCCGCGAGGAGATCGAGGCGCGCCTCACGCCGATCGAGAACCCGCGCGTGGCGAGCGGCGCGTCCGGTCAGAACCGGGGATGAGCGCCGACAATCCGGAGCAGGAGGCGTACGGCCTCGGGCTTCGGCCCAGACATGGTTCGTCGCGCGCACTACCGCGCCACGGCCGATCGGGCCGCGGCGCAGTTCGCGTCGGATCGGGGCTCCTAGATGTACTCCCACGCACGTTGTTCCGGCTGCGGGCGTCGCGCTGGTGGCGGGCTCGAAAAGCGGGTGGGTGCGGGGAGGGCGCGGGCGCGTCTCAGAGGCTCGCGCGCGACGCGTCGTTTGCTCCGTAAAGCGCACGCGTCGCTCGTGAGCGAGCCGTCTGCGCGTGATCGGTATGAGGCGCCGAGGTCGGTCGGCGCCGAGCGACGCACTTCCGCAGCTAAGTTCCGTTTTCACGCATGGCGAGTGCAGAACCTCGGCGGCCAATGCGCAACACGGACGGCTTTCGCGCGTGACCGCGACCTTTCTTTGAAGTCTCGTGACCCTCCGCCCGCCCAGCCCGGTCGCAGACGCCGACGATCCCTCTTCGTGACCCACCCGGTTTCGACGCCCCGCGCGGCGCACGCCCGCCACGGCCGATCCGCGGCCGGATCACGTCGTCGGGAACTACTCCTAGAGGGTCGCTAGGTCCGGCTACTTGCCCTTGGCGCTGAAGGTCGCGCGCGTCGAGGTCGCCTTGCCGGACACCGGCGTCTGCTTGACCTTGACGTTGAACTTGCGGCTGCGACCCCGCTCGAGCAGCTGCTGCGAGCGGTCGCTGACCCGGACCGCGCCGTTGCGCAGCCGCAGGGCGATCTCGTCCTCGCCCGCGGCGGGCAGGCCGGTCACCTTCAGCGTGTGCCGGTCCACGTAGTCGAAGGTCGCGTCCGGCGAGCCGCTGACGCCGCCGTCCACCTTGCCCTCGACCAGCGACAGGTTGTTGCCGAGGGTCACCGTGAGCTCCTTGAAGTTCGGGGAGTCCGGGTGCTTCTGCACCTTCACGCTGACACTCGGCCGGATGCTCGTGGCGCCGCTGATGGTGCCGGTGACGCCCGCGCCGCATCCGTTCACCTTCGCGTCGAACGTCGTGTCGCTCGAGTTCTTGCCGTTGTGGCCGTAGAACTTGACGATCGAGCTGACGTCGTTGAACTTGGACGCCGAGTCGCCCCGGAAGCAGAGGTCCTGACGGTTCAGGAACACGCCCGTCGTGCGGCCGCCGTTGAGCGCGACGCGCAGCTCGGAAACCGGCAGCTGCGGCGCGTTCAACACGAGCGACTGGATGCGCTTGTTGTTGATCAGCGTGGTCTTGGTCTGGATCTTCACGTGCACGCTGCCGTGGAGGTCGAGCAGCAGGCCGGGCAGCGAAGTGCCGGTCTGCTGGATCAGGTACACGGGGCCCTTCAGCTCTCCGGCGAGGAACGGGCTCTTTGCCACGACGCCGCCGAACTGTGAGTTGGCGGGGCATGCGTCCGCGTCGGCCTGTGCCTGTGTGCAGGTCTTGTAGGCCGCATTGTTCGAGTTCAGCTCGACCGGCAGCGTGATCTTGTCGCCGAGCTGGTCCGCTTCGCCGTTGGGCTGGGTGATCTTGATGACCACCGGCGGGTACTGGTTGAAGCCGGTCGACCCCGCGTCGCCCATCTCGATGGACATCGCTCGGGCCGAAGGGCAGCGTCTCGCAGCCGATCGTGTTGAAGCCGTAGGGCGGGCCCGCGATCGGCGTCGCGTCGTTGTAGCCCGACGCGTCGCCGGTGGAGATGTGGGTCCCGCAGGACGTCGGGTTGCGCACGTAGCTGTTGGTCGACCCGTTCAGGACGAAGACAGCGCCTGCACCTGGAGGTTGGCCCCACCGAACGGTGGCCAGGGAAGCCGGTTGACATCGCTCGACACGCCGGTGAGGCCGTAGTCGCCGCCTCCGCGCGGCGTGATGTAGAACGGGATCGAGGAGACCAGGCGAGTGGCGGGGCCGGTCGGCGTGACGACGCCGAGGCGCCCGGGCTCGTTGCCGAGTGGCTCGGCGTTGTAGACCGTGCCGGCGAGGCTCGCAGCGACGGTGGTGGTGCCCGCCACGACCGCGTCGAGACGTGAGGTCCCGATCGTGCCGGCGGCCGGGCAGGTGCCCGCCTGGAGGGCGGCCTCCGGGCACTTGGGCACGGACTCGGGATTGCCGAGCAGTCCGGCGGCGAAGTTGGTCCGCGCGATCTGGAGGTCCTCGGCGGCGTTCGGGTAGGTGAAGCGCGACCAGGAGCCGGCGTCCGGGAACGCTCCGGCCTGGAACGTGGAGGGACCGTCGGGCCGGCAGTCGTCGGCGAGCGGGGAGCTCGGAGATGATCCTGTAGCCGTCGATCGTCACCTGCGCCGGCGCCGCGGCCGGTGCCGCGAGGGCGACGAGCGCGACGATTGCCGCGCCGATCAGGGTCCGAGGTGTGCGCAGCCGTCCCAAGTTCTCCTCCATCACTGTTCCTCTACCTCCTGCGCATCTGGGGAAACCCCTGCGCGTCTGCCGGAAAACGTCCGATTGAGATAGGTATCGGCCGCGGCGAGCCAAGTCGTGAGCGGCGCTGGTAAACGGTGGTTCAAATCGCGGGCGGAGCGGGTATCCACCATCCGTCCAGCAGCAAGCGTCGGAGGGGGAACGTGATGGTGCGCAGGTCCTACGGTTGGGTGGTAGCGGCGATCCTGGCGGCGGCGCTCGCATGCGTGTTCGCGCCGGCGGCATCCGCCCGCGACGACTCGGTGACGTCGTTCGACGGCACCAACATCGTGCTCTCTTTCTTCCCGGCCGAGGGGCTGCAGCCCGGCCAGAAGGCCCCGACGATCCTGATCGGCCCGGGCTGGTCGAGCGGGCGCGACACGGACGAGAACAGCGCATCGAGCGACTCGACGGCAGCACCGGCGTGGGCCCGTTCCGGCAGGCGGGCTACAACGTGCTCACATGGGACCCGCGCGGCTTCGGCGAGTCGGGCGGCACCGTCGAGGTCGACTCGCCGGAGTACGAGGGCCGCGACGTGCAGGCGCTGATCAGCTACGTCGCCCGCCAGCCGGAGGCCAAGCTCGACCGCACCGGCGACCCGCGGGTCGGCATGTCGGGCGCCAGCTACGGAGGCGGGATCCAGCTCGTGACGGCGGCGCTCGACTCGCGCCTCGATGCGATCGCGCCCGACATCGCCTGGCACTCGCTGGTCACCAGCCTCTACAAAGCCCAGTCGCCGAAGTCCGGCTGGGGCAGCGCGCTGTTCGCGCTCGGCGTCGAGGGCTCGACGATCCCGGGCATCCCCGCCGGGCAGACCGGCAACCTCGACCCGCACATCACGAGCGCGTACACCTCGGGGCTCGCCTACGGCCAGTACTCGGACGAGGACCTGCAGTGGTTCGCGTCGCGCGGGCCCGGTGCGCTGGTCGACAGGATCCGGATCCCCACGCTGCTGATCCAGGGAACTGCCGACACGCTGTTCACCCTCGACGAGGCCACCACGAACTACAAGATCCTGCGCGCCAACAAGGTGCCCACGAAGATGATCTGGTTCTGCGGCGGTCACGGCGCCTGCCTCACCAACGGCGGCCCGGCCGGATGGGTCGAGCAGCAGACCGTGCGCTGGTTCGAGCGCTACCTGAAGGCCAAGTCCTCGGTCTCCACCGGGCCGCGGTTCGAGTGGATCGCCGACGACGGCCAGGTGCGCAGCGGCGCGGACTATCCGCTCCCGGTGCAGCGCGTCACGGCCGCGGTCGGCGCGGGCGTGCTGGCGGTCAACCCCGACGCGGTCTCGTCGGGTGCGCTGATCGCGGCGACCCCGAGCCCGCTGGGACTGCACCTGCCGATCGCGAAGCCCGCTACCGGCAGCCAGATCGTGGGAGCGCCGAAGCTCACCCTGTCCTACAGCGGCCTGGGCACCAGCTCGTCGGCGCCCGTGTACGCGCAGATCGTCGACAAGCAGCGCAACCTCGTCGTGGGCAACATGGTCACGCCGATCCGGCTCGTGCTCGACGGCCTGCCGCACACCGCCACGTTCAACCTCGAGGAGGTCGCCGCCGCCGTGGCGAGCAACTCCTCCTACGAGCTGCAGATCATCCCCGCCACGTCCGTGTATGCGCCGCAGCGCGTCGCGGGACTCGTGGACCTCACAACCGTGAGCCTGTCGCTGCCGATCGCCTCCGGCTAGCGCGACAGCTCACCGCCGCCGCACCGGCGAGCGGGCGCCGCATCGAGGGGAGGAGATGCGGCGCCCGAGCCGGCTGCATGTGTCGGGTAGGGTTGCCCTGAGGTGTGGGGTAGCCGGGCAGGGGTTCGTTTTCATGCTGCGCTTGTCGCGGGCGTGGCGGTGCTTGCGCTGTCCGGCGCCGCGACGGCAGCCGCGTCCTGGGACCGTCAAACAGGCCCGCGCCCCGGCCCGGACATCCTCTACGCGCCGAAGCCGCGCGCCCCGCAGCTCGAGAACGCCGGGGTGTGGAGGGCGAAGCCGATCCTCGTGTCGGGAGCGAGCGCCTACCGCGACGGCGAGTTCCTGTACCAGGACTTCCTCTACGACGACCACGGCGCGCGCGGCCGCGCGCGACCCGGGTGACCCGCGCCTGCGCACGATCCGAGTTCGCGCCACGCCGAACGGCACCTACACCTATCCGACCGACCCGGTTACGCGGGCAACGCCGCCGACATCGTCGAGCTGCGCGTCAAGCCGCTGCGCTGGGCGACCGCGTTCCGGCTCACGCTCAACACGCTGATCGACCCCGCGCGGGTCGCGTTCACGATCGCGCTCGGCGGCGACGCGGCCACGACCGCATCCGCTGCCGCACGGCGCCGGCGTGAGCGCGCCCGCCGATCTCTTCCTGACCGTGCACGGCGACACGGCCGAGCTCGTGGACGCCGCCACCGGCGCGGTCGCGTGGCAGAGCGTACGTGCGGGTGGACCTGCGCCGCCGCCAGTTCAGGTGTGGGTCGCCGCACGATCCGCACTGGGACCCCGGCCGCGCCACGGTCCGCCTGGCCGCCGGCGTGGGCCTGTGGGACGTGGCGCAGGACCGCTACCTGCATCCCGGGCGCCGCGGCCACGGCCGACGCGCCGGGCGGGGCGGGCGGCCTCGCGACGCCGACGGCGATCTTCAACGTGGCGTTCCGGTTCAACGAGACCTTCCAGGGACCGGACTTCTCGATCTTCACGAGACCCGGGCTGGTGGCGGGACCGCCTGCAGGGACTGCTCCTGAAGGACGGGGACATGGGTCAGTTCGCCGCACAGGTCGACTTCGCGCAAGCTCGCCGCGCGGGTGGACGACGACATGCCCGGCCGGCCGACCGGCGTGCCGCAGGACGGGCCGATCGACCGCATCCTCGCCAGCCGCTTCGAGACGAAGCAGGGCCTCGACTTCTCGATCGGGTGCCTGCCGGCGGCGGCGGCGGGCACGCTGCCGGACTCCTGCAAGGGAGAGATGCGCGGCCGCTGCAGCCGTACGCGATCTACGTGCCGCACAAGCCCGTGCCCGCCGCGGGCTTCCGGCCTCACGCTGCTGCTGCACTCGCTTCGGCGGCAACTACAACCAGTTCTCGACCTCGCGCAACCAGTCCCAGTTCGGCGAGCGCGGCGCGGGCTCGCTGGTGGTCACCCCCGGCGGCCGCGGCCCCGACGGCTTCTACCTCGACCACGCCGGGGCGGACGTGTTCGAGGTGTGGGCCGACGTCGCGCGCCGCTACAAGGCTCGATCCGTCCTGGACCGAGATCGCCGGCTATTCGATGGGCGGCTACGGCGCGTACAAGCTCGCGGTGCAGTTCCCCGACCTGTTCGCCCGCGTCCAGCCCGACCGTCGGGCCGCCGGGGATCGCGTCGATCGACACCCGCCCGCTGCTCGCGTCGCTGCGCAACCTCCCGATCCTGATCTGGACGGCGGGCGCGGACGAGCTGGTGCCGATCGAGGGACCACGCGAGGTGGCCACGCGGCTGAACGACCTCGGCTACCGCTACGAGTTCGAGGAGTACCTCGCGGGGAGCCACCTGCTGCTGGCGTTCAACGACCAGTTCCAGCCCGCGGCCGACTTCCTCGGGGAGGCGCGCGTCGAGCCCGACCCGCCGCACGTCTCGTACGCGTACAACCCGCAGATGGACTTCCCGGCCGTGGGCACCGCCGCCGGCCACGCGTACTGGGTCTCGGGCGTGCGGCTGCGCGACCCGGCCGCGAACGGAGGCGTCGGCGTGGTCGACGTGCGCTCCGAGGGCTTCGGCTCCGCGGACGCGCCGCCGTCCGGCACGTCGACCGGGTTCGGGCAGCTGAACGGCGGAGTGCTCGCCACCCTGTTCTTCTCCGCGCGCACGCAGACCTGGGGCGCGGCGCCCGCGGCGCCGGTCGCCGACCGTCTCGTGATCGATGCGCGCAACGTCGCGCCCGTCACGATCGACCCGCGCCGCGCGCGCATCAGCTGCCGCGCGAAGATGGTCGTGACGAGCGACGGGCCGGTGCAGGTGAGGCTTGCCGGATGCCCGCCGCGCGGGCGGCACCGGTGGTGGAACGACTGATACGAGAGGAGAGACGATGGCGGAGCTGAGGGAAGTGGGCCACGGGACTGAAGTTCCCGGAGGGGCCCGTGGCGATGAACGACGGCAGCGTGATCGTGGTCGAGATCGGCGCCGGCACGGTGACGCGCGTCGGCGCGGACGGCTCGAAGGAGGAGGTCGCGCGCCCCGGCGGCGGTCCGAACGGCGCCGCGATCGGCCCCGACGGCAACCTCTACATCTGCAACAACGGCGCCGCCTTCGACTACCTCGAGCTACCGGGCATGGAGGGCATCCTGGTGCCGCGCCAGCCGCCGAGCAACTACAGCGGCGGCCGCATCGAGCGCATCGACATGGGATCCGGCGCCGTCGAGGTCATCTACGAGGAGTGCGACGGCCGGCCGCTGCGCGCGCCCAACGACCTCGTGTTCGACGGCCACGGCGGCTTCTACTTCTCCGATCACGGGATCCGGGAGGAGCGCGACGGCCGATCGCACGGGCGTCTTCTACGCGCAGCCCGACGGCTCGTCGATCCGCGAGGTGGTGCCTCCGCTCGACTCGCCCAACGGCGTCGGGCTCTCGCCCGACGGTACGCGGTTGTACGTGGCCGAGACCTACAGCGCGTGCGTGTGGCAGTGGGAGATCGCGGGGCCGGGCGACGTGACGGTGCCCGCGGGCCTCCTTCCGCACGGCGGTGAGCTGCTGGCCCGGCTGCCGGGCTTCCAGTACCTGGACTCGCTGGCCGTGGACGGCGAGGGCAACGTCTGCCTGGGCACGCTCGGCTCGGGCGGCATCACGTCGGTGAGCCCCGCGGACGGGTCCGTCGTCGAGTTCGTCGAGTGCGGCGACCTGTTCGTGACGAACATCTGCTTCGGCGGCGAGGACCTGCGCACCGCCTACATCACGCTCTCGGGGGCGGGGAAGCTGGCGTCGGTCGAGTGGCCTCGTCCGGGATTGGCGCTGGCGCACAGCGCTTGAGCTGTGCGGCAAGCGCGTCGAAGCCTGCGGCGAAGCGGCTGTAGCGGGGCCACCTGCCGCTGGCCGCGTACGGCTGGAAGCGGATGAACATCGAGTCGATCAGGCGGCTGTCGCGCGCGCACGTCCTTGACGATCTGCCGGTGCGGCGGCTTGCGGTAGGCGAAGTCCAGCGCGGCCTCCGGCCGCTCCCAGATCGTGAAGGTCATCGCGCCGCGGTACATGTGCTCCGGCCCTGCGGTGCCCGCGATCAGGCCCGGTGAGCCGAGCAGCACCGGCGTCGCGCGGCGGATTCCGTTCCAGAAGAACCAGAGGTTGCGCGGCGCGATGTTGGCGAACGTCCACATCACGGCCGGCCCGTCGCCGGGGCGCTGGGCGGGCAGGCCGGCGAGCGGCTCGTGCCCGCGGTAGCTGCCGTGCGTGCGGTAGGGCCTCATCAGGACCTCGCAGTACTCGTCCGTGCGCTCGCGCCAGGCGCGCGCGATCGGCGAGTGCGCCTTGAAGCGCGCGAGGGCGGCCTCGTCCTCCCACAGGCACATCGCCAGCTGGCGCCGCGGGTCGACGGCGCCGATCGTGAAGCCCTCCCTGCGCGGCGGAGCCGACGAACACCAGCCGCCTGAAGAGGAGGCCGCTCGCACGCGAGAGCACGCCGCGGTCGCGCATCAGGCTGCGCGCGGCGTCGCGCGGGGAGCGGTAGCGGAACAGGTGCGTCGAGGCGACCGGCCCCGCCGGGCTGCCGTTCACGGACATCTCGCGGCTGACCCTAACCGCGCCGTCTAGGTGGTGCCGACGGCGACCGCGGTGAGCGAGTCGACGAGGTTCTCGACATCGCGCCGGCTGCGATCGCGGTCGCCGTGCACGAGGTAGCTCAGCACCACGCCGTTGAGGCCGGCGACCGCCAGGCGGGCCACCTCCTCCAGCGGGATGCGCAGCTCCCGGTCGCTGGCGGCGATCAGGATCCGCACCACGTCCTCGGCGAGCCGCTGGTACGAGTCGTAGAGCCCCTCCGCGAGGTCGCGCAGCTCCTCGTGGCGCAGCGCGTAGGCGGTCAGCTCGATCAGCAGCAGCGCGGTCGAGGGGTTCGCCTCGGTGATCTCCCATACGGCCCGCGCGGCGCCCTCGGCCTGCTCGGCCCACTGGGACTGCGGCTCGAGCCCCGCCTCGACTCCCTTCACGAGGTTTGCGGAAACCGCCTCGAGCACCCCGCGGTAGAGCTCCGTCTTGGTGCCGAAGACGTAGTGGATCGTGGCCTGGGGCACACCCGCCTCGGCGGCGACGCGCCGGGTGGATGCGGCCCCGACGCCCTCGCGGGCCATCAGCCGGATCGCGGCCGCCACGATGGCGGATCGGTGCTCGGCTGCAAGGACGCGTGACATGTGAGGAGTTTAAGAGTGGCCGCGGCCTTCTGTTCGACCGACTTGGGCACTTGACTTGATCGAGTGCCCAAGTCATAGTAGCCCCGCGTCACGGGGCTGCCAAGGGCAAGGCGGCACGACGGATTCAAGGGCGGGACGGATCCCTCGAGCGTCGGATGCAGGGAGAAAAGGGGGTAGGAGATGGGGAGCAGGAGAAGCTTGGCCGGCTGGGTGGTCGCCGCGGCGCTGATCGCCCTTGCGGTGAGCGCACCGGGTGCGAGCGCGATCACCGTCAAGTCGTTCATCGTGGACCCGTCCACGAAGCAGGCCGCGGGCCATCCGGACGTGAACATCTCGGTCGGATTCGACACCCACGTCGGCGAGGACCTGCGTGACCTCACGCTCGACTTCCCGCCGGGGCTGATCGGCAACCCTGAGGAGCGCACCGAAGTGCACCCGGTCGAAGTTCGATGCCGACAACTGCACGTCCGCGAGCTCGGCCGGCACGGCCAGCGTGATCGCGACGGCGTTCGGCATCCCGCTGCTGGTGCCCGGGACGGTCTACGTGCTCCAGCCGGAGGCGGCCGATGCGGCGACGCTCGGCATCGTGCTGCGCCCGACGGGAGGCATCCCGCTGGTCGGCAAGATCTTCGCGGTCGCGCACGTGACCGCGGTGCGCAACGCCGACGGGGACTACTTCCTGCGCAACACGCTCACGGGCCTGCCCGACACGGCGAAGGCCATCGGGTTCATCACGGTGCCGATCACGATCCAGTGGATGACGCTCAACCTCAAGAAGGCGGGCAACACGTCCAGCACGTACTTCCTCACGAACCCGACGGGCTGCCAGGCGGCCGTCGCGCGCGTGCAGGCCGTGTCGGACACGAACGCCACCGCAAACGCGCAGACGAGCTACACGCCGACGGGCTGCGGGTCGGTGCCGTTCACGCCGGCCTTCGACTTCCAGACGAGCACCACTCAGGCTGGGGCGTCGACGGCGACGACCGCCACGATCACCGTGCCCGGCAACGAGCACACACTGCGCCAGTCGCACGTGAAGAGCGTGCAACTGAAATTCCCGCCCGGCATGGGGATGGACATCCTCGCCGCGTTCGGGTTCGACGTCTGCTCGGACGCCGCCTTCGCGGCGGACACCTGCGGAACGAGCTCCGACCTCGGCAACGCTTCCGCGGCCGTGCCGCCGCTGCCGCCCGATTTCACCGGCGACGTCTACAGGGTGAATCCGCCGCCCGGTGAGCTGTACGGCTTCGGCGTGGTGCTGCGCGGCCCGCGCGGAGTGAAGGCGACGATGCGCGGAGGCGCGTCGATCACCTCGGTGC
The DNA here is from genome assembly GCA_963826005.1 of uncultured Solirubrobacterales bacterium. Lineage (GTDB taxonomy): Bacteria > Actinomycetota > Thermoleophilia > Solirubrobacterales > JBBDJG01 > DASRIA01. The sequence continues at coordinate 31,406 of CAWGVJ010000022.1, read as the reverse complement.
CGACGCCCGGAAGGGATTGCCGTGCAGCTCGTGGCCACGTTCCAGGGGTTGCCGCAGATCCCGTTCACGAGCTTCCAGCTCGCAATCACGAACCCGCTGTTCGTCAACGCGCCGGTGTGCGTGAACCGCTCCGCACAGGCCGTCGTCGGGGGCTGGAGCGGGGCGAGCGCGACGCTGTCCGACCCGTACGCGTCGACCGGCTGCTGAGCGGCCCGACCCACCCTCCGGGAGGTCTCCCAGAACGTCTTCGGCCCGCCGTGAGGCGGGCCGAAGACCGGGGGAGGGAGGGGTGTTGCTGTGTTTGGGGGAGGTAGCTTGGTGAGTTACTTGGTCCAGCTCGTCGACCAGCTGCTCCGGCTCCAGCTCGACCGGGTCGGGTCGATGCTGCCGTTCGTCCGTGCGTGAGCAGTTGCAGCTCCAGCTCGACCGACTCCAGCTCGACCGACTCCAGCTCGACCGACTCCAGCTCGACCGACTCCAGCTCGAGCGCGTGTAGTCGACCTTGCCCGTCGTCTTGTTGACGTACTTGTTCGGGGCGATGCCCGCGTTCGGGTTGTTGGTCGAGGTCGACTTGACCGCGCCGAGCGCGTAGGCCTCGTCGCCCACGCCGGGGACGTTGCGGTCGCTCGCCAGCAGGATCCCCTTGACGCGGTCAGGCGTCAGGGTGGAGCGGTGCTCGAGCATGATCGCCACGAGGCCGGCCACCATCGGAGCGGCCATCGAGGTGCCGCCCGCCCTGATGTACTGGCCGCCGACGATGCAGGTCGGGCACAGCGACTTGAAGTCGCTGTTCGGCGCGAGCGTCGAGACGATGCCCGAGCCCGGAGCCAGCACGTCCGGCTTGTTGAAGCCGTCCTGCGTCTTGCCGCGGCTCGACCAGGTGGCCAGCTTGTCGTCGCTGAGGCTGCTCGTGCCCTTGTCGTCGACAGCGCCGACCGAGATCACGAACGGGTCGTTGCCGGGCGCGTACGAGACGGCCTTCGAGTCGGTGCCGCGGTTGCCCGCAGCGGCGACCACGACGATGCCCGCTGAACCAGGCCGCCTCGGCCGCGGCGTCGAGCGGGTCCGTCTTGTAGGACTCGGCGACGCTCGACTCGAGCGACATGTTGATGACGCGGATGTTGTAGTCGTCCTTGAAGTCGACCGCGAACTGCAGGCCGTAGATGACGTCGAGGATGGTTGCGTTGCCGTCGTCGTCGGAGACCTTGATCGAGACCAGGTCCGCCTCGGGGGCGACGCCGACGTACTTGCCGCGCAGCGAGTCGTACCGGCTGCGGTTGTTGCTGTTGCCGGCGATGATGCCCGCGACGTGCGTGCCGTGGCCGAACTTGTCGGTGTCGGACGCGGCGTCCGGGTTCGTGACAGCGGTGGCGACCACGCGCGACTCGCCGCGGTAGCTGTTGGCGTCCTCGAAGTCCGGCATGTCCTCGGCGATGCCCGTGTCGATCACGGCCACGCCGATGCCCTTGCCGGTTCCGTAGTCGTCCCAGACCTGGTCGGACGTGAGCGACTGGTTGAACGAGGTCACGAGCTTGCTGTCGTCGACCGAGTTCTGCTTGACGCCGTGGTTCAGCGAGACCGCGCGCACGCCCTTGTCGGACGCGAGACGGTTCGCCTCACGGGCGGTCATGTGAGCCACGAGGCCGTTGATGACGTGCAGGTCGCCGGTCACGCGGCCACCGTTCGTGCGCACCAGCTGGCGCGCCTCGCGGGGGTCGACGTTGGCCTTGAACTGCACGATTGCCTCGACCTGCTTTGCCGGCTTCGCTGCGGCGAGCTTCACCAGTGCGGGGCTTGCGCCGCCGTCCAGGGTGGCCGCGGCCGGGTGGCCGTTACCGGGGGACGAGGGAACGCCCGCCGTGGTGAGGGCGAGAGAGAGGGAGACTGCGAGGGCCAGCAGAGCAGCGGCGCAAATTGCGCTGAAGCCCCAGCGGATTCGCAGCGGGGGGGCAGAGTAGGTCACGAGCGGATCAACCTCCGTGTCGATCTCGGGGGAAGGGGGGGTATCCAGCAGCCCGTCCCGACCTGGCAGCTTCACCTTCGCTGCGTGTGGCGGGGGGGCCGAACTCCACCTTCGGGGAACGAAAGAACCCCGGCAACTCTTTGTGGGGCTTTTGGACCTTTGTACTAGGGTGCAGGCCCCAAATCGCCTGCACTGGCGTTTAAATCGCGCGCCGAGCGGGCAGACCGCGTGCGCCTAGAGGGACGAAAACCGGGTTGGTAAGGGGAGGGTCCAGGCCGGGCCATGCCGCTGTGGTCAGTTGACCACCCAGGCGGTGGCAAAGTGACCACGGTGGCCTCGGAAACGCGCGGACGACCGCCCTCCTTTACCCGACCTGGTTTCCGACGCGGAACCGCGGGGGCTGAGGTAGTTCCCAACCACGTTGTTCAGGCCGCGGAACGGCCTCGCGGGCGCAAGCTCGGGCGTGGAAACCCGGTGGGTAAGGGAAGGGGATCGTCGGCGTCTGCGACCGGGCTGGGCGGCGAAGTGTCACGAGACTTCAAAGAAAGGTCGCGATCACGGGCGAAAGCCCTGCCGTGTCGCGCATCGGCCGCCGAACTTCCCCCCTCGCCATGCGTGAAAGCGGTCGCCAGAGGGAAAGTTCGTCGATCAGCGGCCTGCCGATCGCCGCGCCTCATACGAATCACGCGCCGCACGGCTCTCTTCACGACCGACCGCGTGCGCTTTACGTCGCAAACGACGCGTCGCTCGCGAGCCTCTGACGCGCGTCCCGAACTCTCTCCCTTACCCACCCCGCTTTTCGAACCCGCCACCAGCTCCACGCCCGCAACAGGAACAACGTGCGTGGGAACTACACCTACGCCGAGGCGGCTAAGTCGAACAGGCTGCGCGCCTTGGGGGCGTCGTCGCGGCCCAGCGGCATCGCGAGGTAGAAGCCCTGCCCCAGCTCGCAATGGAGGTCCTGCAGCGCCTCCAGCTCCTCGGCGGACTCGATGCCCTCCGCGACCACGTGCAGGTCGAGCGCACGCGCGAGGTCGATGATCATGCGGGCGAAGGAGGACTCCTGGCTGCCGCGGGCCATGCCCTCGACGAAGGGCTTGGCGATCTTGAGGATGTCGAGCGGCAGCTCGCGGAGGTAGCTGAGCGACGAGTAGCCGGTCCCGAAGTCGTCGAGCGCCAGCCGCACGCCCAGGCCGCGCAGGGCGCGCAGCGCCGCCTGGCTGGATTCCGCGTCCTGGAGCAGGCTCTCGGTGATCTCGAGCACGAGCAGCTCCGCGTCGAGCCCGGAGTGCTCGAGCGCGGCGGCCACCGTCGCGGGCAGGTTCGGGTCGCGCAGCTCGACGGCGGACAGGTTCACGTGCACGCTGATGCCGTGCCCGCCCCGGGCGGACGTCTGCCAGGCGCGGGCGCTGCAGCAGGCCTCCTCCAGCACGAACTGGCCGAGCGGCGATGATCATGCCGGTCTCCTCCGCCAGCGGCACGAACTCGGAGGGCAGCAGGCGCCCGCGTCCCGGGTGGTTCCAGCGCACCAGCGCCTCGGCGGCGCTCACGTCTCCCGACTCGAGCGACACGATCGGCTGGTACTCGACGATCAGCTGCCCGCGCTCGACCGCCCTCTGCAGCTCCTCCTTCAGGCCGTGGCGCTTCAGCACCGCGTCCCGCATGCTGGGATCGAACATGGCGTGGCGTCCCTTGCCGGACTCCTTCGCCCGGTACATGGCGAGGTCGGCGTTCCGGATCAGCTCGTCCGCGTCGTGGCTGTCGTGCGTGGTCGCGATCCCGATCGAGAGGTGGACGAAGATGATCTCCCCGGCGGCGCTGACGGGCTGCTCGAACGACTTCATGATGCGCTCGGCGACCATCGTGGCGCTTTCGTTGACGGAGCGCTCGTCGCTGACCATCACGGCGAACTCGTCGCCGCCCAGGCGCGCGATCGCGTCGTCCGGGCGCACGCGAGTCGCGCAGCCGCTTCGGCGACCGCGACCAGCAGCTCGTCGCCCGCGCCGTGGCCGAAGCGAGTCGTTGAACGTCTTGAAGTCGTCGAGGTCGACGAACAGCACGGCCACCTCGCCGGCGTCCGCGTCGAGCGCGGCCTTCACCTGGTTGGCGAACAGGCGTGCGGTTCGCGAGGTCCGTGAGCGGGTCGTGGAACGCCTGGTGGTGCAGCTGCTCCTGCAGCGCGCGCAGCTGGTGCACCGCCTGCTCCAGGCGGTCGTACTGGAGCGCGACGCTCGCGTTGTTGGCGAGCGTCTCGAAGAGCTTCAGGTCCTCGTCGGTGAACGAGCGGATCACGCCGTAGCGGTTGGCCAGCATGATCGTCCCGATCACGCGGTCCTCGCCGGGCAGCACGGCCACCATCGCATCGCGTCACCAGGCGCCCGTCGAGGTAGCGCCGCAGCCGCTCCGACCCGAACGGGCGGGCGATGTGGAGGGCGGGCCGGTCGGCATCGACGAGCGCGCGCAGCTCGGCCGCCACCTCCGGGTCCATCGGCTCCATCACCTCCTTGTAGTCACCGGGGCCGAGCGTGGTGCGCAGCGGAGGGTTGCCGTCGGAGCCGAACAGCACGATCTCCGCCATCTCGGCGCGGAAGGATTCGAGCGAGCGCTCCAGCAGCCCCTCCAGCGCGAGCACCATCTCGGGTGAGCGGGAGAGCGTGCGCGTGGCCTCGTACAGGAACTCGAGGCGCTCGTGGCGCTGCGCGCTCCATCAGATAGGCGCGGTAGGCGAGGTACACGACCAATGCAGGTACGGCCAGGAGCGGGATGGCCCGCGCATCGGTCGAGACGACGATCGCGCCCGCCAGGCCGAGCGAGGTGTTGGTGGCGGTCACGACGAAGTCCATCGCGAGCATCTGGCCGATCGTGTTGAGGCGCAGCGTCGCCCTCCGAGATCGAGATCGCCAGCCCGATCAGCATCACCGTGATCACGGCGCTCGACCTGGGTGCCGAGCAGCACCGCGACCCACGTGTGGGGGTCGAGCGCGGCGCCCGTGGGGGCGATCACGTGCACGACCATCGTGGCGAGCGAGGCCGCGAGCGCGAACTGCGAGAGGTTGAAGACCAGCTTCACGGGCGCGCAGGCGGCGCTCGATCACGAGCGTCGCCGCCGATCCCACCACCGCGCCCAGCACGAGGTCGCCTCCGGTCGCGAACAGCAGGCCGAACACGAGCGGGAGGTCGCCGAGCGAGAAGGAGTGCGCGTTGCGACGGAACTGCAGGTGGACGACGCAGCTCTCGGCCACCAGGAAGCCGGCGCGCCAGGCCCCACCAGGGCAGGTGGGGATAGATCAGCGCCGGCAGGTCGTGCACGTTCGTCACGTACAGGGCGATCGCCGACGCGGCGATCGCGACGTTCAGCCACCAGACCGGGCTGACGCGCGCAAGCCTGGCCTTGAAACCCCGGAGGGCGTCCGTGGCGGCTTCCTCGTGCAGCGCGGCAGGCGCCTCGGCCGGCGGTGCCCCGCCGCTGGCTGTGGGTCCTGTCGACATCACTCATGCCTGAAATCGGCTTTGCAGCGCCGACACTTGACCGGCGGGCGGCAGCCGGTCGTGCGGTCCCATCTAGCATCGCCGGGGAATCCCTCTCTATAAAGGAGACACCATGGCCAGCGTGATCAAGTTCCTCGGCGACAGCGACCTGATGCTCCGGGTGCAGGAAGACGTGGGCGCCGTCCGGGACGCCCATGCCGCTGCGGGCGGCACGGCCCCGTTCCAGCTCACCTTCGAGGCCAACGGCGCCCCGGTGTTCGTGAACCCGGAGGGAATCGCGTACTGGTTCTCGGTCGGCGAGCACGCCGAGTAACCGGCGTCACAGACCAGGCCCGGGCAGGGCCTTAGGATCCGCCGGCGATGCGGGTGCTGACGTGGAGCGGCGAGGGCCTGGAGTTCCGCGACGCGGAGGCGCCCTCGCTCCAAGGGGACGGCGAGGCGCTCGTGCGCCCGGTGGCAGTCGCCACGTGCGACCTCGACGCGGCCATGGTGGCGGGCGAAACGCCTTTCCCGGCGCCGATCGCGGTCGGGCACGAGTGCGTCGCGGAGGTGGTGGACGTCGGCGACGGAGTGCGCGGGGTGCAGCCCGGCGCGCTCGTGAGCGTGCCGTTCCAGGTCTCCTGCGGCGAGTGCGTGGCATGCCGGCGTGGGCGCACGGCCAACTGCCGCACGGTGCCGCCGTTCTCCATGTACGGCTTCGGGCAGGCCGGGTCGGACTGGGGCGGGTTCCTCTCGGACACCGTGCGGGTGCCCTTCGCCGACCACATGCTGGTGCCGCTGCCCGCGGGCATCGATCCGGCTGCCGTTGCGAGCGCGTCCGACAACATCGCCGACGCGTGGCGCACGGTCGGGCCGCCGCTGGAGCGCGATCCCGGGGCCGCGGTGCTGGTCATGGGCGGCGCCGGCCCGGGCTCGATCGGGCTGTATGCGGCGGGAATCGCAGTGGCGCTGGGTGCGGAGCGGGTCGTCTACGTCGACGCGGACCCGGGCCGGCGCGCGATCGCGGAGGGCTTCGGCGCCGAGGCGCAGGACCGCACGGGGGAGCGGCCGGGCCGGTTCCAGATCACGGTGGATTCGAGCAATGACGCCGAGCAGCTGATGCTGGCGCTGCGCTCCACGGAGCCCGACGGGACCTGCACGAGCACGAGCATGTACTTCGGTGAGCAGCCCGCGCTGCCCCTGTTGGAGATGTACATGAAGTGCGTGACCTTCGTGACCGGGCGGGTGCACGCCCGCGCGGTGATGCCACACGTGCTCGAGCTGGCGGCCGGCGGGAAGCTGCACCCGGAGCAGGTGACGACGCGCGTGGTCGAGTGGGACGACGCAGCCGCGGCGCTGGTCGAGCGCGACTGGGTGAAGCTGGTCTTCAGCCGCGCGGCTTAGAGCGCGCTTCAGGGAGCGGATTTGCAGCGCGTAGCGCTCCCGGTCGGGCACGATCCCGACCGCCGAGCGCAGGCGGGTCTCGCTCTCGAACGTGCGGCGCAGCAACAACCCGTCCGTCCGCCGCAGCCACGAGTCCATCACGTAGGCGCCGGTCACGCGGCCGCTGAGGACGGCTTTGACGCGCAGGTGCACCGCGTCCACGCGGGCTCCCGCCGCTGCGAGCGGTCCGATCGAGACGACCTCCCCCCGCGCGACCGCCGAGGTGCGGCGGGCCCGGCAGCGGTCGGTCCAGCGGAAGCCCTCCTCGATCTGGGCCGGCCGCGGCACGCGCCGGCCCGAGCAGCGGTAGGAGTGCCGCTCCGCCTGCCCGAAGAACTCGTGGTAGTCGGTGACCGATTCGAGCCGCCAGGTGTCGCCGGTGACGCAGTAGCGCCATTCCGTGGAGCGCTGGGGGATCGGCTCCCAGCGCTCGGTCAGGTCGCAGCCGGCGACGTCGACGCGGATCGTGCTGGTGGGCCCGTAGCGGTGGGTGCCGGGGAGCGGGCCGCCGATGCGCTCGGAGCCCGCGGTCGCGTACTCGTAGACGCCCGCCGGCTGCACGCCTGGGGCCTGCTGGACCGGGGCGGCCTCTTTCGAGTCGTCCCCGCATCCCGCGAGGCCGAGGGCGAGCGCCAGCGCGATCAGGGCGGGGCGGGAGACGGGCATCGCGGCATCTTCCCCGTTCTGTCGGGTGTCAGAGATACCTTCTTTGGTTCGACATGGAAGCTGTGAGGAGCCTTCAGACATCCCTGACGCCGGTCCCCGACCCCGGGGAACCGCCCGCCGACGCGCGCGTCACGGTCAGCGGCGACGAGGTCCTTATAGAGAGTCTCGCGGTCGAGGACCGCACCCTCGTCGAGCTGATCGAGCACCGCGAGGGGCGCGAGATACCGGCGCCCGACACGGTCGCGAGCGCGCTCGAGATCGGCGCCCGCGTGCTCGATCGCGAGGCCACGGGAGCCGAGGTCGACGCGATCCGGCACGAGCTGGAGCGCGCGTCCGCCGAGGCGGAGCACGCCTTCGCCGAGCGGGCGCGGCGGATCGGTGACGACCTCGAGAAGCAGTTCGAGCGCTTCGTCGGCGAGGACGGCGGCGCGATGTCGAAGGTGCTCGAGGCTCACGGCGAGGAGCTCGCGGAGCTGATCGCCCGCCACTTCGGCGGCGACCGCAACACCGCGGTCCAGCACCAGGTGAAGGAGATCGTCGCCAAGTCCCTGACCGAATCGCGGCAGGACCTGCTGCGCCAGTTCTCCGCCCAGGACGGGCACAACCCGCTGTTCGACTTCAAGGCCGAGGTCGTGCGCGCGGTCAACCGCTCCGGCGAGTCGCAGACCAAGCTCGTCGAGAAGATCGCCCAGCTCGAGACCGAGGTGAGGCGGCTGCGCGACGCCGACGAGGCGGAGGCGGAGCTGGCCGCCGAGCGCGAGCGGGGCACGGGCAAGGGCAGGACGTTCGAGCAGCAGGCCTTCGAGATGGTCGAGGAGCTCGCCTCCGCGCGCGGCGACGTGGCCCACCACGTGGGTGACGCGCGCTCCGCGAGCGGCGGCAAGAAGGGCGACATCGTGATCGAGATCGACGCGGCCTCCGGCGTGGCGAAGGGCCGCATCGCGATCGACGCCAAGGACGAGCGCCTGTCGAAGAACCGCGCCTGGGACACCCTCAACGCCGCGCTCGCCGAGCGCGACGCCGGCTTCGCGATCCTGCTCGTCGCTTCCGACGAGAAGGTGCCCGCCGGCCGCCACCAGCTGCACGAGTACGAGGGGAACAAGATGATCGTGACCCTCGACAAGGAGACCTTGGACGGACGCGCGCTCGAGCTCGCCTACCGTTACGCGCGCTGCCGCTGCCTGATGTCGGCCGAGCGTGACCTCGCGCTCGACGCCGCGGGCGTGCGCGACGCGGCGGAGGAGGCGCTGTCCGCGCTGAAGGACGCGCAGAAGATCCGCAGCTCCCTGACCGGCGCCAGCAAGAGCGTCGACGCCGCCCGCGACACCCTCGACTCGATGGTGGGCCGGGTGGAGACCTCCCTCACCAAGGTCGAGTCGCTGATCGACGCGGCGTAGGCGGCGCCTCCTCGCAGCCCGGGTAAGGCGCGGTTGGCGGAACAGCGCCTCCGCGGCCGCGCGAAACACGGACCGCCGCCGCGGCCGGAGGCGGTCGATCGGGGAGCCTCCGCGGTGACTTTTCCCGACATAGTCAGGAAAAGTCACCACACCCGTTCGACCAGCCTCCGGGGGTGCGCGGCTTTTCTGTCGTACAGCAACCGGAAAGCCGCGCACCCCGGAACAGCGGAGGCCCTCCGGCCGGCCGCCGCCGAGAGACACCCACGTCCCGCCTTGCGTTCACGAAAAGTTGCATTGTGCGCCCGCGGCGGCTCGCTAAGCTAGGCGTTCTTTTGGACCCCGGAGAGAGGAACTTCACATGGCCGTCTCGCACCTGGACCGGCTGAGCGCCACCGACGCCAGCTTTCTGAACCAGGAGAGCGATCGCGCGCACATGCACATCGGTGCGGTGCTCGTCTTCGAAGGGCCGCCGCCCAGCTACGACGAGTTCGTCGAGCACGTCGAGGCGCGTCTGCACCTCGTGCCGCGCTTCCGGCAGAAGCTGGCCTTCCCTCCGCTGCAGTCGGGACGCCCGGTGTGGGTCGACGACCCGCGCCTCAACATCGAGTACCACGTGCGCCACTCGTCGCTGCCTGAGCCGGGCGACGATCGCCAGTTGCAGCAGCTCATGGGCCGGCTGTTCTCCCAGCAGCTCGACCGCTCCAAGCCGCTTTGGGAGATGTCGCTCGTGCAGGGCCTGGAGGGGAACCGCTTTGCGGTCGTGAGCAAGACCCACCACGCGCTGGTGGACGGCGTCTCGGGCGTGGACCTCGCGACCGTGCTGTTCGACGCCAACCCCGTGCCGGTCGGCCTCACGGCGCCGATCCGCCCGTGGGAGCCGCAGCCCGAGCCCACAGACGCGCACCTGCTGGCGCGCGGAGTCGAGAATGTCGCCAAGGTCCCCCTGCGGCTCGGCCGGCGCGTGCTGAAGACCGCTCAGCACCCGCGCGCGACGGCGTCGCAGGCGCTCGAGGTGGCCGAGGGACTCGGCGAGGTCGCCTGGGAGCTGCTGAACCCCGCACCGGACGTGCCGCTGAACACAGACATCGGCCCGCACCGCACGTATCGCTGGGTGCACTCCAACCTGGAGGACTTCAAGGTCGTCAAGGACAGTTTCGGCGGCACGATCAACGACGTCGTGCTCGCGGTCGTCGCAGGCGCGCTGCGCCACTGGCTCACCTCGCGCGGCGTGAAGACCGGCGGCCTCGAGCTGCGCGCGCTCGTGCCGGTCAGCATGCGCACCGACGAGGACAAGGGAATGATGGGCAATCGCCTCGCCGTGTTCCGCGCCCCGCTGCCCGTCTACGCCGAGGACCCGATCGAGCGCCTGCGAATCGTGCGCGAGGAGATGGGGAAGATCAAGCAGTCCAAGCAGGTGATGGGCGCGGAGGCGCTCGTCGCGCTGAATGACTTCGCCCCGCCGACGGTGCTGGCGCAGGCATCCCGGATCAACTTCTCCACCCGCCTGTTCAACCTGATCGTCACGAACGTCCCGGGCCCGCAGTTCCCGCTGTACGTGCTCGGGCGCGAGCTGGAGACGGTCGTGCCCGTCGCCTTCCTGCCGGAGAAGCACGCGCTCGCGACGGCGATCTTCTCCTACAACGGCAAGGTCAGCTTCGGGCTGCTGGGCGACTTCGACGCGATGGACGACATCGACGTCGTCAAGGATGGCCTGGAGGAGTCCCTGCGAGAGCTGGTGGCCGCCGCCGCTGCCCGCCGCCCGCCGAGGCGGGCGCGCCGCGAGCCTGCGAGGGACCCCGCGCCGGCACCAGCCGAGTAGCGCCGCGCCCCTGGAATAATGGGGCGCATGGATCCCCGCCGCAAGCGCACGATCCGCCTCGTGATCGCGCTCAGCGTCGCCGTGTTGCTCGGGGGCGCGCTGATCTACACGTCGTTCAGCGGAGCCACCGAGACGCGCCAGCCGTCCGAGCTGCTGGCCGGCGCGACGCCCGGCAAGAACTACGAGCTGACCGGCAAGGTGGCCCGCGGGTCGGTGGAGCGCAGATCCAACGAGCTGCTGTTCCGGGTGCGCGACCGCGGCGGCACCGCGTCCGTGCCGGTGCGGTACGCGGGCGCGGTTCCGGACCCCTTCCGCGAGGGCCGCGAGGTGATCCTCAAGGGCAAGATGGACAACGGCCTGTTCGTCGGCGAAAGAGACACCCTGATCACCAAGTGCCCATCCAAATTCTCTAAAAAGGAACAGAGCTGACCTGAACCCGGCCCGGGGCGGCAGAACGAGAAAACCGGGTAGGTAAGGGAGTAGGTAGCGGGCGGGTGGAGGGCCTCATCGGAGGCTAGAGACGGTTTTAGGGCCTCCGAGGAGGTCCTCCAGTCGCCCGCAGCGGCTACAAGGTGAGGCCGACCGCGCCATGGCTACAATTCGCGGCCGTGTACACCGTTCTCTCGGTAATTCAGGTCGGGATCTGTTTCGTCCTCATCTTCTTGGTGCTGCTGCACTCGGGCAAGGACAGCGGGCTCTCGGGCGCGTTCGGCATCGGCGGCGCCGGTGCGGGCCCGTTCGGGGGCGGCTCGCTCGTCGAGCGCAACCTGAACCGCTGGACGGTCGGGTTCGCGGTGGCGCTCGGCGTGAACACGATCATCCTGCTCAAGATATGACGTTCCGTCCGCGGCCAAGGCCGCGGACGGGTCTGGTGAGGATTCCGCGGCCAAGGCCGCGGTCGGGTCTGGTGAGGATCTCGCCCCTCTCCGCAGCAGCAACCCCGCGGTCACCGCGGTGAACTGCATGCACGCGGCGAGCACCAGCGTCCCCCGCGCGCCGAAGTTGTTCACGGCCGGGCCCGCGCATGCGGCTCCGATCGCGAAGGCGCCGACCTTCAGCGACGCTGCCGTCGTGAAGATCTGGCCCATCAGCTCGCGCGGGGTCCAGCGCTGGCGCGCTCCGAACGTCGCGGCCAGCCCGGGACCGTCCGCCACGCCGCCCAGCGCGATCAGGCCGAGGGCCACCGGCAGCGTCGCCGCCAGCGGCCAGTCAGCATCAGGCAGCCCAGCACGGCGAGCGCGCCGAGCATCACGTTCTCGGGACGAAAGCGCGTCTGCAGGCGCACGAGTCCCAACGCCCCGACCAGCGAGCCTCCTGCGAAGGCGGCCCACATGTAGCCGGAGACGCTGCGGTCGACGCCCAGCTCGTGCGTGGCGAAGAAGGGAAACGCGATGACCAGGAGCCCGATGCCGCTCAGGTTGATCGCCCCGGCCGCCGTCACCGAGCGCAGGGCGGGAGTCGCGGCCATCACGCGCAGCCCGTCGCGCACGATCGCGTGCAGGGGCCGGCCCGGGTCGGCTGTGGGAGCGCGCGCATCCATCTCAGGGATCCGGGCGATCAGCCCGAGGGCGAAGATGGTCAGTACGGCCTCGACGATCAGCGACCATTGCGGCCCCGCGACGGCTGCGATCGTTCCCGCGAGGGCCGGCCCCGCGATGATGGCGGTGTTGAAGCTTGTCGCCTCGAGCGCGTTGGCCTGCGGCAGCAGCTGGTGCGGCACGATCACGGGGATCAGGCTCGTGAAGCCCCCGAACGACAGCGGCCAGGTGATGCCCGCGACCAGCGCGACCATCGGCACCAGGTAGTTCGGTGCGTTGCCGGCCAGCGCCACGATGGCCAGCACGCTCGTGGCCGCGAGCACCTGGTCGAGCATCATCACCTGCCGGCGCCGGCCGCTGCGGTCGAGCCACGCGCCGAGCAGCGGCCCGGTGGCGAGGCTCGGCAGCGTCACCGCTGCGACGGTCGCTCCGGCCAGGGCTGCGCTGCCCGTGCGCTCGAGCACGAGCAGCACCACCCCGACCGAGAACATGTCGTCGGCGAGGCGGGTGATGGTCGCGGTCGCGTAAAAGAGCGGGTAGCCGGGATGGCGCCGCAGGCGCCGCAGGTTGCCGCTGGCCATGCCCTGATCGTCTCACAGCCCGCGCGGCGTTCCGTGCCCCTGCGCACTGAGGGGATGGAAACGCTTGCTGCCCGCTAGATAAGCTGCTCCTCCGAGCCAATTTCCGGAGGAGAATTCATGGACTTCGAATACAGCCCCAAGACCCAGGAGCTCAGGGAGAACCTGCTCGAGTTCATGGACTCCCACATCTATCCCGCGGAGCCGGTCTGGCACGACCAGGTCGTCGAGTCGGGAGACCCGTACTTCCACCCGCCGGTGATGGAGGAGCTGAAGCAGGAGGCGCGGGCGCGCGGGCTCTGGAACCTGTTCCTCCCCGACGAGCGCTTCGGCGCCGGGCTGACGAACCTCGAGTACGCGCCGCTGGCCGAGATCACGGGCCGCAGCCACATCGGGCCCGAGGCGCTCAACTGCGCGGCGCCCGACACGGGCAACATGGAGGTGCTGTCCGAGTTCGGGACGCCTGAGCAGCAGGCCCAGTGGCTCGAGCCGCTGCTCGAGGGCGAGATCCGCTCCTGCTTCGCGATGACGGAGCCCGACGTGGCCAGCTCCGACGCGACCAACATCCAGAGCCGCGATCGAGCGCGACGGCGACGAGTACGTCATCAACGGCCGCAAGTGGTGGACCAGCGGCGCCGCCAGCAAGCGGTGCAAGATCGCGATCTTCATGGGCGTCTCCGACCCGGACGCCGACCCGCACCGCCGCCACAGCCAGATCCTCGTGCCGCTCGACACGCCCGGCGTCGAGATCGTGCGCACCCTGCCCGTGTTCGGCTACGACGAGGGGCACGGCGGTCATTGCGAGGTCCTGTTCGAGGACGTGCGCGTGCCGGCCTCGAACATGATCGGCGAGGAGGGGTCGGGCTTCGCGATCGCGCAGGCGCGGCTCGGGCCCGGCCGGATCCACCACTGCATGCGCGCGATCGGCATGGCCGAACGGGCGTTCGACCTGATGTGCGAGCGCGCCCACGGGCGCACGACGTTCGGCCGCCCGCTCGCGCGGCAGGGCGTGATCCGCGAGTGGATCGCCGAGTCGCGGATCGAGATCGAGCAGGCCCGGCTGCTGGTGCTGAAGACCGCGTGGCTGATGGACAAGGCCGGCAACAAGGGCGCGCGGATCGAGATCTCCGCGATCAAGGTCGCCGCACCCGAGGTCGCCGTGCGCGTGATCGACCGCGCGATCCAGGTCCACGGCGGCGGTGGCGTCAGCGACGACTTCCCGCTCGCGTCGATGTACGCGCACGCCCGCACGCTGCGCATCGCCGACGGCCCGGACGAGGTGCACAAGCTCTCGATCGCGCGGCGCGAGCTGGCGCGCTACGAGCCGCAGCTCGAGCCGGTCGCTTCGTAGCATCGCCGTGCCAAAGGTCCTGTACGAGAAGCGCGACCGGATCGCGTACGTCACGCTGAACCGGCCCGAGGCGAAGAACGCGATCGACCCGGAGACCGACCAGCTGCTGTGGCGCACGTGGGAGGACTTTCGCGACGACGACGCGCTCGACGTGGCGATCCTCACCGGCGCGGGTGACGCGTTCTGTGCCGGCGCGGACCTCAAGACCTACATCCCGCCGCGGATCGCCGGGCTGACCGCGCGCTGGGTGCGCGACAACGTCGCCACCGGGTTCGGCGGCCTGACGCGGGGCCTGCACCGGATCTACAAGCCGGTGATCGCCGCGGTCAACGGGTGGGCGCTCGCCGGCGGGTTCGAGACCGCGCTCGCGTGCGACATCCGGATCGCGTCCGAGCGCGCGATGTTCGGATCGTTCGAGGTGCGGCGCGGATTCCACCACGGCGACGGCGGCATCGCGCGGCTGGTCAACACGTGCGGCTCCGGCATCGCGCTGGAGATGCTCCTGACAGGGGAGCCGATCGACGCCCGGCGGGCGCTGCAGTGCAACCTCGTCTCGAAGGTCGTGCCGCACGACCGCCTGATGGAGGAGGCGGAGCAGGTCGCGCACCAGATCCTGCGCAACAGCCAGATCGCCGTGCGCTCCGCGAAGGAGACCATCTTCGACGTCATCGGGCGGCCGCTCGACGACCAGTTGCGGATCGATGCGCTGAACGGGTGGTCCTCGCCCGACCCCGAGGAGACGAAGGCCCTGCTCGGCCGCTTCTACGACAAGACCGACGCGGGCAGGGCGGGAACGAGCCAGACGGACCTGTGAGGGCGGTGGTCACGGGCGCGGCTCGTGGGATCGGCGCGGCGATCGCCGATGCCCTGCGCGCGGACGGCATGGACGTCGTCACGATCGACGTCGCGGAGGGCTGCGACATCCGCCTCGACGTGGCGCGCGACGAGTTCCCCGACCTCGGCGAAGTGGACGTGTGCGTTCCGAACGCTGCGATCACCACCACGATCGCGCCCGCGCACCGCATGACTCCCGAGCAGTGGCAGCGCGACATCGACGTGAACCTGACCGGCGCGTTCCGGACCGTGCAGGCCTGCCTCGCGGGCATGCGCGAGCGGCGCTACGGGCGGATCGTGGCGATCTCGAGTGGCGCCGCCGAGTCCGGCCTGCCGGGCCAGGTCGCCTACAGCGCCTCGAAGGCCGGCGTGATCGGGATGGTGCGGACGATCGCCGCGGAGAATGTCTCGCGCGGGATCACCGCGAACGCCGTCCTACCGGGGTTCGTCGAGACCGAGGCGGTGCGCGCGATGCCGGCCGACGTGCTCGCGCGCGTCACCGAGGCGCTGCCGGCGGGCCGCATGGCGAGCCCGGACGAGGTCGCGAAGCTGGTCGCCTACCTCGCGTCAGAGGACGCCGGCTACGTCACCGGCCAGGCGATCGGCATCGACGGCGGGTTGCGGTCTGAACACGAGATCGATCACCTGCAACTCGCCGTAGCGCTCCCGGTGCCGCGCCGGGATGTCGGCCGGGTCCTTGTACCAGTACCAGACGCACGGATCGCGATCGAAGTCGTCCGGCGGCTCGCTCGGGTAGACGGGCAGGCCTGTCCAGCGGATCGGCAGCAGCTCGTTCATGAACGAGCAGTGCGTGCAGTACAGCGGGAAGCCCGCGCGCCCGTAGCTCCAGTCGTGCGCCTCTGCGGTCACGCCGAATCCGTTCGGCCCCTCGTATGCACCGTTTCGCCACAGCCGCTGGCCGGAGCCGCACGGGTTCATCGCGAACGTGAACTTCTGCTCGTCCTCGGTGATCGTGAACGCGCCGGGATTCGGGCCGGTGCCGCTGCACGAGTGGGCCCGCCAGTTGGCGGCGAGCGCGTGCACCATCCAGCGGCGGTCCTGCTTCTGGATCGCCTCGGCGTGCGACTTCCAGCCCCGCTCGAGGCTGTACTCCCATGCCTCCTCGACGCCGTCGTCGCCGAGCCGGTCCTGCACGAAGCTGATCAGCCCCGCCATGCCGCCCGCCATCAGGTCGTGCAGCAGGCGCCATTCGTGCTTCATCTCCTCGCACAGCGCCTTCGCCGCCTCCGTGTCCCCGCGCTCGATCGCCTCGATCGCGCGGTCCATCGTCGGCCGCGACATCTCCTCCAGTTCCTCCTGGGAGAACCAGCGTTCCGCCACCTCTGCCTCCTCTCGTACAGGGTTCCGAGAGGCACCCTACGACGTGTCACGAGAAATGACTGCCGTGCAGTCCTTATCCGCGACAGCGGGCGTCGGTCAGCTGACGGCGGCGAGGTGGCGCACTCGCGGCTTCGTGCGTGCGAAGCGCCGGCGGCGGACGCCGTGCGGCCGGTGCCCGCGCAGCTCCCACAGCGCGCGCTCGAGCGCGCCGGGCAGCCTGCGCACCTCCGGCAGTGCCTCGGGGTCGGCGTACAGCCCGAAGAACATCCAGTCGCGGTAGCTGAACATCCCGATCGAAAGCGTGTGGCCCTCGGCGAGCGGGACCACCGGGTAGGCCTCGCGCAGCACCGCGCCGGCCATGTAGACCGGGAACCTGGGCCCCGGGATGTTCGAAACCGTGAGGTTGTAGACCCGCTTGCTGCCGACCAGCCTGGCGGCGGGAGTCTTGAGCGCGTTCGGCAGGTAGCCGAGCGCGCCCATCAGGGACTCGAAGCCGGCCGGCCGGTCCGATGACTTGAAGGCGGCGGTCTGCTCGTGCACGCGCCGCAGGCGGGCCTCCGCGCGGCCCAGCTCGAGCGGCAGCTCCACGAACGCGAACGAGATGCGGTTGCCGAGCGCGGTCCGCTCGTCGTCGGTGCGCACGCTCACGGGGACCATCGCCTTCAGCGGGCGCACGGGCTCGCCGCAGCTCAGCGCCAGCGCCCGCAGGGCGCCCGTGACCGCGCCGAGGCACACGTCGTTCACCGTCACGTCGTGCATGCGCTTGATGCGGATCAGCTCGTCGATCCGGGCGCGGTGGCAGACGAGGACGCGGCGCGGGCCGAGCCGCTCGTTGAGGAACGAGGGGGTGGCGAGCCGCAGCAGGTCGCGGTCGAGCGCCAGGGCCGCACGGCGGACGGTCCCCGTCGCGCCGTCGTGGCCCGGGCGCGCCAGCCGCGCCAGCCGCATCGCGGCGGACACCGTGCCCTCGGCGCCGCCGCGCACGGCGGCGAGCGTGAGGCCGACGGGGCCGGGCGGGCCGGACGGCTTCCACTCCTCCGGGGCCATCGGCCGCGCGTCGGGATCCGCATCGAACAGCAGCAGCCCCAGCTCGACGGCCGACTTCCCGTCCACGAGGGCGTGGTGCATCTTGAACACGATGCCGAGCTTGCCGTCCTCGAGCCGGGGCAGGAAGTAGAGGTGCCACAGCGGCCGGTCGCGCAGCAGCGGCTCGGAGAGCGCGTCGCCCGCCATCGTCATGAAGCGGTCGTGCGAGACGGCCTGGTTCTCCGGCGCGAGTCGCGTGACGTGTGCGCGGACATGGAACCGTGGGTCGTCGACCCAGTACGGCTCGCCGAGACCCGGCGGGGGGAAGGCGAGCCGCTGCCTGAACCGCGGCGCGAATGCGAGGCGGGCGTCGATGCCGTCCGCAACCTGCTCCAGCGTGGGCCGGGGACGGTCGCCCTGTAGGGCAAAGACACCACACCATGCGACGTGCATGTGCGCGTTGGAGGTCTCCACCCTCAGAAACGACCCATCCAGCGTTGTCAGTCGCTTCACCTGACGAAGCATCCTCCAATCGCCGGATGGCTTCGCTGCTCGACCGTGGGGCGAACACCGCCCGCCCGATTTGGACCGCTGGCCAAAGCCGCGCAAGCGGAGCGGCCTTACCTTGGGTCCAGCGCCTCCGGCGCCACACCGCCATGCCCTCCCAACCTGCACACGAGCACTCAGAGCCACCGGCCGTGGGCCTCGAGCAGCTGCGCGCCGTGCACCAGGAGATGGTCGAGGCGGTGCTGCACGGCGAAGGCATGGAGCGAGTCGCCGTGCTGGCCTCCGAACGCGTCGGGCGGCCGGTCGCGATCGTCGTGCCCTCCGCGGGGGTCGCGACCGTCGTGCCGCCCTCCGCGGCACATGGGCTCGGCGCCGTGCGGCGCTACGCGGCGATGCGGGGCAGGGACGCCCCCGCGCCGCCGCCGGCGGGCGTCGAGCTCGTCGTGCCCGTCAACTCCGGCGGCGAGCCGGTGGGAGTCGTCGCGATGCTCGACGGCGATGCGCCCGCGCCGCCGGAGTCGGGCGAGCTGCTGCACCTCGCGGCGCTCGCCGCGATGACCGGCGTTGCGCTGGACCAGGCGCGCGAGCAGGAGGCGGCGCGGTTGCGCGGCGGCCTGCTGGAGGAGCTGCGCGAAGCGCAGGTACCCGCCGACGACGCGCTGCGCCGGGCGGCGCGCCTCGGCTGCGACCTGTCCGCCGGCGCGATCGTGGTCGTCACGGAGGTGCGCTCGACCCGCCCGCGCCAGGTGACCGCGCTGGTCTCGGACGACTACCCGGGTGCGGTCGCGGAACTGCTGGACGGGCGCATCTACGCGCTGCTGCCGGCGAGCGCGGGCGACGGCGCCGATCCCGAGGCCGCCGCGCGCGGGCTGGCGGAGCGCCTGCGAAAGCACGGCCCGACCGCGATCTCGTCGCTGTACGCCGATCCGGCGGAGCTGCACCGCGCGGTGCAGGAGGCGGAACTGGTGCTCGAGGTGGTCTCGCGCGACGAGCGCATGGCCGAGACCATGTCCGAGGCGGGCTCCGGCGTCTACCGGCTGCTGTTTCGGGTCCTGGCCTCGCATCCCGACGAGATGCGCAGCTTCTTCGAGGACACCGTCGCGCCCGTGGTCCGCTACGACGACCGCTATCACAGCGACCTGCTCGCAACCCTGGAGACCTACCTCGCGCAGGAGTGCAACATGAACGCGACCGCGCGCGCGATCTACGCGCACCGCCACACGGTCGCGTACCGGCTGGAGCGAATCCAGCAGCTGACCGGCCTCGACCCGACCGCGAGCGAGGACCGTGAGCGCCTCAGCCTCGGCCTGAAGGCCTACCGCATCGTCGCGCCCAGCTTGCCGCGTTAGCCGCGTCCCTGTAGGTTGCGCATCATGGGTTGGGGCCTCCTCTGGCGGGTCGCGGTCGCTGCATCCGTGGCCGCGCTGTTCGCGCTGCCCCAGTCCGCCGGCGCCGGTGCTGATCGGGCACCAACGGGCGGATCGCCTTCGCGAGCGGGCGCGACAGCGCCGACGGCAACGACGCCCCGGCGAAGATCTTCTTCCGCACCATCGTCGGCAGTGCCGGCGGCGGAGTCGCCAGCTCGGCCGTCACTCCCCCCGGCGGGCAGTATCGCCATCCCACGTGGTCGCCCGACCGCACGAAGATCGCGTATGCGAACGGCACCCCGGGCTCGGCCACGACAGAGCTCTTCGACATCTTCATCCAGGACATCGCGACCGGATCGATCACGCCGATCACGAACACGGGGGACGGCCTCAGCGCAGACCGCCCGGCCTGGTCGCCGGACGGCACGCGGATCGCCTACGAGCACCAGCCCACCGCCGCCAGCGCCGAGCGCGACATCCGCGTCCGCACGGTCGGCAGCTCAGCCACGCTCGACCTGACGACCGGCGCG
The DNA here is from genome assembly GCA_963826005.1 of uncultured Solirubrobacterales bacterium. Classification (GTDB taxonomy): domain Bacteria; phylum Actinomycetota; class Thermoleophilia; order Solirubrobacterales; family JBBDJG01; genus DASRIA01. The sequence continues at coordinate 11,578 of CAWGVJ010000022.1, read as the reverse complement.
CCGATCGAGGGCAAGCCTGCGTGGAGTCCCGACTCGCAGACGATCTACTACTCGAGCGGGGACCCGAACGTGAACGCGAACATCGTCCGGAAGCCCGCCACCGGCGGCACGCGAGGTCCTCGCCGATACCCGACTCGACCATCAGCGAGTTCCAGCCGTCGATCTCGCCCGACGGCACGAAGATCTGCTTCACGCTCGGCACGGGCCTCAACGGCACCGCCGACGTCTTCACCGCCGACCTCGCCACGCCAGCGTCCCAGACGAACCTCTCGGACAACGTCGGCACGATGCCGCAGCACGGCGACTACAACTGCACCTGGTCGCCGGACGGCACCCTGATCGCCTATGTGATGGGCACGTTCACGGTGGGAGCGCTCGTGATGGAGCGCTCCGACGACACCAGCCCGTCGGCCATCACGCTCGAGGACAACGCCAACAACTTCGACGGCAACCCGGACTGGCGCGCCCGACGGACGGCCGACCTGCCAGGACGCGACGGTCAACGTGAACGCCAACGCCTCCGCCACCATCCCGCTGACCTGCTCCGACTCGGGGCCGGCATACGAGCAGACCACCCTGACGGTCGACACCCCGGCCGACGCCGCGCCGCTGACGCTGGCTGAAGAACGGCACCCTCGGTGCGGTTCAGCAAGGCCCGCCGGCCAGCGTCACCTACACGCCGAACGCCAACTTCACCGGCACCGACACCTTCCAGGTCAGGGTGCGCGACGAGGTCGCCTTCGGCACCCAGCGTGCGACCGTGACCGTCAACGTCGTCACGCCGACCGGCCCGGGTGCCGACAAGACCAAGCCGACGGTCACCGACGTGAGCCTGTCGCCGCGCAAGTGGCGGCGCGGATCGGGACTGCCGCAGTTCTCCGCCGCGCCCGTCGGTGCGCAGCTTCGCTGGCGTCTGAGCGAGACCGCCCGCACGACCCTCACGTTCCAGCGTGCGCTGCGCGGTCGCCGGGTCGGCGGCCGCTGCCTGAAGCCGACTCGCGCACGCCGCGGACGGCGAGCGTGCACGCGATTCCGCAACTCCGGGTCGCTCACGGCTGCCAACGCGAAGGCGGGGCTCAACACGCTGGCCTTCAAGGGCCGCCTCAACCGCACACGTCGCCTGGGCCTCGGCCGCTACCGCGTCTCGCTGAGCGCCGTGGACGCTGCCGGGAATCGCTCCCTCACGCGCCGCAGCGCGACCTTCACGATCGTCGCGCGCTGAGGATTCGTCGCGCGATCATCGCGTATCACCGGGCCTGCCGCGTTGGGAGCACCAGTACGTGTAGCCCGGCAATGCCTCCCGAGCAAAGGAGACCCATGAGCACGACCAGTCCCGACACGAAGCCGACGATCGTCCTGGTCCACGGGCTCTGGATGACTCCGCGCAGCTGGGAGCACTGGGCCGAGCGGTACAAGGCCAGGGGCTACGAGGTGGTGGCCCGGTCGTGGCCCGGCATGGAGGCGGAGGTCGAGGAGCTGAACCGCGACCCGTCACCGATGAAGGGCGTCGGCATCGCGAAGATCGTCGACCACTACGACAACATCATTCGCGGCCTCGACAGCCCCCCGATCATCATGGGCCACTCGATCGGCGGGACGGTGCTGCAGCTACTGCTCGACCGCGGGCTGGGGCAGGTCGGTGTCGGCATCGCGCCCGGGACGGTCAAGGGCGTTCCGGACCTGCCGCTGTCGACCCTGCGGGCGGGCTTTCCCGTCCTGGGCAACCCGTTCAACCGCAACAAGGCCACCGGGCTGTCGGCGAAGCAGTTCCACTACGCCTTCTGCAACACGATGTCGCGCGCGGAGTCGGACAAGGTCTACGAGCGCTACCACATCCCGGCGGCGAACCACGCCCTCTTCGACGTCGGCCTCGCCACGTTCACGCGCAACGGCCCGACGAAGGTCGACTTCACGCGCGATGACCGGGCGCCGATGCTGTCCATCGCGTTCGAGAACGACCACATCGTGCCGCCGAAGGCCGCCCGGCACAACGTCGAGAAGTACAAGTCGAAGGCGATCACCGCCTTCAAGGAGTTCCCCGGGCGCCCGCACTTCCCCGGCGCGCCGGGCTGGGAGGAAGTCGCCGACTACGCACTCGCCTGGGCCGCCAACCCCACCGCCACGGAGTCCAAGCCGGTCGCGCCTGCAGTCGCGTGACGCAGTGACGGACGGTCCCGCGAAGGAAGTCGCGTTCGACAGCTCCGCGGGCCATTGGGTGCTGGCCGTCGCGGTCCTCGGGTCGGGCATGGCCTTCCTCGACGGCACCGTGGTGAACGTGGCGCTGCCGGAGATCGGTCGCGACCTCGGCGCATCGACGAGCGACCTCCAATGGGTGCTCAACGGCTACCTGCTGACGCTCGCGTCGTTGATCCTGCTCGGCGGGTCGCTGGGCGACCGGCACGGGCGGCGCCGCATCTTCGTGCTCGGGGTCGGCCTGTTCACCGCCGCCTCGCTGCTCTGCGCGATGGCGCCGAACTGCCGAGATGCTGATCTTCGCGCGGATGCTGCAGGGCGTCGGCGGAGCGCTGCTGACGCCCGGCAGCCTGGCGATGATCGAGGCCAGCTTCCGGCCCGGCGACCGTGCGCGCGCGATCGGCGCCTGGTCGGGCCTGGGCGGCGTCGCGGCCGCGCTCGGCCCGCTGCTGGGCGGCTATCTGGTCGACGCGGTGTCGTGGCGGGCGATCTTCCTGATCAACCTCCCGCTCGGCATCTTCGTGATGGCGATGGCCCCCCGCCACGTGCCCGAGACGCGGGACCCGACCGCGCACGGCCGGCTCGACATCACCGGCGCGGCCCTCGTCGGCCTGGGTCTCGCGGGCACGACGTACGCGCTGATCGAGGCCCCGGGCAAGGGCGCCGACGCCGCTCGTCCTGCTGGCGGGCATCGGCGGCGTCGTGGCCCTCGTCGCCTTCCTGGTGGTCGAGCACCGCAGCGCCAACCCGATGATGCCGCTCGACATCTTCAAGTCGCGGCAGTTCAGCGCCGCCAACGGGGTCACGTTCGTCGTCTACGCGGCCCTCGGCGGCGTGTTCTTCCTGCTCGTCTCGTTCCTGCAGATCTCGCTCGGCTACTCGGCCATCGAGGCCGGCGCCGCCTCGCTTCCGGTGACGGCGTTGATGCTCCTGCTCTCGGCCCGCTCGGGCGCGCTCGCGCAGCGCATCGGGGCGCGGATCCCGCTGACGGTGGGCCCGCTCGTGATCGCGGTGGGGCTGCTGCTGATGACGCGGATCGACCCGGGTGACAGCTATGTGTCGAGCGTGCTGCCGGCGCTGATCGTCTTCGGCCTCGGTCTCACGCTGGTGGTGGCGCCGGTCACCGCGACCGTGCTGGCCGCGGCCGACTCCCGCCATTCCGGGATCGCGTCGGGGATCAACAACGCCGTCGCGCGGGTCGCCGGCCTGCTGGCGGTCGCGGTGCTGCCGTTGATCGCGGGTCTCACCGGCGACCAGTTCTACGACCCCGCGGCGATGACCGACGGCTTCCACATGGCGATGGTGGCGTGCGCGGCGCTCGCCGTGGCCGGCGGGGTCCTCGCCTGGCTGACGATCAGCTCCGACGTGCTGGCGGCCGAGCCCGAGGCCGCGGCCCGGCTCTCCACCGAGTTGTCATGCGGCGTGACCGCCCCACCTTTGCGACCCGGCCACGACGCCGGCCACGCGTCTACCGAGGTCCCGGTCGCCGGGAGCCTGGCGAGAAGCTGAAGCACGGGCTGCCCGGCGGCAGGCGGAAGTCCTTGCGCTCGCGGTCCAGATACGCCGGCTCGATCACGAGGTTCTCCGATACCTCGACCGCGATTCCGGGTGAGACCGAGGCGATCCCGCCAAAAATAGGGTTCCACAGGCAGTTGCGGCGCGCCACATTGGCGGCGCCGCGCAGCTCGAAGTCCTCGACGTTGTAGCGGACGACCGGGTTGGCGATCACGTTGTGCTCGACCACGTTGTGCGCGGACCTGCGCGCGAACACGACGCCCTCGCCGTTGCCGTCGATCACATTGCGGGCCACATAGGTGCGCTGTGCGTCCGGGAACAGCTGCACACCGCGGTCCGCGTTGTCGTAGATCCAGTTGTCGGTGATGCGGGCGCCGTCGGAGGCCTCGACATAGATCCCGTGATGGTGGTTCGTGGGCGGCAGGTCGCCGCAGTCGTGGATCCGGTTGCGCTCGATCACCGTGCGGCGTGCACGGCCGTACTCGTCGGAGCCGAGCACGAAGCAGATGGTCGTGTTGCGGGTCGTGACGTCGTTGTCGCGGAACACCACGCTGTTCCCGTTGACCGTCGGGACTCGGCAGCTGGGCGCGGTTGCGCCCGTCCAGGAAGAGCTGCTTCACCACGACGTGGTTGGCGCTGTTCGCGACCCACAGCCGTCCGCGCACCGTGGCGCGCGCGCCCGGCGCGCTCCTGATGGTGGTCGGCGCGCCCGCGCGGCCGCCCTTCCTGATCCTGATCCGGCCCCGGTACACGCCGGTGCGCAGACACCCGGTCTGGCCGGGGCGCAGCGAGTTGGCGAGCTTTGCGACGACGTTGGAGCCGCGGGGCGACGCGAACTTGTCGCAGGCGGCGCTCGCCGGGCCGGCCGTGACGGCCACGACGGCCGCTGTGAGCACCGCCGCGACCACCGTCCGTGGCACGAGCCTCCACGCCGAAGATTGTGCCTCAGCTACCGTTGGACCCCGGCACATGAGCGACAAGGCCCTGCACATCGAGGATCTGACGAAGCGCTACCCGACGGGCGTCGAGGCGCTGCACGACGTCTCCCTCGACGTCGAGGACGGGGAGTTCTTCGGGCTGCTGGGCCCGAACGGGGCCGGCAAGTCGACGCTGATCCACTGCACGACCGGGCTCGCGCAGCCGACGTCCGGGGCTGATCCGCGTCTTCGGCCACGACGCGATCGACGACTACGGCGAGGCTCGCCAGGCGGTCGGGCTGGCGCCGCAGGAGCTCAACCTCGACTGGTTCCTGACGGTCGAGGAGACGCTCGACTACCACGCCGGCTACTTCGGGATGCCCAAGCGCGAGCGCCGCGAGCGCGCCACGGAGCTGCTCGAGACGTTCTCGCTCACCGACAAGCGAGACGAGCGCACGCGCACGCTCTCCGGCGGCATGAAGCGCCGGCTGATCCTGGCCCGCGCGCTGATGCACCGGCCGCCGCCTGCTGATCCTCGACGAGCCGACCGCCGGCGTCGACATCGAGCTGCGGCTCGAGCTGTGGCACTACGTGCAGCGCATCAACCAGGAGGGGACGACGATCCTGCTCACGACGCACTACCTGGAAGAGGCCGAGCAGCTCTGCGACAAGATCGCCTTCATCAACGAGGGTCAGATCGTCGCGCAGGGCTCGAGCGCCGAGCTCGCCGGCCAACGTACGGCGTCGCGAACCTCGAGGACGCCTACCTCGCGCTGGTGGGCCGCAAGGAGCTCTCGCGCTCGCCCGCGTCGAGGAGCTGGCCTCGTGAGCGCCGCCCAGATTCGCTTCCTCACGCTCTGGCGGCGCGAGGTCAACCGCTTCATGAAGATCAAGAAGCAGACGATCGGCGCGCCGCTGCTCGAGACGTTCCTCTACATCTCGGTGTTCGGCGCCGCGCTCGGCTCGCGCATCGACAAGCTGCACGGCATCGACTACGTCGTCTTCGTGATCCCCGGCCTGATCATGATGGCCTGGGCGATCAACGCCTTCTCCAACAACTCCTCCTCGATCCTCCAGCAGAAGTTCCAGGGCGCGATCCAGGACCAGCTCTCCTCGCCGGCCTCGCCGCTCGAGCTGCTGCTGGCGTTCTCGCTCGGCGGCTTCATGCGCGGCCTGGTGGTCGCGGTGCTGACGTTCATCGGCCGCGTCGTTCCTGGTCGACCTGCCGGTCGACCACATCCTCGTGCTGATCTCCGGGCCTGTTCCTGGTCGGCTTCTTCTTCGCGCAGCTCGGCGTGCTGATCGGCGTCCGCGCCGAGCAGTTCGACGACGTCGCGATCGCCCAGACCTTCATCCTCCAGCCGCTGATCTTCCTCGGCGGCGTCTTCTACTCGGCCGCCCTGCTGCCCGAGCCGTTCCAGACCACTCACCCACTTCAACCCGGTCTACTACATGATCGCCCTCGTGCGCTACGGCTTCCTCGGCTACTCCGAGACAGCATCGCGCTGTCGCTGCTGTTCCTGACGGTCGCGACCGCCGCGCTGTTCGCCGCGAACCTGCGGCTGTTCTCGAGCGGCTACAAGCTGCGGGCCTAGGGACTTCCGGACGCCGCTCTCCAAGATCACCCACTGGGAATGGCTTCGCGGCAGCCCCAGTGATCTGGTGCGCCCGGTGCTGCCCCTGTGCGCGCGAAGCGGCAGCGAAGCGCCCTCCTCGCCTTCGACCAAGTGGAGTGGTCCAAGAGAGGCAGGATCTACACAAGCCCGTAACGTGCGGAAGCTCGACGTGCGGCGCGAGATCGCCGAGCGCTGCGACGCTGTGATCGAGGTGCTCGCCGACTGAGGGTCCTGCGTGTCGTGCGGTCTGCGCGACGTCCTCGAGTTCGAACGTGACGGGAAGCCGGCGGTGCTCGTAGCGAGCGAGCAGCGCGGCCCGCTTCAGGATCAAGTAGAGGCGGCGACATCTTTGCCGGATGGTCGATGTCCCGCGGGTGGATCAATCATCCAACGGCGCCTTGAACCGGCTGTTAGGCTCGACTTACTCCATGCCCATATCAGTCTGGGCTTGGGGTAAATCCCCCAGCAGGAAGGTCTACTAATCACGACTACGGGCAACGCCCCCGGCCCGGTCGGTCAGCTGGCCACCGCCCCATCAAGTGGCAGGCCTGTCTCCGGCCTTGCCGTCGTCCGCGCGGACGCATCGGATGCTCGTCGGCGCGCTGGCTGGGATGTCGTTCGCGGGCGTCTTCGTGCTTGCGCTGCTGGTCGATTCCGGCCAGTCGGTCGCAGCTCCTCTACGCCGTCCCGATCGCGCTTGTCGCGATCGAGTTCGGCACCGGCGCTGCCTTGGCATCGGCGGCGCTGGGCGCGGTGCTGATGGCGGTCGAGGTCCGGCTGCTGGGACTCGACGTCGGCGCGCCCGCATTCGTAACGTGGGCCGCCGGCTTCTTCGTGCTGGGCTGGCTGCTCGGTCGCTATTCCAATCGCCTGCGTCATGCATTCGACATCGAGCAGGCACTGCGACGAAGCGAGGCGCGCTACCGGCTGCTGGCGGAGAACTCCACCGACATGATCCTGCTGGCCGACCTGCGCGGGCATGACGACCTATGCCTCTCCCGCGTGCCGATTGATGCTCGGCTTGGCTCCGGGTCAGATGATTGGGCGAAACGCCTACGAGTTCGTCCACCCTGAGGACCGGGCGGACATGCTCCAGGCCTTCGGCACGATCGCGGACGTGCGGCAGCCCGTGCGGTCGACGTGTCGCTTCGTGCGCGCCGACGGCAGCGAAGTCTGGGTGGAAGTCGCGGCCCGTTCCCTGCGCGAGGAAGACACAGGCAAGGCGTACGGTGTCGAGGCTGTGTGCCGGGACGTCACCGAGCGCAGGAGGATGGAAGAGCGGCTGCGTGCCAGCGAGGTCAGTCTTGCCACGGCTCAGGCTGTGGCTCGCATCGGCAGCTGGGAGTGGGACATAGCGGCCAATCAGGTGCATCGGTCGGATGAGCTCTATCGGATATTCGGCCTCGAGCCCGACCACACGCCTGCCTCTTACGATCGGTATCTCGCGAGAGTGCACGAGGACGATCGCGAGTTCGTCGACCAGACGGTGACGCAAGGCCCTGGCGGACCTGCAGCCGTTCGATCTCCATCACCGAACGGCTCGGCCGGATGGGGCTGTGCGGATCGTCCACGGGCTCGGACGCGTGCTGGCGGACCGCGACGGGCGACCCGTGAGGATGGTTGGGACCGCGCAAGACGTGACCGAGCAGATGCACGCCGAGCAGGCAACGCAGGCGAGCGAGGAGCGCTACCGGCTGCTGGCGGAGAACTCCACCGACATGATCGTCGTCACTGATGCCGAAGGGACGCTCCAGTACGTGTCCCCTTCATGCCGACTGGTCCTCGGTTACGAGCCCGAGGCCCTGATCGGGCGCACGCTGTACGCGCTGATCAACCAGGACGATGTGGCGCAGGTTGCCCAGATACACGCAGCCCTGCTCGAGCATCCGGTGGCGATGACGGTGCCGGCAGTCCGCGTTCCGCGCCAGGATGGCGAGGAACTCTGGCTGGAATGCACCGTACGCCCCATTCAGGCCGAAGACGGCAACGTGACCCAGGCGCAGGCTCGCCGCGCGGGACGTGACCCGCCGAGTGCAGGCCGAGCGGGCCCTCGAACAAGTGCATGCCCAGCTCGAGCGCGACGCCCGGGAGCTGGGGCGCTCGAACGCCGAGTTGGAGCAGTTCGCCTACGACGTGTCGCACGACCTTGGCGAGCCGCTGCGCATCATGTCGCAATCAGCCGGCCGCCTTTCCTCTCGATGCGGCGATCGGCTGGATGACGAGGGCCGCAGGCTGCTCGTGACGATCGTCGACGGACTCGACCGGACGCAGACCTTGATCTCCGACCTGCTGCGCTACTCGCTCGTTGCCCGGGAGCCGGTTGAGCCTGAGGCCGTCGACTGCGGAAGGGTCCTGCGCGAAGCGCTCGAGATCCTGGAGGACAGCATCGCCGAGAAGGACGCCACGATTGAATGGGATGAGCTTCCGACCGTCATGGGACATCGAGCCCAGCTTGCACGGGTGTTCCAGAACCTGATCTCCAACGCGCTGAAGTTCGTGCGAGAGGGCGAGCGGCCGTTGGTGCAGATCCGCGCCCACCACGAGGCGGATGCGTGGCGATTCTCCGTTGAGGACAACGGCATCGGCATCGCCCCAGCACAGGGAGAGCGGGTGTTCGAGATGTTTCGACGCCTCCACACCCGCGACGCCTTTGCGGGCACGGGCATAGGCCTATCAATCTGCAGGAGGGCCGTCGAGCGTCACGGGGGACGAATATGGATCGAGGCCTCGCCGGGCGGCGGAAGCATCGTCAGCTTCACGATTCCCGATCTCCTGACTGCCAACGGCGAAACAGGCGACTACCACGGGCCCGAGTTGTCGCAGCCGGCCATTGGCGGACCGGGTAGCCCCGTGGAGGCGGGGCAGGCGGTCAGTTGAGCATGCCTCTGCGCATCGCCTCCGCCACGGCCGCCGCACGGTCCGACACGCCGAGTTTCTCGTAGGCGCGCTGGAGGTGCGTCTTGACGGTCGCGGGGCTCAGGTAGAGCTGGTCTGCCACCTGCGCAGCTGAGTTGCCGGCGGCAGTCAACTGCAGAACCTCTCGCTCTCGCGGACTCAACCCCGGCTGCGCGGGCGCACCCTCCCGAACCTGGTCGGCAAGCGCTTCTTGTGCCTCCTCACACAACACAGTGTGGCCCTTGGCAACCTTGAGGATCGCGTCACAGATCAGGTCGGCGCCCATGTCCTTGGAGATGTATCCGAGAACGCCGGCCTCGACCGCCTCACAGATGGTGTGCCGATCGAAATAGGCGGAGAGGATCAGGATGTTGGTCGGAGGGCCGTCCAGTGCCACGGAGCGCGCAACTTCGAGGCCGTCCAGTCCGGGCATCTTCATGTCGATGACGGCCACGTCCGGCTCGATGCTCCCGGATACCGGCGAGCGCCTCCTCGCCAGTCGTCGCCTCGGACACCACTTCGAGCTCGGGTCTCCGCTTGATCTCGTCAATCAGGCCCTGGCGAAAGACCGGGTGATCCTCCGCCACCAAGACGCGAAAGCGCGTCCCCTCTTGAATCACGCGATTCACCTCTCGTAGTTTGGGCGCACTCAGCAAGTCATAGCACCCGCCCGCGCGTTCATGCGCTGTCCCGATGCCGCCTGAAGGTTGACGGCCAATTGGTGGACGGCCGTCTATCTACTTGAGGGATACCGCCACCGATCGTAAAGGGTCAGGATTCTCCGGGATGAGTCTTGCGAGGGCCCTCGGCCCACTCGAACGTAGGCGCATGACGCGGTTGAGCAGCGTCACGCCCTCTGACGGTCACGGACCAAGCCACCCCCGCTCCGTGCGCGCGGCGCTGGCGCTGCTCGTGCTTGCCGTCGGAGCTGCCGCGTTGCTGCCGCTGACCGCGGATGCGGACCCCGGGCCCGCCTTGGTGCTGACGCCTCAGTCTGCCACGAGTCACGTGGGGACTCCGTTCACCCTCACCGCCACCGTGACCGACAACGGCACCCCCGTCGCGGACGCGCTGGTGAGGTTCCAATTCATCGCGCCGTCGGTCAACAACTGTTGCGTGATCCTGCCTCCGACACCACCGACGCTCAACGGCCAGGCGACCCTCACCTACACCGGCCACAGGGGCGGCACCGACACGATCGAGGCGTGGGCCGACACCGACCTCGACGGTGTCAAGGACGCCGGCGAGCCATCGGACACGGCGACCAAGCGCTGGACCACCGACCCGCCCGCCTCCGGCCACGATCTCCCCCGATCCCGCGCCGACCTCGCTCACCGGCCAGCAGCAGTGCGAGACCGTCAACCTGCGCACCGCCGCCGGCGGCCGCCGGCGACTGGCTGGTGCGCTACTCGGCCTCGGGCGCCAACACCCACGCCGACTCCAAGCGCAGCGACGCCATTGGCAACGCGCAGTTCTGCTACACGGGCACGCTCGCCGGCACGGACACCCTGAACGCCTACGCCGACATCGACGAGAACGGCATCAGGGACGCGCCCGGCGAGCCGCAGGTGACCATCACCAAGCGCTGGCTCGCCGCGCCGCCCAGCTCCGTCGTGCTGGCGCCTCAGTCCGACTCGAACCTGGTCGGCACCCAGCACACCCTCACCGCCACCGTGACCGACAACGGCACCCCCGTCGCGGACGCGCTGGTGAGGTTCCAATTCATCGCGCCGTCGGTCAACAACTGTTGCGTGATCCTGCCCTCCGACACCACCGACGCTCAACGGCCAGGCGACCCTCACCTACACCGGCAACCGGGGCGGCACCGACACGATCGAGGCGTGGGCCGACACCGACCTCGACGGTGTCAAGGACGCCGGCGAGCCAGCGGACACGGCGACCAAGCGCTGGACCACCGACCCGCCCGCCTCCGCCACGATCTCCCCCGACTCCCGCGCCGACCTCGCTCACCGGCCAGCAGCAGTGCGAGACCGTCAACCTGCGCACCGCCACCAACGGCCCCGCGGGCGACTGGCTGGTGCGCTACTCGGCCTCGGGCGCCAACACCCACGCCGACTCCAAGCGCAGCGACGTCATTGGCAACGCGCAGTTCTGCTACACGGGCACGCTCGCCGGCACGGACACCCTGAACGCCTACGCCGACATCGACGAGGACGGCGTCAGGGACGCGCCCGGCGAGCCGCAGGTGACCATCACCAAGCGCTGGCTCGCCGCGCCGCCCAGCTCCGTCGTGCTGGCGCCCAAGTCCGACTCGAACCTGGTCGGCACCCAGCACACCCTCACCGCCACCGTGACCGACAACGGCACCCCCGTCGTGGACGCGCTGGTGAGGTTGCGATTCATCGCGCCGTCGGTCAACAACTGTTGCGTGATCCTGCCCTCCCACACCACCGACGTCAACGGCCAGGCGACCCTCACCTA
>CAWGVJ010000021.1:0-115240 GCA_963826005.1 uncultured Solirubrobacterales bacterium | reverse complement strand
GTTGGACAGCTTGAAGATGGCGTCCGCGACGTAGTCGACCGGGACCACATCGACCGGTGCGGACCGCCGCGCCGGCAGGGCCGGCAGGTTTCCACGCACGAAAGCCTTCAGCGGCGTGTACAGCACGTTGAACGACGCGGTCCAGCCCGTGGCCCGCTCCCCGACGACGATGCTCGGCCTGAAGATCTGGATCGGCAGGCGCTCGTCGTAGGCGTGCACGAGCAGCTCAGCCTCGAACTTGGACTGCTCGTATGGATTCCGGAAGCCCTGCCCGACGTCGAGCTGCTCCTCGCTGAACTCGCCCCGGTGGGTGCCGGCCACGTAAGCGGTGGAGATGTGGGCGTAGCGCCGCAGGTCTCCGCGGGTCTGGCAGAGCTCCGCGAACTCGAGCATGCGGCGCGTGCCCTCGACGTTGATCTCGCGGGACCGTTCGAGGGACAGCGTGAAGGACACGGAGGCAGCCGAATGGACGATGTCCGTGACCTGGTCGGCCAGCCGCTCACGCTCGGGCTGCGGCAGGCCGAGCCCGGGCCGCTCGATGTCGGCGGGCACGGCATGGAGCCGGCCGGCGTAGGCATCGGGGTTCCCGACCATGCACCGGACCGACTCGCGCAGCCGCTTCTCGGCCTCAGCTCGATCGCGCGCGCGCACGGCCGCGTAGACGGGCCGATCGGTGTGCTCGAGATAGCGGGCGAGGATCTCCATGCCGACGAAGCCCGTCGCGCCGGTCAGGAAGACGGCGCCGCCGGGGCCTGCAACGTGGGACGAGCGGGTCTGGGACATGCTCTCCTCCTCGCAAAATGGGAAGGCCGGGAACATGATCGATGCTCGCAGGGTAGGGAGCGTCAGTTCGAAAGCTGTCCAGCGCCCAAAATGCGGGATAGCCTTCACACCCATGCCGGCCGACGACGACGCCAATTCCTCGCGCATGTACCGCGCCGCCAAGCTGATGCGGGAGCTGCTGCCCGGCGACCACGAGCTGGGGGATCCGCTGTCGACCGCCGGGGACAAGCCGTCGCACCTGCTGGCCCGCCGCGTGGCCGAGACGGGGCCGAAGCGGCCGGTCGTGCGGGAGCTCGGGCTCGGCGCGCTGCAGCTGTGGCAGGCGCTGTCCGAGGCGCAGGGGCGCGGGCGCGGCGACGAGGAGGTGGCGATCCTGTTCACCGACCTGGTCGACTTCTCGGACTGGGCGCTGGAGGTGGGCGACGAGGCGGCGCTGGACCTGCTGCGCAAGGTCGGCATCGAGGAGGAGGCCGCGATCTGCGGGCGCGACGGCGAGGTCGTGAAGCGCATGGGCGACGGCCTGATGGCGGTCTTCTCGGATCCCGCATCCGCCGTCGCGGCCGCCCACGAGGCGTGTTACCGCGTCGGCTCGCTGGAGCTGCACGGTTACCGGCCGCGCATGCGGGCGGGCGTGCACGTGGGGCGCCCGCGGCGGCTCGGCGGCGACTACCTCGGCGTCGACGTGAACATCGCGTCGCGCGTCGCGGCCGCGGCGTCCGCCGACGAGGTGCTCGCCTCCGGACCGGCGTGCGAGCGGCTCGAGGACGGCGCTTTCGAGCTGCGCCGCCGGCGCCGGTTCAGCGCGAAGGGCGCGCCGAAGGAGCTCGAGGTCTACTCGGTCGAGCGGCCGGTGAAGTCCTCCAGCATCTGACCGCTGCTACAGGCCCGGCTTGTCGACCATCAGGAAGACAGCCAGGATCAGCAGCACCCCGGTGATCGTGCCGGCGATGCCCTGCCGCGCCGCCGCGCGCCGATACTCCGGCGAGAGGGTGACCTCGCCGTCACCCGCGGCAGCCAGCTCTGTCTCGATCATCGGGCCGAGCTTGCGGTCGGAGGGGATGAAGTAGAAGAGGTTCAGCACGGCGATCACGATCACGATCGCGAACGTGGCGCTCAGCCAGAAGTCGCCGAGCTCCCAGTTGCCCTCGGACACCTGGTAGAAGCCGGTTGCGATCACGACGACCAGCGCCGGCACGGCGAAGAACTGGTTGAGCGTGAGCTGCAGCCGGTGCACGTACGGCAGGTGGCGCGGGTTGAGCTTCATCGCCACGGGGAACATCACCGACTCCGCGAACGTCGCGCCGAGGCCGACCATCACCGCGGTGATGTGGAGGAACAGCGAGAACTCGTATGAGGTGACTGCGAGTGGCAAGCGCGGCGAGGGTATCAGCGGACGGGATCAGGAATCGACGAGCCGGCGCTCGGTCGCCCAGCGCGACAGCTCGTGGCGGCTGGAGAGCTGGAGCTTGCGCAGCACGGCCGACACGTGCGCCTCCACGGTCTTGGCCGAGATCGCCAGCCGCAGCGCGATCTCCTTGTACATGTAGCCGCGGGCGATGTAGCTGGAGCACCTCGCGCTCGCGCGGCGTGAGCTGGTCGAGCTCCGGGTCGCCGCTCGGCTGCGCGGGCGCGGCGCCCGCGAAGGCGTCGAGCACGAAGCCGGCGAGCCGCGGGGAGAAGACCGCGTCGCCCTCGTGCACCCGGCGCACCGCGTCGGCCAGCTCGGCGCCCGAGATCGTCTTGGTCACGTAGCCGCGCGCGCCCGCGCGGATCACCGCGATCACGTCCTCGCGCGGCATCGGAGACCGACAGCGCGAGGAAGCGCACGGCGGGCTGCTCGCTCCGCGACGCGCCGGATCACCTCGACTCCGCCGCCGTCGGGCATGTGCACGTCGAGCAGCACGACGTCGGGCTGCGCGGTCGGCGATCGGCGTCGACCGCGTGCGTCCACCGTCGCGGCGTCGCCGACGACGTCGACGAGGCCGTCCAGCTCGGTGCGCACGCCCGCGCGGAAGAGCTGGTGGTCGTCGACGATCACGACGCGCGGCCCGCTCACGACGGCTCCCGCTCCAGCACGAGCTCGACCTCGGTGCCGCCGCCCGGGGGCGCTGTGGATCGCGGCGCGGCCGCCGTGGCGCTCCATGCGCCCGATGATCGACTCGCGCACGCCGCGGCGGTCCGCGGGCATCGCGGCGGGGTCGAAGCCGGGGCCGCGGTCGCGGACGAACACCTGCAGGCGCCCGTCCGCCAGCCTCGGCGTAGACGTCGACGGTCGAGCCGCCGCCGAACTTGGCCGCGTTGACCATCGCCTCGCGCGCGGCGGCGACGAGCGCCTCTCCGCCGGGTCGAGCGCGCGTCGCCGACCGCGACGACCTCGACCGGCACGCCGTGCTGCCCTCGACCTCGCCGGCGGCGTCCTCGAGCGCGCCGGCCAGCGCGGCCGGATGCCGTGGCGCGGCGCGGCCCGACAGCCACGCCCGCAGCTCGCGCTCCTGGCGGCGCGCGAGGGCGGCGACCTCGCGCGGGTCGGCGGCGCGCTGCTGCACCAGCGCGAGCGTCTGGAGCACCGAGTCGTGCAGGTGGGCGGCCATCTCGGCGCGCTCCTGCGAGCGGACGCGCTCGGCGCGCTCCGCCGCCAGCGAGCGCACGAGCCGCAGGATCCACGGGGCGAAGATCACGCCAGCACGACGACCACGACGACCACGGCCAGCACCACGTCGCGGGCCGCGCTGAGAGCGTCGGTGGCCTGCAGGAAGGCCAGCCCGGCGGCGACGACGAGCGCGACGCCGAGGCCGGTGCGCGACACGACGCGCCGCGCCGCGCCCGAGCGAGCGCAGGTCGGCCGGCTCGGACGGCGCAGGCTCCTCGGCGCCGGCCGTCCGCGTGCGAGGTCGACTGGCGCCACAGCAGCGCGCCGCCGCCGCGACCAGCACGAGCGGCCAGACGATCGCGTCGGAGAACCAGATCCCGAGCGCGCGCAGCGCGAGCAGCACGGCCAGCAGCAGCAGCGCGACCCCGAGCGCCACCTCCACCGACGCGCGGCGTGCCGGGTGTCCGCCGGCGCACGCGGCCGGCCGCGGCGCCCGGCTCGTCGGACGGCATCACCAGCCAGCCGAGCAGCGTAGACGCGCGACGCCGCGCCGCCGGCCGCCGCGGCCGCGACGAACACGATCCGCACGACCAGCGGGTCGAGGTCGAGGCGGTTGGCGATCCCCGCGCAGACGCCGGCCAGCACGCCGTGCTCCCGATCGCGCCGCAGTACCGGCTTGGCTGTGGTCGTGCCGGCCTCGGTGGCCATTCCGGCCTGCATCATCGCAGGGTATGCAGGTCTTTCAGGGCGATCAGGCTCTGCGGCTGAGACCGCGCGGCGAGCAGGATCGCCCCGATCGCGGCGCACACCATCGGGCCGACCGCGGCGAAGCGCAGGTTCAGCACGTCGAGGCGATCGAGCAGCAGCAGCGTGCCGAAGCAGATCAGCACCAGGCCCGCGACCAGCGAGGGCAGGTCGAAGCGGCGCGCTGGAGGCGGAGGCGTCACCGCGTCGCGCGCCCGGTCGCGCAGGCCGTGTTGCCGGGGCTCAGCTCTTTGTCGTCGAAGGGATCGCCGGGATCGGTGTGCCGCACCTGCAGCAGGCCCATGCCGACGTCGCCGTGCACGACGACCACCGGCACGTCGCGCGTCGCGGGCGGGGTGTCCTCCCAGTTCGACGTCGATGCCCGCGCTCTCGCGGTCGAATATCTGGACCGAGCCGGCGCCGACGTCGGCGCGGCTGGCGACGCACACGTTCTCGGGCACCACGACCACGCCCTCGCCGACGCCCACGTCGAGCGTGACGTTCGTCGGGCCGTCCGGCAGCCGCGTGTCGCGCAGGTCCACCGTCAGGCTGCCCATGCCGAGCTCGTAGCGGTCGCGGATCTGCGCGGCCGACGCGGGCCGGTAGTCGCGCTCGCCGATGCCGCCGTCGAGGTCGATGTCCGCCGCGGCCACCAGCGCGACCGGGATGGCCAGCGAGAGCGCGGGCAGCGATCAGCCACCGCAGCCCGCCGGTGAAGGCTCCCACCACCAGCATCACTCCCGCGGCGATCACCAGGCCGGCCACGATTGCGCCGCCGCCGACCGCGGCGGCCCAGGCGCCCGCGATCGCGATCACGCCGCTCAGCGCCAGCAGGCCGGCGCCGAGTGCGACGCCGATCAGCACGTCGCGCGTGCTGCCGGCCGGCCGCTCGCCGCTGACCAGCCACCAGACGAGGAATCCGACGACGGCCAGGATCGCGAGCGGCAGGATCAGCAGCCCGGCGAACAGCCCCGCGCCCAGGACGATCAGCACGGGCGCGAGCAGCAACGGCCCCGCGACGACGACCAGCACGACGATCGCCAGCGCGGTGAGCGCGCCGCTGCGCTCGCGGGGCGGGGTGGAGGGCTGTGTCGCGTCGCCGTCCTCGGGGACGAACACCCAGGCCCCGAGGTACAGCAGCCCGCCGAGGCCGCCGAGCAGCAGCGAGGCGGCGAAGCGCGATGCGGAACAGGACGGGGTCCACGTTGAAGTAGCGCCCGAGGCCGCCGCACACTCCGGCGATCACGCGGTCCTCGCGCGAGCGCAGCAGCCGCCGCGGGGCGTCGCGGACCTCGGTCTCCGCGGTCTCGGGGAGGATCGGGGTTCTGCGGGGGCTGCGGCTCGTCGTTCATGCGGCTCCGTTTCGTCGCGTTCGATGATCGGCTGTCAGCGTGACGCGTCGCGGCTCTCCTGCCTATCGGGAATGTCCCCTACGGGTGCGGTAATCCGGCTTACCAAGCCGTCATCGAAGGCGCGAAGAGGGATAGGGTGCGCACACCTAACCGCTAGCCAAGAGGAGGCGCAGCATGAGAGTCAAGATGACTTTCGCGGTCTTGGCCATGGCGACGCTGGCACTTGCACTGCCGGCATCGTCGACCGCGCATCGCACGGCAACCGTGAAGGCGGGCGAGTCGATCCAGGCTGCGATCGACGCCGCCAAGCCGGGGACCACCATCAAGATCGAGGAGGGCACCTACGCGGAGGCCCTCACCATCGACAAGGACGGGATCGAGCTGGTCGGAGCAGGACGCAAGAAGACGAATCTCGTTCCGCCCGCCGGCAGCGCCCACCGACTGCGTGTTCGCGCCCGCCGGTATCTGCGTGACCGACGCCACCGACCCTAATCACAGGGTGCGGGACGTGGAGGTCAGCCACCTGTCGGTCAAGGGGTTCGTCTTCGGGATGTTCTTCTTCAACACCAAGAACGGCGAGATCACCCGCACGATCGCGTCGGACAACAACGCGTACGGCATCTTCGTCAACAACTCGACCGGCGCCACCATCGCGCGCAACGTGACCGCAAACGACGGCGAGGCCGGGATCTACGTCGGGGACTCCCCGAACGCAGACGCGACGGTCTGGAAGAACGTCTCCTACGAGAACACGTTCGGGGTCTTCATCCGCGATGCCGCGCACGGCAGCGTGCTGAAGAACAAGACGTTCTCGAACTGCGCCGGCATCGTGTTCCTGAACACGGACGAGACCGCCGTGCCGCCGGGGCAGACCCCGGGGACGCCGATCGACGCGGAGGACTGGCTCGCACAGGGCAACCTGGCGGCCGCGAACAACAAGGCCTGTCCGGGTGACCCCGAGGAAGGCGAGCCGCCCTTCTCGGGAGTCGGGATCGCCGTGCTTGTCGGCGATCGACGTGCGCCTGATCGACAACGGCGTGTACGGCAACAAGTCGTCCGTGGCTCCGGACCCGAACGGCATTCCGAGCGCGGGCATCCTGGTCGTGGGAGACCCCACCTTCAAGCCGTCCAGCGGCACGAAGGTCGGCTTCAACCAGGCGCTCGGCAACGACCCGGACATCTTCTGGGACGAGCAGGGCGACGGCAACAAGTTCTTCGCGAACGACTGCCTGACCTCGCAGCCCGACGGGCTGTGCGAGGACCCGGACGTGCAGGGTGACGACAACGGCGGCGACCATGGTGACGACGGCGGCCACCACGGCGGCGACAACCACCATGGCGACAAGCACCACAAGAAGAGCAAGAAGCACAACCAGAGCGCCAAGCACAAGCACGGCAAGCACAAGAACAAGAAGCACTACAAGCACCACGACGAGCTGATCCAGCGGCTGGATTCTTCCGAGAGGGGCGGCTGCGGCCGCCCCCCTTTCGTTGCGATGATCCGCCCCGACAACGTCGAACAGGAGGTGGAGGTGAGCGAGAACGAGACGATTCGAGCGCAGGTGGGCGACGACGGGATCGCCGTGGTGACCCTGGCGCGCCCCGACAAGCGCAATGCGCTGTCCATCCGGCTGCGCAGCGAGCTGATGGACACGCTCGCGAGCTGGGCCGACGACGACGACGTGCGCGTGGTCATCCTGACGGGTGAGGGGAAGGCCTTCTCGGCCGGGTTCGACCTCGGCGAGTTCGGACAGGCGGAGCTGGCGCGCACCATCCGCCACAACTCGACCGCGTACCACCGTGCGGTGTGGAGCTTCCCGAAGCCGACGATCGCCGCGGTGAACGGGCCGGCGATGGGCGGCGGGTTCGACCTCGCGCTGCTGTGCGACATGCGAATCGCGTCGGCCGCCGCGGTCTTCGGGCATCCGGAGATCAAGTTCGGCGCGCCGCCGCTGTTCACGCCGCTGCGCTGGATCGTCGGCGACGGTATCGCCAGGGACCTGTGCCTCACCGGGCGCCCGGTCGATGCCGAGGAGGCGCTGCGCATCGGCCTGGTCAGCCGCGTGGTCGCTCCCGATGCGCTGCTCGAGGAGGCGCTCGGCGCGGCACGCCAGATCGCCGAGGCGCCACAGCGCGCGCTCCAGACGACGAAGCGCTACCTCAGCGGCAACCAGGGCTTCGGCTTCGAGGACTCGTTCCGCATCGAGCACGACGACGTCTTCGACGTGCTGCTCACAGGCTCCGCTCCCGGCTTCGGTTAGATGTCGCGCGCGTGGCCGTGAAGCTCTACGCCCTGGCGCTGTCGCACCCGTCGCAGGCGGCGCGCCTGATGCTCGAGCGCAAGGGGATCGAGCATGAGGTCAAGAACCTGTTTCCCGGCGCGCACCCGGCGCAGCTGCGGCTGGCCGGGTTCCGCGCCGGCACCGTTCCGGGGCTGAAGATCGACGGGCGCAGGGTGCAGGGGTCGCTGGGTATCTCACGCGCGCTCGACGACCTGCAGGCCGAGCCGCGTCTGTTCCCGGCCGATCCCGAGCAGCGGCGTGCGGTCGAGGACGCCGAGGCCTGGGGAGAGGCCGAGCTGCAGCCGGTGCCGCGGCGCATGTTTCGCTGGGGCGCGTCGCGGCGCCAGAGCATGCGCGTGTGGATGGCGCGCGACCTGGGCATCCCTGCGCCGAACCTGATGGCCCGTGCGCAGAAGCCGCTGGCACACGCGTTCGCGAGGATGGCGGAGGTGTCGGATGACCGCATTCGCGCGGACATCGCGGCGCTGCCGTCCCAGCTCGATCACATCGACCGCCTGATCGCCGACGAAGTGATCGGCGGTGACGAGCCGAACGCGGCCGACTTCCAGATCGCGACGACCGTGCGCGTGTTCCTCGCCTGGGACGACATCCGCCCGCTGGTCGAGGGCCGGCCCGCCGGCGAGCTCGCGATGCGCCTCCTGCCCAGGTACCCGGGGCCGATCCCGCCGTTCCTGCCGGCCGAGTGGCTGAACGGCCGCTGAGCCGGGCGCGGGGCGGCGCCCTGGCGGGCGCGATTGCGGCCCAGGTCTGGGCGATGCAGCAGCCGCTCGACAAGCGCGCGTTCGGCACCCGCTACGACGATGTCGAGCTGCTCGGCAAGCTGGTCACGCGGGGGCCGGGATGGCGGGTCGCCGGCAGCGCGATGCACGCTGCGAACGGGGCGATGTTCGGCGCGACGTACGCCTTGCTGCGGCCGCGGCTCCCCGGCCCGCCGGTGGCGCTCGCCCTCACCGTCGCGATGGCGGAGAACTTCGGGTTCTGGCCGCTGGGCCGGCTGATCGACCGCCACCATCCGGCGCGGCGTCAGCTCGAGCCGCTCCAGGGCAACCGCCGCGCCCTGGCGGCGGCCACGTGGCGTCACGCGCTCTTCGGGGTGCTGCTGGGCGCGATCGAGGAACGTCTTAATGGAAGCGTCGAAACCGCGGACATATAGTCGGATCCAGTTCCACCAAGGAAGGTCCATGGGATTCGCAAACCGCTCCGCGCGCAGCCCAACGCGCGCACGATCTTGGCCGATCGCCCTGCGCGCGCTCCGCGCCGCGTTCCGTGCTCCTGCCTTCAGGTCGCGCTGAGGCACCCGTCGGCTTTCGGTGTTCGATTTTCCCCCTCATAGGGGGGAAGATCGAACACTCACGATCGAGAACGGGCCGGCGGCCCCGCGTCACTACCATCCTCGGTCCAACTACCGCAATCAGACCGGGAGGTCGCCGCAGATGAGCAACCGCACCTTCGTCATCGGAGTCGGGATGACCAAGTTCGAGAAGCCGGGGTCACGCGAGTGGGACTACCCGGACATGGCCCGCGAGGCCGGGACGAAGGCGCTCGAGGACGCCGGCATCCCCTACGACCGCGTCGAGCAGGCGTTCGTCGGCTACTGCTACGGCGAGTCCACGTCCGGGCAGCGGGCGGTGTACGGGCTGGGCCTCACCGGCATCCCGGTCGTGAACGTCAACAACAACTGCTCGACCGGGTCGTCGGCGCTGTACATGGCGCGCCAGGCCGTGCGGGGTGGCCTCGCCGACTGCGCGCTCGCGCTGGGCTTCGAGAAAATGGAAAAGGGTCGTTGGGCGTGAAGTACACGGACCGCACGAACCCGATCGACAAGCACCTGATGACGATGTTCGAGGTGCGCGAGCCCGAGCAGTCCCCGTTCGCGCCGCAGATGTTCGGCAACGCGGGCCGCGAGCACATGGAGCGCTACGGCTCCGAGCCGGACCACTACGCGTGGATCGGCTGGAAGAACCACAAGCACTCGGTCAACAACCCGTACGCGCAGTTCCAGGACGAGTACTCCCTGGAGGACATCAAGGCCGCCAAGATGATCCACGCGCCGCTCACCAAGCTGCAGTGCTCACCGACGTCCGACGGCTCCGCCTGCGCGATCGTCGCGAGCGAGCGGCTGGTCGACGAGCTGGACCTGTGGGACCGCGCGGTCGAGATCGCCGGCCAGTCGATGGTCACCGACATGCCCTCCACGTTCGAGGAGCGCAGCTCGATCAAGATCGTCGGCTACGACATGTCGAAGAAGGCGGCCGACCAGGCCTACGAGGAGGCGGGCGTGGGTCCCGACGACGTGGACGTCATCGAGCTGCACGACTGCTTCTCCGCCAACGAGCTGATCACCTACGAGGCGCTCGGGCTGGCGGCGGAAGGCGAGGGCCACAAGCTCGTCGACGAACGAGGACACCACGTACGGCGGGCGCTGGGTCGTGAACCCGTCGGGCGGCCTGATCTCGAAGGGGCATCCGCTGGGCGCCACGGGACTCGCGCAGTGCTCGGAGCTGACGTGGCAGCTGCGCGGCGACGCGGACAAGCGCCAGGTCGAGGGCGCGCAGGTCGGCCTGCAGCACAACATCGGCCTGGGCGGCGCGGCCGTCGTGTCGATCTACAAGCCTGCGGCCTGAGCTACGAGCGCGCTGCGGCCTTCGACCACTCGGCCTTGTGGGCGCGCTTGGCCGCCTGGTAATCGGCGAGCGCCTGCGGCGAGTCGACGTCACCGAGCGTCGGATGCCACGGCACGAGGTCGCGCGCGGCGTCCACGCCGAAGCGCTTTGCGAGGACCGCGCCCAGCGCCTTGACCTTCATCTCCCCGAAGCCCGGGAGGGCCTCGAGGTTGGCGCGCAGCGCGTCGGAGTCCGCGGCGTCGGTCCACACCCGCGCGGCATTGCCGTCGTAGCGGTCGCGCAGGTGCACGGCCAGGTCGTGCACGCGCCGGGCCATCGCGCCGGGATAGCGGTGGAGCGCCGGCTTGGCGCGGAACACGGGTTCGAGGTCGGCGGACGCCAGCGTGGCGGCGTCGAGCGCACCCAGGCGCTCGCGCAGGTCGAGCGGCCCCGAGAACGCCTTCTGGACGGGGACCTGCTGGTCGAGCGCGAAGCCGACCAGCAACGCCATCGGGTCCGTGGCGATCAGCGCATTGGCCTCGTCGGAGTCGGTGAAGTACAGGCGGTCGGGCATGCCGCGCCTACTTTACGACCCCGACCTGGAAATCATCGGTGCCGCGGGCGGAAGGCGGGCGCCGCGGCGCGGCGCAGCTCGCACGGCTCGAGCTCGGAGCACCCGGGATTGGCGAAGCACGACGCGGGTGCGATGCACGGCTGCTCGTCGGGTTCCACCAGGCCCGAGGCCAGGTACAGGTAGTCCTGCCCGTCCACTGCGCCGGCGATCACGGGGCGCAGGATCGGGTCGGTGCGCAGCGACGGGATGCGTGCCTCTTCCTGTGTCTCGCCCATGAACGAATAACGGCGCACGTCTGTTTCGGTCTTGTCGCCCTGGAAGGACGCGACCCACACGACGCGGACCTGCTCGTCGAATTGCGGCGCGATGAGTTCGCGCCCCTGCAGCTCGCCGGAGTGACCGCTGTCGAGACGGCGCTGCGCGGTTCGGCCGGTGTTGCGCATGACGTCGAGGTAGACGGACGACAGCGGGCGCGGATCGGCCGAGTCCCAGCCGAATGCAAGCCGCCGCGTCGCGAGGTCGAGCGCGGTCGGGCCGGGCCCGGTGCGCGGGCCGCCGGGGAGGCGGCGCGTGTGGCCGCGGCGGCCCTGGGACGTGAACAACGAGTTGGGTCGCACGTACAGGTAGGCGAGCCGGCCGGCGCGGCCCTTGCGCCGCTCGAACACGCGGGCGAAGGCGATGCGGTCGGTCCACACGGTCGGCAGGAACTCCGAGGACGTGCGCGTGCTGGCGAACCGCACGAGGACCTCGCGGCCCTGTTCGAAGGAGTAGAGGTAGAGGTCGCAGCCGCGGCCGCGGCGCCATTCGGGCAGCTGGGCGAGCGCGCCACGCGGAGGATTGCGCGGCGGCGGCTCGTGCCGGCAGCGCGAGTAGGCCGCCACCGGCTTGCCGTCGGCGTCCGGGCCGAGGTCCACGTCGAAGGGCACGGAGCGCGGGTCGACCGGGAGGCGCGAGGTCACGCCGTTCAGGCGCTGGGTCAGGAAATACCGCTTGGCTACAGGGTCGTAATCGCTCCACACGATGCGGCCGTCGAGGACGCTGATCGTGGTGGGGCGGGCGACCGTGGCGATCAGCTCGTCGGCGCCGGCGCCTGCGGGCCACGCCGCAAGCGCGGCGGGTACGAGCATGATCAGCAAGGCGATGCGGCGCATATGAGCCCCAACACCCCAATCATCCAGGCAATGCGGTGCCAGCCTCAATAGGATCGGGCCATGCAGGGGTCGAACGATCTGCCGTTGGGGACGGCGATCACGCCGAACATCGAGCAGTTCCAGCAGCTTGCCGCCTCGACGGACACGGGGCCGGTGGTGATGATCAACTTGCTGAAGTTCCGCAACGGCAACTCGCCCTCCGAGGAGTCCGGGGTCGAGGAGTACCGGCGCTACGGCGACGTCGCGCTCGAGATGATCGCGCAGCAGGGCGGCCGGCTCCTGTGGGCGGGCACCGGCGATCAGGTGCTGATCGGCGACGTGGAGCAGGACTGGGACGCCGTGCTGCTGGTCGAGTATCCCTCGCGGGCGGCGTTCATCGCGATGGTGTCGAAGCCCGAGTACCTCGAGGCGCACGCGCACCGCGAGCGCGCACTGGAGCGCACCGTCGTGATCGCGTGCACGCCCGCCCCGTTCGACGCACCCCTGTAAGACTCCCGGCACACCGGTGAGACTGCGGCGGTCCGCACGATGCGCACCATGTGCTTCGGTCGGCGCTTGCCTCCGCCGCACCGATCGGTGTAGAAGTAGCACTCAAGCTAAGGAGGGAGAACGATGGCACAGGCCCGACGTAGCACAAAGAAGACGTCCCGCAAGCGCGCGGCACCCCGAAAGCGCAGCGGTCACAACGCGCTCGAACGCATCAACGGCTCGCTCGAGGAGGCGCAGAAGGCGCTCGCCGAGGCCACGCGACAGGTAGGCAGCAGCAGCCGCGAGCTGCTCAAGGAGCTCGAGAAGCTGCTCAAGGAAGCGCGCAAGAACGCAGAGCGTGCGACCCGCGCGGCGGCGAAGGACCTCGACCAGCTCACCGAGGGCCTTCCCGGTCGCGGCCGGAAGACCGCTCGCCGTAAGCCCGCGCGCAAGAAGGCGGCGCGCAAGCCGGCGAAGCGCAAGACGGCGTCGCGCAAGACGGCGAAGCGCGCGACAACCAAGCGCAAGACGGCGAAGCGCAAGACGGCGAAGCGCAGCTAGGAACCGGGCACCGGTAGCCGCTCGAGCGCGCCGGCGAGCTCGAGCGGCGGCCGGCCCGCGCAGTTGCGCGCGTACCAGCGGCGTCCGTGGGCGCGCTGGTACGACCACGTGAGCGCCCCGAGCGGGCCGCGGTCGTGCAGCCAGTAGCGGTCCGGCAGCGGGTCGAGCGGCGCGGTGCGTCCCAGCTCCACCTCGGCAATCGCGACACCCGATCCCTGCTCGGCCTCGCGCCTGGCGAGCACGGTGCCGCGCGCGTCACACACGAGCGCACCGCCCTGGAAGTGCCCGCGGTAGTTGAACGGCAGCCCCGGCATCCGGCACTCGACCCGGCCGCTGTGCGCCGCGTGCACCACCGGTGCGCCGACGAGCCGCGCAAAGGCGGGCGCGACACCCGCCGCCGTGCGCGCGTTGGACTTCTCCATGCGCCGCGTGAGCGCGGCCGGCGGCCAGGCCGGGACGCTCCACCAGCACGACCCCCCGACGACCACGTCGACCTTGCCGCGCAGCCGCCGCGCGGTCTGGGTGCGCATGAACTCCCAGCACAGGGAGGCCCCGGCGGTGCGCCCGTCCACCGGCAGCAGCCCAGCGTCGGTCCCGCCGACGTAGAAGCAGTTCTCCCACATCGTCGGCAGGTCCTTGTCGTGGCGGCCTGCGAGCCCGTCAGGGGTCGCGAGGAAGAACGCGTTCCGCGCATGCCCGTCGGCGTCGCGGCAGAGGAACGACCCGCCGACGACGGCGTGATGGCGGCGCGCCAGCCGGAGCAGCAGCTCCGTCGCCTCGCCGTCGGGTGCGAGCGCCGCGCCGGCGAGCTCGGGCGCGAACGCCACGCCGGTGGTGAAGAACTCGGGCAGCAGGATCCACTCGGCTCCGGCCGCTCCCGCCTCGTCGGCGAGCAGCTCGCAGGCCGCGAGGTTGGCCTCGACGTCGCCGAGCGCGGTTTCGAGCTGGATCGCCGCGACCCGCGTCATGGGCGGCATCGTCTCACAGGCCGTGGTGCGGCCATTCGGGCGTGAGGTTCCCTTTCTTGAACGAGCCCGCGCCGATCGTGTGGCTGTCCTTGCGCATGAACATCGAGATCGTCTGCTCGGCCTCGATGCGCAGCCGCTCCTCGAGCGTGCGCCCGATCCCGCGGATCACCGACTCCTTGTCGGAGCGGATCGCGCCCTGCGGCAGGGCGGCGACCTCGTGGGCCAGCTCCTGGGCGCGCGCGAGCGCCCGGCCGCGCGGCACCACCTCGTTCACGAGACCGATCCGCTCGGCCTCGTGCACGTCGATCCGGCGGCCCGTGATGATCAGCTCCATCGCCTTGGCGAACCCGACCACGAGCGGCAGCCTGCACCGTCATGCCGTCGCCGCCGACGATGTTCCAGCGCCGCTCCAGCGCGCCGAACTCGGCGTTCTCGGCGGCGATGCGGATGTCGGCGAGCACCGCTGTCTCCAGCCCGGCGGCGAACGCGTAACCGTTGACCGCCGCGATCACCGGCTTGAAGATGTCGACGCGGCGGGTGTAGCCGCACTCGCCCGGGGAGTTGTAGATCGAGCGGCGGAACTCCTCGTAGTCGGGTGGCTCGGTCAGCGACGCGGCGTCGCGCCAGGTCCCAGCCCGCGCAGAACGTCGTGTCGCCGGCGCCCGTGATCACCAGCACGAAGGCGTCGTCGTCGTCGCGGAAGCGCTGCCACGCGTGGTGCAGCTCGCGGTTCATGGTCCGGTTGACCGCGTTGTGCTGGTCGGGGCGGTTGTAGGTGAGCGTCACGACGTGGTCCTGCTGCTCGTAGATCAGGGTCTCGTAGTCCAAGTTGCCTCCTTCGGTAGCGCCGCTGACCTTCTCACAAGGAAAGGCAGCGAGGCCGGCTGGCCGACCTGTTCTTGGAATCGAGTCCGGGCGCCCCGGCCGAGAGCCATTTCACCAATTCGGGTGGCGCGTTCGGCTCAACGAATGTACGGTGGCTGAACTGGACTGCTGCCTCTCTCGCGGCTGAAACGGACTTCGCCTCGCCCGGCTAGGAGGGCCATGCTTCACGCAACTCATCCCCCCCGTTGCTTTGCCCTACTCGCACGCCTGCACGCGGTGCGCCTCCTCGTCGCGCTCGCCGCACTCGCGGGCGTGCTCGCCGTGCCGGCCTCCGCGCCGGCCGTCGGTCTGCCTCCCGGATTCGAGGCTTCCGTCGCCTTTTCCGGCCTGAACCAGCCGATCGCCGTCCAGTTCTCGTCGGACGGCCGCGTCTTCGTGGCGGAGAAGAGCGGCATCATCAAGGTCTTCGACGGGCTCGGCGACACGACCCCGACGATCTTCGCCGACCTCCGCACGCAGGTCCACAACTACTGGGACCGCGGCGTCGAGGGAATGGCGCTGGACCCGAACTTCCCGGCGAACCCGTACGTGTACGTGTACTACGTGCACGACGCGCCGATCGGCGGCACCGCGCCGACGTGGGGCACGGCGGGAGTCACCTCCGACAGCTGTCCGAACCCGCCCGGCGGGACCGGCGACGGCTGCGTCGTCAGCGGCCGCGTGTCGCGGCTGACCGCGTCCGGTAACACGATGACGGGCCCCGAGCACGTGCTCGTCGAGGACTGGTGCCAGCAGTACCCCAGCCACGCGGGAGGCGGCATGGCCTTCGGTGCCGACGGCTACCTGTACTTCACGGGCGGCGAGGGCGCCGCCTGGCACTTCGCGGACTACGGCCAGGACGGCGACCCGCTGAACCCGTGCGGCGACCCGCCCGGCGGCCCCGGCGCGGTGCAGGCTCCGCCCTACGCACAGGGCGGCCGGCTGCGCTCGCAGGACCTGCGCACCCCCGGTGACCCCGTCGGCCTGAGCGGCTCGCTGATCCGCATCGACCCGATGACCGGCGACGCCGCACCGGGCAACCCGATGGCCTCGGCTGCCGACGCGAACCAGCGGCGGATGCTCGCCTACGGACTCAGGAACCCCTTCCGCATGGCGATGCGCCCCGGCACCAACGAGGCCTTCATCGCCGACGTGGGCGGCGGCTTCTGGGAGGAGATCGACCGCGTCAACGGCGGCACGGACCCGGTGCGCAACTTCGGCTGGCCCTGCTACGAGGGCGGGACGCACGGATACGACGGGTCGGTCTACGCGAAGAAGCTTCCCTCATGGGACGCGCTCAACCTCGACGTCTGCGAGAACCTGTACGCAGACGGCACCTCGGCTGCTCCGTACTGGGCGTACGAGCACGACGTGCCGCTCACGCCCGAGGACAACTGCGACCCGGGTGGAAACTCCATCTCGGGCATCGAGTTCTACCCGAACTCGGGCGGCGTCTTCCCGGCCTCGTTCGGCGGCGCGCTGTTCTTCGCCGACTACTCGCGCGAGTGCATCTGGGTCATGAAGAAGGGCGCCAACGGGCTGCCCGACCCGCACAACATCTCGATGTTCGCCAACCTCGGCATCTACCCGGTCGACCTGAAGGTGGGCCCGGGCGGCGACCTGTTCTTCGTAGACATCGCCTTCGGGCAGATCCGCCGGATCACCTACACCGGCGACGACAACCGTGCGCCGACCGCACACGCGGTGGCCTCGCCCAGCTACGGCGAGGCGCCGCTCGAGGTCGGGTTCGACGCGTCGGGCTCCACCGACCCCGACGCAGGCGACACGCTCACCTACGAGTGGGACCTCGACGGTAACGGCACGTTCGAGTCCACCGAGGAGCACCCGCGGGTGACCTACCCGGAGGGAACCCACGAGGTCACCCTGAGGGTCACGGACTCCCACGGCGCACACCACAGCGACACGATCACCATCTACTCGGGCGAGACGCCGCCGCACGTGTCGATCGACTCGCCCTCCGAGAGCCTGCACTGGCACGTCGGCCAGACGATCGACTTCTCCGGCTCCGCGACCGACGACCAGGACGGCACGCTGCCGGCCTCCGCGCTGTCGTGGAAGCTGGTCCTGAACCACTGCGTGACCGTGAACGCCTGCCACTCGCACCCCGTGCAGGACTTCGCGGGCGTGTCCAGCGGCTCGTTCGTGGGCCCCGACCACGGGTACCCCTCGCACCTGCTGCTCCAGGTGACGGCCACCGACTCGCACGGGCTGACGGACACCAAGACGATCCGGCTCGACCCGCAGACGGCGAACCTGATCGTGAATTCTTCCCCCGCCGGCCTGAACGTGAGCGTCGACGAGCAGTCGGGCCCGGGCCCGCTCGTCCACGAGGCGATCGTGGGCGCCACCACGACGATCGCCGCAGAGACGCCCCAGTCGGCGGGCTCCACCTACTACGGGTTCGGCTCGTGGTCGGACGGCATGGCGCAGAGCCACGAGATCACCGTGCCGGCCACGGACACCACGTATACCGCCACCTTCGACGAGCTGACGAAGCTGACGTTCACGCCGGCGTCGGACGCCCGCACCGAGGAGGCAAACCCGAACACCAACTACGGGACGCAGACCAAGCTGCGCATGGACAACGTCACGGGCGCGAACGTCCAGAGCTACCTGCGCTTCAACGTGACCGGTGTCACGGGCACGGTCGAGCAGGCCAGGCTGAGGCTCTCGTCGACGACCGAAACCGTCGACGGGCCGGCGCTGCGCTCGGCAGGCCAACGGATGGACCGACACCGGGATCAAGTGGTCCAACCAGCCCACCGTGGGCTCCGTCATCATCGACGACCGCGCCGCGATTCCCGCCGAACACGTTCATCGAGTACAACGTGAAGCCGCTCGTGACCGGGTGACGGCCAGGTGAGCTTCGCGCTGCTGCCGACGTCGGCGGACGGCATCGACTTCGCCTCGAAGGAGTTCGCGGACGCCGCCCGGCGGCCCGTGCTCGAGCTGCTCGTCCAGACCGCGGACCACACGGCGCCGACGGCGGCGACCGGCCTGGCCGCGGAGGCGATCAACGCGCGGCGCGTGGACCTCTCGTGGACTCCCGCGACCGACAACCGCGGCGTCACGAACTACGAGATCTACCGTGACGGGTCGCTGCTGGCGACGACGGGCAACGTGACGAGCTTCTCGGACACGACCGTCAACCCGCAGACGACCTACCAGTACACGGTGAAGGCACGCGACGCCGCCGGCAACGCCGGTCCCCAGAGCGACTCCGCGAGCGCGACGACGCCCGCGGCGCCGCTCACGACGCTGACGTTCTCACCGGTCGCGGACACCCGCGTCGAGGACGGCACGCCGAACGCCAACTACGGCACCTCCACGAAGCTGCAGGCCGGAGGCGGCCTCCCCAGGCGGGAGAGCTACCTGCGCTTCCAGCTGGCGGGCATCACGGGCCCGGTGGTCGGCGCGACGCTGAAGATGACGTCCACGACCGACGGCACCAAGGATGGTCCCGCGCTGTACGGCGCTGGCGGCGGCTGGAACGAGGCCGAGCTGGCATGGGCCAACCGCCCGAGCCACGACGCCTCGCCGGCAGACGACATCGTCGCCATCCCGAAGGGCACGGTGGCGAACTACAACGCCAGGCCGCTCGTGAACGGCAACGGCCTCGTCAACATGGCGCTGATCTCGACGTTCAACGACAACGTTGACTTCGGGTCGCGCGAGCACACCGACACAGCGTTGCGGCCGCAGCTGATCGTCACGTTCGACGCGTCGAACACCGACACGGTGCCGCCTGGAGCGCCCGGCACCCTCACCGGCAATGCGCCGAACCAGAACCGGGTGGACCTGTCCTGGGGCGCGGCGACGGACAACGTCGGCGTGACCGGATACGAGATCCTGCGGGACGGCCACGAGATCGCGACGGTCGGCGCGGTGACCAGCTACGCGGACACCACGGTCAGCCCGCTCACGCACTACGACTACACGGTGAAGGCGCTCGACGCCGCCGGGAACCGCTCCGCTGTCAGCAACACCGCGGGGGTCGACACGCCGGCGCCGCCCAGCACCCACACGGTGACGTTCGACGTGACCGCGGACACGCGCGTCGAAGAGGGCGCTCCGGACAGCAACTTCGGCACCTCGCAGAAGCTGCGTTCGACCAACTCGCCGCCGCCCATGGAGACGTGGTTCAAGTTCAACCTCACCGGCATCACCGGCACGGTGCAGGCCGCGAAGCTGAAGGTGTTCGACTCGAACGACGCGAGCAACAACGGGCCCGCGGTCTACCTGGCCGGCAGCGGCTGGACGGAGGCCGGGATCACCTGGGCCAACCGCCCGGCGCGGATCGGCTCGCCGTCCGACAACAAGGTGCAGATCCCGATCGGCACCTGGGTCGAGTACGACGTCGTGCCGCTGGTCGCCGGCAACGGAGAGATCACCTTCGTGCTGGTCGGAGACTCCACCGACGGCGCCAACTTCGCCTCGAAGGAGTACACGGACCCGAGCAAGAGGGCGCAGCTGGAGGTGACCTATGGCAGCTAGTTCCCGAGGTCTCCTTCGACGTCGATCACGCTGGACACGCCGCCCCTGAGGCGGAAGCCGCCGAGCTTCTCCAGCAGCCCGCGCATCTCGTGGTTCTCCGCCAGCAGCACGGCGGTGAACCGCTTCACACCCTCGTCGCGGGCGCGATCGGACAGGCGTCTGATGAGTTCCGTGCCGACGCCGCGTCGCTGCCAGTCGTCGACCACCGTGATCGCGAACTCGGCTGCGCCGGGGTCGGTGGCCGAACGCACGTAGCGCGCGACGCCGACGGGCTCGCCGCTCTGCTCGTCGAAGGCGATCAGCGCCTCGTGGTCGTGGTGGTCGACCTCGGTCAGGTAGACGAGGTCCATCGGCCGCAGCTCGTTGATCGGCGAGAGGAACCGCTTGTAGACCGAGTCCTCGCTGAGCCGCTCGAACCCTCGCAGCAGCGCCGGCTTGTCCCCGGGTCGGATCGGGCGCACCGTGACGCGGGCCCCGTCGCGGAGCGTCACTGCGCCGTCGGGTGCGACGCCCCCGAGATCGTCGGCCATCGCCGGATTATCGCGGGGAGCCAGAACAGCGCTCCGAACACCACCGCGGCCACTGCGTTCAGGGCGAACTTGTAGTCGAGCCCGATCGACCCCATGATCTCGTCCGTCCCGGGGCGGTCCGCGGGGATCAGGCCGGCCACGTCGAACACAACGTCGATCAGCAGCGCGGCGAGCACCATCGTGACAAACATCAGCGCGGTGATCCGCAGCGCGAACTCCCAGCCGTAGTACTTGCGGTACGCCAGCACGATCGGGATCACGATCAGGTCGGCAAAGATGAATCCCATCACGCCGGCGAACGAGATGCCGCCGGACCACAGGACGGCGGCGAGCGGCACGTTGCCGACCGAGCACACGAAGCTCAGCACGGCGATCAGCGGCCCGGCGACGGCATTCCAGAGCGTGGGCACGAGGCCGGACTCGCCGGTCAGGAAGAGGTCGTTGAAGAAGTCCTCGCCGAGCAGCGCGATGAAGCCGGCGAGCAGGAATCCGATCGTGATCTCCTTCCACAGCATCTGCCAATCCGATCGGAAGTTCTCGGCGACGTCGAGCCAGGCAGACGGGGACGCCAGCCGGTCGCGCCAGCTCATCCGCTCGCCCGCGGCGTGATGCTGATGGCCGGCCTGCGCGAGACGCGCGTGCGCCCTTGCCTCGTCCTCCGCGCGCCGCGAGACGAACAGCCGCAGGAGCGCCCACATCAGGCCGATCATCACGAGCCCGCCCGCGAATTCGGCGAGCGCGAACTGCCAGCCGATCAGGATCCACAGCACGAGGCCGAGCTCCCACACGAGGTTCGTGGACGCGAACTGGAATGCGAGCGCGGCGACGGCTGAGGCCCCCTTCTGGAACAGCGATTTCGCGATCGCGATGGCGGCGTACGAGCAGGACGACGACGCAGCGCCCAGGCCCGTCGCGCGCGCCACGGCCCCAAGCCGCTCGCCGGCCAGCGCCGACTCGACGCGCTCGCGCGGAATCCATGCCTGCACGACGGCGGAGATCGCAAACCCGAGCACCAGGGCCCACCAAACCTCCCACGCCATCTGGAAGGCGTTGCCGAGGCCCTCGCCGACCTTGGCCGCGATGTCGTCCATCGCACGGAGTCTAGGAACGGTCGGCTCCGAAAACAGTGCGGTGGACTACCGACGCCCACGCGGGAGAAGCACCTTGCCCGTCGTGCCGGGCGAGGAATAGGCTTTAATCAATCCCGAGAGGATGGAGGAGGAGCGCATGTTCGGAAGGATGGTCCTGGGCGTCGATGGAACTTCGCAGTCGAACGACGCCATGGCCCTTGCGAAGCTGCTCGCATCCAAGGCAAGGGCGTCCATCGTGATTTCTCACGTGGTCCCGCGCCCGCGGCCGTTCGATTCACGCACGCGGGAGTATGTGAAGCTGGCGCAGAAGCATTTTCGGACCGTGCTCGATCCGGCGATCGCAGCCCTGTCGGGGTTGACGACCGAGACCCATCCGATCGAGAGCGGCTCGGCCGCCCGCGGGCTCCACGAGATCGCCGTCGACGAGGGCGCGACCCTGATCGTGATCGGCTCGACCCGCCGCGGGCCCGTGGGTCGCGTCCTCATCGGCAGCGTCGGCGAGGTGCTGCTGGCCGGCTCCCCGACCGCGGTCGCGGTGGCGCCCCACGGATTTGCCGCCGACGCGCCGGAGTCGTTGAGCGTCGTCGGTGCCGCCTTCAACGGCTCGCCGGAGGGAGCTGTGGCGCTACGCGCTGCCGCCGCGTTCGCGGCACAGGCCGGAGCCAAGCTGCGGGTGATCGCCGTGGACGAGGATTTCGCGCACACCCGGCATTCGCTCAAGCCGGCGGATCACTCGACTCGCAGCTGGCGCAGGAGCTCCACCGTGCGCTCGAGGAGAACGGCTTGCCGGATGCCGAACGTTTGGTGCTGAAGGGCGGGGCCGTCGAGTGCCTGTGCGAGGCCGGTGCCGACATCGATCTGCTCGTGATCGGGTCCCGCGGGTACGGGCCGATGCACCACGCGCTCGTCGGCAGCGTGTCCGCCCACCTCATGCGGTCCTGTCCCGTGCCGGTGCTCGTGATGCCGCGCGGCGCGACCGTGGACGAAGGCGCGGCCGCGGGCCTGGCCCCGGGTGCCGCCGCCCGGGCATGATCGTGCCGTGAAGCCGGAGGACAGCGCGGCCGGCAGCCGCGGCGCTCGAACCGCCGCAGGAGATCCGCGTGGGGCCGATCTCGCCCGATCGCCTGCGCGACGTGCTCGATCCCGCGGACTGGCAGGAGTTCGAGCGGGCCATCGTGCAGGCCCGCGAGGTCCTGGAGGGACGCGTCGTCTGGATGGTCAACTCGACGGCCGCGGGTGGAGGGGTGGCGGAGATGCTGCGCTCGTTCCTCGCCTATACGCGCGGGGCCGGCGTCAACGTCCGCTGGATGGTGATGACCGGCACGCCCGAGTTCTTCCGCATCACGAAGCGCATCCACAACATGGTGCACGGGTCGGCCGGAGACGGCGGGCCCCTGGGCGAGGCGGAGCGCGCGGTCTTCGAGCAGGTCTGCGAGGCCAACGCCGAGCACATCGCGAGCGTCGTGCGGCCGAAGGACATCGTGCTGCTGCACGATCCCGCAGACGGCGGCGATGGTGCCGCGGATGAAGGCGACGGGCGCGCAGCGTCGTATGGCGGAGCCACATCGGCGCCGAGCAGCCGAGCGAGCTGGTCCACGCCGCCTGGGGCTTCCTCGGGACCTACCTGCAGCAGGCCGACGCCTGCATCTTCTCGCGCCACGCGTACGTCCCGGAATGGGCGAACGCGCTGCGAACCGAGATCATCCAGCCGTCGATCGACGTGTTCTCGCCGAAGAACCAGGACCTCGACGCCGCGACGGTGCGGGGGATCCTCACCCACGTGGGCCTGGTCGGTCGATCACCAGGCCGACGCCCTGCCGCCGGCCTACACGCGCGAGGACGGCACGCCCGGTCGTGTCGACCGCATGTGCGAGGTGCTGAGCACGGGCCCGCCGCCGAGCTTCGGCGACCCGCTCGTGGTGCAGGTATCGCGCTGGGACCGGCTCAAGGACCACATGGGGGTGATGCTCGGCTTCGCCGAGCACGTGGTGCACCCCGACGCCCATCTGATCCTGGCGGGGCCCAACGTGACCTCCGTGGCCGACGACCCGGAGGGCGCGGAGGTCCTGGAGGAGGTCGCCGCCGCCTGGCGCGGCCTGCCCCACGTCGCGCCGCGAGCCGGGTGCACCTCGCGTGCCTCCCGATGGCCGACATCGAGGAGAACGCCGCGATCGTGAACGCGCTCCAGCGCCACGCGACGGTCGTGGTGCAGAAGAGCATCGCCGAAGGCTTCGGCCTGACCGTCGCGGAGGCGATGTGGAAGGCCCGGCCCGTCGTGGCGAGCGCGGTCGGCGGCATCCAGGACCAGATCGAGGACGGCGTCACGGGGCTCCTGCTCGACGACCCCGCCGATCTCGAGGGGTTCGGCAAGCTGGTGACGCGGCTGCTGGAGGACCCCGCCTTCGCGACCGAGCTGGGATCCCGCGCGCGCGAAGCACGTCCGCGCGCACTTCCTCGCCAACCGGCACGCCATGCAGTACGTGCGGCTGTTCGCCAGCATCATCGCGGTCCGCGCCGACGGGTCGCCGCGCCGGCGAGCTAGGCGTCAGCCGGCAACTGGCACGAGCGGGCGCTCCGCCGTGGCCAGCAGCTCCGCGAGCGAGCGCTCCACCTCGCGGGCGAGCACGTTCGCGTCGGGCACCGTCTTGCGGTCCGCATAGATGCCGAAGAAGCCGCGCTCGGCGACGGTCGTGAACCCGATCGAGATCGCGTGCCTGTCCGCCAGCGGCACCACCGGATAGACCTCGTCGAGCGGGCAGCCCGCCATCCACATCGGCTGCCGGGGGCCGGGGATGTTCGACACGGTCAGGTTGTACGCGCGCGCACTCGCGACCGCGTGGGAAACGGCGTGCTGAACCGGATGCGGTGCGTACGAGACCGCGTCGAGCGCCGCCTCTGCGCCGAGGTGCTCGCCCGCCTCCTTGCGCTTGTTCATGCCGAGGCGCACATCGTCGAGCCGCCGCACGGCGGACGGCTCGTCACAGGGAAGGCCCACGTACACGAACGAGATCCGGTTGCCGAGGTCGGCCGCGGCGCCGTCGCGAACGCTGACCGGCACCATCGCCTTCAGCCGCGTGGCGTCTTCGCCGCGCTCGCGCAGATAGGAGCGCACGCCGCCCGCGGCGACCGCCAGCACGACGTCGTTGATGGTCGTGCCGAAGCGCTGCTTCACCCGGCGCAGGTCCTCCAGCGGCCGGGAGACCGTGGCCAGCGTCCGCAGCGGCGAGATCGGCTCGTTCAGCACGCTGTGCGGGGTCGAGGGCGTGAGCGCGTGGACCAACGCGCGCCCCGCGCGCGCCGCATCGCCGACGAGGGTCACCGCCCGCTTGGGAGACCTGATCACCCGGGCCGGGACCTTCAGCAGGCGCAGCTCGTCCACCACGCGGTCCTCGATGGCGCGGGCCAGCAGCTCCGACCTGTCGGGCTCGGGCGCCGGATCCCACCGCTCGGGCGGCTGCACCGGCGGGGAATCCGGCGTCAGGTCGCAGAACAGGCTGGCGAGCTCGACCGCGGCGATGCCGTCCACCATGCAGTGGTGCGCCTTGCCGACCACGCCGATCCGCCCGTCGGCGAGCCGGTCGGCGATCCAGACCTCCCACAGGGGCCGGTCGCGCTCGAGCGGAGTCGAGTAAACATGCTCGACGAGGCGCCCGATGTCGCGGGTGGCGGATTGCCGCACATGGTTGCGGATGTCGAACGCGGGATCGTCGATCCACTCCGGATCGTGCAGGCCGAACGGGACCCAGGCCAGCTTCTGGCGGTAGCGCGGCGCGAAGGGCACGCGCCCTGCGATGCGCTGCCGCAGCTCGGCAAATGTTGGAGCGGGATTGCCATCCTCCGGCCGGAAGATGGCGACCCAGCCGACGTGCATGTGCGCCGTGGGCGACTCCACCTCGAGGAACGCCGCGTCGAGCGGCGAGAGGCGCATGCTGCGGCCATACGGTGTCGCCGATGCCATCGAACCATCCTCCCTCACGTCGAAAGGTCCTGCGCCGCATGGTCCCACCGCACGGTCCCATGGCGCATTACTCGATTTGCATTACCGCGCAAGCTGCGGCGGAAACTTGCTATTCGTCCAGAGCGGGACTCAGGCGCGCGCCACGAGCACCGAGCACGGCGCCTCGTGGGCCACTCGCTCGCTGATGCTGGCGAGCGCCTTCACGCCGCTGCGGCCGCGGCTTCCGACCACGATCAGGGATGCCCGCTCCGAGCGCGCGACTTCGACGATCGTGTCCAGCGGGTCGCCGCCGCGCTCGACCACCACCGGCTCACGGCCGGTCGCGTCGACGATCTCGCCGATCTGACGTGCGACCTTGCGCAGCTCTTCGACTCCGGTCGCGGTTCCCACGCGCAGCACGAGCACGGCGGCGCCGAGGCGACCTGCGACCCGGGCGGTGAGCGTGGCGGCGCGGGCCGAGCTGGCGGATCCGTCGGTTGCAAGCAGGATCGGGTCCGGAAACGTGGCGCCCTCGGGAGGACGTCGCGCGATCAGCACCGGGGCGTCGGGTTCGTGGACCATCCGCGATGCCACGCTGCCCAGCATGATGCCGCCGGCGCGGGACCCGCTGCGCGCGCCGACCGCAATCAGGTCGTGACCGGCGGCCAGCCGGCGCATGGTGCCCGCCTCGTCGGCGGCATGCACCAGCTCGGCCGAGACCGGCGTTCCCTGCTCGGCTGCGAGCCCGCGTGGCGGCCTCGAGCGCACGCCGCGCCCGCGTGTCGCTGAGCACGGTCATGCGGGTCGGGCCGGCGCCGGTCGTCCACGTGACGGACACGAGCTCGAGCGATCCACCGCCGGCCAGGACCGCAGCCTGGCGGGCGGCTTCGTGCGCGGCCGGGCTGCCGTCTATGCCGCAGAGCACCCGTGCGAACAGGGACTCGGCTGCCGCCTCGCGGGCGTTGCAGCGGTCGGTTCGGATCGGAATGTCATGGCAGCAGCATCCACCGCCGATCTGGCGGCTTCATCCGGAGAGAGGTGCAGCGATCGTGCGGCGAACTACGCAGGCGCTTCGACGTCGTGACCGGCGATGGCCCGCTCGGTCAGCTCCGCGAGGCGCGCGGAGCAGGAGACCGGATACGGCTCGGGCGGCCGGTCTCGGTGCGAGGTCTCGCAGGTGCGCGGGCAGCGACTCCAGCTCCGCGGCCGTGCGCTCGCGCATCCGCGCGAGCGGCTCGGCGCCCACGCGCTCCCCGCCGCGCATGACCGGCACGAGCAGCGGCTCCCCCGCGAGCGATTCGGTGGTCGTGGCGATCACGTCGCCGCGCATCTCGCCGTCCTCCCGGCGCCGGAAGACCTGCTTCGGCCCGGGCATCGTCGCCTTCGCGGGCGACCGCTTGAACGACGCAGCGCCAGCGCGCCGGGCGCCGGCATGTCGGCCACGAGCTTGTAGACGCCGCCCACGGTCGGGGAGTCGCGGCTGGTGCCGAGATCGGTGCCGACGCCCCAGACGTCGATCGGCGCGCCCGCCGCGACCAGCGCGCGCGATCTGGCGCTCCTCGAGGTCTCCGCTGGCGACGATCTGCGCGTCGCCGCAGCCCGCCTCGTCGAGCAGCGCCGCGCGCCGCGCGGGCCAGCGCAGCCGAGGTCGCCGGAGTCGATCCGGACGCCCGCCGAGCGGACTCCCGTCGCGCGGGCCGCGGCGATCGCGCGGCGGACGCCCTCGAGCGTGTCGTAGGTGTCGACGAGCATCACGGCGTTGCCCGGGCCAGTCCTCCATGAACGCGCGGAACGCCTCCTCCTCGCTGCGCGAACGACATCACGTAGGAGTGCGCCATCGTCCCGACCGGGCGCAGGCCGTAGCGCATCGCGGCCGCCACGTTGGAGGTGCCGCCCGCGCCGGCGATCGCGGCGCAGCGCGCGGCCTTCATCGCGGCGTCGACGCCGTGGTCGCGGCGCGGCGAGAAGTCGACGAGCCGCCCGTCCGCGGTCCGGCATCCCGCCGCCGATCGCCGAGCACGATCCGTGCGGCCTTGGTCGCGATCGCCGTCTGGAAGTTGATCTGGTTGAGCAGCAGCGTCTCGACCAGCTGGGCCTCGATCCGCGGAGCGGTGACGCGCACGAGCGGCTCGTTCGCGAAGCACACGGTCCCCTCCGGCATCGCGTCGACGTCGCCCGAGAAGCGGAAGTCCGCGAGGTAGTCGAGAAACGGCTCGCCGAATCCCTGCGGACCGCAGGTAGGCGAGCTCCCCGGCGCCGAAGCGCATCTGCTCGACGAGCGACAGCGCGGGCCCGAGGCCGGCGACGAGCAGCCATGCCCGGCGCGGCGGCAGCTGCCGGACGAACAGCTCGAACACCGCCGGCGTCGTTCATGTCGCGGCGGAAGTAGCTCGCCGCCATCGCCAGCTCGTACTGGTCCGTCAGCAGGCACGTCTCGGCCGGCGTCAGCAGGCCGGGGTCGTCGGCGTCGGGAAGCGCCATGCGGCGCCAACATAGCGCCCGGCCACCGCGTGGCGGCCGGGGGCTGTCAGACGGCCGGCGACGGGCCCGGCCGGGCCACGGCCTCCACGCGCACTCGCGCGTCCACGATCACGGCTCCGTGGGGCGACACCACGACGGGGTTGCAGTCCATCTCCACGATCTCCGGATGCGCTTCCACCATCGCACCGACGCGCAGCAGAACATCCTCGAGTGCCGCGACATCGGCGCGCGGAGCGCCGCGAAACCCGTCGAGCAGCGGGAACGAGCGCAGCGAGGCGACCATCGACTGCGCATCGCGGTCGGTGAGCGGAGTGATGCGCACCGTCACGTCCTTCATCACCTCGGCCGTCACGCCGCCGGCCCCGCACGCGATCACCGGTCCGAACAGCGCGTCGTGGGCGACGCCCACGAGCATCTCGACACCCGGTTCAGCCATGCTCTGCACGAGGAAGCCCGTCGGGGCGTGACCCGCCTCTGAAAGCCGCGCGCTCATGTGCTCGGCTGCCTCCCGGACGGCCTCGGGGCCGGGCAGGTCCACCGCGACCGCGCCGAGCTCGGTCTTGTGGACGATCGTGGGCGCGACCGCCTTCAGCGCGACGGCGCCGCCGAGCTCGCCGGCGGCGCTTGCCGCCTCGTCCGGGGTCCGCACCGCGCGGCTCGCCACCAGCGGCAGCCCGTAACAAGCAAGAAGGCGCTCGATCTCCTGCGGCGCGAGCCATTCGGCCCGCCGGCCGAGGGCGGATGCGATCACTGCGGCGGCTTCCTCCGGGCGCGCGTCATCGAAGGCCGGAATCCGTCCGTCCGGCGACTCGCGCCACACGCCGTAGTCGACGGTTCGTGCGAGCGCCCGGGCGGCGTCCTCGGGAAAGGCGAAGGCGGGAATCGCGCCGCGCTCCGATTTCAGCTCGACAGGCTTCCCCTCGCTGGTCATGAACACGGACACGACGGGCAGCGCATGCTCGAATTCGTCGACCGCGGATCTGATCGCGCGTGCGACGTCGTCCGTGCGCGTCGCCAGGGGAGGGATGAAGATCGCGATGATCGCATCCGCGCAGTCGTGGCGGGCCAGCACTTCCAGCGCCCCGCGGTATTGCTCGGCGGGCGCGGTGGCGATCATGTCCAGCGGGTTGGCGAGCGACGCCTCGGCGGGCAGGAACGATGCCAGCTCATCCCGCGCGGCGGCCGGAAGCTCGCTCACCTCGAGACCGTGTGCCTCGCACGTGTCGGCGCAGAGGATCCCCGGTCCGCCGGCGTTCGTCACGATCGCGACGCGACGCCCGCGCGGCACGGGCTGATCGGCCAGCAGCCGCCCGACGTCGAACAGTTCGGCAAGCGTGTCGGTCCTGATCACGCCCGCCTGCCGAAACAGCGAGTCGACGGTCACGTCGGAGGCCGAGATCAGCGCGCCGGTATGCGACGAGGTGGCCCGCGCACCGGCGGCGGAGCGCCCGCTCTTGACGGCCACGATCGGCTTTGCGCGCGCCACGCGCGGTGCGATGCGCGCGAACTTCCGCGGGTTGCCGAACGACTCGAGGTAGAGCAGGATCACGCTCGTCTCGTCGTCCGACTCCCAGTACTGGATCAGGTCGTTGCCCGAGATGTCCGCCTTGTTCCCGACCGACACGAACGACGAGAGGCCAAGGCCCAGCTCCTTCGCGTAGTCGATCACGGCCAGGCCGAGCGCGCCGCTCTGGGAGAGGAAGCCGACATTGCCGTGCGGTGGGAACAGCGGGCCGAACATCGCGTCGAGCCGGACGTCGGGGGACGTGTTCAGCACTCCGAGGCAATTGGGTCCGATCAGGCGCATGCCGGCCTCACGGCAGACGGCAACCAGCTCCTGCTGCCGCGCCCTGCCCTCGTCGCCAGTCTCCGCGAAGCCGGCGGAGATCACCAGCAGGGCGTCGATGCCCTTTGCCGCGCACTGCCGCGCGACTTCCGCGACCATGGGCGCCGGCACCGCCACCACCGCCAGCTCGACGTCCGCGAGTATGTCGCGCACCGAGGCAAAGGTGGGAACCGACTGGACGACGGGCGCGCGCGGGTTGACCGGGTAGACGGCGCCGTCGAACCCGGTTGCGATCAGGTTGTGGAAGATCTCACCGCCGACGGTCCCGCGCTCGCGCGAGGCCCCGATCACCGCCACCGACGCCGGCCGCAGGAACTTGGACACGGCCGCTGCGGCCGCCGTGCGGTCGCGCTCGTCGAAGCGCTCGAGCGCGCCGTCGGACATCTCCGTCGGGAACTCGATCCGGAGGACGTCCGGGCCCGAACGCGTGCGCACCGCGAAGCCGCTCTGGCGGAACACCTCCGCCATCCGGTGGTTGTGCGGGAGGACCTCCGCCTCGAACACCGACACGCCCTTTTCCTGGGCGGCCTCGGCGAGGTGGGCCAGGAGGATCGTGCCGAGCCCGTTGCCCTGATAGGCGTCGGCGATCTCGAAGGCGACCTCGGCACGGTCGTCGTCCGGGTCGGCACGGCTCCACACCGCGTGCCCGACGACCGCCTGGCGGGTGCCGCCGAGCGCCAGGAGCCCGAAGCGCAGGTCGTAGTCGACGTCTGCGGCCCACTCGGCCGCGCCGTCGAGGTTCACGCCCAGGGAGAAGAAGCGCAGGCTGCGCGAGTCGGGCGAGAGGCGCTCGAGGAACTTCTTCAGGGCCTCGCGGTCGTTGGGTCGCACGGGGCGCACACGGACCGTCGAGCCGTCGCGCAACGCGACGTCGGCCTCGCGATGAGCCGGGTACGGGGCGCTGGCGCGTCTCGCGTGATCGGGCACCGGCACCGGCGCGGCTTACCTACTTGGCGGGGCGGTGTGCGCCCTTCACCAGCGACGCGGCATGTTGCCGCAACCGCTCGAGGTCAGCGCGTGATCTGGCCGAGGGCCGAGCGGGCGCTGCTGAAGCTGGCTGAGGCGTCCGCGCCCGGCGCCTTGGCGGCCGGTCGTGGTGATGGCTTGTCGGGCTTCCTCATCTCTCCTCCCAGCGGCGAACGATACCTCTACGCGGCGCCGTCGTGTGGGCCTTGCCGGAGCCGCTCGTTCTCATCCTCGAGCTGGCGCACCCGCCGTCTCAGCGCCGCGAGCGACTCTTCGATTCCGGGAACCGAGCCGCGCGCCTGGCGCAGCATCTCGATCACCCGCTGCCGGTCGGCCGGCGGCCGCGGGCCTTTCCGGGTTCCCGGCCGGTGCTGCGAACTCGCCATGATCCCACCTCCCACGCTTGGTGACAGCAACCTATGTGCGCCCGGGGGGCGCGGCATCGGTGCGAACAGCGGCACCGGCTAGGTACTTGTCACGGATAGTTCAGGCCGGTGATGCAGCGGGTGGTCGTCAACCGGTTCGGATGGTCGGCAACGTGGACGAGCTGGGGGAGGGCTGCATCCCGCCCAGACCGTGAGCCTCACAATACATCTATACAACTAGTAAGTTGTGCTATTGTATGGGTCCGATGGCGACACACCCGATTCCGCACCCGCTTCCCGATGACCTCGTCGAGCTGATCGCACGGCGCTTCCGCGTGCTGGCGGAGCCGATGCGGATCAAGCTGCTCGACCGCCTGCGCGACGGGGACGCGACCGTCGCGGAGCTGCAGGAAGCGACCGGCGCGTCGCAGCAGAACGTCTCGAAGCATCTCGGCGTGCTGCTCCAGTCCGGGCTGGTGGCGCGCCGCAAGGACGGCAACTTCGCGCGCTACGAGATCGCCGACGACTCGGTGTTCGAGCTGTGCGAGCAAGTTTGCGGAGGGTTGCGGCGCCAGCTCGACGAGATCGAGGCGCTGCTCGGGGGAGGCGCGTGAGCTCCGGGCCCGCCTGCGCGAGAGACTCGTCCTGGCCGCTTGAGCGGGTGCTGTTCGCGCTCGCCGGCACCATGACCCTGCTGAGCGTGGCGCTGTCGGTGCTGGTGTCCCCGTGGTTCCTGCTCCTGACCGCCTTCGTGGGCGTGAACCAGTGGCTGTACGTCGTCGTCCACGCGTGTCCGGCGTCGATCGTGATCAAGCGGGCAACCGGGCTGCGCTCGGCGATCTACGACCGCCACCACCGATGATTTCCGTGGGGCCGATCGGGCGCCTCGGGCGCTGGACGGCCACGCACTTCCGCGCGGTCGCCGCCGCCTGGGTCTTGATCGCGGTGGCGGCCGGCGTCTTCGCTCCCCGCGTCGAGCATGCCCTTTCGGGCGCGGGGTGGGAGGCGACGGGCTCGCAGTCGGTCGCCGCCCGGCAGCTCGCCGACCGCAGCTTCTCCGGCCTTTCGAGCAGTTCCTTGATGGTGGTGGTCCACGCGCGCGATCTGAAGGTGGGGGATTCCGGCTTCGATCGCGCGGTCCAGAGGGTCGAGGGAACCCTCCGTGACAGCGATGCCGTGAGCGTCGTCGTGCCACTCCGCCGTGGAGTCTCGGTGTCCGCCGACGGCCACACTGCCGTAGTGCAGGCCGGCGCGGCCCGAGACTCCAACGGCATGGTGCGCGCCGCCGACGATCTGAAGCAGGGTCTGGAGCGGGCCGGCGGAAACGGCGTCGACGTGAACCTGACCGGAGCCTCCGGCATGTGGTCGGACTTCAACGAGGCGAACAAGACCGCGATGCTCAAGTCCGAGGTGATCTCCTGGCCCGTGACCATGGCGATCCTCGTCCTCGCGTTCGGCTCGCTGGTAGCCGCCGGCCTCCCCCTGATGCTCACGATCCTCGGGCTCGTGGCCGCTGCCGGGTCGCTCTACCTCGGCACCCAGTTGCTCGACATCTCGATCTGGGCGATGAACTTCGCGCTGATGTTCGCGCTCGCGCTCGGCATCGACTACGCGCTCTTCGTGCTGATGAGGTTCCGCAGCGCATTCTTCGGGCAGCGCCTCGCGGCCGCGGATGCGGCGGCGGTGACGATGGATACGGCCGGCAAGGCGGTGCTCTTCTCGGGGGTGACCGTGCTGATCTCGCTGTCGGCGGTGATGCTCGTCCCGAGCCCCGCGTTCCGCTCGATGAGCCTCGGGATCATGCTGTCGGTCGTCTT
The DNA here is from genome assembly GCA_963826005.1 of uncultured Solirubrobacterales bacterium. Lineage (GTDB taxonomy): Bacteria > Actinomycetota > Thermoleophilia > Solirubrobacterales > JBBDJG01 > DASRIA01. Next base: position 82,731 of record CAWGVJ010000021.1, on the reverse strand, counting down.
CGTGCTGGCGGCGACGCTGACCCTGCTGCCGGCGGTGCTCGCGAAGCTGGGGCCGCGGGTCGACAAGCTTGCCCTCCCGTGGGTGCACTCCGGCGAGCATCGCTCGGCGCGCTTCGAGCGCTGGGGCGAGCGTCTGTGGCGCCGCCCGCTCGCCTGGGGCGCCGGCGCCCTCACGGCGCTCGTGGTCCTCGCCGTGCCGGTGTTCGGACTCGACACGGGCATGCCCTCGATCAAGGTCGTGCCGGAGGGCGATCAATCACGGCAGGGCTACGACCAGGTCAAGGCCGCCTTCGGCGAGGGAGCGCCCGGTGCCCTGCAGGTCGCCGGGCCGGAGCGCCAGGTAGCTCGCGCGGTCGCGACGCTGAAGCGCGATGCCGGGATCGCGCGCGTGTTACCGCCCGAATACGGGCGCCAGGGGATGGCTCTCGTCCAGGCGATTCCGGTGCAGGACCCATCGAGCAAGGAGGTCGGGCGCACGGTCGACCGTCTGCGCGGCGGCCTTCCGGGCGAGTTCGTGGTGGGAGGCGCCGCGGCCGAGAACCATGACCTCGAGCAGGCGCTGGCGGCGAAGACCCCGCTGGTCATCGGGATCGTGCTGGCGCTCGGCTTCCTGCTGCTGCTGGTCGCGTTGCAGGCACCCGTGATCGCCGCGGTCGGCGTATTCACCAACCTGCTCGCGACGGGCGCAGCGTTCGGGGTCGCGAAGCTGATCTTCCAGGACGGCAACCTCCAGGGGCTGCTCGGCTTCGACTCGCAGGGATTCCTCGACGCCTGGGGGCCGGTGTTCTTCTTCGCGATGATCTTCGCGATCTCGATGGACTACACGGTGTTCCTGCTGAGCTCGGCAAGGGAGCACTGGGACCGCTCGCACGATCCGCACGAGGCGATGGTCGAGGGCCTCGCGCACTCGGGCCGCGTGATCTTCGCGGCGGCCGCGGTGATGGTGGCCGTGTTCTTCACCTTCGCGCTGTCGGGCCCGCTGCCCCCCAAGGAGATGGGGGTGATCCTCGGCATCGCGGTGCTGCTCGACGCGGCGCTCGTGCGGCTCGTGCTGATTCCCGTGGCGCTGCGGCTGCTGGGGGCGCGTGCCTGGTGGTTGCCCCGGTGGATCGACCGCGTGCTGCCGGACGTGCGCTTCGGCCACGCCTAGGCCGTGCTCGACAGCGGGCGCGGGCCGTGAACTCGGCTAGTCCGGCCGGCCCTCGTAGCCCGCGCGCAGGAGGTCCACGAGCTCGGCCACCATCGGGATGCGCGGGTTGGTGCGCACGCTCGGGTCCATGAACGCCGCGCGCGCGAGGTCCGGCAGCGCGGCCTCGAATTCGTCGCGCGGCACGCCCGCCTGCTCCAGCGAGTGCGGGATCTCGACCTCGTCGAGCAGTCGGTCCACTCGCTCGAACAGCTGCGCGCGCCGCTCGTCGCGGCTCTGGCCGCCGAGGCCGAACACGTATGCGACCTGCGCGTACTTGTCCGGCGCGACGTATGCCGTGTAGCTCGGGGCGGGCATGAACTTGCTCGGCAGCGAGGCGTTGTAGCGCAGGACGTGCGGCAGGAAGATCCCGTTGGCGCGCCCGTGGGCGATGCCGAAGCGCGCGCCGACGGCGTGGGCGAGGGAGTGGCACACCCCCACGAACGCGTTGGAGAACGCGAGGCCGGCGATCGTGGCGGCGTTCGCCATCGCGGTGCGCGCCTCGAGGTCCGAGCCCTCGGCGTGCGCGCGTGGCAGATTCCGCAGGATCAGGTTGACCGCCTGCATGGCGAACGCGTCGGTGTAAGGCGACGCGAAGATCGACACCGCCGCCTCGAGGGCATGGGTGAGCGCGTCGACGCCGGTGTCCGCCGTCACCTGCGGCGGCATGGTGAGCGTCAGTCGCGGCTCGACGATCGCCATGTCCGGCACGAGCGAGTAGTCGACGAGCGTCACCTTGCGGTCGCCGACGGTGAGCACGGCCGCGGGTGAGACCTCGGATCCGGTCCCCGCGGTCGTCGGCACCGCCACGAGCCGCACGGTATGAGCGATCTCCGGATAGCCCGCGACCCGCTTGCGTGCGTCGAGGAAGGGAAGCGCGAGCTCGCGCATCTGGAGCTCCGGGCTCTCGTGAAACAGCCGCATCGCCTTGGCGGCGTCCAGCACCGAGCCGCCGCCGAGGGCCAGGATCGTGTCGGGCGCGAAGCGCTCCAGCACGTCCACGCCCGCGCGCACCTGCTCCTCCGGGGGCTCGGGTCCGATGTCCGCGAACACGTGCACGCTGGCGTCGCCGAGAAAGCGCCGCACGTCGTCGACGGCCCCGCGCGCCTCGCAGTCCGCGTCGGTCACGACCAGCACCTGCTTGGCGTGCAGTTGCCGCAGGTTGTCGAGCGCGCCGGTGTTGAAGTAGGTGTCGGAGGGGACCCGGAACCACTGGGGTGGAGCCTGCCTGTAGGAGACGGCCTTGATGTTGAGCAGGTTCCGGAAGTTGATGTTGTCGGTCGTGTGCGAGCCGCCCCAGGTGCCGCACCCGAGCGAGAAGGTCGGGGTCATCGAGTTGTAGATGCCGCCGAGGGCGCCGACCGCGGTGGGGGCGTTGACCAGGATCCGCCCGGTCCGGACGGCCAGGGCGAAGCGATCCACGACGTCGCGATCGCGCGCATAGACCGCCGACGTGTGGCCGAGGCCGCCCGTCTCGGTGACCAGCTCGCAGGCGGCGATCCCGTGCTCGACCGACGGGGAGCGCACCAGCCCCAGCACCGGCATCAGCTTCTCCTGGAGCAGGGGATGCACGGCCAGCTCCGTGAGGTCGGAGGGCAGCGGCGCGACCAGCACCTTGGCGTCCGCGCGCACCTCGATGCCGGCCATCGCGGCGAGGTTGACGCAGGACTGTCCCAGCGCGGCCAGCTCGATGTCGCCGTCCTGACTCACGAGCGCGTTCTGGAGGCGCTGGACCTCCTCGTCTTTCAGGACTTGCGCGCCCATGCGATCGAGCTCGGCGGTGATCTCGTCGTAGACGGCCTCGTCGACGACACATGTCTGCTCGGCCGGGCAGATCACCGACGCGTCGAAGGTCTTGGAGATCAGGATGTCGACGACGGCCATGCGCACGTCGGCGCTGCTGTGCACGTAGACCGGAGCGTTGCCGGACCCCACCCCGAGGCAGGGCTTGCCTGCCTCGTTTGTGGCCGCGACCGCCTTCGGGCCGCCGGTGGTCCAGATGAAGTCGACGCCGGGATGGTGGAAGAGGTACTGGGAGACGTCAAGCGTCGGATCGGGGATCACCTGCAGCGCGTCCGGCGGCAGTCCCGCCTGCTGTCCCGCGGCCTGGAGGATCTCGACCGCGCGCGTCGCGCACCGCGCGGCCCGGGCGGACGGCCGGAAGATCATCGCGTTGCGGGTCTTCGCCGCCACGATGCCCTTGAACAGCGCCGTCGAGGTGGGGTTGGTGATCGGCAGGAGCGCGAGCACGACGCCGATCGGCTCCGCCACGTACTCGATGTGCCGCTCGGCGTCCTCCTCGATCACGCCCACGGACGGCTTGTCCTTGAGGTAGTCCCACAGGAACTCGGTGGCGACGTAGTTCTTGACGACCTTGTCCTCGAAGACTCCGAAGCCTGTCTCCTCCATCGCCAGCTCCGCGAGCTCGACCGCACCCTCCAGCCCCGCGACGACCATGGACCAAACGATGCGGTCCACGGCCTCCTGGTCGAGCCGGCGCAGCTCTCGTGCGGCTGCCTGCGCGCGCTCGACGAAGCCGTCGAGGCGCACCGCCTGGGCGGCGTCGACCCGGCTTTCGGGCTTGGTGGCCGTGGTGGAGGTCATCGGTGCTCGCTTCGACCGCCAACGCTACGCCGGGCCGAGTCCCGCGGCGTCCGTGGAGACTGCGGATCGAGTCCGGTGGTCAGTACGCATGAGACGCCTCGCCGGTGCGGCTAGCGTGGCAGATGAGGATGACCGACCATCTCACTCCCCTGGACGCGACGTTCCTCGAGCTCGAGCAGGGCGACGAGGCCGCGCACATGCACATCGGCGGCGCGCTCGTGTTCGACGCACGTCCCGATGGGTCCTTGCCGAACCTCGGAGAGGTCTGCCGGCACCTGAACTCGCGGCTCTCGCTGCTGCCGCGCTATCGGCAAAAGCTCTCGGAGCCTCGCACGGGCGGGCTGCACTGGCCGGCGTGGGAGCACGACGAGCGGTTTCACCTCGCCTCCCACGTGCGCCACGCGACGCTGCCCGCCCCGGGTGGAGAACAGGAGTTGTGTGAGTGGCTGGGTGACTACTGGTCGCACCGGCTCGACCGGCGGCGGCCGTTGTGGGAGGTCGTCTTGCTCGACGGGCTCGCCGACGGCCGCTGGGCCCTCGTCACCAAGACCCATCACGCGATGGTGGACGGGGTCGGATCAGTGGACGCCGGCTACCTGATGCTCGACGACAGCCCCGAGCCGGCTGCCGGCCGTGACGCGCAGGGTGCTCCGCCGCCCGCCGAAATGACGCAGGAGGGCTACGACTCGCACTTCTTGAGGCTGCTAGGGGTCCTGCGCTGGCTGCCGGAACACGTGCTGCGCGCCGCCCGCGGTGGAGCGGACGTCGCGCTCCACCCGCACAAGGCCGTCGAGATGCTGGACCGCTCGCGCGCGACCGTCGAGCTGCTGATGCGCGACGAGGTCGTCAGTGCGCCGCGCTCGTCGCTCAACTGCGAAATGGGCGCCACGCGGAGCTTCGCGGTAGTGCGCGTGCCGTTGGCCGATCTGAAGGCGATCAAGTCGCGGCAGGGCGGCACGGTCAACGACGTCGCGCTGGCGGCCGTCAGCGGGGGACTGCGGCGGCTGCTGATCGCCCGCGGGGAGGAGCCACCGGCTCAGGGCCTGCGCGCGATGGTCCCGATGAACGTGCGCCAGGCCTCGGAGAAGCTCGCGCTCGGCAACAAGATCTCGTCGCTGTTCGTGCATCTTCCGGTCGCGGCCGAAACCGCGACCGATCGCTACCAGCACGTGACCGCGGAGGCGGAGACGCTCAAGTCGGGCACGCAGTCGCTTGGGACGTCGACGATCATGGCCCTCAGCGGCCTCGCCCCGCCCGTGCTGCACGCCAGCATCGCGCGCAGCCTGTACGCGACGCGCCTGTTCAACGTGACAGTCACGAACGTGCCCGGACCGCAGCAGACCCTCTACGCGCTCGGCGCGCAGCTGCGCGAGATCCTGCCGCTCGTCCCGCTCGCGGCCGAGCATGCGGTGGGCGTGGCCATCTTCTCCTACGACGGCAACGTGGTCTTCGGCATCAACGCGGCCACGGACGCGGTACCCGACCTGGAGGTCCTGCGCGACGGCATCGCGGCGGAGGTCCAGGCGCTGCGCGACCTCACGGCTGCGACGCAGCCGGCCTGACATGAGCCTCGCCCTCATAGAGGGCCGCATTGACGAACGGCAGCACGTGCTGATCGCGGGCGGGGGCATCGCAGGCGCCGAGGCGCTGCTGGCCCTCGGCGAGCTGGCGCCCTTGCGGGTGTCCGTCGAGCTGCTCGCGCCGGACCCTGACTTCACGTACCGGCCGTTGTCGGTGGCGGAGCCGTTCGGACGTGGCTCGACCAGACGACTCCCGCTGGCGGAGCTGGCAGCCGAGCACCGGGGCGCGCTACCGCCGCGACGGGCTGGCCCGGGTGGACCCGGACAGGCGGTTGGTGCACACGACCGCCGGCGCATGACCTCGCCTACGACTTCCTCGTGCTCGCGATGGGCGCCCGCGCGAGCGTGGCCCTGCCGGGGGCGCTGACCTTCCGCGGCCCCGCCGACGTCGACGCGTTCGAACACCTGTTGGAGGACCTCGAGCAGGGCACGGTGCGACGGCTCGCGTTCGCCGTCCCGCACGGCCTCGGGTGGCCGCTTCCGATCTACGAGCTGGCCTTGATGACGGCCGCCCACCTTCGATCCGCCGACGTGGCCGAAGTCGAAATCACGATCGTCACGCCCGAGCGCGAGCCGCTCGACGTGTTCGGCCCTGCGGTGAGCAAGCGCGTTCGCGCGCTGGCGGACGCGGCCGGCGTTCAGCTGATCACGTCGAACGCGCCCTCCTCCATCGAGCCGGGGCAGCTCGTGCTGATGAGCGGGGCCGTCGTTCTCGGCCGACCGCGTGGTGGCGCTGCCGTCGCTGGACGTCGCCGACGATCCCGGGAGTGCCGCAGGGCCCGCGCGGGTTCATCCCGACGGACCCGTTGTTCGGGGTGGACGGACTCGAAGCGCGTGTACGCGGCGGGCGACGCGACCTGGTACCCGATCAAGCAGGGCGGGCTTGCGGCCCAGCAGGCGGACGTCGTCGCGACCGCGATCGCCGCAGCGGCCGGCGAACCGGTGCGACCCACTCCGTTTCATCCGGTGCTGCGCGGGATCCTGGTCGGCGGTGACAAGCCGCTGCACATGCGCGGCGAAGACGGGTCGGATTCGGTCGCCGGCGTCGAGCCGCTGTGGTGGCCGCCCGGCAAGGTCGCCGGGCGCTACCTGACGCCCGTATCTGGCGGAGCGCCACGGCGACCCGCCCCGGCCTCCGCTGACCGAGATCGAGCACCCCGTTGCGGACAGGGAAGGGGTGGACCAGGCGGGCGTGCTGGAGATGACCCTTGCCGTCGCCGATGCCAGCGCCCACTCGGAGGACTACGAGGGAGCGCTGCGCTGGCTCGACGCCGCGGAGCAGCTCAACGTCGTCCTGCCGATCGAATACGCGCGCCGGCGCCGCATCTGGAGCCGTGCCATGGCGGAGCAGCGGCTGGAGAACTGAGCCCGTGGCGCTGCCGCTCGAGCAATGCGGGGAGCTGCCGGCGGCCCGCGTGGGCGGCAAGGCGCAGATGCTCGGCGCCGCGTTGCGCGCGGGCTTTCCCGTCCCGCCGGGGGTTCGTGATCGAGCCGGATGAAGTCGTCGACGCGGGGGCGGTGGTCGCCGCGCTGGGCCCAGGCCCGTTCGCGGTGCGTTCCTCGTCCCCTCACGAGGACGGTGCCCGCGCTTCGTGGGCCGGGCAGTTCGCGACGCGCCTGTGGGTCGAGCCTTCCGCGCTGGCGCAGGCGGTCGAGGACGTGCGTGCCTCCGGCACCGGTGCGGCGGCGCGCGCGTACGGTGGGTCGTCGCAGGCGATCCCTGCGCTCGTGCAGCCGATCGTGACCGCCGACGCCGCGGGCGTGATGTTCACGATCGACCCGCGCGACGGGCGCGATGACCGCTGCGTCGTCGAGGCGGTGGCCGGCCTCGGTGAGCCGCTTGCCGACGGAAGGGCCGAGCCGGCCCGCTTCCTGGTGGACGCGCTCTCGGAGCGACGTGCTCGAGGCCGAGCGGCCCGAGGCGGCCGGCATCGACAGCGAGTGCGTGCGCGAGATCGTGGCGCTCGGACTGCGCGTGTCCGAATGGCGGGCGAGCCGCTCGACGTCGAATGGGCGTGGGCGCTCGGGCGCCCGTGGCTGCTGCAGGCCCGGCCGATCACCGCCGCATCGTGGGCGCCGGCTCCCGGCCAGTGGACCGCGGCCAACTTCAAGGAGGTGATGCCGGGCGTGGTGACGCCGCTGACGGCGTCGATGAGCCTCGAGCACGACTTCCCCCGCGCCACGAGCGAGTTCGCCGCGGACCTCGGCGTGATCGAGCGGGGCGAGCGCGTCACCGAGGGTCGCCGCTTCTACGGCCACGCGTACTGGCGCGTCGACACGGTCAAGGACGCGATGCTGAAGCTCCCGGGGTTCCGCGAGCGCGCGTTCGACGCGACGATCGGCATCGCGGCGGCCTACGACGGCGACGGTCGCGGACCGCGGGCCTGGACTCCCGCGACGCTGCGCCATGCGCTGCCGGCGCTGCGCGCGATGCGGCGCGCCTACCGCGAGGACGGGCCCGCCGCCGGGCGCTACCGGGATGCGTTCGCCGCCGAGGAGGCGGAGTGGCTCGCGATCGACTGGAGGTCGCTCGACGGATGACGAGCTGGCGGCGCGGGTGCGCGAGGCGATCGGACAGCACTGGCGCACCAACCGCTGGGCGATGCGGGTTTCCTTCCTCTCAGAGCAGGCGCAGGACGAGTCTGCGCGCCGCGCTCGGCCGGCTGCGCGGGCTCGATCCGCCCCCCAGCGAGGGGCTGCTGCTGGCCGGCCTCGAGGAGCTCGCGACGGGCGCGGCCGGCGCGGGACGCTGGCGCAGCTCGCCGCCCGCCACAGCGGGCTGGGCGACGAGGTGCTGGCGGCCGATGACACGCAGGAGCTGCCCGCTGCGCTGCGGTCCGAGTTCTCCGCGCTCGTAGCGCGGCACGGCCACATGGCGGAGGCCGACGAGGAGCTTTCGCAGCCGCGCTGGGACGAGGACCCGAGCATCCCGCTTGCGCTCCTGAAGGCGGCGATGCGCGCGACCGGCGAACCGCCGACCGCCGACCGCCGACCGCCGACGGCCGACAGCGGTTCCGAGGAGCGCCGCGTGCTCCGCGCCGCAGGCTGGCGCAGGCGCTCGTTGCGCCGCAAGCTCACGCTCGCGCGTCGCTACGCGTGGTGGCGCGAGGAGTTGCGCGAGGTACTGACGCGTACCAACCGACTCACCCGCCGCGCGTTCCTGGCGCTCGGTGAGCGCTGGGCGCAGCGGGGGCTGATCGAGGACCCCGCAGATGTCTTCTGGATGAAGGCCGGCGAGGTGACGGCGGTGCTCGACGGCGAACGGGACCTCGCCGCCCTGGCCGCGCTGGTCCCGGCGCGCCGCCGCCATGCAGACCGCTTTCGCCGCTGGCGCCCGCCGGAAACGCTCGGTGCTCCGCCGCGTGCATCGCCGCCGCCTAGCCGGCGCGGGCCGTGCGCTTGCGGGAACCGCTTGCTCGTCGGGCATCGCAGAAGGGCCGGTGTGCGTGCTGCGCTCGCTCGATCAGGCGCCCGGCGTGACGCCCGGGTCGATCCTGGTGCTCGAGTATTCCAATCCGGGCTGGACGCCCGTGTACACCGTTGCCGCCGGGCTCGTCACAGAAGAGGGAGGACTGCTGTCGCACGGCTCGATCGTGGCGCGCGAGCGCGGCCTGCCGGCGGTGATCCAGGTACGCGACGCGACACGGCTGCTGCACGACGGCCAGCGCGTCCGCATCGATGGGGACCGCGGCAGCGTGCTGGTGCTGGAGGAAGGCGAATGAATTGCGACCGAGGAGGTTGACGATGGAGGCGACGACGCAGGCGACGACGAACGAGGCGGCATTCGAGGTGATCGGGTCCTACCTCTCGCGCCACAAGGCGGAGGCGTTCAGGGCAATGGGGATCGAGGCCGTTCAGGGCCGCCGCGAGGGTGTGCGCATCTGGGACCTCGAGGGCAATTCCCTCATCAACTGCCGCAGCTCGGGCGGGGTGTTCAACTTCGGGCACCACCCGCGGTTTGCAGTCGACGCCCTGAAGGCGGCCCTCGATGAGCACGACATGGGCGACTGGCTGCTCCCCTCGCTGCGACGGGCACGGGGAGCGGAGGCGCTGGCCGCCATCCTGCCCGGCGAGCTTCGCTACACGTTCTTCACCCCGTCGGGGGCGGAGGCCGTCGAGGTCGCGTGCAAGCTCGCGCGCGGCGTCACGGGGAGGACGGGAATCGTGTGCGCAGAGCACGGCTATCACGGGCACGTGGGCTTCTCCCTGGCGATGGACGAGGACGAGTATTCGCATTGGTTCAAGCCGCTCGTGCCCGGCATCTCGAAGGTGCCGTTCGGAGACATCGAGGCGCTCGACCGAGCCGTCGGCGACGACACGGCCGCCGTGTGCCTGGAGACGATCCAGGCGACGGCGGGCATCGTGATCCCGCCGGACGGCTATCTCGAGCACGTGCGCCGCGTGTGCGACGAGCGCGGGGCGCTGCTGATCCTGGACGAGGTGCAGGCGGGCCTCGGGCGCACGGGTCGCGTCTGGTCGTGCGAGCACTGGGGCGTGTCGCCCGACCTGCTCGTGTCGGGCAAGGGCCTCGCCGCGGGCCTCTACCCGGTGTCGGCGTGCTCGTTCACCGACCACGTGGAGGAGTTCTTCGGCGCAGGACCCGTTCTTCCACCCGTCGAGCTACGGCGGCTCCGAGCTCGCCGCGGTGATCGTGGAGGAGGTCGCGGCCCGCGTCGGAGAGGCGGGCTTCCTGGCGCACGTCACGCGCATGGGCGAGCGTTTCGAAGCGGGCTTCGAGGAGCTCCGGCTGCGCCACCCGCAGCAGCTCGCCGGCCACCGTGCCAAAGGGCTGATGATGGCGCTCCAGACCCACTCCGACGAGCAGGGCATCGAGCTGGCGCGGCGGTCGATCGAGCACGGCGTCCTCGCGATCTTCGCGAACAACCGCCGCTCCGCGCTGATCGTGATGCCGCCGCTCGTGATCTCCGAGGAGGAGGCCGACGAGGTGCTGGAGAGGCTCGACGCGGCGCTGGCCGCGATGGCGGGCGGATGAGGATCAGCCGCGCTGCGGCACCCCGCCCGCGCGCGCAAGGTGTGCATACCTCCACTCGGGTTCAGCCCTGGGTGTTGCCGAAATCCCTGCCGAGCTGGCGGGCGCGCTCCAGATAGGCCCGCCTGGCGGCATCGTCCACCACGGGCACGCCGTAGAAATAGACGTGTTCCACCGACTTGATCCCGGGGTAGCGCAATCCCCAGTCGTCGATGATTCGCGAGATCGGGTCCTGCCAGTCCGCCTCGTAGTCCTCCTGCTTGAACAACGTGGTGCTGATGACGAGCGCCTTCTCGTGGTGAAGCAGCGGCACGCGGCCCTTGACTTCACCGCTCCATCCCTCGCGCGTGAGGGCGAACGCGCTCCCGTATGAGAAGACGCGTTCGAACCAGCCTTTCAGGATCGCCGGAAATCCCAGCCAGAACACGGGGGCGATGAACGCCAATGCCTCGGCGGCCATCACCTTCTCGCGCTGGGCCGCGGCGTCCTTGGGCCCGTGCGTGCGGATGAACCTCGCCACCTCGGCCGGAGTCTTGTCGCGCAGCAGGCGCGCCGCGATCAGGCGTCTCAGCGGGCCCCCGGCGGAATCGAGCGCCTGCTCCTTCAGATTCATCTCTTCGAGGATGTCCGCGGGAATGCTCTCGTGGACGTAGCTCGCGAAGTCCTGAACCCTGAACACCGGATCGAAGTCGATGGCATACAGGTCCACGACCTCGCTCGTGTGCCCGGCCTCCTCCAGCCCTGTGGTGAACCGCTCGAGCACGGCATGGCAGAACGACCGGGGACTGGGGTGGGCGTAGACGGTCAGGACTCTCATCAGCCGACGCCGAGCGGTACGAGCAGACCGTCCTGCGCGCGGCTTAGGCCGGCGCGCGCTTGGGTGCGCGTGGCTTGCGGGTGCCAGGCGGCTTTTCCTTCTTCCGCACGGTGGCGTCGGGCCCCGGGAAGAAGATCGACTCGTGCTCGTCTTCAGCCCACCGCACGCGGTAGTGCTCGTTGCCGGTGGAGCCGAGCACCTCGAGCACCATCGCATGACGCGGCGGCTGTCCCTGCGCGTGGCCGTGGACCTCGATCCAGTCCCCGGCACGGGCGACATCCTTCTTCGGCGACATCTTTCCCTCCTCTCGTTCGCTGATCGGCTTCACGACTAGGTCGGCTGGGACTCGGTCGCCAGCAGGGGACCGATCTGGCTCGCCAGCACCTGTCCCTCGTTGATCTCGACGCTGGACAGGCGGTATCCGGACAGCCTCTCCTCGACCAGCTTCGCTGTCCGGCGGTCGCACTCTTCGATGCCGTCCTGGGTGTCGAACACGGAGACGGAAGCGATCGTGCTGTCGCCCGAGTCGACCATGTAGTAGGCGCGGAAGCCCGGTATGGATGCGACCTCGCCGACGAAGGCCTGGGCCTCGCGCGCAAGGTCGACCTGCGTTCCGCGCCCGATCGTGTAGTTGTGCACCGTCACGTACAAGTCATGCCTCCTGTCGTGTGAGGACAGCGTCGCCGGCGAGCGATCGGTGGGATCGCATTCTGGCCTCGAGCTCGCGATCCACCATCGGGGAAACGACGCACATCGCCGCGGCGGACTACTGATCTGTCGATCAACTCGCAGGCTCGATCAGTCCGTAGTGGCCGTCGTAACGCAGGTAGATCACGTTCCCGCGCCCAGTCTCGGCGTTGACGAAATACAGGAAGCGGTGGTCCAGCTCGTTCATCTCCGCCACCGCGGTGGCGAGCGCGATCGGCTCCGACAGGCGACTCTCCTCGCGGGTGCCGGCTTCAACGAGGTCTTCGGAGACAGGGGTGCCGGCGGGCTCGATCACGCCGAGCCGGCTCTCCTCGCGGACGTACACGACGGCATCGGCGTCCGTCTCGGAGTCGCGAAACAGAAGGAAGTCGTGATCGAGGTCCTCCATCAGGTCGGCAGCCTCGGCTGCTGACATCGCCTCGAGCGAGAAGCTCTTACGGCGCACGAGCTCACGTTCCTCGGGGGGCCGCGGGAAATACTCGGGCCTCGGTGGCGACCACTGGCCGTGGCGCCACTCCCCGGACAGTGGACGGCGAGGGCGGCGGTGCACGGCGACCTGGCGATCGACGAAGCTGCGAAGCTGGCGTCCGAGGTGCTCTGCGAGCTGGTCGACGGCCTGGCGCATCTCTTCCTCTGCCACCCGACCACGGATGACGTGGCCGTTGAGGTCGATCTCCGCCTCCGCTCTGGCGGGGCGCTCGATTCTCGGGTTCTCCTCCTGTGTCAGCACGACATGGGCATCGAGGATCGGTGCCTTGACGAGTCGATCAAGAGGGGCGAGCTGCCTGCGGACGTCCTCCTCGAGCCCAGGCGCCACATTCCCGCGCCTTGTCACCCTCACGTCCACGGCGTATTCCCGCTGGGGCGTGTCACCTGGGCGATGGAGCGATCCTCTTGCATCGACACGAGTGTCGCTCGGCCTCGTTGCATGCGCATCAGTAGCTCTCACGGATGCGTCACCGCAGCGTGACCCGTTGCATTTGGGCACCGGAAGCAGCAGCGGGCGACGTCCGTAGTTTGAGGAGTCCCTGGGCGTAGTGCGACCGGATGGCGGGCCGGGCCTGCGCGCATAGCGTCCGGGGCGACCCGTCGGCGAGCACGAGGAGGCCCACCATGCGCGCTGCAGCGACCAGGCATCACGGCTCACCGCTCCGGCTGGCCTTCGGCCTCGACGGGCTGGCGGTCGCCGCGCTCGTGGCCTACGTCGCGGTAACCGGGGGCGGCGGGCGGCAGGACGACGGCTTCTTCTCTGACCCGCTGCCCGACGGCCTGGCGGTGCTGGCGTTCGCCGCCGCGATCGCCGCGGGCGCCGTCGCCGCGTGGGCGCTGGTGCGCAAGCCGGGACGCCGGGGCCTGCTGCTCATCCCGCTCCTGATCGGCGCGGGCGCCCTGATCTTCTTCCTCGGCGATCTGCTCTTCCCGCAGTAAGGGCGCGCGCATTGCGTAGTTATCCGGGGCTTCCTACGGGCTTGCCCACGATGCACGAGCGTTCGGGGCGGTCCATGATCGTCGCGGCAAAGACGAAATGGAAGGAGCGTCGTGGCTGAGAACGGGGAAGACCCGAGCGAGGCGTTGCGAGAGGAGCATCGGCATCTGCTCACCCACGTGGACCAGATCCGGGCCGCCGGCGGCGAGGTGATCGACCTCGCACCCGAGGAGCGCTGGGCGCTGGTCGGCCGCGTCCTCGAGTTCCTGCGCAAGACGCTGGTGCCTCATGCGGAATGGGAGGAGCAGGTGCTCTACGCCGCCGTGGGGAAGGTGCTCGGCAACACGGCGGCGACAGCGACCATGTCGCGCGATCACGTTGCGATCAGAAGGATGATCGATGCGCTCGCCGAGGCCGACGTGTCGGACGTGACACGCCTACAGGAGCTCCTGTACGGCCTCCACGCGCTGATCTTGGTCCACTTCGAGAAGGAGGAGGAGGTATATCTCCCGCTTCTCGCGGAGCGGCCGGAGGTCGGCGATTGGGTGATCAGGCAGATCCGCACATCGACCGCCTGAGAGCCCCGCAGGCTCCGCAACAGACCGAAGACAATCGCATGCTGAGCGTGGCCGACGTGGCGACAGGCGGCGTTTCGCCGGGGATCGATCCGACCGAGCCCATCGATCGTCTTCTGCGCGACCTGCGGTCGTCAGAGACGGGTCTGGGCTCGCGCGAGGCCGGCCGGCGCCTGCTCCAGTACGGACCCAACCAGCTGCGGCGCCGCGGGGGCCGCCGGTGGCCGCGTGAGATCGCCCATCAGTTGACGCACCCGCTGGCGCTGCTGCTGTGGGCGGCCGCGGTGCTGGCGTGGGATTGCCGGGATCCGGCCGGTGGCGATCGCGATCGTTCTCGTCATCGTGATCAACGCGGCTGTTCGCATTTCTCCAGGAGCAGCAGGCCGAGCGGGCCGTGGAGGCGCTGCGGCAGTTTCTGCCCGACCGCTCGCAAGGTGCTCGCGACGGCCGCGAGCAGCAGATCGACGCGCGCGAGCTCGTGCCGGGCGACGTGATCGTGCTCGAGGAGGGCGACCGCGTCTCGGCCGACGCGCGGTTGATCACCGGCGCGCTCGAGGTGGACCTGTCCGACCCTCACAGGCGAGTCGGCTGCCGGCCTATCGACGTCGGCCGACCTTTGCCGACACGGACGTCCCGCTGCTACAGGCGACGCGAGCTCGTCTTCAGCGGAACGACATGCACCGAGGGTGAGGCGCGCGCGGTCGTCTTCGCGACCGGGATGCACACCGAGCTGGGACGAATCGCGGCGCTGTCAGAGCGAGTCGAGCGCGAGCAGAGCCCGCTCGAGCAGCAGGTCCGCCGGGTCGCGTGGCTGATCGCGGCGATCGCGGTGGTCATCGGGGATCGCGTTCGTACCGCTCGCGAGCGTTCGGCGCAGGCCTGTCGTTGTCGAACGCGGTGGTGTTCGCGATCGGGCTGCTGGTCGGCAACGTGCCGGAGGGGCTGCTTCCGGTGATCACGCTCGCGCTTGCGGTCGGTGTCAGAGAACTCGCGCGTCAGGGTGCGTTGGTCAAGCGTCTGAGCGCCGTCGAGACGCTCGGATCGACGGACGTGATCTGCACGGACAAGACGGGCACGCTGACCGAGAACCGCATGCGGGCACCGCGTTCTGGACAGCGGCGGGCGGCTGACCGAGCGGTCTGCGGACCGCCGGATCCGGCGATCCGGCCGCCTCGCCGATGGCGGCGTGCAACAACGCCCGGCGTCGAGCGATTCGGCAGACGATCGGCGACCCGACCGAGATCGCGCTGCTCGAGGCTGCACGTGAGCTCGGCGCTCGATATCGGCCGATGCACGTGACCACGAACGGCTGGCGATCTTTCACTTCGACCCTGGAATCAAACGGATGGCCACGATCGTGCGAGAGAGGTGGGGAGCGCTGGGTGGACGCCAAGGGCGCACCGGAGTCGATTCTGCCGCTGCTGCACCACAATCTCGGCAGGCCGGCGAGCACCGTGGCGTTGGATGACTCGACGCCGCAAGGCGATCTCCGGCCGTGTCGAGCGTCTTCGCCGACAGGCGCGCTGCGCGTGCTTGGCGTCGCGACCCGGCAGCTTCCGG
Organism: uncultured Solirubrobacterales bacterium; assembly: GCA_963826005.1. Lineage (GTDB taxonomy): Bacteria > Actinomycetota > Thermoleophilia > Solirubrobacterales > JBBDJG01 > DASRIA01. The sequence continues at coordinate 67,285 of CAWGVJ010000021.1, read as the reverse complement.
CAGGGCCGGATCTCCCGCAGCGACCGCGGAATCGGTCGAGTCCAACCTCTGCTTCCTCGGCCTGGTCGCGATGGTCGACCCTCCCCGCGCGGAGGTCGCCGATGCGGTCGCCCGATGCCACGAGGCCGGAATCCGCATCATCGTCGATCACCGGCGATCACGGGCTGACGGCCGAGGCGATCGCCCGGCAGGGTCGGCATCGCCGGCGGCGGATCCGACGGTCGTCACCGGCGAAGAGCTCGACCGCATGAGCGACGCCGAGCTCGACGGCTGTTGCGCGAGCGGCCGCGAGCTGATCTTTGCGCGCAGCTCGCCCGAGGCGAAGCTGCGGATCGCGGACGCGCTGCGCGCGCGAGGGCCACGTGGTCGCGATGACGGGCGACGGCGTCAACGACGCGCCCGCGCTGCGGCGCTGCCGACATCGGCGTCGCGATGGGGCGCTCGCGGAACGGATGTCGCGCGCGAGGCCTCGACGATGGTCCTGACCGACGACAACTTCGCCACGATCGTCGCCGCGGTGCAGGCGGGCCGCCGGGTCTACGACAACATCCGCAAGTTCATCGTCTACATCTTCGCCCACACCACTCCGGAGGTGACGCCGTTCATGGTGTTCGCGCTCAGCGGCGGCGCGATCCCGCTGCCGCTCACGGTCATGCAGCTGCTGGCCTTCGACGTAGGCACCGAGACCCTGCCCGCGCTGGCGCTCGGTCGCGAGCCCGCGGAGCCGGGCATCATGCAGCGGCCTCCCCGCAAGCGGTCGGAGGGGGTCGATACGACCGCCGATGCTGTTGCGGGCGTGGCTGTTCCTGGGCGTGATCTCCGCTGCCCTCGCGATGTCCGGGTTCTTCTACGTGCTGCTGAAAGCGGGGTGGAGCCCCGGCGACCCGACGGGCGAGGGCGACCCGCTGCACCACGCCTACAAGGAGGCGACGACGATGACCTTCTTCGGCATGGTCGCGGGCCAGATCGGCACCGCTTTCGCCGCTCGCACCGAGCGCGCGTCGCTGCGCTCCGTCGGCGTCTTCAGCAACCGCCTGCTGCTGTGGGGGATCGCGTTCGAGCTGGTCCTCGCCGCGATGTTCATCTACCTGCCGCCGTTCCAGTCGCTGCTCGGCACGGAGGCGCTCAGCGTCGGACGCGCTCCTGTTCGCCGCGCCGTTCCCCTTCATCGTGTGGGGCGCCGACGAGCTGCGGCGCTGGCTCGTGCGGCGGCGCGCGGCTTAGAGCGCCTTTCATTCCGAAAGGCGCTCTAAGTAGTTTCCGCCGATGCCACGGCGGAGGAACGCCGATTGCGCGCGCGCCCGTTCCGGATAGCTTCATCCCATGCCGGGCAGCATCAAGGTCGCGCGCATCGCCGGGATCCCGCTCGGGATCCACCCGCTGTGGTTCGCGGTCGTGGCCCTCATCACCTGGAGCCTGGGAGCGGCCTACTACCCAGACCAGATTGCGGGCATCGCACCGCTCGCGGCATACGCGCTGGGCCTCGTGAGCGCCCTGCTGCTGTTCGCGAGCATCGTGCTGCATGAGCTGGGCCATGCGCTGGTGGCTCGGCGCTACGGCATCAGGATCGAGGAGATCGACCTGTGGCTGCTGGGCGGAGTCGCCGTGATGCGGGACGGCGCCCGCCGCCCCCGTGAGGAGCTGCGGTTCGCCCTGGCCGGCCCGGCGGTGACCGTGGTCATCGCAGTTGCAAGTGGCGCGATCGCGGTGCTGCTGTCGTACACCTCGTTGACCGCGGCGCGGGCCTTGTTCGAGTACCAGGCGGCGGTCAACTTCCTGATCGTGGCCTTCAACCTGCTGCCCGCGTTCCCGCTCGACGGGGGTCGCGTGGCGCGGGCGCTCCTGTGGTCGCGAAAGGGCGACAAGGTCGCCGCCACTGTGGTCGCGGCGGCGGTCGGCCGAGTGTTCGCCATCGGGTTCATCGCCCTGGGCGCCGTTGCCTTCGGGGTGGGCATTCCGAGCGGCGTGTGGTTCGTGCTGATCGGGCTGTTTCTGCTGCTCGCATCGCGAGCAGAGCTCCACCAGGCCCGCATCCAGGAGATCTTCGCCGGCCGGCGCGCGAACCAGCTGATCGCGCACCCCGCGGTGATCCTGCCCGGCGATCTCACCGTGGCGGATGCGATCCGGGACTACTTCGTGCCCCTCGGGTACATGGCCTTCCCCGTGGCAGATGTGTCGGGCCGGCCCCTCGGCCTGCTGTCCCTCGGCCGGGTCCAGCGCGTCCCGCCCGGCGACCGGTCCACCGTGATCGCCGCGGATCTCGCCGACCGGGACCCGGATCTGTTCGTCGACCAGGACGAGGACGTGGCGGAGGTCCTCGGCCGGCCTGCGTTCAGGCGGGTCGGCCGCGCGATCGTCCTCGGGCCCTCCGGGGAGGCAACCGGCCTGCTCTCGATCACCGATGTGGAGCGGGCGGCGCGGACGACATCGCTCGCCCGCTGAGATGCTCGAAGAAATCCGCGCGCTGCTGCTGGACCTCGACGGCGTCCTCTACGTCGAGGACCGGCCGATCGCCGGTGCCCAGGCGGCGGTCGAGCGCCTGCGTGGCCGCTTCGCGCTGCGCTTCGTCACGAACACCACCGCGCATTCGCGCATGCAAACCCTCGACAAGCTCAGCCGCCTGGGCTTCGCCGTGGCGCCGGGCGAGCTGGTGACGCCCGCGGCGCTCGCCGTCCGCCACTGCCGCGATCGGGGGCACGCGCGCGTCGCCCTGGTGATGAACGACGAGGTGAAGCGCGACTTCGCCGACCTGGAGGAGGCCGGCGAGGAGGCCGCGGACGCGGTCATCATCGGAGACCTCGGCCCGGAGTTCGGATACGACGTCCTGAACCGGGCCTTCCGCCAGGTGATGGACGGCGCCGAGCTGATCGCGCTGCAGAAGAACCGCTACTGGCTGCGAGCCGATGGGCTGTCGCTCGACGTGGGGCCCTTCGTGGCCGCGATCGAATACGCGACCGGGTGCGATGCATACGTGGTGGGAAAGCCGGCACGCGGTTTCTTCGAAGGGGTGTTGAGCGATCTCGGCGTCGCGGCGACCGAGGCGGCGATGGTCGGAGACGACATCGAGTCCGACATCGGCGGCGCGCTGGCCGCCGGGGTCGCGGGCATCCTCGTGCGGACCGGCAAGTACCGTGCGCAGGCCGTCCGTGACTCGGGGGTAGAGCCGACCGCCGCGGTGTCATCCATCGCCGACGTGCCCGCCCTCCTCGGCCTGTAGGGACAAGCTGCGGATGCGTATTTCCTACGAGCGAAACAGCGGGGGAACGCTGATGGCGCCGGCGCCCCGCGGCACTACGGTCTCGGCCACAAGTCATGACCGCCGCACGCCAGAACGGGACGAGCACCAGCCGCGACGTGTACCGGACCGTGATCGCCGCTCACGACGGACACGAGCCGTCGTCGGACGGGCTTGCGCTGGCACGGCTGGTTGCCGGGGCGACCGGGGCGCGCCTCCTGATCGCGCATGTGGCCCCACCGCGTGTCTCCGCCGCGGACGGGCCCCGGCTCACCCGTGGGAGGGCCCTCCGCGAGCAGGACGACGTCGCGCGCCTGCTGGAAAGACTTCTCCACGACCTCGCGCCTGAGCTGCGGGCCGATACCCGCCTGGTGACCTGCAGATCCGTGCCGCGCGCGCTTCACGATCTCGCCGTGGCCGAGGGTGCGGACCTGGTCGTGTTGGGTTCCAGCCGCCATGGGCCGGTGGGCCGCGTCCTGACCGGCTCGGTCTCCGGACCTCTGATCCAGGGAGCCCCGTGTGCCGTCGCCGTGGCCCCGCGCGGTTTCTCCGGCCTTGGAGCGCAGCTTCACCGGCTGGCGGTCGCCTTCGACGGCTCGCCGGAGTCCAAGGTCGCGCTGCGCCACGCAACGAGTCTGGCCGTCGCAGCGGGCGCGCGGCTGCGCCTGATCGCGGCAGTGGAGCCGCTCGTGTTCCCCGCGTTCGTCAACGTACCGGCCGGTGACGCCTACGCAGAGATCATCCACGCCCGCGGCGAGCTCCTCGAGCGCGAGGTCGAGTCAGCGAGGGCGGCGCTGCCGCCCGGTCTCCCCGTGGAGACACGCATCCTCGACGGAAGCGCGGTCGACGCGATCTGCAAGGGGACCCAGTACGGCGTCGACCTGCTGGTCGTCGGGTCGCGGGGCTTTGGCCCGGTGCGCCGCGTGCTGCTGGGCAGCGTGTCGTCGCGCCTGCTCCATGTCGCCCCGTGCCCGGTGCTCGTTGTACCGAGAGGGGCCGACGCGGCCGAGGCTGCCATCGAGGGCCGGCGGCGGTCACCGCCGCCCGCCCGACTGGATCGGAGTCACAACCGTGACGCGCCTGAGCGATGTCCTCGGACGGCCCGGCGGACGTGCCGTCCCCGAGGCGATCCAGCAGGGCGCATATCTGACGGACGGGGCGGATCTCTTTCGCGTGGTCGCCGTGGTATCCGGCTCGAGCGGCCCCAAGATGATCGAGCTCGAGCACTGCCGCACGCTCGAGGTGCACACGTACTCGGGACCCGCCGTCACGGAACTTGGTCTGACCCTGGTAACGGCCGCGGGTCCGCTACTTCGCCGCGCGGGGCGGCGGTGGCCGCTCGGCGCGGACGGAGCTGACCGGAACGGAGTCGGGCTCGCCGAACAGGCGTCGCGGCCGATGGCTCAGGCGTGCGTCGCAGCGCGGGCAGCGCTCGGCCGAGCCGGCCAGCGCACGGGGCTTGTAGATGGTCAGTCGGCAGTCCGGGCAGTGCAGGTAGGGCATGGGTTCACCCTGTTGGGTCACTCGTTCGCGGAACGACAACGACGCTCGCGGGACACGACCGCGCGAGGCCGGACGAGACGCTCCCGAGCAGCACGCGGCCCACCGGGCCATATTGGCGCGAACCGACCACGAGCAGGTCGATGCCGTTCTCCGCGGCGCTCGCCAGCGCCTCGTGCGCGGATCCTTCCAGCAGGTAATGCTGCACCTCGACGCCGGGTCCGATCGAGGCCGCGGCCTCCTCGAGCATCCGCTCGATTCGCTCCCGCGCGTCCGTTGAAACCTGTTCCGGGTCATAGCCGGCCGGGACCATGTCGACCGCAAAGATCAGTTCCGTCTCGTGGACCGCGAGCAGCCGCAGAGCGGCCCCCGCGCTCCGCGCCAGGAACTCGGCGTGGCGCAGGGCGAGCCTCGACTCCTCCGAGCCGTCGAACGCGCACCCGACGACCTTCAGCCGGCGATCGGAGCGCTCGTGAAGAGCGGCGGGCGCCACGGCAACCGGGCACGGCGCGCCGTGCAGTAGCCGTTCGGCGACCGAGCCTGCCAGCACGCGGCCGATCGCGCCGCGATGGCACGAGCCCACGATCAGCGCGTCGGCCTGCACCGACTCCGCGAGGTCGTGGAGGCCCTGTGCAGCCGAACGGGCGCCGACCACACGTGTCCACACGCGGTCGCCCTCGGGAACCGCGTCGGCAAGCATGCTTGCCGCGGCCTGGCGCATCGCCTCCTCGCGCCCAGCCGTGCCGGGCACATACGGGAACTCATGTGGCACGACCGCGGTCACCAGGAGCCCGCCGCCGGTGGCCTCGGCGACGAGTTGCGCGAGCGCCAACCCGTCGGCAGCCCTCGCGCTGCCGTCGTAGCCGGCGATCAGCATGCCGTAGCGCGGCTCTGCCGTCTCGGGGGAGAGGGAAACCTCGGCCACGCTCTCGTCCATGTGCCGCAAATTACGCGGGATTGCCTGTACCGAGAACCGCGCTTGCCCGCGGAATTCGTGCGTATTACTCCGCAGCGCGGCAGTCGCCGCTTAGAGCGCCTTTCAGAATGAAACGCCGCACCCAGGACGGCCCAGTACCGGCGCTGGATCGCCGCCCGGCTCCTCGCCGGTAGGCACCGCTACCGGCTTCCTCGCCGGTCGGCGCCCAGCTTGGTCCTGGGCCGTCCCGGGCACGCCGTCATTCCGAAAGGCGCTCTCAGCCGTCCACGGCAGCGCTGACGAACCTGTCGACGTCGTCCAGGCACGTCTCCACCGGACGGTCCGTATGCAGGGCGTGAAGGCTCGCGGGTGGGATCTCGCTGAGCGGCTCGCGCGTTTCGAGCTGCGCCGAGATCACCGGCCACGTGGCGTCCGAGCCGTGCTCGGGACCGCGCTCGCGCGCTCCACCGCGCCGCCGCAACACCGCGCTTGGCGCGGTGCACTCGACCCACAGAATGGGTGTCCCCGTGTCCTGCAGCCGCTCGGTCAGCGCAGTTCTGTGTGCGCGCATCGAGAAGGTCGCATCGACGATCGCGCCTCCGTGCGAGCGCACCGCCGCCGCCGCACGGTCGGCAAGCTCCATATATGCGCGACTCGTGTGCTCGGCGTCGTACGCCTGCGGCGGCGCGCGGTCCCCGAACGGAACGCCCGCCTGCTCCTTTCTGACCTGGTCCGAGCTCAGGTGCGGGAGGCCGCTGCGCTCCCGCAGCTTTGCGGAGAGCGTCGACTTCCCGGACCCGCCGACCCCGCAGATGACCAGGACGAGTGGTAGGCGTGCCCGCCACGCGAAGCGCTGTGCCAGGCCGAACAGCTGCCGGGCGCGCTCCTCGAGTGGCGTCCTCGCCGGGTCATGCGGCGGGAGCTGTGCAACCCGCAACGACGTCACCTTGGCCCTCACCCAGGCTCTGTAGCACGCATAGAACGGCACCAGCGCGCGCAGGTCCGGATCGCCCGTGCGGGCCGCGTACGTGCGTTCGACCGCGGCCGCCAGGTCCGGCGCGCCGAGGCGCTCCAGGTCCATGATGAGGAAGGCGAGATCCGCGATCACGTCGATGCGCCGCAGCCGGTCGTCGAACTCGATGCAGTCGATGATGGTCAAGCCCCCGCGCTCGAGCACGATGTGCTCGGCGCGCAGGTCGCCGTGGACGTCGCGCACCATGCCCGTCGCCGTGCGGTTGTCGAGCAAGTCGCAGTGCGTGCGCAGGAAGGCGTCCGAGAACCGCTGCACGGAATCGTGGGTGAGCCGGTCGACGAGCACGCCGATGTCCGGCTCCGTGGTGTCGAAGTTCTCGTGCAGGCGTTCCGCGACGTACTCGCACGACCAGTAGCCGGCGGGCGCGCGTGGGGCGGACAAATGGATGTCCGCCACCCGGCCGCCGATCGATTCGGCCAGGCGCGTGTCGGCTGCTCCGCGTTCGACGACGCACTCGAGCGTCGCGTCTTCGTCGAGGCGGCGCATCACCACCACGTATTCGACCGCGAGCGGATCCTCCGGATCCGCGAGCACCAGCTCGCCGCCGCGGTCCGCGACGGCCCGCACGCCCAGGTAGACGTCCGGAGCGAAGCGCGCGTTGAGCCGCACCTCCTCCGCGCAAAAGCGCCGCCGTCGCTCGAGCGTGGAGTAGTCGAGGAACGGCATGCGCACCGGCTTCTTGAGCTTGTACGCGCGATCGCCGGCGAGGAAGACGACTGACACGTGGGTCTCCCGCACGGCGACCAAGTCCGGCGCAGGCGAGTAGAAAGATGGATCGCGCATCGCCGCAAAGACGCGCGCGAACCCGTCCTCCGCGGCCACCACGGTCAACGGCTCCTGCGCCACGCCTTGTACCCCTCGAGCGCGGTGAAGGGCGCCAGCGCCAGCGCGAGCGCGATCGTGAGCTCCCCGCTGCTCATGGCGACCAGCCCGAACCGCTCCGCGAGCGCAGGCACCGCCAGGAGCAGCACCTCGATCACGCCGGACAGCAGGACAGCTCCGTACAGCGCGCGGTTGTGGGCCGCCCGGAAGAACCAATCAGGCCCCCGTGCCGCGAAAGCGAGCAACAACTGGCCGAAGACGAGCGTCGTGAACGCCATGGTCTGGCCCAGGTCGTGCGACTGCGACTCGCCGACGGCGAAGGCGGCGAACGCCGCGGCGCCCATCGCCGCGCCGCCGGCGGCAAGAGGCCGAGCGATCGGGCCGAGCAGTCCCTCGCGCGGAGATCGTGGCGGCCTTTGCATCACGTCCGCCTGCGGCGGGTCGACCCCGAGCGCGACCGCCGGCAGGCCGTCGGTGAGCAGGTTCACGAGCAGGATCTGCACGACGGTCAGCGGCGCCGACAGGCCAAGGGGGATGGCGATCGCGAACAGCAGCACCTCACCCGCGTTGGCCGACAGGAGGAACAGCAGGAAGTGCTGGATGTTGTCGTGGATCGCACGACCGCGGCGGATCGCATCGACGATGGTCGCGTAGTTGTCGTCGGTGAGGATCATGTCGCCTGCGGCCGCGGCCGCGTCCGTCCCACGTCCCATCGCGATACCGATGTGGGCAGCGCGCAATGCGGGCACGTCGTTGACCCCGTCGCCCGTCATCGCGACGACATCCCCTCGCTTCACGAGCGCCTGCACGATGCGCAGTTTGTGCTGCGGCACGACGCGGGCGTACACGCCGACACGGTCGATTCGGTCGGCAAGCTCGCGGTCTTCGAGCCCGTCGAGCTCGCGCCCCGTGATCACGCTCGCATCGGTCTCCGGAACGACCGCCGTCTCGCGCGCGATCGCCAGGGCGGTTCGCGGATGGTCTCCGGTGATCATCACCGTGCGCACGCCGGCCCGTCGTGCCTCGAGCACACTCTCGCGCGCGCCGACCCTGGCCGGGTCGGCCAGTCCCAGCAGCCCCAGCGGCTCGAGGGACGACTCGGCGTCGTCGCCGGGACGAAGCTGATCGCGCCGGGCCACGAGCAGGACCCGGACTCCGCTCGACGCCCAGCGCGCCGCGACTTTCGCGATCCGCTCGGCCTGACGGTCCGCGCGGCCGTGGAGGCGCGGGATCATGCTTTCCGGGGCTCCCTTCGCGTAGGCGGTGAGGCGGTCACCCGGGCGACGAATGACGATGCTCGAGAGCTTGCGCTCGGGGTCGAACGGCTCGATCCGTTCGATCCTCCCGCCCTCCAGCAAGGCGCTCCGCACGAGCCCGTGATCGGCCGCCGCCTCGAGAATCGCCCCCTCCGTCGGGTCGGCTCCGGCTCGCCCGCTCGCCCGGTCGCACGATCTCTGCTTCGCAGGCAAGCACCGCGGCGCCCAGCAGTTGGCGCACCGGCGCATCGTCGTCCAGCCGCTGCCGGCAGTCCACCTCCCGGTCCTGGTCGCTCACGTACAGGTGCACCAGGCTCATCCGGTTCTCGGTCAGCGTGCCGGTCTTGTCGGAGCAGATCACGGTCGTCGAGCCGAGCGTCTCGACGGCCTGCAGACGGCGCACGATCGCGCCGCGCTCGGCCATGCGCCGCATGCCGATCGCCAGGCACACGGTCACCACCGCCGGCAGCCCTTCCGGCACGGCCGCGACGGCCAGCGACACGCCGGTCAGCAAGGCATTTTCGAAGCTCTCGCCGTACAGCCAAGCCAGCCCGGCGAGCGCCAGGCACACGCCGGCGGCGCCCCGCAGCAGCACCGCGGCCAGCCGGTCGAGCCGCTGTTGCAGCGGGGTTGCCACGTGCGGGATGTCCGCGGCCGCGGCGGCGATCCGGCTCAGCTCGGTGCGCGGCCCCGTGGCGGTGACCAGCATGCGGCCGCTGCCCAGCGTCACCGTCGTACCGGCGAACGCCTCCCCTGGCCGGTCGCCCTCCGGGGCGCCGCGGTCGGCCGCGGCCCAGGCCCGCTTCGGCGCCGGAAACGACTCGCCCGTGAGGGCGGACTCGTCGATCTCGAGCCGCGTCGCGTCGAGCAGCCGGCCGTCCGCCGGAACCCGGTCCCCGGCCCGCAGGAGCACCACGTCGTCGCGCACGAGCGCTTCGGCATCGACCTCGGCCATGCGGCCGTCGCGCATCACCCGCGCGCGCGGGGCGAGCAGCGCGCGCACACGCCTGCTCGCGTCCTCGGCACGGCCCTCCTGGACATAGCCGAGTGCCGCGTTGGCGATCACGATCGCGAGGATGATGAGCGCGTCCAACAGCTCGCCGATCAGGATCGAGACGACGGCTGCGGCCGCGAGCAGGACAACCATCGCGTTGCCGAACTGGCGCCACAGCAGTTGCACGCGCGTCGGCGGCGGCGCCTCCGGCGTGCGATTCGGACCCTCGCGCACGAGCCGGGCCGCGGCCTCGCCCGCGGAGAGCCCGGAGACGGGGTCGGACGCGAGCGGCATGGAGCGGTCGGCGGCCGTAACGCCACGCCGCGTGGCGCTCACGGCGCGGTGCGCTGCTCGCCGGGCACACGTGGAGCGTAGACGCGCGATGGAGCGGCGGATCCGTAGATCCCACGGATGACCGACCCGCGTCCACACGGATTCGCGCGAGGCACCGGCGCGTTAGCTTCGATTCTGCCATGGCCACGAGGCAAATCACACGACGCACGCTCCACAGCCCCTCGCGTGGGCCACGCACTCAGCGCGACCGCAGGCTCGACAGTGTGATCGCCGCCGCCGCCCGCCGGCGCGTTACCCTCCCGGGCGTGGGCAACCGTCCTGCCGAGAGCAGCGACACGATCAGGATCGTGATCGCCGACGACCACGCCGTGGTGCGCAGCGGCCTGCGCATGCTGCTCGACTCGGAATCCGGCTTCGAGGTCGTGGCGGAGGCGGGCGACGTCGACTCCGCGCGGCGCTACGTGCGCGGCCATCATCCGGGGGTGCTGGTGCTCGACCTCAACATGCCGGGCGACTCGAGCCTGGAGGCGATCCCGGGCCTGCGGGAGGAGTTCCCGGCGACCCAGATCGTCGTGCTCACGATGCAGGATGACCCGGCCTTCGCCCGCGAGGCGATGCGGGCCGGGGCACTCGGCTACGTGCTGAAGGAGGCGGCCGACGCCGAGCTGGTGGAGGCGGTGCGCAGCGCCGCCGACGGGCGCACCTACCTGCACCCGCAGCTCGGTGCCCGACTCGCGGCCGAGCCCGAGCGCGACGGCCCGCGCAACGAGCTCAGCGACCGCGAGATCGAGGTCCTGCGGCTGATCTCGCTCGGTCACACCAACAGCGAGATCGCGCAGCAGCTCTTCCTCAGCGTGCGGACGGTCGAGTCGCACCGCGCGCACATCCAGCAGAAGCTCGGCCTTTCGACGCGGGCCGAGTTGGTCAAGTACGCGCTCGACCACAAGCTGCTGGAAGCCTGACGCTTGGACGTCGTCGTGCTGCTGCTGGCGGGCAGCGCCACGGCACTCGCCACGGGTCTCGGCGCAGTGCCGGTCTTCCTGCTGGGCGAGCGTTCGCACATGTTGCGACCGGCCCTGTGGGGGTTCGCGGCCGGCACGATGGCGGTGGCGTCCGTGGTCGGGCTGCTGCTGCCCGCCCTGGACGACGGCACCGTCGCCGAGGTTGCCGGCGGCGCGGCGGCCGGCGCCGTGTTCATGCTCGCGACCCAGCGCCTGCTGGCGACGCACGACGTGCACATCGGCGGGATGGACGGGCGGCGGGCGCGTACGACCGTGCTGGTCTTCTCGGTGCTGTTCGTGCACAGCGTGCCGGAGGGACTGGCGATCGGCACGGCCTACGCCTCCGACACTGCCGGGTTGGGGCTCTACGTGATCCTGGCGATCGGGCTCCAGAACATCCCGGAGGGCACCAGCACCGCGATCCCGATGGAGGCCGCGGGCTTCGGGCGCGCGCAACAGTTCTGGGCCGCGGTCCTGACCAGCGCGCCGCAGCCGATCGCGGCCGTGGTGGCGTTCCTGGCGGTGGAGCAGGTGAGTTCGCTGCTTCCGGTGTCGTTCGGCTTCGCGGCGGGCGCGATGCTCGCGCTGGTCGCGTTCGAGCTGGTTCCGCAGGCGCTGTCCGATGCGCGATGGGGCGGCGCGGTGCTCGGAGCGATCTCCGGGGCCGGGGTGATGCTGCTGCTCGCCGCGCTGCTGGGCGTATAGGTCCGTGCCAACTACGGACCAGGCGGTCGGCTATGTGCCGATGCCGGGTCACCGCGCGCTTTGTAGCCTCGCTGGACATGCACGAGCCGAGGAGGCAATGACATGAGTTCGATGGACCAGATGAAAGGCAGCTACCTCGCGCCGTCGCTGGAGAATGCGTTGGTGTCGGATGCGATGCGTCCAGAGATACTCACCTGTCCGCCGGATGCGCCCCTGCGAACGGTCGCGCGCATGATGGCCGCCGAGCACGTCCACTGCACGGTCGTGTCGGACGGCGGGGAGCGCGGAAGGGGGGCGGCCTCCTGGGGCGTCGTCTCGGACATGGATCTGATGCGCGCGGCAGGGGAGGACATCGACGAACGCACGGCATCATCGGCGGCTGTGTCGGAGTTCTTGTCGGTTGCTTCGAACGAGCGGCTCGAGCGGGCCGTGCAGCTGATGGTCGAGCACGACGTGACGCATCTCGTCGTTGTCGACCCGACGAGCGACAGGGCCGTGGGCGTCCTCTCGACGCTCGACGTTGCGGGAGTGCTTGCCTGGGGACAGGCCTAGTCGGCCTGCCCGGCCTGTGTGGCGGGCACCTGCGGGGCACGGCGCGGACTCACCGGGATCACGGCCCGCACGACCGTTCCCTTCCCTTCCCCGGAGTCGATTTCCACCGTGCCGCCGACGAGCGTGATCCGCTCCCGCATTCCGACCAGCCCGAACCCGCCGCCGGCGGGCGCGCCGGGGTCGAAGCCGCGGCCGTCGTCCTGCACCGTGACGACCACGGAGTCATCCTGTGGCAGCAGCTCGATCTCGAGACGGCTCGCGCCGGCGTGCTTGCCCACGTTGGTGAGGGCCTCCTGCACGAGCCGGTAGACCGTGCTCTCGACCTCGGGTGCGAAACGCTCGGCGTCCTCGAGTGAGAGCGCGATGTTCGTCTCGACGGTCAGGCCCTCGCTGGTGGCCACGCGCTGCGCAAGCGTCTCGATCGCGGGGACCAGCCCGATCTCGTCGAGCGCCGGTGGGCGCAGCTCGACGATCAGCGAGCGCAGGTTCGCGATCTCGATGCCGATCTGCTGGACGGCGTCTCGCACGGCCGCTCGCAGCCGCTCCGGGTCCGCACCGCGCAGGGCGGAGGACAGCAGCATCTGCAGGCCGCCGAGGCCCTGGAGGGTCTCGTCGTGCAGCTCACGCGCCCACCGGCCGCGCTCCTGCTCGGACGCCTCGATGCTGTGGCGCAGGCGGTCCTCGGCGACGGACGTGGCGGTGTGCACGCTGACCGCCGCGGTCGCCGCAAACGACTCCAGCAGCCGCGCGTCCTCGGCCGTGAACTCCGGTCCGTCCAGCTTGTCGGCGGCGATCAGTATGCCCAGCGGTTGCGATCGGAACACGAGCGGCACCAGCAACGCGCTCTCGGCGTGGAGGCTGAGCTCCTGCGAGGAGACCATCACCCGGCTGGAGAGGTCGGCGACCCGCTCCGGCCGCTTCGACCTCAACACCTGGCCCGAGACGGAGCCCTCGATCGGCACGCGTGTGCCGAGCAGCGCACGGTCGACGTCGCCGGCGATCTCGTTGATGACGAGCGCGTCCTGCTCGACCAGGAGCATCGCGGTCCAGCGCGCGTCCACCAGCGCCCGCGCACGCTTCACGACCAGTTCGAGGATCGCGTGCGATGTCGGTCTCGCCGTCGAGTGCGCGCATGATCTCGGTTGCCGCGCGCAGCCGCCGGATGGCCACCTCCAACTCGGCGCGGCGGCTCTGTGCCGTCGCGGATGAGGCGGGCGTTCTCGATCGCGATCGCGGCCCAGTCGGCGAGGATCACCGCCGAGTTCTCGTCGGCCTGGTCGAACTCCCCGCCGCCGTCCTTCTCCGTCAGGTACAGGTTTCCCCACGCCTCGCCGCGGATCATGATCGGCACGCCCAGGAAGCTGTGCATCGGGGGATGGCCCGGCGGGAAACCGTACGAGGCCGGGTGCGAACCGACGTCGCCGATGCGCAGGGGGCGTGCGTCCCGGATCAGCTCACCGAGGACTCCACGACCGGTGGGCGGGTCGCCGATCCGTGCGCGCAGCTCGTCGTCGATTCCCAGCGTGACGAAGCGCTCGAGCGACTCCCGCGGCTCGTCGAGGATCCCGAGTGCCGCATAGCGGGCGCCCGTCACTTCGCGCGCGGTGTGCAGGACGTACTCGAGTACGGCCTCCAGGTCCAAGATCGAGACCAGCGCGCGCCCGGCGTCGATGAGCCTCTCCAGGCGCCGTGACTCGAGCCTGTGCGTGCCGGCCGTCTCGGAAGCGATGTGTCCCTCTTCTTCCGGTTCTGTTCGTCGATCGCCCATGTGCGGCCAGCCCAAGGCCTGCGTAGATACTACGGTGAACCTTGCGTGGCGCGCAGCGGATGCAGCGTTCCACCGCCCGGCCTATGCTGAGGTCGTCGAGGAGAGGATCGATCGTATGTCCGCCACAGCACCCGCACAGAGATGAAGCCCCGCGTCGTGATCGCGGGCGGCGGCTTCGCGGCACTCGAGGCCCTGATCGCCCTGCGCCGCCTGGCCGGCCACCGCGTCGACCTCGCTCTTGTCTCGCCGGAGCCGCAGCTCTCCTACCGGCCGCTCGCCGTGGTCGAGCCGTTCGGCCTGGGGGAGGCGCCGCGTTTCGAGCTCGCCGAGATCGCGCGTGACCACGACGCGGAGCTGTACGTCGAGGCAGCGATGTCGGTCGACAGCGACCGCCGTGTGCTGGTCACGCGGTCGAACCGCGAGATTCCCTACGACTGGCTGCTCGTGACCACCGGCGCGGAGCCGGTGGAGGCGGTCGAAGGCGCGCTCACCTACCGCGGCGCCACGGACCGCGCCGCGTTCGAGGAGCTGCTTGGCGACATCGAGTCCGGCGCCGTGCGCAGCGTTGCATTCGCGGTGCCGGCGGGCGCGGCGTGGCCCCTGCCCCTGTACGAGCTGGCGCTCATGACCGCGAGCCGCGCGGCCGCCCTGGGCGCGCAGGTCGAGTTCACGCTCGTCACCGCCGAGGCCGCCCCCCTGGCGCTGTTCGGCCGCCAGGCGAGCGAGGCGGTGGATGCCCTGCTGCGCGACCACGCCGTCGCCGTCCACACTTCGCGGGTCCCCGTGTCCTTCACGGACGGCTCGTTGTCGTGCGTGCCCGAAGGCTCGGTCGAGGTAGAGCGCGTGGTCGCGCTGCCGCACCTGCGCGGGAACGCGCCCGCCGGCCTGCCGACGGACGCCGACGGCTTCATCCCGGTGGACGTCACCGGGCGCGTGCGCGACACCGATCGCGTGTACGCGGCCGGGGACGTCACCGACTTCCCGATCAAGCAGGGCGGGATCGCCACGCAGCAGGCTGACGCGGCCGCGCGCGCGATTGCCACCGAGGCCGGGGCACCGGTCACGGCGGAGGACTTTCGCCCCGTCCTGCGGGGACTGCTGCTGACCGGCGAGGGAGCAAGGTTCCTCCGCGCCGAGGTGTCGGGCGGGCGCGGGGACGCGTCGAAGGTGAGCCGGCGACTGCTGTGGTGGCCCGAGATGAAGGTCGCGGGACGGTACCTGTCGCACTACCTGTCGCGCGAGGCCGAGCCGATCCAGCCTGCCGACCCGCTCCCGGCCGACGCGATCCCGATCGAGGTGGACCTGAGCGAGATCTCGAGCGGCGCGTGAGCGAGCCGATCCGCGAGCTCGTCGTCGGCTACGACGGGTCCGACGAAGCGCGGGAGGCGCTCAGCCTGGCCCGCCGCATCGCGCCCGCCGGCGCGACCGTCACCGTGGTCGACGCCTACTGGGTGCCGGTCGAGATCAGGACGTACGAGTTCTTTCAAGATCTGCGATCCGGGTTCAGGGGGATGGCGCAGGAGACGCTCGAATCTGCCCGTCCGGTGTTCGAGGGCGCGGATCTCGACGTCCGGTACGAGGCCATCGAGGGCCGTGCGGCCGAGGTCCTCAGCGACGTTGCGCGTGAGCGACGTGCAGACCTGATCGTGACGGGGTCGCGGGGTCTCGGCCGCGTCCGGGCGGCGATCGGGAGCACGGTGCTCGATCTGCTGCACCACGCTCCGTGTCCGTTGCTCGTCGCGGCACCCGCAGCCGAGCGGCAGCACGGGTCGGCGCCCCTGCCCTAAACCTGTCCCGGCGCTTGCATGGAGTATCTGCTCGCCGCCGCAACGATCTTTGCGGTGAATTTGCTGCCCGCGTTCGGACCGCCGACATGGGCCGTCCTCGTGCTGTTCCGCTTCAACTCCGACCTCGCGGCCGTGCCGCTGGTCCTGGTGGGGGCGATCGCGGCCGCGGCTGGGCGCTTCGTGCTCGCGAGCGCGACCAGGCGCATGCGGCCGCGGCTGTCTGCCAAGCGCAGGGAGAGCCTGGCCGCGGCCGAGCAGATCCTGCTGGGCAGCAGGCGCAAGACGCTCGGGGCGCTCGGCCTGTTCGCTTTGTCGCCCGTTCCTTCGGCGCAGCTGTTCGTCGCTGCGGGGCTGATGACGGTGCCGCTGCTGCCGCTCACGCTCGCATTCTTCAGCGGCAGGCTCGTTTCCTATTCGATCTACGTGGCCGGCGCCTCCGCGGCGAAGGACACGTTCGGCCAGGTCGTCACCGACTCGCTCACGTCGCCGCTCGGCATCGCGCTGCAGGTCCTGATGCTGGCGGGGCTGGTCGCCCTGCTGCGGGTCGACTGGGTGCGTGTGCTCGGGCGCGCCGCGCGGTGAGCCGGCGCCGGCCTGCTCATTCCACCACGCGCAGGGTCGAAGGGGATGTCCATCCGTCGCAGGCGGCGCACCGTCAGCAGCGGCGCCAGCGCCATCGCACCGATGCCCGACGGCGACGGCGGTCACGATCGAGGCGGGGGCGAGGGTGACGACCGCGCCGAGATCGGGCAGCGTGTCTCCCAGGAGGTCGTTCATCGTCCAGCTCACGACCGCGACCCCGGCGGCGATGCCGATCAGCGTCCCGAGCGCGCCCACGAAGACGCTCTCGACCATCGCGATGCGAAGGCCCGAGCGCACCGGCACGCCGAAGGCGAACAGGGTCGCGTACTCGCGGCGGCGCTCGTCGACCGAGATGCTGGTCGAGTTGAACGCCATCAGCAGCGCCAGGAAAAGGACCACGGTCTCCGTGACTGTGATGACCTCGGTGAACTCCTGCACGGCCTGCTTGACCTCCCTGGTCTCCGCCGCCACGGGTTGCACGGACGCGACCCCGGGCCGCCCGAACAGAGAGCGCTGGACCTTCTGCTCGGAGACTCCGGGCGCGGGGACCACGGTCAGCTCGTTCGCTTGGCCCGCGAGCCCGAGCAGCCCCGCCTGGCTGCGGTCCATGTACGCGAACACTCGCAGTGGATTCGGGTGAGTGCCGATCACCCGCAGCGCGTGTGTCGACGAGGTCGAAGGCGCTGCCGCGCCGCACCGGATGGCGCAGCGTGATCTCGTCGCCGACGCCGACGCCGAGGTCCGCGGCCGCCTTGCGCGCGATCACCACACCGCGCTGGCCCGCCCGCAGCCCGCCCTTCTCGACGGTGGGCGTCCATACGGCGCTGCGCGCGTCCAGGAGCGCGACCGAGACGTCGATGGACCGCCCACCGGAGCGCAGCTCTCCGTCGACACGTAGCCCTGGCTCGGCGGCCCCTACCCCGGGTGCGCGCTCGATCCTGCGCACGACCCGTGACTCGCGCGGGTGGTAGCCGTCGAGGCGAACGTCCAGGCGGTTCGCGCCCTGGTGCAGAGTCTCGCGCTCGATGCCGTCGACCGTGGCCGCGAAGGAGTCGAACATGCCGGACAGCGAGACCACCGTCGTGATCACCGCCGCCAGGCCGAGCATCGTCATGATCGTGCGGCGCGGTGCGCGCACGACGTTACGCAGCGGCATCTGGGCGAGGCTCGAGCCCGGCAGCCTGATCCGCTTCAGCAAGGGCGCGAACCCGCCTCCCTTGGCGGCGTGGAAGCCGATGCGGATCGCCTCGATCGGCGGCACGCGCACTCCCCGCCAGACGGGGTAGGCGGTCGCGGCGAGCGGGAGCAGGAACCCCAGTGCCGCAGCTCTCAAGAAGACGTCCGTGCGAAAGGCCGTCGCATAGCTCGGCAGCGGAAGCTGCTCGCGGAACACGTCGCTGAGCCACCCGGCGAACGCCACTCCCGTCGCGATCCCGAGCGCGACGCCCAGCAGCGCGATCTGGACGCCCATGAGGACGGGACGCAGGGCCAGCGCGCGCGGCGGCACGCCCAGCGCCATGCCGACGCCGATCTCGCGGCGCTCGGACTCGACTACCCGGCTGATGAGGTTGAACGCGGCCAGCGCGGCGCCGCCCAGCACCAGGTAGGCAAACACGTCGAGGAGGCGCTGGTCGCTGCGGGCGTCCTTGTAGAGCACCCGGTAGGCGGGTTCCTCGGTTCCCCTCGTGACCGTGGCGCCGATCCCGGGCAGGGCGCGGTCCAGAGCAGATCGCACGTCGCGCTCCGCTCGCCGGACGTTGGCGCCCGGCGCGAGTCGCAGGACCGCCTCGTTCACGCGCCCCGGCCGTGCAGCCGCCCGCTGCGCGACGCGCAGCGGCGCGTACACCACGGCGAATGTCGCCTCCCCGCCGAACGAGCCGGTGCCGGACACCAGGAAGTACTGCGGCGACAGGGCCTGGCCCACGTACCGGGTCGGCCCGAGGCCCGCGAGGCGCACGCGCCCGGCGGCGGGCAGGCCGTAGTGATCGGCGAAGGCACGGTCGAGCACCACGACCTGTGCGCGTGCGTCACCGGGACGCAGGGTTCTGCCGGCCTTCGGCGCCAACGTGTCCACGCGCGGCCCGCCCGCCCGCACCGGCATCCCGACGATCTGGCCCGGCACCAGCACGGTGCGCCCGCCGTGCGATGCGTCGATCTGCGTGGGTACGACCATGCGCTCCTCGGTCGCTCGCACGCCCGGCACGCCGCGCACCACGGCCCGCAGGCTGCCGCTGCGCAGATAGCTGCCCTGGCTGAGGTCGACGCGGAGATCGTGATAGGCGAGCTGGGCGAAGCTCAGGTCGTTCGAGCGCTCGCGCCATTCGCGCATCCCGCCAAGGCCGGCGTAGAGTCCCGTCCCGACTGCGATCACGAGCGACGTGGCGACCACCTGGAGCCAGCGCCGGCGCAGGTCGCGCCATGACCAGCGCAGCCAGAAGCCCCGCGACGAGATCACCAGTGCAGCTCGGAGATCTCGGCGTGGCCGCCCTCGGGCGGTCCGTCCGAGACGACCCTCCCGCTCGACAGCTCGATCACGCGATGGGCGATGCGCGCGACCTCGCGATTGTGCGTGACGATCAGCACCGAGGTGTGCGACTGGTGCGTCTGCTCGTGCAGGAGTTGGAGGATCTGGACCCCGGTGCGAAAGTCCAGCTCCCCGGTCGGCTCGTCGGCGAGCAGCACCGGGTTGCCGGTGGCGACGGCGCGGGCGATCGCGACACGCTGCTGCTCCCCACCGGACAGCTCGTGCGGGAAGTGCTGGAGGCGCCCGCCGAGTCCGACACGCTCGAGGGTCTCGGTCGCCTTCGCACGGGCGTCGCGGTGACGGCCCGTCACGTCCACGCCGAACTCCACGTTCTCCAGGGCCGTCAGCGCCGGAAAGAGATTGAAGGTCTGGAAGATGAAGCTGACGCCGTGACGGCGGAAGCGGAACAGCTCCTTGCGGGAGGCCTTGGTGATGTCCTGCCCCGCGACCACGATGGTGCCGGCCGTCGGCGAGTCGAGCGCGCCGATCATGTTCAGCAGGGTCGTCTTGCCGCTCCCCGAGGGTCCCAGCACGACGATGAACTCACGCTCGGCCACCGCGAGCGTCACGTCGTCGAGCGCGGTGACGGTCACATCTCCCAGCTCGTAGCGCCGCGAGACACCGTGAAGCTCTATTACGCGCGGGTTCTCAGAGCCTCGCGGAGCGGTGCCTAGCGGAGCCGGTCGAAGTACCACGTCCGGTCAACCCTAGGCGGCGCCGTCGCTGGGCACATGGGACCTTGGCCGCATGTGCGGTCAGTAGAAAACGCCGACTTCAGGGGACCCGGTGCACCTCGAGCAGGTTCGTCCCGAGCCCCTGTCCGACGAGTCCCGCCGTGATGCCGATCAGGTCACCCGACTTGGCGAGTCCCAGGTCCCGCGCGCTCAGCGCGCAGCCCTCGAGCAGTTCGTCGAGCGTGCCCTGCTCGTGGTAGTGGTCGGACGTCACGCCGAAGAGGAGCTGCAGCCGCCGGACGGTCGCGGGACGCTCGGACAAGGCCAGCACGGGCACACGCGGGTGGTGAGCCGACACCAGCCGTGCCGTGCGCCCGCTGCGCGTGGGCACCACGAGTGCCGCCAGGTCGAGCTGGTAGGCAGCGACGACCGCGCTGTAGGACAGGGTGTCGGCGACGTCGTGCTCGGCATGGCGCGTGCGCCGTGCGAGCCACTCGTCATAGGGCAGGTCGCGCTCCGTCACCTCCGCGATGCGCGACATCATCCGCACGGCCTCGATCGGATGGTGCCCGATCGCGGTCTCCTCCGAGAGCATCAACGCATCGGTGCCGTCGTAGACGGCGTTCGCGACGTCGGTTGCCTCGGCGCGCGTCGGACGCGTGGAGCGCACCATCGAGGCGAGCATCTGCGTGGCCGTGATGCACGGCTTCGAGTAGCGGCCGGCGAGGCGCAGCAGGCGCTTCTGGATCTGGGGAATCTCCTCGATGGGCACTTCGATGCCGAGGTCCCCGCGCGCCACCATGATTCCTCCCGTGCAAGCCTGGACGATCGCCTCGGCGTGCTCCGCCGCCTCCCGTTTCTCGATCTTCGCGATCACCGGTATGTCGGAGTCGCGTTCGGCAAGCCTTGCGTTGACCGGGTCGAGGTCGCTCGCGTGGCGCACGAACGAGACGGCGAGCAGGTCGATCTCGTGCTCGATCGCAAAGTCGACCCAGCCGAGGTCCGACTCGCCGACGGCCGACGGCAGGGCCTCCACCCCGGGGAGGTTCATGCCCTGGTGGGAAGCGACCGACCCTCCGGTCTCGACCCGGGTCAAGACCTCGGAGCTGCTCGCCTCCCTCACCCGCAGCCGGATCGAGCCGTCCGCCAGGTAGATCACGTCGTCGGGCTTCACCGCGCCGGGAAGACCCGCCCAGCCGACAGGGAGCGTGTCGCGCCCGGTGGCATTCGAGTTGGTCGTGAGCGTCAGCGACTGGCCGTTGCGCAGGTGCATCACGCCGCCGTCGATCTCGCCGAGCCGCAACTTCGGCCCGGGGATGTCGCCCAGGAGACCGATCTCGCGACCCGCGCGCGCGGCGGCCTTGCGGGCCATCTGGACGAGCCGCGCGTGATCGTCCTTGGTGCCGTGCGAGAAGTTGAGCCGCAGCACGTCGGCCCCGACGGCGATCAGGCCGGTGAGGATCTCGGGATTGTGGGTCGCCGGCCCGAGGGTCGCCACGATCTTTGTGCGACGCATCCCTCGCATTATGTAGGCCCGGATCACTGAAACCGAGTTTCCGGCGCGGATCACCCAAACCGAGTTTTCCGGCTAAGGAAAACTCGACTCAGTCGAGGTCGAGCCCGGAGAGGAACTCCTCGGCCTCGCTCCAGCGTCCCGGGGGCACGCGCAGCGCGATGTCGCCGTGGCCGAAACGGTCCGGCTGCCAGTCCGCGGTGATCACGGCCTCCATGCCCGCCTCCTCCAGGTGCTGGCACCAGGCGCGCGCGGTCTCCACGTCGCCGAAGTCGTGCACGACGTCCCAGTCGTCGAAGCGCGGGTCCCCGATGTGCAGCCCACGCTGTCCGGGCGCGGCCCGGGCGCCGCGCGGGCGGCGGCGCAACCAGCTCATGGTGTGGGCCGGGTCGACATAGCCAGGTGCCTAGTATGGAGGCCGCCGTAGGCGGACTCTCAGGACTTTAGGCGGGCGAAGCCCTCGATATTTAGTATCCGCCACGGCCAACGATGGGAGGTGCCAGATGAAAGCGTTCGTGACCGGCGGGACCGGCTTCATCGGGAGCCGGGTGGTACGCAGGCTGCGGCAGCGCGGCGACGAGGTGGTGGCGCTCGTGCGCTCGCCGGAGAAGGCAGCGGAGCTGCGCGAGCTGGGCTGTGAGCTGGTCGAGGGCGACCTGACGTCCGAGCAGGCGATCCGGGACGGCGTGCGCGGCTGCGACTCGGTGTTCCACATCGCCGCTGTCTACAAGGTGGGGATCCCTGCCTCCGAGCGGGACGCGATGCGCGACGCCAACGTGGGCGGCACGGAGCGCGTGCTGGATGCCGCAATCGACGCCGGGGTGCAGCGGATCGTCTACGTCTCGACGGTCGGCGTGTTCGGGAACACCCACGGCGAGGTGGTGGACGAGACCTACAGCCGCAACGGCGGCGAATGGCTCTCCTGCTACGAGGAGACCAAGTGGCAGTCGCACCAGGTCGCGCTCGACCGGATCGCGAGCGGTGCGCCGGTCGTGATCGTGCAGCCGGGCGGCGTGTACGGGCCCGGCGACCACTCCGAGCTGGGCAACATCATCGATCAGGCTCGGACGGGCAAGCTGAAGCTGATGATGTTCCCCGAGACCGGTCTCAACATGGTGCACGTCGACGATGTGGCTGACGGGATCGTGCTCGCGCACGACAAGGGCCAGGTGGGGGAGTCATACGTGCTCGGAGGCCAGATCGCCACGATGCGGGAGATGGTGGAGAAGGTGTCCGAGATCGCCGGGCGCAAGCCCCCCAAGCACGAGCTGCCGGTGGGCGTGATGAAGGCACTCACCCCGATCGGGCCGGTCGTCGGAAAGCTCATGGGCTTCCCGCCGAACCTGCGCGAGCTGATCGCCACCTCGGACGGCGTGACCTACTGGGCAAAGGACGACAAGGCGCGCCGTGACCTCGGTTACGCGCCGCGCGACATGGACACGGGCCTGCGCGAGACACTCGCGAAAAATTAGGAGGAACGAATGCACCAACCAGATCTCTCCGGCCGCGTGGCGGCGATCACCGGCGCCTCGTCCGGCATCGGCGAGGCGACAGCGTTGACGCTCGCGGGTGCGGGCGCCGCCGTATCGCTGGCCGCGCGTCGCACCGACCGGATCGACGACCTTGCCAAACGCATCGAAGGGGAAGGGGGCCGTGCGCTCGCGATCGAGACCGACGTCACGGACGAGGCCCAGGCGAATGCGTTCATCACGCGCACGAACGACGAGCTGGGGCGCGTCGACATCCTCGTGAACAACGCGGGAGTGATGCTGCTCGGGCCAGTGATCGGCTCCGACACGAGCGAGTGGCGCCAGATGATCGAGGTGAACCTGCTCGGCCTCCTGTACTGCACCCACGCAGTGCTCCCGATCATGGGTGGGCAGGGCAGCGGCCACATCGTGAACGTCTCGTCCGTCGCAGGGCGCTTCGCAACGCTCGGCGCGGCGGTGTACAACCTGACGAAGTTCGGCGTCAACGCCTTCTCGGAGGCGCTGCGCCAGGAGGTGGCGCCCGCGAACGTGAAGGTGACGGTGATCGAGCCGGGGTTCGTCGCCACGGAGCTACAGGGCCACAACACGCATCCGATGGTCGTCGACGCGATCGAGAAGATGCGGGAGGAGATCGGCGAGCTGCTCGAGGCCGGGGACATCGCCGAGGCCATCCTGTACGCGGTCGGCGGCCCGGACCGCGTGGCCGTCAACGAGGTCTTGGTGCGGCCCTCGGGGCAAAGGCGCTAGGTAGATGCAGGCCGTCACGTTCCAGGCTCCCGGCGAGATCCGGGTCGAAGAACGGCCCGAGCCCGACCTGCTCGCGGCCGACGACGCGATCGTGCAGGTGGAGGCGACCGGCGTCTGCGGGTCGGACCTGCACATCTACCACGGCCGGGTGAAGATCGAGCCCGGCTTCATCATCGGCCACGAGTACGTCGGCGAGGTGATCGCCGCCGGCGATGCGGTCACGAAGGTCGACGTGGGCGATCGCGTGCTCGGCTGTTTCCAGACGGCGTGCGGATCGTGCTTCTTCTGCATGCGGGGCGATTACCACAAGTGCGACGAGTCGCGGGTCTTCGGTCACGGTGCGACGCTCGGCTCGCTCCAGGGAGCACAGGCCGAGCAGGTGCTCGTGCCGCGCGCGAACCTCACGCTGCGACGGGTTCCGGAGGGAATGTCCGACGACGCGGCGCTGTTCGCGGGTGACGTGATGGGCACCGGGTATCACTCGGTCGTCGCGGCTGGACTCAAGCCCGGCGACACGGTCGTCGTGCTGGGGCTCGGGCCCGTCGGCCTGTGCGCGGTGCAGGCGGCGCGCGCGTGCGGCGCGGCACGGGTGCTCGGTGTCGACACGGTGGCGGACCGGCTCGCGGTCGCGCGCTCGTTCGGCGCCGAGGCTGTGCACCTCACCGAGGAGGACCCCCGCGCCGCCGTCAAGTCCGCCACCGGCGGCCGCGGCGCCGACGTGGTCGTCGAGGCGGTCGGCCACCCCGATGCTCTGGACATGGCCTGTCGAATGGCACGCAAGGCGGGGACCGTCTCGGTGGTCGGCGTCTACGCCGAGCGCTGCGAGCTGCACATGGGGGTCGTCTGGATCAAGGCGCTGAAGATGATCACCGGGCACGCGAACGTGATCGCCCACGTCGACCCGGTGCTCGCCATGATGGCCAACGGGGTGCTCGATCCGACGCCGCTCGTCAGCCGTCACATGAAGCTGGAGGACGCTCCCGTCGCGTACGAGGCTTACGCGAACCGCGAGGCGCTGAAAATCGTCATGTCACCCTAGGTATTCGGATGAAGGGATCTCAATGACCGTCACCGCACCGCCCGAATCGCTCTCCGACGCCGCGCGGCGCTTCCTCGAGGGCCCGAAGAAGCTGCTGATCGGCGGCGAGTGGCGAGCCGCCGCGGACGGGCCGCACCTTCGAGTCCATCGACCCGGCGACCGGCGAGGCGATCGCCGAGGTCGCGCAGGCCGGCGCCGACGGACGTCGATGCGGCCGTGCGGGCAGCGCGGACCGCGTTCGAGGACGGCAGCGAATGGCGGAAGCTGGCCGCGGCCGCGCGCGGGCAGCTGCTGAACCGGCTCGCCGACCTGATCGAGGAGCACGCGCAGGAGCTGGCCGAGCTGGAGTCGCTCGACAACGGCAAGCCGGTCACCTATGCCCGCACGATCGACATCGGCCTCACCACCTCCCACTTCCGCTACTTCGCGGGCTGGCCGACCAAGATCGAGGGCGAGGTGATCCCGGTCGCCGGTGGCGACGGGATGCTGGTCTACACGCGCAAGGAGCCCGTCGGCGTGGCCGGCCAGATCATCCCGTGGAACTTCCCGCTGATGATGGCCGCGTGGAAGCTGGCGCCCGCGCTTGCGGCCGGCTGCACGGCCGTCCTGAAGCCCGCCGAGCAGACGCCGCTGACGGCGCTGCGGCTCGGCGAGCTCGCGCTCGAGGCGGGGTTCCCGGAGGGTGTCGTGAACGTCGTGACCGGCGACGGGGAGACCGGCGCGGCGCTGGTCGACCATCCCGGCGTGGACAAGATCTCGTTCACCGGCTCCACCGCTGTCGGTCGCGAGATCGGCGCGAAGGCGGGTCGTGCGCTGAAGCGCGTGACGCTCGAGCTCGGCGGCAAGTCGCCGAACATCATCCTGCCCGACGCCAACCTGAAGGCGGCGATCGGCGGCTCCTTCCAGGGCATCTACTTCAACACCGGCCAGTCGTGCAACGCGGGCTCGCGGCTGTTCGTGCACAAGGACCAGTTCGACGAGGTCGTGTCGGCGCTCGCGGAGCGCGCCCCGAAGATGAAGATGGGCCCCGGCCTCGCGCCCGATACCCAGCTCGGGCCGGTCGTCTCGGCCGAGCAGCACGAGCGCGTGACCGCATACATCGAGCAGGGCAAGGCCGAGGGCGCAGAGCTGGTGGCGGGCGGGGGCGAGCGCAGCCCCGGCTACTTCATCGAGCCGACGCTGTTCACCACCACCTCCGACGACATCGCGATCACCCGGGAGGAGATCTTCGGTCCCGTCCTGGTCGCGCAGCCGTACGAGTCGATCGAGGAGGTTGCGCGCCGCGCGAACGACACCGAGTACGGGCTCGCGGCCGGGGTGTGGACGCGCGACATCGGCAACGCGCACCGCCTCGCCGCGCTGCTGCGGGCCGGCACCGTGTACGTGAACGTGTGGGGCCTGACCGACCCGGCGGCGCCGTTCGGCGGCTTCAAGGCCTCGGGCGTGGGGCGCGAACACGG
Organism: uncultured Solirubrobacterales bacterium; assembly: GCA_963826005.1. Classification (GTDB taxonomy): domain Bacteria; phylum Actinomycetota; class Thermoleophilia; order Solirubrobacterales; family JBBDJG01; genus DASRIA01. The sequence continues at coordinate 41,393 of CAWGVJ010000021.1, read as the reverse complement.
GCGCGCCGGGCTCGAGGAGTACCTCGAGACGAAGACGGTCTGGACCAGCCTCAGTTGAACCGGCGGCATCGTCGCGGAGCAGCCGGTGTGCTCCCGCTGCGAGACGCCGGGGCAGCACTTCGGGCGCAAGTGCCCGAAGTGCGGCCGCCGCTACTGGGGCGGCGGCTTGTGGCGGTTGCTGTTCGGCGGCGGGACCGGTCAAGCACTGAGCTCGCGCACGAGCTCTCCGACGCGCACGGCGATGTCATCCCGGATCGCGCGCACCTCCTCCACCGGCCGCCCCTTCGGATCCGGCAGGTCCCAGTCGATGTAGCGCTTGCCCGGGATGTAGGGGCACTCGTCGCCGCAGCCCATCGTGACCACCACGTCCGCCCATTGCGCGAGGTCGTCCGTCAGTTTCTGCGGGACGCGGCCGGACACGTCGATGCCGAGCTCCCGCATCGCCTCGACGACCTCCGGGTGCACGTGCTCGCCGGGCGTGGTGCCGGCCGAGCGTGCCTCGTGCCCCGGACCGGCGTCACGCTCGAACAGCGCCTGGCTCATCTGCGAGCGGCCCGCATTGTGCAGGCACACGAACAAAACATTCGTCATTTGCTCAGCCGCAAATGACGGGAGCTCCGAGATCCGGGCCGCATCAGGCGATCGCCTCCTCGCGCACCAGTTGGTAGGCGAGCGCGCCGATTGCCGCTCCGGCGATCGGCCCGATCACGTACAGCCAGAAATCGCTCCACTCGCCGGCCGCAAGCGCCGGGCCGAACGAGCGTGCCGGGTTCATGGAGGCGCCCGTCACCGGACCGCCGAACAGGGCGTCCAACCCGACGGTCCCCCCGATCGCGATCGCGGCCGCTGCACCGACCGCTCGCGTGTCCGTCGCGACCGCGACGATCACGAACATCAGGAACGCCGTCAATACCGTCTCGTAGACGAGCGCCGTCCCCGATCCGACGGTTGGAACCGTCGCCCCGAGGTTGGCGGGATCTCCCGTCCACAACATCCCCAGCAGCAGGGCCGCCACCGCGGCACCGCAGCACTGCGCGGCCACGTACCCGACGGCCTCGCGGGCGGGGAAGTGACGGGTCAGCGTGAACGCGATCGTGACCGCCGGATTGATGTGCGCGCCCGAGAGGTGCCCCGTCGCGTACACCATCACCATGATCACCAGCCCGAACACGAGCGCCGACCCCGACGGAGCCGAGGCTCCCGTCGTACTCGGCGTTGGCGACGATCGCTCCGCATCCGGCGAAGACGAGCGCGAAAGCAGCCAGGCCCTCCGCGAGCGCCCGCCGGGGGAGACCTGGGCGCGTCGCCGTGCTCACGCCGCCGGTTCGAGGCTGACTCCGATGACCTTCAGCCGGCGCGTGAGCGCGTTCAGGCCGTAGGCGCCGAGCGCGCCGTCCTCGACGCCCAGCACGTCCCAGGCGCCCTCGCTCGGCGGCGACACCGATTCGGCCACGGCGGGGAGGAGGTCGAGCAGGCGCCGCTTCACCACCTCCGCCATGGCCGGGTCGTCTTGCACCGCGCTGCGCAGGAAGTACGTGCCCCAGGCGATGTGGCGCTGCTCGTCGGCGGCGATCCTCCCGTAGCCGTCCACGAATCCGGGCAGCACCCCGCGCTCGCCGAGGAAGTCGAGCAGGAAATGGGACGCCGTGATCCCGAGCGTTCCCTCGAGGATCATGTGGTAGATGGTCACGAAGTCGACCTTCGCCTCGCGGTTGCGGGGGTCGCCGCGCAGCCTGTCGTGGGCGGCCACGAGCGCCTCGTCGAACAACTTCCTGAACGGGTCGCCCAGCACCTCGCGCGCACGGGCGACATGCACCGCGATGGCGGCGGGGTCCGCGATCACCTCGTTCTGGAAGCGCGCGTAGAACTGCATGTGCCGCACCTCGTCGACGAGCTGGGTCGACAGGTAGCTGCCTTCCTCCTCGTCGTCCTGCGCCAGTACGAGGCCGCAGAACTGCGTCGAGATCCGCTCTTCGGCGACCATCAGCGAGCTCAGCACCCAGTAAAGAAGGTCGCGCTCGCGCTCGGCGAGCGCGGACCAGTCGCCCGGATCACGAGAGAGGTCGACGTCCTGCGCCGCCCAGTGCGCCCGCTCCCAGTCCTCGTACAGCTGCTGCGGCGTGCGCAGCCCGGGCTGCGCGACCTCGACGCTCATGACGCGCAGCAGGCGGTCGCCGCCGCGCATCCGTGTGGGCGTTGTGCTCGATGTCCTCCAGCACGGTGAAGACCTCCCACGGCGTGCCGTCGGGGTCCTTCACCCAGATCTTGTCCTGCAGCGCGTAGCAGCACTCCGTGTCCATCTCGTCGAAAGTCGCGAGGCCCGCCTGCTTGAGCCGCAGGCGTGTCGCGAGCACCGCGTCGGTCGACGAAACCTTGATGCCGCCGTGGTTGAACGCACCGAGGCCGTCGCCGCGCTCGCCCTGGATCAGCGTGAGCACGATGCCCGGGTCGTCCGGCTCGAACTTCACGTATCCGGGGCGCTGCTTTGCGGGCTCCGCGTCCAGCAGGGCGCGGTAGAACGGAGTGGCGCGCTCCACGTCGGAGACTGTGATTGCGAGGTGTGGCTTCATCTCAGCCATGTCGAAAGCTCCTTCGTCGCATCGGGGATCACGTAGTAGTAGGCCCACAGCCCGTGCCGTTCGACGTCCACGAGCCCGGCCTCACGCAACACCTTGAGGTGATGCGAGACCGTGGGCTGGGATACGTCGAACAGCGGCGTCAGCTCGCACACGCACACCTTGCCCGCGTGCTTGCGCAGCACGTCGACGAGCTGGACGCGGATCGGATCGGACAGTGCGCGCGCCAGAGCGGCGATCCGCTCCGCGCGGGCCGGCGTGACCGTCGGGTGCACGAGCGGCTCGCAGCACGGCTGCCCGGCGGGGCGCTTCACCTTCGGCTCTGTCTTGAGGCCGGCGGCCATCGAGGAGTAATAGCACATTACATAGATGATCGTCAATGCAATGCGTGTGCTTCATGATCAGGGCGATGGCGCTTGCGCACGAGGCCACCGAGCTGCTCCAGCGGCTGATCCGCTTCAACACGGTGAACCCGCCCGGGAACGAGCGGCCGGCGCAGGAGATGCTGCGCTCCGAGCTCGAGGCGGCCGGGTTCGAGTGTGAGCTCGTGGGCGCGACGGAGGAGCGGCCCAACCTGATCGCGCGACTGCGCGGGAAAGCCGACGGAAAGCGGCTCTGTTATCTGAGCCACGTCGACACCGTGCTCGCGGACGCGTCCGAGTGGAGCGTCGACCCGTGGTCCGGAGCGATCAAGGACGGCTTTGTCTGGGGCAGGGGCGCCCTCGACATGAAGGGACAGGTCGCCTGCGAGGTCGCCGCGGCATGCAGTCTCGGGCGTTCGGGATGGCGGCCGGAGCGCGGCGAGCTGCTGGTGATCGTCACGTGCGACGAGGAGGCGGGTGCGACCTACGGCGCGCAGTGGCTGTGCGACAACGTCCCCGAGAAGGTGCGCTGCGACATGGTCGTGAACGAGGGCGCGGGGGAGGTGCTCGACTTCGAGGGGCGCCGCATGTACACGCTCTGCATCGGTGAGAAGGGCGTGTTTCGCTTCCGGCTCTCGACCGAGGGCCGCGCCGGGCACGCGTCCATGCCGGGCATCGGCGACAACGCGCTGCTGCGGATGGTCGAGGTGCTGGGCCGGCTGGACGGGCGCCAGCCCCCGTTCGACGCCTACCCGGCGGGCGTCGCCTGCCTCGAGGCGCTGACCGGCGAGCGGGTCGCGGACGTGTCCGCCGCGCTGGCGCGCGTGCGCGCCGTCGAGCCCCGCCTCGCGGACCAGTTCGAGTCGATGATGCGGGTGACCCTGGCGCCGACCATGATCCGCGCCTCCGAGAAAGAAAATGTGATTCCGTCGCGGTGCACGGTGCGCGTCGACTGCCGCGTGCCCCCCGGCATGGGCGAGGAGCACGTGCGAGGGCGCGTCGAGGACCTGCTCGGGCCCGAGCCCGAGGGCGGTTACACGCTCGAGTTCAGCGAGGAAGTGATCGGGAACAGCTCCGCGGCCGAGTCCGACCTGGCGGGCTTCCTGCGCGGTTTCATAGGCAATACCGATCCCGGGGCACAGCTTTTGCCGCTGGTGTTGACGGGTTTTACGGACAGCCACTGGTTCCGGAAGGCGTTTCCGGAGTGCGTCGCTTATGGCTTCTTTCCGCAGCGCGCAATGTCACGCTGGGACACGATGCCGCTGATACACGCGCCCGATGAGCGCATCGCGATCGACGACATCGAGTTCGCGTCGCGCTTCTTCAGCGAGCTCGCGCCCGCCGTTCTGCAATAACAGGTAACGCGTTAGCGCGCAAGTTCCTCGAAATTGCGGCTTGCGTTGCCATCCGGCGTATGAAATAAACATCGCTCGTCCCCTAGCGAGAGGAGTGAGATGTCTCCAGCGGCTCGCAGATCTTCCAAGCGCAAGAAAGCCGGCGGTGCGCGCAAGAAGGCGGCGCGCAAGAGCCCCGCGCGGAAGAGCACGGCGCGGAAGAGCGCAGCGCGCAAGACAACAGCGCGCAAGAAGACCACCGCGCGCAAGAAGACTACGGCGCGTAGGAAGACAGCGGCGCGCAAGAGCCCCGCACGGAAGAAGACGGCTCGCCGTCCGGCACGCAAGACGACAGCGCGCAAGAAGACCGCACGGAAGAAGACGGCTCGTCGTCCCGCACGCAAGACGACGGCCCGCAAGAAGACCGCACGGAAGAAGACGGCGCGTAAGCCGGCGCGTAAGACGACGGCCCGCAAGAAGACCGCACGGAAGAAGCCCGCACGGAAGACCACGGCACGGAAGAAGACGGCACGTAAGACGACAGCCCGCAAGAAGACCGCACGGAAGAAGACCACCGCACGGAAGAAGACGGCTCGCCGTCCGGCACGCAAGACGGCAGCCCGCAAGAAGACCACGGCCCGTCGCAAGACGGCCCGCAAGCCGGCCCGTCGCAAGACGACGGCCCGGCGGCGCTAAGCAGGCGATCGGGACCTGTTGAAAGGGGCGGCCGTGGGCCGCCCCTTTTGCGTTGGCGCCTGACCCGGGCGGCCCCTTGACGCACGGCGGTCCGGATACCTAGAATCTAGGTATATATGAAGTATTCGGTCCTCGGGTTCCTGATCGACCAGCCGATGCACGGCTACGCGCTGAAGCGCGCGCTGTCACCGGCGCTGCCTCCGCAGCAGACGGTCAACGACGGGATCCTCTACCCGCTGCTGAATCGCTTGGAGGCGGAGGGCTTGGTCCGCCGGCGCGTCGAGCGCGGCCGCGGCGGGCGCAACCGGAACGTGTTCCATCCGACCGCCGAGGGGCGCCGCGTGTTCGCGCGCTGGCTCGAGGGATCGGACGACGAGCGCGACGAGGTGACGTACGACTTCCTCCTCGGGCACCCGTTCCTCAGCAAGTGCCTGTTCTTCAGCAGGCTGACACCGGATCAGGCGCGCGCGAAGCTCGAGGACCAGCTCGCGGACTGCTCGGAGAAGCTCGAGACGTTCAAGGCGATCCGCGCGCGCATGGTCGGACGTGAAGTGGACAGGCACCGTGTCGCGGTGCTCGACCTCGGGATTGCACAACAGAGGGAGAAACAGCGATGGCTGAAGCGAATGATCAAGGAGTCGGGGACACCGCGAGTCTCGGAGCGGGCGGCGTGAGCGCGACGCGCGCGATCGAGCGCCGCGCGATCGACATGTGGGCGCCGATCGTGCCCTTGCCCGAGGTGATGCGACACGTGGCGGAGCACTTCCCGAAGGAGATGGCGGGGTATCTGCGCGTGTTCTACAAGCGCGAGCCCGATCCGCGGGAGTTCGGAGCCGCGGCCGGCGCGATGCAGATGAGCGACGAGGACCTCGTGGCTCTGCTCGACGCCGCCGGCATCCAGCGGACGCTGATCACGGGCTTCGACGAATGGGCCAGCGTGCACGAAACGTTCATCCCGAACGACATCGTCGCGGGGATCGTCGAGCGGCACCCCGACCGGTTCGTGCCGTTCGCCGGCGCCGACGTGCTGAAGGGGATGGACGCGGTGCGCGGGTTCGAGGAGCTCGTGCGCGAGCGCGGGTTTCGCGGGCTGAGCGTGCGGCCGTTCATGATCGGGCTGCCGGCCGACGACCGCCGCTACTACCCGCTGTACGCGAAGTGCGTCGAGCTGGACGTGCCGGTCAGCATCCACAGCTCCGCGAACTGGACGACCGTGAGCGTCAACGACCTCGGGCATCCGCGCCATATCGACGTGGTCGCCGCCGACTTCCCCGAGCTGAAGCTGATCATGAGTCACGCCGGGTATCCCTGGGTGCTCGAATCGTGCCTGCTGGCGTGGAAGTACCCGAACGTGTACCTCGAGCTGGCGGCGCACCGGCCCCGGTACCTCGCCGCGCCCGGCACCGGGCTGGGAGCCGCTGCTGCGGTTCGGCACCACCACGATCAAGGAGAAGGTCCTGTTCGGGACCGGATGGTTCCTGCTCGGGCGGCCACCGGGGCAGGTCGTCGACGAGTTTCTGCAGCTGCCGGTGCCCGACGACGTGATGGAGATGTGGCTGTGGCGCAACGCCGAGGCGCTGCTCGAGGCCGGCGTGCCTGTGTAGCTCGAAGACGGGATACTGCCTAGGCGATGTCGCAGGAGGGCGTGGAAATCGTGCGGCGGGCGATCAGCCACCTCAACGAGACCGGCGAGCCGGACTGGGACCTCTACGACCCAGACCTGGTCTGGACAACACGAGCCGACGGCCCCGCTCACAACACCTATCAAGGCATCGACGGCTTGCGACGCGGGACGGCGTCGCTCCGGGAAGTCTGGGCGGAGCTCCACGTCGAGATCCTGGAGATGATCGATGGCGGGGACACCGTCGTCTCCGTGCTAGGTGGAAACTCCGGGCGCAGAGCGGAGTCGAGCTTGAAACGGTGGAGGGGTGGGTGACTCGGATGCGCGATGGCAGGATCTCGCGAATCGAGCAACACCCGGGCAAGCGCGAGGCCCTCGAAGCCGCGGGGCTGCCCTAGAAGAGAGTCTCCTGTCGCTGTGTTGGTGTGCGCGCCGCGGCCTTGTCCTCGCGCCGGCGGCCGCGGGCTGTGCCCGGCCGCGGCCTGGGGCGCGGCCGCTTTTCGGTCGCACACTGTCCACGACCTGCTGGATCCGGCGGCGCTCGTCGGCCGGGACGTAGGCGCCCCGCTTGTACAGCTCCTCGTAGCGCGGGACGAGGTCCGGCCGGTAGGCGCGCAGCCAGTCGAACCAGATGCCCTTGACCTCACCGCGCAGGTGCAGCGGCACATGCGCCATGCCGATCGCCCCGTTCTCGCTCGCGATCCGCATGATCTCGCCGACCTGCTCGGGCGCGTCGTTGACGCCCGGGATCAGCGGCGCGACCAGGATGCCCGCACGGCACGCCGGCCTCGTTCATCTTGCGTACGCCCTCGAGTCGCGCCCGCGGGGAGGGGGTGTGGGGCTCGGTCTCGCGCCAGACCTTCTCGTCGAGCGTGGGCACCGAGAAGTAGACCGACACGCCGGGCCCGGCGGCGAGCTCGCGTGAGGATGTCGATGTCCCTTAGCGCCAGCGGCGACTTCGTCACCAGCGAGCACGGCGTGTCGGTGTCGAGCAGCGCCTCCCAGATGCCCGGCATCAGCTTGTAGCGGCTCTCGACCCACTGGTAGGGGTCGGTGTTGGTCCCGAGCGCGACGTGCTCGCGCTTCCACGACGGGCGGGACAGCTCGGCCCGCGCAACCTCGGGCACGTTGACCTTGACGACGATCTCGCGCTCGAAGTCGCGGTCGGCGTTCAGGTCGAGGTAGGTGTGGGTGGGGCGAGCGAAGCAGTTGTGGCTGACGACTCCGTTCGCGATGAAGTCCCCGGTGCCCGTGGTGATGTCGTAGAGAGGCAAGCTCCATCCCAAGCGGCTCGATCGACGCAACGCCCAGCGGCGCGTCGCACTTGATCGCTGTTCCTTCGATTGAACGTTTGCGCGCTGATGGCGGGGTCCAGTGGTCGTGGAAGAACCGCAGGCTGCTCCTTCAGACCGCCAGTGACGCGCACCGTCATCAGCCCGTTCTCCGTGCTGGCGTGCTCGCACGACGTAGCGGAAATCGAAGTCGGCGCAGGCAACAGGTGATCCAGTCGATGATCTCCGGATCCGTGTTCGTGATCCGCAGGCACGCCGCGTTAGCCCGCCTTCCGCGTCGTAGATGCCGGCCAGGAATCCCCTGGATCCAGTCGACGTCTGGGTGTCGTGGGCCATTCGATCTACGCTCACCGACCGCGTGCCCCGTCGCGCCATGGCCGCTCTAATTGCCGTTGATCGTGCCGCCATGCGTCTGTTGCCGCCTGGAAGACGAACTCCGTTGTCGTCGCACCTCAGGTCGGTGAGATACGCCTCCGACCTCCGCAGGGCTTCCAGGATCAACGAGCGCGAGCCGAAACCGGTGGCGCGTCTGCCGGAACGCGGATGGTCCTCCGGGTCGGTCGTAGTACGAGCCGACATGACCGTCACCCCGGATCATCCCGCACAGGTAGCCCTGCCGGTAGTCGATTGATTTTGCGGGTAGCTGTGCAAACTGACCGACTCCGATCAGTCTGTCGTTCGTCGTCAGGTGCGGGCGGCGCAACAGTGCCCTGTTCGGCACCCGTGACGTGTTTCCAGCCCTCGCACTTTGGTCAGAAAGCGGTGGTCGCCGCTCGCGATGAGTGTCGGTCCCATCCTCGAGCGTGACCCGGTACGCCGCGCTTGACGCTCGACCAATGTGCTGAGAACAGGTCGTCCGGCTAGCGGCGGTATCTGCCGCGTCGCTCGCGTCCCATAGACCACGTCGCCGACCCCTATGTCTGCGCAGACGGCTTCGTCCGCCCATCGCCCATCAGGATCTGCGTGTCGCCATGCATGCAAAACCGGCACGCATGGGTGCATCCTCGATACGGATTGATCGTCCACTGGAACGGCATCCGCGACGACTTCGGCACCCGGTTCAGCGCCGACTTCGCCCGCACCTCGTGGAAGCGGATGTCGAGCGCCTCGGGTGCGTCGAACGTGCGGACAACGGCGTCCGCTCCCAATCGCGGGAGCGGACGCTCGTTCTCCATGCCCACTTCCAGGTTCTCCCACCGCACGAACGTATGTTCGCATACGGCCCGGACGTGTGCGCAGGTTACGACCGCGCGGCGTCGGGCTCGAGGCCCAGTTCGCCGGCCCGCTCGGCCAGCGCGTCGATCACGAACTGCACGTGCTCGTCGAAGCTCATCCCGGACTCCGGCTCGAGCTCCTCGGCCCCCCGGTACACCTCGTCGCGATGCACTCCCGCGGCGAAGCTCGGCTGCTTCAGCTTCTTCTTGACCGACTTGGTCTTCATCCCGTGGATTCCCTCCGGGCGCACGTACGCGCACGCCGCGATGAACCCGGACAGCTCGTCACACGCGAACAGGGTCTTGTCGAGCAGGCTCTCGCGCGGCACGCCCAGGAACTCGGCGTGCGCCTGCACGGCGTGGACGACCTCCTCCGGATAGCCGCGGCGGCGCAGCTCCTCGACCGCCATGCGCGGGTGCCCGGTCTCGAGGTCGGGATAGCGCTCGTAGTCCATGTCGTGCACCAGGCCCGCGACGCGCCCACATCTCCTCGTCAGCTCCGAACTTGCGCGCGTAGGCGCGCACCGCGGTCTCGACCGCCAGCATGTGCTTGCGCAGGGAGTCGGACTCGGTCCACTCGCACACCAGCTGCCAAGCCTCCTCGCGTGTGGGCATGGCCGCAGTGTATGCGGTGTGCTGCCGGCTCTAGAATCCGCGCGGCGCGCAGGCGCCCGCGACACATGGCCGGCGAGACCTCAGACGAACTCCTTCAGCAGGTCCGCGGCGGGAAGCTCGATGCCCGCCGCGTCCTGCTGACGCCCGAGCTCGCGCCCGGCGCCGACGACGTCACGCTCGAAGCGCTGCTCGCGGCGGAGCCCTCGGTCGGGGAGGTGGGCGACTCCGCGTGGGCCCGGCTCGACGCCGACCGCACCGCGCGCATCGGCGATCTCGACACGGATCGCCGCTACTGGATCGCGGACCTGCTCAACTTCTGGCAGTCGGCGCCGCAGGACGTGTCCCGCGTCACGTCTCCGCAGGACGGCATGTACGCGAAGACGCCGGACCTCTATTTCCCCACCGGCGCCCTCGCCCTTCGCTGCACGCGGCTGGCGATGCTCGAGACGCGCAAGGAGACGTGCGAGAGCATCCTCGACTTCGCCTGCGGCTACGGGCGCGCGCTGCGCTTCTTCCGCGCCGCGTTCCCGGGCGCGCGGCTGACCGCCTGCGACATCACCGCCGACGCCGTCGACTTCTGCGCGCAGGAGTTCGGCGCGGTGCCGGTCTACTCCCACGAGGACCCGGCGCAGATCGAGCTGCCGGGGCCCTTCGACATGATCTGGGTCGGCTCGCTCTTCACGCACGTTCCCGAGGCGCGCTGGATCCAGTTCCTCGACCTGCTCGCCTCCGTGCTCGCCAAGGACGGCCTCCTGGTGTTCACGGTCCAGGGGCGCAACACCCGCCGCCAGCTCGTCGCGCGCCAGCTCGCATGGGACCTCACCGACGCCGACATCGACGAGATCGTGCGCGGCTATCGACGAGACCGGGTACGGCTACGCGGACTGGACCGGAGCGAGCGGCTACGGCACCTCCCTGAACCGCCCGTCGTGGGTGTGTGCCCGGATCGAGGAGCGTTCCGGCCTGCGCCTGGTCGGCTATCGCGAGACGGGCTGGGGGCGCCAGGACGTCGTCACGGTGCAGGGGACGGCGGGATGAGCACCGCGGGCGCCGGCGTGGCCGGCGTGTCCGAGCTGGTGCTGGAGGTGTCGGACCTCGCGCGCGCCGAGGAGTTCTACTCGCGCGACCTCGGCCTGCCCGTCGTCGAGCGCTGGCCGCACCGCGACGCGATCTGGGTGCTCGCGGGGATGACCCGCATCGGCCTGTGGCGGCCGCAGGTGGGCCTCGAGGGCAGCCAGGGCGGCGCACACGTGCACTTCGCGATGCAGGTTCCCGAAGCGGAGTTCGAAGCGCGGGTGAAAGCCCTGCGTGGGCACGGCCACGAGGTTCCGGTGCACGAGTTCGGCCCGCTCGGTGAAGGAGCGGCGAACAGCCGCTCGGCCTACGTGCACGATCCCGACGGGCATCTGGTCGAGTTCTGGACGGCCGACATGAGCGACTACGGCGCGGAACGGCAATAGGCGGCGCGGCGCGGGTAGGTCCCCGCGCCGCACCGTCCGGTGGCCCCGTGAGGCCGGTTCAGCTCAGCAAGCAGGCAGCGGGTCCGGGAACGACGTCCCGAACACGTTGTAGCTCCAGCAGTTGCCCACTCCGGTCGTGTCCCAGGCGAGGTCGACCGCGAACACCGACGGGGTGTCGGGATCGGGGTTGCCTCCGTTTCCGGTCACCTTGTTGAACTTGATCTGGTTGCCGTCGGCGTCCGGCTGTATGTCGAGCACCGCGCAGATCTCTGGTGGCGTGCTGGTGCCGACGCAGAAGTTCGACACGGCGACGCCGAACGTGTCGTTGCCCGTCACCCTGTTGAAGCGGACCTTGTTCGTGTCGGCCGCCAGCAACAGGATGCCCGTTCCCACCGGCACGCCGCAAACGGCGTCAGCGGGATCGAGGCACGTGTTCGGCCTGTTGTTGTCGTGGACGCTGTTGAATTCGATCGTGTTGTCCGAGTTCTGATTGACGTCCAGGAACGGCAGCGTGAACGACAGGATTCCGCCGGTGTTGCCGTACGCCGTGTTGTGGTCGGCGCGAATGCGGCTGCTGTTCTCGATCTCGTAGCCGCTGACGTTGTCGGTCGCGACGTTGTGGTCCATCTGGGAGTCGTGCGACTGCCCGATGTAGAACCCGGTGTCGTTTGCGCCGGACGCGAACGAGTGGTCGACGCGACCGTTGAACGAGTGCGACGGGAAGATCGCGTACTCCAGGTTCCCGATCGCCCGCACCTCCGTGATGCGGAACCCGTCCACGCAGTAGAGGAACACGCCATCGTCCTCGAAGTCGGACACCGTGATGCCCTTGATCAACGAGCCGTTCACCTGCAGGCTGTCGTTCGTCAGGCAGGCGGGGTCGTCGGTCTTGCCGACCGCTATCCCCTCGTCCTGACCGCCCGCGTTGTCGAGCACGACGTGTCTTGCCCTGCCCAACGATGCTGATGTTGTTCTTGGTCACGACGACCGCGCAGGTGTGCGCGGGCTCGGTCGGACACGGCCTTCCGTCCTCCCTGTAAGTCCCTGTCCGAACCTGGATCGTGTCGCCGGGATGCGCCCGATCCACGGCGGCCTGGATTGAATCCCCATGACCGACGCGAATTGTCCTGGCATCGGCCGCCGCAGCGGCCAACATCACCAGGGCAAGGGCGAAGCCGGCGGTAAGTGCCATCGACCGTCTCATGAATAACCCCCTGGTAGCTTGCGGCGGACCCTACGCCCGCCCGGCGGGCGGTTCAAGGGTGCATGTACGAAGACGTCAGCCCGCGTGAAAGCACGGGCGTCGTTCGTCGAGCGCCCACTTGACAGTAGGACGCGCAGCGGGGATGGTCGCTCGGGGGAAGAGGAGCCTTGCGAGCCATCATCGCCTCGTTGTTCGCGTTCGCCGTCGCGCTGCTTGCGCCCGTGGGGGCCGCGGCGGCACCGCCCGTGCTGGAGCCGCTGATCGTTCACGTGAGCGAAAACGGGCGGTCTATCACGGCCAACTGGTCGCTTCCGCCGAACATGCACGGCTACCTCGTCGAGGGCGCGACGGCTCCCGACACCTACGCCGACGGCGACCTCAAAGGGCAATTCCTCGCCGAGAACGTGGTCGGGCAGGCGCTCATCTTCCTCGCGAACCCGACGACTTACTCGTTCTTGCGCGGTCCAGGAAGGCTATGGGTGCACGTGGTCGCCTATGACGAAATCGCGTGCCCATTCCCTCTCCCGACCTGTCCGAAGGAGGTCTCGAACGTGCAGAGCGCCGAGATCCTCAACTCCACGCCGGGCATGCTCTCCGTCGGCCACACGGCACGCCATCTGAGGGCTGAATGGTGGAAGTCGGTGTGGCACTCCAACGTCTTTATCGAGGCCGCGACGTCGCCCGACGTGTACACGAGCGGTCCGCTCGAGGGCCTTTTCCGGGACGAAAACCTGATGCTCTACGACGACACGCTGTCTCCGGACCAGAGGACTTTTGCATCGACGGAGCCGCTGCCGCCCGGGACCTACTGGGTTCACGTCGCGACAGAAGACGGCAGCGGATGCTGCGGAACTGACATCACCGCTCCGCTGACGGTCACGATTCCGCCCAATCCGCCGGTCCTGCAGGCGGCAACGCACAGGGGTCGCGTTCTCCACGCAGACTGGTCGCTGCCGGCGGACATGCAGAGCGATTTCGTCGAGGTCGCCAGCAGCCCGGCCGTGTATCCGGCCGGACCGCTGGCCGGCTACTTCCTCGACCAGACCCTGGTGCTGGACGATCAACTGGCCCCGACCCAGAGGTCGTGGGATGCGGGTCGCCCGCTGCCCGACGGTCTCTACTACGTACACGTGGGCGGGCTCGCGCTCGGCGCCTGTCCCACACCTGATGCCCTGACCTGCGTGGACGAGTTCTCGCAGGCGCTCCCGGTCAGGATCGGAGCTGTGCCGATTACGCCGCCGGCGGCCGCCGCTGCTGCGCCCGACACGGCGACGACGTTCGCGTCATTGTCGGTCGCGCGCCGCATGTCCGCCCGACACCTCGTCGTGCGCGCGGTGATGGGAGAAGCGGGCACGGTCACTGTAAACGGGAACGTCACGGTGCCAGGTGCGTCGAAGGTCTTCAGGCTGAAGCCCGTGTCCGCCAAGGCAAGGCCGCGGAAGACCGTGACCTTGCGACCGGCCTTGTCGAAACCGGCGCTGAAGAGCATCAGGAAGGCTCTGCGACGTCATCGCCGCGTGCACTTGAAGCTGACCGCTGACCGCGCGTGACCGGCCGGCAACGTCGCGGTGCAGAAGCGCACCGCGCGTCTGCGGCGTTAGCGGACTTCCTCGGGCAGCTCGGACGAGCAGGTCCTGCAGGTCGAGCGGCAGCGTCGCGATGTCGATCTGGCCGTTCGAGCGCGACCACTGCGACGGGTCGCGGTCCCAGTAGAGCTCGATCCCGTTCTCGTCGGGGTCGTGCAGGTACAGCGCCTCGCTGACGAGATGGTCCGCCGCTCCCGTCAGCGGCCAGCCGGCCTCGCGCAGCCGCACCAGCGCTTCGGCCAGGTGGCGGCGCGTCGGCATCCGGATCGCGAAGTGGAACAGGCCGGTGGCGCCGGGCGGGGGAGGGGAGCCGCCCTCGCTCTGCCAGGTGTTGAGCCCCAGATGGTGGTGGTAGTCGCCCGCCGCGAGGAACACAGCCTCGGTGCCGTACCGGGCCTTGACCTCGAAGCCGATCACGTCGACGTAGAAGCGCTCCGCGCGCTCCAGGTCGGACACCTTCAGGTGGACGTGCCCGATATCCGTGCGTGGGTCGAGTGTGCTCAACCTGTGGCTTCTTCCAGCCTCGACAGATCCTCGTCGTCGAGCCTCAACGCCGCGGCCTCGACGTTCTGCTCGAGGTGCGGGATGGAAGACGTGCCCGGGATCGGGAGCATGACCGGGGAGTGGGCGAGCAGCCACGCGAGCGCGACCTGCATCGGCGCGGCGTCGTGCGAACGGGCTGTCTCCTCGATGGCCTCCTTGGCCATGCCGCCCGCGTCCAGCGGGAACCATGGGATGAAGCCGAGGCCCTCTTCCTCGCATTTCTTCAGCACCTCCTCCGAGTCGCGCGCGGTCAGGCTGTAGCGGTTCTGGACCGAGACGATCGGGACGATCTCCTGCGCCGTGTCGACGTGGCTGCGGCCGACGTTGGAGAGTCCCACGTGCCGCACCTTGCCTTCGTCGCGCAGGTCGGACAGCGCGCCGACGGACTCCTCGAACGGCACCTTGGGGTCAGGCGTGTGCAGCTGGTACAGGTCGATCGTGTCGAGCTTCAGCCGCCGCAGGCTGTCCTCGCAGCACTTCTTGAGGCGCTCGGGACGGCAGTCGGGCTGCCAGTTGCCGGGCCCGGGGCGCGTGAGACCGCCCTTCGTCGCGACCACGAGATCCTGGGGATACGGGTGGAGCGCCTCGGCGATCAGCTCCTCGCTCACGTTGGGGCCGTAGGAGTCGGCGGTGTCGATGAAGTTGACCTCCAGCTCGACCAGCCGTCGCAGCACGGCGAGCGCGCCGTCGCGGTCCTCCGGCTCTCCCCAGATTCCGTCGCCCGTGATGCGCATCGCGCCGTAGCCCAGGCGCCGCACGGTCATGTCCCCGCCGAGCGTCAGCTCGCCGGCGGCGGTCGCGGAGGGTCCGTTGGCGGCCATCGAGGGATCGTACCGAGCGCGGTTGTCCCGCCTACGGGGCGGCCTGCTCGATCCGCCGCACCAACGTCTCGACGGTGTCGCCGAGCGTGACGCCCATGCGCTCGCGCACCTGTCGGGCGTAGCCGTCGGAGTCGTACTCGGCGCGGCGCAGCTCGAACTCCCGGCCGCCGTGCCACAGCGCGTAGGCGGCGCGGCGATCCCCGTCGAAGGGGAGCCCGACGCTGCCCGGGTTGACGAGCAGCCGCCCGCCCTCGGCCTCGCGTGAGAACTGGAGGTGGCTGTGGCCGAAGATCACGACCTCCGCATCGGTGCGCGCCAGCAGGTGGTGGTCGCCCCCGGTCGGCTCCGGCATGAAGGTCAGCATGTCGCTGCGCGGCGACGCATGACAGACGCACGCGCCGTCGACGTCAGTCTTCGCCGGCAGCCGGAACAGCTTCTCGGTGCCCTTGCCGCCGAGCTGGTCGCGGCAGTACTCGATCGCGCGATGCATCAGCTCGTCGCCGGGAGCGTCGGAGGGATCCTCGAGCCAGCGGTCCGTGTTGCCCCTGATCCATTCCGCGTCGAGCTTGCCGAGCGCCTTCACCGACTCCTGGGGAAACGCGCCCGCGAGCGCGTAATCGCCGCCCAGCACGAACTGCTTGGCACCCGCTGCCCGCGCATCCGCGACGACCGCCTCGAGGGCCGGCAGGTTTCCGTGGATGTCATAGAGCAGCGCGCGCATCACAGCACCCGTCCGCGGGCTTGCCCGCGGGCGGCTTTTCTCAGTTCTTCTGCGAGGGGTGGCCCTCCCCGGGCCAGGGTGCCAGGACGAGCACGAGGCGCGAGTCGGAAGCGGCGCGCACCTCGTGACGCTCGTTCGGCTCCGTCAGCGCGAGGAATCCCGGTCCACCCTTGGTCGACACGCCGTCGGCCTCGATCTCGACCTGCCCGTCGACGATCAGGATCCAAGCCCGCTCATGCACCTGGTGATCCTGGAGCTCTTCGCCCGCCGGGAGGTTGATCACGATCGTCCTGCCCTCGTCGCCGGAGTGCAGCACCTGCGGTTGATGCGGCTCCACGTCGATCGAACGGGTGTCCCAGGTTTGCACGTCGGCCTCCTCGCGGTCGGGGTCTGGTGGGCGGGTATGTAAGCATCACGGCATGGCCGAGGCGATTCCCGGACTGCTCCGGCGCGGCGACGACCCCGCGTCGGACCTCGAGATCCGCGGCCCGCAGCTCCTGTTGCGCTACGCCCGGCCCGAGGACGCCGCGGCCCTTTACGGGCTCGCCTCCGACCGCGAGGTGACCGAGTTCTTCTCGTGGGGGCCCTACACGGACGAGAGCGAGGCCGCCACCTACGTTCGCAGCCTGGGGCGCAAGCGCGCCGAGGGGGAGCGGCTGGAGTTCGTGATCGTCCACCCCGAGGACGGCGTGATCGGCGTCACCGGGCTGTCCGAGTTCTCGCTGCGCGACCGCCGCGCGGTGGTCGGGACCTGGCACGGGCGCCAGTGGTGGGGGAGCGGCGCCAACCGCAGGTCGAAGACGCTCGTGCTGGCGCTCGCGTTCGAGGGCCTCGGCCTGGAGCGCGTGACTGCCTGGTGCGGAGACGACAACGGCCGCTCGCAGAAGGCGCTCGAGCGCCTCGGCTTCGTGCACGAGGGCGTGCTGCGCCGCTGGCACGTGCACCAGGGAGAGCCGAAGGACGTGATCAGCTATTCGATGCTGCGCTCGGAATGGGAGGCAAGCGACCTCGCGCGCGAGCCGGTCGAGATCACGGGTGACATCCCGGTCCAGTTCTTGCCGCTGTAAGCGCCTGAAGTGAGCGAACCTTTGAAGGTGCGCGGCTTGGTGCGACTCAGGGCGCGTTCGGTCGTACAGCAACCGAAAACCCGCGCACCCCGAGGCTTGGCCGTTAGACGCCGGTTCCGTGGCGGCCTTCGCCGCCCGCGAAGCGGGACGCGCCCCGGGCCGCCACCTCCATCACCGCGCGGCCCTGCCGGTACTCGTACTCCAGCGCCTCGGTCCACGGCAGCCGCGCGCCCTCGAGCATCGCGCGCCGGTCCGCGAGCATCGTCTCCTGCGGGAAGCCGGCCAGGCGCTCCGCCAGCTCGAGCGCGCGCTGCACGTGCTCGCCGGCCGGCACGACCTCGTTCACGAGCCCGATGCGAAACGCCTCCTGCGCGTCCACCGGCCGGCCCGACAGCGTCAGCTCCAGCGCGCGGCCCATGCCCACGATCAGCGGCAGCCGTTGCGTGCCGCCGTCGATCAGGGGCACGCCCCAGCGGCGCTCGAACAGGCCGAAGGTCGAGCCCTCCGTCGCGATGCGCAGGTCACACCACAGCGCGATCTCCATCCCGCCGGCCAGGCAATAGCCCTCGATCGCGGCGATCGTCGGCTTGGACGGCGTCACGCGCGTGAAGCCCATCGGCCCCTGCGGGTGGTCGATGTCCAGGTCCATCGCCTTCAGGTCGGCGCCCGCGCAAAACGCAACGCCGCCTGCACCCGTGAGCACCAGCACGCGCGCGCCGTCGTCGGCCTCGAAGCGCTCGAGGTAGTCGCGCAGCAGTGCCGCGGTCTCGCGCGTCGACGGCGTTGCGGCGCTCCGGGCGGTCGATCGTGACCAGCGCGGCCGCGCCCACTCGCTCGTAGTTGACTGGCGAATCGGTCATCGGTCACGGCAACTTAACGCAGGCTTCACACAACTCTCACGGAATTGGGTCGTTGTGCCTCTAAGTTGTCACGTGAAAGCAATCAACAGGAGATGCCCATGAACCGCGAGCCGAACTGGAGCATCCCCAACCCGGATGCTCTGCTTGACGCCGTCGAACCCGTTGTGCCGGACACCGAGTCGCTGCTCTCCGAAGTGGGAGCGACGTACCCGGTGGTCGCCTACCCCGGCCAGCAGGAAGGCGGCGAGGAAGCCCTCGAAGAGACCATCTACGCCGGCCTGGTCTTTCCGTAGCTGAAAATCGCGATCGGCGCGCTCACGGTGCGAGCGCGTCGATCGCCGCCGGCAACTGATCCGGCGGGCAGATCGGCGTCAGCACCGGCGTCGTGATGCCGCGCTTGACGAATTCCCCCAGGCGCTCCTTCTGCTCATCCGCGGCGCCGAAGATGAAGATCTCGCGGATCAGGTCCTCGGGCGCGAGTTCACGCGCCTTTTCGCGGTCACCCGCGTTCCAGGCCGCGACCATCGGGTCGAGCGCGTCTCCCCAGCCCAGCCACCGGAAGAACTGCTCGTACACGGGCACGGTCCCGTAGGCGGCGAACATCCAGCGCGCAAACGGCAGCGCCTCGTCCACCGGCTGCGGGATGCAGAAGAAACGACAGAGGACATCTGAGACGCCCTCCGGCTTGCCCGCCTCGCGCTCGCCGGCGCGGATCTCGGCGATCACCCTGTCCGCGCTCGACAGCGGCAGGAAGTTGACGAACGTCCCGTCGCCGAGCGCGCCGCCGAGCCGCAGCATCCGGCCGCGCAGCGCCGCGATGTAGATCGGTGGGGGAGGGTCGGGTGCCTGTCTCGAGCTTGAAGCCACCGGGGCCACGTTCCCCGGCCAGCACAGTGCGCAGGATCTCGACCGTCTCGCGCACCTTCGTGAGCGGCTTCTCGAAGGGGATCTGGTTCCAGCGCTCCACGATCACGTTGGAGGAGGAGCCGATGCCGAGGCAGAAGCGCCCCTCGCTGGCGTCCTGCAGCGCGGCCGCGTGCTGGGCCAGCACCGCGGGGCCGCGCGTGAACGCGTTCACGACGCCGGTGCCGAGCCGCATGTGCTCGGTCCATGCGGCCGCGAGCGCGATCGGCGTGAACGCGTCGGTGCCGGTCGTCTCGCCGCTCCACAGGTCGTCGTAGCCGACCGCCTCCGCGCCCTCGATCAGCGCCCGGTGCTCGCGCAGCGGCAGGGACGCGAACGGCAGTGTCAGCGCCCAGCGCGTACCCGGCCGCGGATCATTCATGTGGCGGTGCCGAAGCGGCGCAGCGCCTCTCCGATCGCATGGGCGCCGAACTCCACGGCGTCCGTGGGGATGCGCTCGTCGGCGCCGTGCACCCCGGCCCAGAAGTTGAAGTCCGCCGGCAGCCTCATGGGCGTGAAGCCGTACGTCTGGATGCCGAGCAGCGCGAAGAAGCGCGCGTCCGAGACCCCCGGCATCAGCAGCGGGATCGCCGTGCTGCCGGGGTCCGCCTCCTCGAGGATCGACCCGAGGGTCCCGAACAGCGCGAGGTCGGGCGCGGGCGGGCCCGGATCGTGCTTGATCACCTCGAGCTCGGCATCGGGGCCGGCCAGCGCCCGCAGCTCGTCGAGCAGGTCCTGGGGCGCGAAGCCGGGCAGCAGGCGGCCGTCGAGCACGATCTCCACGCGCCCCGGGATCACGTTGAACTTGTCCGAGCCGGCCAGCCCGGTTGCGCTGACCGTGTTGTGCAGGATCGGATCGAGCACGCGCGCGCGATCGCCCATGCGGTCGAGCACGCGGTTCGTGAGGCGCGGGTTCAGCAGCAGGCGCAGGATCGACCCCTGCGCGCGCGGCAGGGCGCCGGCCATCCCCTCCACCATCTGCCTGGCGACCGGTGTGACGTGCACCGGCAGGCGGCGCCGGTCGAGCAGCCGCAGCACGCGCGCGGCCTTCGCCATCGCGCCGCCGCGCACGGGCATCGAGCCGTGTCCGGGCGCGCCGCGCAGCGTCATGCGCACTGTGCACACCTGCTTCTCGGCGACCTGGATCGGATAGAAGCGCCGCCCGCCGACATGCATCGTGAACCCGCCGAACTCCCCGATCGCGTGCCGCACGCCGTCGAACAGCTCGCGGTGCTCCCGCACCAGCCACTCCGCGCCGTACGGGCTCATGTTCTCCTCGTCCGCGAGCGCGCAGAAGATCACGTCGCCGGCCGGCTCGACGCCCTCGGCCCGCGCGCGCAGGACCGCCGCCAGCATCATCGCGACGCCGCCCTTCATGTCGATCGTGCCGCGGCCCCAGATGAAGCCGTCCTGCTCGAGCGCCTCGAAGGGCGGGCGGCTCCATTGCTGGCCCGCCGTCGTGACCACATCGACGTGGCCCTGGAGCAGCAGGGGAGGAGCGGCGCCGCGGCCCGGCAGCCGCGCGATCAGGTTGGGGCGCTCCGGCTCGCGGGCGCGGATGGTGCTCTCGATCCCCGCCGCGTCGAGCAGGCCCTCTATGTATGAGATGCAGGCCCGCTCGTTGCCCGGCGGATTGGTCGTGTCGAAGCGGATCAGGTCGCGCAGCAGCTCCGCCGGCCGGGTCCAGATTTCAGAGCCGGCGGCCGTCGCGCTCATGCGGGGGCGCGGTCCGCGGCTGTCTGCGTTCAGGTATTCGCTGATGCCCGTGCCGCTGTGGCCCTCCCACTCGTACTCGGTGAGGCCCTCGTTCACGTGCGTGAGGCGGCCGTCGCGGCGCTGGCGCAGCGGCGCCACCTCGACGGCGTGCCCGCGCAGCGTGGTGGTGCGACCGCGTGCATCGGTGGCATGCGCCTCGAACGCGCGCTGGCATCCGAGCTCGGGGTCCAGCTCCGACGTGGTCTCGCAGTCCGCGATGGGCGCGATCTCGCCGTCGCGCATGAGGAAGCCGCCGGCCGTCTCGCTGCCGTCGGCGAGCCCGACGTTGTTGAGCATCACGAAGTTGTCGGGGTCGACGACCATGCCGAACCACCGCCACCACGGGACGCGCTGCCAGTCGCGCACTCCCCAGGAGTGGTCGCGCAGCCCCCGCCCGGCGAGCGCGTGGCGGCGCCCGTCCACCTCGATCACGCCGGCGATCGAGCCCGGCTGCTCGTAGTGGTGGGTCGCGACTCCCGCCGCGAGGCCGGACCCGAATGACAGCGGCTCACCCCATGCGGTGAACCGCAGGTCGCCCGCGACCTCGACCGTGCGGTACGCGTCGCGATCGGTGGCGATGTGCTCCGCTCGCTGGAACAGTCGGCCGGGGCCCGCAAAGCGCAGCTCCCAGAGCACCAGTGGCAGGGCGCAGCCGAAGGTCACGGGGCCGGCCGCGACGTCTTCGCTCGCGCCGGTGCGGGCGAAGCTCAGCAGAAATCCCTGCCCGGGGAGCCAGATGCCGAGCGCCCCTTCGGTGACGCCCTCGTTGGGACGCTGCCCGATGCGCGAGTAGAACGCGAGGCCGTGCCCGTCTCCGCCGCCGAAGTAGAAGGAGTCGGACCACTGCTCCTCCGAGCCGGCGGGCTGCCAGGTCTCGTGTGCGGCCGTGATGGCAGGCGCGGTCACGGCACCAGCCTAACCGCAGCGTGCGGGCCGCTACCGGCGGGTCTTGCGCTTGTCGAGCAGGTGCTGCGCGATGCTGAAGGTGATCACGATCGTCGTGAAGAAGATGATCAGGCCGAAGCCGAAGTTCGTGATCACCTTGTCGTCCGTCTTGCCGTACAGGCCCTCGCCGCCCTTGGCCGCCATCGCGGGCGCCGCCAGCGCGAGAGTTGCCGCGAGGGCGGCGATCGAGGCGAGTAGAGGTCGCACGCGCATCGGTCGCGGACTCTACCGCAGCCGCCCGCCGTGCCACGGGCCCTGTTAACCACGGGTTCACACGATCGTCACTGGAACTCAACTTCCCGCAAACTGCGCCGGGCGATACTCCCCGTGATGCCGAATCCGCAGTACACGAGCCCTCGGGCGGACGCCATCCAGGCCCAGGGCTCGCGTACTGCATTGCAGCACCGTCTCGGCCTCAACATCCCCTACGAGTGGTGGCCCGCAGCCGCCACGCTGAAGGCGCTCGAAGCCACCGGCTTCCGTTGGGTCCAGGTGGCCGCACCGCCCGTCGAGATGCTCGCGGACCCGCGCCACGGCGTGCGCCACGCGCGCGCCCTGCGGCAGGCGCTCGACGTGACGTCGCTGAACGTCGTGGTCCACGGCCCGACGAACCTGCAGCTGGGGAGCGCCCTGCACTACCGGGCCTTCGAGAGCCTGCTCGAGTACACGCACCACGTCGGCGGTCGCCACGTGGTCTACCACGCGCTCGACTTCCCGCGGCGCGGGACGGAGTCCGCCGAAGAGGAACGCGCGCTGCGGCGGCTGGCCCGCACGGCCGAGGTGCTCGGGTTGACCGTCTGCCTCGAGAACCTCTGCCCGGTGTACCCGGGCCGGTCGAGCGTCTGCCACGACCCGCTCTCGGTGCGCGACCTGGTGCGCCGGCTGGACAGCCGCGCCTTCGGGATGCTGCTCGACGTCGGGCACGCCAACATCGTCGCCGGGTACATGGGAGTCGAGACCGCCACGCTGATCGAGCCGGTGCTCGATTCCGTGCGTTTGATCCACGTGCACGACAACCTCGGCGCGCGCCTCCGCGGCGAAGGCGGGCCCACCCTCGATCCCCTCCAGCTCGACCTCCACCTACCCCCGGGAGGCGGCAACGTCCCCTGGGACCAGCTTCGCGCGGCGCTGCTCGACCACGATGCGCCGCTCATGTTGGAGGTCCACCCGGCGCATCGGTCCGCGCCCAGCGGGCTGTGGGAGGCGGCGATGTCCGCCATCGGCGGAAATGCGACCGCCACCGTCCGCGCCGAGCGGACGGCATCCGGCTCCCCGCAGGGAGCCGAAACAGCTTCTCCGCGCCTGATCTGACCTCCTTTATAGGCTGACCCGCTCATGAACGAGCTCCAGGCGCTGCTGCTCGGCGTTGTGCAGGGGCTGACCGAGTTCCTGCCGATCTCCTCGTCCGGGCACCTGATCCTCGTGCCCTGGGTGCTGGACTTCCACTACCTCGAGCAGCATCCCGACTTCAACAAGACGTTCGACGTGGCCCTGCATCTCGGGACCCTGGCCGCGGTGGTCACCTACTTCCGCCACGACCTCCTGAGGTACGCGCGGGGAGTGGTGCGCAGCATGCGTACGCGCAAGGTCGAAGACCAGGACGCGCGGCTGGGATGGCTGATCGTGATCGCGACGATCCCGGCGGCCACCATCGGGGCCGTCGCCGAGCAGCCGATCACCGACACGCTGGGACAGCCGTGGCAGATCGCGATCCTGATGGCCCTGTTCGCCATCCTGCTCTACCTGGCCGACAGGCTGCCCGAGCGGCGCGAGGTCGAGGGCCTGGGCGTGCGCGACGCGGTGCTCGTGGGGGCGGCGCAGGCGGTGGCGCTCGCGCCGGGGACCTCGCGCTCGGGCATCACGATCACGGCCGGGCGCGCCCTCGGCCTGACACGTGCCGGCGCCGCCCGCTTCTCGTTCCTGCTGCTTGCGCCGATCACGTTCGGCGCGGTCCTGTTCGAGAGCGTCGACGCGCTCGCGACCGGGCTGCCCCCCAACAGCCTGGGCCCGATCGTGGTCGGCATCCTGGCGGCCGCGGGGTCGGGATTCCTGGCGATCTGGGGGATGCTGCGCTACCTGCAGACCCACAGCTACGACATCTTCGTCGTGTACCGGCTGGTCCTGTCGGGGATCGTGCTGCTGCTGATCGCCACGGGCGTGGAGCCCGCGACGTTCAGCTGAGACGGGGGAGGCGCCGCACCCGCCGAGGGGCGGAGGCCCTGTTAACAAGATTTTCCCATCCTCATCACCAGAGGTTCACCGAGCGCCGCCGGTCTCCGCGTAGGTTGCCTGCAAATGACCGCTTCGAGCCTGCAGGCGGCCCGAGCCGCGGCCGCTCCGCCGGCCGCCCCCGCAATGGACCACAGCGTCGATACATCGGAGGCAGGGACGAGCCCCGCCCCCGGCGGGGAGCCGCGCCCGGCGGCGGAGCCCGTCGTGCGCGACCCACTGCGCATCGCGAACCTCGAGATCCGGCCCGGCGAGTACCAGCTGCTCGCGGACGGCAAGCGCGTGGGGCTCACCGTGCGGGAGTTCCAGACGTTCCTGGTGCTGGCCGAGCGCCCGGACCGGGTGGTCACACGGCCTGAGATCTACGCGCTCGTGTGGGGCGGCCAGATGACGTATCGCGACCGGTCCGTCGACGTGTTCGTACGCAAGGTTCGGCGCAAGCTCGCGACGTGCGCGCCGACCTGGATCTACATCCATACGCACTTCGGCGTCGGCTACCGGTTCTCGCCGGAGCGCGTGACGTCGGCCTGACCTGCGTCCAGACCTGGATCGATCAGTGATGCTCCGCCCTCATAGGGGGGAAGATCGCGCGTCGCGGGTTGGGCGGGCTAGCTGCAGCTCCCGACTTCTTCGGTCGCCTCGCCCTGCTTCTTGTTGAACGCGCAGCGGAACAGCTCCGGCTGGCTCACCGGCTTGCTGCCCGCGAAGCCGCCCTTGTCGCGGTTGTCGTAGACCGTCACGTACTGGAGCGTCTCCGGGCGCGGGTTCGCGGGGAGGGGCGCCGGGTCCGGCTCGCCGGCTTGCGGGTCGCCGCGCGATCCCTCGGTGACTCCCTGTGAGCCGGAGGCGCTGAGCCCCGGCGGCGATCGTGACGAGCGTCGAGCTCATCTCGCGCCGGTCCTTCAGCCCGTCGGTGCGATCGAGGTCGATCGAAGCGGTGAGCTGCGAGTCGTCGATCGTGGACGCGAGCTTGATGCGCGGCGCGGCGCCGATCAGCTGCGCCGGCGGTCGGCAGGTATCCGCCCAGCTCCACGCACTTCTGCGTCGCGAAGAAGTAGTTGTTCTTGCCGATCTCCTGGTTCGTCACGCCGTACGGCGCGTTCATCAGGCACCACGTGCCGAAGTCGACGTTGTCCGGCGCACAGCGCGCGGTCAGGTCGCGCAGGCTCTTGCCGCCGAGGCGATCCGCGCGCGCGCGGCGCGCACCTTCGGGATCGCGCTGCGGCCGGGAACTTCTTCGTTCTTGTTGAGCCGCAGGATCCCGTACGGCCTTCGGCTTCGTGCTCGCGCCGGGCATGTGGCGCTTCGCACCGCGTCGGACACCCCGGTCATCGAGAGCACCACGCACGCGCGATCAGGACGGCGGCCAGCGCCGACCTGCGGCGTCGAGCGACCGCGGCGGCGGCGGCGTGTCGCCGCGGGCGGGATCATCGGGCTGTCTCCTCCTCAGATCGGGTTGTCTCCTAGTCGGGTCGTCGCGGCGGACGGGCCCGCTGCCGCGGGCGGCCGCGCGGGCCGCCGAAGATCGAGGCGCCGGCCAGCGCGGCCAGCACGAGCGCGCCGAGCAGGTACCGGCGGGACGCCCTGGTCTCGTGCGGGTCGTAGCGGGCAAAGGCCTGCATCTCCTCGGGCGCGACCTCCTCCTCGCGCTTCTCTCGCTGGGCGCGCGCCCGAAGCCGCCGCTGGGCGGGCTCGGGCGCAGCAGCGTCGGCGGCGGCACCGGCAGCGGCACCGGCGGCAGGTAGCTGGTCGATTCGATCGGCGCGAGGAAGGCCGCCGGCGCGACCGGCGGCGGAGCCGGAGTCGGGCGTGGGGGCCGGCGCCGCCGGGGGCGGCGGTGGCTGGAAGCTGACGGGCGGCTGGTTGCTGCCCTGGGGCGCCGCCGGCGGAGGCGCCGCGGGGGCTGCGGTGGCCGGGCGGCGGAAGCGGTCGGGCCGCAGCGGGCGCGTGCCGCAGGGGCGCTGCACGCTGCCGGGGAGGATCCGCACCTGCTGCGCGAACGAGAGCCCGCCGGCGCGTACCGTGACGGTCGTCGTGCCCGCGTTGAACGCGCAGAGCAGGCCCGAGTGCGAGTCCGAGACCGGCTTGTCGTCAGCGCCCAGGAACGGCTTGCGCAGGTTGGTCGAGTTCGCGTCCTGGCGGACGAAGTCGCCGATGTCGGGGTCGGAGGACAGGAACTCGTACTCGGGCTCGACGCGCGTCGCGCAGCCCGCGATCAGGCACGGCTCGGGCGGGAACGCGATGTAGGGGTCCGAGCCGGCGGGGTCGGCGCTGCCGCTCGACAGCGGCCGCCACCGGTCGCCGCCGAGCGGCCGCCGCCCGAGGCCCTGGAACAGCGCGGGCCGGCTGCGGCGGATCAGCGTGCCGTCCGTCGCCTGGATCGACAGGTCGTCGATCAGCGGGATCATCCGCACGCGCGACCGGCGCCTGGTTCGTGGACGGGTTGCGCTTCGTGACGTCGACCTCGGCGAGCAGGTAGCCGCTGTCCCCGAACAGCGCGTTCGGCTTGGCGGGATTGTTCGGATCGTTGATCTGCGAGCGGTAGCCGAGCGTGCCGGTCCCGTAGGCGGGGATCGAGCCGGCGCCTCCGCCGGTGAGCGTGTACGCGCGGTTCTCCTCCGGGCGCTCGAAGAAGTACGCGGACGCGCCGCCGTCGATCAGGATGCGCGTGACCGCGTCCCCGTCGTCGGCGACGTTCAGGCGCGGCGAGAAGCGCGAGTTCAGGTCGCGGCTCCCCATCACGATCGCCGGGATGCCGTGCGCCTTGGCGTCCAGCAGCGTCGCCTGCAGCCACGGCGGCCTGCGTCCTCGAGTGGGTTCTGGTGCGGGTCGCTGGCCGCCAGCGTGCCCGACGAGTTGTCGATCACGATCACGCGCACCGTTCCCTCCGGCGCCGGTCGGAGTCGAACGAGTAGTGGGTGCGGGCGCCCGGGCTGGGCGGCGCGCCGGGAGTGCGCGTCGCGTCGACGCCGGGCGCCGGCGGGCCGCCCCCGAACGGGGCGAAGAAGTTGCCGAACGCGGTGCGGAAGCGCGTTGACGTGCGGCACGTCCGTCGCGGACAGCGCCGGGTACACGGGCACAGGCTGCGACGCGAGCAGGGACGCGTACTGGCCCATCTCGCGCGGTCCGACGCGCGGGTCGACGCCCTCGCGCCAGCGCCCGCCCGTGTAGAGCATCATGCGGGGCCCGTGCGGCTGCGCGCGCAGCTCGGCGACCTTCGCCAGCGCCGCGACCAGGGAGCGGTCCGGGCGGATCTCCTGCAGCGCGAGGTCGGCGCAGGGCGCCTGGCACGGCGGCGTGGCCGCCGACCGCGAGGCGGGCGGGCCCGGCCGGGAGCGTCGACCGGGCGCGTGCGCCGCTCCGGGCGGAGTGGCGGCCTGGTCGCCGAACCGGAACACGGCCGCGGTCTGCACGCGCGCGCGATCGGCCTTGCCCGCCGCGCCGCGGCCGGAGGAGCCGCTGTCCGCGGCGTCCTGGTCACCGCTCCAGCCGCCGACCGCCCAGCCCGGACCGCCCGGGCCGAGCGCGAAGTCGAGCACCGGGTCGGACTTCAGCGGCCGGTCGTCGCCGGACCCCGCGAAGGCGGTGTGCTGCTCGTCCTCGCCAGCCGCCGGCGGTCTCGCGCAGCACGTACCCGTCGGCGGCAGCGGGAAGGCGGGCAGCAGCGGCAGCGGCTGGTTCGGGTCCTGCTCCCCGATGTCGTCGACCGGCGGGTAGCGCCAGTTCTCCGAGAGCGCGCGCACGATCGACACGACCGGGCGCACGCGCGCGCCCTCGCGCGTCGCCGCCGCGGCGATCACCATCGATCCCGGGAGCGGCTGGTCGGAGAACCGCCAGGGGGATCCGGCGGAGTCGCGCATCGAGCACCACGTCGCGCCCCGCGGCCACGGCGCCGCCGTCCGGCAGCCCGGCGACGGCGTACAGCTGCTGCGCCCCGGGGACGGAGCGCAGCAGCGCGTGCGCGCTCTCGTCGACATGCCAGCCCCCGCCGTCGTTGACGAGCACGTCCGCGTCGCGCGGCGAGACCGGCTCGCGGCCACCAGCGCCTGCGATCCGGCGAACGCGATCGGCGTGAAGTCCGCGGCGCCGAACCCGTCCGGGCAGCGCCTCCTGCGTCCAGCTCTTGCCGTAGCGCAGCAGCACCCCGCCCTTCCCGACGGCGTAGCCGCGCTGCGGGTCGCCCGGCGCGAAGGCGACGTCCATCAGGTGTCCCTCGAAGCCCACCGGGCGCCCCGGGGTCGCGCTCCCACAGACCCGTCTCCGCGCGCCACAGCCACATCGCGCCGAGGTCCCCGACCGCGTGCGCGCGGGCCGCCTCGGGCCATGCCACGCCGCGCAGGTTGCTGCGCACCACCGCGCCCGTCGAGGACAGCAGGAACTCGCGCGTCCAGCCCTCGCCCGGGCGGTAGCGCAGGACGCTGCCGTCGAGCCCGGCCGCCAGCGCCTGCGCGCCGATGTCACCCGGCGTGCCGGCCGGGCGCGGGCGCGACCGAGGTCAGCGGGCCGCGCGCGGACACCGGCCACGAGCTGCCGCATCCGCACCGGCTCCGGGGTGCGGGTCACGTGGAACGGTCCCTCGAGCCAGCCCTCGTCGACGGAGCTGAAGGCCCCGCCCGGGTGGAAGTTGCCGCCGCCGCCCGGCATCCGCTCGAAGGTCGTGCCCTCGAGCCGCAGGTACGTGCCGCTGTTGGTCTCGCCGTTCGCCGCCCGGCTCGAGCGGGTTCGTGATCACGCGGGTGCCGAAGCCGTCGCCGGCCCACGCGAAGCTGCGGTAGCCGACCGCGGTCTGGGTGGAGAGCCGCGCTCGAGGGGTGGCCGCAGAGGGCCCCGCCCGACGTGTCGACCGCGTCGCACCACGTGCCGGTCACGCGCCCGGCCCCTTGGTCGAAGTAGAGCGTGAACGTGTGCAGCGCGCCGCTCTCGGCGGTGGCGAGGAAGCGCCCGTCCAGCCAGACGCCCTGCTCGCGTGACCGTGATCGGCTGCGCCGCGTCGCCCAGCGGCTCCACCTCCTCGAGTCCCAGGTTCGCGTCGGCACGCTGCGCGAACGGGCTGTCGCCGAGGCTGCGCTCCTCCCACCGCGGGCCCCCGTCGGTGACGCGCTCGAACAGCGACAGGCCGCGGCCGGCGGATCGGATCCTTGCGCGCGACCAGCCACGCGTTGCCCTCCGCGGTCGCGGAGATGCCGAGCACCTGAAATCCCGCTTCTGTTGCGCCCTCGGGCGGCACGTCGATCGGCTCGCGGTGCCACGCCTGTCCGTCCCAGAAGGCGACAGCGCGCTCCACGCTCGGCCCGGTCGCGGAGAAGAACGCCGCGGTCTTGCCGGCACGATCGAACGCGGTCACGGCGAGCCGGCCCGTGCCCTGCTCGGCGGCGAGCGCCTCGTCCGGCCCGACCACGTCCGGTGCGGGAGCGGGCAGCGCGCGGAACCGTTCCCCCGGGTCGCGGCTCAGCACCATCACCTGGCTGCCGTCGGGGCGGAAGCGGTCGCGGCCGACCAGCAGCGCGCCGCCGGCGGTGGTGACCCGCCCGGACAGCCGGTTCGGGATCGGACCGCGCGAAGGGTTGCCCTGCTCGTCGAGCGGGGTCTGCTCGTAGCGCCAGCCGGTCGCGGGCGTGTAGCGCAGGAACGCGAGCTGGCGGTCCTCCTCGCCGGGGCCGAACTCGAGCGCCTTGCCGTCGACGACCGGCGGCGCCACGTTCAGCGGCAGCTGCCTGTAGCCCCAGGCCTCGCCGCCGGCGTCCGCCGCGGCCGCTCCCATCAGGCGCACGTCGGCGTCCGCCGCGCCGAGCACGGGCTGCACGACCAACCCCGGTGAGCCGGGCCCGGCCATCACCGCCGGCACGAGGACCGCTGCGCCGGCCGCCAGGAGCGCGGCGAACACCCACCAGCGCCGGCGCGCGAGCTCGCGCGCCCTGGTCACCCGCCGCCTCGCCGCAGGCCGTGGCGGGTCGCGACCGTGTCGCCGCCCGTCGCGACCGTGTCGCCGCCGGTGGGCACCGTGTCGCCGTCGCCCCCGGTCGGGGTCTCGCCCTCGGGCGCGGCGCCGCCTGGCTCCTTCACCCGGAAGGACAGGCGCTGCGGCCAGTGGCGGCGGTCGAGCTTCAGCGTCAGCCGGTGGCGCCCGGGCTTCAGCATGCGCGCCTTCGTGCGCGCGACCGTCCGGCCCTTGCGCCGTCCCAGCAGCTGCACCCGCGCGCGCCGCGAGAGCGTGAACGACGACGACCAGGCGGCGCCCGCGCAGCTTCGAGCGGACCTTCCGCAGCAGCGCCGGCAGCGCGCTTGGTCTGCGCGGGAGGCTCGGCCTGCTCGACCTCCACCGGCGGCGGCTTGAAGAGCTCCGAGTCGTCGACCGGCGGCGCGTCCGGGATGAACTGCTCGGCCGCCTCGTTCGGCCGGAACGTGATGGTGCCCGCGAACGCCGGGTCCGTGTTGCGCGGGTACACCGTGCCGTCCGTGTAGTGGAACACCCAGCCGGGCGCCGTCACCAGCCAGCCCTCGTTCGGCCCGGTGAACGCGATCTTCGCGGCTGCGCCGCGTCCCGGGCCGCTGGCCGGCACGGTCGTGACCGTGGCCGTGCCGTCGCGGCCCAGCAGCGCCACGCGCGCCACGGCGCCCGTCTGCGCCGCTTCCTCGAAGCGCTCGACGGCGGCCCACGCCGTGGTGGTGCCCGGCACCGCCGCGATGTCCACGAAGCGGTCGGTGCTCGAGAAGGGCGGATCGATGAACGCGACCTCGCGCCACCGCGTTCCGTCGAGGAACGCCGCGATCGGCACGCGCGGGACCATCCCGCCCGGCGGCGCCGCGGGCCCCGACGTCGCCCCGCCGCCTCCGGCCCAGACCTGCGTGCCGTCGCCGTCGAGCGCCAGCAGCTCGGTCCCGTTCACCGGCACGCCCTCGGCGGGCGCGACGGTGAACGGGTCGTTCGCGAACGCCGTCCCGCTGATCTTGTGCAGCAGCCGCGGCACCGGCTCGGGCTCCAGCGAGGTCCAGCTGCCCGCTGCCGTCTCCCGGGGACCTGCCGATCCGGCGCCGTCTCGAAGAACGTCCCCCGACGTGCGCCTCGATGTCCGTTACACCGCGTCCCTGGGGCGCGTAGACGGTCTTCAGCGCAGTGCCGTCCCAGTGCAGGTGGAACGCACCGCGCCGCTCGCCGGTCGCATCCTCCGCGCCGATCCCGCCGAACCAGCAGTCGCTCGGTCCGTTGCAGGCGGCCGCGGTCATCTCGCGGAACGGATCCGGCGACTGGTCCTGCGTGCTGTACGAGGCAACCACCAGGCCGTCGCGGAAATGGCAGAGCGCGGTGCCCTCCGCCGGGCGCCGCGGCTTGCTCGGCAGGGTGATGGTCCAGAACTCGCGCGGGCTCGGCGATCGCGATGCGCGACGTGCGCCCGGGCCCGCCGCAGACCGTCGACAGCTGATGCCATCCGGCGCCGTCGTAGAAGAAGAGGCCCGGCGGCACGGTCGCGTTGCCCTCGACCGCCAGCAGCCCGTAGTTGGGAGCGAGGAACTGCAGGTCGCCGGGCGTGCCCAGCGGCACGGAGAAGCTCGCCCCGGGCGGCGGCGGAGGCTGCTCCAGCTTCCACGTGGGCTCTGCCGACGCGCCCCCGGCGAAGACCGCCGCCATGAGGGCCGACAGCAAAGTGGCGGCCAGGTACCTCATCGGCTCAGGTCAGACCTTGGGCGGGGGTCGTCGTGCAGCGGACACCGTTGAGCGAGTCGAGCGGGATGTGCTGCACGGTGGCCAGCACCGCGTCGAGCGCGAGGCCCGAGAGCGTCTCGTGCTCGATCAGCGCGGACGCGGTCTCCTCGACCGCGGACCAGTTGCGCTCCAGCACGATGTGCGCCTTGCTCGATCGCCCCGGTGACGAACCGCTCGACCTCCTGGTCGATCGCCTCCAGCGTCCCCTGTCCGATGCTGCCGAGGTCGCCGCAGCGACGCGCCGAGGAACACCTCGCCCTCGCGCTCGCCGATCGTGACGGGCCCGATGGTCTCGGACATGCCGAACGACGTCACCATGCGCGCGCGCGAGGTTCGTGGCGGCATGCAGGTCGTCGTGCACTCCGGTCGAGAGGAAGCCGTACTCGATCCGCTCTCCGGCGGCGCCGGCCACGATCGAGACCAGCTGCGCGCTGCAGGTCGGGCTCCTGCGCGACCACCTGGTCGCGATCCATGAGCATGTGCGCGGCCGTGCCGATCGTGCGCCCGCGCGCCACGATCGACAGCTTCTGCGCGGAGACGGTCTGGCCGATCGACGCGGGTCACCACCGCGTGCGAGGCCTCGTGCACCGCGATCATCCACTGCTCGGCCTTGGTCAGCACGTGGCTCTTCTTGGCCGGCCCGGCGACGACGCGGTCGATCGCCTCCTCGAGCGTCCCCTGCTGGATCTCCTTGTGGCCCTCGCGCACCGTCAGCAGCGCCGCCTCGTTGATCACGTTGGCGAGCTCCGCGCCGGTGAAGCCCGGCGAGAGCTTCGCGATCTCCAGCAGCGAGACGTCGGGTGCGAGCGGCCTGGAGCCGCAGTGCAGCTCCAGGATCTCGTAGCGGCCGTGCACGTCCGGCACGTCGATCGTCACCTGGCGGTCGAAGCGCCCCGGGCGCAGGAGGGCGGGGTCGAGGATGTCCGGGCGGTTGGTCGCGCCCATCACCACGATCCCGGCGTCCGCGTCGAAGCCGTCCATCTCCACCAGCAGCTGGTTGAGCGTCTGCTCGCGCTCGTCGTTGCCCTGCCCGATGCCCGCCCCGCGGCGCCGCCCCGCGGCGTCGAGCTCGTCGATGAACACGATCGCGGGCGCCGCTTTGCGGGCGCGCTCGAACAGGTCCCGCACGCGCGCCGCCCCGACGCCGACCAGCGACTCGACGAACTCCGAGCCGGACAGGGAGAAGAACGAGGCGTCAGCCTCGCCCGGAGGTCGCGCGTGCGATCAGCGTCTTGCCGGTGCCGGGCGGGCCCGACCAGCAGCACGCCCTGGGGGCCTGCGCGCCCATCGTCGCGTACTGGCGTCGGATCGGCGAGGTAGTCGCGGATCTCCCGCAGCTCCGCGACCGCCTCGCCGGCGCCCGCGACGTCGGAGAAGGTCACCGCGCGGCTCGTCTTGCGCTTCTTGCCGCGGTTCCCGAGCTTGGAGAACGCCGCGAAGCCGCCGGCACCCGCGTCCTGCCCGAGCCGCATGAAGAACGCGAACAGGCAGACGAGGATCAGGATCGGCATCAGGAACTGCACGACGATGCGGCGCTCGGGCTTCCAGGCCTGTTGCTTGACGTCGACGATCGCGCCGCCCCGGGCGAAGCGTGCGCAGGAGGTTGTTGGTCTGGGCGTCCGAGGACGGGTAGGCGGCCCACAGCACCTGCCCGCCCTCCGTGGTCACCACGACGCGGGAGTCCTCGTCGAGCAGCGTCGCGGTGTTGACCTGGCCGTCCTGAGCGAGCTCGACGACCGTGCTGAGCGGGGCCTGGCGGCCCGGGGACTCGGGTCCGATCGAGCCCAGCAGGGTGAAGAACGTGATCGTCAGGAGCAGCGAGGCGAGCAGCAGCAGGGTCGCGAGCGGGTCGCGCAACGCGATCTGCATCACCGCCTGGCCGAAGTCGCGGACACGCTCCACCGCGACCTCCCTGCCCGTCTTGCGCTGCAGGGACGGTGGCTTGGGCGTCGTGGCCGGGCGGCCGGGCGACGGTCTGCTTCCGGTGGGCTCGGTCACTGGGCGTACCCCAAACTGCGGTCGTGGTCGAAAGGCATGTGTTCGAATTCCTTTCGGAAGGGAAGACGGCTGTGGCTGTATGCCGGCACGAACGCCTCCAAAGCGAACCGGCGTGCTCAATTTCTATTGAGCGCGGGAGGCGAGGGCAATACCCCTTCACAGAAGTCACACACCCGGTTCACATGCGGGCAACAGCGGCTTCACCATTCGTTCACCGCCTCAAATAGGGAGCGCCCGGGCCTCGTCGCAGGCCCGGGCGCTCTTGCCGTCCTCCCGTAGCGTGCCGTCCCGGCACGCTGGGCTGTCTCGCGTGGCTACGGGGATGAAGATCCCCTGCTTCGCGAAGACCGTGTTGGGCGTGGTCGACACGACGCCGTCGGCGCCACCGTCGTTGACCGTCACCTGGCCCAACTCCCACACGGAGCGCTTCCCCTCGGGCACCGAACCCGGGACCACTGCGTCCGCGGTCGTGCTGAGGTTGCAGTTGCTCCCGATCGTCGCCGAGCCTGTCGCAACGCATCCGACCGTGACGGGGAACGTGGTGTCCTGCATCGTCCCCGGCTGCGCCTCGACCTGACCGTTCACGCGGTCCGTGATCCGCAGCGCGCCGGTGACCTGCACCTGGCCGGTGTAGTCAGCCAGGCCCACCAGGTTGCGGACGTCCGAGATCGCCACCGTGATGGAGAGGTCCGAGTCATCGACGCCGCCCGGCGCGCCGATGATCGCCTCGTACTTGACGAACCCCTGCATGTTCGCCGCGGCACCGTTCGCATCGGGCGAGCCGATCGTGAGCGAGCCGGACGACGGCACAGGCGGATTGCACGACGGGAACGCCAGCGGCGGTCCGTGCGTGCGGTTGGGAGCCGTGCACTGGTTGAACGCCGGCACCAGAGCGGCACGCACGGGGGTTGCCCCCTTGGGCCGCGCGTAGGCGTAGAACCGCGTCGGGCACTGGCCCGTGCCGGCCTTGTCCCAGCACACCGCGTTCACGCCGGTGCGCGCGATGTTCAGGATGTTGGCGGGCAGCTGGGCGTAGTCGTTCGCGAAGAGGGACTCCTGTCCCGCGTCGCTGACAACTGCCTCCCAGTAGTCCTTGACGGAGCGAGCCTTCTGCTCCTCGGCCGCATCTCCGGCTCCCTGCAGGCTGTATGGGCCCTTGTAGTCGTCGAAGACGAGCCCGTAGGTCAGGGTGCAGATCACCCAGCCGGTGGTGGAGTCGACGCCGAGGGTGTTCTGCCAGTCGCCCAGCGTGGATAGCCGGGACGCCGGTGAACGTCGTGCTCTCGCAGTTGGCTCCGTGCACGCCCGTGGTCTGGTAGGCGCCGGGGTCGTGCGTGGCCTCGACGAACTGGCCCAGCGGGTTGGTCGTCTGGGTCCAGAACCGGTCGTCGTCACGCGCCCCCACCGTGGCGGCCGGCGTGATGTCGAACCCGTTCGCGCGGCCCGTGCCGATGTCGGAGTAGCCGACTCCGCCGTCGGTGGTGTTCAGCTTCGCCAGCAGCGGCCCGTTGCCGTTGGCACAACCGCTCGTCAGGTGCGTGCCCTGGGGACCGGTCGGAGTGCCGGCGCAGTCGGCCCGCGGCCCGAGTGATGCGTTCGGCCAGTTGCGTGTGTCGGGGCCCGTCGTGAAGCCCGGGTCCCAGTTGCGCGCCGGGTTGACGCTGTCGAAGAACGTCTTGAACGCGTACGTCGTGCCCGAGTCGTCGAACCGGACCACGCGCGTGATGAACACGTTGCAGTCCGCGTCCCCGGCGAGGGTCGGGAAGATCTCCACCCACTGGTCGTGGGCCGAGTCTCCGTTCCAGATCTCCTCCGCCTGCGTGCGCGTGAAGCGCACACGGTCGTTGAACGGCGCCGCATTGGCCGCCGCCGGGTTCGTCTCAGCTGAGTCCGGCAGCAACGAGCGATCGCAGTTGTCCGGGAAGTTGACGGCCAGGACAACCGAACCCACGGCTCCTGGGATCACGTGGATCGTGCCCTCGTCGCCGGCGGCGTCGGTGCCCTGATTCATCTGTGAGACAGCCGTCGGAGTCGGTGGCTCGTCCGTCATGCCGAAGCGCGGAACCTGGTTCCGGCTTTGGCTTCCGTCGGCGTTCGGCGCGGTGCGCTCCCCCATGACACGCCGGCCGGCGCCGCTGCCCTGCGGCTCGTACGTGACGGTCGGGAACGTGCCGACGTCGGCGCAGTAGCTGCGTCTCGAAAACGGTCTTCCAGCCGGCATGCGCACTGTTTGCGAACGAGGCGCCTCGCCCCGTGATGTTCGATCCTTGACACTTGCCCGTCGTGAAGTTGGCCTGGCCCGCGGGCGCGAGCACAGCAAATGCTGTGACCACCCCCACCACGGCCAGCGCGAGCCGTGTCCGTCGGCCCGCTCGTGGTCTATCAGCGGATCTGTGCATGTGCAAGAACCCCTTTCGGTCTCGAATACCCCTCAACGCGCCGAGTTGTATTCGCGCAATGACCGCCCCGGTCAATGCCGTTCACAGCACTCACACAACGGGTTTACGGAATGGAAACGGGACCTTCTCCAAACGGTTTCCACTTCACCAACACGAGCGTTACCACACGTTCACCACGCGTACACCAGACCGCCGGTGAGCCGCATTGCAGTGCGGTTTGCGAGCGCCTTCCTAGGAAGTGAAGGAGACCGTGCGGCGCGCGACCAGCACGCGACCGCCCCCGCCGGGGGAGAAGCGGACCTCGAGCCGCGAGCGCAGCCGGCCGGCCCGCCGCAGCTGGCGCCGGTAGCGCGGCTCGAGCTTCAATACGAGCGTCACGCGACCGGCTTTGGCGACGTGCCTGCGGGCCTTCGCGATCGGGCGCAACCGCGCGCGGCGACCGGCCCTCACGCGCGCCCGCGCGGTCAGCGCAAGCGCACCGGCCGCGGGCGCGCGCACCGTTACTCGCACGCCTCCACCGGGTCCCCGGCGCACGCTCACCGGTAGCGCCGGCTCCGTGCTCTGGTCGGTGTCGTCCCGCGGCGTGATGTCGGCGAACGGCGGTTCGAGCGTTCCCGCCTGACCGCCGCCGCCCTCATTCTCGGACGCGAGGAACGCGTCCGCCTCTTCGTTCGCGTCACCCTCGATGAGGTTCGACGCCTGCGCCGTGAACGCGATCCTGTGGCCGTCACCCGAGAGGGAGATGGAACCGAACGAGCGTCCCGACGTCCCGATCGATCTCGTCACCGTTCCACGCCCTGGTGACCCGTTCGATCTCCATACGGTCCAGGTAGATGACGTAGAGCTCGGCGTTCTCGGTCGCTGGCGGCGGAGTCACGAGCCTCGGGCTCTTGAGGACGAAGTCGCTCCGATTCGAGACGAACGCGATGCGATCTCCGTCAGCCGAGATGGCGACCGGCTTGATTGCACCCGTAGCGCCGAGTGAGCTTTCGCGG
Source organism: uncultured Solirubrobacterales bacterium (assembly GCA_963826005.1). Taxonomy (GTDB): domain Bacteria; phylum Actinomycetota; class Thermoleophilia; order Solirubrobacterales; family JBBDJG01; genus DASRIA01. Next base: position 4,495 of record CAWGVJ010000021.1, on the reverse strand, counting down.
GTCAGTTCGGTGGTCCCCGCCTTCCGCGATATTCCGGCGGTCATGTCGGTGACGAACACGTCGAGCTGGTTGCCAAGTGGCGTGCCGCGGGCGGGGCTGTTGACGAGGAAAGCCACCTTGTAGCCGTCGGCTGTGAGCGCGGGCACGACGCCCGAGAGTGCTCCTGGCGGAGAGTCCTCCGGGTTGCCCAGCGGTCCATAGCAGGGGCCCTGCGCGTTCTCGTCGTTGATCCAGGGGTCCGACTCGGCACAGCCGGGATCGTCCACGTCGGACGCGCCCGTGATGCGCCGGGTGGGGGCGGTGGGGCCGTCGGCAACGCGCTGCCAGAAGTAGTAGACGGCACTCTCGATCTCTCCGGGCTGCAGCCGCGTCAAGAGCGGGGCGCTCTGCCCGGTCCATGCGACGGTCGAGCCGTCGGCGCTGATCGTGGCCAGCGTGCCCACCGAAAAAGCGCCGCCCGCCGGGCTGCCGTCGATCCTGCTGCGGGTCACGAGGCTGGTCGTATGCTGGTCGAGGTCGCGCACGAACAGCTGGCCCGCCGGAGTTGTCGGCGAGGTCGGCGCTCGGCAGGTCCGACGGCGCCCTGGTACCGAAGACCACCCTGCGGCCATCCGCGCTCAATGCCCCCTCGGCGTGATCTCTGCTCCGGTGACGGCGCCGGGCGGCCCTCCGTAGACGGCGGGCTGCACGCTGCCGTTGCGGGCCGAGACCAGCTCGAATGCGTCCACCGAGCCGATCGGCTGCTCCATGTCGCGGACGTAGACGTCGATCTGGGTGTTGAGGTCCGCGGGCGCCAGCTGATCAGCGGAGGAAAACGCGATGTAGCGCCCGTCCGCGCTGATGGACGGGTTCTGTGCGCCGCGGCGAATCAGGCCTCCACCCGCGCTCGACCGTAGGTCCCCCAGGGCGACCAGCTCGAGTGACCCGGTGACCAGGTCCCGCCTGAAGATCCCGCCCTGGCGGAACTGGTCCGGTGGATCTGCATGATCCGCGGGGAACAGGTTCCGTGCCTGGGTGCTGAACGCCACGTAGTGCCCGTCCTGGGAGATGTCGACCTGGACGGTCCTGGCGTCGGTCTGCTCGGCGCGCTCGGGCGAAACGGACAGTAGGTACGCCCCGGGCAGGAACTCCCCGGTCGCGATCCCCGGGGCCGCCAGTGCGAATGCGATCAGGGCCGCCATGACGTACGGAAAGCGCCTCATCGGACCCGCAACCTCAGCTTCGTCTTGCGCACGTTCCCGGCGCGGTCGCGCGCCACGACGGTCAGACTCGTACAGGCCGGGCTTCTTGTACTTGTGGGACACCGCGGTGCCCTGCGAGCGCTTTCCGTCCCCCCACAGGATGCGCGACCGCGCCGGCCCCGCGACCCGGCGGCGCGTGCCGTCGACGATGCGCACGCGCGCGCCCATCCCGCCCCGCGTGGCGGCACGCACCCGCGGCGCCTTGCGGTCCAGTCGCAGCGCGGCCTTCGTGCTCGTCGCATGCTGTCCGTTGCCGTCGGTTGCCGTCACGACGATCGCGAGGCGCCCGTCCTTCAGCTTGCGCGTCGGCACACGGTAGAAGCTGCGCTCGAGGTTGCGCGCCACCGTGCGCGTGCCGATCTGGACCCGGTATCGAAGACTGCTGAGCGCATTGCGGGGCGTGTCCCAGTCGAGCCGCACCTTCTTCGAGCGCACGAACTTGAGCGGCACCTGGACCGCGAAGGATTGGGAGGAGCGTCGACAGCGGCGGCCGCGATCTGCACGCGGCCCTGGTCGCCCTGCGCGAAGGCGACGAGCGCGTCGCCGAGGTTCGAGCCCGCGATGCGCACGTTCTGCACCGCGCCCCCGGCCGCGGCGCGGACGCCCTTCACCGCGACCTTGCCGTCCTCGCGCGACTCCTCGATGCCGACGACCGACTGTCGCGCCGTCCAGGCGGCCACCGACGCCTGTGTCTCGGCGACCTCGATCACCGGGTCGGCGGCGACCGCGCCGCGCCCGTCGCCGAGCGGCTCCGGCGCGGAGACCGTGGTCTCACCGCCCCTCGTCGTGCGCGCCGCGGTGCCGAGGCCGAACGCCAGCTCGAAGTTGCCGTCGGGCGTGACTCCTGCCGAGGGCGCGCTGGGCGTCACGGCGAGCCGCCCACCTGTGGTCCCATCCGCAAGTCGCGCGCCGCCCGAACTTGCCCGCCGCGTCGCTGAACGACTCGGGAATCAGGTTCGACGAACACGTGCGGCCCGTTGAGCGCGCCGCCCTGGGCGCGGGCTGCTGGCGCAGTGCGACCGCACCCTGCCCGAAGCCCGTGACGTCGAGCGAGAACGCATCGGCGGGCCCGCGCAGGGGACGCCGCCGAACTCTGCGGGCTGACGATCAGCGGGATGCCGAACGTCGGCCGAAGATCCGGCGCGCCCACACCCGGTCGATGAAGTCGTCGTCGGGCTCGTGGAACGCGACGATGCCGTTCCCGCTCACGTCGATGCCGACCTTCGGCGAGTTGCCGGCGGTCGGCGTCGCGAACGGCGCATTCTGGTTGCGGTCCGCGGGCTGGCCGAGCTGCGACCAGAGCCACCCGTTGTAGCGCGCGACGCGCACCTCGCCGCCGAAGTAGCCGGGCGGGGCGGTTGGGTCCTGCGTTCCGGCGCCGGACAGCACGCGGTAGGAGATGTAGGCGCTGCCGCCGGCGTTCATCGCAAGCGACGGGTACGTCGCCAATGACTCGCCCACGTTCAGGTCGATCGGAACCGGCGCCTGGAACTTGCTCGCGCCGGGGTCAGCGATGCCGAGAACAGCCGGTCGGTGCCGAACCCAACTCCTGGACCCACGTGACGACGAGCCGCCCGCCGTCGCCGCTCCCGATCGCGGGCCACGAGGAGTCGAAGGCCTGGCCGACATCGACCCGCGCTGGTGCCTGCCAGCGACCTGGTCACGTACTGCACCCACATACGTGCTTTCGCGGTCTCCTCCCAGCTTGGTGTAGGCGAGGCCGCCGGTCCCGTCCTCGCCATCGCGACGCCACCGAGGCGACCACGTCGGCGCTCGGACCGCGACCGTGGTGGCGGCGAGATCACGGCGTGCGCGGCGGTCGCATGACCGAGGACGGCAACGGCCAGCAACGCCAGCAGCTTCGGCATATGCGAAACCGTCGCGGAATCCGCGCCGCGCATGTGAACACGGCGAGACTTCTGGTAAACGCGACCCGCCGCACCGGCGGCGACGGGGTCGCAGACCGTCGACACAAATTTTTGACCACGCGAACACATCGCGTTCACTTCCGGGGCTGAGAGTGGGCGAGAGTCCCCCTGCATGGGCAGCGACCGCACGTTCGTGTCGCCGCTTTGGAGGCCACTTCCCACGGAACCGATCGCGTCAAGCAGAAGGACCCGTGCGCAGAGCCGTCCTGACATTAACCTCATGCTGTCGCTGCTCGCGTGCCGGCGGCCGCGCAGGCGAAGACGACCATCACTCTCAGCGGATCGACGTCTGTCGCGCCGCTCGCCTCGCATCTGGCGAAGGCGTTCCTCAAGACCAGCGCCGGCAAGGGCAAGGTCAACTTCCGCTTGAACCAGGGCGGATCCGAATCGGCATCGCCGACGTATCGCGCGGCCGGGTCACGATCGGAATGTCCTCGCGTGACCGCAGCCTTCCGACCCGAGCGGCCTCGTCTCCACCCGCATCGCCCGTGACGGAGTCTGCATCGCCACCAACCCCGACAACCGGATCGGCAACCTCTCCCAGGACCAGGTGCAGGCGATCTTCTCCGGTCGCGTGCGCAACTGGAGCGACGTGCCGGGCGCCAGGTGTCGGGCGCGATCGACCTGATCGTCCGCAACCCGGCGTCAGGTACGCAGGACGCCTTCCAGAACATCTTCATGGGGCAGGACCTGCGTGTCTCGCCGAGCGCCAGCCAGCGGCCTTCGAACGGCCGGGTGCAGCAGGCGATCGCCTCGAACCCGAACGCGGTCGGCTACGTCGACTTCAACTTCACCTCGGGCTCAGCACCGTGCCCTACCGGGGCGTTGCATGCACGCTGCGCAACGCGAAGTCCGGTCAGTACGCGGGCGTGCGCAACTTCTGGCTCGTGACACGCGGGAAGGCGACCGGCGCCGCCGCGAAATGGATCAAGTTCGCGCGCTCGAGCAAGGCGCGCAGGATCATCGCGAAGAGCTGGGTCCCGCTCAAGTAGTGGAAGCCGACCGCCGCACCGGCACCCGGCGGGTGACCAGCGTCACCAGGCCCTCAGACGGCCGTGGACCGACAAACGCACTGAGGGCCTGCTCGGTGCGCTGGCATGTTCGCTGCTCGCGCTGATCGCAGAGATGGTCGTGTTCGTCTTCGCCAACGCCTGGCCCTCGTACTCGCACAACGGCTTTCCTGGGTGGGGCGGCGGCAACGTCGACCAACAGTTCGGCGACATCTTCAAGCTCCCCGGCCGACCCCGACAGTACGTGTACGATCTGGGTGCATGGCCGTTGCTGTACGCGACGTTCATCACGACGGCGGGGCGGTGGTCGTCGGCA
>CAWGVJ010000020.1:0-94765 GCA_963826005.1 uncultured Solirubrobacterales bacterium | reverse complement strand
GCTGGGTGCGCAAGGCGAGGCGCACGGCCTCCTCCGTGGGGAGCGCCAGCGCCTCGTCGTACGAGTTGGTGTGCAGCGACTGCGTGCCGCCGAGCACCGCGGACAGTGCTTCGAGGGCGGTCCGCACGAGGTTGTTCAGCGGCTGCTGCGCGGTCAGCGAGACGCCGGCGGTCTGGCTGTGGAAGCGCATGCGCCACGACGCCGGGTCCGTCGGCGCCGAACGTGTCGCGCATGTCGCGCGCCCAGATGCGGCGCGCGGCGCGGTACTTGGCGATCTCCTCGAAGAAGTCGATGTGCGCGTTGAAGAAGAAGGACAGGCGCGGCGCGAAGTCGTCGACAGCCAGGCCGCGGTCGATCGCGGCCTGCACGTACGCGAAGCCGTCGGCGAGCGTGAACGCCAGCTCCTGCTGCGCGGTCGACCCGGCCTCGCGGATGTGGTAGCCGGAGATCGATATCGGGTGCCAGCGGGGCAACTCGCGCGAGCAGAACTCGACCATGTCGGTGACGATCCGCATCGACGGGTCGATCGGGAAGCACCACTCCTTCTGCGCGATGTACTCCTTCAGGATGTCGGTCTGGATCGTGCCGCCGAGCCGGTCGCACGACACGTCCTGGCGCTCGGCCACGCACACGTAGAACGCCAGCAGGATCGCCGCCGGCGCGTTGATCGTCATCGAGGTCGTGACCTCGCCCAGCGGAATGCCGGCGAACAGCGTCTCCATGTCGTCGAGCGTGTCGATCGCGACGCCCTCGCGCCCGACCTCGCCCAGCGAGCGCGCGTTGTCGGAGTCGTGGCCCATCAGCGTCGGCATGTCGAACGCCGTCGACAGGCCGGTCTGCCCGTGGTCGAGCAGGTAGCGGAAGCGCTCGTTGGTCTCCTCGGCGGTGCCGAAGCCCGCGAACTGGCGCATCGTCCACAGCTGCCCGCGGTACATCGACGGGTACACGCCGCGCGTGAACGGGAACTCGCCCGGATAGCCGATGTCGCGCTCCCGGTCGTTGTCGGCCAGGTCCTCCTCCGTGTAGAGCGGCTTGACCGGCTCACCGGAGATCGTGGTGAACAGCCCCTCGCGCTCCGGCTGGCGCGCGTAGACCTCCTTCAGCCACTCGTGGGCGCGACGCATCGCTTCGGGCTCTACGGCCATGTGGCCATTCTAGGGCGGGCGTCAGGGGTCAATGCAAGCGTTAGCGCAATCGCGGCCGCAGCCGGCCGCGCTGTGCGCGCGCCCGGCGCCGCGCCGCGAGCCAGCTCCCGCTGCCGCCGACCGCGGCCGCAGCCAGCACCGCGCCCGCGATGCGCAGGCGCTGCCGAGCTTCTCGAAGCGCAGCACGTCCCAGCCCTCGCGCCGAGCGATCTCGGCCAGCGGCGCATCCGGGTTGACCGCGACGGGGTGCCCGACCGTCTCGAGCATCGGCAGGTCGGAGGCCGAGTCGGTGTAGGCCCAGGACGCTCGAGGTCGATGCCCCTGCTCGGCCGCGAACTCGCGCACCGCCTCCGCCTTGCCCTCGCCGTAGGCGAAGGGGCCGTCGAGACGGCCCGGTGTACACGCCGTCGATCATCTCCCAGCGGGTCCCGAACGCGCCGTCCATCGCGAGCGCCCGCGCGAGTATGTCGGCGACGGCTCCGACGCGGCCGTCGCGATGAAGCACGGTCGCCCGGCGTCCTGATGCGAGCGCACCACGTCGAGCATCTGCGGGTACACGCGCGGCAGGATGCCGGCCAGCACGTCCGGCGTCATGCGCGCGAGGTCGACGACACGGTGTCCCTTGATGCCCTCGAGCACGCGGTCCAGCAGCACGTTCACGGCCGCGTCGCTCGCGCCCTGACGCGGAAGCGGATCTGCTCGATCGCGTCGCGCGCGATCTGGCGGCGCGTCATGTTGCCCGCCTTGTACATCGCGCGGCCGAAGTGGTACGCGCTCGAGCCCGCCATCAGCGTGCGGTCGAGGTCGAAGAAGGCCGCGCGGCCGTCACAGCGACACCGTCCCCTCGATCAGCGGTCACCACACCGCCGCTGACGCGCGGCCGGTCGCCCTCCATCTCGGCGAGCAGCCGGCTGGGTCGGCGCGATCTCGACGCCCTGGACGATCTCGACTCGGCCGACCGAGGCCGCGCGCCGCGAGGTACGCGCACAGCGGCCCCGCGGCCGAGCCGGTCGCCGGATCCTCCCCGCCCTCGACCAAGCGGGTGAACATGCGGGCATGCGCGTGCCCGGCCGCCGTCGTGCCAGGCGATGTAGAGGTTCTCCGCGCCGCGCCCGCGAGAGGTGGTCGACCGAGCTCGAAGTCGGGAGCCGCCCGCGCGATCGCCCCGTCGTCGGCCACCAGCGCGACCAGCGTCGGCAGCCCGGTCGAGACGACCTGCGGCGGGAGCGTCGCGGTGCGCATCACCGGGGAGCGAGGCCCGACGGCCGCCATCACGTGGGCGGCGTCGACCTCGTCGCCGAACACCGGCGCCTCCTGCAGCATCGACGCGGTCCAGCGCGCCGTTCGCCGGCGCGACGTCGATCGGCTGCAGCCCCGCGCCCGTCTGCTGCACGTACTTGCGCCTCTCGCTCCCCGCGCGCCGCGGCGACCGCGACGGCCGTGCCCAGCGACGGGTGCCCCGCGAACGGGATCTCGGACGCGATCGTGAAGATGCGGTTGCGGTAGTCGGCGCCGTCCGCGCGTCGCCGTCTGCACGAACGTCGTCTCGGACAGGCGCGTCTCGCGCGCGAAGCGCGAGCATCGTCTCGTCGTCGAGACCGTCCGCGTCATGCACGACCGCGAGCGGATTTCCCGTCAGCGGCCGGTCGGTGAAGACGTCGAGGACGGTGTACGGATAGGCGCGGGGCGGTGCTCACCCGCCGTTGACCTCGACGATCACGGCATCGCCCTGGCCGCCGCCCGAGCAGATCGCCGCGCAGCCGAGGCCGCCGCCGCGACGGCGCAGCTCGTACACGAGCGTGGTCAGGATGCGCGCCCCCGACGCCCCGATCGGGTGGCCGAGGGCGATCGCGCCGCCGTTGACGTTCACCTGCTCGTCGTCGATGCCGAGCATGCGCACGGAGTTGATCGCGACCGAAGCGAACGCCTCGTTGATCTCCCACAGGTCGATCTGCTCGGCGCGTCAGTCCGGCCCGCTCGAGCGCCAGCTTCGAGGCCTTTCCGGGAGTGCGCGCCAGGTAGGCGAAGTCGTCGGCCACCTCCGCGCTCGCGACGATGCGCGCGAGCGGCGTGCGGCCCTCCTTCTTGGCCCACTCGTCGGAGGCCAGCACCAGCGCGCCGGCGCCGTCGTTGACGCCGGGCGCGTTGCCCGCCGTGTGCGAGCCGTCCTTGACGAACTGCGGCGGCAGCTTCGCGAGCGCCTCGAGCGACGATCTCGCGGCGCGGCGCCTCGTCGACCTCGACGGTCGACTCGCCCTTCTTCGACTTGACCGTGACGGCCACGATCTCCTCCGGCAGCCGGCCCTCGTCGGTGGCCTTGATCGCGAGCTCGTGGCTGCGCAGCGCCCAGCGGTCCATGTCCGGCCGCGTCAGCTCCAGCTCGGACGCGACCTCGCTGGCCTCCTGCATCATGTGCTTGCCCGAGAACGGGTTCGTCAGCCCGTCCTTGATCATCCCGTCGATCGCCTTCGCGTCGCCCATGCGGTAACCGAAGCGCGCGTCGGGCAGCAGGTACGGCGCGTTCGACATGCTCTCCATGCCGCCCGCGACGCCGGTGTCGAGATCGCCTGCGCGCACCGCCGTGTCGATCATCCCGACCGCGCGCATCCCGGATGCGCACACCTTGTTGACCGTCTCGGAGGGCACTTCCTTCGGGATGCCGCCCTTGATCTGGGCCTGGCGCGAGGGGATCTGACCCTGGCCTGCCTGCAGCACCTGACCCATCACCACCTTGTCCACCTGGCCGGCGTCGACCTCGGCGCGCTCGAGCGCCGCGGCGATCGCCGTGCCGCCGAGGTCGGTGGCGTCGAAGCCCGCGAGGGCGCCTCCGAGCTTGCCGAACGGCGTGCGGGCGGCGCCGAGGATCACGGTCTGTGGCATGTGCTCGAACCTCGATTCGTCGGGATGGCGGCCGTTCCGGGGCCGGTGGAAAGCCTGAACCACGCCCTGACCACGTCATCTAGACGCACCTATACTTCCGCCCTCGTGCGCGCCTCCTTCCGCCAGTCCACCCCGCAATCGACCGATGCCGACACGCTCTGCGTGGGCCTGTTCGAGGGCGGCAGCGCCCCCGCGGCGCTGGACGAGGCGCTCGGCGGCAGGCTCGGCCGCGCTCGTCGACGCGGGCGAGGCGAAGGGCGCTTCAAGAAGACCGCGATCCTGCACCCCGACGGTGCGATCGGCGCCGCGCGCGTGATCGCCGTCGGGCTCGGCAAGCGCGACGAGTTCACTTCCGAACGTGCCCGGGTCGCGGCGGCCGTGGCCTTCGGCGCGCCCGCGACGCCGGCGGCAAGCGCATCGCCTGGGCTGTTCCCGGAGGGCACCGACGAGGCCGTCATCGCACAGGGCCTTGACCGAGGGAGCGCTGCTCGGCGGCGTACCGGTTCGACCGCTACAAGAGCTCGAAGAACGACGACTCCGACGACGGCGGCCCGCAGCAGCTCGAGATCGTGTCGGAGCGCCGACCTCGCGGACGTCGTCGGCGAGCACGGACATCGTGGTCGAGCACCAGAACGCGGCGCGCGACCTGCAGAACCTGCCGTCCAACGACCTCACGCCCGCCAAGCTCGCCGACCATGCGCTCGACCGCGTCGCCGAGATCGAGGGCCTCACGGGCGAGGTGTTCGGCCCCGAGGAGATCGCCAGCCGCGCGATGGGCGGCCTGCTGGCGGTGGCGCAGGGCTCGCACCAGGAGCCGCGGTTCATCGTGCTGCGCTACGACGGCGGCGGTCCCGGCCTGGCGCTGGTCGGCAAGGCGGTCACGTTCGACACCGGCGGGATCTCGATCAAGCCCGCGGCCAAGATGCAGGAGATGAAGATGGACATGTCGGGCGGCGCGACCGTGATCGAGGCGACCGCGGCCATCGCCCGACTCGGCTTGCCCATCAACCTGCTGAGCGTCGTGCCCGCGACCGAGAACATGCCCTCGGGTCACGCGATCAAGCCGGGCGACATCATCCGGACCTCGAACGGCAAGACGGTCGAGGTGAACAACACCGACGCCGAGGGGCGCCTGATCCTCGCCGACGGGCTGGCATATGCGGCGATCCGAGGGCGCCGAGCGGATCATCGACCTCGCGACGCTCACCGGGCGCGATCGTGACCGCGCTCGGCACGACCTACGCCGGGCCTGTTCTCCAACGACGACGAGCTGTCCGCGGCGCTCGCGCGCGCCGGCGACGCCACCGGCGAGCTCGTGTGGCGCATGCCGCTGCACCCCGACTACAAGGACCTGACGCGCGGCAAGGTCGCCGACCTCGTCAACGTGTCCGAGGCGCGCAAGGCCTCGTCCGCGTACGCGGCCTCCTTCCTCGAGGAGTTCGTCGACGGCACGCCGTGGGCGCACCTCGACATCGCCGGCACCTCGTGGGACCAGGACAACCGGGAGTACGTGGGCAAGGGCGCGAGCGGCTGGGGCGTGCGCCTGCTGGTCGCGCTCGCACGCAGCCTCGCCGACTAGGCCCTGCCCCGCGTGGACTTCGACCTCACCGCGGAACAGCGAGCTCATCCAGTCCACCGTGCGCGACTTCGCGCGCCGCGAGATCGCGCCGGCCGCGGAGGAGCTGGACCGCACGCACGGCTTCCCCTACGAGATCGTCGCGAAGCTGGGCGAGCTCGGGCTGATGGGCATCCCGTTTCCCGAGGAGTACGGCGGGGGTGGCGGCGACACCCTGTCCTACGTGCTCGCGATCGAGGAGCTGGCGCGCATCGACGCGTCGGTGTGCATCACGGTCGCCGCGCACACGTCGCTCGGCACGATGCCGATCTACCTGTGGGGAACGGACGAGCAGAAGCGCGACTGGCTGCCGGAGCTGTGCGCGGGCCGCAGGCTCGCGTCGTTCGGGCTGACGGAGCCCGAGGCCGGCTCCGACGCCGGCAACACGCGCACGCGCGCCGAGCTCGACGGCGGCCAGTGGGTGATCAACGGCGCGAAGCAGTTCATCACCAACTCCGGCACCGACATCACCGGCTGCGTGTCGATCACGGCGGTGACCGGCTCCTCGAACGGGCGCAAGGAGATCTCGAACATCATCGTCCCGAACGGCACTCCCGGATACGTGATCGGCGAGAACTACCGCAAGCTCGGCTGGAACGCGTCCGACACGCGTCCCCTGGCCTTCGAGGACTGCCGCGTGCCGGAGGAGAACCTGCTCGGCCCGCGCGGCGACGGCTTCAAGCAGTTCCTGCACATCCTCGACGGCGGGCGCATCGGCGTCTCCGCGATGGGCGTCGGGATGGCGCAGGGGGCGCTCGACGAGGCGCTCGCCTACGCGAAGGAGCGCAAGGCGTTCGGGCAGCCGATCTCCAAGTTCCAGGCGACCCAGGCGAAGATCGCCGACATCTCGTCGGAGATCGAGGCCGCCCGCCTGCTCACCTACAAGGCCGCGATCGCAAAGGACCGCGGCGAGAGCTTCACGCTGACGGCCGCCCAGGCGAAGCTGAAGACCGGTCGATTGGCCGTCCGTGCCTGCGAGGAGGCCGTGCAGATCCACGGCGGCTACGGATGCATCGAGGAGTACCCGGTGTGCCGCTTCTACCGCGACGCGAAGATCCTCACCATCGGCGAGGGCACCGACGAGGTGCTGCAGATGGTGATCGCGCGGCAGCTCGGCTGCTGAGGCGGCTAGCGCCCCACTAGCGACCCTGGAACTTCGCCTTTCCCGGGCCGTCGGCGAGCAGTGACCGCGCGCCCGCCTGAAGGTCCTCGCTTGCCATCACGCGCGCGCCCTCGGCGGGGAGCGCCGCGTCGGCGGCCTCGACTCCGTCGTTGAGCGCGGTGTGCACCATGCGTTTGGTGGCGCCGTGGGCGATGGTCGGCCCCGCCGCGAGCCGCTCGGCAAACGCACGCGTCTTGGGCTCGAGCTCGGCACGCGGGAGGACTCGGTTGACGACGCCCCATTCGAGCATCGTCGCGGCGGGATAGGGCCGCCCCGTCAGCACCGCCTCCAGCGCACGGCCCGCTCCGGCGCGTGCGGTGAGCCGCTGCGTTCCGCCGCCGAAGGGAGTGGCGCCGATGACGGCTTCGACCAGGCCGAGGTTGCAGTCGTCGCTGGCCCAGATCAGATCGCACGCAAGTGCGAGCTCGAGTCCCGCGGCGAGGCACAGCCCCTGCGCCGCGCAAACGGTGGGCACGTCGAGCGACTCGAAGCGACGCAGCATCCCCATGAACCCGTCGAGCATCTCGCGCGCGGCCTGCTCGTCGCGGCCAAGGAACATCTCCACGTTCGCTCCCGCGGAGAAGTTGTCGCCCTCGGCGCGCACGAGGATCGCGCGGGCGCCGGACTCCGCGGCCTGCTCGACCGCACTCTGCAGGTCGGCGGCGAGCTCGAGATCGACGAGGTTCAGCGGCGGGTCGGTGATGACGACCTCGCCGAGGTCTCCCTGCTGTTGAAAGCTCGCTTTGCTCATTCGAACTAACGCTCCTTCCGCTTGCGCTCCAGTAGCTGTTCCGCCGCGCTGGCCGGATCGACCTCGCGGCGCACGACGCGATCGAGCAGCTCCTGCACGCTCGGGTCGCCGCGCAGGGAGCGCTCCAGCTCGCGCCGCAGCCGCACCGCGGCCAGGCCCAGCACCTCGTTGCGCAGGTTACGCCCGCGCCGCTCCTCGAGCGTGCCCGCCGCGGTGATGTGCGCGTGGTGGGCGTCGATCGCCTGCGCCAGCTCCTCCACTCCCCTGCCCTCGGTCGCCTCCGTCTTCAAGATCGGCACCTTCCAGTCCGTCACGGGACCGAGCGAGAGCACGCCCCGGATCTCGCGGACCATGCTGTCCGTGAGCGGGTGGTTCGCCTTGTTCACGACGATCACGTCGGGGATCTCCATCACCCCCGCCTTCAGCGCCTGCACCGAGTCGCCGGAGCCGGGCATCAGCGCGAGCACGATCGTGTCGGCGTGGTCGATGATGTCGATCTCGGCCTGGCCGACGCCGACCGTCTCGACCAGCACGTCCTCCTTGCCGGACGCGTCCATCAGCAGCACCGCCTGCAGCGTGGCCTCCGACAGGCCGCCGAGCGCGCCGCGGCTCGCCATCGAGCGGATGTAGACCCCCTCGTCGAGGAAGTGGTCGGCAAGCCGGATGCGGTCGCCGAGCAGCGCGCCCTCGGTGAAGGGGCTGGAGGGGTCGACGGACAGCACGCCGACCTCGCGGCCCTGCGCGCGGGCGTGGGTGACGAGCGACCCGATCAGGGTGCTCTTGCCGACGCCGGGCGGCCCGGTGAAGCCCACGATCCGCGCCTTGCCGGTGTGCGGGTAGATCTCGCGCACGAGCTCCCAGCCGGCGGGGTCGTCGTTTTCCACGAGGGTGATGCCGCGCGCCAGCGCGCGCTTGTCGCCGCTCAACAGTCGCTCGGCGAGCGGCGCCTCTTTCGAACCTGTCTCGGCCGTCATGGGGGCGGGAACTATCGCACGCAGCTAGGCGATTTCAGCCGAGGTGCCGCGGTGGCGGCGGTACATCTCCCGCACCCACTCCCAGCCCGGACGTCCCTGCTGCTCGTCGCGGAACTGCCGGAGCGGCTCGGGGAGATCGACCGGAGCGAGCTGGTCCGACTCCGGCGGGCGCACGAGCGGGAAGAACAGCGAGGCCGCGGTGAGGTCGGCGACCGTGAAGCCGTCGCCGGCCAGGTAGCCGCTGGGCCCGATCTCGGACTCGAGGCGCTCGAATGCGGCGATCGTCTTCTGGCGCCCCTCGGCCGCCGTGTCGGCGTTGATGCCGTACCGCAACCGCACCACCGGCCCCGCCAGCGCGGCCGTGCTCTTGAAGCCGGCGTGTACGAGCTTGCCGGCCTTGGGTGCAGCGAGCCATGCGAACGCGTCGGCGTCGCGTGTCACCTCGGCGAACGCCGCGCGCCGGATGTGCGGCGCCAGCTCCTCGTCGAAGAACTCCTCCAGCGCGAGCGCCCGCCGGCGGTCGTCCGGATCGTCCGGGTACAGCGGCGGCACGGGATAGTCGCGCTCCAGCCGCTCGATGATCTTCGTCGAGTCCGAAACGGTGTCGCCGTTCAGCCGCAGGATCGGGAACGTCTTGCCCTGGCCGCGGGTCATCGCCATGGCCCACGCCATATGCGCCATCGGCATCGGGGCCTTGCGCCGGTGCGGGACTCCCTTGTAGTCGAGCGCCCAGCGCGCCTTCTCGTTGTAGTGCGAAACCTCGATGTGGTACAGCACGGGAGTCGCCACGCGTGCAAGCCTACTTATGATCTTGCGCCGTGGTCCAAGAGATCCTCACAAAGCCCGACGTCGAGGTTCCGCCCGAGCCGTTGCCGCGCCGCGCGGGCCCACTGGCGGTGATTCGCTTCTGGGTCCGCAACCGGATGGTCACTCCGAAATACGCGCTGCTGGTTGCGCGGCTCGCGTGGCGGCGGCTACTGACCCCCACCGGCCGGCGCATGTCGCTCGACGGCATGGTGTTCCTCGGCCCGCGCGTGACCCTGCAGATCGGGCGCGGCGCGCGCATCCACTTCGGGCGCTGGGTGTGGATCGGGCACGGCACCAAGATCCGCTGCCACGAGGGCGAGGTCTCGATCGGCGACAAGACCGTGATGGGCCAGGAGTGCACGATCTCCGCCTACCAGCACGTGTCGATCGGGGAGCAGTGCATCCTGGCCGACCGCGTGATGCTGATCGACTTCGACCACAACGTGGCCGAGGTCGAGCGGCCCATCCGCGTGCAGGGGATCTACAAGCGCGACGTGCGGGTGGGCAACAACGTCTGGATCGGCCACGGCGCCCAGATCCTGCGCGGATCGACCGTGGGAGACAACGCGATCGTCGGCGCGAACGCGGTCGTCACGAAGGACGTGCCCGCGAACGCGGTCGTGGCGGGAGTGCCTGCGCGCATCATCCGCATGCGCGAGACCCCGGCGGGCCTGCGCTGGCGAAATCCCGTCGAGCCCTAGGGGGGTCGTACCGCATGAGCGACGGCATCACCTACGAGCTGTTGCGCATGCGCCTCGGCGACGGCGAGGAAACCACCGTGTACCTCGTCCGCCACCCGCTGGCCACCACGGCCGTGCGCGTCGTCTGCATTTCCCGGAGCCGACGCGGCTCGATCACTGGTGCGCCGCCAACAACCAGCCGGAGGCCGTCGTCGGTGGATTCTTCCTGCGCGACCCCTACCGACCGCTCGGCGAGGTTCGCATCGATGGCGCACTCATCGAGCACGAGCGCGTAGCGGCGCCTTGGGGACCGCGGCGCGGGTGCCTGCACGTCGACGGCAAGGTCCGGATCGCGCCGCGCGAGCAGCTGGCCGCGGAACCGCCCGGTGACCTGCTGCAGGCCGGCCCGCTGCTCGTGTCCGCGGGACGCTCGTTGATCGACGGTGACGACCGGGAGGGCTTCTCGTCCGGCGCGTCACAGTTCGACTCGGACATCACCGTCGGCCGGTATCCGCGCTGCGCGCTGGGCATCAGCGAGACCGAGCTGCTGGTGGTCTGCTGCGACGGGCGCCGGTCGGGCCTCGACGGTGGACTCGACCTGGGCGAGCTGGCGAGGCTGCTGATCTCATTCGGCGCCGAGGAGGCGATCAACCTCGACGGCGGCGGCTCCGGCCACCCTCGTGCACCGCAAGCACCTGCTCAACCGGCCCTACTCCGACCAGGACCAGCCCGCTCCGGAGTCCCGGCCCGTCGTCACCGCGCTGCTGTTCGAGCGCACCGCCTAGGTGTAGCTTCCGACCACGTTGTCCACGCAGCGCGCACGCTGCCGCGCAGCGCTCGCGGGCGCAACGCTCGGGCGTGGAAAAACCGGGTGGGTAAGGGAAGGGGAATCGTCGGCGTCTGCGACCGGGCTGGGCGGCGCAGTGTCACGGGACTTCAAAGAAAGGTCGCGGTCACGCGTCGAAAGCCCTCCGTGTTGCGCATCGGCCGCCGAACCTTCTGCACTCGCCATGCGTGAAAACGTGAACTCAGCTGCAGAAGTTCGTCGATCGGCGCCGACCGACCCACGCGCCTCATACCGAATCACGCGCAGACGGCTCTTTCATGACCGACGCGTGCGCTTTGCGTCGCAAACCACGCGTCGCGTGAGCCCCTGCGCGTCCCGGGTCCTCCCCCTTACCCACCCCGGTTTTCGAACCCGCCACCAGCGCCAGGCCCGCGACCGGAACAACGTGGGTGAGGAACTACACCTAAGCCCGCGGGACGGCGGCCGGCGCGAGCCGCGCGTAGACGGACGTGGGTCTGCTCGGCGACGTCGGCCCAGTCGAAGCTGCGCACGTGCTCGTAGGCCTCGGCCACGATCCGCCGGCCCAGCTCGTCGTCGGCGAGCACGCGGATCGCGACCTCGGCCAGCGATCCCGGGTCGCGCGACGCGAAAGCGCAGTCCGACCTCGTCGTGCGGCACGACCTCGCGCAGCCCGCCCGTGTCGGCGACGAGGCACGGGCAGCCGGATGCCATCGCCTCCAGCGCGACGAGCCCGAACGGCTCGTAGATCGAGGGCACGACCGTCAGGTCGGCGATCCGGTACAGCGTGTGCAGCACGTCGTCGCCGATCCAGCCCATGAACGTTGCCGTGGCTGTCGAGCCCGAGCGCGGTGGCCTGAGCGCGCAGCTCCTGCTCGTGCGTGCCGGAGCCGGCGACCAGGAAGCGCACGTCGCCGAGCTCCTCGATCACCTGCGGCATCGCCTCGAGCGCGACCTGGAAGCCCTTCTCGTAGACGAGCCGCCCGACCAGCAGCACGAGCTTCTCGTCGGGAGCGGCGAAGCGCGCTGCGCAGCTGCTTCATCTGCTCCTCGTCCCAGGGCTGGAGGTCGGCCGGGTCGATCCCGTTCGGGATCACCGCGATCCGCTCCTCCTCGATGTCGTAGACGTCCGCACACGTGGTCGCGCATGTAGGCGGAGCAGGCGATCACCTGCTCGGCGCGGTTCGCCATCCAGCGCTCGATGCCGTGGATGTGGCTCTGCGGGTGCTTGTCGACCCAGCCCTGGTGGCGGCCGTACTCGGTGGCGTGAATCGTGATCGCGAGCGGTGCGTCGAAGCGCTTGGCGAGGTGGTCGCCCGCGACCGCCACGAGCCAGTCGTGCCCGTGGACGACGTCGAAGTCGAAGCGGTCGCCCAGCTCGACGCCCGCGGCCAGCATGTCCGTGTTCATGTGCTCGACCCACGTGATGAACTCGCTCAGCTCGGCGGGGCGGCGCGGCTCCAGCACCCGGTGCAGGTGCACTCCCTCGACGATCTCCTCGGGCGGCGACTCCTCGCGGCCGCGGGTGAGCACGTGCACCTCCACCCCCTGGACGGACGAGGTTCTCCGACACCTTCCGCACGTGTCGCGCGAGGCCGCCCTCGATCAGGGGCGGGTACTCCCAGGAGAGGATCAGGACCCGCACTGGTGCCCCATCGCTAGCCTGAGACCCCGGGCAGGTCGCGGCCCCACACCGAGGCAGGCTCCAGCAGCGGAGCCAGGCTCAGGCCCGGGGCGAGGCCGCGCAGGCGCTCGTCGAGCGTCGCGCCGGCCTGGCCGGCCGCGGCGGGCGTGCCCGTGGATCGCATGGCGCGGAAGTCTGCCATGCCGTGGCGCAGGACGGAGATCGCCTCCTCGAAGCTGGCTGCGTGACTGCGCACCCGTGCGTCCGGATAGTCGCCGGCCAGCTCGCGTATCCGCATGAAGGCCCAGTCGCTCGACTGGAGCGCCAGCAGCTCGCGCGCGGCCCGGCGCGCGACCGGTCCGCGGCCCTCGAAGCGCCCGGATTCAGCCCACCCGAGCGTCGCCACCAGGTCGAGCTCCGCCTGCCGCGCAACCCACAGCAGGTCCGCCACCCGCGGCGAGTCCCAGGTGCGCAGGTCCTTGCCGGTGCCCCAGGAAGACTCGGCCAGCGGCCGGGCGCGTGGCTCGTGGCGCTCGAGCGCGGCGGGCAGGGTCGTGAGCGCCAGGCCGCGCGCATCCGCCTGCACGATCACCTCTTCCAGCCACATCGGCCCCTCGTACCACCAGTGCCCGAGCAGCTCGGTGTCGAGCGCGCAAACGATCAGGGCGGGCCGCCCGCGGGCGGCCCGGTATGCGGCGGCCCGCGCGATCACCTGCTCGACGAAGTCGCGCGCGTGCTCGCGCGTGCGCCCTGCGGCGGCGTCGTGGTCGTAGGGCGCGCCGCCGTTCGCCCACGCACGCATCCCGTTCACCGTCTGCGTGTGGTAGTCGCGATAGGCGGGATCGGCGGGATACCCGTGCTCGTCCCACACGAGCGCGATCGTCTGCCAGTCGAGCGGCACCGCGACCGCGGCGCCGGCCGCCACCGGCTCGAGCTGATCGAGCGCGTCGCCGTGATGCGTCTGGTCGACGCAGAAGGCGCGCACGCCGGCGGCCGACAGAGGCTCCTCGAGGCCTGGGCGGTAGGCGCACTCGGGGAGCCAGAAGCCGCCGCTCCAAGTCCCGAAGCGATCGCGATGCGCGTCGATGCCGGTGGCAAGCTGAAGCCGCAGGCCGTTCTCCGTCGCCAGCAGCGGCAGCACCGGATGCGTGGCGGCCGATCCCCACAGCTCGATTGCGCCCGCATCCTGCAACCGGCGCAGGTCACCGAGCAGGTCGCCGCCGCGGCGCTCGAAGTCGTCCGCGGCCCATTCGTAGTCGCCCGCCGAGCGGCGCAGCGATGCGGCCGCGGCCCCTTGCCCCGTGCTGTCGAGGCCCTCGGCGTCCTGGCGATGACATTCGCGCCGCACGTCGCGCATGAAGCGCAGGAACCGCCGCCTCAACGCGGGCACGGCCAGCTGGTCGGCCAGCACGGGCGTGATCCCGACGGTCGCCACGCCACGCGCCCCCCGGTCGGCGGCCCGCTCCAGCACGCGCAGCAGGGGAAGGTAGGAGGACGCGACCGCCTCCAGCAGCCACTCCTCGCCGAAGGGCCACGTGCCGAACCCCTCGACGTAGGGCATGTGGGAATGGAGCACGATCGCCAGCTCCCCCCGGTCGGGGCGCGGCGCGCTCACGGCCTGCACACTGCGAGGAGGTCGAGTGCGCCGTCGAGATCGCCCGGCCGCAGCGTGAAGTCGCGCTCGTCGATGGAAGGCACAAAACGGTCGTAGAACGGCTGCGTGATCCGCAGCGCCGCATGTACGCGGTCCCACCCGAGTCGCAGCGCCAGCTCGTGGACGCGCAGCTTGCGTGCGTGGAACACCCCGAGCAGGTCGACGCCCGCGAAAGCCGGTTCGAGCACCGCGCGGTACTCCGCGGGCGTGTACTCGCGCACGTGCCAGGGGTTCTCCGACTTGCGCGCTCCCGGAGGAGCGAGCGTGAGCCGGTTGGGCGTGCTCACGTAGGCGACGCCGCCGGGCGTCAGCAGCGACGCAAAGCGCTCGAGCAGCGGCAGCGGCTGCTCGACGTGCTCGACGGTCTGGAGGAACACGATCGCGTCCCACGGGGCGCCTGCCTCGAACTCCTCGACCAGCGCCCGCTCGAAGCGCAGCCGCGGCGACTCGTACCGCAGGCGCGCGTGCTCGTGGGCCTCGGGGTTCGCGTCGACGCCCACGACGTCGGCCGCGTGCGCGGCCAGCACGGCGGCGCCGTAGCCCTCGCCGCAGGCCATGTCCACGACCCGCAGCCCCGCGCACCGGCGGGCGATCCAGCGGTACACGACGAGGTGGCGGCGGTACCAGTAGTTCTCCTCCGGGACGTCCGGGAGCGTTCGCTCGCCCGTCAGCTCGAGCGGCGGCACGCCCGCCGGCTGGTCGCGCTGTAGATAGGTGCGCACGGCGCAGGAGGCTATAGTCCGCGCGCTCCATGGCGACCCCGGCCCGCCCGATCGAGACAGACCGCATCCGCGCGGCGAACGTTCGCTACCACGATCAGGCGGCGGACACCTACGACTCGAAGTGGGCCATCGACTACGGCGAGATCGGCGCCGGCCAGGTGCTGGGCAAGCTGCGCAAGGCGCTGGGCGCGCCGCCCGGCCGGTACCCGCGGGCGCTCGAGATCGGGGCCGGCACCGGCTACTTCACGCTGAACCTGCTGCGCGCAGGCGTGGTCGACGCAGGCCGTGGCGACGGACATCTCCCCGGGCATGCTGCGGCGGCTGTCGGAGACCGCTGCCGGCCTCGGGCTGGACGTCGAGGCGGTGGAGGCCGATGCCGAGGCGCTGCCGTTCGCCGACGAGTCGTTCGACCTCGTGATCGGGCATGCCGTGCTGCACCACCTGCCCGGGCTGGACACCGCGATGTCGGAGTTCCATCGGGTCCTCGCGCCGGGCGGCACACTGGCGTTCATGGGCGAGCCGTCGCGCCACGGCGACCGCCTCGCGATCGTGCCGAAGTGGGTCGGCGGCCTGGTCGAGCCGGCCTGGCGCAGGGCGATGAGCGCCACTCCCAAGGCGAACGGATCCCAACACTCTCCCCATGCCGAGTCGACGTACAGCGAGCTGGGCAGGCTCGTCGACGTGCACACGTTCGACGCCGCCGAGCTGCGTGCGCTGGCCGCCCGCGCCGGGCTCGTCGACGTGCGCGTGTGCGGCGAGGAGCTGCTGGCCAACATGTACGGCTGGTTCCTGCGCAGGCTGGAGTCGGATGTCGACGCCGGAGTCCGTGCCGCGCGCCTGGCACAACTTCGCGTTCCGCAGCTACCTCACGCTGCAGAGCCTCGACGGCCGCCTGCTCGAGCCGCGGCTGCCGGCCGACCTCTTCTACAACCTGATGGTCTCGGCGCGCAAGCCGGCCTGACCTCTCCTTTCACGGCGCTTAAACTTTGGCGGGGATGGCCGCAGCGCAGCCTGACTTCCCGCTGTTCCCGCTCCCGGTGGTGCTCCTCCCCACCGAGGTGATCCCGCTCCACATCTTCGAGGATCGCTACAAGACGATGATCACGCTGTGCCTCGAGGAGGGCTCCGAGTTCGGCATCGTGTGGCTCTCCGACGACGGCCTCAAGGAGATCGGATGCACCGCGCGCGTCGCGGAGGTGATCGAGGAGATGGACGACGGGCGCATGAACATCCTCGTGCGCGGCGGCAGCCCGTTCCGGCTGCTGGAGAAGCAGGAGGACCACGTCTACCCTGCCGGCAAGATCGAGCTGCTGGGCGACCGCGGCCCCGGTGACGAGGAGGAGGCGGGCGGCGAGGCGCGCGAGCGTTACGCGGACCTGCTCGAGCGGCTCACGAACGAGCGCCCCGAGTCCGCCGCGCTCGCCGAGCTGAGCGCATACGAGATGGCGGCCAGCGTCGAGATCGACCTCGACGTGAAGCAGGGGCTGCTCGAGCTGCGCTCGGAGGAGGAGCGCCTGCGCCTGCTCGCGCGGTTGTTCAAGGCCGGAATCAAACGCGTCGAGATGGCCCGCGACATCTCCGAGCGCGCGGGCAAGAACGGCAAGGTCAAGTTCAACTGAAAAAAGCGCCGATCCGTAAGCGGATCGGCGGTTTGATTCACTCCACCACGACCGCGACGCCGCCGCGGCGCGGGTCGCCGGCGCCCGACAGTGCACGCGTGACCGGATCGCGGCGCGCGGCCTGCACCCCGCCGAAGTACAGGTTCAGGCCGCGCCAGCGCAGGACCCGGTAGCCCCGGCCCTCCAGCTCGTCGACCGCCTCCGACCTGAAGCCCGGCTCCACGTGCAGGGTCCCGGCCTCGTAGTGCATGCGACCCATGCGCACCGCCTTCGCGACGTCCATGTCGTAGTCGACGACGTACCGGATCACCTGGAGGATCGCCGACCGCAGCCGGTTGGAGCCCGCGCTGCCCACGGCGAGCTCGACCTCGCCGTCGCGCAGCACGATCGTGGGAGCCATCATGCTCGTGACCCGCGTGCCGGCGTCGTAGGCGTGAAAGCCGTGCGGGTTGAGGTCCTCCTCGCCCAGCATGTTGTTGAGGTGCAGGCCGGTACCGGGCGGCAACACGCCCGACCCCGATCCGTTCGAGCATGTCACGCTCGCCGCGTTGCCCTGCTCGTCGAGCACCGAGATGTGGGTGGTGGAGCCGAGGGTGCTGCCCCCCTCGCTCGCATGTGCCGTGAGCCGTGCGGCGATGTGGTCCGCCGTTTCGTCGATGTGAGACCCGCTCAGGAACTCCTGGGCGAAGTGCTGGTCGTACAGGCGCTCCTGGAAGTCCCCGCCGCGCACGCGGCTCGCTTCGGCCATCACCTCGGCGAGCAGCGCGAGTCCGTGCGAGTCCGCGAGCGGGGGTGGGTCGCCCCAGCGCTCCAGCAGCGCGAGCGCGTAGCCGATCAGGACGCCGCCCGACGAAGGTGGCGCGTTCGTGAGCACGCGCCGGTTTCGGTACCGCGTCTCCACCGGCGGTCGCTCGATCACCTCGTAGGCGGCGAAATCGGCCGGAGACATCAGCCCGCCGCGCTCGCACATCCAATCGCACAGCCGCCGGGTGACATCGCTGTCGTACAGCCAGGCCGGGCCCTCCTGCGCGATCGCCTCGAGCGCGTCTCCCATTGCCGGGAACCGGAAGAGATCCCCTGCTGTGAGCAGGGTGCCGCCGGGCGCATACAGCTCCGCCATCTCCGGCTGGCGACAGAGGATCGGCTCGAGCAGCGTGAACATGTAGGCCTGCTCCGGAGTCACGCGCACGCCTTCACGCGCGTACCGGACGGCCGGCGCGGCCAGCGCTTCGAACGGCATGGTCCCGAAGCGGCGTGACGCCTGGCAGAGGCCGGCCACCGTTCCGGGAATGCCGCAGGAAGGGGGTCCGACGTAGAACACCTGCGGTGTCTCGTCGAACACGATCTCGACGGGCGTCAGCTCTCCCTTGCTCCCCGGGTCGAGGCCGCAACCGCCCGCCTCCACGAAGAAGTCGAGCAGGTGCTCGCCCTCACCGGCGACATGGGCGAGCATGAAGCCGCCCGCTCCCAGGCTGGTGAGCGGGCTCTCCGCCACGAACGAGGCCATCACCGCGCACACCGCGGCATCGAACGCGTTGCCTCCCTCGCGCAGCACCTGTGCGCCGGCCTCGGCGGTCACCGGGTGGCCCGCGGCCACGACGCCCTTTCATGCGCGGCAGACTAGCCCGCGCGCCCTACGGGATGAAGATGCCCTGCCGCAGGAACACCGTGTTCGGCTCGGTCGCGGTGTCGCCATCGGGTCCGCCGTCGATCACATGCACCTGGCCGAGCTGCAGGATCGTGCGCTGCTTCTCGATCACGGCATCCGGGATCAGGGCGTCGAGCGTGGTCGACAGCGAGCAGGTCGAGCCGATGCCGGGCGCAGCTGTCGGTGCACATGGCATCGTCAGCGGGAACAGGACGTCGATGACGGTTGCAGGCTCGGTGCCATCGCCGTTGCGGTCCGTCAGGTGCGCGGTTGTTTGCGCCTCGACTTCGCCCGCATAGTCGTCCAGGGTGCTCTTCACGCGCACGTCGGTGATCTCGGCGCGCAGCCCGATGTCGGCCTCGTCCGCCGGCGTATGCGGGTCGCCGACGACCGTGCCGTACCGCACGAAGCCAGACATGCCTGACTGCTGCGCGTTGGTATCGGGGGTGCCGACAGTGAGCTCCGCCGACTCCTGCGCCGGCGGGTTGCACGAGCCGAACGAAAGCGGCGGCCCGTGCTGGTGGTTGGGCGAGTCGCACTGCGCGTACGCGGGCACCAGCGAGACGCGCATCGGGGTCGCGCCCTTCGGCCGCGCATAGCCGGTGTACGGGAACGGGTTGCCAGTCCGCCCCGGGATACGTGGCGAACGTGCTGTCGCCGATGTTGGGGTCGGCGGTCGGCGAGCACTGCGTGGTGAGCGGGAAGCGCACGTCCGAGGCGGTCGCCGTGACGCCGCCGTCACGGTTGGTCATGCGCGTCTTCGGCCTGTGCTTCGACCTCGCCTGCGTAGTCGGCGAGCGATCCCTGCTCCCGCACGTCGGTGATCTCCACCCGCAATGCGAGGTCGGCTTCGTCGGCCGGCGTCCCGGGATCCCCAGGTATCGAGTCGTAGCGCACGTAGCCCGGCCATGTTCGCGGGCGCCCGTTTGCATCGCTCGTGCCGACCGTCAGCTGAGAGGACTCCTGCGCGGGTGGCCCGCACGAGCCGAATGCGAGCGGCGGGCCGTGCGTGTGGTTCGCAGCGGTGCAGTCACGGATATGCCGGCACCAGCGTGACGCGCAGCGGGGTCGCGCCCTTGGGGCGGGGATAGGGGACCGGGAGCGGCTGCCAGTCGAGGAACATCCGGGTTTCCTATCTCTGCAGCTGGCCGCACCAGCGTTGCATCGGTGCCGTCGGCGTCAATGGTCCACAACTCCGGACAGTTTCACGTATACGCATCCTGGTGCCGTCGGGCGACCACGCCGCCTGATGACCCCTGGATAGGCGATGGCGGTCTTGTTGCCACCGTCGCCGTCCATCACCATGATCGTCGCTCGGGTACCTGGATCGGTACACGATCTTCGAGCCGTCCGGAGACCAGTTCGGGTCGTACTCTCCGACTTCCCGTTGTGTTCGTGATGTTGACCTGGCCGGTGCCGTCGGGGTTCATCGTCCAGATCGTCTGGGCTCGTTGCCCTGCGCTGCACGAACGCGATCTTCGTGCCGTCCGGCGACCACGCCGGCGCGAAGCTGTACGTGGCGTCCGTGGTGGTCAGCTGAGCGTGAGCCGCTGCCGTCGGCGTTCGCCACGAAGATCACCCGCGTTGCCGAACGGCTGCGCAGTCCGCCAGTACGCGACCTTCTGTCCGTCGGGAGACCACGCAGGATCGTGCTCGACGGCCCGCCGGATCGTTCCAGATGACATGGTCGTCCGTCCGCCTTCACTCGCAGGTTCCCGTCGAGGTCGAGGTTCAGCTCGCGCGTCCCGTCGGGGGACCGGTCGGGGAAGACGGCGTATCCATTGAGCAGGACCGTCTCGACCCCCGTGTCCGGATGTCTTGAGATTGCCGTTGATGTCCAGGTAGAGCACGCGGGTCGCGTCGGGGGCCCAGTCGGGGTAGACGGCATACTCGGTCAGCAATATCGCTTCGCCGCCGCTGTCCACATCCTTGACTACGAGCTGAGACGGGCTCGACGGGAAAAGACGATGCGCGAGCCGTCGGGAGACCAGTCGGGCACTAGTTGTCCACATCTGGTCGGTACCGGTGAGTGTTGACCGACGTTGCTGCCGTTGGCGTTCATCGGTCCAGATGGCGTACTTCGGGGGTCGCCCATGCCGTCCGGCGCGCCTCGCTAGCGCGGACGAAGGCGATGCGCGTCCCGTCAGGCGACCATGTGGGGTCGGTGCTGTTCGAATCGAACGTCAACTGCGTCGGTGTTCCTCCGGTGGCGTCGACCACGAAGATCTCCGAGTAGTTCGTCCCAGGACGGAATCGCCGTCGAAGGCGATCTTCGTGCCGTCCGGCGACCACGCGGGGCTCGTCGGCGTCACCGCGGATAGCGATGACGGTCTCGCCGCTTCCGTCGGCGTTGGCGACGGCGAGGTCTCGGCTCGCGCACCGCGGCACGCCGCGCCGGTACGCGAGCTTCGTCCCGTCCGGGGACCACGCCGGTCGCTGCGGCGTGGCGGCGGGAACAGCGATGACCTGCACGTCGCTCCCGTCGGACTTCATGGTGTAGAGCGCGTGATTCTTCCGAGAACGCGATCCTGCCGTTCTGGCCCGGGAAAGGACGCGTGCGCCGGCAGAGCGAGGCCGACGGCGATCCCCGCCGCGCGAACAGGCACGCCCAGACCCGACTCCCCCTCGGCATGTCCGAGAGGCTACGCCGAGCGCGCGCTCAGCACAAGGTTTGCGTCAGCGCTGCGGGACGAACTCGGGGATCTCGAAGTCCCCGGCCAGGTCCGACACGCTGTTGCGCCGCACCCGTGGCTCGCCCTTCGGCTCGGTGAAGCCGCTGCGACGCTCGAGCGCCGCGTGGGCCGGTCGCCGTAGCCGGTCGCCACGACGGTGACCCAGCACTCGTCCGAGATCTTGTCGTCGACCATCGCGCCGAAGATGATGTTCGCGCTCGGGTGCGCGGCTTCGGACACCGCCCGCGCGGCCTCGTTGACCTCCCACAGGGAGAGGTCCGAGCCGCCGGTGATCGACAGCAGGATCGAGCGTGCTCCCTCGATCGAGGTCTCGAGCAGCGGTGACGACACCGCCTCCTGCGCGGCCGCGATCGCGCGCTTCTCGCCGGTCGCCATGCCGATGCCGAGCAGCGCCTGGCCGGCGTCGCTCATGATCGTGCGCACGTCGGCGAAGTCGAGGTTGATCAGCCCCGGCAGCGTGACGAGATCCGAGATGCCCTGCACGCCCTGGCGCAGGACGTCGTCGGCGACGCGGAACGCGTCCACCATCGCCGTGCCCTTCTCGAGCACCGCCAGCAGCCGGTTGTTGGGGACCACGATCAGCGTGTCCACGTGCTTGGCCAATTCGGTCACGCCGTCGTCGGCCTGGCGCGCACGACGCGTGCCCTCGAAGCCGAACGGCTTGGTCACGATGCCGACGGTGAGCGCGCCTACCTCCTGGGCGATACGCGCGACGACAGGCGCCGCGCCCGTGCCCGTTCCGCCGCCCGAGCCGGCGGCGACGAAAACCATGTCGGATCCCTTCAGAAGGGTCTTGATGCGGTCGTCGTCCGAGACCGCCGCGGCATGCCCGACCTTGGGGTCGGATCCCGAGCCGAGGCCGCGCGTGATGTCCGCGCCGATGTGGAGCGTGACGTGCGCCGCGCTCTGCTGCAGCGACTGCGCGTCGGTGTTCACGGCGATGAACTCGACGCCCTCGACGCCCGCTTCGACCATGCGGTTGACGGCGTTCACGCCGCCGCCGCCGACGCCGACCACACGCAGCACCGGCCGGTGCACGGCGGCGCGCGAGATCTTGGGCTCGTCGCGCGGGCGGTACTCGCGCGACGGCTCGCCCGGGAGCTCCATCACGTTGTGGGGAATGTCCTGCGAGAACGCCGCGCTCAGCCGCTCCTTCGGGCTCGGCAGCTGCTGCCTCCGGCTCCTCCGGCCGCATAGCGGTCCTGCTGATAGCTCGAGCTGCTGTTCCTGGGCCGGGTAGGCGGCGTCAGCCGCCTACCCTTGTTCATCCGGGAGCGTCTTCGTCGGTCCGCCGGAAAAGTGCTGCGAGAGGTCCCTCGCGCATGCTCGCGCGCTTACCGCCTGACATGTTCAAGAACCTCCTTGGCAAGATCTCTGTAGGACTCGGCCGCCGACCCGTCGGGATCGTATTTCAATACGGAGGTCCCCTTCACCGGGGCCTCGGCAAACCGGATCGTCTTGCGGATCCGGGTTGCGAACACACGATCGCCGAAGTTCTCCTCGAGGATCTCGATCGCCTCCTTGGCGTGAACCGTGCGGGCGTCCACGAGCGTGGGCAGGATGCCCTCGATCTCGATGTCCGGGTTCAGTTCCTCGCGGATCATGGAAAGCGTGTTTTGCAGCTGGATCAGTCCTCTCATCGAGAGGTACTCGCACTGGACCGGGACGATAACTTTGTCGGCGGCTGTCAGCGCGTTGATCGTCAGCAGCCCGAGCGAGGGGGGTGTGTCGATGCACACGAAGTCGTAGTCCTCGCGCACGGGCTTGAGCGCCTTCTCGAGCTGGCGCTCCCGGCCGATCTTGGTGCTCATCGCGATCTCCGCGCCGGCGAGGTCGATCGAGGCGCAGGCGACATCGACCTCCCGCTTGCGGATCACCTCGCGGATCGAGAGGTTGTCGACGAGCACGTGGTACATCGACTTCTCGACCGTGTCGGGGTCGATCCCCTGGCTCATCGTGAGGTTGCCCTGCGGGTCCATGTCGATCGCCAGCACCCGGTGGCCGGCCTCCGCGAAGGCCACGGCGAGATTGAGTGTCGTGGTGGTCTTCGCGACCCCGCCCTTCTGGTTGGCGAAGGCGATCACCTTCGCGTAGCCCGTGCCGGGCTGTGTCTGCTGTACCTGAGGGCCGGAGCCTGTGTCCGGCGTGAGGCCGTTGCCGTGCACGCCGCCACCTCCTTCTTGTGCGGAGGAATCTGGGGGTGAGGGCGGAGCGGGCACCGTCAGCGGGCCCGCTTCGGGCTGCCGCTCGGGATCGGGCTCGTTGCGCTCCTCCTGGTCGGGCCCGAGCTTGTACTCAGGGCGCGCGAATCGCTGGAGTAAACCCATCGTGCGGGGGTATTCGCATCCCGGGTGCACTTTCCTTCAGCGCGCCGCCCGCAGGGGCAGCGGCATTTCGCTCGTCTAACCTTGCGCCTCCCTGGGCAAGCACTTCCCCTCCGCGATGAACATCTTTTCGACAAGCGCCTGATCTTCGTGACCGGCAAGGGCGGTGTGGGGAAGTCCACCGTCGCGGCCGCGCTGGGCGTCGCGGCTGCGCGCCGCGGCAAGCGCACGATCGTCTGCGAGGTCGCACAGCAGGAGCGCATGTCGGCGGTCTTCCACCGCGAGGGCGTCGGCTACCGCGAGACGGAGATCGCGGACAACCTGTACGCGTTCTCGATCGACCCGCAGCGCGCGCTCGAGGAGTACCTGCATGCAGCAGATCCGCATCAAGCCGGTCTACGACCTGATGTTCAAGAACCGCATCTTCACGTACTTCGCCGCCGCCACCCCGGGCCTGCGCGAGCTCGTCACGGTGGGCAAGGTCTGGGAGCTGGCGCAGCTCGATCGCCGCGTCAAGAAGGGATCGAAGTACGACCTCGTGATCGTCGACGCACCGGCCACCGGCCACGGCCTGGGCCTGCTCCGCACGCCGAAGACCTTCGGCGACATCGCGCGCGTCGGCCCGATCAAGCGCCAGGCCGACACCATCTACGAGTTCATCACCGACGCCAGCCTCACATCCGTCGTCGCCGTCGCGTGGCCGGAGGAGATGCCCGTCAACGAGACCATCGACCTCCAGCGCAACCTCGAGCAGGAGATGGGCGTCCCGCTCGACCGGATCTTCATGAACGGGCTCTACCCGCAGCTGTTCAGCGATCAGGAAGCCGCCTCGTTGCGCGAGCGCGCCGGACTCGAACGGCAACGGATCCGATCCGCTCGGTGTCATCCGCCAGGCGGCCCTGCGGGCGGCGGTCTCGGAGCACCGCCGGGCGACTGCCAACACCGAGCAGCTCGAGCGCCTGGCCGAGGAGTCGGGTCAGGATCCGGTCGAGCTGCCGTTCCTGTTCCGCCCGCAGCTCGACATGGACGCGGTCGAGGACCTGGCCGACGAGATCGAGGAGCAACTGCGCGCATGAACGTCCGCGACCTGCTGGAGGACCGGAAGATCTGCATCTGCGCGGGCTCGGGCGGCGTCGGCAAGACGACCACGTCCGCCGCGATCGCGATGGGCATGGCCGCGCAGGGCCTGAAGGTCGCGGTGCTCACCATCGACCCGGCCAAGCGGCTGGCGAACTCGCTGGGCCTGCCGGAGCTGGGCAACGAGGAGCGGCTCGTCGACCCGGAGCGCTTCGCCGCGCACGGCATCGAGATGAAGGGCGAGCTGTGGGCGATGATGCTCGACGCGAAGCGCACCTTCGACGACCTCGTGGAGCGGCACGCACCCGACGAGGAGACGCGCGACCGCATCCTCCAGAACCGCATCTACCAGGAGATCTCCAACGCGATGGCGGGCTCGCAGGAGTACATGGCGATGGAGAAGCTGTACGAGCTGCACCAGGAGGCGCGCTACGACCTGCTGGTGCTCGACACGCCGCCCACGCGGCACGCGCTCGACTTCATCGACGCGCCCGAGCGGATGTCGCGATTCATCGAGGGCCGCTCGCTCCAGTTCTTCCTCAAGCCAGGACGGCTTGGTGTAAAGGTGCTCGGGCGCTCTGGGGGCGTGCTGTTCTCGGCGCTGAAGCGCATCACCGGGATCGACCTGCTGCAGGACCTGTCCGAGTTCTTCCAGAGCTTCGGCGACATGGCCGAGGGCTTCAGCGAGCGTGCGCAGCGGGTGAAGGAGCTGCTCGCGCATCGCGACACCACGTTCCTGCTGGTGACCGCGCCCGAGCGCGAGGCGATCGACGAGGGCGTCTACTTCTGGCGCCGGCTGAAGGAGGCGCACCTGCCGTTCGGCGGCGTCGTCGTGAACAAGGTCCACCACGACTTCGTGCGCCCGCTCGAGCCTGGCACCTTCACCGCCGACGAGCCGCAGACGGCCGACGAGGAGACGCTCGCGCGGCTGCCAACCGAGCTCGAGCAGCTGCTGGGTGACGCCGACCTCGCCGGCCGCGTGCACGTGAACTTCGAGAACTACCGCGCGCTGGCGGCGCGCGACCGCGAGAACATGGCGCGCCTCACCGAACGGCTCGAGGAGGACTGCGTCCTATGCGTTCCCTACTTCGACGAGGACGTGCACGACATCGCGGGCCTCGCGCAGGTCAACCGGTACCTGTTCTCGTCGAGCGCCGAGCGGCGGGAGATGCTGGAGAGCGCCGGGGTTTGACTACACGGCTGCGGAGTAATCCGCGGCGTCGTCGTCGAGCCCGATGGCAACGCTTTCGTGCGTGTCCTGTTCCTCGTGGTCGGGATCGGGTTCTTCGAGGCGTGGCGCGTGGTTCTCGCCCTTGCTCACCACGAACTCCGGGGGAGGAGCGGGCCGCGCCGTGACCCTGATCTCGTCCGTGTCTGGCGCGGGTGTGCGCAGCAGCTCGTCGGCGATCCCGTTCAGGTCCGGGGCGAGGTGACCACAGACCATGTCGCGCAGCAATGCGCGCAGGTTGTCCTCGAGTTCCGTCACGACCCGATCGGGCGACGACACGCCGATCGTCTGCAGGTAGCCGGCGTCCACGTTTCCGCGCATCACGAGCCGCTCGAGGCGGAACGCCTGCTCCACGGCCTCCTGCACGGCGTCGCGATGCGCGGGCTCCGCGCACAGCGCGCCCACACGCCGCGCCATCTCGCGCGGCGTGGACTCGCCGCGGTCGAGCAGCGCCCGCAACGCGAGCAGGTGGTCTGACAGGCCCTCCAGTGCGACGCGTTGCTCGCAACCGAGCTCGAACCGTGCAAGCGCCCACGGCAGCGACCCGCCGTGCGCATGACGGGCACGCGCCAGCTCGAACAGCTCCGCCAGCTCAGGTCGCTCGGTCGCGTCCAGCCAGTAGCGCGCGCCCCGCACGCGGCCGGCCGAGCCCAGCGGCGCGCTCTGCCACGGCCCGTCGTCAGTGCGCCACCATGCCGTCGAGTCGAGCACGGCGGCTCCCGGCTTCAACAGCCGCAGCGCAGTCACCAGGCGCCTGAACGCAACACGCGCCTCCGTCAGCGGCGGTGGCTCGCTGGGCCGCGACTCCACCGTCAGGATCACGAGCGTGTGTGGATCGTCGCCGTCGCGCCCGCTTCCCCACACCGCCTCCGGCGGCGCGTCGACGAGGTCGCCGCGCGCCAGGCTGACTCCGGAGCCGAGGTCCCAGCGATCGCCCGGGAGCCCGACGCCGACCACGGGCGCCAGCACGGTGTTGACCGCGATGTCCTCGTAGACGATGGACTCGAGCTCGCGATACGCGCGCTCGAAGCGGTCGTGCTCGAGCTCGAAGGTGGTGGAGTCCTCCCAGACCCGCCCCAGGAAGCGCTCGACCGCGGCCTCGGCGCGGTCGCGCTCGGAAGCGGGCACGTAGCTTGCTCCCATCACGCGCAGGTAGCCCGAGACGCCCTCGATGCGCCCCAGCGCGTCGACGGCCGCGCCGCAGCCGGGCATCGACTTGAGGTCCGTGAAGCGCTCGCGCACGAAGTCCTCGGAAAGCGGCCGGTAGCGGTAAAGGACCGAGCGTGAGCCCGGGCTCTCCGCCACCTCGTAGGGGATCTCGGCGCCCGCCTCGACGGCCGCGGTCAGCAGATGCGACGCCGACTCGGCGAACTGATGCAGCTGGTCGTGAAGCCCCCGGTTTCGCACGGCCGGTCATTCGTTGCAATCCGGCGCGTTCCTGCGGAATGCGCCGACCTCGCAACGAAAGGGGCGGCGCTTGCGCACCGCCCCAGAAACATCCGTGATTTGCTTAGCCGCAAATCACGGGAGCTCGTCTTCGGGGCTACAGGAAGATGTAGCCGCCGAACTTGCACTTGCCCGTATCCCCGGCCACGTTGATGCCGGCGAACAGGTACGAGCCCTTGATGTACACCTTGCCGTCGCCGCCGATCGCGAGCCCGTCCGAGGAAGCCTCGAAGCGAGGCTCTCCGCTGGGTACGGCTTCGGTGTTGACGAACTGGCGCGTCTCGATGTTGTCGCTCGGGTCGAGCGACCCGAGCAGATCATCACCGTCGAACGCGGACTTCGCCTGCGTCGTCGAGATGATGATGTCTGCCTGGTCCGAGCCCGCGGTTCCATTGATCGTCTCGTTCACCCTGCAGCGCGCCGTGAGCGTGAAGGGGCCGGCCTTCACCATCTCCTTCTGCCCCTCGGCGATCGTGAACGGGTCGACCCAGCGGGCCTGGCCGTTGCCCGTCGGGGTGTCCGGCAGGTTGGCCAGCACGGTGTCTGCGGCCTGCGCGGCGATGCTTGCGGCCGCGGCCGCGTCCAGAGCGCCGGCCTTGTCGGCAATCCCTGCCCTGTCGGCGTAACCGGACTTGTCGGCATAGCCCGACTTGTCGGCGTAACCGGACTTGTCGGCATACGCGACTCGGTCAGGCGCCCCGGTGGTCGTGACCGGGCCTTGGACACCGGCAGGGGTGGCCGGCGCCCGCAGCGCGCTGAGCGTGCTCTGCGCGAGCTTGGCCGGTGTGATCGAGCCTGCCTTGATGTGCTTGGACCGCACAGCGTTCCTGCGAATCTGCGCCGATCCCACGCTTCCCTTCGGAAGCTTGCTTACTGCATAACCGGTTCCCCCCATGGCCACGAATAGCGCGAGCGTCGCCACGATCATCGCGGGCGAGGGGCGGTGCTTCCACAGACGGGACATTTGGCTCCTTCCGTATCTCCCTACTTCCCTGTTCGGGCGAAGCACAAAGCAGTCCCGAGGAGTCCGGAACCAGCGAAGGGCCCCTGCCCGAGGTCCCAATTCGAAGGTAAAGCAGTTCCCGCGCGCCTGCCCGGAAAACTTCCCTCCGAGCGGGGTGAGATGACACGCGGCCGGAGCGGTGCGGTGCCCGCCCCGGCCGTCGTGTCAAACGGCTAGCCGGTCGCGGTGCCGGCGAAGATGCAGCCGGTCGCCGTCTCCTGCGCGAGGAACGTCGCGCTCACGACCTCTCCGTCCGGGCGCACGTACAGCAGGTTCCCGGAGATGTTCGTGCCGGCGGCGGCGGGCGGCAGCGGATCCGTGCTGTCCCCGATGTTGAACGGATCGTCGACGACGTGGTACGCCGTCGCCGCGCCGTGGACGCCCCACGACCGCAGGATGGCGCCGGACACGGTGGTCCCGGCGGTCACGCTCAACGCCGGGCCCGCGGCGCAGGCGGCCGTGAGCGTGAGGCCGCTGAGATTGAGCACCTGCGTCGCCGCGGTCCCGGCACCCACGACGAAGGCGATCTTCTGCACGCTGCGGTCGTTCACCTTGCTCGCGTTGGGCACCGTCGACAGCGAGGACTCCACGATGTTCTCGCCGGTGAGCGCGTCCAGGCCCACGAGGTCGGAGTTGATCGCGCGGCGCGCGATCTTGGAACGCGTCACGTTGCGCGCCCGGATGTGCTTCGTGCGCACGGCGTTGGTGTAGATGTGCTGTGCCCGCACGGCGGCGCGCGCGATGTCGTCCTTCTTCACGCGGGCCCGACCGGGGAGGGCGCTGGCCGTGCCGGCCAGCGCGACACACAAAGCTACGAACGCGACGACCATTGCAGGCGACGGCCGCCGCCTCAGGATGCGGCTCATGGGAAAGCTCCCTTCTTCGGGTTCAGAACCGCCTGGGGGCGGCAGTGCAAGCGGCCTAAGTTAGCTAAGCCGGGCCGGCCGTGATGCAGGCAAAGAAAGAGCCGCTCGCGGCGGCTTGGTCAGTGGTCTTGTGTGTGGCCGGCGGCTACCGGCTGCGAGTGGCGGATCGTGTCAGCCTTGTGACCGTTGCCGTTGACCAGCCAGTCGCGGCCGTAGCTGCGCATCTGCTCGATCAGCGGCACGAGCCCCTCGCCCTTGGCCGTGAGCGTGTACTCGACGCGCGGCGGCACCTCGGGGTAGGTACGGCGCTCGACGATGCCCTCGGCCTCCAGCGCGCGCAGGCGCAGCGACAGCGTCCGCGGGCTGATTCCCTCGAGCGAGCGTTCCAACTCGCAGAAGCGGCTGCAACCGGCCGCCAGGTCCCGGATCACCAGGAGCGTCCATTTGCCCGAGATGATCTCGGCCGTGTGACAGACAGGACAGGTTTTGTTCGCCATACCGGGTGTGTTGCTCCGCGCTCTCCTCGCGGCGGCGCGCACCTGCGCCTCTGACGATGATACCAGCGACTTTACAAGCTGAAGTAACGAGGTTTTCCCGGGGGAGCGCGGCGGTGCTAACTGGCAGCGTACGCGCCGTGCTCGTCCCCTGGATAGCCGTTGATGTCGTTGGCCGGCGGGGGTGTGTCATCGGAGCGGTCGGACGAGTAGATCTGCTCCACCGACGTGGAACGCTGGCCTTCGGCGGCGACGAGCAGCTTGAAGTCATGCGGATGGGTCGCAGCCTTGAGTGCCTCGTCCATCGAGATCGTGCCGTCCTGGAAGAGCCCGAGCAGCGCCTGGTCGAAGGTCTGCATCCCGTAATAGGAGCCCTCGGCGATCACCTCGCCGAGCTTCCCGGTCTCGGCCGGGTTCGAGACCAGGTCGCGGACACGGCCGGTCATCGTCAGCACCTCGCATGCCGGTGCGCGGCCTTCGCCGTCGATCGTCGGCACGAGCCGCTGCGAGATCACGCCGCGCAGTGAGCCGGCAAGCATCGCGCGCACCTGTTGGTGGTGGTGCGGCGGGAAGAAGTCGATGATCCTGTTGACGGTCTCGACCGCGTCGATCGTGTGGAGCGTGCTGAGCACCAGGTGGCCCGTCTCGGCGGCGCTGAGCGCCGTGCCGACCGTCTCCTCGTCGCGCATCTCCCCGATCAGGATCACGTCCGGGTCCTGCCGCAGTACGCGGCGCAATGCCTGCGAGAACGAAGTCGTGTCGAAGCCGATCTCCCGCTGGTGGACCACCGACCGCTGGTCGCGGTGCAGATACTCGATCGGGTCCTCGATGGTGACGATGTTCTTCGCGAAGTTGCGATTGATGTGGTCCACCATCGCGGCGAGGGTCGTCGACTTCCCGGAGCCGGTCGTGCCGGTCACGAGGATGATCCCGCGCGGTTCGCCCGCGAGCCGCGTGACTACCTCCGGCAGCCCCAGCTCATCCGCGGTGCGGATCTCGAACGGGACCACGCGGCAGGCGATCGAGATCGAGCCGCGCTGGCGGAACGCATTCACGCGGAAGCGTGCGAGGCCCCGCACCGTGTAGGAGAAGTCGATCTCGCCGTCGCGCGCGAACTCCGCGAGACGCTCGCTCGCGGTGAGCATCTCGCGCAGCACGCGTTCGGTATCGGCCGGGCTCAGGGACTCGGACCCCTCGATGGGCTCCAGGTCCCCTTGCAGCCGGATGAGCGGCTGCGACGGTACCTTCAGGTGAAGGTCCGACCCGCCCCGCTCGACAACAGCATGCAGCGACCGCTGTAGGTCGAAGGCCATACAAAGGGTTGATCGGCCGTTCAGGGGGCAGCCTTGAGGGAAATCCGGGTCCGCAGTCACCCGGTCACGCTGCCGTGGGGCGCAGCGGCGGTCCGCAGTCCGCCTGGGCGAACCGCGAACCGCCAGCTGCGTAACTAAGCGCTAGGCCACTTCGCGAAGCTTCTGAGCCTCGGCAAGGCTCTGGAGCTTCTTCAGCGACTGGTTCTCGATCTGCCGGATGCGCTCGCGCGTCACGTTGAACGTGCGCCCGACCTCGTCCAGCGTGCGGGGGTGCTCCCCGCCGAGCCCGTAGCGGAGCTCGAGGACTCGCCGCTCCCTGTATGAGAGGTTCTCGAGCGCCTCGCGCAGGGCCTCCTTCGTGAGGTTGTCCACGGCGCGGTCGTACGGCGACTCCGCCCGCTCGTCGGCGATGAACTGGCCGAACTCCGACTCCTCCTCGTCGCCGACCGGCTTCTCGAGCGAGATCGGCGCCTGTGCGGAGCGCTTGATCGCTCCGACCTCGTCCGGGTCGATGCCCGTCACGGCGGCGATCTCCTCGGCGGTCGGCTCACGACCGAGCTCGGTCACGAGCTTGCGCTCGGCGCGACCGATCTTGTTGAGCTTCTCGACGACGTGGACAGGGATCCTGATGGTGCGCGCCTTGTCGGCGAGCGCACGGGCGATTGCCTGGCGGATCCACCATGTCGCATATGTCGAGAACTTGAATCCCTTGCGGTAGTCGAACTTCTCGGCCGCACGGACGAGACCGAGCGTGCCTTCCTGGATCAGGTCCAGGAACGGCAGGCCCTGGTTGCGGTAGTTCTTTGCGATCGACACGACCAGACGCAGGTTCGACTCGACCATCTTCTGCTTGGCGTCCAGGTCGCCTCGCTCGATGCGCTTTGCGAGGTCCACCTCTTCCTGGGCGGTCAGCAGCCGCACCTTCCCGATGTCCTTCAGGAAGAGCTGCAGCGAGTCGGTCGTCATGTCCGGCCGCAGGTCGATCTGGCTCTTCGCCTTACGCCGGCGCTTGCCGGTGTCGGGCGGCTCGACCTCTGGCTTGGCCTGACCTCCCTCAAGGTCTTCGACCAGCTCTATCTCGGACTTCTCGAGGAACCCATAGAGCTCCTCGACATCGGTTTCGTCCAGGTCAATCTCCGCGACTGCGTCGGCGACTTCGTTATACGAGAGGACGCCCTGTTGCTGACCTTTGGTGACGAGACCCTTGATCTCTTCTAATTCATGGAGTTCGCTTTGGAGCAAGTGTGCTCTGATCTTCCTTCCACGTTCGGGCAGACCGGACGGAGTCCGTTCCGCTCCGAACGAAGTCGTGTGACGACGCGCCAATCACGGACGGCAGGGCAGCCGCCCGTACGGGTGTCCGGATATTACCGCTATATATTGTGAAGTCAAGCAGTCGGCGCCTATCCCGAAGCCCGCCAGACCAACCCGCTCGGCCGGTCCTCTATCGATTAGTTTCACTGGTTGATACGGGTTTCTAACGCGAAAGTTGCTGATTTCGGACACTTTTTGCCCGGAAACGCGAAACTCCGCTGCTGGACGCGAACGCTGAACGCCTGGACACGGCGGTTCCGAATGCCCCATGTGTCGAGTTCCAGCCTAATCGGGTAGCAGTAGGCTCCGCAAGCATTCCGCAGCATTAATCACCACACGGGAGGCAGAGCGTGGATCGAGACCAGCACTCCAGCCAGTCGGGCTCCACCCGCACGACCCCGCCCAAGGGGCAATCCAAGCCGTCGCAGGCCAAGCCGGCCTCGAGCCGGGCAAAGGAATCCCGCGACGCGGCTGCGACGAGCGCGCCGGACATCATGAGCAGGCTTCCGAAGACCCGCCCGCAGCGGGCCAACCGGCGGCGGGGCACCGCCGGCGGGGCTCCCAAGAGCGGCGCGCAGGCCACAGCGGCGGCGCGCAAGCCGGCTGCGCGGAAGCGGCCGGCCTCGACCCCCGCGCGGCGTCCCGCGACCTCCGCTCAGGCGCCGCAGCCGGCGGCCTCCAGCCAGCAGAGCGCACCCGGTCTGCCGCGGCTCGCCATCGACGGCGCCACCGAGGCCGTGAAGCTGCCGTTGAAGGTCACCGGACGCCTCACGCTGAGGGCGCTGGACGCCGTCGCGCGCGGCCTGCGCAGGCGTTAGGCAGAGCCGGGGCTCGAGGGCACCCGGCAGGAGCGCGAACCGGTGGCCGCCAGCCTGCTCGACCCCCGCGCGGCCACGGCCGCGGTGCTCGAGCGCGCTCCGCAACCGCAGCTCGAGGCAGTCGCCCTGACGGAGGCGCTCGGCCGCGTCCTCGGGCGCAACGTCACGAGCGCCGATGACGTCCCGGGGTTCGACAACTCGGCGATGGACGGATTCGCGCTGCGCTGCGCCGATGTCGCCGGGGCTTCGCCCGCCGCCCCTGTGGAGCTACAGCTTGTCGGCGAGTCGCGCGCCGGGAGCCCGTACGCCGGGACGCTCGGGCCGGGCGAGGCGATCGCCATCTCGACGGGCGCGATGGTGGCGGCCGGTGCCGACGCAGTGCTGCGCATCGAGGACGCGGAGCAGGTCGACGGGCGACTGCGCGTCGCGGCCCCGCTGCCCGCAGGAAAGGAGATTCGCCGCGCCGGCGAGGATGTGCGGTCCGGGGAACAGGTGCTGGCCGCGGGCACGCGGCTCGGCCCCGCCGAGCTCGGCGTGGCGGCGTCCACGGGCGTGGCGGAACTTCCCTGCGCCCGGCAGCCGCGCGTCGCGGTGGTCGTGACCGGCGACGAACTGGTCCACCCTCCGGCGCCGCTCGGGCCGGGGCAGATCCGGAACACCAACGGCTACACGCTCCCTGCACAGGCGCTCGCCGCAGGTGCGGACGTGGTGCGGGTAGCGACGGTGGGCGACGACTCCCGCGCGACGGTGTCCGAGCTCGAGCGGGCGCTTGCGGCGGACGTGGTGGTGACGACGGGCGGCGTCTCGGTGGGCCCCCACGACCACGTGCGCCCCGCGCTCGCAGAGCTGGGCGTCGAGCAGGTCTTCTGGGGAGTCGCGCTGCGGCCGGGAAAGCCGACGTTCTTCGGAACCCTTCTCAAACCGGCCACTTCCGCCGGCGGAAGCGGCCGCCCCGTTCTTGTTTTCGGGCTGCCCGGCAATCCCGTGTCGGCGATGGTCACGTTCCACCTGTTCGCGCGGCCGGCGATCGCGCGCATGCTGGGCACGACTCCGCGGGAGCGGCGGGCCGTCGCCACCTTCGACGCCGGCTACCCGAAGCACCCCGGGCGCGCGCACGTCGTGCGATGCACGCTCGCCGCGGGCGACGACGGCTGGCACGTGCGGCCCACGAAGGACCAGGGCTCGCACGTGCTGACGAGCATGCTCGGCGCCGAGGCTCTTGCCTACCTCGAGGTGGACCGCGGGGACGTGAGCGCCGGCGAGCGCGTGGAGATAGAGATCCTGTGAGCGCTATCCGTAGCGCGTGCCGGTGAGCACGCGGAGCTTTGCCCGGTTGTGCGTGGCCTGCACCTTGCGCACGGTCCCCGAGCGGGAGCGCATCACCAGGGACTCGGTCGTGGCGGCAGCGCCGTCGCGATAGCGGACGCCCTCGAGCAGGTCGCCGTCGGTCACGCCCGTGGCGGCGAAGAAGACATCCTCGCCCGACACCAGCCGGTTCACGTCCAGCACCTCGTCGAGGTCGTATCCAGCATCTTTCGCGCGGGAGCGCTCATCGTCGTCGCGCGGCCACAGCCGCCCGACCTGATGGCCGCCCATGCTCTTGATGGCTGCTGCCGAGAGCACGCCCTCCGGCGTACCTCCGATTCCCCACAGCAGGTCGACGCCGGTTCCGTCGGTGACCGCGAGCAGCGCTGCGGACACGTCGCCGTCGGTGATGAAGCGGATGCGCGCGCCGCACTTGCGGATCTGTGAGACGGCGTCCTCGTGGCGCTCGCGGTCGAGCATGATCATCATCAGGTCGCTCACGTCCGAGCCGCGCCGCTTGGCGATCAGCTTCAGGGTCTCGCCCAGTGGCCGGTCGAGGTCGAGCAGGTCGGCGATGTCGTCGCCTCCCGCCATCTTCTCCATGTAGACGCAGGGTCCCGGGTCGAACATCGTGCCGCGCTCCGCCAGCGCGACGACGGACAGGGCGCTCGGCATGCCGCGCGCCGTCAGCCGGGTGCCCTCCAGCGGGTCGACCGCGACGTCGACCTCCGGCGGGCTGCCGTCGCCGATCTGCTCGCCGTTGTAGAGCATCGGGGCCTCGTCCTTCTCGCCCTCGCCGATCACGACGTTGCCGTCCATCGGCACGGCGTGCAGCGTGAAGCGCATTGCATCGACCGCAGCCTGGTCGGCGGCCTCCTTGTCGCCGCGGCCGACCCAGCGCGCGGCGGCCAGCGCAGCCGCCTCGGTGACCCGCACCAGCTCGAGCGCGAGGTTGCGGTCGGGCGCGGTGGTATCGCGCAGGTCGTGCGCTATGACGCTCGTGTCTCGGTCCGCCATGTGGCGATCTCCTCCCGGCTGGAGCTTACTCGCCCGGCCAGTGCCCCATCCAGCAAACCAGACTCGGTTTTCGCGGCCGGAGGCGGGCGTGGTTTACACGATGGGGCACTAGAACGTGCCCGGAGGCCGGCGCGTCACGCCTCCGCGGGTGACCTGGCTGATCGCGCCGCCGGCCACGATCCCCAGCGACCCCAGCAGGGCCAGGTACCACCCGATGTCGAGGCCCACGAACTCGCGCGTGTCGCCCACCCGGTCCACGATTCCGTTGTAGAGGATCAGGGTCGTCGAGATCGCCCCGACGATCATCGTGACCTCCCCGGGAGGCCAGGAGAGGGTGTGGCCCCGCACCACGATCCACACGAGGATCCAGGGCGCGAGCGCCGCCCCGACCATCAGGAAGTCCATGCCGGGGATGATCAGCGAGCTGAACAGCGAGAACGTCTGGAAGCCCGTGCACGACTCCTTGCCCGCACCGCACAGGTTCTCGCTCTGGGGGGGCAGGGCGTCCACCGAGAACCACGGTAGCCACATGCTGATGAACAGCAGCAGCCCACCGGCCGCCGCGACGATGTCTCCCCTGCCGAGCCTCCCAAAGTCCACGCGTGGACCTTATAGGCGCGGCCGCGCCGTTTGCACGTTCAGCGCAGCCACGGCAAGCGCGTTCGCAGCCGGTGCAAAGTGCGCAGCGCCCGGTCCTGCGTCGACCCCTGCTGCGGCAGGATGCCGAGCTGCATGAACACGTCGGCCGAGTCCTGGTAGACGATCTCCGCCTCCATCAGGCCGTCGGCGGCGATCGGGATCCGGACGAGCATCGCGCTTCGGAACCGGCGGCCCGTGGGCGCCCACCCGAACCACTCGCCGAGGTGCGTGCCCTCCATGTACGCCTCGAAGAAGACCTGGTCGCCGGCCTCCCAGTAGCGCTCCTCGCTGTTGCGGAAATCCGGCACCGCGCGGAACAGGTCCTCGTACCAGCCACGGATCTGCTGCTTGCCCTGCAGTTCCACCCCCAGCCCCGGGACGCGGTAGTAGCACTGGTCCGTGAAGGTGGCGAGCGTCGCGTCGAGATCCTGCCGGTCCTCGGCCGCCATGTGCTCCTTGACCATCTCGATTGTGCTGGTAGCACTCGTGGACGTCGGTCCGCCGTTTGGGTGCATTGCTTCCCTCCAGTTGGGTGCAAATGATCCGGTTCTGTTCACCCAAACGTAACGATCGACTACATTCAGCGACTTCAGCCACCGGAGCCTCCCGGAACGCCCATGAGCGACCAGCCCCCTGCCCGCGTCGAACGAGACGGCCCCTTGGCCGTGATGCCGGTCACGCGCCCCCGCCCCGGCCCGGTCTCGCAGGAGTCGATCGCGCACCGGCTGGAGGCCGTGCGGGCGCGCACGATGCTGCTCGTCGAGCAGCTCTCGGACGAGGCGCTGAACACGGTGCACAGCCCGCTGATGAGCCCGATCGTGTGGGACCTCGGGCACATCGCCACCTTCGAGGACCTGTGGCTGGCGCACTCGGCGTTCGGCGCGACGATGCTGCGGGAGCGGCTCGGCGACGTGTACGACCCGAACGCCGCGCCGCGCCGCGAGCGCGGCGGTCTCCCCTACCTGCACAGCGAGGACGCGTTCCGCTACATGGACGAGGTGCGCGGGCGCGTGCTCGACCTGCTCGGCCGAGCGGACCTGTCGGCCGGCAGCACGCCCCTGCTGCGCGACGCGTTCGTGTTCGAGATGGTGCTGCGCCACGAGCAGCAGCACACCGAGACGATCCTGCAGACGCTGCAGCTGATGACGTCGGACGAGTATGTGCCGCCGCGCCGGCGGGCCCTGCCCGAGCCGGAGCCGCTGGATGCCGACATGGCGCTCGTGCCCGCGGGACCGTTCGAGATGGGCGCGGACGTGCGCGGTTTTGCGTACGACAACGAGCGTCCCCGCCACGTCCGCGACGTGGGCGCGTTTCGCATCGACCGCGCTCCGGTCACGAACGGCGAGTTCATCGAGTTCATCGAGGACGGCGGCTACGAGCGCCGGGACTGCTGGTCCACGGAGGGCTGGGCCTGGCGCACCGCGG
Source organism: uncultured Solirubrobacterales bacterium (assembly GCA_963826005.1). Lineage (GTDB taxonomy): Bacteria > Actinomycetota > Thermoleophilia > Solirubrobacterales > JBBDJG01 > DASRIA01. The sequence continues at coordinate 57,717 of CAWGVJ010000020.1, read as the reverse complement.
AAGGCGGCGGCGCGCCCGCCTACTGGCAGCGCGACGGCGGGCGCTGGCTCGTGCGGTCCTTCTCCGAGTGGAGCGAGGTCGATCCCGCGCTGCCCGTCTGCCATGTCTCGTGGTTCGAGGCCGACGCGTTCGCACGCTGGGCCGGCAAGCGCCTCCCGACCGAGAGCGAGTGGGAGAAGGCCGCCGCCGGGTCCCGGACCGGTGACGCGAACCTCGACCAGCTCGCCTTCGCGTGTGCCCCGGCGGGCGCGTTTGCCGCAGGCCGCAGCGACTTCGGGATTCGCCAGGCATTGGGCGACGTGTGGGAGTGGACGGCGAGCGGGTTCGACGCGTACGCGGGGTTCGAAGCGTTCCCCTACCCGGAGTACTCGCAGGACTTCTTCGGCGGCCCCTTCAAGGTGCTGCGCGGCGGCTCGTGGGCCACGCAGGCCGGCGCGGTGACCACCACGTTCCGCAACTGGGACTACCCGCGCCGGCGCCAGATCTTCGCCGGGTTCCGCTGCGCGGCGGACGTGGAGGACTGACGGTGGGCGTCGCGACCAACGCCCCGGAACCCGTGCAGATCGACGTGCACCTGCGCGACGGCACGCTGGCCTCGCTGGCCGACGACGTGCGCAGCGGCCTCTCTCGCTACCCGCGCGAGCTGCCGCCGAAGTACTTCTACGACGCGCGCGGCTCGGAGCTGTTCGAGCAGATCACCGAGCTGCCGGAGTACTACCCGTCGCAGGTCGAGCAGGACATCCTCGACTCGGCGGGCGCGCGCATCGTCGAGCTCGTACAGCCTGCGGAGATCGTCGAGCTGGGCCCGGGATCCGCGCGGAAGACGACCGCGCTGCTGGACCCGATGATGGAGCTGGAGCTCGGCAGCCGCTACATCCCGGTGGACGTTTCCGAGACCGCGGTCCAGGACTGCGCCGAGCGCCTCGTCGCGCAGTACGAGTCGCTCGCGGTGCACGGCGTCGTGGGCGACTTCGAGCGCCACCTCGACCGGATCCCGCAGCCTTCCGGCCGGCGTCTGGTCGCGTTCCTCGGCGGCACGATCGGCAACCTCGACCATCCGCGCCGCAGCACGCTGCTCAAGGCGCTGCGCGCACAACTCGGCCCCGAGGACCGCCTGCTCGTCGGCACCGACCTGGTGAAGGACCGCGAGCGGCTCGAGGCCGCGTACAACGACTCGGCGGGTGTGACCGCGGAGTTCAACCGCAACATGCTGCGGGTGATCAACGTCCACCTCGACGGCGACCTCGATCCGGAGATGTTCGACCACGTCGCGTTCTACAACGAGCATGCGCGCCGCATCGAGATGTGGCTGCGCGCCCGCGAGGACATGAGCGCGCGGATCGACGCGCTGGGGATGGAGGTCGACTTCGAGGCGGGCGAGGAGATGCGGACGGAGATCTCCTGCAAGTTCACACGCGACTCGCTGGCGCGCGAGTACCGCGACGCCGGGCTCGAGCTGCTCGGCTGGTACACCGACGGCGACGAGCTGTTCGCGCTCTCGCTGACCGGGCCGGCCGAGGCCGGCGCCGAGGCCGGCTGACGCTGGACCGCCTCTTTCCAGACCGCGCGACCGTGACGGCCGACGAGGCCTACGGCTCGCTCACGCTGGTCGACCGCGCGCTACCGGGGCGGCCCGTACACCGTGGCGAACATGATCGAGACCGCGGACGGCCGCGCCACGTTCGAGGGGCGCACGCAGGCGATCTCGAGCGAGACCGACCGCGCCCTCTTCCTCAGCCTGCGCGCCCAGGTCGACGCCGTGATGGCCGGCACGGCCACGATCGCGCTGGAGCGCTACGGCCCGCTGGCGCGCCGTCCCGAGGTGCGCCGCCGGCGTGCCGACCTGGGCCTGGCGGAGGTGCCGCTCGCCGTCACCGCGAGCCGCTCGCTCGAGCTGCCGGTCGATACGCCGCTCTTCCAGGACGCGGAGTCACGCATCGTCGTGCTGACCAACAGCGAGCGCGAGCCGCCCCCGTGCGAGGCGCAGCTGATCGTGGAGCGCATCCCGGGTGAGGAGCTCGACCTCGCCGTCGGCATGGAGCGCCTGCGCTCGGTTCACGGCGTGCGCGCGATGCTGCACGAGGGTGGCCCGACGCTGCTCGCCGCCATGCTGGGGGCAGGACTGGTCGACGAGCTGTTCCTGACCGTGTCGCCGATGCTGGTCGGAGGCGGCGAGCCCTCGGTCGTGGAGGGCCTCGCGTTCGAGCGCCCGCGCGGGCTGGAGCTCGTCTCCCTGCTCGAGCACGAGAGCTTCCTGTACCTGCGCTACGCGATCGGGAGCTAGCCGGCCGGCGTCGCTGCGAGGTCCCGCACCAGCCGCACGATCCGATCCGTGTCGGGGTGGTTGGCCGAGTCCTTGTTGTAGTGGGCGAACGCGACCCGCCCGTCGGTGCCGATCACGAACGTTCCAGGCCGCTGCGACACGTCGCCGCCCTGCGGGTTCCCGGCGACGTGCCCATGACGGGCGGCGCGCATGAACCCCATCGCGAGCTGCGGGCCGATGTACTCGCGCGCACTGCCGCGGTCGAGCCCTACGGCCCGGTAGCCCGCGCGCTCGGGGTCGCCGAGGCAGTCGAACGGAACGCTCCGCTTGCGGCAGAAGTGGTAGCTGGGTTCGGCGCGGTACTGGAAGATCGCCACGACATCCCCACCGGCTGCCCGGATCTCGTCGTAGGCCTCACCCAACTGGGCGAGGTGCTCGCGGCAGAACGGTCACCCGAAGTGGCGCATGAACGCCACGACGAGCGGCCCCTTGCGCCAGCGCTCGGCAAGCTGCACCTCGCCATCGCGCGTCTCGAGCGTGATGTCGGGAAATGCATCTCCCGTATCGAGCTTGCCCATCGCAGTCCAGCCTATCGCGTGTAGGGTTCGCCGCCGTGCGGATCGAGGGAAGCGGAGCAATCGTTGCCGGAGGCGCGTCCGGGCTGGGCGAGGCGACGGCACGCGCGCTGCACGAGCGCGGCGCGCAGGTCACGATCGCGGACCTGAATGCGGAGAAGGGCGAGGCGCTGGCGGCGCAGCTCGGCGAGCGGGCGGCGTTCGTCCAGTGCGACGTCACCGACGAGGCGCAGGTCGCGGCCGCGGTCGAGCAGGCGGTCGCCGACGGGCCTGCGCATCAGTGTCTGCTGCGCGGGCGTCGGCTGGGCGGAGCGGACCGTTTCGAAGAACGGGCCGCACCAGCTGCTGCCGTTCGAGACCGTGCTGCGCATCAACCTGATCGGGACGTTCAACGTGCTGCGCCTGGCCGCCGCCGCGATGAACGAGCTCGAGCCGCTCGGAGAGCGGCGAACGCGGCGTGTGCGTGAACACGGCGTCGATCGCGGCCTACGACGGTCAGATCGGGCAGATCGCGTACTCGGCATCCAAGGGCGGCATCGTCGGGCTGACGCTGCCCGCGGCACGCGACATGGCGAGCCGCGGTATCCGCGTCGTGACGATCGCGCCCGGGACGTTCGACACTCCGCTGCTCGGCGCCCTGCCACCGGAGGCGCGCGACGAGCTGGGCAAGGCGATTCCCTTTCCACAGCGGCTCGGCGATCCCGCCGAGTTCGGTGCGCTCGCCGTGCACATCGCCGAGAATCAGATGCTCAACGGCGAGACGATCCGGCTCGACGGCGCGCTGCGGATGCCGCCCCGGTAACTACCGACCTCCAGCTACCTCCAGCTGCGAATCCGTACGCCGGAGCGGGCGAGTGCTCCCACGCCGCCCATCAGCGCCAGTCCGAGGAACATCACGACGGTCCATTCGGTGCGTCCGTGCCTCTCCATGACCCCTGACCTCCCGTTGCGTCCTTGCCAACAAGCAGATCCGACTCGTTGCTTCTCGCACAATCGACTCTAGTCCCGGGAGGCTCGCAAGGCAAGCGCGGAACGCATGGTTCAGCTCACGGCGTCCGGATCCGCCACGCGGCGGGTGAACGTGCCGTGGAATCCGAGCGGGACGTGGTGGCGCAGGTGCGCGACCGCCACGGGATCCGCCTCCACGTCGCGCGCGTCCAGCACGACGAGCCGCGAGCGGTGCTCGGGCGCCGAGTAGACGAGCGAGAGCAGCCAGCCGTCGTCCTCCCCGCTCTGCGCGGTGCGCGGCACGAAGATGGGCTCACCGGCCACGTGGCCGTCGCCGAAGTCGTGCATCGCGGACCGCTCCGTGTCGTGGTCGATCTTCGCGACGCCCCGCGCGAGGATGCCCCCGTCCGGTCCCGCGGCGATGTAGGAGAAGCGGTGCCCGAGCGTCGTGCGCCGCCAGTCGTGCTGGGGGAACTCGCACTTCCACGGGCACAGGTCTTGCTGCTCGACCTCGCCCCCCGGCTTCACCCGCAGGCGCACGAGCCGGCCGGCCTCCGCGAAGTCGGCCGAGGAGAAGTTGCGCAGCGACTCGCCCAGGCTGTAGTCGTCGTAGCGGACCAGGTCGACGACCGTCTCGTCGCCGTCCTCGTACGCGTTGTTGACGTGGAAGTGGAAGAACGGGTCGCACTCGGCCACGCGCGGCTTGCCGCCGTCGCGCGGGACGAGCACCACGCGCGTCGTCTTGGACGGGTCCCAGTGCAGGGCGCCGTCCAAGCTCGCGGCGCCCAGCAGGAAGCGGCCGACCCGCACGAGGATCGGGTCGATCACGAACACGAGGTGCTTGGCCGTGAGCGCGAAGTCGTGATTCATCACCGGATACGGGAGCGTCACCGGCTGCAGGTACTCGAGGTGCCCGTCGCGGCCGACGCGGTATGAGTGGATCTTGGTGCGCGGCCCGTACGTGACGCCGAAGTTGAACAGCTCGCCGGTGGCCGGATCGACCTTCGGGTGCGCGGAGAATGCGTGCGCCTTCTTCAGGCTCCCGCCGAAGTCGTACTCGCCGATCGTGTCGAGCGTGTCCGGGTCGAGCCGCCAGGGGTGGCCGCCCTCCCACAACGCGAGCAGGTTGCCCGCATGCAGCGTGATGCTCGTGTTCGCGACGTTGCCGGGGAAGCGCATGGCATTGCCCAACGGGCCGCCGCGCTTCTGGTTGCCGAAGCCGCGCATCGGCGGGCGGTCCGCGCCGCGCTCCGCGAGATAGTGGTTGGTCCGCACGTACCGGTTGCGATAGCGCACGCGCCCGTCCTCGAACGTGAACTGGGACAGCATCCCGTCGCCGTCGAACAGGTGCGCGAACGGCTTGCCGTCGATGTCGTTCTTGCCGGGGCCGTTGCGGTAGAGCGTGCCCACGAGCGCGGCCGGGATCGTGCCCTCGACCTCGTCGACCACGTAGTCGTGCTCCCCCTCCAGCGTGTCGAAGATCTGATGCCAGTCGGCTTCGGCGGGCGCCTGCTGAGCGGTGCGGCTGAGGGTCGTGGCCATCGCATAACCTTTCTGGTCGACAACAGTCCGAACCGTACCATCTATTCTGGATCAAGCAACGTGATACAGCTCACACAGACTTCCTACGTCGTGCTGGGGCTCGTCGGCCAGGCCGGCGAGGTCACACCGTACGACCTCAAGCAGATCGTGGCGGCCACGATCGGCAACTTCTTCAGCATCCCCCACTCCCAGCTCTATGCGGAGCCGGAGCGGCTTGCCAAGGCGGGATACCTGAGCGAGCGCCGCGAGCGGACGGGCCGCCGCCGCAAGCACTACGGGCTGACGGACGAGGGCCGCAAGGCACTGGAGGAGTGGCTCGAGACTCCCACCGAGGAGCTGTACGAGCTGCGCGACCCCGGGCTGCTGAAGCTGGCGTTCGGTTCGGACCCGGCCGCGCTCGCGAAAACACAGCTCGAGGGCCACGAGCGGCGGCTCGCGGAGCTACGCGTGATGGCCCGCACCCTGGAGGTGGCCGGCGCGCCGGACGGAGCGCGTCTGGTCGCGGAAGCCGGCATTGGCCACCAGAAGGAATACATCCGCTTTTGGAAGAGGGTCTTGTCGGAGAAATAGCCGCCAGCCGGTCTAAACCGCGCACCGCGAACGGGCCGTCACCGGGATTTCCGGCTGAAATCCCGACCTATCGGTGCTTGACGCGTTCGCAGCGGCGGGTCTTGTCGCCCTTGTCGACGAACGCCGTGTCGGCGCCGGGGCCGCAGTCGATGTAGTCGTGCTTGCCGCCGCCGAAGGCGTGGATGCGGTCGTTCCCTGACCCGCCCAGCACGCGGTCGTCGCCCGCGTCGGGACGGATCTCGTCGATGCCGGGTCCGCCGTCGATGAAGTCGTTCCCCGGGCCGCCCGAGATGCGGTCGTCGTCCTCGTCGCCCTGGATCGTGTCGGCGCCGGAGTTCCCGAAGATCTGGTCGGGTCCGAAGCCGCCGTAGATGCGGTCGTCGCCGGTGGTGCCCGGAATGTGGTCGCCCCACAGGATGTCGGCGCCGCCGAACCCGCGGATCACGTCGTCGCCCGCGCCGCCCAGCAGCGTGTCGTTCAGGCCACCGCCCAGCAGCGTCTCGGGGCCGGCGTCGCCGATGCGCTTCACGCCGCGCTGCGGGTCGCCGTCGTCGGGGGCCGTGCCGGCCTCGATGGTCTCGCAGTTGCGGAAGATGGTGGCGCGCAGGTCGCGGCGGTCGGCGAACACGACGTCGTTGCCGGGCCCGCAGTCGACGACGCCTTCGGAGAGCACTCCCTCGGGCTCGACGGCGTTCACGATGTCGTTGCCCGGGCCGGCGTAGATCTGGTCGCGGGCGGTGCCGCCGATCAGGTAGTCGTCGCCGCCCTCGCCGTACAGGGTGTCCTCGGCGCTGTCGCCGTTGAGGCGGTCATTGCCTTCACCGCCGTAGAGCGTCATCGCCCGCGGCGCCGGCGTTCAGCGTGTCGTCGCCGGCGTCGCCCATCAGCTTGTCGCGGCCGAACCCGCCGTCGAGCGAGTCGTTGTCGTCGCCGCCGGACATGGAGTCGTCACCGGACTCCCCGAAGAGCTGGTCGTTGCCCGGGCCCCCGGACATCGTGTCGGGCGCGGTCGCGCCGAAGAGCTGGTCGTGGCCGTCCTGCCCGTACATCAGGTCGGCCGCCTCGTCGCCGTAGAGAAGGTCATCGCCGACACCGCCCGCCAGCGCGTCGCGTCCCGTGCCCGCGCGCATCAGGTCGTTACCCGCGGCGCCGAACAGGCGGTCCGCGGAGCGCCCGCCGTAGATCTTGTTGTCCGCAGCGTTCCCGCGCAGGACGTCCTTGCCGCTGGTGCCGACGATCACGCGCCGGAACTCGCCGGCCAGCGAGGTGGCCGCGCCCGCCTGCAGCAGCACCGCTGCCGCGGCAAGGGCAAGGACCAGCATCCAGAGTGTCTTCCGTGACGGGAGCATTCGTGAGGATCCGAGCGCAGGGCATCCGTGCCCTGCTCGGACAATCACTTCATCGGGTTTTTCACGCCCCGCCTCGCAGCTACCGGGAGGTAGCTGGACGCGTGTACGACCTCGGGAGTGGCCCTAGGTGGCCGGCGTCGCCGCCAGCGAGGCGGCCTCGAGCTCGCCGGGCTTCCAGCGGGTGCGCGGCAGGATGGCGCGCTGGATCACACGGTCCTTTTGGCGCTCGATCGTCTTCAGCATCGACTGCACCAGCTCGGGGCCGAGGTAGTGCGGCTCGAGCCCGAGGTCGTGGAGCTTCGTGTTGGCCGCGTTGTAGTAGTGCTCTTCCATCTCGACCCGCGGGTTCGGGAAGTTCTGGATCTCCACGGAGTACCCCATCTCCTCACCCGCCTTCTTCACCCGCTCGGCCAGCTCGCCGACCGTGAACTGCTCGGTGAACTGGTTGAAGACGCGGAAATCGCCGAGCTCGGCGGGGTTGCTCACGGCGAGCTCGACGCACTGGAGCGTGTCGCGGATGTTGAGGAAGCCGCGGGTCTGGCCGCCCTTGCCGTACACGGTCAGCGGCTGGCCGATCACGGCCTGCACGCAGAAGCGGTTGAGCGCCGTTCCGAAGAGCTCGTCGTAGTCGAACCGCGTCGCGAGGCGCTCGTCGAGCGCCGTCTCCTCCGTCTCGATGCCGTACACGACGCCCTGGTTGAGGTCGGTCGCGCGCAGGCCCCAGATGCGGCAGGCGAAGTGGATGTTGTGCGAGTCGTGCACCTTCGAGAGGTGGTAGAGCGAGCCGGGGAGCTTCGGGTAGGGCAGCGTGTCGGTGCGGCCCTTGTGGTGGATCTCGATGAACCCTTCCTCGATGTCGATGTTGGGGGTGCCGTACTCCCCCATCGTGCCGAGCTTCACGAGGTGGCAGTCGGGCACGCGGTCGCGCATCGAGAACAGCAGGTTGAGGTTGCCGATCACGTTCGTGTGCTGCGTCTCCACCGCGTGGCGGCGGGAGATCATCGAGTAGGGCGCGGAGGGCTGCTCGCCGTAGTGGACAACCGCCTCGGGCAGTGTCTCGGCGACCACGCGGTCGAGGAACTCACCGTCCTCGATGTTGCCGACGAAGGGCGTGATCTCGCGCCCGGACACCTCGCGCCACGCCTCGATCCGCTCTCCGAGGGAGCGGATGGGTGTCAGCGAGTCTGTCGATTGCTCGTGGTGCCAACGGCGCCGCGAGAAGTTGTCGACGACGAAAACCTCGTGACCGCGCGCGGAGAAGCGCATCGCCGTGGGCCACCCCAGGTATCCGTCACCGCCCAGGATGAGGATCCGCATGGTCCGGCGGAGGGTAGCGAACCGGGGCGCCGGACAGCGGACCAGCCGGGTCGAGGCATCCGCGGAGCCGGTCACTAGCATCTGGGCGGCGGATGCCCCTCGGCTCGATCGCCACCCGCGCCAAGCAGCGGGCGCGCACGCTGCCCGAGCGGCACGGCGGCCCGGCCATTCTCGTGGCCGTGGCGCTCGTCGTGGCGCTCGGCTTCGGCCTGCGCCTCGAAGCGGCGCTCAACCCGAACCTGGATCCCGGTGACGCGACGATCGTCGCCTACCAGGGCAACGACTCCAAGTCGTACGCCGACATCGCGGAGTCGCTGTACGAGACCGGGCGCTACGGAACCCCGGAGATGAACAACCCGACGGACTGGTCGCCCGGGGCGCCGATCCTCTACGCCGGCGTCTATTACCTGACGGGCGGCGTGCACCCGGACCTCGCGCGCGCCGCGGTCGCGATCCTCGGTGCGCTGATGGTGCTGTTCGTGTACCTGCTCGGGCGCCGGCTGGCGGGGCCCGGCGTCGGAGTGGGAGCGGCGCTGCTGGCCGCCATCTACCCGACTTTCATAGACAACAGCGAGCAGTTCGTGAGCGAGCCGATCGCCGCGTTTACATTGTCCGGGGCGGTGCTGGCGACGTTCTGGGCGGCCGACCCGGGCCGCACGACGTGGGCCTGGCTGCTGCCCGGCGCGCTGCTCGGCGCGACCGCGCTGACGCGGCCCGAGTACCTGATGTTCGCGGGGATCCTCGGGCTGGTGGTGCTGGTCAAGATGGCGCGCGACCGCGGGATCCGCCTCGGCGTCGCGTCGACCGCACTGTTCGTCGCGGCCTTCGCGATCGTGCTCGCGCCGTGGACCGTGCGCAACTTCATCGTGCTCGACAAGTTCGTGCCGGTCACGACCGGCGGCGGCAAGGCGCTGTTCGTCGCGACATACCTGCCCGGCGACGGTCGCCAGCTGCGCGTGAAGCGGGAGCTGATCCGGCGCTTCGAGCACAAGCAAGACGTGACCGATCGCGAGGTCGCCGACACCCAGATGAAGGATCTGCTCGACAAGGTCGCGCGCAAGTACCCCGACCTCCAGCGCGACGCGGCCCTCGCCAAGATCGGGCGCGAGAACTTCCGCAAGTACGTGCGCGAGGACCCGGTCGGCTACGCGCAGATGGTGGTGACGAAGATGTGGAACGTGTGGCGCCGCGGATCCGGCCCGACGATGCGCGGGTCGGGGTGGATCGTGTTCCACTACGCGATCCTCGCGCTGGCGATCGTGGGTCTCGTGATCCTGGCGCTGCGGCGACGCTGGGAGGTGATCGTGATCGGCCTGCTGATCCTCGGCATCACCGTGCTCGGCGGGCTGCTGCTGGCCGTGCCACGGCGCAACGTGCCGCTGATGCCGCTGGTGCTGACGCTCGCGGCGTGCGGCGGAGCGTGGCTGTCGCTGACGGTCGGCGCGTGGCTCGCGGAGCGGCGCTCGCGCGGGCGACCGGTGCGCGGGCGCGTGCGCGAGGCGTGATCGAGACCGAGCGCCTGATCGGGCGGCGGCCGAACGCCGGCGAGCACGAGACGCACTCGCGCTGATCGTCGCAGGACCCGCGGGTGATCGAGTGGCTGTGGCCGGACGTGCAGGCGCCGCGCACCGGAGCAGTTGCTCGCGCGCTTTCGCCGGCACTGGGACGAGCACGGCTTCGGCCCGTGGATCTTCCGCGAGCGCGCGAGCGACGACCCGATCGGCTACGGCGGCCTGCAGCACACGCGTGGTTGAGGACACCCCCGAGGTGGAGCTCCTCTATGCCGTCACCAGCGCACGCTGGGGCGAAGGGTTCGCGACGGAAATCGCAGCGCGCGGTCCTGGGTGACACTGACATCACGGACCTGGTCTGCTTCACGCGCACGGACAACATCGCCTCACGGCGGGTCATGGAAAAGGCCGGCTTCCGCTACGAGCGCGACTTCGAGCGTGCGGGTCTGCCGCACGCCCTATACCGAATGACTGACGTTCCCGTCACGCCTGCTGAAGGTCCGCGGAGGCTGATGGAATAGACGCGATCGACGTGACTCGTTCGAGGCTCACGATCGCGACAGTGATGGTGATTGTCGCCCTCGCCGGTACGGCAGCGATGCGCAGCGGCGCGGCCCCCGTCACGGATGCCCTTCCGGACCTGGTCGCCGACCCGCCCGGCGCGACCGTCCTCGAGACGTACTCCTACCCCGACGGCAACCACCTGCTGCTGCGGTTCGAGGGCTACCTCCACAACCAGGGAACAGGGGCGCTCGAGGTGCGGGGCTCGGGGCCGTCCGGCGGTCGCATGAGCGCGACGGCGCAGCGCGTCTATCGCAGCAACGGCACGTGGACGGACGACGCGAGCCGCAACGTGCAGATGGTCTGGGAGCCCCAGGACGGCCACGACCACTGGCACATCCAGCACGCCGCCCGCTACTCGCTGTGGAGCGCAGACCGGGCGGCGATGGTGGCGCCGGCGATGAAGGTCGGCTTCTGCCTCATCGACAGCCAGCACGTCGACTCGCACGGTCCCGGCTCGCGCGGGTACACGACCGCCGACAACGGCTACTGCGCACAAGGTAACCCGCAGGTGCCGAGCCTCATCGAGGGCATCTCCCCTGGCTGGCGCGACGTGTACGTGCGCGACCTCGCCTTCCAATGGGTGGACGTGACGGACGTGCAGCCGGGCGCGTACTGGCTGCGCGCCGAGGTCGATCCCGACAACTGGGCGCGCGAGAGCAACGAGGCCAACGCCGGCGCGTTCGCGGCGAAGGCGTCGACGATCCCCGGGTACGTCGCCCGCGCGGTCGACGCGGGCATCGTGAGCGTCGCGGCGCCGACGCATGTTCAGCTCGCGGCCAACACGTACGGAAGCGGCCTCGGCGCGCCCGTGTTCCGCATCGTCACGCCTCCGCGCCATGGAACCGTCAGCCAACCCGTGGGCGCAGACGTCGTTTACACGCCGCAGCCGGCATGGCTCGGCCCGGACCGGTTCACGTACGAGGTGCGCGACAGCGCCAGCGAATTCCCCCGGCACCCGGCCGCTGCGGCCGCCACCGTCGGCGTCGGCGGTTTGACTCCCGCCGTCGCGATCTCCGGGGCGCCCGCGAGCATGTACACCGGCACGGCGATACGCCTCACCGCGCGGCTTCTGCGAGCAGGGAGCGTCACCTGGACCGTGAACGGCATCCGCGGCGGCTCCCGTGTGGTCGGCACGATCGACAAGAACGGCTTCTACCGAGCGCCATCGCATGTGCCCCCGGGTGGACAGGTGACGATCCGCGCGACCACGGCGACCGGAGCGTGGGAGGAAGTCACGATCGTGATCGCCTGGGCGCCGACCCCGCGGGCGGCTCCGGGTGCGCACGCATCGGCCATGAGGGTGCACGGCACGCAGCGCCTGTACGGCATCCGGATCTCGGCGCACGACGGCGCACTGCTGGTCAGGGTGCGCTCGCGGCGAGCCGGAGTCCTGCGAGTGCGCGCGCGCCACGGCCGGAAGCCGCTCGGCCACTGCCGCGCGCGCACGCGTGCGCGACACGGGCTCACGTGCAAGATCCGCCTGCGCGGCGTGAAGCCCGCGGACGTGCGCCTCGTGATCTCGCTGAACGCGCGGGGCAGGCTGCTCGACGTCCGCCGTGCTCGCGGTATGCCGCTGCGCGGCATCCGCGACTGCATCGGCATGGACGCGAATGCGAAGTTCGCCGCCGCGCCGTCGCGGGTGGAATTTGCGGGATTCCCTGTCCGCGATCAGACAGGGTGTTTACTGTCGCCGGGGACCGGAGTACGATCGCCAGCGGAGGTACCAGGGGTGGATCTACGAAGATTGGCGCTGGCGTTGGCGGGGACGGCCGCCGCGTTCGCATGTGCGCTGTCGGCCGCGCCCGCCGTCGCCCAGGTGACGGAGCGGCTGCCCGACCTCGTTGCCGACCCGCCCGCGAACCTGCAGCTTCAGACCTTTGCCCAGCCCGACGGCAACCACCTGCTGCTGCGGTTCGACGGGTACGTGCACAACCAGGGGCAGGGAGCCTTCGAGATGCGCGGCTCCGACCGCGTGGACACCGAGTACACCACCGTCGTGCAGCGCGTCTACAGAAGCGACGGGTCCTTCTTGGACGACTCCAGCCGTGACCCGCACATGATCTTCGAGCCTGCGGACGGACACAACCACTGGCACGTGAAGAACGTGGCGCGCTATTCGCTGTGGAACGAGGCCAAGACCGCGGAGGTCGCGCCCGCGATGAAGGTGGGCTTCTGCATGGAGGACACGCAGCGACGCGAGACCAACGGGCCCAGCTCCGCGGTCTACCACACCACCGGCTCGAACAACTTCTGCGGCCAGAACGAGCCGACCCGCACCAGTCTGTTCGAGGGCGTGTCCGCGGGATGGCGCGACGTGTACGACCGCAACCTGACCTTCCAGTGGGTGGACGTGTCGGACGTGTCGCCGGGCAAGTACTGGATTCGCGCGGACGTCGACACGGACGACATCGCGCGCGAGAGCAACGAGGTCAACCCGGGTGCGTACTTCGGGTCCAGCTCCACCGTGGCGTGGACCATTCCCGGCTACGCGGCGAATCCTGTCGCGGCGGGAACGATCAGCGCGACCGGCCCCACCACGATCCCGCTGTCGACCACATCGTTCGGCACGGGACTCGGCACGCGGACCTTCCGCATCATCGCCCCACCGCAGCACGGCACGCTGAACGTCGACAGCGGCCCGACCTTCACCAACACCTCCGTCGTCTACACACCGCGGGCGGGATGGGTCGGTCCCGACACGTTCACCTACACGGTGCAGAACTCGTCGAGCGCGTTCCCGCGCTATCCGACCCCGGCGGCCGTGTCGCTCAACGTCGGCGGCGTGTTCCCCAGCGTCGCGATCTCGGGCGCGCCGCCGACGCTGTTCACCGGCAACAGCGCGCGCCTGTTCGCGACCGTGACCGCCGAGGACCCGTACGTGAACTGGACGGTCGACGGCGTCGAGGGCGGCGACGCGCAGGTGGGAACCGTGGATTCCTTCGGGCTCTACGTCGCGCCGGCCGCACCGCCTCCGTCGGGTCAGGTCACGATCCGCGCCACCACGGCGTCGGGCGCCTACGCCGAGGTCACGATCCTGATCGTCGACCCACCCCCGCCGGAGCCCGCGCCTTCGGTCACCGCCGCCTCGGATGCGTCTGTCGAGACGGCGCGCACGCGCTCGTCGCCGCGCGCGCGGCCGCAGCTTCCGCGCGATCCGGCTCACCGCCATGGGCGGCGCGGTGATAGTCACCACACGCTCGAAGCTGACCGGCATCGCCCGCGTGCGGGTGCGCGACGGCGAGCGGCAGGTCGGGCGCTGCCTCGTGCGGGCCACGAAGCACCGCAGCCTCACCTGCCGCGCGCTGCTGCCGCCCTTCACATCGCCGGCGAACGTCCAGGTCGTGATGACGTTCCGCGTGCACGGCAAGCTCGTCGAGGTGCGGCGCTTCAAGCTCGGCGCCGCCGCGTTCGGCGCGGCGCACCAGCACGCGCCCCCGCCCTAGGAACTACTAGGCGAGCGCGGGCGTCTCCGGCAGGCGCGCGAGCGCGGCCTGCATGTCCGCCTCGGAGAACTCCGGGTCCTCGAGGCGTGCCGGCGAAGTAGGCGTCGTACGCGGACAGGTCGAAGTGGCCGTGCCCGCAGAGGTTGAACAGGATCACCCGCTCCTCCCCCGCCTCGCGTGCGGCCTCGGCCTCCTCGATCGTCGCGCGGATCGCGTGGGCGGGCTCGGGCGCCGGGATGATGCCCTCCGCGCGTGCGAAGCGCACGGCGGCGTCGAACGTCTCGTTCTGCGCGGTAGGCGCGTGCCTCGACAACTCCCGCGCGCACCAGTCCGCACACGCAGCGGCGCGTCGCCGTGGTAGCGCAGCCCGCCGGCGTGCATCGGCGGCGGCACGAAGTCGTGCCCGAGCGTGTACATCGGCATCAGCGGCGTCATCCCCATGGTGTCGCCGAAGTCGTAGCGGTAGACGCCGCGGGTGAGCGTCGGGCACGCGGCGGGCTCGGCCGCCACGAACCGCGTGCTCTTGCCCTCGCGCAGGTTCGCGCGCACGAACGGCGCGGTGACGCCGCCGAAGTTCGAGCCGCCGCCGACGCAACCGATCACGACGTCCGGGTACTCGCCGGCCTTCTCCATCTGCGCGACGCACTCCTGGCCCACGACCGTCTGGTGCAGCAGCACGTGGTTGAGCACCGAGCCGAGCGCGTAGTTCGTGTCCGTCGTCCCCCGCCGCGATCTCGACCGCCTCGGAGATCGCGATGCCGAGCGACCCGGTCGGATGCGACGCCTGCGCGCGGCCGGCCTGCGTCCGGTCCGACGGGCTGCGGTGCACCGTCGCGCCCCAGGTCTCCATCATCGAGCGCCGGTAGGGCTTCTGGTCGTAGCTCGACCCGACCATGAACACCTCGCACTCCAAGCCCATCAGCTGGCAGGCGAACGCGAGCGCGGATCCCCACTGGCCCGCCCCGGTCTCGGTGGCGAGCTTGCGCACGCCCTCCTCGCGGTTGTAGTACGCCTGCGGCACGGCGGTGTTGGGCTTGTGCGAGCCGGCCGGTGAGATGCCCTCGTACTTGTAGTAGATGTGCGCCGGCGTATCGAGCTCGCGCTCGAGCCGGCGGGCGCGGTAGAGCGGCGTCGGGCGCCACAGCTTGTAGATCTCGCGCACCTCGTCCGGGATCTCGATCGCGGGCTCGGCCGAGACCTCCTGCTGGATCAGCCCCATCGGGAAGATCGGGGTGAGGTCCTCGGGGCCGGCCGGCTGCATCGTGCCCGGGTTCAGCGGCGGCGCGGGCTCGCCCGGCAGATCCGGCATGAGGTTCACCCAGTGCGTCGGGATCTCCGACTCGCCGAGCAGGATCTTGGTGTCGCCGCGCCATCGGGCGACAGGTTATCCCGGTCGTGTCGAGCTGCGCGCGAACGTCGTGATCTGGCTGAGCGGGACGCCCGGGCCGTCCGGGCCGATGCGCTGCGACCACACCGCGGTCCAGCGATGCGCGCTGAAATCGAATGCGACCGCAGGCACGCGGGCGCGGTCGAGGTCGCTCACGTCCTCGGGCGCGCCGAACGGCCCACCGGAAGGCCGGATCGCCGCCTGTACGCGGTCGCCCAGCTCGCCGACGGCGTCCAGCCTGCTCCACACGAGGATCACCGTGTCGCCGGGAACCTGGGTACCGAGGGAAGGGGAGGCCGCGTCGCCGAGCACCGACGACTGCCCGGCCGGCGAGACCTCGAACGCACTCGTGAAATTCGGGCTCGACGCGGCGGTCATGGCAGCCTTCACGCGGAAGTGCGTTCCATCCCAGCCGGTCCAGGCGAGCAGCGCGTCACGACCCGGGATGGGAACGAGCCGGAGGTTGTGCGGATCGTTCGGGGGCACGTGCTCAACCGTGTCGAGCGTCTGCGCCGCACGGAAGCGCGAGCTCGCGGCCGGGAGCACTGCCACGCGCACGACCGCCGACTCGGCGCTCTCGGCCAGCCAGCCGAGATAGGCGCGGCTGCCAGACCCGGTCACCTGGAACGACGTCGCGAACGCCTTTCCCCTCCCGAGGCGCTGCACGCCGCTCCACCTGCGCCGCGACGAAAGCTTGACGCGCGCCTCCACGACTCCCCCGCGTTCCCAGGCCACGAACATCACTCCGAGCGCCTGCCCGGCGACCACGTCGTTCGCGCGGCCGTGTCCCCGCAAGGTGAAGGGACGCCCGAACCGGCCCCGGGACTTGATCGCGGCGCGCACGATGCGGCGGCCGTGGGAAGAGTTGGCGAGCCACGCGGCGAGCGAGCCGTTCGGGCCGGCGAGCGAGGGCGGGAAGCCGGTGTCGCCAAATGTCGAGATGGTGCGCGGCGAGCCGAACTCGCCCTGCGAGTTCCCGAAGCGGGCCCGCAGCGAGATGCGGCCGGACCCGCGCCGGCGGGTGTCGAGCCCGACCACACGGTCGAGGCCGTACGTGACCAGCGGTGTCACGAAGTTGGGAGCGCTGCGCTCGGGTCCGAAGTCGCAGGGCGCCCGGCTCGCGCACCGCCAGCCGTGTCCCCCGAGGCGCCTCACCGGTCGCGGGCTTGGGGCCGCTCCACTGCCAGGTGGCAAGCGCGCGGCCGTCCGCGGCGACCACGACGTCGGGGTTGTCGACGAACAGGGTCGACGAGGACAGTGTTTGCGGCGCCGACCAAGGCGGCGCGGCGGCCGCGATGCTCGCGCACGCGGCGAACAGGATCAGGGCAATGCACGTCAGACGGGCCATGGCGCTGAGTGAAACACCGCGACCGGCCGTTCGGTGCGGTCGGTTCCTCGCTGTACCATGCGGCTCCTCCATGGAGCTCTCCGCCATTCGCGTCGCGGGCCTCGTCGCCAGCGCCGCGGTGATCGGGTTCGCCGTCTGGCGACGCCGCTCGCTGCGCAACGTCGACGTCCTGATCCTGCTGTTCGCGGGCCTCGCACTGGCGATCGTGTCGGCCACGGAATTGCCCAACGCGCTGCTCGAGCTGTTCTCCTTCCGCAAGGGCGGCGGCGGGCGCATCCTCGGCCTGGCCGTCTTCGCGATCTTCATCATGTTCCTGCTGCTGCTGCGCAACATGGCGCTCACGGCGCGGGTGGACCGCGAGCTGTCCGCGGTGCTCGAGGGCATCGCGTGGGAGGAGTTTCGCTCGTCCGGGCTGCCCGAGCGCTTCAAGGACAAGGTCGCCGTGGTGATCCCGGCCTACAACGAGGAGGACAACATCGGCGCGGTGCTGCCGCGAATCCCGGCAGCGGTGTGCGGCGTCGAGACGGCGGTGCTGGTCGTCGACGACGGCTCACGCGACCGCACCGGCGACATCGCCCGCGCGCACGGCGCCGCGGTCGCCCGCCACGTGATCAACCGCGGCGGCGGCGCCGCGCTGCGCACGGGCTACCGGCTGATGTCCGACTCGGAGGCGTCCGTGGTCGTGACGCTCGACGCCGACGGGCAGCACCTGCCCGAGGAGATGTCGCGCCTCGTGCGCCCCGTGCTCGACGGCGAGATCGACGTCGCGCACGGCTCCCGCGTGCTGGGACATGCGGAGCCGAACCACTATGCGCGCGAGATGGGCATCGTGTTCTTCAACCGGATGGTGTCGTTCATCACCCGCACGAAGGTCAGCGACTGCTCGAACGGCTACCGCGCGGTGCGCTCGTCGGTGCTCCCGCAGCTGGTGCTGCGCCAGGAGCAGTTCCACACCTCGGAGTTCATGATCGAGGCGATCAAGCGCGGCGTCCCCGCGCGCGAGATCCCGATCACTGTCGAGCGGCGGCTGCACGGCCACTCGAAGAAGCCGGCCGTGATCCGCTACGGGCTGGGGTTCGCGAACGCGATCATGCGGACCTGGCTGCGGTAGCAAGCTCCGCCGGTACGGCAACTCCCGCGCCTTCCGCTGCCGCGCGCGGCAGCCGCCCGGCGCGGCGCATGATCGGCCGCTCGACCAGGTACCAGCTCCCGGCGCCGAACGCGATCGCGACGGGCAGCAGCATCACGCCCGACAGGACTCCGCCGGGCAGCACTCCGAGGCCGCGGGCGCAGACGATCACGGGGATGTGCCACAGGTAGACGCCGTAGGTGATCTCGCCCATCCACGCGAGCGGACGCACGCCGATCCATCTCACGCCGGTGCCCGTGCCGAGCACGAGCGAGGCGATCACCGCGGCGAAGGCGATCGCGGCGCCGCAGTCGGCCAGCACCTCCATCGCGACGCTGTCGTGCGCGCCGGTCGCATGCCACCACCCGTTCAGGAAGAGCACGACCGCGGCGCCCGCCACGAGCGCCGCGCTGGCGCCGCGCCCGAGCGGCGGCGCTCCGCGCCGGCGGCGCGTCTCGACCACGAGGGCCACCAGCATCCCGCAGGCGAAGTACGGCAGGAACGACGGCGGCGAGTGCGAGGCGACCGGTCCCCAGCCGGCCGCGTAGTCGAGCCGCGTTCCAGGCGAGTCCCGCCACCGCCAGTCCCGCGAGCAGCGCGGCCTGCCGGCCGGCCCGTCCGCGGCACGTGCGCAGCGCAAGCCAGCCGATCACCGGCAGCATCAGGTAGAAGACGACCTCGACCGCCAGCGTCCACGTCGCCGCGTTCAGCTTGAGGAGCGTGTCGGGGGAGTAGTTCTGCCCGAACACGAAGAACAGCGGCACCTGTCCCGCGTCGACGAGCCGGCGGCCGGGGACGTCGCCCGCGACGTACAGCAGCGCGAGCGTGCCGAGGATCGCGACGTAGTAGGCGGGCATGATCCGCGCGGCGCGGCGCACGAGGTAGCTGCGCACGTTCACCGGCTCGCCCTCGCGCAAGGCGGCGCGCGCGAACGCGCGGTAGAGCAGATAGCCCGACAGCACGAAGAACAGCACGAATGCGACGCGGCCCTCGAACAGCAGGGTCTTCTCCCACGAGTCGCGGCGCAGCTCGACCGTGTTCGGCAGCTGGTAGATCCACACGTGGATCGAGAAGACCGTCAGGGCGGCGATGCCCCGCAGTCCGTCGAGCGCGGCATACCGCCGCTGGGTGTCTCTACTCAAGGGAAAAGCTCCGGCGGGAGGTGGACAGGCGAAGCCAGCGAGCCTAGCAATCACCGCTTCAGCTACCCGGAGTACCTAGAATCCACGCCCGTGAGAAGCCCGGCCGCCCGAATCGCGATCGGCCTCGCCACCCTGGCGGCAGTGGTGGTCCTCTTCATCGTCTTCACGGGCGGGGACGACAACAACGACAACAAGAGCTCGACCACCACGACCCAGGCTGCGCAGGACGGCACCACCACCCAGACCGAGACGGTCGCAGGCTGCGAAGCAGATCGTCGTGCGCGACGGCAAGCCGGTCGGCGGCATCCAGAAGCTCGACTACAACAAGGGCGACCAGATCAAGTTCATCGTGACGTCCGACGTCGCCGACGAGATCCACGTGCACGGCTACGACCTGAAGCAGGACGTGCCGGCCGGAGGCTCCGTGCGGTTCAGCTTCCCGGCCAGCATCGAAGGGGTCTTCGAGGTCGAGCTCGAGGGTCGCGCCCAACAGATCGCGCAGTTGAAGGTCTCGCCCTGATGCGGCCCGGCCGGGCCGCCGCGCTCGTCGCGGCGGTGACGGCTTCCGCGCTGGTCGCGCCCGACCCTGCCGCCGCCCACGGGCTCGTCGGGCGCGCCGACCTGCCGATCCCCTACTGGCTGTTCGGCTGGGCCGCCGCGGTCGTCCTGATCGTGTCGTTCGCGGCCCTCGCGACTCTCTGGCAGACGCCCAAGCTCGAGCCCGACGACGGCTTCCGCCCGGCGCCCGAGGGCCTGTCGTTCGCGCTCATCAACCCGGCCACCGAGGTGTTCGCCGGGCTCATCGGAGTCGGCCTGCTGGGAGTGACGATCTGGGCCGGACTGGCCGGTGTGCAGGCCCCTCAGGCGAACTTCACGCCCACGTTCATCTACGTGATCTTCTGGGTGGGCCTGGTCCCGCTCTCCATCCTCTTCGGGGACGTGTTCCGCGCGTTCAACCCGTGGCGGGCGATCGCGCGGACCGCGGGCTTCATCGCGTCGCGCGTCTCGGGGCCGATGCCCGCGCCGTTCAAATATCCGGAGTGGCTGGGGCGCTGGCCGGCCGCCGCGGGGCTGCTCGGCTTCGCATGGATGGAGCTCTCCTACCGCAACGGCAGCGACCCCAGCACGCTGGCGATCGCGGCGCTCGTGTACAGCGCCATCACCTTGCTCGCGATCGCGTGCTTCGGCACGGAGAACTGGATCTCGCGGGGCGAGGCCTTCTCGGTCTACTACAACCTGTTCTCTCGCCTCTCCCCGACGGTGGTGAAAAATGGGCGGATCGGTCTGCGCAAGCCGCTCAGCGGTGCCGCGCAGCTGGTCCCGCTCCCGGGCACCATCGCGGTGCTGGTGGTGATGATCGGCACCGTCATGTTCGACGGCGCGAGCGAGGGCAAGCCCTGGGTCGACGTCGCGCCCGACATCCAGGACTTCTTCCTGAACACCGTCAGCCTCGGGCCCGCGTCTTCGCTGGAGGTGACCTTCTCGATCGGGATGGTGATCGCGCTCGGCATCGTCACCGGGATCTACTTCATGGGAATCGCCGGTGTGCGCACGGTCGACGACCGCCCGCTGATGGACATCGCGCGCACGTTCGTGCACACGCTCGTGCCGATCGCGGCCGCGTACGTGCTGGCGCACTACTTCTCGCTGCTCGCCTACAACGGCCAGGCGATCTGGTACCTCGCGTCCGACCCCCTGGGCAAGGGCTGGGACCTGTTCGGCACCGCCGACAAGGCGATCGACTACAGCATCGTCACCGCCACGGCCGTCTGGTACGTGCAGGTGGGCGTGCTGGTCACGGGCCACGTCTGCGGCCTGATCCTGGCGCACGACCGCGCGCTCACCATCTATGGGAAGGCCCGCAACGCCACGACCTCGCAATACTGGATGCTGGCTGTGATGGTGGCGTTCACGACATTCGGCCTGTTCCTCCTCTCGCAGGCAAACCAATGACCGCGGCGGCCGCGGTGCCGCTCGCCCACGCGGGCCACGTGCTTGTCGACGCGCTGACCGTGCTGCCCGTGTTCGTGCTGATCATCTGGTTCGCGATCATCACGATCCGCGACCGGCGGCGGGGTGAAGACGCGCCCGACGCGCCCGACGGCGAGCAGGGGTAGCACCAGCGAAATGGACCTGACCGCCATCTACCTGATCGCGCTGCCGGCGGGCCTCTACTTCCGGGCGGTGCGGATCCTCGCGCGGCGGGGGTACCGGGTGCCGCGCCTGCAGCAGGTGTCGTGGTACGTGGGCCTGACCCTGATGGGGATCGCGCTGCTGTCGCCGCTCGACCACCTCGGCGAGACCGACCTGCTCTCCGCCCACATGGCCCAGCACCTGCTGATCGCGGACCTGTCGGCGCCGCTGCTCGTGATCGGGCTGCGCTCGCCGGTGTACGCCTTCCTGCTGCCGCGCGCGCTGTTCGCGGAGATTTGCCGGTCGCGGCGCCTGCGGGCGGTGTTCCGCTTCTTGAAGCAGCCCTTTATCGCCGCTCCCCTCTGGGTCCTGACGCTCTACGGATGGCACATGGCGCCGGCCTACGAGGCCGCCCTGCGCCACCCCGTGCTGCACGCGCTCCAGCACCAGACCTTCATCGTGGCCTCGATCCTGGTGTGGGTGTCCGTGCTCGAGCCGGCGCGGCGGCGCGTGCCGGGGGAGCTGTGGAAGATCGGCCACATCACGGGCACGAGGTTCGCGGGCATGTTCCTCGGGATGGCCTTCGTGGTCGTCCAGACCCCGATCTACTCGGGCTTCTACGGCGCCCGCGCGCTGGAGCACGGTCTCACGCCGGTGCAGGACCAGCGGATCGCCGGAGGCCTGATGCTGGGGGTCGACTTCTTCGTGATGATCGGGGCGCTGTTGTTCTTCTTCATGAGGGCGGCCGAAGATGCCGACCGCAAGCAGGACGCGGAGGACCGTGCGCGCGAAACGGTGCCCCCTGTCTCCCGTGGCGAGGTCGGGCTAGGATAAATCTCTGATGGCTGACACCGTCCAGATTGCCATGCCGCAGATGGGTGAGTCCGTGTCCGAGGGCACGATCCTCACCTGGCACAAGCAGGAAGGGGACTGGGTCGACAAGGACGAGACGATCGTCGAGGTCTCGACCGACAAGGTGGACGCCGAGGTGCCCGCCCCGCAGTCGGGCAAGCTGGTCAAGATCCTCGCGCAGGAGGACGAGACGGTCGAGGTCGGGCAGGCGCTGGCCGAGCTGGAGCCGGGCGAGCCGCCGCGGGCGACGGCGCCGCGCCGAAGAAGGAGCCGACGACCGTCACCGCCGAAAGCGGCAATGGCGGCCAGCCGGCGGCTGCCGCGGCACCGACCGCGACCGCGACGCCGGCGGCCTCGGCCGACACGCCCAGCACTCCGGTCGCACGGCGCGTCGCGGCCGCACACGGCATCGACCTCGAGCAGGTCAGCGGCAGCGGCACGGGCGGCAAGGTCGTGAAGGAGGACGTGCTCGCCCACGTCGAGCACAACGGCGGCGACGGCGCCACCGCCGCGCCGCCGCGGCCGACCGTCACGGAGCCGAAGCTCACCCCGATCCGGGGCGCCGACGCGATGCTCGCGCGCTACATGAAGGAGAGCCTCGAGATACCGACCGCGACGAGCTTCCGCACGCTCGAGGTCGACACGCTCGACCGCCGCCGGCGCCAGCTGAACGAGGCGCTGAAGGCGGCGCAGCGCGACATGAAGGTGTCGTTCACGCACCTGATCGGTCACGCGATCGCGATCGCGGTCCGCGACCACCCGGCGATGGGCCACTCCTTTGCCGAGGTGGACGGCAAGCCGCAGCGGATCGTGCACGAGTACGCCAACCTCGGGCTCGCCGTCGACGTGCAGCGCAAGGACGGCACGCGCACGCTGATCGTGCCGGTCATCAAGGGCGCCGACGGCATGGACTTCGCCACCTTCCGCGAGGTGTACGAGGACATGATCCGCAAGACGCGCGACGGGTCGCTGTCGCCCGACGACCTGCAGGGCGCGAACATCACGCTCACGAACCCCGGCGGGCTCGGGACCGTGGCTTCCGTTCCCCGCCTGATGCCCGGCCAGGGCACGATCGTCGCGACCGGGTCGATCGCGCTCCCCGCGGGGCTGCGCAACCTCGACAAGTCGCGCCTCGCCGAGCTGGGCATGTCGAAGGTGATGACGATGACCTCGACCTACGACCACCGCGTGATCCAGGGTGCGGAGTCGGGCGCGTTCCTGCGGCGCATCGAGGACCTGCTGCACGGCGCCGACGACTTCTACGAGGGCGTGTTCCGCAGCTTCGGGCTGGAGACTCCCGCGCGCGCCGGTGGCGGAGCCGGTGGCCGCGCCCAGCAGGCCGACGGCAGCGCCCTTCCGAGGAGATGCTCGCGCACGTGCAGGCCGCCACGTCGCTGGTCAAGGCGCACCGCACGCACGGCCATCTCGCGGCACGCCTCGACCCGCTCGGCTCCGAGCCGGTCGGCGACCCGGCGCTCGAGCCGGCGACCGTCGGGCTCACGCCGGAGATCATGGAGCAGATCCCCGCGCACATCCTGCGCATCCAGGTGCCGGGCGCGACGCTCGCGGAGGCACTGCCCCATCTGCGCGAGACGTACTGCGGCACGATCGCCTACGAGATCGAGCACATCGCGGACCACCAGCAGCGCGTGTGGCTGCGCAACCGGATCGAGTCGGGCAAGTACCGCCGCACGCTCTCGCCGGAGGAGAAGAAGCGCGTGCTGTCGCGGCTCACCGACGCCGAGGCGCTCGAGACCTACCTGCACCGCGCGTTCATCGGCGCGAAGAGCTTCTCGATCGAGGGCATCGACTCGCTGATCCCGATGCTCGACGAGTCGTTCGGCCTCGCCGCGGACGCGGGCGTGCGGGACGTGTTCATGGGCATGGCGCACCGCGGGCGGCTGAACGTGCTCGCGCACGCGGTCGGCCGGCCGTACTCGGCGATCCTCGCCGAGTTCGAGGGCGAGAAGGACATCGACGTCGTGACGGCGCGGCCGCGCGGCGGCACCGGCGACGTCAAGTACCACCAGGGCGCGACCGGCCGCTACCGGACCGACGAGGGCAAGGAGATCGAGGTCACCCTCGCCAGCAACCCCAGCCATCTCGAGTACGTCGACCCGGTCGTCGAGGGCCGCGCGCGGGCGCGGCAGACCGAGCGTGACAAGCCGGCGGCGGAGCACTTCCCGCGGCGCGCGCTGTCGCTGCTGATCCACGGCGACGCCGCGTTCCCCGGCGAGGGTGTGGTGGCCGAGACGATCAACCTCGAAGGGCTCGACGGCTATTCCACCGGCGGCGTGCTCCACCTCATCGCCAACAACCAGATCGGGTTCACGACCGAGCCGCACGAGGCGCGCTCCACGCGCTACGCGTCCGACCTGGCAAAGGGCTTCGACATCCCGATCATCCACGTGAACGCCGACGACCCGGAGGCGTGCATCGCGGCCGTGCGGCTCGCGATGGCCTACCGCGAGGAGTGGCGGCGCGGCGCCGTGATCGACCTGATCGGATACCGCCGCTTCGGTCACAACGAGGCCGACGAGCCGGCCTACACGCAGCCGAAGATGTACGCGCTGATCAAGCAGCACCCTCCCGTGCGCAAGCTCTACGCCGACACGCTGGTCGCGCAGGGCATCGTCCCGGCGGACGAGCCAGATCGCATGCTGGCCGCCGCGAAGGAACGCCTGGCGGAGGCGCACGAGCACATCAAGCACCAGGACGGGCCCGCCCACCGGCGAGCTGCAGCTCGACCGCACCCAGAGCGAGGAGCCGGACACCAAGTACCCGCTGGAGGAGCTGCTGTCGGTGAACAAGCAGCTGTTCAGCGCTCCCGAGGACTTCAACGTGCATCCGAAGCTCGCCCCGCAGCGCGCCAAGCGCGCCGAGGTGGGCCCGGACGACCCGGTCGACTGGGGCCAGGCGGAGGCGCTCGCGTTCGGCACGCTGCTGACGCAGGGGCGGCCGCTGCGCCTCACCGGCCAGGACAGCGCGCGCGGCACCTTCAGCCAGCGCCACCTCGTGCTGGTCGACGTGAAGACCGGCAAGCGCTACGCGCCGGTCCAGCACCTCGAGGGCGCGGGCGCCTCGTTCGAGATCCACAACAGCCCGCTGTCCGAGGCGGCGGCCGCTCGGCTTCGAGTACGGCTACGGCGTGCAGGCACCCGAAGCGCTGGTCATGTGGGAGGCCCAGTTCGGCGACTTCGTGAACGCCGCGCAGGTGGCCGTCGACCAGTTCATCGTGTCGGGGCTCGCGAAGTGGGGCGAGACGTCACGGCTGACGCTGCTCCTGCCGCACGGCTACGAGGGCGCCGGCCCCGAGCATTCGAGCGGGCGCGCGGAGCGCTTCCTGACCCTCGCCGCCGAGGGCAACATCCGCGCCGCCAACGTCTCCACCCCGGCCCAGTACTTCCACCTGCTGCGACGGCAGGCGCTGGTGGAGAAGATCCGGCCCCTGATCGTGTTCACGCCCAAGAGCCTGCTGCGCAACACGCGCTCGTTCTCGCCGCTGCGCGAGCTGGCCGAGGGCGGTCTGCGACGCGTGATCGACGACCCGACCGCGGAGGGCCGGCGCGACAAGGTCACGCGCCTGCTGCTCTGCACCGGGCGCATCTACTACGACATCACGGGCCACGAGCTCCACGACGGCAACGACAAGGTCGCCGTCGCACGAGTCGAGCAGCTGTACCCGTTCCCGCGGAACGAGATCGTGGACCTGATCTCCTCCTACCCGAACCTCACCGAGATCCTGTGGGTCCAGGAGGAGCCGAAGAACATGGGCGCGCGGCGCTTCATGTTCACCCGCAACCGCGAGCGCGAGATGGTCCCCGAGGGCGTGAAGCTGGACTACATCGGGCGCGAGTACCGCGCCAGCCCCGGCGAGGGCTACCCGGCCGCCCACCGCCTGGAGCAGGACCGGATCGTGCGCGAGGCGCTAAGCGTCTAGGTACTCGAGTCCGCTGGTTCGCACCGTTCGAACAGCTGACGCCAACTGCCGACTACTTCCACTTGACGCTGCAGCCGACGGGCTCCGTTTCGGCCGGCGTCCGGGTCTGCGGCCTTCGAGCACCGCATCGAGCGCGCCGCGTAGCCACTCGGCGTTCTGCTGCGGGTCGTTGTAGTCGGCGTCCGGCGCGCCGCGGTAGCGCAGCCGGCCCGCGGCGTCGACCACGAACACGTCCGGGCGTCGTCTTCGCGCCGTACGCGCGCGCGACGTCCTGGCGTCTCGTCGTAGAGGTACGGAGCCGGCCAGCCGCCATCGTCGCGCACGCGCTGCTGCATCGCCTCGTAGGAGTCGCGCGGATAGCGCTCGGCGTCGTTCGGGCTGATCAGCAGCACGCGCGCGCCCCGCGGCTCGTACTCGCGCGCCACATCGAGGATGCGGTCGTGCCAGGCCAGCGCGTACGGGCAGTGGTTGCAGGTGAAGACGACGGCCGTCGGCTGCCCGCCGTCGGCCAGCGAATGCGAGGTCCCTTCGGTGTCGGGCAGCTCGAAAGCCGGTGCCTCGTCGCCGATCGAAAGTTCCGCCATGGTCACCCCGCCTTTGTCGCCGCCGTCAGAGCGTCGCGCAGGTCGGCCGGATCGGGAGTCGGAGAGACGCGGCCGTCGCGCAACCTGTACACCCGGCACGTTAGTCCAAGCGGTTCGTCGTCAGAAGGCCGGATGTCGCGGCCGTCGATGCGGATCGTCGGGGAGCCCGCAAACTGCTCGCGCGCGGCCTCCTCCTCGCTACCGACGTGCCGCGTCTCGACGGCCTCCGGGTCCAGGCCGGCGGCCGCCATCGCCGCGCGCAAATCGGCCAGCGCACGCTCGTGCGACGGGCATCCCTCCCACCACAGGAACTCGACGCGGGGAGTCACCCGGTGGATGTTGGCAGGCGCTACCCGCCGAGCAGGTTGCCGAGCCCGCGGCCTGAGGCGCTGGCGCCGACGTCGACGCGGCCCTCGGACGGCTGCACCAGCAGCCAGCCGTCGCCGGAGAACTGCATCTGCAGCGTCTCGCCGGAGCCGCGCCCGATCAGGGTCTTCAGGTTGACGTCCGACTTGACCGAGGTCTTCACCCCGCTCGACCACGTGATCGCCGCCTGGGGGTCGGCGAACGCCGGGTCGCCCGTCAGCTGCAGCAGCATCGGCGGGCCGTCGGAGAGCAGCGCCACCCAGCCGGAGCCCGACAGCTCGAGGTTGAACAGGCCGCCCGCGAGCACCCCGGACGCGCCCTCCACCTTGCGGATGTCCCAGTCGATCCCCGAGTCGAAGGCGAGCAGGTTGGAGCTGTTGACGGTGATCTTGTCGTTGTCGAGCTTCACGAGATGGATCTCCTGCGCGTGGTCGGCCAGGAAGACCTCTCCGGAGCCCGAGACCATCATCAGCTTCACGCCCTCGCCCGTGGCCATCTTCTTCATCAGCCGGCCCATCCCGCCGCTGCCTGCGCGCTCGAACTTGACCTCGCCCTGGTAGGCGACCATCGAGCCGAGCTTGGCCTGGATCGTCACCGCGGCCAGCTCCACCTTCAGCAGCTTCTGGTTCTGCAGCGAGAAGGCCTCGCCGGACTCCGTCTCCCTGAACTCCTGCAGCGCCTGCTCTACAGCCATGGTCCTCCGTTCATCGGCTCCGTCGCGTCTCCGTCGCGTCTTTCTTCGCCATGCCCGGGCGCGAGCCTCCCTAGGCCGAAAGCTTGTCCACGGCGGCCTTCAGAGCGGCCTGGACCTCCTCCGCGTGGGCGTCGTCGCGGTAGGGATTGCGCGGCCAGAAGAAGCCGCGCAGCCCGTCCTTGAAGCGGCGTGGCACGACGTGCACGTGCAGATGGGGAACGCTCTGGCTGACGTGGTTGTTGACCGCGACGAAGGAGCCGTCGGCGCCGAGCCCCTCTTCCACCGCGCGCGCGAGCAGCTGCGCGTCGGTGAACAGGGTGCCGAGCAGCTCGGGCTCCGCGTCCAGCATGTTGTCGCGGTGCTCGCGCGGAATCAGCAGCACGTGACCCGGGAAGACCGGGCGATGGTCGAGGAACCCGAGCGTGCGCTCACCCTCGAGCACCACGCGCGCATCGGTCTCCCCGCGCGCGATCGCGCAGAACTTGCACTCGCCCCCGGACACGGGCGCACCCTATCGGCCAATCGTCCAGAGGCCGGGAGGAGCGGCCGCGTGCGCGTCTAACGTGCTTGGAGATGCGCCTGATCGTTGTTGTGCTTGCCACCGCCGGATGCGTCCTCGCCCTCTGCTCCGAGGCTGTCGCCGCCGCTCCGGACTGCACGGGCCTGATCCGCGGCACCAGCGCATCGGAGCGTCTGGCCGTGAGCGCCGCGGCGACGCGCGTGCTGGGCCTGGAGGGCGACGACGACATCACCGGCGGCAGCGGTCGCGACTGCCTCGAGGGCGGACCGGGCCGCGACCACCTGTCGGGCCGCGGCGCCGCCGATGTGCTGATCGGGGGCCCGGGTTCCGACCGCCTGGCCGGCGGGAGCGGTGCGGACCGCATCACGGACGCTCCCGCCGCATACGCGTTCGGCCTGCTCGCGTCCGGCAGCAATGGCGTGTCCGGCGGACCGGGCGGAGATGTGATCGACGTCGCGAACGCGCGGCACGACATCGTGCGCTGCGGACCGGGACGCGACCGGGTGACCGTGGATCGGGGCGACCGGCTGTTCGGCTGTGAGCGCCGCAAGGTGCTCGCCTCGCCGCTGCCGGCGGCGTCGCCGTCCCGCGGCGGGCGCGGCGAGACGTTCATCGTGCGGTTCCGCACGATCGAGGAGGTCGCCGCCAACGGCGAGTTCTTCTCGATCGCGGTCGAGGGCCCGCCGGGCTGCGGCAAGATCGAGACCAACTCGCTGGGCATCCGCTACCGGCGCGATGCCGTCGTGCGCTACCGGCTGAAGCCCTTCTCCGGCGACGGGAAGAGTGCGAAGCGCTGGTGTCGTGGGCCGTACCGCGGCACGGTCAACTTCGAGCAGGTGCTCGCCTCCGGCTGCGGCCCAGCGTCGCTGCCGCCGACCGCCGGCTGCACGATGGGCCTGCGTGTGGGCGCCTTCTCCTTCCGCGTGCGCTGACCCGCGCAGGAGCGCCTAGACGCCGCGGCCGAGCACGTGCCGCAGCGCGGGCTCGAGCTCGGGGTGGCGGAACGCGTAGCCGCCGTCCCGCAGCCGTTGCGGGATCACGCGCTGCCCCTGCAGGACCTCGTTCGCGAACTCGCCGAGGATCGCGCGCAGCGCGAACGCCGGCGCAGGGAGCACGGCCGGGCGGCGCAGCACACGGCCGAGCGTGCGCGCGTACTCCGCCTGCGTGACCGCACCCGGCGCGGTGACGTTCACCGGGCCCGAGATGTCGTCCCGTGACAACGCGAACGCGATCGCGGCAACGGCATCGTCGATCGTCACCCAGCTGACGTACTGCCGCCCTCCTCCGACCGGTCCCCCGAGCCCCAGCTTGAACAGCGGGAGCTGCGTCTTCAGCGCACCGCCGCGCCGGCTCTGCACGATGCCGAAGCGCGTGTGCACCACCCTGATGCCGGCGGCGCGCGCAGGGTCGGCCGCACCCTCCCAGGCGCGCACGACGTCCGCGAGGAATCCGTCGCCCAGCGCGCTGTCCTCGGTGCGCGGCTCGTCGCCGCAGTCGCCGTAGACACCGACGCCGGAAGCGCTGACGAGCACCGCGGGCGAGCGGTCGAGACCCGCGATCGCCTCGCTCACGAGCCGCGTGCCCTGCACGCGGCTCTCCAGGATGCGCCGCTTCTTGTCGTCCGTCCAGCGGCCGGCGACCGTCTCGCCGGCGAGGTGCACGACCGCGTCGACTCCCTCCAGGGCGTGCGGGTCGACGTATCCCTGCTCGGGATCCCAGCGATACTCGCCCGCCCGCCGCGCCGCGCTGCGCGTGAGGCGCACGACCTCGTTGCCCTGCTTCTCCAGCGCGGTCACGAGCCCGGAGCCGATCAGGCCGCTCGCGCCGGTCACCATCACCTTCATGTCCGCCCCGTCACTGGCATCTGGCATCCGCTCCCTGTACGTTCCCCGCTCATCATGCCGATCTTGTGGCCGGACCGGGCAGACGAGGCGATCGCGGGCGACCTGACCGCGGCGCTTGCCTACGTGACTCCCGCCGGAGGCGCCGTCGTGACCGCCGTGGCGCCGATCGGCCTGCGCGACCGCGACGCCGGGACGGTTTCGTTCACGACCTCCCTCGGCTTCGGCAAGAAGCTCGAGCGGATCGCCCGCAACCCGCGGGTGTCGCTCGCATACCACGCGCGCGAGCACGGCTTTGCCGACTCGCCCGACTACGTCCTGGTGCAGGGCGACGCCGAGGCGTCGACCGAGCCCTCGCGCGAGTACCTCGAGAACACGGTGCGGCCGGCGGCAGCGCGCTTCATGGGCCCGCCGAAGGAGGGCCGGCTGTTCTGGGACAGATGGCTGCGCGAGTACTACCAGGACCGCGTGCCGGTGGCGGTCGACGTCCGGCGCGTGAGCACGTGGAGCAGCCTCGACTGCGCGGGCGCGGCCGACGTGCAGGGCGAGCCCCAGGCCGGCGACCCGCCCGCGCAGGCCGAGCCGAAGAACGGCACCGGCCCGCGCGTGGATGCCGAGCGCGCCGCGCGGCGGCTGCGCGGCCTCGACCACGTGCTGCTCTCGTACGTGGGCGCGGACGGTTATCCGGAGATCGTGCCGGTCACCGTCGGCGACGCCGGGCCGGACGGCATCCGGCTCTCGTCGGAGCGGCCGCTGCCGCCCGGCGGCCGGCGCGCGGGGCTGCTGGGCCACTCGTATCGCGCCAAGCTGATCGGGCTCGCGGCGCGCCAGCACACCGGCTGGCTGACGGTCGGCGAGGAGGGAGCGATGTACGCGCCGCACACCGAGAGCGGGTTCCGCGCGCCTCCGAACAAGACGCTGCTGCTGTTCTTCAACGGGTTGCTCGCGAAGATCGGCCTGCGGCGTGCGCGCAAGCAGGCCGCGGCGGCGGCCCAGTGACCGATTCCCAGGCCGACTGACCCGGCAGGCCCCGGTGGCGCGGTGGGCGCCACCGGGGGAGGGCCGATACCGCGCTAGCGGGAGCTGCGCGAGGTGGTCTTGCGACGCGTCGTCGCGCGGCCGGTGGTCTTGCGGGCGGAGGTGCTCCGCGAGCGTGCGGTGGCGGTGCGCGACCGGGACGACCCGCTCCGCGAGCGGGACGAGGCCTTCTTGGCCGAGCCGCTGCGCGCGCTGGTGGTGCGCTTCTTGGCCGCGCTGCGCGTGCCCGTGCTGCGGGACCGCGAGCCGGCGGCGGCCCGGCGCCGCGAGGTCGTGCTGCGCGAGGTCGTGCGCCGGCGGGCGCCGTGGCGCTCGCCGCGCGGGATCTCGGCCTGGACGACCGACTTCGTCAGGCGTGGGATCAGCTTTTCGAGGAAGCCGGCCATCCGCTTCTCCTCGCGCAGGATCGCCTTCGCGAGCCGCGCGGTGTCCGTGTCCCCGACCGACTCGGCCAGCTTCTGGATCGCGGTGTAGCTGGCGATCTCCTCGGCCTCTTCCTTGAACTCCGTGCGGGCGTTCTTCAACAGCACTTCCTGCTCGCTCGTGCCGCGCACCAGGTGGACCGGCCCCTGCGCGAGGGCGGCGCCCTTGGCGGCAACCTCCTGCACGACGCCGGTGATGCCATCGGCCTTCCCCCCGAGCTTCTTGACACGCCGCTCGACCTCACGCGCGTGACGCTTCGTCTCGGTGAGGTGCTGCTGGAGCCTCTTACGGTACGGCGCCAGAGTGGTCATCTCGATGTGGGCCTGCAGCGCCTGCTCGAGCTGCTTTTCCTTCGTCAAGGCCTCATTGAGGTACTGCACCAGCTTCGTGTCGCGTGCATTCAGCTCGGCCACGAATGCCTCCTTCCATAGTCTTGCTTGACGGCCCTCCTGCCATGCGCGGGGTTCACGCGGGACCGCGAGTACGGGTACGTCATTCCCTGTGACCAGCATTTCACACGCGCACAGGACGAGCCGACGGAACTGTCAGCGCAGCGACGCGGCGAGCGCCGAGGCGTTCATGTGCGCGATCGACTCGATCGAGATCATCGGATTGACTCCCGACGCGGTCGGGAACGCCGAGCCGTCGCAGACATACAGGTCGCGCACGTCCCACGTCTCGCCCCGCGGGTTGCAGGCAGAAGTCGCGGGTGAGCCACCCATCCGGGCGGAGCCCATGATGTGGAAGGAGCCATACGTGCAGTGTCCGGCGTCCCAGCCGCACGCATCGGCGTCGCGGATGAACTGCTCCCGGCCGCCGGTGCGTCCGGGGTCGTAGGACACGAGCCGCGAATGCGAGGAGAAGATGCGCTGCGCGCCGGCCGCCTCGAGGATCTGGGCGGCGCCGTCGGTGCCCTTGCGCATGTGCGCGATGTCGTAGTCCGACAGCCCGTACTTCACGACGGGGTTGCCGTCCCTGCCGACGCGCACCTCGCCCCCGTCGCGATCGCGCAGCAGCACGCCCACCGGCACCGAATGGGGCAGCGCCTCCATGATCCGGGCGTGGTCGCGGCCGCCCCGCCAGGGAGAGAAGGTGACGAGCAGGCTCGGGTGGATCGCGGCCGTCTCGTACTTGACGCCGTACCCGCCGTCCATGAACCGGTGCTCGTCCGAGTAGATGGCCTGCATCGTGCCCTCCCAGGGCCGCACCTCCTCGTCGAAGACGCCCCACACCACCTGGGCCGGATGCAGGCGCAGGTGGCGCCCGATGTTCTCGTTCTGCAGGCCCGAGCGGCGCAGCAGCGCCGGGGTCTGGATCGCGCCGCACGCCGCCACCACCGCCCGCGCGCGGACCGTCACGCGATGCCCGTCGGCGGTGCGCGCCTGCACGCCGCGCGCGGCGCCGCGCGTCGACGAGCACCTTCTCGGCGCTCGTCTTCGACGAGGATCCGCGTGCCGGTCGCCTGCGCGTCGGCGAGCCACGTCTTCACGGTCGACTGCTTGGCGCCGAGGCGGCAGCCGAAGCCGCAGTAGCCGCAGTTCTCGCCCTGGTCGCAGCCGCGCACGTTGCGCGGCATCGAGTCGACGTGCCACCCGAGGTCGGACAGGCCGCGGTGCATCACCTGCTCGCGCGCCGATTCCCTGTTGTGCTCCTGGTTCACGCCGAGGCGCTCGCAGACCGCGTCGAGGCTCGCGCCGTACTCGTCGCGTCGCGAAGGCCGGCACGCCGTGGGACGCCCACTCCTCGCGCACGTCGTCGGGCGTCCGGAACGAGGTCGTGTAGTTGACGGTCGTGCCGCCGCCGAGGCAGCTGCCCGCAATCAGGCCGACGCTCTGGTCGTGGGTCGCCGCGCCGCCGCCGGCCATGTACATGCGCGCGTAGCCCTCGTACTCGCCGCCGTCGAAGTCCTCGTCGTCGTAGTAGCCGCCGGCCTCGAGCACCACCACGTCGAGGCCCGCCGCCGCGAGCACGCCGGCCGCCGTCCCGCCGCCGGCGCCGGAGCCGATCACGCACACGTCGCATTCGAGCGTCGTGTCGGCGTTCGACGTCGAGCACCTGGATCGCCTTCGGCGGAGCGTTCTCGGGCTTGCCCGAGCGGGCCCGCGTAGCCGATCGCGTCCCACACCGGGCTGCGCCCGCCGTTCGGCCCGGGAACCATGTAGTAGAAGAGCAGCGCGCCCTTGCGCAGCGCCTGGAACGCGGCGCGGCGCTGGGGCAGGCGGCTGTCGCACCACGACAGCAGCACCTGCTCGCGGCGCTCCGGGGGGAGCCGGCTGAAATGGGTGAGCCCGCCGCCGCCGAGCGCGGTCAGGAGCCGTGAGTCCCACAGCGACAGCAGCTGCGCGACCTGCTTGCGCTCGGCCGCCCGCGGGTTCATCGCGACGGCGCCGACCATCGCCTGCGGCACGCCCACCTGCGACGCGCTGGGGGCGCCGTTCGATCCCGGCGCGAACGTGTCGCAGATCGCCTCGAGGGCCAGCCATTGGCTGGCGTTCAACTCCATCAGCGGCGATCCTACGCGCGCGGCAGTGCCGCACGCAACACTCCGCTAGCCCTTGCGGCAGTCCGGGCACGCGCCGCGCAGCACGACGTCGTGCTCGGCGACCGAAAATTTGAGGCGCCGGGCCAGCCGCTCGATCGCCGTCTCGAGCGCCTCGTCCTCGAACTGGGCGACCTTGCCGCAGCGATCGCACACGACGTGGTGGTGGTGCTCGCCGCCGGCGTGCGCGGGCTCGTAGTAGGCGGCCTCGGCGAGGTCCATCCGCCGCACCAGGCCCATGCGCAACAGCAGGTCGAGCGCGCGGTAGACGCTCGCGATCCCCACCTCGCGCCCGTCATCGCGCAGACGGTCGAAGACGTCCTGCGCGGTGAGGCAGCAGTGCTGGCCCGCCATCAGGTCCACGACGGCGGAGCGCGCCCCGCCGCTGCGGTGGCCCGCGCGGCGCAGCTCCTCGAGCGCGTGGTCGCGCCATTCGTCGCGCGCGGTCGGGCGGCTCGCCATGCGCTCGATCATAGACCCATCACGGGCGTCATGGTAATGAGAACTGTTCGCATTATCTGCTATACCTCGCGGCGTGGACGCCCTCGCCGCGCCGTTCGAGCTTCCCTACGTGCAGCGCGGGCTGGCGGAGGTGCTGCTGCTCTCCGCGGGCGCGGGTGTGCTCGGCTGCTGGATCGTCCTGCGCGGGCTCTCCTTCTATTCGCACGCGGTCGGGACCGCCGCGTTCCCGGGACTCGTGCTCGCCGACGGCCTGAGCTTTGCCGCTCCCCTGGGGGCGCTCGCGGCGGCGGGCGCGTTCGCGCTGGTGGTCGCCGCGCTGGGAGGGCGCGACCGGCTCGGGCCTGACGTCGCGACCGCGCTCGGGCTGACCGGCATGCTGGCGCTGGGCGTGATCCTCGCGAGCGACGTGTTCGCGTCGGGCGCCGGAGTCGAGTCGCTGCTGTTCGGCAGCCTGCTGCTGGTCGAGCCCCGCGATCTCGCGATCGCCGGGGCGGCGAGCGCCGCCGCGGTCATCGCTTCGCTGCTGCTTGGCCGCGCGTGGCTCGCGAGCGGCTTCGATCCCCGCGCCGCGACGTCTCTCGGGGTGCGCCGCACGACGTTCGACGCCGTGCTCCTGGGCCTGGTTGCGCTGGTGGTGGCGTCGGCGCTGACGGCGCTCGGGGCGTTGCTGGTCTCCGCGCTCGTGGTGGTGCCCGCCGCGACCGTGCGGCTGTGGACCAGCCGGCTCCCCTCATGGCAGGCGGCGACGGTCGCGCTGGTCGCGCTCGAAGGAACGGCGGGGCTGTGGCTGTCGGTCAAGCTGAACGCGCCCCCGGGCGCCACGATCGCGACGCTCGCCGGCGCGGTCTTCGCGGCTGCCGCGGCGGTCCGCGCGGCGACGCCGCGCGCGCGCCGCGCTGACCGCGGCCGTCGCGGTCGGGGCGGTGCTCGCGCTGGTGCCCGCCGCCTGCGGAAGCGACAGCGGCTCCGACCGCCCGCGCGTCGTGGCGACGACCACCCAGATCGGAGACTGGCTGCGCGTGCTCGGCGGCGAGGACTTCGACGTGCATCAGCTGCTGCGCCCCAACACCGACCCGCACGACTACGAGCCGCGGCCCGCCGACGTCGAGTCGCTCGCGAACGCGAAGCTGATCCTGAAGAGCGGTGGCGACCTCGACGGCTGGGTCGACGGTGCGGCCGGCGACGCCGGCAGCGACGCGGACGTCGTGGACGTGGGCGCCGGCCTCGCCACGCGCCGCGAGGGCTCCGGTGAGCCCGACCCTCACTGGTGGCACGACCCGCGCAAGGCCGCCCGGGCCGTCGACCGCATCGGCCTGACGCTCGTCCAGGTCGCGCCGGGCGCGGCCGACCGGGTGGCGAGCAGGGAGTCGCGCTACCTGCGCGCGCTGCGCCGCCTGGACGCCGGCATCGCCGCGTGCATGGCCGCGGTGCCCCGCGGGCAGCGCAAGCTGGTCACCGACCACGACGCCTTCGGGTACTTCGCCGCGCGCTACGGCATCGACGTCGTGGGCGCGGCGATCCCCGCCCGCACGACCGTCGCGCAGCCCTCGGCCGGCGAGCTGGCCGCGCTCGTCAAGACGATCGAGCGCGAGCACGTGCGCGCCGTGTTCCCCGAGACCTCGGTCAACTCGAAGGTGGCCGAGACGCTGGCGCGCGAGACCGGCGCGACCGCGCGCTACGAGCTGTACGGGGACACGCTCGGGCCGCAGGGCTCCACCGGCGACACTTACCTGAAGATGGAAGCGGCCAACTCGGACGCGATGGTCAAGGGCTTCACCGGCGGGAGGCGCGGATGCCGGACGTAGACACGATCACCGCGCAGGACACCCGCGAGCTGGCGGCGGCCCGCGACCTGACCGCGGGCTACGCGGGCACGCCGGCGATCGAGCACGTCACGTTCGCGATCGAGCGCGGCATGCGCGTGGGCGTGCTGGGGCCCAACGGCGGCGGCAAGACCACCCTCTTCCGCGTGCTGCTGGGCGAGGTGGAGCCGCTCGCGGGCGCCGTCGCGCTGGGCGGCCGGCCCGGGACCGTGCCGCAGACCGAGCGCTCGCGGCTCGACTACCCGGTGAGCGCCCTCGACGTCGCGCTGATGGGCACGCTGGCACAACTGCAATGGTGGCGGCGGCCCGGCCGCGCCGAGCGCCGGCGCGCGCTGGACGCGCTCGGCACCGTGGGCCTCGCGGACCTCGCCGCGGAGACCTTCGGCGAGCTGTCCGGCGGCCAGCGCCAGCGCGTGCTGGTCGCACGCGCACTCGTGCAGAACGCGGACCTGCTGCTCCTGGACGAGCCGTTCTCCGGCCTCGACGAGCCCAGCGCCGCGCAGCTCACCAACCTGATCGACGATCTCGCGCGCGACGGCCGGGCCGTGATGGTCGCCACGCACGACATGGAGCAGACCCGCGCGTGGGATCGCGTGCTGTGCCTGAACCGCCGCCAGGTCGCGTTCGGACCGCCCGGCGAAGTGCTGACCCGCGAGGTGCTGGAGCGCACCTACGGCGGGTCGATCGTGATGCTGCCCGGCGAGGGCGACCGGCGCGGGGTGCTGCCGGCGCACCACCACAACCACTCGTAGCGGTGCTGCCGGTCGCCGACCTCGCGGACGCGCTGCTCGAGCCATGGCGCAGCGGCATCGTCAGCCGCGCGCTGATCGAGGTCGCCCTGCTGGGCGCGGCGGCCGGCCCGCTCGGCTGCTGGGTCATCCTCTACGGCCTCTCCTACAGCGCGGAGTCGCTGTCGCACGCGCTCTTCCCGGGTCTGGTGATCGCCGCCCTTGCCGGCTTCCCGCTGGTGCTCGGCGCGGCGCTCGGCGCGCTCGTGGCCGCCCCCGCGATCGCCTATGCGGCCCGCCTCGGAGCGATCGAGAGCGA
The DNA here is from genome assembly GCA_963826005.1 of uncultured Solirubrobacterales bacterium. Classification (GTDB taxonomy): domain Bacteria; phylum Actinomycetota; class Thermoleophilia; order Solirubrobacterales; family JBBDJG01; genus DASRIA01. The sequence goes on along the minus strand of CAWGVJ010000020.1, from coordinate 20,367 downwards.
CACCGCGGTCGCCGTCGTGGTGACAGCCCTGGTCGGACTCGGGGCACTGCTGGCGCTCTCCCCCGACACGCCGGCCGCCGTGCAGGAGCTGCTGTTCGGCGACGTGCTCGCGCTGTCGCGCGGAGACCTGCTGCTGGCCGCCGCGCTGGCCGCCGCCGTGCTCGCCGCGCTGCGGCTGGCGCACGGCCGGCTGGTGGTCGTCGGCTTCGACCGGCTCAACGCGCGCGCGTTCGGCGCCGTCCCCACCGCGGCCGACCTCCTGCTGCTGGTGCTGGTCGGTGCGTTCACGGTCGTCGCCGTGCAGGCGCTCGGCAGCCTGCTCGTGCTCGCGATGCTGGTCGGGCCCGCCGCGACCGCGCGGCTCGCGACGCGCCGGCTCCTGCCGATGATGGCGCTCGCCGCGCTGCTCGCGGTGGTCGGCGGCAGCGCCGGCCTGTACCTCTCCTACTACGCGGACACGGCGGGCGGCGCATCGATCGCCGCCACGCTGACCGCGACGTACGCGCTCGTGGCGCTGGCGCAGCGGCTTGCTCCGCGCGCCGCCCCGGCTGCCGCCTAGTCCCTCTTAAGGGCGGCGTCCGCGCTTACCAGAGTGCTTGGACAGCCGTGCCGTTGTGCAGTGTCGTCACGGTGGCCTTGCCGCCCCATTCCAGCAGGGCTTGCATTTCGGGGAAGTTATCGGCCGAGTCCTGCCAGTGATTGGCGATCCCCGCCGGTGACTCGTAGTACTCATCGATCACGAAAATCGTCCTGCCGGTCGGCTCCGAGCTCGGGTCCAACGGGTTCGACAGCTCCGGGCCCTTGGAGACGGTGTAGTCCAGCAGCGCCACATCGCCGTCGCGGGGATGCCCCTTCATCCACTGGCCGTGGCTCGCGAAGAGGCGATCGCCTTCGGCCACGTCTTCAGCCGCGACCGAAAAACTGATGACGAGGTGCGTTTTTCCCATGTGCGACATGCTGAGGTCCTTTCGCTAGGCGGACGTGCGGGGTGCCGACCTTACCCGGGATCGGCCCTCAGTCCTGTTCCAGCGGGACGCCGGGGGGCGGGCTGGCCTTCTGGAGCAGCCCGGGCGGAAAGGAGATCTTCCACCTGTCGTCCACGCGCGTCAGCAGCACGCCGCTCGAGTAGGGCGGATCCGTCACCTTGACGTTTGCGGTCGCGCTCCTCCCGAGCACCTTCACGTCCACGATGCGGAGGTGGCGCAGCGGGACGGACTTTCTCGACACGCGCAGGACCGCCTTGTCGCACTTGAGCTTCTGCTGGTCGCTCGGCAGGAATGCGATCAGGCCGGCCTGTCCCCGCTCGTCGAGCAGCGCACACGCGCGCTTGCCGTCGCCTCTGCCCAGCGCCTTCATGTAGTCGCGCACGGTGGTGCGCACACCCGCCGCGGAGGGAGGCTCGAAGCGACTTGAGATCGGCGGGGTGGAGTCGTCGTCTCCCCCACCGCAGCCGCCCAGGGCGACCGCGGCCAGGACGAGTGCGATCGCAGGCGCCCGTACACGCATGGCGGGCAGCTTAGTCCCGCGGCTGGCGGCGGGCGCTAGGATCGCTCCATGGCGGACAACGCTGTCAACGACATCGTCGCGGGCGACGGGTACGCCGTCGGCTCACTCGACGCACTCGGGGATGGCTACGGCTTTCGCAAGATCCGCCGCGAGCTCGGCGTGACGGCCTTCGGCATCAACGCGATCGTGATGCCCCCGGGGTACGAGACCGGCCGGCACTACCACGACGAGCAGGAGGAGACCTACTTCGTGCACCGCGGCACCGTCGAGTTCGAGTTCGGCGACGGGTCCACCTATGTGCTCGGGCCGGGCGGCATGGCGCGGGTCGATGCGGCGACCGTGCGCAGGGTCAAGAACGTCTCGGACGAGGACGCCGTGTTCGTGGTGGCCGGAGGCAAGGACGGCTACGTCGGCCGCGACGGGCAGATGCCCGAGGGCGAGGAGCGCTCCAAGAAGAGCGGTCCTCCAGGGGCGGCATGAGCTTCATAGCCTTCGTGATCGTGATCACCGTTGGCGGGCTGCTGGTGGGGGCGCTGGCGCGGCTGGCGCTGCCCGGCAAGGACCCGATGACGCTCGGCCAGACGATGCTGATCGGCATCGGCGGCTCCCTCGCCGCCGGGCTGCTCACCTATGCGGTGTGGGACAAGGGCCCGGCCATCCCGCTGGCGGTCCTGTTCGCGACGGTGCTCGTGTACTTCGTGCGCCGCTCGCGCGGCGGCGGCCTGGCGGATCCCGGGCGCCCGCCGCTCGACCGCTAGCGCAGCCGCGTGCCCGAGCGCTCCTCGACGACCTCGAGCAGCGCGGCGAAGTCGCGCTCGCCCAGACCCCGGCGCTCCGCCTCGGCGAGCAACTCGGCGGTGTCCTGCACCAACTCCATCCCGGCGCCGACCGCCTCTGCCTCATCGAGGCAGAGGCGCAGATCCTTGAGCATGTGCTCGAGCTTGAAGAGCGTGCTCCAGTCGTGATCGCGCATCGGGCCGGCCTTCAGCTCCAGCATCGCTGACCCGCCCGAGCCCGCCTGCATCACGGTGACGAGCGCGTCGAGGTCGGCGCCCGCCAGCTTGCCGGCCACCAGCGCCTCCGCGACCACGGCGGTATTGGCGGCGGCGACCGCGTTGTTGATCACCTTCACGAGCTGTCCCTGCCCGACGTCGCCGACGTGCACGATCAGCTTCCCCATCGCCTCGAACACCGGCCGCGCGCGCTCGAACGCCTGCGATGAGCCGCCCGCCATGATCGTGAGCGTCCCGTCCTCGGCCTTCGGGGAGGAACCCGTGACGGGCGCGTCCATGAACTCGATCCCGTGCTCCGCGAGCCGCTCGGCGATGCGCCGCGCCGCGCGCGGGCCGATCGTCGACATGTCGATGCACAGCAGCCCGTCGTGCGCACTTTGCGCGACTCCGTCCTCGCCCAGCAGCACGGACTCCACCTGGTCGCCGTCGACGACCATCGTGATCACGACGTCGCTGCGTGCGGCCACCTCAGCCGGGGACTCCGCGACCTCCGCCCCATGCTCGGCCGCCCATGCGCGCGCCGTGGAGGCGGTGCGGTTCCACACCACGAGGCCGAACCGTGCGCGGGCGAGGTTCGCGGCCATGCGCGACCCCATGATGCCCAGCCCGACGAAGCCCACCCGTGCGGCCATCGCCGCACTGTAGCCATCCAAACCGCGAGTGTGACGAGCGGCACTTCCCGGGGCCTGTCCGTGCGGCTAGGTTCAGTCAGTCCGGCTCTTCTACGAGGGAGGGTTCCAGATGGCCAGCACCGTCACCACCGACGCCCTGGACCGGCTGCGGGGCTCGTTCACGGGCCGCGTGATCCGCCCGGGCGACGCCGGCTACGACGACGCGCGCACGATCTTCAACGCGATGATCGACAAGCGCCCCCAGCTGATCGCGCAGTGCCGCTCGGCAGACGACGTGAGCGCGGCGCTGCGCTTCGGGCGCCACCGGGCCCTCGACATCGCGGTGCGGGCGGGCGGGCACTCCGTCGCGGGCATGTCGCTGAACGACGACGGCCTCGTGATCGACGTGCGCCCGATGAACGCGATCGAGGTGGACCCGGAGGCGCGCACCGCGCGTGTCGGCGGCGGCTGCACCTGGGCGGAGCTGGACCGCGCGACGCAGGAGCACGGGCTCGCGACGACCGGCGGGCGCGTGTCCTCCACCGGAGTCGCCGGGCTGACGCTCGGCGGCGGGTCCGGCTGGCTGGAGCGAAAGCACGGCCTGTCGTGCGACAACCTCGTCTCCGTGGAGCTGGTCACCGCGGACGGCTCCCACATCACCGCGAGCGCGGACGAGCACTCCGACCTCTTCTGGGCGCTGCACGGGGGCGGCGGGAACTTCGGCGTGGCCACCGCGCTCACGTTCCGGCTGCACCCGGTGGGCCCGGAGGTGCTGGCGGGCCTGCTGCTCTACGACGCCGACAAGGGCCGCGAGCTGCTGCGCCTCGCGCGCGACCTGCTGCCCGCAGCGCCGGAGGAGCTGGGGTCGGCGATCGCCTACCTGACCGTCCCGCCGGAGGACGACCTGCCGGCGCACCTGCACGGCCGGCTGGTCTCGGGCCTCGCGCTGTGCTTCGCGGGCCCGGTCGAGGACGGCGAGCCGCTGCTCGAGCCGTTCCGCGAGCTCGGGCCGGAGCTCGACCTGGTGGAGCCGACAAGCTACGCCGACTTCCAGTGCTCGATCGACGACCCGCCGGGCTACCGCAACTGGTGGACCGCGGAGTACCTGCACGAGATCAGCGACGAGGCGATCGACGTGATCCACGGCCACGGGCTCGCGACGCCGAGCCCGGGGCCGTCGCAGGCGCTGGTCGTGCCGTGGGGATGCGCGGTCGCGCGCATCGCAGATGACGAGACCCCGATGCAGCAGCGCGACGCGAGCTGGGTCGTGCACCCGTTCGCGCTGTGGGAGGACCCGGCCGACGACGAGCGGGTGATCGGCTGGGCGCGCGCATTCCGCGACGACGTCAGCCGGTTCTCCTCGGGCGGCACGTACCTCAACTTCATCGGCGACGAGGGTCAGGACCGCGTGCGCGCCGCGTTCGGCGCTGAGAAGTACGCGCGCCTCGCGCGGATCAAGGCGGTGTACGACCCCGACAACGTGTTCCGGGGCAACCAGAACATCGTTCCGGCGGCCGCTGCAGGTCGGAATATCTACGTCGGCTTCGCCGCACCGAAGTCCGCGAGCTCCGCCTACGGCGGGCGCCAACCTATTTGCCGGCAGGCCGTTCACGAAGTCGACGAACTTGCGCGTGTCGCGCAGCGGCGGCCCGTGGCCGAAGACGACCAGTGACGGCTCGAGCGCGCCCAGCTTGCGCGCCGACTCGCGGTTGAGCGGCGGGTCGGCGGTGAACTCGACACGCGGCTCGTGCAGCCCGGTGATGCCCGTGATGATGTTCATGTTGTTCAGCACGTCGCCCGCGACCAGCACGCGGTCCGACTCGCGCCAGTAGGCCACGTGGCCCCGTGAGTGCCCGGGCACGTCCAGCACCTTGAAGCCGGCGACCTCGTCGCCCTCGTGCAGGCGGCGGGCGACCGGATACGCCGGTCCTCCCCACGCCTTCATGATGATCTTGTTGATGCGGTGGTCCTTCTGGGCGAGGTTGCCCGACTCCATCGCATCCGCATCGCGCTCGCCGCACCACAGCTCGATGCCGAGCCGCTCGCACACCTCCTTGCTCGCGCCCTGGTGATCCGGGTGCGCGTGCGTGAGCGCGTGCAGCTTGACGTCGTGGCCTTTGATCTGCCGGAAGATGCGCCGGCCGGAATGGCGCGTGCCCGCATCGATCAGCACGTCGCCCATCAGGTAGACGTTGATCCCGTTCGGCGGGAAGCCGCGCAGCATCCAGAGGTCGGGAGCAAGCTGCTTCACGCGCCGGATCCTATGGGTTCAGACGACCGGGCCGGCGGACCGCGGCTCGTCTGCAACGCGGCGCCACTCATGGATCTTGCCGTCGCGCACGACGAAGGTCGTCCGCGCGATCATCCCCGTCCCGGTGCCGCAGGTGCCCGCGCCGGGGCGCTCGGTGAGGCGGAAGACCGCGGTGGTGAACCCCGCGGCCGACGAGGTCCGCAGCAGGCGCGCCCCACACGGCAGCGCCTCGTTGAAGCGGCGCGCGTCGGAGCGCGTGCGCAGGATGAACGGCGCCGTGCCGTTGGCCACGACGCTCGGGAGCGCGAAGAACTCGGCCGCGCCGCGCACGTCGCCGGCGCGCAGCGTGTCCGCCCAGTCGCGGATCACGGCTGTGGGAGAGGGGCTGTGGGTGTCCCCGAACTCGTTGTCGCCGCCGCCGCATGCACCAAGGCCGGCGAGGAGCGGTCAGGGCAATCGCAAAGGCAACGCGCATGCGCCGATCATCCTTCATCCGTCCAGCATCGGGGCGCGGCAGCCGCGGCTCGCTCTAGCCTCGTGCGATGCACTCGCGCCTGCTGCCCGCCGTCGCGGCGGTGTTCCTGCTGACGGTGGCACTCGCCGGCGGCCATCCGCCGAAGGGTGCTTCGGGGTGCAAGGTGTTCCCCCGCGACAACGCCTGGAACCAGCGCGTGGACGCGCTGCCGGTGGCGGGCGACTCCGATCGCCTGGTGCGCAGCATCGGGCTCGGCGCCGGCGTGCATGCAGACTTCGGCGCGGGCCTCTACGAAGGGCGGCCGATCGGCATCCCGTTCACGACGGTGGGAGCGCGCCAGCGGAAGGTGCACGTGTCGTTCGACTACGCGGACGAGTCGGACCGGCGCCGCTACCCGATCCCGCGCAAGGCGCCCGTCGAGGGCGGCCGTGCCGCGGACGGCGACCGCCACGTGATCGTCGTGGACCGCAAGCGCTGCCGGCTGTACGAGCTGTACGCCGCGTACCCCGTCGCCGGCGGCAAGAGCTGGCGCGCGGGCTCGGGCGCGATCTGGAGCCTGCGCTCCAACCGCCTGCGGCCGGCCGGCTGGACTTCGGCCGACGCAGCTGGGCTCCCCATCCTGCCGGGCCTTGCCCGTTTTGAGGAGGTGCGCCGCGGCGAGATCGACCACGCGCTGCGCTTCACCGCGTCGGAGACCCGGCGCGCGTACGTGTACCCCGCCCGGCACTTCGCGTCGAGCGCGACCGACCCGGCGCTGCCGCCGATGGGACTGCGCGTGCGGCTGCGCGCGAGCTTCAACACGTCGGGCTTCGGCCCGCAGTCCCGCATCGTGCTGCAGGCGCTGAAGCGCTTCGGGATGCTGCTGGCCGACAACGGCTCACCGTGGTACATCAGCGGCGCGCCGTCGCGCGGCTGGGACAACGACGACCTGCACGGCCTCGGCCGCGTGCGCGGCAGCGACTTCGAGGTGGTCGACACGTCGTCGCTGCCGCATCCGGGCCGGTAGCGCGTACGTGAAACGTAAGAGCGACGAGGTGGCCGGCCACCTCGTCGCTCCGCGCCCAGGGGTCACTGGGGGGCGCGTTCCACAGCCGTGCCGGCGCAGTGCGCGGGCGCCCTATGCCGCGCATCCGCGTGCCTCCCACAGCGGCACTCGGCTGTGTTTCATAGATAGCACGGGACCCACGCACGATGGCATTTGATTGTCAACGTGCGTCAGTTGGATGAGTGAACCAAACGGCCCTGGCTTACGTAGGATCGGACCATGAAGACGAAGCGAATCGTCGACTTCGACATCGACCGCTATCTGCGCAACTCCAAGCGCCTCGACCTGAGCCACCTGGACTGGGCGGACATCCCGAATCACCCGCTCACCGACGGCGACGTGATGTGCCTGCATTACATGATGGACATCGAGACGCACACGGTCATCTACCTGCGCGACCTGCTCGCCACGCGCGCCGCGCACGACCCCTACGTGACCGGCTTCCTCTCCTGCTGGGTCTACGAGGAGCTGTGGCACGGCGAGGCCTTCTCGGATTTCCTGCGCGCGTACGGGCTCGAGGTGCCCGCCGAGCCGAAGCTGCCCGACGGCTCCACCCCGATGCCGACGCGACCGAACCGCGTGGCCCAGTTCCGCGAGCAGATGGGCGTCGGCCACAAGCTCTTCCTGCTGCCGACCATGTTCGCGTCGCTCGTGATGCGCGACTTCGTGGCCCTGCACATGACGTGGGGAGCGATCAACGAGCTGACGACGCTGACGGGCTACCACCAGCTGATGCGGCGCTCCAGTCACCCGGTGCTGCACGAGATGCTGCGCCGCATCATCCAGGACGAGCGGCGCCATTTCGCGTTCTACCGCGCGCAGGCCAAGGCGCGCATGGAGGGCAACTCCCGCACCGGCAAGATGGTGCGCCTCGGGCTGAACGCGTTCTGGACACCCGTGGGCGCCGGCGTGAAGTCGCAGGAGGAGGTGGACGCGCTCGGCATCTACCTGTTCGGCGACTCCCCCGAGGGCCGCGAGGGCGCGCGCGAGATCGATGCCACGATCGCGGACCTGCCCGGCCTCGGCGGGCTCACCCTGGTCGAGGACGCGCTCGACGCGGCGCTCGCGCGGGCCGCCGCGAACCCGGGCTATGCGGGAGTGATGGACCCCGCGCCGGTGTCACAGAACGGGGCCTCGCCGGTGGCGGCCGCCCTCGCGGCGCGCCCGACCCAGGGCTAGGCCGCGCCGACCTCGCGGACCTCGTCGCCCGGCCGGATGGTCCCGCCGCGCACGATGTCCGCGCGCAGGCCGCCGCGGTCGACGAGGCCCTTCAGCACGCCCGGCTGCGTCAGCTTCTCGAGGTGGCTGCACGGGTCGCACAGCCGGCGCCCGACGCACTCGATCTCGCCGACGGTGAAGCGCCGGCCCACGAGGTCGTTCAGCGCGAGGCCGCGCGTGACGACGTTGCGCCGCGTCTCGGCGGGCGTCAGCTCGATGCCGGTGTCGCGCGCGAGCCCCTCGACCGCCTCCGCTTCGACCAGCGTGATGTCGCGGCCTTCGCTGCGCGGGTCGTCCGAGTACGTGCCGTCGTCGTCGAAGTAGCGATCGCCCTCGATGCCCTTCCCGGACAGCGTGTGCGCCGACTCGACGGCAGCGGGCGGCTGCTCCGCTTCCGCGGCGATGTAGATGCCCTCGACCGTTCCGCGCTGCATCCCAACAGGGTAAATGAGTGATTCCGCGGCCACCGGTACTTTCAGGGCATGGATGACCCGATGGAGATCCGGCCCGGAGTCACGATCCCGCTGTCGGACGTCGCGCTGCGCACGAGCCGCTCGTCCGGCCCCGGCGGGCAGCACGCAAACGTCACGGCCTCGCGCGTCGAGGCGGTATTCGACGTGGCCGGCTCCTCCCTGCCGGAGGAGGAGAAGCGCCGCATCCAGGCGCGCCTCGGCCCGCGCGTGACCGCCGTCGCGCAGGACGCGCGCGGGCAGGCGCGCAACCGCGAACTCGCGCTGGAGCGGCTGCGCGACCGGCTCGCGGCTGCGCTGAAGCCGCGCCGCCCGCGCCACGCGACGCGCCCCACGGCCGCCTCCCGGCGCCGGCGCCTGGAGCAGAAACGCCACCGCTCGGAGCGCAAGCGCGCCCGTCGGCGCCCGTCGGGGGACGAGTAGCGATGTCGTCGCGCTCCGCGGTCGTCTGGGTCGGCGTCTTCCTCGTGCTCGCGTTCGCGGGCGGCGGCGGGCTCGACCTCATCAACTCCGACGACGACAGCCCGATCAAGGGCGCCGGGCTGACCGGGCGCGTCGAGCGGATCGTGGACGGCGACACCGTGAAGGTGCGCGTGCGCGACCGGCGCCGCACCGTCACCGTCCGCTACATCGGCGTCGACACGCCCGAGTCGGTGAAGCCGGGGGAGCCGGTCCAGTGCTTCGCGAAGCAGGCCAGCGACTTCAACGAGCGGCTCGTCACGGGCCGGCGCGTGCGCCTGCGCATCGGCCGCGAGCGCACCGACCGCTACGGCCGGATGCTGGCCTACGTCTACCTGCTCGACGGCGGCCGCTTCGTGAACGCCGAGCTGGTCCGCCGCGGCTACGCCCGCACCCTGGAGATCCCGCCGAACACCGACTTCGCCGACCGCTTCGACCGCCTCGAGCGCCGCGCGCGCTCGAAGGGCCGCGGTCTGTGGAGCGTCTGCGGGCGCTAGACGCTAGAGCCCGACGGCAGCCAGCGCCTCGGCGGGGTCCGTGTAGCCGATCTCCATGCGCACGACACGACCGTCGCGCACGGTCCAGATCGCGGCATAGACCCGGTCCACCTCGACGCCGCTGCCCTTCCCTTTGCCGATCAGCCGCTCGACGACCACCACGCGATCGCCGGCTTCCCGGAAATCGATCACCTCGTAACGGAACTCCTCCCAGACCTCGTCCCTCGCGTCCGCCATGCGACGCAGACCGTCCATCCCGACGTAGGTCGTCGGATTGAACACCAGCCGAGAGGCGTCGACCTCGATGTCGGGATCGGCGAATCCCAAGGCCGCCTCGCGGTCGCCGCGATTCAATGCTGCGTACAGACTCCGCACGACCTCGATGTTCTCTTGGGACACCCGCTTAGAAGCGCAGCACTGCGGCGATCGAGCCGTGCGACTGCAGATCCGGATGGTGGCGCACGACGATCACCTCCGCGGACTGCTCGAGCGCCCGCTCCATCGCCGACTCGATCACATCGTCGCGCTTCTGCAGCTCCTCGCCCGTCGGCTGAGGCGCCCGCCGTGGCGGACAGGAAGTCGGCCCGCGACGAGACGTATCCCTCGGCGCGGAAGTTCTGCTGCACCAGCAGGCCCTCGACCCGCTGCTCGTTCAGCGCCTCGAGCGTGTCCGGCAGGCCCGCGACCGCACGCTCGTGGCGCCCCAGCCCGCTCTGGAGGCGATCGAGCCAGTGGCGCTCGCGATCGCGCTCGTCGCGCTCGATGATCGTGGCCGCCTCGCGCGCGACCTGCGCGGGGTTCGCCTTCACGTCGATGTCCAGGTTGCCCGCGATGCGCTCGCGCAGATAGCTGTGCAGCGCGTGCTCGACCTCGCCGCGCATCTCGTCGGGACAGCCGATGATCAGCCGCTGCGCGACGCCGCGCTTGAACAGCTTGAACAGCTCGTCCCCGGCGTGCTTCACGTGGTCCTTGGTCTCCTTCTGGATGCCGCGCTGGAAGCGCGACTGCGACCAGCCGCCCTGGTCGTGCCAGCGGTGCACGTCGTCGACGAAGCTGATCACCTCGCGCATGTCGTCGGGCCCGCCGGCCAGGATGCGCGCGAGCTGGCGGTTGATCAGCAGCACGCTGTAGCCGTCGTCGCCGGGCATTCCCGCGAGCGGCTCGATGAAGGGCGAGTCGTCGATCGTCACCTCGCTGCGGATCGGCCGGCCCAGCCGGTGCACCTCGAACAGGTCGATCGCGGACGCAACGAACACCGCCGCCCCGCGCGTGCCGCTGGCGTCGAACTCGCTGGTGAACCATGTCCTGATCCGCTCGACGTCCTGCTTCAGCTCCACCTTCTGCTCGTGGGCCAGGCCGTCGTGGCGGACCGCCCGCTCGACCACGTCGAGCAGCGACTCGAGCTCCGTCTTGCGCGCCTTCGGGGTCGGGAACTCGCTCGGGTCCAGGTTCAGGTAGAGGCTCAGGACCTTGTGCCCCTCGGGACGCAGCGTGGCCAGCTCTCGGAGACGCGTCTTGGTGGGGGTCACGGGCGACATCATGGCGAATGCGCTCGGGCGCTGCCATACCCGGGCGCGCGGCGCCTCAAACAGGCGTCGGCCGGTCAAGCACGCGCATCCCGTCGCAGCGCCGCCATGTAGCGCCCGTAGTCGACGAGGAAATGACGTCGGTTGCCGAAGTCGCGCTTGCGCCGCGCCGCGTCCTGCGCGGCGCTTCGCCGTTGCTCGGCGGATCCAGGAAGGACAATCCGACCGCTGAGGACCGCCGCCATCCATGCGGCCTGGGTCTCGACGATCGGCAAGAGCGCCCGGTGCGCCTCGATCAGACCGACGAAGTGCAGGCCATCGCGGTCGGGGTGAGCGATGCCGCGGTAGAGCCCATCTGCTCCGGGTCGCAATTCGGGCGGGAGGAAATCCGTAGGCAGGTCGAAGCCGGTGGCGTGCACGATCACGTCGACGTCAGTCGTGACTCCGTCGGCGAAGGTCACCGTCCGATCGTCGACCGCTTGCACGTCGGGATGGAACGTCACGAGGCCGCGGCGGGCGGCCTTGGGCAGGCTGTCTGAGATCGCGATGACGTCATCGCCACAGCGCCGCTCAGGTTTCGGCAATCCATGCCGGTGCAGGCGCCCGGTCGTGATACGGCACACCGTGGCCAGCAAGCGGCGGCGCACACTCCACGGGACGGTACGCGCGATCAACGGATTGTCGAGCCAGTCGATCGGGCAGCCGCCGATGCGGCGCGTCATCGTCCACATCGGTGTGCGGACGGCGACGTGCACCGTGCGCGCGGCACCCGCGAGCTCGCCGGCCACCTCGCATCCCGACGTCCCGAGCCCGATCACCAGCACGTCGCGCCCGGCGAACGCCGCAGGCTCACGGTAGCCGGCGCTGTGCAGCTGCTCCCCGGTGAACCGACCCGGCAGCGCCGCCATCCGCGGGCGGCCGTTCACGCCGAGTGCGCAAACCAGCGCGCGATACCGGCGCTCCTGCCCGGCGTCGCTGGTCACGACCCAGCTCGAGCCGTCGGGTACGGCCCGCGCGACGCGCCATCCGACGCGCACATGGTCACGGAGACCCTCGCGATCGACGAGACCCTCGAGGTAGGCCAGCATCTCCCGGTGCGGGACGTACTGCCACGGCCGGCCGGGGATCTGCGCTTGAGCGAGCGACGTCCGGCGGCGGCTGGTGTTGGTCATCAGCGAGGCGTAGCAGGCGGAGCCGTCGCCGTCCGGGTCGTAGCGCCAGGTCCCCCCGACCCCATCGCGCGCCTCGAGTACCTCCATCTCAACGCCGGCGCGACGCAGAGCAGCCGCCGCGACCAAGCCGGATCCACCAGCACCGATCACGCCCACGGGCAGGTCCGTAGCGGCGGTCACCGTCCGATCCTCTCCGCGGTGTCCCACCGCGTCAACCGCCGCCGGGCCGTCCAGCTGCACGGCGGATCGGCTGCGTCAGCCGCGGACGGTCACGCGCACGGTGCGGGAGTGCCCCAGCTCATAGGGGTAGGCCGCCTCGCGCCTGATCCGGGCGCGGAAGCTGTAGACGACCAGCCCGCGTGTGGCCTCGAAGCGGTAGAGGTAGCTCCAGCGGCCGGCCGAGTCGGCCCGCGGCGCGGCGAAGGTGCGCCAGCGGCCGCGCAGCTTCACCTGCAGGTCGACGAGCTTGCCGCCGTCCGGCAGCGGTCGCCCGAGCAGGCGGCCGCTGAACGTCACCGCGTCGCCGTTGAGGACCCTGCGCCGGTCGACCGCCATGGACGACCGCGCGGGGACGAGCACCTGCACGTCCGCCGACGCCGGCTTCGCGGTGTCCGTGCCCGCCCATTGGAACCGCAACGTCCGTGACGGTCCGGAGCCCGCCGGGATGGACAGGCGGCCGTTCGCGTCCGTGCGCAGCGAGGCGAGCGGCGCGAACGCCCCGCCCGTGCGCGGGCGCGAGCGCACCGAGACCAGGCCGTAGCCGATTGGGCCGGAGGCAGCCGTCAGCGTCGCACGCACGACCGCGTCGTTGCGAAAGGTTCGCACCGGCCGGCACCGGCGGCGCTGCTTGCGCCGGCAGGGCGGCGGGTCGACCGCGATGCGGCCGGCTGCGCGCAGCGGCAGCACGATCCTCATCGGCGAGCCGTCGGCGCGCCGCGTGCCGGTTCGTTCGTTGCCGGCGACGTCGCGCACCCGCGCACGCAGCTCGTAGGTCCCGTCGGGCAGCGCGAGGTCGTCGACGCGCGTCTCCAGACGAGCCACCGCTGAGGCGGCCGCCGGCATCGATCCAGTTGCCGGTGCCGAGGCGGCGCAACTCCACCGATCCGTCCGCCATCCCAGATCCTGTGTCCGCAACGTGCACGCGCACCACACGCGGGTCACCCGCGTCCTGTTCCTCGAACACGGCGGTGGGCGCCTCGTCGTCGAAGCGCAGCCGGACCGCATCGCCCGCGCGTGCCGAGTCGTGGTTGCCGGCGGCGTCCTCCAGCCACACGCGCGCGAGCCATTCCCCCGGCTCGGGAACGCGCACCGCGAGCGCGGAGATGCCGTCGCCCTCCGCGGCTCCCTCGAGACAGTCACCGCCGCGCGCAGGGCACAGCGGTACCGGGCCCGCACGATCGGCGCCACCTGTCCGGGCGGATTGGTCCAGCCCAGGTCGAAGCGGTTGGTCGAGCGCCAGCCCTCTCCACCGCTCACCGCCGTCCCTTCCGGCTTCGCCGGGACCGAGTTGTCGACCTGGATCGCATGACCGACCTGGGCGGCGTTGCCACCGGCGTCGATCGCCTCCACGTCGATGCGGTGCACCCCGTCCGAGAGAGACGACGTGTCGACGTCGAGGCCGCCCGGCACGATGTCGACACACGGCCGCGGCCTCGTGAAGTCGCACCGCACCCAGTCGGGCATCGAGCCGTCCCGATAGTCGAGTGTCTGGCGCGCGACGCCGTCCACGTATATCCGCGAGACCATGATCCCGGAGCCGTCGGTGTATGAGGTCCAGGCCTCCTCCCGGCCGCGATGCCATCCGCCGTTCCACAACGCGCCCCGCGCCGGACTGAGCGTGGGCGGAGTCTCGTCTCGCACCCGCACCGTCACGTTGGCGGCCGAGAACAGCCCGCGGTTTGCCGGATTGAAAGGACTGGCGGACAGGTCGCAGCCGGACGGGTTGACGCAGCGCGTCTGGAACCTGAACCGCGCGTGCGAGTAGAGGTTGACCGACGCCTGGATGGAGAAGACGGGAGTCCCGACGCCGCAGTAGGAGTTCCACGGGTAGCAGCCGTACGGGTAGTCGCCCGCGTCCCAGTCGTTCCCGAAGGCGACGATGCCCACCGACCAGTCGTAGTTCAGCCGGATCGCGCCCACGTTGAAGGTGACGTCCACGAGCTGGGTGCCGGGCGGCGCGGTGAACACCTGGTAGGCCCCGGCCAGGTAGGGAGCGCGCCCGCCGTTCGACGGGGCCTTGGTCACGATGCCCGTGCCCACTCCGCTCGAGGGCGGGCAGATCGAATAGGCGCTCATCATCGGATCGGCCATCGCGACGAACGCGTTCTGGGCTGCGCCCGCGACGCTGCCGCATGCGCGCACCTCGTAGATGCCGGCGTGGGCCGGAGTGGCGAGCGCGCATGCGCCGGCGAGCGCATGCCGCGATCAGCGCGACCCGCCTCACGGCCCGAACTCCCCGCTCGCCGCCGCGCTCGAACCGGCCGGCGCCGTGGCGTCGCCGGCGCGCCGAAGCTTTCGCGCTGCACGACCGCGGGTGCGGCTTGCGGGCGACGGTTCCGCGGAGCGCTCGGGGCCGAACTCGTCCGCGGTGGCCTGCGCCACGGTCTGCTCGCGCGGCGGCTCCAGCTGGGGAAGCTGAAGGAGGGTCGCCGGTGGGCGCTGTGGGCGGCACCGGCGCGGGCGCCGGCGCCGGCTGCTCGACCGCCTGCGCCTGCTGTTCGATGCGCGCCGGGCGCTCGCGCGCGGGCAGGCCGCGGACGTGGTCGTGCACGGCCGCTCCTCCACCGGCCAGCGCGGCGGTCGACGCCACGACGGCGGCCGCCTTCTGGGCACTGACCATCTCGGCGCCCTGCTGCAGCTTGGCGCCGAGCGCGCCGGCACGCTCGCCCCCTCCCAGCAACAGCCAGTCGGAGAAACGGGACCACAGGCTCGACGAGCGCTCCAGCAGAGGGAGGATCACCGCGGGCGGCACCAGCTCCGCAAGGCGCGACGGCGCCGTGCGGTAGGCGCGCAGCGCCGCGCGGCAACCCTGGCACGACGCGAGATGCGAGCGCACGGTGCGCTCGTCCTCGTCGCTCGCGTGCCCGTCGCAGACCGCGGACAGCAGTGGCCGGAAGCGCACGCACCGCCCTCCCGACGCGATCTCGCCGAAGCATTCGAAGAACCGACGGCGCCCCTCGGTCAGCGAGCGGTTCACCTTGGTCCAGCTGAACCCGGTGCGCTCGGAGATCTCGTCGTAGGAGTAGCCGAGCGCCTTCAGCATCAGGCACTGCAGCTCGCCCGGCTTCAGCGTGCCGAGTGCCTCCGCCGTGTGCCGCACGCGCTCGCGGTCGCTGGCCACCTCTTCCGGGCCGTGCTCGGGCAGAGCCGCGGCGTCATCGGCGCTCGTGTCCTCCGGCGCCACGGTGCGCTCGCGCTGTTTGCGCAGCGCGAGCGCCTCGTGCTTGATGACTGTGTGCAGCCAGGGCCGCAGCTCGGAGCGGTCGGCGGTCGGCGCCTTCGTCAGCAGGATCTCGAGGCTGCGCTGGTAGGCGTCGTCGGCGTCGGCAGCACAGATCGAGTACCGGCGCGCCGTGCGCCTGAAGGAGCCGGAGCCCACAGTGGCCAGCTCGACGGCGGCGGCGAAGACCTCGTGGGCCTCGGGCCGCCGGCGCGGGCTCTCGTCTGGCGCTTCCGTGCATGCGCCGTTGCGTCCGTCGTGCCGTGACATCGGGGCCCGAGGCTGCCGCCGCCGCGACCCGCCGTCCATTGGAGTACCGGCCACCCGTCCGATGCCAATTCGCGCGTCCGGCGCCCGGCAACATCCTCGCGCGAGTCAAGTAGCGGGCCGGGTGTCCCGATGTCCCGCGTGAAATGCGCAGTTTGCGTGGAAACGCCCGAAAAGTCGCTATTTGCGAGAAAAACGCCCAGATTCGGGCTCAATCTCCATGCGCACGTGAAGAAGTGCCCCCAAAGTGCAAGATCGCGCGCTCGGCCGCGCCGCGATTGTTACAGTGGCACGCGACAGGGGAATTTCCGGGAGTGAGGAGCGATTTTTAATGGCGGTTTGCGTCGTGACAGGGGGCGCCGGCTTCCTGGGCTCGCATCTGTGCGAGCACCTGCTGGAGCTCGGCGACACGGTGATCTGCATCGACAACCTCGACACGGGGTCGCTGGAGAACATCGAGCACATCGGGCAGGACGAGTTCGTCTTCATCGAGCACGACATCACCGAGTTCGTCTCAGTCGACGGGCCGGTGGACTTCATCTACCACCTCGCCAGCCCCGCGAGCCCGATCGACTACGCGCGGCTGCCTTTGCACACGCTGAAGGTGGGCTCCTACGGGACGCACCACATGCTCGGCGTCGCGAAGAAGAAGCGCGCGCGGTTCCTGCTGACCTCGACGTCCGAGGTGTACGGCGACCCGGAGGTGCACCCGCAGCCCGAGAGCTACTGGGGCCACGTGAACCCGATCGGCCCGCGCGGCGTGTACGACGAGGCCAAGCGCTACGCCGAGGCGCTGACGATGGCCTACCACCGCCAGCAGGGCGTCGACACGCGCATCGCAAGGATCTTCAATACGTTCGGGCCCAGAATGCGCCCGCACGACGGCCGCGCGATCCCGACCTTCCTGCGCCAGGCGCTCCAGGACAAGCCGCTGACCGTGTTCGGCGACGGCGGCCAGACGCGCAGCTTCTGTTACGTGGAGGACCTGGTCCGCGGGCTCGTCGGGCTGATGTCGTCCGAGTACCACCAGCCTGTGAATCTCGGCAACCCGATCGAGATGACACTGCTGGAGCTGGCGGAGACCGTGATCGAGGTGACTGGCTCGCGCTCGGAGATCGTGTACGAGGCGCTGCCGCAGGACGACCCGAAGGTGCGCCAGCCTGACATCACCCTTGCGCGCGAGGTGCTCGAGTGGGAGCCCGAAGTTGAGCTGGCCGATGGTCTGCGCATGACGATCGAGCAGTCGGGCATCGAGCGCCTGATGGGCGCTCGCTAGGGACTAGCTTCGTAGCGCTTGCCCTCCGCCGCTGCGATTGATCTTGGCGGGGTGAGTTTTCCTCACTGTGTCGGGAAAAGTCGCCGCGACTCAGGGCGCTCCGAGCCTTCGCGGGCTTAGGCTGCCTATGCGATGCCGGGTGCTGACACCTTCCGCGTGGCCGCGGACGCGTATGACCGTCACGTCGGGCGGTACAGCGCGGCGCTCGCCGCAGCGTTGATTGATTTTGCGGGCGTCCGGGCGGGGATGCGGGCCCTCGATGTGGGCTGTGGGCCGGGTGCGCTCACCGCCGCTCTCGTGGAGAGGCTTGGGGCGGAGAATGTGGCTGCTGCGGATCCTTCTGAGCCGTTCGTGGAGGCTTGTCGTTCGCGGTTGCCGGGTGTAGAGGTTGTTGTTGCTCCGGCTGAGTCGTTGCCGTTTCCCGACCATTCGTTCGATGCCGCCCTGTCGCAGCTGGTCGTGAACTTCATGGACGATCCCGAGGCGGGCGTGCGCGAGCTGGCGCGTGTGACCCGGCCGGGCGGCATCGTCGCCTCATGCGTCTGGGACTACGCGGGCGGGATGACGCTGCTGCGCGCATTCTGGGACGCGGCCGGCGAGGTCGCTCCCGAACGCGGCGCCGCCGGCGACGAGGGAGTGGTCATGCGCTGGTGTGGCGAGGGCGAGCTGGCCGAGCTGTGGCGCATCGCGGGGCTGGGCGACGTGCGCTTCGGCGAGCTCGTGGTGAGCGCCGGATACGCGGACTTCGAGGACCTCTGGTCGCCGCTGCTGAGCGGCGTCGGTCCGGCCGGCGCTTTTTGCAAGTCCCTCGACGACGCCGGTCGCGCCAAGCTCCACGACGCCTTCCGCAGCCGGCTCGGGGTCGGCGACGGGCCGTTCGAGCTGACAGCACGCGCGTGGGCCGCCGCCGGGATCGTCCCTGCTTAGTCGGTAGCCAGGCCCTCCGCGACGGCGATCAGTTCCGCGACGGGGCGGCCCGTCGTGCCCGCCAGGTAGCAGGCGATCGGGGCGGCTTTTCGCTCCGAGGCGTGGGCGGCGATCGAGGCCAGGCGCAGGATCTCGTCCATCTGCTGCTGGTCGGGCGGATCGCAGCCGATCTGCTCGGCGAATGTCCTAATCCACTCCTCGGCCGTCACTCCGGCACCTCCTCGGTCGACTCCAGAGAGCCCGCATACTTCCCGAAAACCGCGGTACAGAGCGGGATCGGGGGTGCCGTGGCGCACGAGAGCCGGGAATCCGCCGCAAATCATCGGTTTCCACAGGGCCGCACGCGGCCCCCTCAGGGTCGCGGTGGTAGTTTTGAGGAGTTCACGTCGCGGGAACTCTCCTTTCGGGTGTCCCGCGACTGGTTGCGGACGGATCCGCCGTAACCGAGACGATGTTGCACCCCGCTACCCCGGCACTATCGCCGTGTTTCCAAAGACACGAACGAGGTCGGCCCGCAACGCGCTCGACTCCCCGTCATGACTGAACCCGCGACCCGCACCCACACGCCGCCGGCCGAGGCCGACGCCGAGCACGCCCACCCGCGGTTCCCGCGACGGGACGCTTCGCTGCGCGTGGCCGGCACGATCCAGCCCAACGTGGAGCCGGAGGACGTGCGCCGCGACGTGCGCGCCCGGCGCCCCAGCCTGGTGTCCGCCCTGGTCCACGCACGCGCGCTCGAGCGCGGGTTGCGCATCCTCTCCCTGCTGGCGCTCGACCTGCTCGGCGTGGCGGCCGCGATCTTCACCGCGCTCGCGCTGAAGGAGCTCGTGCGGACGGGCAGCGTCAGCGTCGACGACGTGATGCACACGACGCGCGAGTACGTGCCGTTCGTATTCCTGGTGACCGCGCTGATGTTCTCGCGCAGCGGCCTGTACAGCCGCCGCGAGGCGCGCCCCGGCTTCGCGGCGATCGTCGCCGGCCTGACGCTGGCCGCGATGGCCGCGCTCGCGTTCGCGCTCGTGAACGGGCTCGACTTCAGCTCCTACTACATCTTCTACGGCGGCCTGTTCTTCGCCCTGATCTGGGTCAGCACCCTGCGCTGGGCCTACGAGCGCACGACCGGGCTGCTGCAGTCGGCGCTCGGCCGCCGGCGGCGCGCGATCCTCGTCGGGTCGGGGAGCAGATCGACGCGGTCGCCCATGCCCTGGCCGACGACCACTCCGGCACGCGGTACGAGCCCGTCGGCTACATCTCTCTGACGCCCAAGCCCGACAACGGCCTGCGCAACCTCGGCACGCTCGAGCAGTTGCCCGCACTGCTCGAGGAGCACCGGGTGCAGGAGGTCGTGATCGCTGACCCGGACTTCCCGCCCGAGGCGGCGATCGAGCTCGTGAACCAGTGCCACGAGCGCCGCGTGGCCGTGCGCATCGCGCCCACCACGATGGAGATCATGACCCACCGCCACGAGCTCGTCCCGGGCAGACCGTGCCGCTGTTCGAGCTGAAGCCGCCCGTCTTCGAGGGCGCGGACTTCGTCGTGAAGCGCAGCTTCGACGTCGTCGTCGCGGGCCTCAGCCTGCTGGTGCTGTCGCCGGTGCTGGCCGGCATCGCGCTGGCGATCAAGGTGACCTCCCCCGGGCCGGCGCTCTTCCGCAGCCGCCGTCCGGGCATCGGCGGCGTGCCGTTCGACTGCCTCAAGTTCCGGACGATGCACACCGACGCCGAGCAGCGCCAGGAAGAGGTCGAGTCGATGAACGAGGCGAGCGGCGCGCTCTTCAAGATCCGGCGCGACCCGCGCGTCACCCGCGTCGGCAGCTTCCTGCGGCGCTTCAGCCTCGACGAGCTGCCGCAGCTCGTGAACGTGCTGCGCGGCGAGATGTCGATGGTCGGCCCGCGGCCGCTGCCGCTGCGCGACTACAGCCGGCTGGAGCAGTGGCACCGCAAGCGCTACCTGGTGCTGCCCGGGATCACGGGCCTGTGGCAGGTGTCGGGCCGCGCCGAGCTCGACTTCGACGAGCTCGTCCGCCTCGACTTCCTGTACCTGGAGCGGTGGAGCGTCTTCCTCGACCTGTCGATCCTGCTGAAGACCGTGCCCGCGGTCATTCGGCACCGCGGGGCGTTCTAGCCGCCGAGGAGATCTGGCGGGAGCTGCCCGCCGAGGCGGGGCACGATCCCGCCGTGCACGAGCGGGTGCTGCGTGCGCTCGCCGGCAAGGA
>CAWGVJ010000019.1:0-93784 GCA_963826005.1 uncultured Solirubrobacterales bacterium | reverse complement strand
TTGCGACGCGTGCGATCAGCTGGACATTCCGTGGCGCCAATCGAACCCGCGGAACATCTCGATCGCACGCCGCGAGGGCGTCGAGATGCTCGACAGCTTCATCGGACCGAAGTCGTAGTCGCGCCGCGCGCTTAGTATCCGCGCGCCCATGCGTCGACGCGATCAAGCAGATCGTCTCCTTCGGGCCTCGCCTGCCCGGCACCGAGGCCGACCGGCGCACGACCGAGTTCATCGCCTCCGAGCTGCACGCGTACGGGCGCTCCGCCGACCTCGAGGAGATTCGCGTGCGACCCGCCTGGCACCTGACGCACGCGCTGCACGCCGCGCTCGCGGCGGCCGGGACGTTGATCTCCTCCACCGCCTCCGCGCCCCTGGGCATGCTGATCCTGCTGCTGGTGGGCGTCTCGACCTACGGCGACATCACCAGCCGCTTCTACGTCTTGCGGTTCCTGATGCCGCGCCGGCGCACGAACAACGTCACCTCGGCCCAGCCCCGTCCCAGCTCCCATGCACGCGTCGTGCTCACCGCGAACCACGATGCGCCCCGCACCGGCCTGCTCTGGGTGCGGCGCGCGCCGGACCCGCGCGCCGGGGCGGGTGCGCCGGCTCCTCGCCTCCCTCGCGGGCCCGCTCGACATCTTCTTCTGGACCGTGATGCTTGCGCTCGTCGCAGCGCTCGCCCGCCTTGCCCTGCCCGACTCCGGCGCGCTCACGGTCGTCCAGTTCGTGCTCGCGGCGGTGCTGCTCACGTACGTGATGCTGTTCGTCGACGCCGCGATCTCGGACCCTTCGCCGGGTGCCTCCACCAACGCCTCGGGCGTCGCAGCCCTGATCGAGATCGGCCGCCGACTGCAGGAGCGCGCGCCGCGCGGCATCGAGACGTGGCTCGTGTTTCCCGCCGCGAAGGAAGGGCTCGCGCTCGGCATGCGCGCCTGGCTGCGCGAGCACGGCGACCAGTTCGACCCGCGCGACACCTTCTTCGTGAACGTCGACACGATCGGCCACGGCGACGTGCACCACGTGACCGCCGACGGCTACGGGCTGGCCTTCCGCAGCGATCAGCGCCTCGTGCGGCTGTGCGAGGAGCTGGGCTCGGCGCCGCACGTCTGGCGCATCGGCACCGACGCGACGCAAGCTGCGATGGCGGGCTTCGGCTCGATCACCGTCTGCTGCCTCGATGCGCAGGGCCGCATGCCCGAGTTCCACCGCACGACCGACACCGCGGAGCGCGTCGATCCAGAAGCAGTCGCGCGTGCGACCGACCTCACCGAGCAGATCGTCCGCCGGATCGACGCCCTGTACACGCCGCGCGACGCCGAGGCCGAGGCCGAGCGCGCCTAGCCGGCTAACCGAGCGCGGTGCGGATCTGGTCGAGCGCCTGCGGGTTCTCGGCCGAGGACATGTCGCCCGGGATCCTCGCCGACCGCGACGGCGCGCACCGCGCGCCGCAGGATCTTGGCGGAGCGAGTCTTCGGCAACGCTTCCACGAACACCACGCGCGAGGGCTTGAACGGACGGCCCAGCTCGGTCGCGACGAGCTCGCGCAGCTCCTCCGCGACGCCGTCGGTCGCACCGTCGGTGGGCACGCAGAAGCACCAGATCGCCTCGCCCTTGGTTTCGTGCGGCACTCCCACGACGGCAGACTCCGCGACCATCGGGTGCGAGACGAGCACCGATTCCACCTCGGCCGGGCCGAGGCGCTTGCCGGCCACGTTGATCGTGTCGTCGGAGCGGCCCAGCAGGTACCAGTCGCCGTCATCGTCGATCAGCGCCCAGTCGCCGTGGCGCCACACGTCCGGGTACATCGACCAGTACGTCTCCATGTAGCGCTCGGGGTCACCCCAGATGCCGCGCGTCATGCCCGGCCACGGGCGCTTGCAGACAAGCTCGCCGACCTCGCCGCGAATCGGGTTTCCATCCGGGTCGAACACGTCGATGTCCATCCCGTGCGACGCGCCGCCGAGCGAGCACACCTTGATCTCCTCGACCGGGTAGGGAGTGATGAAGCACGCCCCGACCTCCGTGCCGCCGGAGATGTTGATGATCGGCAGCCCGCCGCCGCCGACGACCTCGGACAGCCAGCGGTAGGGCTCCGGGTTCCACGGCTCCCCGGTCGAGCCGAAGACGCGCAGGCTCGACAGGTCGTGCTTGGCCGGATGCTCGTCACCGGCGGTCTTCAGCGCGCGGATCAGCGTCGGCGACACGCCGAGCACGTTGACCCGGTGCTGCTCCACCGACGCCCACACGCGGTCGGGCTCGGGCCAGTCCGGCGCGCCCTCGTACATCACCACCGTCGCGCCCGCGCAGCCCGCCCCCACCATCTCCCACGGGCCCATGATCCAGCCCATGTCCGTCACCCAGTAGAGGACCTCGTCCGGGTGCAGGTCGGTCTGGTAGGCGGTCTCGGAGGCCATCTTCACGAGAAATCCGCCGTGCACGTGCACCGCACCCTTGGGCCTGCCGGTGGTGCCGGACGTGTAGGCGATCATCAGCACGTCCTCGGCGCCGGTGTCCTCGCACTCGATCCCGTCGGGCGCCGCCGCCAGCCCGCGCGCGCGCAGCTCGTTCCACGTCAGGTCGCGGCCCGGGAGTCATCGGCACGTCCGCGCCGAGCCGCTCGAGCACGATCACGTGCTCGACGGACGGGTGACTCCGCGACGGCTTCGTCGGCCGCGGGCTTCATCAACGCCTGGCTGCCGCGCCGCAGGCCGCCGTCGGCGGTGAAGATGGCCTTGGCGTTCGCATCCTGCAGCCGGGCAGCCACGGCGGAGGGAGCGAAGCCCGAGAAGATCGGCATGTAGAGCGCGCCCAGCTTGGCGATCGCGTACGCGGCGATCATCGCCTCCGCGACCATCGGCATGAACACCGCGACCGGGTCGCCCTTCCCCACCCCGAGCTCCCGCAGGCCCGCCGCGATCGCGTCAACCTCGCGCTTCAGCTCGGAATAGGTGAGGGAGTGGACCTCGCCGTCCTCGGTCTCGGACACGATCGCCGGGCGGTCGCCGCGGTCGCCGAGGGCGTGCCGGTCGACGCAGTTGTACGTGAGGTTCACCCGCCCGCCGATGAACCACTTCGACCAGGGGATGCCGCCCGAGCTGTCCAGCACGCGCTCGTAGGGCGTCGTGAACTCGATGCCGAGGTCCTCCACGACCGCGTCCCAGAACCACTCCGGCTCCTCGATCGAGCGCCGCCGGAACTCGCCGATCGAGTCGATCCCGTGCTTGCGCATGAAGCGCGTCACGTTCGCGTTCTCGACGTACTCGGGGGTGGGGCGCCAGGCGACCTCGGCCACGGCCCGATTCTATGTGGCTCGCATATGCTCGGCTTCATGCCGGGCCACCGCACCCAACCGCCTCCTCCCCGGCCGTTCAACTGGGAGATGAAGCCGCTCTCGAGCGCGCGCACCGCCCTGCGTGAGCTGCCGGACGGCCGGCTCGAGCTGACGATCGAGCACGACGTCCTCAAGGGCGTGACCCCCGACATGCTCCTGTGGTGGTTCACGCACATCGAGGGCGAGATGGAGCACGAGGGCGTCGTCCTCCCGCGCTACCTGGTCTGGCACCCGCTCGACCACATCGGCTACCGCGTGCTCGACCGGCCGCCGAGCGGCGAGGTCCGGGCGGGCGTCCGGTTCAACATCGTGGAGGCGCTCGGCCGGGATCCGCGGTACTTCGTCGACACCACCGACCTCGTCGAGAAGCTCGACGAGACCGGCATCGTGCTGGCCCAGCGCCTGTTTGGGCGCGCACCGATCTTCCGCCTGGAGCATCGCTTCGAGCCGGTCCCCGGGGGGACGCTCTACCGGTCCCAGATGCTCGTCGGGTCCGCCGCGCGGGTCGGACGGCTGTTCTTCAACAGGGTCGTGCGGCCGCGCCGGTTCCCCGACGACATGGGTCGTGCCTGGCTCAAGCACAACGTCGAGGAGGTCGGCAACTTCGAGCACTTCCTGCCGGCGCTGTACGCGCGGGAGCACGATGCGCTCCCTCTGAAATGATGCGCCGCGATGGAGCTTGACGGCGCGCGGGTCCTGCTGACGGGTGCCACCGGGGGTCTCGGGGAGGCTATCTCCCGGGCGCTCGCAGAGCGCGGCGCGCAGCTGGTGCTGAGCGGCCGCCGCGCCGACGCGCTCGAGGCGCTCGCCCAGGAGGTCGGCGGCGAGGCCATCGTCTGCGACCTCGCGGACCGCGACGACCTCGAGCGGCTGGTCGCCGCGGCGGGCGTCGTGGACGTGCTGGTCGCGAACGCCGGGCTGCCCGGCTCGGGCACGCTGCCAGCGCGTCGAGCCGGAGGAGATCGACCAGGTGCTGGAGGTCAACCTGCGCGCGCCGATCATGCTCGCGCGCCGGCTCGTCCCCGGCATGATCGAGCGCGGCAGCGGCCAGCTCGTGTTCGTCGCGTCGTTCGCCGGGAAGCTGCCGTCCGCCGGCGAGAGCTCGATCTACACGGCCACCAAGTTCGGGCTGCGCGGCTTCGCGCACGTCCTGCGCGCCCAGCTGAAGCGCAAGAACGTGGGCGTCTCCCTGGTCACACCGGGGCCTGTCCGCGACGCCGGCATGTTCGCGCGCGGCGGCGGCAAGACCCCGCCATTCGTCACCGAGTCCTCGCCGGAGGACGTCGGCAAGGCGGTGGTGCGTGCCGTCGAGCGCAACGTCGCCGAGGTCGACGTGGCCTCGCTCGGCCTGCGCCTGATCGCGAAGGTCGGCGCGCTCGCGCCCGCGACGATCGCGGACCGCTCGCGCTGAATAACTTCGGGCGAGCGCCGCAGGCGCGAAGCACAGGACTTTAGGTGGGCGAAGCCCTAGATATCCTGGTCGGCACGGGTCGCACGGCGGACGTGTTCGAGCACGGCCCCGGCGAGGTCCTGCGCCGCTACCGCACCCCGCGCGACACGGAGCGCGAGGTGGCCGCGATGGAGCATGCCCGCGCGCACGGCTACCCCGTCCCCGCCGCCCGCGCGGTCAACGACACCGACATCGTGATGGAGCACGTCGAGGGGCCGCACGATGCTCGACGACCTTGCTCAACGCCCGTGGTCGTTGCCGTCCCACGCGACGACGCTTGCGCAACTGCACAAGCGTCTGCACGAAATCGCAGCGCCGGCGTGGCTGCCGGCTCCGCTCGGCGACGGCGATGCGCTGCTCCACCTCGACCTTCACCCGGACAACGTGATCCTCGGCCCGCGCGGACCGGTGGTGATCGATTGGCCCAACGCCGCGCGGGGGCCGGCGGCCGCCGACGTCGCGCACACGTGGGTCGTGATGGCCTGCTCGGTGCCGACCACCGGGCGCTACAGGCAGGCGGCGACGAGAGCCGGGAGCGGCCTGTTCGTGGCGCTGTTCCTACGCCACTACGACAGGGCACGACTGGCCGCGCAGGTGCCCGTCGTCGGTCCGTATCGCGCCGCGAACCGGCAGCTTCCGGACGCGGAGCTCGAGGCGATCAGGCGGATGGTCGAGCGCTACGGCTAGCGATCCGGTTCCAGAAACGAAAACGCCCCGTCTTGGCCAGCGGGGCGCTTTCGTGTCACGGAGGATCTCCCAGTCAGTTATGAGGAAATGGGAGGTCGCCCGTCGTCTGTGGATTCGCAGCATCCGGCATGCATGCCGGATGTGTCCTTATATCGGCGATCCTGCCGGATTCCTTTATACCCGACTCACGCAAAAAATCGTGCAATTGGGTCAGAACTGGCAAGATTATTTCCGCCGATCGGTCGTTGGCGGAACCGTGAGGCGCCTAAACGGGGGTGATCGGGTTGCGCCGGCGCGTGAACTCGCGGTCCTTGTGCTCGTACAGCGCAAACCGCCGGGTCAGCTCCGAGCGCAGCGTGTCCGGCTCGATCACGGCGTCGACCACGAGCTCCGAGGCGAGGTGGAGGATGTCGATGTCGGCCGCGTACTCCTCCCGCTTTGCCGTCGACGAACGCGGCCCGCTCGTCGGGGTCCTCGATCGCCTGGATCTGGTTGTAGAAGACGGCGTTGATGGCGGCCTCCGGGCCCATCACCGCGATCTGGGCCGTCGGGAGGGCGAGGCAGCAGTCGGGCTCGAAGGCCGGGCCGGCCATCGCGTAGAGGCCCGCGCCGTAGCACTTGCGCACGATGACCGAGATCTTCGGGACGGTCGCCTCGGACACCGCGGAGATCATCTTCGCGCCGTGCCGGATGATGCCCTCGCGCTCGACCTTCTTGCCGATCATGAAGCCCGGCACGTCGGCGAGGAACAGCAGCGGGATGTTGAACGCGTTGCACGTCCAGATGAAACGCGACGCCTTGTCGGCCGAGTCGACGAACAGCACGCCGCCCTTGACCTTCGGCTGGTTCGCGACGATGCCGACGACGCGCCCGTCGAGGCGCGCATATCCGACGACCAGCTCGGGCGCCCACTTCGCCTGGACCTCGAGCCACGAGCCTTCGTCGACGAGCGCGTCGAGCAGCAGGTGGATGTCGAACGCCTTGTTCTGGTCGGCGGGCACGATGTCCGCGATGCGCTCGGAGGAGGCGGGCTCGGCGGGCGGCGCCGGCGGCGGCTGCTCGGTCCAGTTCGAGGGGAAGTACGACAGGTACGTCCGCGCGAGGTCGATGCCCTCGTCGTCCGTGCCGACCAGGAAGTGGCCGCAACCGGACACCGACGTGTGCATCTTCGCGCCGCCCATCTCCTCGAGCGTGACCTTCTCGCCGATCACCATCTCCGCCATGCGCGGCGATCCCAGGTACATCGACGCGTTGCCCTCGCGCATGACCACCACGTCGCAGAACGCGGGGATGTATGCGCCGCCCGCCGCGGAGGGGCCGAACAGCACGCACACCTGCGGCACCCGCCCGGACAGCCGCACCTCGTTGTAGAAGATGCGGCCCGCGCCGCGCCGGCCGGGGAACATCTGGACCTGGTCCGTGATGCGCGCGCCCGCCGAGTCCACGAGGTACACCATCGGGACGTCGTGGCGCAGCGCCTGCTCCTGGATGCGCAGGATCTTCTCGACCGTCTTGAATCCCCACGAGCCGGCCTTCACCGTCGGGTCGTTCGCCATCAGCGCGATCTGGCGGCCGCCGACCAGCGCCATCCCCGTCACGACACCGTCGGCGCCGAGCCCGTCCTTGTCCCAGTTGGCGAGCAGCGCCTCCTCGGCGAACGACTCGGGATCGACGAGCCGCTCGACGCGCGCGCGCACCGCGACCTTGCCCTGGTCGGGCAGCTTCTCGCGGTACTTCTCAGGGCCGCCGGCGAGCGCGCGCTCGAGCGCCTCGTCGAGGCGGCGCGCGGCGCCGGGTGCGTCAGTTCGCTCGGGGGTCAATCGCCCTCGTGCAGGCGGTCCATCGGCACGGGCTCGTCACCCGAGTAATCGTAGAAGCCGCGCCCGGACTTGCGCCCGAGGTGCCCCGCCGCCATCAGCTTGCGCAGCGTGGGCGGCGGCGCGAAGCGGCGCTCGCGGTACTCGGTGAACATGATCTCGCCGACCGAGAACGTCGTGTCGAGACCGACGAAGTCGAGCAGCTGGAACGGGCCCATCGGGTAGTTGGCGCCGCCCTTCATCGCCGCGTCGATCTGCTCGATCGAGCCGAAGCCCTCCTCATATGCGCGGATCGCGTCGAGCAGGTAGGGAATCAGCAGCCGGTTGACGATGAAGCCGGCCTTGTCCTGCGCGTGCACGACGGTCTTCTTCAGGGACTTGCCCCACTCCAAGCCGGCCTCGAGCGCACCCGTGCTCGACTCGATCGACTGGACCACCTCGAGCAGCGGCATGACCTGCACGGGGTTGAAGAAGTGCAGGCCGACGAAGTGCTCCGGCCGCTTCGTGGCGGACGCCTGGTCGATCACGGGCAGTGACGACGTGTTGGTCGCGAACAGGGCCTCCTGCTTGACGATCGAGTCGAGCTCGCCCCACATCTCCGACCTTCGCGTCGAGGTTCTCGGTGATCGCCTCGACGACGAGGTCGCACTCGGCAAAGTCGTCGTAGTCGAGCGTTCCCTGGATGCGGCCCAGCACCGCGTCCGCGTCGGACTGCTCCATCCGCCCCTTCTCCACCGCGCGACCCAGCTGCTTCTTGATCTTCCCGAGGCCCGAGTCGAGCTTCTCCTGGCTCACCTCGCGGACCACGACGTCGTATCCCGACTGCGCCGACACCTGCGCGATGCCGTGTCCCATCAATCCGCAGCCGACAACGCCAACTTTCTTGATGTCCATGTAGCCTCCCAGCGAGGTGGAGAATCAACACTTGAATAGGCCGGGAGGCTAGTAGATGAGCGAGCTCGTGAGGATCGAGGACCAAGGGCACGTCAGGCATCTGATCCTGGACCGGCCCGAGAAGCGCAACGCGTTCAACGCCGATCTCGTGCTGGATCTGCGCGAGGCCGCCCGCGAGGCGGCGGACGACCACGATGTCTGGTGTGTCGTGGTGAAGGGTGAGGGTGCCGCGTTCAGCGCCGGCATCGACGTCTTCCAGCTGGGAGGCCTGGCGGGCACCGAGAACCTGCGCCCGTTCCGGCGCACGTGCATCGAGATGGTCAACCTCTTCGAGGAGATGACCAAGCCCGTCATCGCGCAGATCCACGGCGCCTGCCTGGGGCTGGGCGCGGAGCTCGCGCTGGCCTGCGACCTGCGGGTCATGGCCGACGACGTGAAGTTCGGCCTGCCCGAGACCAAGCTCGGCCTGATCCCCGACGTCGGCGGCTCGAGCCGGCTCCCCGCGGTCGTGGGCCTGGGCATCGCGAAGGAGCTGCTGATGACCGGCCGCACGATCGACGCGGCCGAGTGCTACCGGATCGGAGCCGCGAATCGCATCGCGCCGGCGGGTCAGCTGGAGGCGGTCACCCAGGAGCTCGTGGACGAGCTGCTGGCGGCATCGCCGCTGGCGGTCGGGTACGCGAAGCGCGTCGCGGACGGGGTCGCGAAGCCGACGCTGGCGGCATCGCTCGAGCAGGAGGTGTCCTTCCAGCAGATCCTCGTCGGCACCGACGACTTCCGCGAAGCCGGCGCCGCGTTCATGGAGAAGCGCGAGCCACGCTTCACGGGCGCACCGCCGGGCGCCACGCCGAAGGTGCCGGAGGCCGAGACGGCCTAGCGGCCTGTGGCCTTCCCGGTTCGATGAGTGATGCATCTTCCCCCTCATAGGGGGGAAGATCGATCAACGATCGGCGGTGCGCGTGCCCGACAGCAGCGCGACCGCCAGCAGCGGGAACGCCCAGGCCAGGTACGTGTAGCTCCAGTAGTTGGCGGCGAGCTGCACGGCGAGCAGGATCGCCGCGCCGAGCGCTGCCATGCGGCGCGGGTCCGCGGCGAGGGCGCGGTCGCTCCACACGTGCATGCACGCTCCGACGATGCCGGCGATCACGGCCGCCTGGAACACCACCTGGGCGCCGCCCCCTCCTCCCATCACCGACCAGGGAGAAAGCAGCGAGCCGCGTTCCGCCTGGAAGGACACGGCGTGGAACAGATCGGCGAATCCGGCAATTCCCCCGAGCAATACAAGGACAACCGCCAACGCGGCGGTCACCGCGGCCGCCCCCAGCAGAGCCCGACCGCGGCGCTCCGCGGCCGCCACCCACATTGGTACCAATGCAAGCGGTGCGAGCTTCACCCACCCCGCCGCCGTCAGCGCGGCGGTCGAACCCAGCGCCAGCGCGACGGCCACCAGCGCCGCCGCCACGACGTCGTTCGAGCCGCTCGAGGCCGCGATCATCACGGGCGGGAACGCGAGCATCGCGAGCGCGATGCGCATGCCGTCGCCTCCGCCGCGCCGCACGGCGACGCCGAGCGCGCCCGCCGCGACAAGAGCGAAGCCGGTCGCAACCCACAGCGCGCCGTCGAGGTTGTCGAACCCGCCGCGCACCGGGGCGACGACGGCGCCGGGGAGGTAGGCCAGGTACGCGAGCAGCGGATACGTGTCGCCGTGCACCAGGTCCCCCTGCGCGAGGTTCCCGTAGGGCAGCGCCCCGTCGAGCACCTTCGTGGCCCCGGCGATCGACGCGTACGCGACATCGCTGACGAGACCTCCCGGGATCGACACGAGTACGAACGCGGTTGCGGCCGCCCCCACCGTCAGGCGCGCGACCCGCGGCGACAGCCGCTCATACAGCCAGGGGCCGCGCGACGGCTGCGACCGGCCCAGTCCCACGCGGGCGCACCGCACCGTCAGATATACGAGCGGCACGCATGCCGCCATCACGCTCCACTCCAGGTAGCGCTCGTTCAGCAGCGCGACCGGGACGACGAAGGCGGCCAGCGCGGCAACGTCGGCGTTCTCGATTCGCACGAGCGGCAGGCGCAGCGTGGCGAGCAGGAACAGCAGCAGGAGAGCGGCCAGCACCGGGACCCTCTGCCCGACCTCGCTCCCGACGCGCGCGTGGCCGTCCTCGTAGCGGTTGAGCGCGGTCACGGACCCGCCGCGCGCGACCGCCGCTTCCAGCACGATGCGGCCGCCGTCGAAGAAGCTCACGCGGATCGTGCGCCGGTCCAGCGGCGTCGAGACGACCCGGTCGTATCCCATCCGCGCCAGGTGCCTCCCCGCGGCCGGGTCGTTCAGGACTGCCGCGCGGGCCGTGCGCTCCGACGGCCGGGCCTCGCCACCCTCCGCCGAATGGAACGCGGCGAGTCCCGCCAGCGCGATGCAGAAGGCGAGCGCGGCCGCGAGCGGCACGTGCCGGGGCGCGCCCAACCGGGTCCCGTGTCGGGTGAGGACCGCCACACTGCCAACGTCGGCAGCGGAGCGATAAGGGCTTAGGCCCGGTGCCAGTCCACCGGGCCGGCGGTCAGCAGATGGCCGCTCAGCGGGCGGCCCAGGACCTCCTGCGCGCGCCGCGCGCATCCGAGCAGCCGCTCGAGGTCGATCCCGGTCTCGACCCCCATCTCGTGCAGCATGGAGAGGAGGTCCTCGGTCGCGATGTTGCCGGTCGCCCCGCGCGGGACGGGGCACCCGCCGAGCTCACCGAAGGAGCTCTCGAAGGACTCGACGCCGGACTCGAGCGCGGCCAGCACGTTTGCGAGGCCCTGTCCGCGGGTGTTGTGGAAGTGGGCGGTGATCTCCGCGCCCGGCAGCTCCGCCCGGGCGCGCTCGAAGAAGCCGCGCACCTGCACCGGGTTCGCCATGCCGGTGGTGTCGCCGAACGCGATCTCCTCGCAGCCGGCCTCGGCCAGCCGCCGCGCGATCCCGAACACGCGGTCCAGCGGCACGTCGCCCTCGTACGGGCACCCGAACGAAACCGAGATCACGCCCTCGCAGCGCAACCCCGCGGCGCGGGCCTGCGCAACGACTCGCTCGAGCCCCGACAGCGACTCCTCGATCGAGCGGTTCACGTTCTTGCGGTTGTGCGTCTCGCTCGCCGACAGGAACAGGTTGACCTCGTCGAACCCGAAGTCGCCGGCCAGCGCGCGTTCCAGCCCGCGCTCGTTCGGGATCAGCACCGAGTACGCGACATCGGGGTTCGCGCTTGATCGAGCGCAGCACCTCCTCGGCGTCGGAGAGCTGCGGGATCACGTCGGCGCGCACGAACGAGGTGACCTCCAGGCGCCGCAGCCCGGTCTGCGACAGGCAGTCGATCAGCGCGACCTTGTCCGCGGTCGCGATGATCTCGGGCTCGTTCTGGAAGCCGTCGCGCGGGACCGACCTCGCGGATGCGGACGTCTGCTGGGGGATATCACGCCACTCGCGATCCTAGATCATGCCAAGGCCGCCGCTGACTCCCAGCGTCTGCCCTGTCACGTACGAGGAGTCCGGCGAGCACAGGAAGGCGATCGTGGCCGCGACCTCGTCCGGGCGTCCCCATCCGTGCGCACCACGGTGGAGCCGACCATCGTCTCTGACCACCTTCTCCCCGAGCTCGCCCGGAAGCTCGGTCGCGCGCGCGGCAGCAGCGGCGTGTCGATCGGCCCCGGCGCGACGGCGTTGCAGAGCACGTTGAAGCGCCCGCCCTCGCGCGCGATCGTCTTGGTGAAGGCGATCACCCCGCCCTTGGCGGCCGAGTAGGCGGCGGAGCCCGACGAGCCCACGCGCCCGGCCTCCGAGGCGACGTTCACGATCCTGCCCCCTCCCCGCTCGATCATCGCCGGCAGCACGGCGTGGGTCGCGCGCAGCACGCCCATCAGGTTGATGTCGACGACGCGCGTCCACAGGTCCTCGTCGGTGTCCTTGAAGAAGCCGAACCAGTCGGTGCCCGCGTTGTTGACCAGGATGGACACCGGCCCGACGTCGCGCTCGACGCTCTCGATCGCGTGCCGCACCGAGTAGGCGCTGGTCACGTCCATCTCGTAGTCGTTGCCGTTCAGCTCGCCGGCCACTGCCCGTGCGCCGTCCAGGTTGATGTCGCAGACCGCGACCTGCGCGCCCTCGGCGGCCAGCCGCCGGCACGTGGCCGCGCCGATGCCGCTCGCGCCGCCCGTCACCACCGCGGTCTGCCCCTCCAGCCTCATGAGCGGGCAGCCTAGCCGTCCAGCGCGTGAGGAGTCTCACGGACCAGCAGCGCCCGCAGGAGTAAATTGCCGTTCACGATGTCACTGCCGCCCGGCCCGCGCACTCCCTCGGCCGTCCAGATGTGGCAATGGATCGCGCGCCCGATCCCCTTCCTCGAGCGCAACTCGCAGAAGTACGGCGACGTGTTCACGGTGCGCTTCCCGGTCGGGACCGTGGTCTTCCTGGCCGACCCGGCGGTGATCAAGCAGGTCTTCACGGGAGATCCCGACATCTTTCACGCCGGCGAGGCGAACGCGACGCCGCTCGAGCCGCTGATGGGCCGCAACTCGGTCCTGCTGCTCGACGGGCCCGAGCACATGCGCCAGCGCAAGCTGATGCTGCCCTCCTTCCACGGCGAGCGCATGCAGCGCTACGGCGACGTGATGCGAGAGGTCGCCGAGCAGGAGATCGCCACGTGGCCCGTGGGCGAGCCGTTCGGCCTGCGCCCGCGCACCCAGGAGATCACGCTCCAGATCATCATGCGCACGGTGTTCGGCATCGACGACGCCGAGCGGCTCGCGCGGCTGGGCGAGCGGCTCGCGTCGATGCTCGACATCGGGATGCAGAGCCGCGCGCTCGCGGCCATCGCGGTGCCGCAGGTGCGCCGCACCATCGGGCGCGGCATCTACAAGCGGTTCCTCGAGCTGCGCGCCGCGGCCGACGCCGAGATCTACGACGAGATCGCCCGGCGCCGCCAGGCGGCCGACGTCGAGGACCGCGACGACGTGCTCTCGATCCTGCTGCAGGCGCGCGACGAGGACGGCCGTGCGCTCACCGACGAGGAGCTGCGCGACGAGCTGATGACGCTGCTCGTGGCGGGACACGAGACGACGGCCACCACGCTCGCCTGGGCGTTCCAGCTGCTGCTGCGCGACCGCACGAAGCTGGCGCGGCTGCAGGCGGAGGTCGACGCGGGCGAGGAGGACGGCGAGTACCTCGACGCCGTCATCAAGGAGACGCTGCGGATCCGGCCGGTCGTGCCGGGGGTGATCCGCAAGCTCACCGCTCCGATCGAGCTGGCCGGCTACGAGATCCCGGCGGGAATGCGCGTCGCCCCGAACATCTACCTCACGCACCGGCGCCCGGACGTATATCCGGAGCCCGAGCGGTTCCGTCCGGAGCGCTTCCTCGAGCGCCCGGCGGAGACCTATTCGTGGATCCCCTTCGGCGGCGGTGTGCGGCGCTGCCTCGGCGCGGCGTTCGCGACGCTACGAGATGAAGGTCGTGATCCCCGCGATCCTGCGGGCGGTGCGCATGCGAGCGGTCGGCGAGCGAGCCCGAGCGCATCCGCCGGCGCGCGATCACCTTCGTGCCGGAGCGCGACGGGACGGTGGTCGTCGAGGAGTTCCGCCGCAAGCGCCCGGCACCGATGCAGCCGGAGGCCGTTCCCGCCGCCTGACCGTATCTCCCGGCCTGTAGCCTTCCGCGCTCATGGCGGGCCGCGAAGAGATCGCACAGGCACGGCAGACGGTCACGATCATCGGCGGGACCGGCGCGCTCGGTTTCGGGCTCGCCGTGCGCTGGGCGATCGCCGGAGTGCCGATCGTGATCGGCTCGCGGGACGCTGACCGCGCGCAGGAGGTGGCCGCGCGTGTCATCGAGCGCGCGAAGGAGGGCGGCGCGTCGGATCCCCGCGTCGAAGGCCTGCAGAACGAGGATGCGGCGAGCTCGCGCGAACACCGTCGTGCTGGCGGTGCCGTTCCGCGCGCAGGCGGAGAACCTCGCCAACCTGCGCAACTCGCTCCAGCCGCAGACCATCCTCGTGGACGCGACCGTGCCGCTTGGCGGCCGCGGTCGGGGGGCGCGCGACGCGCACGCTCGGGGTGTGGCAGGGCTCGGCGGCCGCGCAGGCGGTCGAGATGGCGCCCCGCGGCGTGACCGTGGTGTCGGCGCTCCACACCGTCAGCGCGGCCGCTCTTGTCGGATCCCTCGATCGTGATGGACGAGGACGTGCTGATGGCGAGCGACGACCGCAAGGCCAAGGACGACGTGGCGGCCCTGATCGCGCGCATTCCCGGCCTGCGCCCGGTCGACTGCGGCGACCTCGAGATCTCCCGGATCATCGAGCAGCTGACCGCGATGCTGATCTCCGTGAACAAGCGGCACAAGATCAAGCACTCGGGCATCCGCATCACGGGCGTGTGATCGTCCTTCTGTCCGGCGGGACCGGCGGCGCGAAGCTCGCGCGCGGCCTGCTGGACGAGCTGGGCCCGGACCGGCTCGCGGTGGTCGCGAACACGGGCGACGACATCGCGGCGTTCGGCCTGCACGTCTCCCCGGACCCCGACCTCGTCACCTACTGGCTCGCTGGCGTGATCGACGAGCAGCGCGGCTACGGCGTCGAGGGAGAGACCGAGCACGTGTTCGAGCGCGTGGTGGAGCTGGGCGGCCCGAACTGGTTCAGGCTCGGCGACGCGGACCTCGCCACCTGCCTGCTGCGTACGCAGATGCTCCACGACGGCGCGCGCCTGACCGAGATCGCGCGCGTGCTCGCCGAGGCGCACGGCGTTCCCGCCGCGGTCCTGCCGATGTCCGACGAGCCCGTGCAGACCTACGTGCGCACCGAGGGCGAATGGCGCCACTTCCAGGAGTACCTGATCCTGCAGCACTCAGAGCCGCCGCTGGAGGGAGTGGAGTTCCGCGGTGCCGAGCAGGCGCGCATCACCCCCGAGGTGAGCGTGGCGCTGCGCGCGGCGGACGCGATCCTGATCGGCCCCTCGAACCCGGTCGCGAGCATCGGGCCGATACTCGCCGTCCCGGGGATGCGCGAGGCGCTGGCCGATGCGGCCGCCCCGGTCGTGGCGGTCAGCCCGCTGGTCGGCGGCCACTCGCTGAAGGGGCCGACCGAGGCGTTCATGCGCTGGGCCGGTCTGTCCGTCGACGACGGCGGCGTGGCGTCGGCATACGCCGGGATCGCGCAGGGCATGGTGGTCGATCGCGGCACGCCCACGGGGCCGCCCTCGAGCGCCGGCCTCGTGCTGCACCAGACGGACACGATGATGGACGGGCCCCGAGGGCCGCCGGCGGCTCGCGCGCGAGGTCGCTCGACTTCGCCGCCACGCTGGCATAGGGTTCCGCCGCCGTGGCCACCGCAGCGATCCTGCCCGTCAAGCGATTCGACCAGGCCAAGCAGCGGCTCGGCGAGGCGCTCGGCGCATCCACGCGCGCCGCGCTCGCGGCCGCGATGTTCGCGGACGTGCTGGCGCAGATCGAGCGCGCCACCTCCCTGGACGAGATCTTCGTGGTGTCGGGCGAGCCCGCGGTGCAGAAGCTTGCCGGCGACGCGGGAGCGACGCTCATCGACGACCCCGCGGAGAAGGGACAGTCACAGGCCACCCTTTCCGGGCTGGCGCGCGCCGCGGCGAAGGGATTCGGGCGGGCGCTGCTGGTGCCGGGCGACTGCCCGCTGGTCGATCCGGGCGAGCTCGACCTGCTCGTGCGCGGATCCTCCGAGGAGGAGGTCGTGATCGTGCCCGACCGGCACGACATGGGCACCAATGCGCTGCTGCTCGACCCGTCCGGCTCGTTCGAGCCGAAGTTCGGCCCCGGCTCGCTCGCGCGCCACGTGGAGCAGGCGGAGAGCAAGGGCTTGCAGTACATCGTTACGACGGTGCCCTCGCTGGGGCTCGACGTCGACACCGGCGAGGATCTCGAGCAGCTGGTTCGCGCGCTCGACGGCGTGCACGGGCGCGCATCGCGCACGCGCGGCGTGTTGAGCCAGATCGGCCGCACCAGCACCGCCGCCGCTTGAGCGCCGCGGCGCTCTCCGCGCAGGTGGTCCGCGGCATCCCCGAGGTGCGCGCCGGCGACGATCTCGCGGCGCATGATCGCCGAGGCGGCGGAGCTCCGCGACGGCGACGTCGTCGTGATCAGCCAGAAGGTCGTGTCGAAGTCCGAGGGACGCATCGTCGCACTGCGCGACGTGCAACCGTCACCGCGCGCGCGGGAGCTGGCGGACACGCTCGGCAAGGACGCGCGGGCCGTGCAGGTGGTGCTCGACGAGAGCGTCGAGGTGCTGCGCGCGGAGCGCGGCGTGCTGATCACGCGTACGCGCCACGGCCTGGTGTGCGCGAACGCGGGAGTGGACCAGTCGAACGTGCCGGGCGACGACGTCGTATGCCTGCTGCCGCTCGACCCGGACGGCTCGGCACGGAGTATCCGCGCGCGGCTGCCGAGCGCGCCCGCGGTCGTGATCGCCGACAGCTTCGGGCGCGCGTGGCGCCTCGGCCAGGCGGACGTCGCGATCGGCTGCGCCGGCCTCGCGCCGCTCGACGACCGGCGCGGGACACGCGACGCCGGCGGGCGCGAGCTGATCGCCACGGTCGACGCGATCGCCGATCAGGCGGCCTCGGCCGCGGCGCTGGTGCGCGACAAGGCCGGCCGCGATGCGGTGGTGCTGGTGCGCGGCCTCGCGCGATACGTCACCGCCGATGACGGCCCGGGCGCCGCGGCGATCGTCCGGCCGCGCGCCGAGGACC
Organism: uncultured Solirubrobacterales bacterium; assembly: GCA_963826005.1. Classification (GTDB taxonomy): domain Bacteria; phylum Actinomycetota; class Thermoleophilia; order Solirubrobacterales; family JBBDJG01; genus DASRIA01. The sequence goes on along the minus strand of CAWGVJ010000019.1, from coordinate 76,866 downwards.
TGTTCCCCTAAGCGCGGCGACTTTTCCCCACTATGTCGGGAAAAGTCACCGCGGCTGCGGGCCGCGGGCGGTCAGGGCACGAGCACCGCGGCCCCGCGCAGCGCTCCGGACTTGAGCCGCGCCAGCGCCTCGTTCGCGTCTTCGAGCGGGAACTGCTCGACCTCGGTGTGCACCCGCATCCGTGCCGCCAGCGCGAGGAACTCATGCCCGTCGGCGCGCGTCAGGTTCGCCACGCTGCGCACGACGCGCTCACCCCACAGCAGGTCGTAGGGCAGCTCCGGGATCGGGCTCATGTGGATGCCCGCGCACACGACCACGCCGCCCTTGCGCACGGCGGCGAGCGCCGTGGGCACGAGCTCCCCCGCGGGCGCGAAGATGATCGCGCTGTCGAGCTCGCACCGGCGGTCTGTCGTCAGGGCCGCCCGCCCACTTCGCGCCCAGCTCGCGCGCGAAATCCTGCCCGCTCTCGCCGCGCGTGCACACGTACACCTCCTGCCCGAGATGGCGCGCGACCTGGATCACGATGTGCGCGGAAGCGCCGAACCCGTACAGGCCCAGCCGCTCCGCGCCCTCCAAGGGCGGCGCGTACGCGAGCCGCAGCGCCCGGTACCCGATCAGCCCCGCGCACAGCAGCGGCGCCGCCTGCACGTCCGGATACCCATCAGGAAGCCGCAGCGTGAAGTCCGCGCGCGCGACCGCGTACTCGGCGTAGCCCCCGTCGCGCTGGTAGCCCGTGAACGTGGGCGCGTCGCAGAGGTTCTCCCATCCCGCCCGGCAATAGGGACACGTGCCGTCCGTGCCGCCCAGCCAGGGCACCCCCACGCGGTCGCCGGCGGCGAAGCCCTCCACCCCCTCCCCCACGCGCTCGACCTTGCCGACGATCTGGTGCCCGGGAACCAGCGGCAGCTTGGGATCCGGCAGCTCACCCTCGACGACGTGCAGATCGGTGCGGCACACGCCGTTCGCCACGACCCGCACAAGCACCTCACCCGGCCCCGGCTCCCGGCACCGGAACGTCGCGCAGCTCCAGCGGCCGGCTCTCCACCGGCGCCGTGGCTGTCAACACCATCGCTCTCATCAACGGACCGCCGACTGCCGACCGCCGACTGCCGGCTAGTAGGTCTCGACGATGTTGTAGAGCGTGTCGCGCTGCGCCGGCTGCCGGCCGCCGCGGCGCGCGGCCTCGATCAGCTGCTCGGGCGTCAGCAGCACGCCGTGGTAGGAGCCCGCCATGCGCGAGATCGACTCCTCCATCAGCGTCCCGCCGAGGTCGTTCACTCCCCAGCGCAGCGACTCCGTCGCCGCGTCGAGCCCCATCTTCACCCAGCTCGCCTGGAGGTTCGTGACCGTCTCGCCCAGCGCGAGCCGGAAGACGGCGGTGTGCTTGAGGTTCTCCTCGCGCGAGATCTCCTCGATCCCGTGCGTGCGGCCGAGCAGCGTGTGGAACGGGATGAAGCTGAGCGGCACGAACTCGGTGAACCCGCCCGTGCGCTCCTGCAGCTCGCGCACGACGCGCATGTGCTCGGCGAGCTCCCACGGCTCCTCGATGTGGCCGAACATCACGGTCACGGTCGAGCGCAGGCCGCTGCGGTGGGAGGCCTCGATGATCTCCACCCAGCGGTCGACGGGCAGCTTGTTCGGGGAGATGCGCTGCCGCACGCCGTCGTGCAGCACCTCGGCGGCCGTTCCCGGCGTCGATCCCAGCCCGCACTCGACGAGGTACTCGAACACCTCCTCGGGCCGTTTGCCCGAGCGCTCGCACATGAAGTGCACCTCCATCGGCGAGTACGCGTGCAGGTGCAGCTGGGGCGCGACCTCCTTCGCGAGCCGCAGCCAGCGGCCGTAGTGCTCGAGCGTGTAGTCGGGATGGATGCCGCCCTGCATGCAGATCTCGGTGACGCCGAACTCGACGGCGTCGCGGATCTTCTCCGCGAAGGACTCCTCCTCGACGTGGTACGCATCCGGCGATCGCTTCCCCTGGCCGAAGCCGCAGAACGCGCAGCCCACCTGGCACACGTTCGTGAAGTTGATGTTGCGGTTGACCACGAACGTGGCGGTGTCGCCGGCGAGGCGCGCGCGCAGCTCGTCGGCGGCGAGGCGCATGTCCTCGATCACCTCCGGGCGGCGCTCCGCGAACAGCGCGGTCAGCTCCTCTCGCGTCAGCGCAGCGCCGTCGCGGGCGCGCTCGATCGCGGCGGGCGCGAGGTCCGACCGGATCGGCACGTCCTCACGGCGGCCGGACCCGCGGCGCGGGATGAACGACCAGTACTTGAGCTTGATCGTGTCGAGCACCCCCTGCGCCATCCACTCGGGGTCGATGTACTGCGGGTACACGCACAGCCGCTCCGTCAGCGCATAGCCCTGCGGCTGGAGCTGCTTGCGCACCTGGTGCGGTGAGGGGAACGGGTGCTCCGGCGAGATGTGGTCGCCGTTGGCCGACAGGCCCCCGAGGTCCGTCGCGCCCGCGCGCACGAGGTCGAGCCACCAGTCGGAGAGGTTCGGCGGGATCTGGACGCCGACGTCGGGCATCAGCTCCCGGCAGCGCCGCACGAGCCGCTCGATGTCGGCGATCGTGATCGGGGTTCGCCCATTCGGGCAGGGGCTCGTCGCCAGTCACAACCTCGCCGTCGGCCCACCGACGCCGCGCGGCGTCGTTTGCGATCTCGGCCACCTCCTGGCCGTGATACCTCGGGTGGGGTACGAAATTCTGGAGGATCACCTCCTGGAGGTGGCCATGGCGCGCGTGCACCTCGGCCAGCGCCTCGAGCGAGGCCATGCGCTCGTCCTCGGTCTCGCCGATGCCGACGAGGATGCCGCTCGTGAACGGGATCCGCAGCTCGCCCGCGGCCTCGATCGTCGCGAGCCGCCGGGCCGGGTGCTTGGTCGGGCGAGCCCGCGTGCACCGTGTCCATCAGGCGCTCGGACACCGACTCCAGCATCAGACCCATCGACGCGTTCACCTCGCGCAGCCGCGCGAGGTCGTCGCGGTCGAGCACGCCGAGGTTCGAGTGCGGCAGCAGCCCCCGCTCGAGCGCGCGCTCGCACGCCCAGACCACATAGGCGGTGAAGTCATCGTGGCCGTAAGCGGCAAGCCGGCGCGCGACCTCGTCGTTCACCTCCGGACGCTCGCCCGTGAGGACCAGCAGCTCCTTGCATCCCCGGCGGGCGGCGTCGTCGAGCATCCGCTCGACCTCGTCGGGCGCGTACAGGTGCGGCCGGTGTGTCGCAAACGCGCAGTACTTGCAGTAGCACTGACAGGTGCGCGACAGCGAGAGCGTGTAGTTGCGCGAGAAGGTGACGCGTCTCACGGTCGCAGGGAGTCTAGTGGGCCACTAGTGCCCCCACCCCGCCGCCCCGCGATGCCACATGAGCGCGCATATGGCGCTCATGTGGCATCGAGCTGGTGGGGGTCATACGAAAGAGGCGGCCCGTGGGCCGCCTCTTTCACGAAACGCTTGCGGCTTTCGGCGCCTACCGGGGCGGGTTCGGGTCCAGGCCCTTGGGCCCGGCCTCGGGCCTCGCCTGGCGGACGGGCGGGCCCTCGACGAACAGGTACCAGTACGTCAGCGCGGCCAGCACGCCGCCGACGATCGGCGCGAAGATGTACAGCAGTGGCGTGTTCCACTCGCCGGACACCAGCGCCGGGCCGAACCAACGCGCCGGGTTGAGCGCGGCGCCGGTCAGCGGCCCGATGATCATCACCGCGAATCCCAGGGTGCCACCGATCGCCAGCCCGGACCAGTCACGCGCCGCGCGCGGGTTGACCGCAACCGCGACGACGGCCCATACGAGGAAGAACGCCCCGACCAACTCCGCGACGAAGCCTTGGAAGTCGCCGCCGAGGAGGCTCAGGTTGAGCGAGGTCGCGCCGACGTTCGTCTGGTCGGCGAGCGCGTCGACCAGCAGGAACTTCGTCATCAGGGCGCCGGCGACCGCACCTGCGAGCTGCACCAGGATGTAGACGGCGGCGTCGTTCGGCCGGATCTTGCGCAGCGCCAGCAGCGACAATGTGACAGCGGGGTTGACGTGCGCGCCCGAGATGCTGCCGATCGTCATCACGATCACGAAGAGGGCGAGGAAGTGGACCAGGCCGACCACGGCCCAGTCGGAGCCCGTTCCCTGCGGGTTGACGAAGAGCGAGACCCCGAGCGTGATGGAGAAGACCAGCACGAACGTGCCGATGAACTCCGCTACGTACGCAGCCGGTGTTCGCTGTTCGATTGCAGCGTTAGCCGCTGACCGTTCCAATGGAAGACCTCCGAATAGTTGCAGTCGGTCCTAGAGCGCCGGGAGTGTATACCGCTGATCGGCCATCCGTAACCCTTCGGCGCTCGACCGCCACCGGTTTTTCAGGCGAGCGCCGCAGGCGCGAAGCACCGGACTCTAGGTGGGCGAAGCCCTAGATATTCAGCCTGTTTGCAGCGCTATTGCGCCCGGCGCTGGACGAACTCGCGCCGTACGCTCTCGCCCCGGCCCCACATCGGCACGATTTCGACGCGCCCCTCCCGCACCTGGCGGACGGCCAGCTCGCCCCGGATGCCGGCCGAGTCCAGCTGCAGGAACACGCCGTGCACGGTGGGCGCGGCGGCCGCGTGGCCGAACTCGTGGGCACAGAGGATGCGCCAGTGCCAGTCGTGCCGGGAGTACGCCTGGGCATTGCACTGGGCCACGATCACCGCCGCCTCGACGTAGCGGTCCTCGTCGGCGATCCGCACGTCGAGCTGGAGGTCGGTCCAGTCGCTCGGGAGCTCGTCGACGATCCGCTGGAAGTCGGAGGCGAGGGCCACGGCGAGAAATGTACTCCCAGGGCGGGCGTACCATTGGACCGATGGCCACGCGCGCACCCGCCACGATCGAGCACGATCACCGCGTCCTGACGGAGGGAGCGGGCTTTCTCGAGCGCTCGGATCGCGCGCATCTGACGGTGCGCGGCCCCGACGCGGCCGAGTACCTCCAGGGGCAGGTCACCAACGACGTGCAGGGACTCGCCGCGGGCGAGGGCTGCTACGCCGCGCTGCTCAACCCGAAGGGCCGCATCCTCGCCGACATGCGGGTGATCGCGGTGACGCCGGAGGAGCTGTGGCTCGACCTCGAGACGATCGCCTGCGAAACCGCCCTGCACGAGCTCACCATGTACAAGATCGGCCGCAAGGTCGAGATCGCCGACGCCGGCGCCGATCGCACGGTGCTCTCGGTGATCGGTCCCCGCGCGTGGGAGGTGCTCGCGCAGGCGGACATCGTGGAGGGCGCGGCGCCGGCGCCCGAGCACGCATGGGTGCACGGCCGCGAAGATGCGGTCGTGGCCGCCACCGACGTGGGGTTCGACCTGCTGGTCGCGCCGGCGTCCGTCGCGGGACTGACCGAGTCGCTGGCCGCAGCAGGCGCCGCGCCCGCGTCCCGGGAGGCCGTAGAAGTGGTGCGAATCGAGCAGGGCCGCCCGCGCTACGGGGTCGACATGAGCGACGACAACCTGCCCGGCGAGGCGGGGATAGTGGACCGGGCAGTGAGCTTCACGAAGGGCTGCTACGTCGGCCAGGAGCCGGTCGCCCGCATGTTCCACAAGGGACACCCGAACCGCCACCTGCGGGCCCTGCGGCTGTCGGCGCCGGTCGAGCCCAGGACCACTGTGACGGCGGCCGGCAAGGAGGTCGGGCGCGTCACGTCGGCAGCGATCTCTCCCGTGCACGGGCCGATCGCGCTCGCCATCCTGCGCCGCGAGGTGCAGCCGGGCGACGAGGTGGTCGCAGGATCGGCCACCGCCAAGGTCGCCGTGCCTCCGCTCTGAAAGAATCCGCCTCCTCGTGGAGGCCCCCAAAGCGACCCCGCCCGACCGCAGGCGCCGCCTGACCGCGGACAGCCCGCTGCTGGGCGGGCAGGTCGCGGCCGAAGCCGGCGACGAGGAGGCTCTCCGCCTGCGGCCGGCCTACGACGCCGACGCCGACGTCTACCGCCTCCCCGTTCCGCGAGACCCACCGCCGAGCCGCCGCCCCTGCGCGACCTCACGGGCCTGATCGCGCCGCCCGACCCCGCGCGCCAGGTCGACGACTGGGGCCGCTCCGAGCGCGTGTTCCAGATGATGGAGCCGGTCCTCAACTTCTACTACCGGTACTGGTTCCGGGTCGACGTCGAGGGCCTCGAGCACGTGCCCGCGGCGGGCGGCGCGCTGCTCGCCTCGAACCACTCGGGCGCGCTCCCTCCGGACGCGCCGATGATCATGCAGGCGATCCGCAACGATCACCCCAGCCCGCGTCCCCTCTACATGCTCGGGGAGCACTGGTTCAAGGGCTACCCGGGCGTCGGCATGCTCGCCAACAAGATCGGGATGGTGGCCGCGCACCCGGCGAACGCGCACCGCCTCCTGCGCGACGAGGGAAAGCTGGTGCTCGTGTTCCCCGAGGGCCAGAAGGGAACACGCAAGCTCTTCTGGCAGCGCTACAAGCTGCGCCGCTTCGGCCGCGGCGGCTTCGTGAAGACCGCGATCCGGGCCGGGGTGCCGATCGTGCCGATCGCGGTGATGGGCGCCGAGGAGGCGATGCCGATCTTCGCGCACGTGCCGCTGCTCCAGCGCCTCACGGGCCTGATCTACTTCCCCATCAACCACGCTTTCCCGCACTTCGGCCTGCTCGCCGGGGGGATGTACCTGCCCGCGAAGTTCCGCATCCGGTTCCTGGAACCCGTGCGGTTCGAGCGCCACGGACCCGATGCGGCCGACGACGTCGCCTTCGTCCAGCAGGTGGCGGACGACATCAGGGCGAGGATCCAGGACGCGCTCAACGGGATGCTCGGACAGCGCCGGTCGGTCTGGTTCGGGTAGCCGTAATTTGGCCAACCAAGCCGGTTTCGGCCGTCCTTTTCGGATAGGGTCCGGCGTCTGAGGAGGACGAGAAGATGCTGACCCGGAGGTCGATCTTGCGTACCCGCGACCCGAGCGCGGCGCTGGTCGCGGTGCTCGTCGCGGTCATGCTCGCGGTCGCCGGTTGCGGGGGCGACGACGAGGCGCGCAGCGATGAGCGGCCTCCCGTGCCGATCAACGTGTCGGTCCTGATCGGCGGAGACAAGATCACGGTGTCGCCCGCCAAGTTCGGCGCCGGCCCCGTCACGCTCCTGGTCGCGAACCAGTCGGGCGCCGCCCAGTCGCTCACGATCGACGGCCCGCGGCTGCGGCGCTCGGTGGGGCCGATCCCGCCCGGCGACACGGCGACGGTGAAGCTCACGATGGGCACCGGCGACTTCACGATCTCCGCGGAGGAGTCCGCCGGCATCGAGCCGGCCGCGATCACGGTCGGACCCCCGCGCGAGAGCGCGCAGAACCAGCTGCTGCTGCCCTAACGGGCGCTCACGGCACGAAGACTCCCTGGGTCTCGAACAGGGTGTTGTCGGCGGTCGTCGTGGGATCGCCGTCGGCGCCCCCGTCGTCGACCCGCACCTGCCCGAGCTCCCAGACCGAGCGCTTGCCCTCCTTGATCGCGCCCGGCACCAGCGCATCCATCGAAGTCGTGGCCGTGCACGTCGCGCCGATCGTCGCGTCCGCGGTGGCGGCGCAAGCGGCATCGAAGGACAGCAGCGTCTGCGTGCTGGTCCCCTGGTTGAGACCACTCACGGCGGGGGTGTTGTCGCGGTCTGTGGCCTGGATCGCGACGCCGGCCCGCACGCCGCCGGTGTAGTCATCGAGGTCGGAGCGGCGGCGCACGTCGGTGATCGACAGCGCAAGCAGCAGATCGGCCTCGTCCGCAGGCGTCGCCGGGGCGCCCGGCAGGGCGTCGAAGCGAACGGTGCCCTCGGACTTCGTGGGCCGAGCGTTGGAATCGGCCGTTCCGACGGTCAGGTTGTCAGAGGCCGGCTGAGGAGAACTGCAGGAGCCGAATGCGAGCGGCGGCCCATGCGTCCGGTCGGGGGCCGTGCACTGCTTGTAGGCGGGGACGAGGCGGACCTGGACCGGCGTGGCGCCCTTGGGGCGAGCGTAGGTGCCATCGACATCGAGGCGTTCGATCGTGTAGCCGGCTTCGGGAATGGAATCGACGAGGTAGATCCGGCCGGCATCCTCGGAGATCGGCCCGATAAAGGTGTCGGCGTCGACCGGCAAGGGGTAGAGCTGTTCGTTCCAGTTTTCCCAAAGGCCTTCCTCGTCATGGAAGATCAAACGCGAGCCGTCATGCGTTCGCCAGTATGAAGAACGCATGGTTGGCGTTGGTGTTGAGGTTGCCGTGCGACAGCTTGATGGTCGCACCGGCGAAGCGCTCATAGATGTCGAGTCGCGTGTCGGTGTCGTCGGCCGTGAACTTGCCCACTGACATGAAGACGACACGCTGACCGTCGAGCGAAGAGGACAGGAAATCAGACGGCGCGGTGACCGGAAGCGGGCCCGTGGAGATCAGCGTCGTCTGCCCGGCGGAGCGCCTGTAGAGATCTCCCTTCTGGACGTCGTCGTCCGCGGGCTCGAGCTGCTCGGGGGTGTCGAAGAAGACGTGTGCTCCGTCCGGCGTGATGCCGAAGAACTTCGCGTGAGCACCAGTGTTGCTGTCCAGGCTGCCGGTCGTGACCTTGGTCGTCTGGCCACCCGCACGCTCGAAGATGTCGAAGCCGCCGTCCGTGTCGTCGACGGTGAGCTGCTCCTGGGTGCTGAAGAACACCCGCGTTCCATCGTCGGACACGTCGGAGAACGTGGGGGTGAACGGCTGATTCGGGCTCAGCCCCGACGTGGACACCAGCGCGGTGTTCGTGCCGACGCGCTCATACAAGTCCGAGACGGTGCCGTCCGTATCCGCGGCGACCAGCGCATCCTGGGTCTCGAAGAAAACGTGCGTCCCGTCCATTGACGCACCGAGGAATGACGCGTCATGTTCGTCCGTGCCCGGCGTGAGCAGCTTCGTGGTCCCGGCGGACCGCTCGTAGAGGTCGAAGCACGGCCGTTCTTCCGGCTGCGCCGCGAAGCACGTGTCCTCGTCACCCGCGACGAGGTGCTCCCACGACATGAAGAAGATTCGGGTTCCGTCGGCGGACGCGCCCGAAAAAGTTGCCTCCACTGAGCCGCTGCCGCCCAGCGGGCCGGTGGATACAAGGGTGGGTGCGGCGCCCGACGACTCGTACACGTCGACGGCCGGAAACGCGTCCGAGTCCGCCGGACTCATGTTCCCACGGGTCTCGAAGATCACCCGGCTTCCGTCCGCGGCGACAGCCTTGAGATCCGGGCTCCAGTCCCCGTTGCTGGAGGAACCACCAGAAACCAGCACCGGCGGACCGCCGGGGGATCGGCGGTAGATGTCGGACAAGCCATCCGTGTCCTCTGGGAGCAGGTCCTGGCGAGATTCGAACCAGATCGCGGCACCGTCGCTCGATGTGCCCAGATCCTGCAAGCCGCTGTATTCGAAGTGGGGATGGACCACCTGGAGTTTGCTGTGCACTCCCGGTGCTGCGGCGGGAAGGCCAAGCGACACGAGGCCGATCGCGATGGCAATGCCCAGGATCAGCCTGCTCGACTTCACGTGTTCGCTTTCCCCTCCCGGCCGTGTCCGTCCTGGGCAGCCGCTCAATCGTAGACCTGTGATCCATCGCACACAAGAATCGCCACCATCGCTGCAATAATTGCGTTTGTGCAAGTATCTCCCGCTCGCAAGCAATCCTCGGCGCCCTCGCCCCCCGCCCTCGCCCGGCAGTTGCTGGGCTTCTTCCGCTTTGCGTGGGCGACCGGCGACTCCGAGTTCATGCGCGAGGCATCCGAGCTGGAGCTGACGTTCACGCAGTTCAAGACGCTGATGCTGCTCGCGCACGAGCCGGAGGCGCTTTCCATGAAGGACGTCTCCGACCGGCTCGGCATCTCGTTCCCCGCCGCCAGCCGCGCGGTCGAGCCGCTGGTGCAGCGCGGGATCGTGGAGCGCACCGAGGACACGCTCGACCGCCGCGTGAAGCGCGTGCGCACGACGAAGCAGGGCGACCGCCTCGTCGAGCGCCTGATCGCGACGCGCATCAAGTCCTTCGAGCAGATGCTCGAGGGCTTCTCGGCGACGGAGCGGCGCAAGCTCGGCGACGCGCTGGACGAGATCCTGGCGCGGCCAGAGGTTGCGCGCTATTGCCCCAAGGGGACGCGCCGATGAGCCGCCTGCACGCGATCACGGAGGAGAACCGCAAGTGGTGGACGCTCGGGTCCATGTGCTTCGCCCTGTTCATGATCATGCTCGACAACACGGTGGTGAACGTGGCGCTGCCGTCGATCCAGTCCGACCTCAACGCGTCGCTGTCGGCGCTCGAGTGGACGATCAACGCCTACACCCTCACCTTCGCCGTGCTGCTCGTCACGGGCGGCCGGTTGGGCGACATCTTCGGCCGTCGGCGGGCGTTCATCTTCGGCGTGGTCGTATTCGCGCTGTCGTCGGCGACCGCCGGCCTCGCGCCGAACGCGACCTGGCTGGTCGGGAGCCGCGCGCTCCAGGGCATCGGCGCGGCGTTCATGATGCCCGCCACCCTGTCGATCATCACCAACGCGTTCCCCGCGCACGAGCGCGGCAAGGCGATCGGCACCTGGGCCGGTGTCTCCGCGCTGGCGCTCGCGCTCGGCCCGGTGGTCGGCGGCTTCCTCACCGAGCAGGTGAGCTGGCGCGCGATCTTCTTCCTGAACCTGCCCGTCGCCGCGGCTGCCGTGTTCGTAGCGTTGTTCGCGATCAAGGAATCGCGAGACTCCACTGTGCCGCGCACGGTCGACTTCGCCGGTGTGGCGACTCTCACGGTGGGAATCGGCGCGCTCGTGCTGGCGCTGGTGGAGGGCAACGGCTGGGGCTGGGGCTCGCCACGCATCCTCGCGCTGCTCGCGACCTCCATCGCCGGCCTCGTGGCCTTCTTCGTCGTCGAGCGGCGCGCGAAGTACCCGATGGTGGACTTCTCGTTCCTGCGCAGCCGCACCTTTGCGGGCACGAACGGCATCGCCTTCGTGGTCTCCTTCTCGATGCTCGCGATGTTCTTCTTCATGGCGCTCTACATGCAGAACATCCTGGGCTACTCGCCGCTCGAGGCGGGCATCCGCTTCCTGCCCTCCACGGTGCCGATCATCTTGGCCGCCCCGATCGCGGGGCGCCTGACGGACCGCATCGGCGCGCGCATCCCGATCGCCACGGGCCTCACGTTCGTCGCGATCGCGCTGTTCTTCCAGTCGCGCGTGAACGTGGACACCACGTACGCGGACCTGCTCCCCACCTTCATGCTGATGGGGCTCGGGATCGGGCTCACGATGTCACCGATGTCGACCGCCGCGATGAACGCGGTCGACACGGCCAAGGCGGGCCTCGCCTCGGGCGTGCTTTCGATGAGCCGCATGGTCGGCGGCACCTTCGGCGTGGCCGCGGTCGGCGCGCTCTTCCAGAGCATCAGCGACAACCGGCTGGAGAGCCGCCTCGGCGACCTCCCGCTGAGCACCCAGCAGCAGGCCTGGTTCACCGACAACCTCGGCTCCGGGAACATGTCGTCGCACCTGGACAAGCTGGATCCCACAACTGCCGCCAAGGTCAACCACGTGCTGACCGACACGTTCGTGAACGCGCTGTCGGCCTCGCTGAAGCTCTCCACCGCGGTCGCCGCGGTCGGGGTCGTGGTCGCGCTGACGACCCTGGGAGGCGCCCGCGTTCCCGCCCGCGCAGGCGTCTCGCCGGCGGTCGCGCCGATCGCCCAGCGCCCGGACTGAGCACCGCGCCGTCAGATAGCATCAGCGGCCCGTTTCCACCCGGTCCCACGGAGGTAGCCGCCTTGGCACAGGCAGATGTGAAGAACGTGAGCCAGCTCGACGTCGAGCCCGGCGAGCTCCCCAAGACGATGACCGCCTGGGTGATCCGCCAGGAGCGCGAGGGCGAGCCCAAGGATGCCTTCCAGATCGAGGACATCGAGGTGCCCGAGCCCGGCGCGTTCGAGGTGATCGTCCGCGTGATGGCGGCCGGGGTGAACTTCAACAACGTGTGGGCGGCCCTCGGCCAGCCCGTCTCGGTGTTCCGCTACCACCCGGAGGAGGACCACCACATCGGCGGCTCCGACGCCTCCGGCGTGATCTGGAAGGTCGGCGAGGGCGTGACCAAGTGGAAGGTCGGCGACGAGGTCGTGATCCACTGCAACCAGGCCTCCTACGAGGACGTCGAGGTGCACGGCCTCGACCCACTGGCCGCCCCGTCGCAGAAGATCTGGGGATACGAGACGAGCTGGGGCTCGTTCGCCCAGTTCACGAAGGTGCAGGCGCAGCAGCTCGTGCCGAAGCCGGCCAACCTGACCTGGGAGGAGGCCGCCTCCTACGGCCTCACCTACTTCACCGCCTACCGCATGCTGATCGACCAGGTCAAGCTGCAGGCCGGCCACCGCGTCCTGATCTGGGGCGCCGCCGGCGGCCTCGGCGTGTTCGCCACGCAGCTGTGCAAGATCACCGGCGCGGAGTCGGTCGGGGTCGTCTCCTCCGACCAGAAGGGGGACCTGGTCAAGCAGCTCGGCGCGAGGGACTTCATCAACCGCAACGAGTTTGCGGGCATGATGCGCAAGGGTGGCGAGTCGCCCGCGGAGGAGAAGGAGCGCTTCGGCCAGTCGCGCGCGTTCGCCAAGCGCGTCAAGGAGATCCTCGGTGAGGCGCCCGACATCGTGTTCGAGCACGTCGGCCAGGCCACCTTCCCGACGTCGGTGTTCGTGGTACGGCCGTTCGGCAAGGTCGTGATCTGCGGCGCCACGTCCGGCTTCAACCTCGACTTCGACGTGCGCTACCTGTGGATGCGCCAGAAGCAGATCATCGGCTCCCACTTCGCAAACGCGTGGGAGGCGACCAAGGCGAACGAGCTGATCGCACAGTCGAAGATCCGGCCGGTGCTGTGGCGGGTGATGCCGTTCGAGGGCGTGGCCGAGGCGCACCAGCTGATGCGCGAGAACAAGCACCAGGGCAAGATCGCGATCCTCGTGGGTGCTGACGGCGAGGGTCAGGGCAAGACCGCCGAGGGCCCCGGCGCGATCCGCGCCGAGGTCGGCAATTGAGCCGATGGAGCTGCTCGCCGCGACGCGACTGTCCCGGGCAACCAGCGAGCGCAGGATGATCGACGCCGTCCAGCTCGACTACGAGGTCACGCCGTTCCGGGCGCAGAAGTTCGTCGACCTCTACCGGCCGGCGATCAAGCGGCCGCTCTCCTACGGGGCATCCGGATTCCTCTTCTACCGCTCCGAGGAGGATTCGGACCACTTCGTCCACTTCATCCTGTGGGAGAACCGCGCCGACTTCCAGCGGTGGTGGTTCTCGCAGGAGATGCAGGACATCAGGGTCGCGGTCTCGGGGCTCCACGGGCAGCCGCTGCTGCCGAAGTGGAACACCGTGCTCGAGCAGGCCTGACCCCCGCACGAGAAAAGGCGCCCCGCCGAGGGAGCGCCTTTGATCTCGGTGTCAGGTCGGGGTCGTTAGCTGGTGGACGGGATGCCGTGCGAGTGCACCCGCTGGCTGTGCCGCGCGGCGGCGACGACCGTCACCGCCCCGATCAGTGCGAGCGCGAGGGCGCCGAGGCCCCACCCGAGGCCGGCAACGTCCCAGCCGATCGCCTGGTCGAGGGACCACTGGCCCGCGCCGTTGAACGCGAGCGCGACCGGGATCAGCCCGTACAGCAGGGGCAGCTCGGCACCGTTGTTCGTGGCCCAGATCCCCTTGCCGCGATGCGCCGTCAGGATCGCGACGAGCATCGTGGAGGCGATCAGCACCGCCGCCAGCGGAGTCAGCAGGCCGAGCGCCAGCAGCAGGCCGCCGCCGAACTCGTTGGCTCCCGCGGCCAGCGCCATGTGCCGGCCCGGGCGCATGCCCATCGACTCCATGAACTGGCCGGTGCCGTCAGGCCCGTACCCGCCGAACCAGCCGAACAGCTTCTGCGCCCCGTGGCCCATCAGCAGCACGCCGGGGACCACGTGCAGAAGGAATAGTCCGAGTTCCATGTGAATCTCCTGTCCTCCCCGTGCGGGGGGAGTCGTTATCCAAAACAATTGCAACTACAATAGTTGCTTATGCAATCATTGTAGCAGCTATGATTGTTGATGCAACCATATGCCCAGCCCCATCACACCCGACACCGAATCCTGTTCCGGCCCCGACGTACAGGCGTTCCGGACGTTCATGAGCGCGCACGCCCTGCTCGTGGGAGCGATCGAGGCCGGCTTCGCGGCGGCGGAGTTGCCGCCCCTGGTCTGGCACGACGTGCTGGCCGTGCTGGAGCAGGCGCCGGAGGGCAGGATGCGCCCGCACGAGCTGGCCGACGTGCTCGTCCTCAGCCGCAGCGGGCTCAGCCGCGTGCTGGACCGCATGGAGGCCGAGGACGTGCTGCAGCGCGAGCGTTGCCCGAACGACCGGCGCGGGACCTACGCGGTGATCACCGACGCCGGACGGGACCTGCTGGTGCGCATGAACCCCGTCTACCGAAGCACCGTGGAGTTGCACTTCCTTCCACACCTCGGCGGCGACGCGCGGTCGATGAGCGACGCGCTCGAGCGCGTCGCGGACTCGGCCCGCGAGGCCTGTCCCGCCGATCCCGCGGCCGGCTCGCCCTAACCCTGCTCCAGCGGAGCCATTGTTAGCCCGGCGTCGTTGAGCTGCTCCCAGTAGAGCTCGGCCGGCTCGCGCTCGCCGGACCACACGACGGCGCGCCCCGCGTTGTGGATCTGGTCCGCGAAGCGGTAGCCCTGGTCGATGCTGACGTTCGGGATCACGCGGGCAAGCGTGTTCGCGACGTGGTCGAACGTGTTGTGGTTGTCGTTGAGGACGATCACGCGCCACGGCCCGTCACCGCCCGTGCCGGGTCCGCCGACGCGCGGCCGCTCGACGGTCTCGGTGGTCATCATCGCCGGAAGCGGCGGGCGCCGGGTCTGTGCTGCTTCATGCCAGTAGCGCCGCAGCCCCAGCCATCTCTGCTCCACGGGTGAGCCGACCTCGAACATGGCGGCCACCTTGTCGCCGACCGCCTCGCGCGTCCGCCGCTCGACCTCGGCGACGAAGGCCGCGACGGCCTCGTCGGTGTCGCCGTGGCGCTCCAGCAGCTCGCGCACGAGCTGGGCCTGCTCGTCCAGCCCCTGCTTCATCCGGCTGAGGTGCGGCTGAGGGTCCTCGACCATGCCGAAGTGCGTGAGCGCCAGCCGCGACGGCTCGCGCGCAGCCACGAGATCGATCGAGCGCTGCCACGCCTCGACGTCGATGTCCGGTGGCGGCGTCGGTGCGCGCACGTAGTCCGCCGGCGGGATGCGCACGCCGGCCACGTCGCCCACGTACGCGGTCCCGTCCGTGCGGTCGAAGTACACGACGTGGTGGGAGGCGTGACCGGGCGTGTACTCGACGTCGAAGTCCCGCCCGCCCACCGACACGTGCTCGCCGCCCTCGAGCACGTGCACGTTGCGCTCGGGGACGGGCACGACCCTGCCCCACAGCGACTCCATCTGGTCGCCATAGATCCGCTCCGCGCTGCTCAGCAGGCGCGACGGGTCCACGAGATGGGGGGCGCCGCGCGAATGCACGTACACCTGGAGGTCGGGGAAGCGCTCGACGAGCGCGCCCGTCGCGCCGGCATGGTCCAGATGGATGTGGGTCAGGAGCAGCGTGCGCGCGGCTCCTGCAGGCACGCCCGCGAGCAGGGTCTCGATCCGGCTCTCCGGGCCCGGATCCACGATCGCTCCGCCCAGGTCCCATGCGCCGATCACGCGCTCGCGGCCCTGCTGGAGCACGTCGATGAGTTGTGGGTTCGCCCGTCATTTGCCGAAGGCTATAGGGGGTCGTCCCACTAAACTCCCATCGTGGGCTCTCGTAGGAGGCGTTGATGGCTGAAGACCAGGGCAATGGCGCACGCGGCAACGGCAAGGCTCGGCTCGACGACCTGATCCGGTCGCAGGAGGAGGAGCTGCAAGCGCCTCCACGACGCCCGCCGGCGCTGGGAGGAGGGCCCGCTCGCGAAGTCGCTCGAGAAGTCGGAGGAGCGGCGCGAGAGCTTCGAGACGCTGTCCGGTATCGAGACCGACCGCATCTACACGCCCGAGCACGTGCGCGAGCTCGACTACACGCGGGACCTCGGGTTCCCCGGCGAGTATCCGTTCACGCGCGGCATCCAGCCGACCATGTACCGGGGACGCCCGTGGACGATCCGCCAGTACGCCGGCTTCGGCACGCCCGAAGCCACGAACGAGCGGTTCAACTTCCTGCTCGAGCAGGGCCAGCCCGGCCTCTCGACCGCGTTCGACCTGCCGACGCAGATGGGCCTCGACTCCGACGACGAGCGCGCGGCCGGCGAGGTCGGCCAGGTGGGCGTCGCGATCGACTCGCTCGCCGACATGGAGACCGTGTTCGACGGCATCCCCCTCGACCGCGTCTCGACCTCGATGACGATCAACGCGCCGGCGCCGATCCTGGTCGCCATGTACGTGGCCGTGGCCGACAAGCAGGGCGTGCCCCGCGAGAAGGTCTCGGGCACCGCCCAGAACGACGTCTTGAAGGAGTACGTCGCACGCGGCACGTTCATCTATCCGCCCAAGCCCTCACTGCGACTGGCCGCGGACCTGATCGCCTGGTGCGCGACCGACGCGCCCCGCTTCAACGCGATCTCGCTGTCCGGCTACCACATGCGCGACGCCGGCTCGACCGCCGTGCAGGAGATCGCCTTCAGCTTCGCGAACGCGATCGCCTACATCGAGGCCGTCACCGAGCGGGGCATCGACGTCGACACGTTCGCTCCGCGCCTCTCGTGGATCTTCAACACGCACATCAACTTCTTCGAGGAGATCGCCAAGTACCGCGCGCTGCGGCGCCTGTGGGCGCGGATCATGAAGGAGCGCTTCGGCGCCACCGATCCGCGGTCGATGATGCTGCGCACGCACACCCAGACGGGCGGCTCGACCCTGACGGCGCAGCAGCCCGAGAACAACATCGTGCGCGCCGCCGTCCAGGCCCTGGCGGCCGCGCTCGGCGGCGTCCAGTCGATGGCGCTGTCCTGCTACGACGAGGCGCTCGCGATCCCGACCGAGAAGGCGCAGAAGATCGCCGTGCGCACGCAGCAGATCATCGCCGAGGAGATCGGCGTGACCGACACGATCGACCCGATGGCGGGCTCCTACTACCTCGAGTGGCTCACCGACGAGCTGGAGCGGCGCGCCGTCGAGGAGATGCAGAAGATCGAGAAGATGGGCGGCGCCGTCGAAGCGATCGACTCGGGCTACTACCACAAGGCGATCCTCGACGAGGCCTACCAGTGGGAGCAGGACGTGAACTCGGGCGAGCGCATCGTGGTCGGCGTGAACAAGTACCGCGACGACGATGAGCCCGAGCCGGAGTACTTCCGCGTCGACCCGGCGCTGGCCGGGCAGCAGCGCGAGAAGCTCGAGCGGCTGCGCGCGGACCGCGACTCGGCCGCGGCCGAGCAGGCGCTGGCCCGGCTGCGCGCCACGGCGGAGGGCAACGAGAACATGATGCCCGCCATCATCGAAGCGGTGCACGC
Organism: uncultured Solirubrobacterales bacterium; assembly: GCA_963826005.1. Classification (GTDB taxonomy): domain Bacteria; phylum Actinomycetota; class Thermoleophilia; order Solirubrobacterales; family JBBDJG01; genus DASRIA01. Next base: position 59,413 of record CAWGVJ010000019.1, on the reverse strand, counting down.
CTACTGCACGCTCGGCGAGATCTGCGGCGCGATGCGCAGCGTCTTCGGTGAATACAAGTCCCTCGCTGCGATCTAAATCCGGGAATAGGCCGTCATTTCCTTAGTCGGAAATGACGGGAGCTCTGGGAGTGCGGCGGTGCGCCAGCTTGGTCTCTTGCTCGGCGCCTTCGCGCTCGACGACGCTCATCGCGAGGGTGGCCGGGGCCGAGTGGGGAACGGCGGCCGGGATCGGCCAGATCGTCTTCGTTGGCGTGCTCGTGGCGATCCTGTTGCGCGCTGACTGACCCCGGCGCGGCGCTGCGAAGCACGCAGTAGAGTCAGACCATGCGGCGCCTGGCAGGGACTCTCGTCGCGGTCGCGCTGACCGCGTGCCCTGCCGCACCGGCCGAGGGCGTCACGTTCCAGCCGTGCGCGCGGGGCTCCGAGGTCGGCTGCGCGCGGGTGCCGGTGCCGATCGACCGCGCCGGCGTGGTGCCCGGATCGCTGAGCCTCCACGTCGAGCGACTGAAGTCGCGGGGGACGCGCCAGGGCGCGCTGATCGCGCTCGCCGGCGGCCCCGGAGAGGCCGCCACGCCCTACCTGATCGACTGGGCCGGAACCTTCTTCGCGGGCTGGCGCAATCGTGACCTGGTCGTCTTCGACCAGCGTGGCACGGGGTTGTCCGGAGCGCTGCGCTGCCCGCAGCTCGCGGTGCCGGTCACGCGCACGCCCGTCGGGCAGGCCGAGCGGGCGGCGGCGTGCGCGCAGACCCTGGGGGCCAAACGGGCCTTCTACACGACCCGCGACTCGGTCGAGGACATCGAGGCCGTGCGCCAGGCGATCGGGGTGGAGCGAATCGCGCTGTTCGGCGTCTCCTACGGGACCAAGGTCGCACTCGCCTACGCCGCGCGGTATCCGCAGCGGGTCGAGCGCCTGGTGCTCGACTCGGTCGTGGAGCCGACCGGGCCGGGCGCCTTCTCACAGGAGAGCATCGCCGCAATCCCGCGGGTGCTCAGCGCGCTGTGCGCGAAGGCCTGCGAGGACATCACGCCCGACCCCGTCGCGGACATCGCAGCCCTGGTGCAGCGCATTCGCACGCGCGGATTCGTGTACGGCGACCTGGTGTCGGCAAACGGCCGGCGCCACCGCGCGCGGATCGGCAGCGTGCGGCTGCTCGACCTGCTCTTCGCGGGCGACTTCGACCCGACTCTGCGCGCGCACCTCCCGGGCGCGGTCCGCTCCGCGCTCACGGGCGACGCGGCGCCGCTGTTGCGACTGGCGCTGCGCGCCGACCGCGGCTCGGGCCCGCAGCCGGCGCAGTACCTCAGCGATGCGCTGTACGCCGCCACCGTCTGCGAGGAGGGACCGCTGCCCTGGGAGCGCACCACGCCGGCGGCGGCCCGCCTCCCGAGCGCCGAGGCGGCCCTGCGCGCGATACCCGCGACCGCGCTGGCTCCGTTCGACCGGACGACCGTCCTGTTCGCCTCCCCCACCCTCCAGCTGTGCAGCCGCTGGCCGTCGGCGCCCGCGGAGCCGACCGTCCAGGACGGGCCGTTCCCCGCGGTCCCCACGCTCGTGCTGTCGGGGGAGGACGACCTGCGCACGCCGCTCGAGTCGGCGCGGCGCATCACCGCGCGGATCCCGGGAGCGACGCTCGTATCGGTGCCCGAGATGGGCCATTCGGTCCTCAGCGGGTTCCCGCGGTCCTGCGGCCTGCGAGCCGCGGACGACTTCTTCAGCGGCCGGCCCCTGCGCCGGTGCCCGCCACGGCGGCGTGAGTTCCCACCGGTGCCGATCGCGCCCCGCTCGCTGTCCGCGGTCGCGCCCGAGCTGGGCTTGCGCGGGCGGCCCGGGCGCACGCTCTCGGCGGTGGCGCTGACGCTGGTCGACGTGCTGGACCAGGTGTTCTCCGCCGCGCTGCTCGCTTCTCCGGACCAGAACGTGATCAACGTCGGCGGGCTGCGCGCCGGGTTTGCGCGCGCGGGCGTGCGAACGCTCGAGTTCCACAACGTGCAGTACGTCCCGGGCGTCAGGGTCAAAGGCACGCTCCACTTGACCCGGCAGCCACATGGTGTGCTGCACGTGTCCGGGCGCTCCGCCGCGCGCGGCCGGCTCGTGTTCCGCAGGAACGGGACCGTCACCGGCCGTCTCGGCGGCCGGCGCGTGCGCGTGTCACGTGTCACCGGCGCGGCGGACTCGCGCAATCCACTCGCCCAGGTCGCGCGCCGCGTGCAAGACACCCGGCAGGCGCTGGCGGCCCCGCCCGCACCCTCCCACTAGAGTCCCGCGCATGGCGGGCCTCGGCAGCTTCATCTCGGTGGGCAGGTCGCTCGACCAGGCAATCGCGCGGGTGAAGAAGGCCGACGCGCTCGGCTACGACTCCGTCTACGTGACGCACATCGCGGGGCGCGACTCGCTCACCCTGCTGATGGCGTACGCCGCCGCCACGGAGAACATCAGGCTGGGCACGGGCGTGCTGCCGATCTACTCCCGCACACCGGTCGCGACGGCGCAGCAGGCCGCGACCATCGACGAGTTCTCCGGTGGACGGATGGTGCTGGGACTGGGCGTGTCGCACGCCGCGACGGTCGAGCACTGGTACGGGACGAAGATCGAGCACCCCGTGGCGGCGATGCGCGAGTACGTCGAGGCCGTGCGCGCGATGCTGACCGGCAATGACGTGCCGGAAGGACGCTTCTTCCCCACGCGCTTCCGCTTCATGGGATACGCGCCGCGCGCGGACCTGCCGATCTACGTGGCCGCGCTGTCGCCCAACATGCTCCAGCTCGCGGGCGAGGTCGCGGACGGCGTGATGCTGTGGCTGTGCAACCCGGACTACATACGCGACGTCGTGATGCCCGCGGTGCGCGCCGGGCGCGAGCGCGCCGGCAAGAGCATGGAGGGATTCGACATCGTGGCCGCCGTGCCCAGCGCCGCGACCGACGACCGCGCGGCTGCCTACGAGACCATGAGGAACGACCTCGTCACCTACTGGAATTTGCCGTTCTACCGCGCGATGATCGAGCGGTCCGGGTTCGAGGACGACATCGCCGCGTTCGACGCCGGCATCCAGGGCAACGACGTGGAGGGCGCGAAGCGCGGCATCTCCGACCGCTTCCTCGACTCGCTCACGGCGATCGGCTCGCCCGCGGACGTGCGCGCGGGGGTGGACCGCTACCGCCAGGCCGGCGCCACGTCCCCGGGAGTGGGAGCGGTGCCGCGCACCGACTTCGAGGCGACGCTCGCAGCCGCCGCCGAATAGGTAATGACGGCGACCCGCCTCAGCGGGGCGCTCGTAACTTTAGGTGGGGCGCAGCCCCTTGATGTGGGAACTAAAGAAAAAGGTTGCCTGCTGGACGCATGTTGATTACCTTGGAATAGGTCACGGATGGCGTGATTTTCGATTCGCAGCAGGACCCGCATCAACCCGCACCTTCTCTACCACCGCATCGTCGCGGCGGTCCAGGGAACGCATCTCGAGGACCATCGGCCGCCGGGGGGCTCCGCCGATGATCCTCGAGAATGCTGCGCTTTTACAGGGCTTCCCGGGAACCCGGATGACCGCGGGCTAGACTTGCTGAATGTCCATCCGGCAGGCGGAGCAGTTGCGCGACGGTCATGGCCGGCCGATCGGCGACCTGCGCGTCTCGGTCACCGATCGCTGTAACTTCCGCTGCCAGTACTGCATGCCGGCCGAGGGCCTGCCCTGGCTGGACAGGAGCGAGATCCTCACCTTCGAGGAGATCGACCGCCTCGTGCGCGTGTTCGCGTCGATGGGCGTGAGGGACGTGCGCCTCACCGGCGGCGAGCCCCTGGTCCGCCGCCAGTTCCCCCGCCTGGTCGAGATGCTCGGCCGGATCGAGGACCTTCACGACCTCTCGCTGACCACCAACGGCTACCTGCTCGAGCGCATGGCCGGCGAGCTCGCCGCGGCCGGGCTGCGGCGGATCAACGTCTCGCTCGACTCGCTCTCGCGGGACCGCTTCTTCCAGATGACACGGCGCGATTCGCTGCCGCAGGTCCTGGCCGGGCTCGAGGAGCTCGAGCGCCATCCCGCGATCAGCCCGATCAAGGTGAACTGCGTCGCGATGCGCGACTTCACCGAGGACGAGGTCCTGCCCTTCGCGGAGCTGGCGCGGCGCAAGCCCTATGAGGTGCGGTTCATCGAGTTCATGCCGCTCGACGCCGACCACGCTTGGTCCGAGGACCGGGTCCTCACCGGCGCCGAGGTGCGCGACATGATCGACCGGGTTCACCCGCTCGAGCCTCTGCCGCGCGACGCCCACTCCACCGCGCGCACCTACCGGTTCGCGGACGGGCGCGGCGAGATCGGCTTCGTCAACCCGGTGTCGGAGCCTTTCTGCGGCGACTGCAACCGCGTGCGCCTGACGGCGGAGGGCAAGCTGCGCACATGCTTGTTCAGCATGCACGAGACGGACCTGCGCGACCCGCTGCGCGCGGGCGCCGGTGACGATCGAGATCGAGCAGGTGATCCGCGACGCCGTGTGGCGCAAGGAGCTGAAGCACCACGTCAGCGAGGCCGGCTTCCGGCAGCCCGCCCGTACGATGAGCCGGATCGGAGGCTGAAGATGGCCGAGGCAGAGAGCCCCCGCCCTCCCGAGCGCCGCGTCGAGAGCGACGACGGCCGGCCGTGGCTGCGCTGCTACCGCTGCTGGTCCCAGAACCTCGAGGCCCAGGTCCACTACGACGCGATCCTGCGCATCGACCCGGAATCGGGCACGTTCACCGAGCGGGTCGACGAGGTGCAGGAGGCGGTCGTCCAGTGCCTCGACTGCATGCACGACCAGCCGCACCTGACCTTCACCGACGGCCACATCGAGCCGATCGAGGACCGCTGGGAGCGGATGGTCACCGGCACGCCCTGGGTCGCCTCGTGCACCGTCATGGTCGACCAGGACCTGGTCGAGGTCTGCTCGGGCCCGGAGGCGGCCGACTCGCTCACCTACGGTGCGTTCGGCGAAGGCGGCACCCGCGAGTTCTTCACCCACGTGCGCTTCCACAAGCACGACGAGGACAAGATCACGATCCACCTGCTGGTGGAGCTGTACGCGCGCTCGGCCGAGGAGGCCGGCGAGGTACTCGAGGAGGCCTCACGCGGCGTGCTGTCGATCACCTCGCTTGCCGAGGAGAGCCGCCCCCCCGCGGCCGAGTCGAGCGAGCCGCACTAGCCTCTACTTCAGCCGCTGCTCCAGCTCGTCGAGCTGCTTCTGGAGCTCCTGCGGCAGGCGGTCGCCGAACCGGGCAAAGTGCTCGTGGATCGTCGGCAGCTCCTCGCTCAGGCGGTCGGGGTCGACCCGCAACAGCTCCGCCATGTCCTCGGCCTTGATGTCCAGGCCGGTGGTGTCGATGCCGCCCGCGGCGGGCACGAGGCCGGCCGGGGTCTCGACCGCCTCGGCCGTGCCTTCGCAGCGGCGGAAGATCCACGCCAGCACGCGGCTGTTCTCGCCGAACCCGGGCCACAGGAATTTGCCCTCGGCGTCCTTGCGAAACCAGTTCACGTGGAACAGGCGCGGGAGCTTCGACGCGTCGCCCTGCCGGCCGATGCGCAGCCAGTGCTCGAAGTAGTCGCCCATGTGGTACCCGCAGAACGGCAGCATCGCGAACGGGTCGTAGCGCAGCTGTCCCACGTCGCCCGACGCGGCGGCGGTGGTCTCGGACGACATGATCGAGCCCATGAACACGCCGTGCTCCCAGTCGAGCGCCTCGCGCACGAGCGGCACGTTGGTGGCGCGGCGACCGCCGAACAGGACCGCGTCGATGGGCACACCGGCTGGGTCCTCCCACTCCTCCGCGATCGACGGGCACTGACCCGCTGGAGTCGTGAAGCGCGCGTTCGGATGGGCCGCCGGCGCGTCCGAGTCCGGAGTCCACTCGTGACCGTGCCAGTCGATCGCGTGCGGCGGCGGCTCCTTGGTCATGCCCTCCCACCAGATGTCGCCGTCGTCCGTGCGGGCGCAGTTGGTGAAGATCGAGCTCTCGCGGATCGTCGCCATCGCGTTCGGGTTCGTCTTCTCCCCGGTGCCCGGCGCGACGCCGAAGAAACCCGCCTCGGGGTTGATCGCGTACAGGCGCCCGTCCGGGCCGAACTTCATCCAGGCGATGTCGTCGCCGATCGTCTCGACCTTCCATCCCGGCAGCGTCGGGATCAGCATCGCCAGATTCGTCTTGCCGCACGCCGACGGGAACGCGCCGGTGACGTACTTCGTCTCGCCCTCGGGCGATGTGAGCTTCAGGATCAGCATGTGCTCGGCCATCCAGCCCTCGTCGCGCGCCATCACGGACGCGATGCGCAGCGCGAAGCACTTCTTGCCGAGTAGCGCGTTGCCGCCGTAGCCCGACCCGTACGACCAGATCTCGCGGTTCGCCGGGAAGTGCACGATGTACTTGTTCGTCTCGTCGCACGGCCACGGCACGTCGTCCTCGCCGTCGGCGAGCGGGTGGCCAACGGAGTGCAGGCAGGGCACGAAGTCCCCGTCCTCTCCGAGCACGTCGAGCGCGCCCTTGCCCATGCGCGTCATGATCCGCATGCTGACCGCGACGTACGCGGAGTCGGTGAGCTGGACGCCGATATGCGCGATCGGTGAGCCGAGCGGGCCCATCGAGAAAGGCACGACGTACATCGTGCGGCCCTGCATCGAGCCGCGGAACAGGTCCGTCAGCGTGTCGCGCATCTCCTGCGGGTCGCGCCAGTTGTTGGTGGGACCGGCGTCCGACTCGCGCTCGGCGCAGATGAACGTCCGGTCCTCGACGCGCGCGACGTCGCCGGGATCCGAGCGCGCGAGGTAGGAGTTGGGGCGCTTGGCCTCGGAGAGGGTCTCGAAGGTGCCGCGCTCGACCAACTCGCGGCAGAGCACGTCGTACTCCTCCGCGGAGCCGTCGCACCACCGGATCGCGCTCGGCTGGGTGAGGCCCGCGACCTCCTCGACCCACGCCTTGAGGCGCTCGTGGTGCGTCGGTGCTTCCTGGTCCTGCGTTGTTGCTGTGCTCTCACTCAAGATGATCAGGGACTCCTTGTTTGCCGCGCGACCCGGCCATTCTGCCGGATCGCCGGCCGGTCAGCATTGTGGACGGGCTATTCGCCGGGGGAGCGCCGCGGCACCAGTACGGCGCGGCGGAACGTGGCGACGAGCTCGTTCCGCTGGTTGTAGACGTCGGTGCGGACCTTCACAACGCCGCGATCCGGCTTGGATTGCGAGGGCCTGACCTCCAGCACCTCGGACTCGGCGAACAGCGTGTCGCCGTGGAATACGGGTGCCGGGTGGGTGAGCTCCTCGGTGGCCAGATTGGCGATCGCCTTGCCCGAGATGTCCCCCACGGACATGCCGAGCGCCAGCGAATAGACCAGCGGGCCCACCACCACGTTCCGGCCCTGCTGGGACTGGGCCGCGTACACATCGTTGATGTGCAGCGGGTGGTGGTTCATCGTGATCAGGCAGAACAGGTGGTCGTCCGCCTCGGTCACGGTCTTGGCCGGCCAGTGCTTGTAGACCGCGCCTTCCTCGAAGTCCTCGAGATAGCGCCCGTAGGGCCGCGCCCCCGTGGCCTCCCGGGAGGCCTGGTCGAAGGTCGTGCCCTGCTTGGTATCCGTCTCAGCCACTGGTTAGAGCCTCCGTTTCTTGATCTTTTGCCGCGTCTCGTGGCGTTCGATGACCTTACCGATGAGCTTAAGGATGTCGTCCTGACCGGCGACACGCACGTAGCCGTTCTCATACGCGTCGCGCCAGTGCTGCAACCGGCCGTCCTTGGCGAGCTCGTTGAAGTGCGAGCGGGGGGCGACCACCATCACCTTGGCATCTCCCGCCGGATCCTTCCTGATGTCGATCTGGGGGAACTCGACCCGCCATGTCTGGGACTCACGGCGCGCGCGCAGGTCGAGTCGTATGACGAGCCTCAGCTTCTTGAGAGCGGGGAGCTCCTCGAGAAAGCGCCGGGCCCCCTCCTCAATCAGTTTCTGCGTGTCCGATGACACAGAGCACGGAAGCGTATCCGAGGCTCGCGGGTGCCACCTTTTCGATCCGTCGATATCCTGGGGGTGATTTGTTCAACAAGGAGAAACGACAAGAGAAGCGCGCAGAGCGCAAGGCCGTCAAGGAGACGCTCGACGAGGCCATCAAGCCGCGTCCGACCTTTGCCCAGCGCCAGGAGAAGGTCAAGCTCCGTGAGAAGCGGGTCGAGGAGAACACGAAGGTCCAGAACATCGTTGCCGACCGTTTGCAGAACCTGCACTCCGGCGAGGGCAGCGAGAACGTCGTCCAGCTCGGGTCCAATCTGCTGTACCTCGACGGGCTGTCAGGCATCCGGCTGCAGATCAAGGATCAGCTGAACGATCGCAACAAGGTCTTTACCAGGTGGACCGTGTACGCCAAGCACGACCAGGACTTCCTGGGCATGGCGCCGACCAACCGCGAAGTCGAGTTCGGCGGCATGTCGATCAGCTTCATCGACGAGGACAAGGTCACGCAGGAACTGCACTACTGGGACATGGTGGCGCTGCTCCAGCAGATCCAGGCGCCCTAACGCCGCTCCATATCAGGGAACGAACACTCCCTGCCGCAGGAACAGTGTCTCGTCGCCGTCCCCGCAGGCGGGCGGGCACGCGGGCGACTCGAAGCCCGTGCCGTTCGGCCCGGCATCGCGCACGTGGATCTGGCCCAGCTCCCAGATTGCGCGCTTGCCCTCCCTCACCGTTCCCGGGATGATCGAGTCGACAGTCGTCGACAACGTGCAGGTCGAGCCGGAGGCGGGATCCGCGGTAGCCGTGCAGCCAACGGGCAGCTCGAGTTGGGCGCCGCCGGTCCCCGGGCCACCGACCGGTCCGGGGGGCGTGTTCAGGCGATCCGTGATGCGCATGGCGGTGGGCACCGCCAGCAGGCGTCCCGCGTAGTCGGAGAGGGGACCACCGGGGCAGGCGGCGTTCGTGGTGCGGCAGCGCACGTCGGTGATCGAGATCTCGACCGCGATGTCGGCCTCGTCGGCGGGCGTGGCGGGATTGCCGGCGTGCACCTCCAGCTTCACCGACCCCGACATGTTCGACGCGGCACCGTTGGCGTCGGGCGTGCCGGTCGTGAGCACGGCGGAGCGCTGCTGCGGCGGGCTGCACGAGGAGAACGCGAGAGGCGGTCCGTGCGTGCGGTTCGGCGACGCGCAAGCGATGTAGGCCGGGACCAGCGACGCGCGGAACGGCGTGGCGCCCTTGGAGCGCGGATAGCCGGGCTGCACGGGCTGCCAGTCGGGGCCGGTGCTGACCGGCGGGCCGCCTACGGAGCCGACGACGTGGCCGTCGGTGTCCATGATCAGGATGTGGTGGTCCGGGTCGAGGCTGGTCGAGAACGACTCGGTGTGGATGGTCCACGCGATCCTCGTTCCGTCGGGCGACCACGCAGGCAGGGTGTCCCAGGTGGACGAGAAGCAGTCGGCGACTCCAGTGTGTGTCAGCCTCGTGACGGCGGTGCCGTCGGCATTCATCTTGAAGATCTCCAAGTTCGAGGCGACCTGGACCTCATCGTCCGAGCACAGGTCGTAGACGGCTCGCGTGAACGCGATCTTCGCCCCGTCGGGTGACCAATCCGGATCGATCCCGTCGGCGAGCTTGTGCTCGTTCGTCCCGTCGGAGTCCATCACCCACACCTCCTGACCCTTGCGCACAAAGGCGATCTTCGTTCCGTCCGGTGACGCGGCCGGCGACGTGTCGTGCTCCGTGTCGCTGCCGCCCACCTTCACCTGCCCGCTCCCGTCCGGGTTCATCTTCCAGATGTCATAGGTACCGAAGAAGTCGTTGGACCACAGGATCTTGGTGCCGTCCGGCGTCCAGGTGGGATCGGCATGGTTGTACGTGTTGTCGGCTGTCAGCCGTACCTCACCGGAACCGTCGGCATTCATTGCCCAGATCTCCGGTGCCCCCTCCCGCAGGGTCACGAACGCGATGCGCTGGCCGTCCGGGGACCAGGCGGGGCTCTCGCCCGAGCTGGGCGAGAGCTGCGTGAGCCCGGTGCCGTCGGGGTTGATCGTGTAGGGCCGGAGGAAGCTGCCGTTCGGGTTCGGGTCGCCGGCGAACGCGATCTTCCCGTTCTGGCCCGGGAACGCGGCCTCAGCGGTCCCTGCCAAGCCCAAGCTGACGAACAGGGTCAGCAGGATGATCCGCACCGCCCTCACATGGCCGAGCCTACTCCCACGCGCGGTGCTGATCCAGCACCGGTGTCAACTACTCCCGGCGCCGCAGATACCCGCGCGGATTGAAGGTCATGAAGAACTTCTCGCGGGACTCGTCGATGAGGAACTGGTCGTTGCCGGCGAGGAACTCGTCCACGGCCTCCATCGGTCCCGGGCCGTGGTCCGCGCGCACCGGATGGCCGTTCACGTTGGTGTCCTCCACGATCAGGTAGTCGCCCGGCGAGATCAACGGCGAGTAGGCCTGCAGCTCTCCGAGCACGTGGTCCTTGTGATGGTCGGAATCGAGGATCACCATCACGCGTTCGCCCGGCGCGACGGCCTCGTGCACGCCGGCGACGATCTCCGGCGCCGTGGACGAGCCGGTGCGGTACTCGATGCGCGGGTGCGCGGGACGGCGGTGCGGCTGGCGCTCGCGGACGTCGATCGTGATGATCCGGCCGTTGTCGACCAGGTCGCACATGCAGGCGAGGAAGTGCGCGGTGCCGCCGAAGAACGTGCCGCACTCCACGATCAGGTCGGGCCGGCGCTCGAACAGGATCTCCTGGTACACCCACAGGTCGAGCGGGCACTTCGAGCTGTGCTCGCCGAGCCAGAACGTGTTCCCGACCGTGCGCGTGTGGTCCGCGTAGTAGAGCTCGTGGAAGTCGCTGACGATCTCCTCCGGCGAGCGGTCTGCCACTAGAACGCCTAGATCTTGTGGCGCTCGAGCAGCTTCTTGCCGATCACCATGCGCTGGATCTCGGAGGTGCCCTCGCCGATCAGGAGCAGCGGCGCGTCGCGGTACAGGCGCTCGATCTCGTATTCCTTCGAGTAGCCGTAGCCGCCGTGGATGCGGAAGGAGTCCTCGACGACCTCCTTGCCGGCCTCCGACGCGTAGAGCTTGGCCATGCCGGCCTCGACGTCGGACCGCTGCCCGGCGTCCTTCATCCGCGCGGCCTTGAAGGTCAAGAGGCGCGCGGCCTCGACCTTGGTCGCCATGTCGGCGAGCTTGAACTGGATCGCCTGGTGCTGGGCGATCGGCTTGCCGAAGGTCTTGCGCTCCTGCGAGTAGCGCAGCGCCAGTTCGAGCGCGCGCTGGGCGATGCCGACGCCGCGCGCGGCGACGTTCACGCGCCCCACCTCGAGCGCGTCCATCATCTGGCGGAAGCCCTGGCCGACGCCCGCCTCCTCCCCACCCAGGATGCGGTCGGGCGAGCAGCGGTAGCCGTCGTAGACCAGCTCGGTGGACTCGACGCCCTTGTACCCCATCTTCTTGATCTTGGGCGGGACCACGAGGCCCGCGTAGTCGCCGGTGTTCTCGGACGCGCCCGGCTCCTTCTCGGTGATGAAGCAGGTCATGCCCTTGTAGGGCGGGTCGGCCTTCGTGTCGGTCTTCATCAGCACGAACACCACGCCGGACAGCAGCCCGTTGGTGACCCACATCTTCTGCCCGTTCAGGACCCAGGCATCGCCGTCCTTGGAGGCGGTGGACTTGATGCCCTGCACATCGGAGCCGACCTCGGGCTCGGACAGCGAGAACGCGGCACGCAGCTCGCCCGTCGCCATCTTCGGCAGGAAGCTCTCCTTCTGCTCGTCGGTGCCGAACTTCATCAGCAGATAGGAGCCGATGAAGTGGGTGTTGACGACGCCGGAGATCGAGATCCAGCCGCGCGACAGCTCCTCGACGATCATCGCGTAGGTGGTGAGGTCGAGCCCCATCCCGCCGTACTCCTCGGGGATCGTGACGCCGAACAGCCCGAGCTCCTTCATCTGCTCCACGATCGGCTCCGGGGAACTCGTCCTCGTGGTCGTAGTGCTCGGCGTTCGGGAGGATCTCGTTGTCGACGAAGTTGCGCACCATCTCGGTGATCGCGCGCTGCTCGTCGGTCCTGTCCAGAAGCTCGGGGGCTGCGGCCATCTCGTTGACTCCCTAATCGGTTTCCTTGACGGAAGGATATCCTTCGCCGCCCGTGAGGAACCCCCGCGACTTCTTCCAGCCCCTTGCCGTGGGCGCGCCGGACCCGGTCACCGAGATCCCGTTCCGGCCGTCCCGGATGATCCATTTCTTCGACGCCTCGAACGAGAAGATGGCCGCGAAGGTGCCCGACATGGCCAAGCAGGCCGACATCCTGCTCGGCAACCTCGAGGACGCGGTGCCGGTGGACCGCAAGATCGCCGCCCGTGAAGGGCTCGTGCGCGTGGGCAAGGAGGTCGACTTCGGCGACACCCAGCTGTGGACGCGCGTGAACAGCCTCGACAGCCCGTGGGTGCTCGACGACCTCACCCAGCTCGTCACCGAGATCGGGCACAAGCTCGACGTGATCATGATCCCCAAGGTCGAGGGGGCCTGGGACATCCACTACGTGGACCGGCTCCTGGCCCAGCTCGAGGCCAAGGCCGGGTTGAAGAAGCCGCTGCTCGTGCACGCGATCCTGGAGACGTCGCTGGGCGTCGTGAACGTCGAGGAGATCGCCACCGCGAGCCCCCGCATGCAGGGCATGAGCTTCGGTCCCGCCGACCTCGCCGCCTCGCGGCGCATGAAGACGACGCGGGTCGGCGGCGGCCACCCCGGCTACCGCGTGATCGAGGATCCCGATCCGGAGAACCCCGACGCGCCCCGCGCGACGGCCCAGCAGGACCCCTGGCACTACTCCATCGCGCGCATGGTCGACGCCTGCACGTCCGCCGGCATCCTGCCCTTCTACGGGCCCTACGGCGACATCAAGGACGTGGACGGCTGCGAGACGCAGTTCCGCGCCGCGTTCCTGCTCGGCTGCGTCGGCGCCTGGTCGCTGCACCCGGTGCAGATCGACATCGCGAAGAAGGTGTTCAGCCCGCCGCCCGACGAGGTGAAGTTCGCGAAGAAGGTGCTGGAGGCGATCCCCGACGGCCGCGGCGTGCACATGATCGACGGGAAGATGCAGGACGACGCCACCTGGAAGCAGTGCAAGGTGATGGTGTCGCTGGCGGAGATGCTCGCGAAGAAGGACCCGGAGCTGGCGAAGGCGTACGAGCTGTGAGGGCCGCATGAGATTTTTCGAGTACGAGGCCCGTGACATCGTGAAGCGGGCCGGCATCCCCGTCACCAAGTACGGCTTCGCCAAGACGGCCGACGAGGCGCGCAAGATCGCCGCGGACATCGGCGGCCCCACCGTGATCAAGTCGCAGGTGCTGACCGGCGGGCGCATGAAGGCCGGCGGCGTGAAGTTCGCCGACACCCCGGACGAGGCCGCGGCGCACGCCGAGGACATCCTGCAAGCTCGAGATCAACGGCCACATGCCGCGCGGCGTGCTGGTCGACCCCAAGGCCCAGCTCAAGCAGGAGTACTACGCCGGCGTCGTGTGGGACGGGATCCGCAAGAAGCCCGTGATGCTGTTCAGCGACATGGGCGGCATCGACATCGAGGAGGTCAACGAGCAGCACCCCGACCGCGTCGGGCGTGCGCACATCTCGAACCTCGTCGAGGCACCCGACTTCCGCGCGAAGGAGGTGGTCGCGCAGACCGGCGTGACCGGCCGGCCGCTGACGCGCGCGACCCCGATCCTGGCGCGCCTCGCGCGGCTGTTCAGCGAGTACGACATGACCCTTGCCGAGATCAACCCGCTGGGCGAGCTCGAGGACGGCAGCTTCGTCGCCCTCGACGCCCACATGGAGATGGAGAACGAGGCGCGCCCGCGCCAGCAGGCGCTGCTGAAGGACCTTGGCGTGGGCGCCGAGGAGACGCGCGAGGCGCGCGAGGCGACGCCTTTCGAGATCGCGGGCGAGGAGGTCGACGCGCATGGACCACCGCGGCGTCGCGGGGAACGTCACCGAGTTCGACGGGAACCTCGGGTTGGTGATCGGCGCCGGCGGCGGGAGCCTCACGCTGTTCGACGCGGTGCGCAAGTACGGCGGGCGGCCGGCCAACTACTGCGAGATCGGCGGGAACCCGTCCGTCGCGAAGGCGGCCGGGCTCGCGAAGCTGGTGCTCTCCAAGCCGGGCGTGGACAAGATCGCGGTGATGATGTCGATCGTTTCCAACACGCGCGTCGACATCGTCGCGCGCGGCGTCGTGAAGGCGTGCCTCGAGCTGGGCTTCGACCCGGCCGAGAAGATCGCGATCTTCCGCATCCCCGGCGCGTGGGAGGACGAGGGCTTCAAGATCCTCGCGAAGTACGGCGTGGAGTACTGCGACCGCTCGGTTTCGATGCACGAGGCGGCCAAGCGAGCGGTGGAGAAGATCCCCGCGTGAGCATCCTCATCGATCAGAGCACGACCTTCATCGTGCAGGGCATCACGGGGCGCGAGGCCGTCAACCTCACGCGCGAGTGCCTCGACTACGGCGCGGGCGCGAAGGTCGTCGGCGGCGTGACGCCCGGGCGCAAGGGCCGCGACGTGCACGGCGTCCCCGTGTTCGACACGGTCGAGCAGGCGGTCGAGAGCTACGGCTCCCCGATCCAGGGCTCGGTCGTGACCGTCCCCCCCGCCTTCACCAAGGACGCGGTGTTCGAGGCGCTCGAGCACGGCATCGAGCTGATCGTGATCGTGACGGAGCGGATCCCGCGCCGGGACGTCGCGCAGATGGTTGAGCTGGCCGCGCAGAAGAGCGCCCGCATCATCGGCCCCAACTGCCTCGGCGTGATCGTCCCCGACGTGATCAAGATGGGTGGCATCGGCGGCCCCGCGAAGGACGCGGCCAAGGCCTACAGGCCGGGCGCCGTCGGGGTGATGTCGCGCAGCGGCGGCATGACGACGGAGATCTCGAGCACCCTCACCGCCGCCGGGCTGGGCCAGTCGACCGCCGTCTCGATCGGCGGCGACGCGATCATCGGCTCCACCTACACCGAGCTGATGCCGCTGTTCGAGGCCGACGAGCAGACGCAGGCGATCGTGATCTACACCGAGCCGGGCGGGCGCATGGAGGCCGAGCTGGCGGAGTACGTGACCGCAAACGACAGCCGCCTGCCGATCGTCGCGTTCATGGCCGGGAAGTTCATGGACGAGATGCCGGGCATGAGCTTCGGCCACGCGGGGACGATCGTCGAGGGCAAGGCCGACACGGCGGGCGAGAAGATCACGCGCCTACGCGAGGCCGGCATCGCGGTCGCCGAGGAGATCGCCGAGATCCCGGACCTGGTGAAGGAACGCCTCGGACAGAAGGTCGCCTCGTGAGCGCGACCGCGCAGCGGTCGATCTTCATCGACGTCGAGGTCGACGAGCCGGTTGCGCGCGACCCCGAGCTGGCGCGCAAGCTGACCGAAGTCTGCCCGGTCGACATCTTCGCCCAGAACGACGACGGGACGCTCAGGATCGTCGACGAGAACCTCGACGAATGCGTGCTCTGCTACCTGTGCGTGAATGCAGCGCCCGACGGCGCCGTGCGCGTCGTGAAGCTCTACGAGTAGGCGCCAGATACGGGCTTGGCCGATGTCACCTTGCGGGTCGGACTCGAGCTTGCTCTTGAGTTCAGGGAGGTATCGAAGAATGTCCTCGTCGCGGGTGCACCGTTCCTCCAGCCTCCGTAGCAATGCCACGTCGAGGGGTTCCCTCAGCTCGCCTGTATCGGCTCGTGTCTTCGCCCACTTGGCCCGGGCCTCCTGGAGTGATTTCGTGTAGTAGTGGTTGATCCGGAGGATGCTCTGCATGTAGGACTGCGAGCGGTCATCCTCGAGCTGGCGTTTTGCCACATCCACACCGTGGCCGGACTCGAATTCGAAGACGTGCGCTCCTCTGCAGCGTTTCGTTCGCGCCGGCTGGACTATGTTCTTCACCCATGTGACGCCCGGGTTGGTCGTGCGGTAGAGATAGTTCTCGATGACGAGGCCCGGCGGTCTGGTCTGATGGCCCGAGGTCCCGAACGCAGCAAGGTTTACCCCGACACCCGGGTAGTCCTCGTAGGCAGGCAGCACCTCGGTTACCGGGCGTCCGCGCGCGTTGAAGAGAAACTCGTCGGCGTCAAGGAAAGCGATCCACCGAGCATCCTCATTGGCCCGGAGGCAGTGATCGATGGCATCGTTTTGGCGAGCCTCGCCATGCCACTCTTCCACCGTCACCAACCCCTCGTGAACGTACGGTGCAAGCACCTCCGCATGCTCGTCCGTACTTCCGGTGTCGTACAGGAAGAAACGCTCGACACCCACCAGCCGATGGAACTCGATCCACTCCCGGAGGTACGGCGCCTCGTCCCTATAGGTCATGCAGGCAGCAAGGTAGGTCACGCTGCGTGAAACCTACGATGCCGACATGGCTTCCGGAATCACAGGCGCAGACTGGTGCCGTCAAAGCTTCGGCGGGCGCTTCGACTTGCGCTTCTTCGTGCAGGTGCGGTATGTGCGCGTGCCGCGGATTGTCTTGCCCTCGCTCGTAAGGACGACGATGCGCACCTTGAAGGTGCCCCGCGGCAGGCCGCGCAGGTTGACGTTCGCGACCTTGCGCTTCTTCTGAAAGACCTTGCGCGTGAGCACGCGTATCTTCCGCCCGTTCAGGAAGACGAGCGCGGTCTGGATCTGGATGCCGCCCGGCTGGCGGATGCGGATCCGGAACTTGCGACGGCTGACGCACTTCCTGTTCGAGGGAAGCCCGATCACGCCCGGCGGCTTCTTGACGATCTTGCCGCCGCTGATCGTGCCGTCCGCGATCAGCGTCTCCGGAGCCGGCGGGACGCTCGAGTCGCGCTCCGCGACCTGCAGGGCGCCGCCGGCCGCCGGCTCCTGGAAGGAGTTGTGGGTCGGGCAGCAGTTGATGTCGTTGTTGGTGCCGATCCCGTTGACGGAGTCCTGGAACCCGAGCGCTTGTCCCAGCGTGGTCAGCCGGAACGGGGAGGTGACGGCCTTGCCCCCGATCCCGATCGGGGCGAACTGGTAATAGGGGTCCGCCGGGTCGTCCCCGTTGGTGTCGCCGGCGAATGCCAGGATCCCGCCGCCCTGGTTGAAGAACGTCGCGATGTCGGCCTTGCGACCGTTGATCGCCGCGGTGTCCGTCAGGCTGAGCGAGTCGACCGACGACCCCACGACGATCGCGCTGAAGGCGGCGGTCGTGAGGCGCAGCGTGTTGAACGCGGCGAGGTTCGCGGTCGGGCAGACCACCTGGTGGGGACCGCCGGGCACGGCCGCGTTGACGAGCGCCTTCGACACGTTGCCGCCGATCGAGCAATCGAGCACCAGCAGCGGCCGCGCCGGCACCGGCGCGCCGCCGCGCACGTAGCCGACCGCCGCCTGGACGAAGTGGCACTGCCCGTTGCTGTCGTAGCCCGAGCAGTGGCTGTCCGCGTCGTGTCCCGTCGCGACCAACCGGCCGCCAAAGGCCTGGCCCGGCAGCGCGAGAACCACAGCGGCCGCCGCCACCGCCACGAGTGCAGGCACTTTCCGACGCATCAACAGATCCTCCTCCACAGATCGATCGTAGCCATCGGCACGAGCCGGCGCAACACCGTTTGCCAGGCCCGCCCCCATAGCATCCGGCCCATGGGGCCGGCCGGTCGTTTCAACTTCACGCGCGACGTAGTCGACCGGCTTGGCCGCGAGCGCCCGCGCGACGAGGCGCTGCGCGCGATCGCGGCGGACGGGTCCGTGCGCTCCTACACATATGCCGATGTCGCGCGGCACGCGTCCGAAACGGCGGCGGGGCTCGCGCACGCAGAGGTGGGACACGGCGACGTCGTGATGACCCTGATGGGCGCGCGGCCCGAATGGGTCTTCGCGATGCTGGGCGCCTGGCGCCTGGGCGCCGTCCTGCTCCCTTGCTCGGAGCAGCTCCGGGCCAAGGACATCGCCTTCAGGATGGAGCGCACCGCGCCGGCCCTCGTGCTGGCCGCGGGCGCCGACATGGCCGAGCTGGAGCGTGCCGTACGCGCGGCCGGCCGGCCGCCGCCCGTGATCGACATCGACGCCGAGGGACTGCCGGCGGCGACTGGCGGCGGCGACATCGCCGACACCGCCGCCGCCGATCCCGCGCTGATGATCTTCACCTCCGGCACCGCGGGCGAGCCGCGCGGCGTCGTGCACACCCACGGCTACCTGCGCGGGCAGTCCGTGCAGGCGCAACACTGGCTCGGCCCGCGACCGGGCGAGCTGTCCTGGTGCACGGCCGCGAGCGGTTGGTCCAAGTCGGCCCGCAACGCGTTCGTCGCGCCGTGGACGGCGGGCGCTGCGTGCCTGTTGCACGACGCGCGCTTCGACCCGGAGGAGCGCGTTGCGATCGTCGCGGAGCACGGCGTCGCCGTCCTGTGCCAGTCCCCGACCGAGTACCGCATGATCGCCAAGCGGACGTCGCTCGCGGGCCGGCCGCCGGGCCTGCGCCGCCTCGTGTCCGCGGGCGAGCCGCTGAATCCCGAGGTGATGCAGGTCTTCCAGGCCGCGATGCAGCTCGACATCCACGACGGCTACGGCCAGACCGAGACCGGGCAGCTGACCGGCATGCCCGCGGGGGAGCGCGTGCGCCCCGGCTCCATGGGCAAGCCCCTGCCGGGGTTCGGGCTCGACGTCGTGGACGAGCAGGGCCGGCCGGCCGCCGAAGGTGAGCTGTGCCTGGACCCCGCCACCGTGCCGACGTTCTTCCGCGGCTACCTCGGCGAGCAGCCGTTCGCCGACGCCGTATGGCGCACCGGTGACCGCGTGCGGCGCGACCCCGACGGCTTCCTCTGGTTCGAGGGCCGGCTCGACGACGTGATCCTGTCCGCCGGGTACCGGATCGGGCCGTTCGAGGTCGAGTCCGCGCTGGTGGAGCATCCCGCGGTCGCCGAAGCCGCGGCGGTGGCCGCCCCGGACCCCGAGCGGGGCTCCGTCGTCGAGGCGGTGGTCGTGCTGCGGCCGGGCCACGTGGGTGACGCGCACCTGGTGAAAGAGATACAAGAGCACGTGAAGCGGTCCACCGCGCCGTACAAGTACCCACGCATCGTGCGCTTCGTCGATGAGCTGCCGAAGACCGCGAGCGGGAAGATCAGGCGCGCCGAGCTGCGTCTGGTGAACGGCGGGTCAGACACCGACCGCTACGCTTGACGCCACCTCAGCATCCGAGTGGAGGCTCCATGACCATCGAAAGCACGGGCACCGCGCCGGCGCCCGAGATCGACCGCCGGCGTGTCGCAGAGTTGACCGACCGCCAGCGCGAGATCTTCGCCGAGCGCACGCCGCGCTCAGGCGAGTACTACGAACGCGCACGCAAGGTGATGCCGAAGGGCGTTCCCTCCTCGTTCCAGGAGAACGACCCGTGGCCGGTGTACATCGAGCGCGGGACGGGCGCCCAGGTGTGGGACGTCGACGGCAACGAGTACATCGACTTCCACAACGGTTTCGGCGTGATGTGCATCGGCCACGCGAACCCGCGCGTGGTGGCCGCCGTGCAGAAACGCGTCGAGCTGGGCACCCACTTCGCCGCCCCCACCGAGGGCTCGATCGGCGTCGCCGAGGAGCTGCGCCGGCGGTTCGGCCTGCCGCAGTGGCGCTTCACGAACTCCGGGACCGAGTCCACGATGGACGCGATCCACATCGCGCGCGGCGCGACCGGCCGCGACATGATCCTGAAGATCGAGGGGTCATATCACGGCCACCACGATGCCGTGATGGTGTCGGTGTACCCGTCGCTGGAGGAGCTCGGCGACCGCGACGACCCGGTCAGCGTCCCCTACGGCGCCGGCTACCCGCGCGCGCTGACCGAGCTGACGCGCTCCGTCCCCTTCAACGACGCGCAGGCACTGGCGCACGCACTGGAGCGCTACGAGGGCAAGGTCGCGGCGCTGATCATGGAGCCGGCGATGATGAACATCAACATCGTGCCGCCCATCGACGGCTACCTCGCGGACGTGCGCCGCATCACCGCCGAGCACGACGTGAAGCTGATCTTCGACGAGGTCAAGACGGGCGCCACGATCTCGCCCGGCGGCGCGACGCGGCGCTTCGGCGTCACACCCGACGTCATCACGCTGGCGAAGGCCAGCTGCGGCGGCCTTCCCGGCGGCGCGATCGGCATGACCGCGGAGCTGGCGGCGGTCGTCGCGGACGGCACCGTGCACCAGTACGGGACGTTCAACGGCAACCCGCTGCGTGATGGCGGCCGCGCAGGCGACGCTCACCGAGGTGCTCACCGATGATGCCTACGAGCTGCTCGAGTCGACGAACGACCGCCTACGGCGCGGCTGTGACGAGATCATCGAGCGGTACGCCCTGCCCTGCTACACGGTGGGCATCGGCGCGAAGGGGTGCGTGGTCTTCGCCTCGGAGCCGCTGCGCGAGTACCGCGACTACCTCACGAAGGTCGACGACGACCTGTCCACACTCGCGTGGCTCTACCACATGAACCACGGCATCTTCATGACGCCCGGGGGTCGAGGAGGAGTGGACGCTGTCGATCGCGCACACGGACGCGCACGTGCAGCGTTATCTCGACGCGTTCGAGGCGTTTGCCTCGGACCTCATGGGGAACCAAGCGTAGGGACATGGCAAACCGCCTCGCGGACGAGACCAGCCCCTACCTCCTCCAGCACAAGGACAACCCCGTCGACTGGTACCCGTGGGGCGCAGAGGCGCTCGCGCGCGCGAAGGCCGAGGACAAGCCGCTGCTCGTCTCGATCGGCTACTCCGCGTGCCACTGGTGCCACGTGATGGAGCACGAGTCCTTCGAGGATCCCGAGACGGCCGCGCTCATGAACGAGCACTTCGTCCCCGTCAAGGTCGACCGGGAGGAGCGGCCCGACGTCGACGCGATCTACATGGAGTGCGGTCCAGGCGATGACCGGCCACGGCGGCTGGCCGCTGAACGTGTTCCTGCGACCCGGAGGGCGTCCCGTTCTACGGCGGCACGTACTTCCCGCCCGAGCACGCGCCACGGCATGCCGAGCTTCCGCCAGGTGCTGGAGGGAGTCGCGCGAGGCCTGGCAGACGCGCCGCGACGAGATCCGCGAGGCCGCGCCGCGCACCGTCGAGCGGGCTGAGCGCGACCGCGCGGGCTGGGCGCGTCCGGGGACGAACCGTCCCCGCGGAGCTCGACGAGGCCGAGCGCGGGCTCGCGACGCAGTTCGACCCGGACTTCGGCGGCTTCGGCGGCGCGCCCAAGTTCCCGCCGGCGAGCGCGCTCGAGTTCCTGATGGCCCGCATCGCGGACGGTGCGGACGTCACGCGGCAGGGCATCCGGCATCGTGCGCACGACGCTCGAGCGGATGGCGAAGGGCGGGATCTACGACCAGGTCGGCGGCGGCTTCGCGCGCTACTCGGTCGACGCCCACTGGCTCGTGCCGCACTTCGAGAAGATGCTCTACGACAACGCGCTGCTGGCGCGGGCCTATCTGCACGCCTGGCAGCTCACCGGCGACGAGCTGTTCCGGCGCGTGTGCGAGGAGACGCTCGACTGGGCGCTGCGCGAGATGCGCGGCCCGGAGGGCGGCTTCTACTCGGCGCTCGACGCCGACTCCGAGGGCGAGGAGGGCAAGTTCTACGTCTGGACCGAGCAGCGAGCTGCGCGACGCGCTGGGCGACGACGCCGATGCGCTGATCGCGGTACTGGGGAGTCGACCGCGGCCCGCAACTTCGAGGGCGCGCAGCATCCTGAACGTCGCCGGCGGCGAGATCGACCCCGAGCAGCTTGCGCGTGCGCGCCGGCGCGCTGTACGAGGTGCGCTCGCAGCGCGTGTGGCCGGGCCTCGACGACAAGCGCCTGACGGCGTGGAACGCGCTGATGGTGGCCGCGCTCGCGGACGCCGGCGCGGTGCTCGGCCGCGCCGACTACCTCGACGCGGCGCGCGGGTGCGCCGCGTTCCTGCTGGAGCAGATGCGCGGCCCCGACGGCCGCCTGCTGCGCACGTACAAGGACGGCCGCGCCGCGCTGAACGCCTACCTCGAGGACCACGCCTTCCTGTCCGAGGCGCTGCTCGTCCTGTACGAGGCGACGCTCGAGACGCGGTGGTCCGTCGCGGCCCGGGGACTCGCCGACGACATCGTGCTGCGTTTTCGCGAGGAGGGCCACGACGGGTTCTTCGACACGGCCTCCGACCACGAGCACCTCGTGGTGCGCCCGCGCAGCTTCGAGGACCATCCGATCCCGTCCGGCAGCTCGTCCGCCGCCTACGCGCTCCTGCGCATCTTCGCGC
The DNA here is from genome assembly GCA_963826005.1 of uncultured Solirubrobacterales bacterium. Classification (GTDB taxonomy): domain Bacteria; phylum Actinomycetota; class Thermoleophilia; order Solirubrobacterales; family JBBDJG01; genus DASRIA01. The sequence continues at coordinate 37,205 of CAWGVJ010000019.1, read as the reverse complement.
TCACGGGCGACCGCGCCTACGAACGGCCGGCGGTCGAGGTGTTCGCGCATCCTGCACCAGGCCGCCGCGCGCCACCCGCAGGCGTTCGGCCACCTGCTCCAGGCCATGCACTTCCACTTCTCGACGCCGCGCGAGGTCGCGCTCGTGGGCGAGCAGCTCGACGAGCTCGCCGCGGTCGTGCGGCGGCGGTTCCGCCCGCACGGTCGTGCTGGCGGGAATGCGCCCCGGCGACGAGGAGGCCCCGGACGCGGTGCCGCTGCTGCGCGGCCGCGAGCCCGTCGACGGGCAGCCCGCCGCGTACGTGTGCGAGAGCTTCGAGTGCCGCATGCCGGTGACCGACCCGGCAGAGCTGGAAAAGCAGCTCGCATGACGCAGGCTCCGGCCGCCGCCGCCGGCCAGCTCGCGCTCGGCGACCTCACCGTCAACCGGATCGGCCTGGGTGCGCGCTTCATCCAGGATGCGGAGCACTACCGCCCGCTGCTCGAGCGCGCGCTCGAGCTGGGCGTGAACCTGATCGACACGGCGGACGTGTACGGCAACAGCGAGGAGGCCATCGCCGGTGCCCTGCATCCGTATCCCGAAGGACTGGTGATCGCCACCAAGGGAGGGCAGACCGTGGTGGACGGTCAGCCAACCGCCGACGGCCGGCCCGAGTACCTGCGGGAGGCGTGCGAGCGCAGCCTGCACCGCCTGCGCGTCGACACGATCGACCTGTACCAGCTGCACATGCCCGACCCGAACGTGGCCATCGAGGAATCGGTCGGAGCGCTCGCGGAGCTGCAACAGGAGGGCAAGGTGCGGGAGATCGGTGTCTCGAACGTGTTCGGCGACCAGCTGGAGCGGGCGCGCCGCACGGCGCCCATCGTGTCGGTGCAGAACCGCTACAGCCTCAAGCACCGCGAGAGCCGGGCCGAGATCGCGATCTGCGAGCGGGAAGGGATGGCGTTCATGCCGTGGTGGCCACTCGCGGGCGGCGAGCTCGCGCAAATCGGGCCGCCACGCGCGCTCGCATGGCTGCTGCAGCGCTCGCCCGCGATGCTGCCGATCCCGGGAACGTCAGCTCGGTCGAGCACCTGGAGCGAAAACGTCGCGGCCGCGGGCCTACGCCTGACGGCAGACGAGGTCGAGGCATTGGAAGCGTCAGTCACGTGGCGGCGAACTTCCGCATTCCGTGACGCCCCTCGGTCGCGGATTGCAAGTCGGCTGCGCCGGGCCGACTCGCACTGCGGCGTTCGACCAGTAACACGTCGCGCCACCGGTCCCCCATCTTCCCGAGCCGCTCCCGCACGCCCACGACGCGGCAGCCGAACGACTCGCACAGCGCGAGGCTGGCCTCGTTCTCGGGGAAGATCCAGCCCTCGAGCGTCCAGATGCCCGCGCGCTCCGACGCCTCAACCAGCGCCTGACCCAGCGCCCTACCTACCCCACTCCCGCGCTCGCTCGCCGCGACGTACATGCTGACCTCCGCGACGCCGCGATACACGTGGCCGTGCCGACACGGGCGCGAGCGCTGCCCACGCCACCAGCGCGCCGTCGCGGCCGCGCGACCAAGCCGGCATACGGGCAGGTGGTCAGCGGTCCCACTCCTCCCAGGAGGGTGGGCGCTCCTCGAAGGTCGCCTGGCCGGTCGCGATGCCCTCTGCGTAGACGGCACGCACCGCCGGCCAGTCGTCGCGCCGCATCTCCATCGATCGCGAGCATGCGCGCATCGTGGTACATCCCGGCGCCCCTGTCATTGGCCCTATGTCCGAAATCGACCTACAGGACCGGCAGGTACTTCTCGATCTCCCAGGCCGACAGCTGCGTGCGGTAGTCCTCCCACTCCTGGCGCTTGATCTCGACGAAGCGCGTGAACACGTGCTCGCCGAGCGTCTTCAGGATCAGCTCGGACTCCGAGGCGATCTCGATCGCCTCGCCGAGCGTCTCGGGGAGCTGCTCGATGCCGAGCTTCTTGCGCTCGTCCGGGGACAGGTGGTAGAGGTTCCGCTCCATCGGCTCGGGGAGCTCGTAGCCCTTCTCGATCCCCTCGAGGCCGGCCTGCAGCAGCGCCGAGAAGCACAGATATGGGTTGCAGGACGGGTCGGGGCTGCGGATCTCGCAGCGCGTGGCCTGCTCCTTGCCCGGGTGGTACAGCGGCACCCGGATCAGGGCCGAGCGGTTGCGCCGCGACCAAGCCACGTACACCGGCGCCTCGTAGCCCGGCACCAGGCGCTTGTAGGAGTTGACCCACTGCGCGAACAGCGCGGAGATCTCGCGCGCGTGCTTGAGCTGGCCGGCGATGAACGACTTCGCCACGTCGGACAGGTAGTACTGGTCGTTCGCGTCGTAGAACGCGTTGCGCCCGCCCTTGAACAGCGACTGGTGCACGTGCATCCCGGAGCCGTTCTCGCCGTACAGCGGCTTCGGCATGAAGGTCGCGTAGAAGCCGTACTTCATCGCGTACTCCTTCACCGTGATGCGGTAGGTCATGCAGTCGTCGCACATCTTCAGCGCGTCCGCGTAGCGCATGTCGACCTCGTGCTGCGAGGGGCCGACCTCGTGGTGCGAGTACTCGACGTGGATGCCGAGCTGCTCGAGCGCGAGCACCGTCTCGCGGCGCAGGTCCGAGCCGGCGTCGAGCGTCGTGAGGTCGAAGTAACCGCCCTTGTCGAGCACCTGCGGCGGGCCGCCGTTGGTCTCGGCCGAGCGGAAGTAGAAGTACTCGAGCTCCGGCCCGATGTAGAACTCGTCGAAGCCCATGCCGCGCATGCGCTCGAGCGAGCGCCGCATCACCCAGCGCGGGTCGCCCTCGTAGGGCTCGCCGCCGGGCACCTGCACGTCGCAGAACATGCGGCCGGTCGCCTTGTCCTCGGGCCGCCACGGAAGGATGCTGAACGTCGAGGCATCCGGCATCGCGATCATGTCGGACTCCTCGATCGGGTTGAAGCCGGTGATCGACGAGCCGTCGAAGCCCATTCCGCCCTCGAAGGCATCGTCCAGCTCGGCCCGGTTGATGGAGAAGCTCTTCAGCTGGCCCAGGATGTCGGTGAACCAGAGCCGGATGAAACGTACGTCGCGCTCGTCGCAGATCGCGGCCACGTCCTGTGGTGTCTTCGGAGTGTTGTCGGCCAAGGGGCTCCTCCTGCGGTCGGGGTGGAGCGCCGTACCCTAGAGCGTCTAACCCGGAAAGGGCTTCGTCGCAGCGACCTCGTGAATCGCCACCTCGGGCGGTCCGGCGACCACCTCGCGCAGCCCGCGCGCGAACTCCTGCAGATGCGGCTGTGCGAAGTGGCGGTCGAGCGCCTCGCGATCGGCCCACTCCTCGACGGCCACGAACGTGAGCGGGTCCTCGACGGCCGCGAAGAAGCCGTACCGCAGGCAGCCCTCCTCCTGGCGGGAGGCATCCTGCATGCGCTCGAAGAGCCCGATCAACGTGTCGCGCTGCTCGGGCCGGCCCTGGACCCGGCCGATGACCAGCAGCAACTGCCTAGGCCTTTCCGGCGCGGAACTCGTCCAGTGCGGCCCGCGCGCGGCGGCGCACGGCCCCACGCAGCGGCGGCGCCCATCCGAGCAGCGTGCCCATCGGCCCGAGCGCCTGGCGCAGCCACCGGTACAGGTCGAACTCGTCGACGTGCTCGGCGATCCGGCCCGTCGGCAAAGCGAAACGAAGCGTGGATGTCGTTCGTGACGGGGCGGCCGGTCTGCGTGTAGGTGTAGTGCGCGCGCCAGTGCGCGGACCCGCGCTCGCCGTCGGCCTCGTGCTCGAGCAGCTCGATCCGCAGGTCGTCGGCGCGCTGGGTCAGCATCCGCCACATCGAACCGGGCTCGTCGCCGCGGAGGTTCTGGAACACAGGATCCGAGAACGTCGCGTCGGGCGTGTAGCACTCCGCCATCGTGTCGCCGTCGCGCTCGGCCGAAGGCGGAGTAGAACCGTTCGATCAGGGCTTCGTTCGGGCCGGGCATGCCGCGCCCACCCTACCGCGGTTGACCCTCGCGCGTGGAGGCAGCGAAGATCGCGTGATGCAGATCGACCGCGATCGCATCGAGGCCGCGAACGACGCCACGTACGCGGCCTGGAATGCACACGACCCCGACGCGGTCGCCGCGGTGTTCGCCGCGGACGCCGAACTGCTCGACGCCGGGTCGCCCGAGCCGGTGCGCGGCCGCGACGCGATCCGGGCACGGGCCGCGGGACTGCTCGAGGCGTTCGGCGACTTTCACCTCGAGCGCCTGCACCTGCTGATCGACCCGCCCTCCAACGCCGACCGCTGGCGGGTAACCGCCGTGCACAGCGGCGAGTTCCTGGGGCTCGCGCCCACCGGCCGGCGGATCAGCGTCGAGGGCTGCACGTTCAGCACCTTCGACGCGGACGGGCTCGTCGTGCGCGACGTGAACTTCCTCGACGTGCCCAGTCTGCTCGGCCAGCTGTCGGGCGAGGAGCGCTAGTCGCGCATCCACTCGCGCGCCCATTGGCGCAGCGAGCCGATCACGGGCTCGAGTGCCCGGCCCTTCGGTGTCAGCTCGTACTCGACCCGCACCGGTGCGTCATCCCATACCTGCCGCGCCACGAGACCGCCCGCTTCGAGCTCCTTGAGCCGCATCGAGAGCAGCCGGTCGGAGATCTGGGGTATCGCCTGCGACAGCGCCGAGAAGCGCATCGGCCCCTCGAGGAGCGAATCCACGATCGCGCCGGTCCAGCGCTTGCCGAGCATCTCGACCGCCGCGTGGTAGTACGGGCAGACGCAATTGGATGGGACGGGGGGCGCCGCGGATTCGATGTGGTCCACGACGCCCCCAGCGTCACCATCTTGAGGGGAGGGAGAGAGAGCCGGTTCTGCGCCGCGCGTGCTGACTGTCGGCGCCGGACCCGGCACGGCCGCTAGGCGACCTTCTTGAGCGGCTTGACCTCGCGCGAAGTGCCCTCGAGCGGGATCTCGCCGGCAAGCGTTACGAGGGACGAGAAGTCCGCGAGCGCCACATGGGCGAGCGCCTCGAGGATCTGCTCGTCGCTCCAGCCCTGCTCACGCGCCTCCTCGTGCAGGTGAACCGGCACGTGCCCGCTGTTCTCGAGCATCTCGTGGAGGTAGCGCAGCAGCGTGGCCTCGCGCTCGTCCCGGGAGGTGAACTGCCGCGCGGAGTCGATCTCGTCGAGATCGAGCCCGACGGCCCTCCCGGCGCGCGCGTGGACCGCGACGTCGTACTCGGAGCCGCGATACTCGGCGACCGCGAGCGCGATCCGCTCCTGTGTGGCGCCGGGCAGAGTGCCGCGCCGCAGCTCGGAGCGCATCCGGGCATATCCGCGGAGCGCGGCCGGCGATCCGGCCAGCACCCCGACGAAGTTGTTGAGCTTCCCGCTGCCCGACAGCGCTCCCTTGAGGATCGGAGCGCTCTCGGCGGGGGCGGTGAGCTCGTCGTGAATATCGAATCTGCTGATCTTGGGAGCCATCGCTTTACTTTCCGATTGAAGCTACAAAAAAGGCCAATTGCTTACTGAAGGTTAGGTAGTTTACAAAACGAAATGGCGAATGCAACTTTCGCCCAGGCAGGCGGCTCTCCTGCCACCGCGGGTCGCGGTTCCATCCCCGTTTACGGGCGGGAGGCGCGCGTGGATGTCCGGCGGACGGCTAGCGCGTCGAGCGCAGGCGCGTGCTGCTGCCCATGCCGAGCCGCTTCGCCGCAGCGGCCGTCAGATCCCAGGCCACCCCGCGCCGGAACGGGCCGCGGTCGATCACGGGCACCGTGATGAAACGCCCGCCGCGGTAGAACGTGACCGGCGTCCCGCAGGGCAGCGACCTGTGCGCCACGCCCAGCGTCCCCGGGCGCAGCCGCTTGCCGCAGGCAGTGCGGTTCCCGTACAGGCCGGGCCCGTACCAAGTGGCCCGCCGGTACCGCATCAGGGCCACCAGCCCCGGCCGCGTCTGCGGTCCCACAACGCCGTCGGGGGCCAGTCCGGCCTCGCGCTGGAAGCCCTTCACGGCCGCGACGGTGAGCTCGTCGAAGATGCCGCTCACCTTCAGGGGCGCGTAGTCGCGAGTCCGGAGAATTGCCTGCAAAGTACGGACATCGGGACCGGTGCTGCCCGCGCTCAGGATGCGTTCGCCGAGCTCCGCCTCGGTGGGAGTGCCGGCGACCGGGCCGGCTGCTCCCGGCGGCGGGGGCACCAGGGCGCCGCCGCTGTCCCCGCGGGACGTGGTCGCCGCCAGCAGGATCAGGAAGATGCCGAGGACGAGTGCCCACGCGGCCACCCTGTCCGGGCGGGAACGGGACATCGGGTTGTACGCGCCTGGGCGCCGGCGCTGAGCAGCGCGGGCACGCTCGAGGGGCCGTTGGGACACGTTCCTCTCTTTCCGTCGCCTACGGGGTTAGCTGACGGGCTCGCGCTGAAAAGAGCTGCGCTACGCCTGATCGGCTTCAGTGCCGGCGGCGATTCGCCCCTTCACGGCCTCGACGGGCCGCATTTGGTTCCCCCGCTCTCCGGTGCCGCCTTGGCGGCTCGCACGGAGATTCAGCGGTCAGGTATGTGCAGGGTTGGACGCCCTGTCGAAGCGCGGCATGCTAGCAGGGTTGACTGACGAGTCAACCAGGCGGGAAGGATTTTCGACCTCGGCCCCGACGGACCGCGCGACCAGCGGCCTTCAGCTGCCGGCTTCGAGGCGCGCCTGCTCGTCGGCCGTGCGCTCGGCCCACGGGATCGCCTCGAGGCGGCCTTCGGGGATCGGCTCGCCGCTCTCCACCGACAGGCCGTAGGTTCCCTCGTCCACGCGCCGCTCGGCGCGCTCGATCGCGGTCAGCTCCTGCTCCAGACGCGTGATCATCGACTGGTCGCGCTCGTTCTCGAACAGGTCCGACCCGGCGTCCGCCGTGTGCTGGTCGACGCGCGAAAGCTCCTCCTCGCCGTCACCGTGCGCGGAGCGCAGGGAGGACAGCTCCTCCTGGATGCGCTCGCGTTCGCGCTGCAGCAGTTGTCGGGCTCGATCCGGGTCCATGGCAATGGGGCGGGCGGGGGCCGTAACTTAGCGGCTCGCGGCTCAGCGGCCGTTCGTGCGTTGCGCGAGCTGGCGCAGGACGAAGTGCAGAATCCCCCCATGGCGGTAGTACGCCCACTCCTGGGGAGTGTCGATGCGCACGGTCGCTTCGAAGGCGATCGGGTCTCCCCCGTCGGGCCGCGCGGTCACAGTCGTGGTGCGCGCGCCCTCGGTGACCTCGGCCACGTCGAACGTCTCCTTGCCGGTGAGGCCCAGCGACGCGGCGGTCTCGCCCGGGCTGCGAACTGGAGCGGCACGACCCCCATGCCCACCAGGTTGGAGCGGTGAATGCGCTCGTAGCTCTCCGCGATCACGGCGCGCACCCCGAGCAGGCGCGGGCCCTTGGCGGCCCAGTCGCGTGAGGAGCCGGAGCCGTACTCCTTGCCCGCGATCACGACCTGCGGCACGCCTTCCTCGATGTAGCGCATCGAGGCATCGAAGATGGTCATCTGCTCGCCGCTCGGCTGATGCACCGTCCAGGGTCCCTCGGTGCCGGGCGCGAGCTGGTTGCGCAGGCGCACGTTCGCGAACGTGCCGCGCATCATCACCTCGTGGTTGCCGCGACGTGACCCGTACGAGTTGAAGTCGCGCGGCTCGACGCCGTGCTCGATCAGGTAGCGCCCGGCCGGGCTGTCGGGCCGGATCGCGCCGGCGGGCGAGATGTGGTCGGTCGTCACGCTGTCGCCGAGCAGCGCCAGCACGCGCGCGTTCGCGACGGGTTCGACCGGCGCGGGCTCGGCCGGCATCCCGTCGAAGTAGGGCGGCCGCTTCACGTAGGTGGACTCCCGCCAGTCGTAGAGGTCGCCCGCGGGCACGTCCAGCGAGTGCCAGCGCTCGTCGCCCGCGTACACCTCGGCGTAGGTGCGCTTGAACATGTCGGACTCGACGGCCTGCTCGATGGTCTCGTGGATCTCGCGCTGGGTGGGCCAGAGGTCGCGCAGATAGACCGGCTCTCCGTCGGATCCGTGGCCGAGCGGGTCGTTGACGAGGTCGACGTCCATCCGGCCGGCGATCGCGTACGCGACGACCAGCGGCGGCGAGGCAAGGTAGTTCATCTTGACCTCGGAGTGGATGCGGCCCTCGAAGTTGCGGTTGCCGGAGAGCACCGATACGACGGCGAGGTCGCCCGCTTCGATGGCCGTGGAGATCTCCTCGGGCAGGGGGCCCGAGTTCCCGATGCACGTCGTGCACCCGTAGCCCACGAGGTTGAAGCCCAGCTCCTCGAGCGGAGCGGTCAGTCCAGAGCGCTCGTAGTAGTCGGTCACGACCTTGGACCCCGGCGCGAGGCTCGTCTTCACCCACGGCTTGGATTCGAGGCCGCGCTCGCGTGCCCGCCTCGCCAGCAGGCCGGCGGCGACCATCACCGCCGGGTTGGAGGTGTTGGTGCAGCTCGTGATCGCAGCGATCACGACCGAACCGTGGTCGAGCAGGCACTTCTCGCCGCGCGTGGTGACCTCGACCGCGGTCGCGGACTGCTGCTCGACGCCAACCGCGGTGTGGCCGCCCTCGCCGGCGAAACGCTCGACGTCGTGGTCGTCCGGGGGCTTCGCGGCGCCGACCTCGACCAGCGCGCCCAGCTCCCGCGCGAACGATTCCTTCGCCGCCTTCAGCGGCACGCGGTCCTGCGGGCGGCGGGGGCCGGCGAGGCTCGGCTCGACGTCGGCCAGGTCCAGCACGAGCGTGTCCGTGTAGGTCACGTCCTCCGCGCCGACCTCGTGGAACATGCCCTGTGCGCGCGCGTACGCCTCGACCAGCGCGACCTGCTCCTCCGAGCGGCCGGTGAACCGCAGGTACCGCAGCGTCTCGTCGTCGATCGGGAACATCACGCACGTGGCGCCCTGCTCCGGCGCCATGTTCGAGATCGTGGCGCGGTCGGCGAGTGGCAGGCGCGCGAGCCCGTCGCCGAAGAACTCGACGAACTTTCCCACCACCCCGCGTTCGCGCAGCATCTGCGTGACGGTCAGGACGAGGTCGGTCGCGGTCGCACCCTCGGGCAACTCCCCGCCGAGGCGGAAGCCGATCACCTGCGGGATCAGCATCGACACCGGCTGGCCGAGCATCGCGGCCTCCGCCTCGATCCCGCCCACGCCCCAGCCGAGCACTCCGAGGCCGTTGACCATGGTCGTGTGCGAGTCGGTCCCGACGAGCGTGTCGGGATAGGCCTGCATGGTCCCGTCCACCTCGCTCGCGAAGACCACGCGCGCGAGGTACTCGAGGTTGACCTGGTGCACGATGCCTGTGTCGGGCGGCACCACGGCGAAGTTGTGGAAGGCCTGCTGGCCCCACTTCAAGAAGGCGTAGCGCTCCATGTTGCGCTCGAACTCGCGGTCCGCGTTGAACTGGAACGCACCGCGCGTCCGGTACTCGTCGACCTGCACGGAGTGGTCGATCACGAGCTCCGCCGGCTGCAGCGGGTTGATGCGCGCCGGGTCGCCGCCGAGCTCTGGCATCGCGTGCCGCATCGCCGCGAGGTCGACGACCGCCGGCACGCCGGTGAAGTCCTGGAGCAGCACCCGCGCCGGGGCATAGGCGATCTCGCGGCTCGGCTCGTCGGTCGCGACCCACGTCGCGAGCGCCTCGACGTCCGCGGCATCGACGGTGGGGCCGCCCTCGTTGCGCAGCAGGTTCTCGAGCAGCACCTTCAACGCGAACGGCAGCCTCGCCACGTCGAACTTCGCCTGGAGCGCGTCGAGCCGGTAGATCTCGTACTCGCGGCCGTCCACGGAGAGCGTCGACCTTGCTCCGAAGCTGTTCACGTGGGGCCTCCTAGCGCTGGGCGGTGATCAGGCGTGCATTTTCACTCTAGCCACTGCGGTCGAAGATGCGGTCGCCGGTGCGAAGCCCGGAAGGATCAGGGAGAAGGTCGAGCCCGCCGGCGACGAGGTCACCTCGCAGGATCCGCCGTGGGCATGGGCGATCGCATCCACGATCGCGAGCCCGAGCCCGACACCGCCCGCGGAGCGCGTGCGCGCGGTGTCGGCCCTCGCGAAGCGCTCGAAGATGCGATCGAGTCCGTCCTGCGGGATACCCGATCCGCCGTCGCTCACCTCGATCACGGCCGCCCCGCGCTCGTCGGCGCGCGCGCAACTCGATCGGATCGGAGACTCCTGGTGTGCTCGACCGCGTTCTCGATCAGGGCGTCGAGGGCCGCTCGCACGGCGTGAGGATCCGCGCTCAAGCGTGCCGGCCGCGACGTCGCCCAACCGCCAGACGCGTGGTGCGAGCTCCGACCAGCGCAGAAAGACGTCCTCGAGGAACGGCTCGAGGACGACGTCGGTCCGCGAGACGAAGTCGGGCTGGTCGGCCTTCGCGAGCAAGAGGATGCGGTCGACGATGTGCCCGATGCGAGACAGCTCGTCGACGGCGACATCGAGCTCGGGCACCGCGTTGCCCTTCCGCTGCGAAGCATCTCGAGATGCCCGCGGGCGATCGTCACCGGCGTCCGCAGCTCGTGCGAGACGTCGTGGAAGAGGCGCTCCTGGCGCTCCAGCAGCTCCGCCCGCTCGTGCGCGAGGCGCTCCATGTCCTCGAGCGCCACCTGCCGCCGGTGCGCGTACCAGGCCATCGAGATGAACAGGCCCGAGATCAGCGGGATCTCGATGAGCTCCTCCCAGAAGTACGAGTGCGCCATCAGGTCCTGGAGCAACAGCGCCCCGCTGGTCGCTGCGACGATCGCGAGCACCACGCGCCGGGACCCCTGCGACCAGATGCCGAGCCCGTAGAGGATCGCCACACCGCCTGCGAAGACGTGGAACGGGAAAGTCGCAAGGCTCGGCAGCAGCACGATCGCGGCGAAGTTCGCCGCCGCCAGGGTGAACACCAGGAGCTGTACGAGCCTATGCCGCATAGAGCCGGTATCCCACGTTTCGCACGGTCTCGATCGGCGCTTCGGGGCCGAGCTTCTTGCGCACTCGCCTGACGCACACGTCCACGATGTTGGAACGGGGGTCGAAGTCGTAGCCCCAGACGGCGGCGAGCAGCTGCTCCCGGCTGACCACCTGGCCCGGGCGCCTCACCATGTGGTGGAGCAGCCTGAACTCGATGTCGGTGAGCCGGCTGACGTTCCCACGCAGGCGCGCCTCACGGCGGGCGAGGTCGAGCTCGATCTCGCCGGCCCGCATCACCTGCTGAGTCGTCGGCCGGGCGTCCACGCCGGAGCTGGACCCAGACGCGCGCGATCAGCTCGTCGAGCGAGAACGGCTTCATGAGGTAGTCCGTGGCGCCGAGATCGAAGCCGCGCAGCTTGGTCTGCAGGTCAGACCGCGCGGAGAGGATCAGGACGGGCAGGTCGGGCTTGCGGGTGCGCAGCCGCTTGAGCAGCGTCGAGCCCGTTGAGCTTCGGGAGCATCAGGTCCAGGATCACGAGGTCGTGCGTTCCGGACAAGCGCGCTTGCGAGTCCGCTGGTGCCGTCCTCGGCGGTCGTGACCGTCATGCCCTGCGCCTTCAGGGCACGGCTCACGAACGTGAGCGTGCGTGGTTCGTCCTCTACGACCAGGATCCGCATCTCGCAATCCACAGTAATGGGATGACGGCCCAATGACCTGCAAATGAAACACTTGTCATCTTCCGGACGGGGGGCGTCCTGCTGTGGATACTGGATGCCGATGGACCTCAGGTTCACAACTCGCCGACTGCGCCGCCCGCTGGCGCTGCTGATCACCGTCGGCGGCGATCGCGATCGCCGGCGGCGTGCTGCTCGTGACAGAGCGCCCCCGCGCTCCGCGCACCACCACGCCGCCCCGGGAAACCAGCGTGGTACGGCGGCCGTCGGGCCGATCCAGCCGACCTACCCGGGAGGCAAGGTGCGCACGTATTACATCGCCGCCGACCGCGTGGCCTGGGACTACGCGCCCGCCCACCGCAACCTGATCACGGGCAAGCGCTTCGGCGACACCGAGAACGTCTTCGTCAAGCGCGGAGTTCACCGCATCGGATCGAAGTACCTGAAGTCGCTCTACCGCCAGTACACGGACGCGACCTTCAAGCAGCGCGCCCTTGTCCCACCGCAGTGGCGTCACCTCGGATTCCTCGGCCCGATCGATCCAGGCCGAGGTCGGCGACACGATCGTCGTGCAATTCAAGAACAACACTCCGTTTCCGACGGGCATGCACCCACACGGGGTCTTCTACAAGAAGGACTCGGAGGGCGCGCTCTACAACGACGGCACGTCGGGCAACGAGAAGGCCGACGACGCGGTCAAGCCGGGCAAGACGCACACATACGTATGGCAGGTGCCCGAGCGCGCCGGCCCCGGTCCCGGCGACCAGAGCTCGGTCATGTGGATGTACCACGGTCACACCGACGAGGTCGCCGACACCTACGCCGGCCTGATCGGCCCGATGATCGTCACGAAGCGCGGAATGGCGAAGCCCGACGGCAGCCCGAATGACGTCGACCGCCAGTTCGTGGCCCTCTTCGAGGTCGCCGACGAGAACCAGAGCCCCTGGCTGAACCGCAACATCAAGCGGTATGCGCGACACCCGCGCACGACGCCGAAGGACTCGGAGGAGTTCGGAGAGAGCAACCTCATGCACTCGATCAACGGCTACGTCTACGGCAACGGGCCCGTGTTCGAGATGAACCGCGGCGAGCGCGTGCGCTGGTACGTGATGGGAATGGGAACCGAGGTCGACCTCCACACGCCGCACTGGCACGGCAACACCATCACGACCAGCATGGGGATGCGCACCGACACCGTGCCGCTCCTGCCGGGGACGATGGTCCAGGGCGACATGAACCCAGACGACCCCGGGACGTGGCTGTTCCACTGTCACGTCAACGACCACATCATCGCGGGGATGCTTGCCCGCTACAAAGTGAACTGACCGACCTCCACGCTTGGCCCGCGACATCCCCGAGCCGTCCTGGTCGTGGCCCGCGCCCCGGGACGCTCGTCGGGGTCGGGCCCCCGCGCCTCACAGCCACCGCCCCGATCGGGGGCCAGTTCCCGCCTCCAGTAGGAACGGCCCCCGATCGGGGGTTCGCGCCTCACATGGAAGCGGCCCCCGATTGGGGGCCGTTTCGCGTCTCAGATAGAAGCGGCCCCGTGAGGGGCCGCTCCCGTAGTAGACCTGTAAGCCGGATTCTGTCTCGAGCAACCATCCATCTTTGCGGCCTACCTGGACCTGGGCGGGCAACCTCGACGGTCCTGCTTGGCCTTGCACCGGGTGGGGTTTGCCGCGGCCGCCGTGTCACCACGGCGCCGGTGCGCTCTTACCGCACCATTTCACCCTTACCGGTCACGCCGTTCACGTGTGACGGCGCAACTTAGGCGGTGTCGTTTCTGTGGCACTTTCCCTCGGGTTTCCCCGGGTCGGCGCTACCGACCACCCTGCCCTGCGGTGTCCGGACTTTCCTCGAAGGCTTCACCTCCGCGGCTGCTCGGTCTACGACGTCCAATTCTAGCCGTCGTCCCGCCCCGGCCCGAAAGCTCGGCCGCGGCCGGCAGGCCGACGACCACGCAAAGTGCGGCGCCACCCGCGAGTGCCAGTCGCATGTGGTCCGCCGTCACGCCCCCCGAGAGCGCCGCGCCGCCGAGCACCGCGCCCAAGGCAGCGCCGAGCAGGCGCGCGGTCGACAGCAGCGACGAGACGCGGCCGTGCTTGGCCTGCGGCACCGCGTTCAGCGCCGCGCGCGACGCGGGCACGAACAGCATGCCGAGCCCGAGGCCGAACGGAATGAGCAGCGGCAGCCCGCCGAGGCCCTCGAGCGGCACGCCCGGGATCGCGAGCACGCCGAGGCCGAGCGCCGCGAGCGCGAAGCCGAGCGCCGCGGTGAAGCCCTCGCCGCGGGTGTCGGCGAGGCGGCCGGACGAGAGGCGCTCCGATCGCGACCAGCAGCGCGATCAGGGTCAGAGCCGCGGCCGCGCCCAGCGCGGAGTAGCCGGCCGCGCTCTGCAGGTACTGCTGGCCGATGTAGAAGGCGCCGATCATCACCGCGAAGGTGAGTGCCGCGACCAGCGCCGCGGCGGCCACCACGCGCTGGCGCAGCCCGGCGGCCTCGGGGCTCGCCTCCACCCGCACGTCGCGCGGGACGAGGCGCCACAGCGCCAGCGCGGCGGCGCCGCTCGCGGGCACGAAGAACCACCAGCACGCCCGCCAGCCGATCGCGACGGTCAGCAGGCCGCCCACCAGGGGGCCGATCAGGTTGGCGGTGCCCGAGCTGGCGCCCCAGATGCCGAGTGCGGAGCCGCGGCGCTCGGGCGGGAAGCCGGAGACCGCGCCCGCGAGCGACGCCGGGCTCACGAAGCCCGCCCCGACGCCCTGTACGACGCGCGAGGCGACGAGCACCCCGAGATTTCCCGCCAGAGCGCCGATCACCGCCCCGGACGCGAACACGGCCAATCCGACAAGGCCGACCTGCCGGGAGCCGATGCGATCGACCAGGGTCCCACCGGGGAACAGCGTGAGCCCGTAGGCGACGAAGTACGCGGTCAGCACATAGGACAGCTGGTGCGAATCGGCGTTCAGCTCCCTGCCGACGGACGGGAGGGCGACCGTCACGATCGTGCCGTCCATCTGCAGCAGCGCGGCGGCCCCCGCGCAGGCGGCGAGCCTCAGCCAGGCATCGCGAGGGATCCCGTCGCCGGAGGCAGCAGGGCGGCGGCCTGAGGACATGGCATGCATTCTCGCGGACCGACGGCGGAGCACCACCGCCGGCCGCTCAAGATCAGCTACTCGAGGGTGCTGCCGCAGGCGGGGCACTCGGCCGGTGTGCCGAGGTCGCCGCCGGTCATCGGCGCGTCGCATACGAGGCACGACACGGCCTGTCCGTGGTTGAGCGCGTAGTCGACCTGGCTCAGCAGGTCTGCGAGCGTGTGCTCGCGCTCGACGTCGAAGAGGCGAGAGTCCAGCGGCTGTTTCCGTGAGCGTCGTCATCAGACCTTCCGGAACACCCCGACGACTCTACCCAGGACCTCGACGTCGCGGGTGCGGATCGGCTCCATCGCCGGGTTCTCGGGCTGCAGCCGCACGTGGTCGCGCTCGCGGAAGAAGCGCTTGACCGTCGCCTCGTCGCCGAGCAGCGCGACGATGATGTCGCCGTCCCCTGCAGTTTTCTGCGGACGCACCACTACATAGTCCCCCGCGAGGATGCCGGCGTCGCGCATGCTCTCGCCCGACACCTGCAGCACGTACTCGCCCTCGTCGCCGCCCGCGACGCTCGGCACCTGCACGTAGTCCTCGATGTTCTCCTCGGCCAGCACGGGCTGGCCGGCGGCGACCCGGCCGACCAGCGGCAGCATGCCCTCGTCCGGCGACACCGCCCGCTTGGCCTTGTCGAACAGCAGCTCGATCGCGCGGGGCTTGGTCGGGTCGCGCCGCAGGACTCCGTACTTCTCGAGGTTTGCGAGGTGCGCGTGCACCGTCGACGACGAGGCCAGGCCCACTGCCTTCCCGATCTCGCGGACCGTCGGTGGATAGCCGTACCTCGACGCGTACCGTTTGATGAAGGTGAAGATCTCCTGCTGGCGCTTCGTCATCTTGAGGTCAACCATCAGGCGATGCCTCCTGCGAACGGCTTCGGGGGTGGGTTGGCGAACACACGTTCGTAGAGTAGCTCCCCCCGCGGACGGGTTCAAGCCCGCGCGGCGGCGCTGGGGGCCGTATCTATAATCCGTCGCCCACTCGCGCCTGTGGCGGAATTGGTAGACGCGCAAGGTTGAGGGCCTTGTGGCCTGTAAAGGCCGTGGAGGTTCGAGTCCTCTCGGGCGCATATCCCTGCAAATGCAGCAGTTGCTGCGCTGACCGACGCACTTCGGAATCTCAAACGCTCTCGTCTACAAGATGCGCACGGCCGTGACAGTAGCCGGATGGAAACTGGCGCAGCCGGGGCTGGCACTCGGATGCTCCGTCCAGCAGTGGTTAAGACTCGAGCGTTTCTTTAGCCCGTGCGCCGTCACCGTCGGGATCTGCAGTTGGGAATCGGGCCCGGATCAGAAGACCACCGTCGCCGCTGGGGAGGGCTTCTACGACGCCGCCATGCGCGTCGACGGTCTGTTTAACGATCGCCAGCCCAAGACCCGAGCCAGACAGCTGTCCGGCGTTTCGAGCTCGAAAGAAGCGATCGAAGATATGGGGCAAATCCTCATCAGGGACACCAGGGCCCTGGTCACGCACCGAGAGCTGGCCGTTCCCGACGGACAGGTCGACAGTTGCGCCTTCGGGACTGAATTTGGCGGCATTGTCGAGGAGATTGTTGATCGCTCGACCGAGGCGCTCGGGGGAGCCAAGCAGCCATGACGGTTCAATCTGCGAACGAAACTCAAGATCCGGTCTGTGCCGTCTAGCGCGCACGAGCGATTCGGCGGCTATCGCGCCGAGGTCGAGTTCCTCGAAATAGTCGGCAGGCTGATCACCGCGGGCTAACTCAATCAGGTCGGAGACCACGCTGGACAGCTCCTCGGCTTGCTCATTCAGATCGGCAAGCAGTGCTGTGCGGTCGCCGTCACCTATTTCTCGATTTGCCATTAGCACTTCGATGTTCATACGCAGACCCGCGACCGGGGTACGTAGTTCATGGGAGGCATCGGCTACCAACTGACGCTGGACAGCGGTTGATGTCTCCAATGCAGCTTGGGTCATCTGCAATCGCTCGAGCATCGCGTTGAACCGGAAAGCGAGCCGGCCGACCTCGTCGTCACGGTCGGTCTCTACCCGCCGGGTCAGGTCGCCGGTGGACTCGATGTGTTCGGTCGCATCGGTTAGCGATCTGATCGGCGCGATGGCCCTGCGTGAGAACAGCCTACTCAGCAACACCGCCAGGACGACTCCGCCGATAACAAGTGTCGCGAGCGCGAGGCGAAGTCTCGAGAGGGCGTGATCGACACTCGCCAAAGAGCGTCCAAGCTGGACGGCTCCGTCGTTCCTGGTCGAGACGGTCATCACTCGGAGGTGCAGGTCCTGTGTGTGGATGTCTCGCAGAGTTTGTGAGCGATCGCCGCGAGCTACGGCGAGGTCCTGAGTGTCGATCGGAAGGCGTGGATCGGTGCGATCGAGCCGCGTCGCGCGGCCAGAGACGCTGACAAACTGAACAAACGGCGCCGCGCCCCCCGAGCGTTTGGGGGGCTGTGGAATGCGCCGGGGTAGACCGCGGCCCTGGTTCAGTCCGTTCAAAGGAGCCGCACGCACAAGCTGGGCTTGAGCCCGTAGGGATTCGTCGACCTGACCGCGTAGCTCGTTTCGCATGATCCAGAAACAGGCGATAGACCCCACGGCCAGGATCACCCCAACGATCAGCGCCGACATGGCAGTGAGGCGGCCGCGCAAGCTCATGATTTGTCGTCGCGCAGGATGTAGCCGACTCCACGGACAGTGTGCAACAGTCGGCGTTCACCGCCGGCCTCCATCTTGCGGCGCAGATATCCGACGTAGACGCCAAGCACGCTTGAGGTGTCACCGAAGTCGTAGCCCCAGACCTGTTCGAAGATGACGGACCGTGTCAACGCGTGCCGTGGGTGGCGCAAGAAGAGTTCGAGCAGCGAGTGCTCGGTGCGAGACAGCTCGAGCTGGCGGTCGCCACGGTAGACATCGCGCGTTAGGGGATCCATTCGCAGGTCGGCGAACTTCAGTTCCGATTTCGGAGGGTCGATGCGCCGCAGCAGGGCGCGAAGTCGGGCGTGGAGCTCCTTGAGCACGAAGGGCTTCACGAGGTAGTCATCGGCCCCGGCGTCCAAACCGTCGACGCGGTCGTCGACTGCATCGCGCGCGGTGAGCATCAGAATCGGCGTGCGGTCGCCGGCGCCCCGTAGCCGCCGAGCCACCTCGAGGCCGTCGATTCCAGGCATGGAGACGTCGAGGACAATCGCATCGACGGTCTCTTCCTTGAGGCGGTCGAGCGCCTCTTGCCCGTCGCCGGCAAGTAACACCATGTACCCCTCGATCGCCAGCGCTCGTTTGAGCGAGCTCCGCAGTGCTCGTTCGTCATCTACGACCAAGACACGCATCGAGCCCCCTCAGGTGGAGCAGCCGGTCGGAGCGGACGGAATCAACAGCAGGCGCAATCGGCGAGATACCACTCATGCCGTGATGCTAGGTCTCTGACGGCAGAAACGGATGCTGAGAATTACAAGAAAATTGCAAGAATCGCCGCGCGCCGACTGATGGTTCCCGCGGCCTGTCGAGTTCTTGGTCAACTCTTGGACTTCTCTTAGATCTATCTAGCGTACGTCAGGCAAGGTTGCTGTCATGAACTCAAAATGCCGTACGTCAACTCTTGCAACAACCGTCGGGGCGACCGCTTTCGTGCTGGGTGCCATGCTGGTGCTAGGCGGATGCGGAACCTCATCGAGTTCCGGATCGGCGGGGACAAATACCGACTCCCAGGACGCGGCGCGGGTCAAGTTTGCTCAATGCCTGCGTGAAAACGGAGTAGACGTCCCCGACAATCCCGGCCAGAACGGTGGTGGTCCGCCGCGGAACATCGACCAGGGCAAGCTCCAAACGGCAATGAAGGCCTGTCAGAAGTATCAAAGAGCCGCAATCGGCAATATCAGTGACGCTGATCGACAGGAGTTCCAAGACGCATTCGTAAAGTTCTCGAGCTGCATGCGGCAGCACGGCGTCGATCTGCCTAACCCAACCGCGGGCGGAGGCGGTCCGCCTGCCGGCGGTAACCCGATCAACCAGAATGACCCCAAGACGAAAGCTGCGCGAGAAGCCTGTCAAGACAAGCTCCCACAGGGCGGACCCGGCGGCGGCGGTCCCGGCGGACCTCCTCCGGGGGGCTGATGTCAACCCAAGGGGCAGCAGCTAGACGCCGGCTACAGGGCCGGCGAGGGATCGTGATCGCCATTGCCGCCATTGGCGTATCCGCAATCGTTGCGATCGCAATCATCACAGCCGGTGGTGGTAGCTCGACGGCTACCGGCTCGCCTAGTACCTCGGTGGCTACAACCGAGATCAAACGCCAAGATCTAGTCGAAAGCGATGAAGAGGACGGCACCCTCGGCTACTCGGACAGCCGTGATGTAGTCAACCATCTCACCGGTTACATCACATGGTTGCCCGGCGAGGGCAGTGTCATCCACCCCAACCACACGCTGTACAAGGTCGACAGGTCGCCGGTGATCTTGTTGAGTGGCAGCGTCCCCGCCTATCGCACGCTCGACTCGTCGGCGTCGGGAGCCGACGTCAGGCAGCTCG
Source organism: uncultured Solirubrobacterales bacterium (assembly GCA_963826005.1). Classification (GTDB taxonomy): domain Bacteria; phylum Actinomycetota; class Thermoleophilia; order Solirubrobacterales; family JBBDJG01; genus DASRIA01. The sequence goes on along the minus strand of CAWGVJ010000019.1, from coordinate 18,059 downwards.
AGCAGAATCTGGATGCGTTCGGCTACGCCTCGGGCCTAGGCATGACGGTGGATGGTGAATGGACATCCGCCACCACGGCAGCAGTCGAGCGCTGGCAGGACGCGCATGGATTGAGCCAGACCGGTTCGATTGAGTTCGGTCGCGTCGTATTCCAACCTGGTACCCGGCGCGTCTCCTCGGTCGACGCGACGCTCGGAGGCTCGAGCGGGGGCAGCGGGACCGGAGCCGGCGACTCCGCGGGCGCCACGGGCGCGTCGGCCTCGACCAGCGACAACTCGATCGCGGCAACCGCGAGTGCATCCTCGAACACCGCATCGGCGCAGACCCAGACCGCCGTCTATCGGGCCGCTGCGTCCGACTCTACGACGCAGGGGGCAAAGTCGGACACCGAAACGACGACGCCGACCCCCACGACCACAACGCCTTCGACCGGCACCACCGGTCCCACCGGCGACGACAAGCCTAAGACGGGTAAGGACAAAGAGAAGGCCAAGAAGAAAGAGTCCAAGGCCGGCAAGGGACAGCCCAAGTCCAGTGGCGGCGATTCGACTGGCACCAGCGCCGGCGCCCCAGCTGAGGCATCCAGTTCCTCTGTCGGCTCCTCCGGCAGCTCGAACTCCAGCGTGCCGACGAACACGATCATGACGACGACCTCGAACAGGAAGACTGTGACGGTGAATCTCGACACGACGAAGTCGAGTCTCGCCAAACTCGGTGCGACGGTGGTCGTCACACTCCCTTCCGGCAAGACGGTCCACGGCCGGATCGTCTCGATCGGAAAGGTGGCAACAACGTCGGGATCGGACTCGGGGAGCGGCTCGTCATCGTCCGACTCGTCATCGTCGGACAAGACCGCGACGATCAAGCTCACGATCAAGCTGTTCTCCAAGGGGACGGCGCTCGACCAGGCACCCGTTACGGTTCGCTTCGAGCAAAGCCGGGCCAAGGATGTCCTCGCGATTCCGGTTACGGCGCTGCTCGCACAGCCCGGGGACAAGTTCGCCGTCGAGGTCGTCGATGGCTCGGAACACCGACTGGTAACCGTTGAACCGGGCGTCTACACCAGTGGCTATGTCGAGATCACGGGTGCAGGCTTGAGACCCGGCATGCGCGTAACAAACGCTGCGGTCCAATGACGGCGACCGCCGATCAGGGTCCGGCCATCGACCTGCGCGGTGTCGTCAAGCGCTATGACGGCGGAGTCGAAGCGCTGGCGGGAGTCGACGTCTGCATCGACCGCGGCGAGTTGGCGGCGATCGTCGGTCCCTCGGGGTCGGGCAAGACGACCTTGCTGCAGATCATGGGGACACTGGATCGTCCAACTGAGGGCCATGTCACGATCGACGGCTACGACATCTCGACCGCACGAGACGACGAACTATCCGCGCTGCGGGCGCGCCGGATCGGGTTCATCTTCCAGCAGTTCTACTTGCTCGACGGTATGAGCGCGGTCGACAACGTTGCCGAGCGGTCTGCTGTACAACGGGCTGCCTGCCAAGGAGCGGCGCGAGCGGGCTCGGGAGGCGCTGATTCGAGTCGGCCTCGGGCACCGTCTCGATCATCAACCAAACCAACTCTCCGGTGGTGAGAAGCAGCGCACCGCGATCGCCCGGGCGATCGTTCGCCGCCCTGCGATCGTCTTCGCCGACGAGCCCACCGGCGCGCTCGATACGCGCACCGGAAAGGAGATCGTCGACTTGTTGCTGGAACTAAACAGCGATGACGGGGCGACGCTGATGATCATCACTCACGACCCCGCGCTTGCCGGGTCGCTGCCACGCCGGGTGCAGATGCGCGACGGCGAGGTCGTGTACGACAGCGCGCACGACGGCGTTGCCGCATGAGCGTCCCGGCACTGGTTCCCAGCCGGCTGCTGGGTTCGGATGTCCTCAGCGTCGGCTCCGTTGGCCTGCGCGCGCGCAAGCTGCGCGCCGTGCTGTCCGCGCTTGGAGTTGCGATCGGGATTGCGGCGATGGTTGCGGTGCTCGGCATCTCGGCGTCTTCGGAGGCCGCACTGATCAACACGATCGACAAGCTCGGAACCAATCTATTGACGATCAAGGCCGGGCAGTCATTCTTCGGCGACTCGAGTTCGCTCCCGAAAAGCACCGGCGTCAAGCTGGTAACGATGCGTGGCGTCGAGCAGACGGCGGCCGTCTACTCGGTCGACGGCGCAACCGTGCGGCGCACGAGCTATGTCGACAGGAACGACACGAGCGGGATCACGGTGGAAGCCGCCGATAGGACGCTTCCCGGTGCGCTCGGAGCCGAGTTCGCGTCGGGCAATTTCTTGACGGCTGCGGAAGCGCGCTATCCCACCGTCGTGCTCGGATCCGTGGCCGCGCAACGACTTGGCATTACCTCTGTCGCGGGGAACCCCCAGGTCTACATAGGCGGTCGCTACTACACCGTCGTCGGAATCATGAAATCGGTCACGCTCGACACCGGCATCGATCGAGCAGCGCTGATTGGCCTGCCGCAAGCACAGGCGGCATTCGCAATCGAGACCAATCCCTCGACGGTATACGCGCGCACCGATGACAACGAGCTGAAATCGGTTCGCGAGTTGGTGCCACGCACCGCCAACCCAGAGCATCCCGAAGAGGTTGAAGTCAGCCGGCCCTCCGATGCGCTGGCGGCCAAGGCAGCGGCAAAGGGAGCGTTCACGTCTTTGCTGCTGGGCCTCGGCGCGGTGGCATTGCTGGTCGGCGGTGTTGGGATTGCAAACGTGATGGTGATCAGCGTGCTGGAGCGCCGATCGGAGATCGGCCTACGACGAGCCCTCGGAGCGACGCGCCGACATATCTCGATTCAGTTCCTAACCGAATCATTACTGCTCGCGGCGCTGGGTGGTGTTGCCGGTGCAGTCATCGGTGCGATCATTACGGCTATCTATTCAGCGGGCCAAAGGCAGCCAACGGTCATTCCGCCCCTTGCTCTGGTGGGTGGCGTTGTCGCTGCGCTCGTGATCGGCGCTGTCGCGGGGCTGTATCCCTCATTGAGGGCTGCGCGGCTGTCGCCCACCGAAGCTCTTCGCACCGCTTGATCGAGCGTCGCCTGGGCCGGTCTCCCTTTCAGCTTCGAGTCCTCTCGGGCGCATTTAGAAGGGCCTGCTGGGAGCGCTTGACCCGCAGCGCCGGCCGGTTGTAGTCTCGCCCAGGGTGCGATGGGAGGTCTAGGCGTAGGAGCGTCCAGGTCGTGAGACGGCGAGGGCTGTCCCTTCTTGCGGTCGCTGCAGCCGTGGCCGCTCTCGCTGCACCAGCCGCACGGGCGCTCGAGATTGGAGTCTCCGGTAACCACCTGGTCGGCAGGGACGGCAAGCCAGTGCGCTTGATCGGCGTCAACCGATCCGGTTCCGAGTACGCGTGCGCCGGTGACGACGGCGAGGGGGGCCACGGGTACGCGTTCTTCCAGGGGCCGGTCACAAACCGCGCGATCAAGGCGATGAGGCGATGGAGGGTGAACGCGGTCGCGCTGCCCCTGAACGAGGCCTGCTGGCTCGGCGGTTACGCGGGTCTCAAGCCCGAGTTCAGCGGTGAGCCCTATCGCGCGGCGGTCGAACGCTACGTCGCGCGGCTCAACGCCCATCGCATCTATGTCGTCCTCCGGCTCTCGGTCACCTGGCCGGGTGAGCACGTGTACGGTGCCGCCGAGGGCGACGCCGAGATGCCGATGGCCGATGCCGACCACTCGCTCGACTTCTGGCGCTCGCTGGCGGAGCGATTCGGCAACAACCACGCCGTCCTCTTCCACGCCTACGACGAGCCGCACAAGATCTCCTGGGAATGCGTACGCGACGGCTGCGCGACGAACGCTGACGGCTCCGAGGGCGAGCCGAAGTTCGGCCCCTTCCAGGCGGTCGGCCACCAGGGGATCGTCGACGCGATCCGCTCGACGGGCGCCACCCAGCCGATCATCCTCTCGGGGATCGACTTCGCCGGTGATCTGAGCCGATGGGAGGAGTTGAAGCCGACCGACCCGCTCAACTCGCTCGCCGTCGGCTGGAACGACTTCGACTACGCGAACAACATCAAGCGCTCGAAGCCCCGTCTGAGGCAACTCGCCAGGAGCTTTCCGATCGTGATCGGTGGGTTCGGCGACACTGACTGCAACTCGGACTTCAGCACGCGGCTGATGAGGTTCGCGGACAGGCTTGGGATCTCATATCTCGCCTGGGCCTGGAACACGGTGGCGGACTACGGAGGCTGCGCCAACGCGTTGCTGGGCCCTCGGCGCTCCGCGTACTACACGGGCCACCCGAGCGGCTTCGGCCGCGGAGTGCGAAAGCATTTCCTGCGGGTGCAACGCAGATGACTGCCGAGCTCAGGGCCGGGTTCAAGCAGCAGCTATGTGGTCGCAGCTCTCCGGATGTTGGCGCAGGTACGCCGAGAAGGTCTGTGACGGGTGGCCGGTGAGCCGCGGCACCGTGTCGCTGACGACGTCCATCTCCCCCGCAGCGACTGCTGCCGAGCGGCTGACCGTGAGTTCGACGCGCCACTCGGCACCGCCGGCGGCGGACAGCGAAGATCTTTCCTGTTCCGGAGTGCGCGCGCGATAGGAGATCGGCCGACCCGTCGCGAGCGTCGAGCTCGTCGGCGATCTCGGCCATCGTCTGCGCGACCGGGCCGGTGACGTCGTAGGTGCGGCCGTCGTGATCGCCGTCGGTCAGGACGACCTCGGCCACGTCGGCAACGTCGTCGTGCGACACGCATGCCACACGTCCGTCTCCTGCCGAGTTCTCGATCACGCCCTCGGCCGAGCAGAGCGTCGGCAGCAACTCGAAGTAAAGGCTCGGCCGGAGGAAGGTGCAGGATGCGCCCGTCGCGCGTGCACGCTCCTCGGTATGGAAATCGTCGCGTGCAGTCTTGAACGTCGCGTTGGTCGCCGCGGCCAGGATCGAGACGTAGACGATGCGCTCGACCCCTGCGTCGGCGGCGGCGGCGAGCGTCGCGACATCCTGCTCCAAGCTGTCGGGCGACGCCTCGGCCGAAACCAGGAAGAGCGTCTGCACCCCCGTCATCAGCCGTCGCGCCCGCTCACCGTTTCCGACAACGAGTCGCTGCGCGACCCCCGGCGGGCGAGCCGCACCGCGACCCTGCGCCCGAGCGCACCGGCAGCGTGCGTCACGGCGAAGAGTGGGCCCTCGGGCATCGCCGGTGTGGCCGGCGCCTCGAGAGACAGCAGCATGCCCCCGCAGCGCAGACATCCCTGCGACTCCTCCGTGAGCCTCTCCGTCGACTCGCTGAGCCAGACGGCTCCGCAGTTGGTGCATAGGAGACTCGCCGCCCTCATCCACTCAGCATAAAGAGGCAAAAGTGCCGGAAAAAGGGGACCCGGTTGTCTCGTGGGCCGATTCTCAAAGCGCGACTCCGTCCATGTGGGTTTCATCGGGCACGCCGCGCTGGAGCACCATCGTTCAAACTGGTGAAATAAGTACTCCCTGAGCATGGTTTCCCACGGAGCGGCACAACCGCGCAGGCCGCGGAGGGCGCGAGAGTGGCACAGGTAACCGGCAAGGTGGCAGCGCTGCAGCGAGACCAAGTCCTGCTGACGCTGGACGACGGCGACGAGGTCATGGCGCCGTTGTGCGGTGCGCTCGCGGACCTCGCCGAGCCCGGAGCCGAGGTGCTCGTCTACCTCGACGAACATAGGCGCTTGGTGGGCTGGTACCTTCCTCGCTTTCAGATCGGCGTAGACCTTCGAGAAGGGAAGGGAGACACATGATGTCGGGCCGACTCGTCTCCGTGCGCTGCACGGCATGCGGCGCGACGTGGCTGAGTCCCGCAGGCCAGACAGTCGTCGCCAGGGGCGACCGATGCCTGCACTGCGACGGCGCGCTGATCGTGGCCGGCCCGGACCAGGACGACGTCGACACGGTCCGGCAGGCGTGGGACAGGTTCCTCTCCGGCGACATCGACGGCCTCGTGGACCAGCACCATCCCGATGCGGAGGTGCATGTGCTGACGGAGCATCCGTTCGAGCACATGGATCCCGTCTACCGGGGTCACACGGGTGTTCGACGTTGTATCGAGCAGTGCCTCGAAGCTTGCGAACCATTCCCTCACGAGCTACGCGGCTTCGGCGATCGCGTTCTGACGTTGGGAAAGGTGCTCCTGAAGGGCAACAGCGAAGCGACCCTTTCCGTTGCCTGGATCTTCCGGGTGCGAGAGGGAAAGATCTTGTCGCTGCACGCGTACGGCGATCCCGCCGACGCGCTGCGAGACCTGCAGGCGGACACCGGCTGACCGCACACTGCGGTCGGGCCTGACCGGCTTCCGGCTCCGCGCGGCCGGAAATCACCCAAACAAACCAGTCTGTTCATTCCTTGGGGTGATGGGACGCGCCTCGCGTGCGGTCGAAGCACAGGGCACTGCACCAATCCATTACGAGGAGGTCAAGTGTCCGTCAAACGAGGAACCACCCGCATCGCAGGGGTCGCAGCCGTCGTCGCCGCACTTGCTCTCGGTCTGTTCGCTAGCAGCGCCGTTGGCTGGTACGACACGCCGGGCGCCACCGAGGAGACGACTCCGACCGAGACGCCGACGGGAACGACTCCGGCGGAGACGACTCCGCCGGTGACGACTCCGGAGGAACAGCCTCCGATCGTCGAGGAGACGCAGCCGCTGAGTCCGCCGCCCGAGTCGCTCGTGCTGCCCGCTCCCCCGGCGGCGACAGAAGCCACTCCTGTGCCGGCTCCGAGTGTCGCTCCGGAAGAGGGCGTCAAGGGCGAGACCGGGACTCGGAACGAGGGCGGCGCCGGATCCGCCAAGCCCGCCGTGGTCGCCCAGGCCACGGACGTGGGCGAGACTGCCGGAAGCCAGAGCAGCGGACAGCTCGCCAAGACGGGCTTCGACGTCCTGCTGCTGGCCATTCTCGGAGGGATTGCCCTTGCCGGGTCAAGCCTCCTGTTCTGGCGCTCCCGCACGGACTAGCGGGGCGCCGGCGCGGCGCGGGGGACGCACTTCTCCCGCGCCGCTGCCGCCCACGCCCCGGCGGCTGGTTCGAGCGGCCGCCCTGTTGCTGCTCGTCGTGGGTGTCCTCGCGCTGGCGGAGTCGTTCCTCACTGTCGCCTGGCAGGAGCCGATCACGGCTTTCCTCGCGCACCGCCAGCAGCACGCGCTCGAGGACCAGCTGGAGAGCACCCGTCTTGCCTTGATGTCGCGGTGCCGCGCGATCAGACCGCGCGGCGGCGCGTCGCGACCCTTGCAGCGCGCTTGGATCGCCGCACCGGCGAAGGAGACGCACTCGGACGGATCCAGATACCCAAGCTCGGCATCAAGTTCGTGTTCGTCGCGGGCGCCGGGTCCCAGAGCCTGAAGAAGGGCCCGGGCCACTACGACGCGACCGCCCTTCCCGGCGAGCAGGGCACCGTCGGCATTGCCGGTCACCGGACGACCTACCTGGCTCCCTTCCGGAACCTGCAACGACTGCGCCGGGGAGACGAGATCACGCTGACCATGCCCTACGGCCGCTTTGCCTACACCGTCAAGGGATCCCTGGTCGTCTCGCCGTCCAGGATCGCGGTGCTTCGCAGCTTGGCGCACGACCGTCTGGTGCTCACGACCTGCACTCCGCCCTTCAGCGCGGCGAAGCGCCTGGTCGTCATCGCCAGGGAGCGGTCGCAGGTTCCGCTCGGTGCCGCGGTGGGCGATCCCTTCCCCTACCGCCCCCGGTCCTCAGTGAAGGATCAACGCACGAGAGACCGGCCGTTCAGCGGCCCGCCTGGCGCGGTTGGCGGAGGCGATTTGGTGGACCGATCGCGATCGGCGCACTGCTTCTCGGTGTCACGCTCCTGATCGCGGCGTTCCACACGATCAGCCGGTTGACGAACCCCGCGTCGGGCCCCGGCCGCGACCGAGCATTCCGTCTGCTCCCGTCGCTCGTGGGGACGGCCTGCCGGAACCACCGTCGAGGACACGATGCGCGGCCTCCGACAAGCCGCCCACGCATGCCCAGCCCCGGCGCTTCCGAACCGCGGTGTCCTGTCTTCAGGACCTCGGAGCGGCGCAAGGACGGCCTGCAAACCCTGCTGTCGAACCGGGACCTCTCTCGGGTCGCCCGCCGGCATGCGCGTGACATGGTCCGGCGCCATTACTTCGAGCATCGATCGCCGGGCCACGGGGGATTCATGGACCGGATCGCGGTCGGTGGATACAGGCCCCTCACCGGATGCTGGAGCGCCGGCGAGAACCTCTTCGCTCTCACGCGGTAGCTCGACGCCGCGGCGCGTGGTGCGTGCGTGGATGAACAGCGCGCCACATCGCCATCATCCTCGGCCGCACTGGGACGACTTCGGACTCGCAGTGGTCGCGACATCGCCCTACGGTCGAGCCGCGACGGCCTCACTGTCGTGGCGCTGTTCGGGACGCGCTCCAAGCGGAGTGCCGCTAGATGCGTCCTCGGCCTGAGCGACTAACGGCAGGACCGCCCGGAGCGCACGCCGAACAGCGCCACGACCGTGAGGCCACTCGAATCGCCGTACGGCGACGTCCTCACGAGTCCGAGCCCGAAGTCTTGCCAGCGCGCGGTGAGGATGTTCTGGCGATGTGCCTGGCTGTTCATCCACGCCCGCACCAGCTGCCGCGGCGTCGAGCCGGCGCGCGAGAAGAACAGGTTCTCTCCAGCGCTCCAGCATCCGCTGGTGGGCTTGTATCCGCCGGCCGCGATCCGGTCCATAAGGTCCCTGTGGCCCGGCGAAAGGTGTTCGAAGTAATGGCGCCGGACCATGTCACGCGCATGCTTGGCGGCGGCCACCGAGAGGTCGCGGTTCCATCCCAGGTTCCCCATGCCGTGCTTGCGCCGCTCGAGGTTGTGCAGGCACAGCACCGCCTTGCGGAAGCGCTGCGCGTCGCCGACCGAGCTTTCGGCACCCGCGCAGCCGACCGTCGTGGCGCCCGCCGGCGGATCGCTGTGCCAGTAGAGGGCCGGGTACAGGATCATGATGGCGAACGTCACGCCGACCGCTGCGAGCACGACACCGAACGTTGTGCTGGGGAGCCGATTTCTCATACTCATCTTGCTCGTCGCGATACGAGCGGCGGCGCATCCCCCGGCAAGCGGGAACCGGGGGTGGATCTGCTGCTCCCCAAGCCGTGGGAGACCCCTCCCCCAGATGGACCAGAGCCCGCTCGCCGCGTGGATGCGCCGAGGTCGCGAATTTCATTCGAACTGACGGCGGGCTTGCCCCGTTTGGGGGATAGCCAGCCCCTGCTGTGGCGGCTTCACTTCGGGCAGGCCAGCTCACGCTTGGCAGACGACCGACCGAAAGGGGGGCAGCGTGGAGACACGTACGCCGGACACTGAATGGGGGACGACTCTGGCGATGGCACGGAAGCTGCGCTTTGCGTCGGCGCAACGCGAGTACGTGCTACGTCCGATTCGCGACCGCTACGACCGCTCCGAGCGTGATCCGCGGCTGATGCCCGAGAAGCGGGCCCAGATCGCGGCGGCGTTCGTTGCAGGCCGCCTACCGGGCGGACCACGTCTACGAGGACTACCTGGACCGCGCCCTCGGGGCACTCGCGAACGGCGATCGAGCGTGACCGCGCCTGCAGCCACCGAGCACGCGTCTCCCACGGAACACCAGCTGGAGGCCATCTACCGGACATCCTTCGACGCGTTGCTCGTGTTCGATGACGAGCGCCGGTTCCTCCATGTCAACGAGTCGGCCACGACCCTGCTCGGCGCACCGCTCGAGAACGTGATGACTCGCCGTCTCGAGCACTTCACCCCGCAGGAGCAGTGGCCCGCCCTGCGAGCGGCTCTGGGCCGATCTCGAAAGGCGAGGAGGCCGGCATGGGTCCCACGAGCTGCTGCGGGACGATGGCTCACGCACGACGATCGAGTTCCGAGCCACCTGGAACTTCGGCCCCGGACAACACCTGATGGCCGCTCACGAGACGGATCCGCGGCGAAACGGCGCGGGGCGAGCGCAGCGAAACGGTGCGGGAACGCTGTCACCTCGAGAGCGAGAGGTTCTACAGCTTGCGGCCGACGGGCGGTCGCCGCCTGAGATAGCCCGGATCCTCGTCGTGAGCCCGGGCACTGTGAAGACCCACTTCCAGCACATCTACAAGAAGCTCGGCGCACACGATCGAGCCTCTGCGGTCGCCCAGTGCCTGCGCGGCGGGCTGATCAAATAAATCACTGGCGAAATGACTGCGTAAATTGCGTGAACAGTGCGAACAAATAACGCAAAATGCGGTACTCCGATCGGCAGATACACCCAGGGTTTTTTGCTTTTGAGCGTTTACTATGCGTCCACCAAGTACGCAAGAATTGGACACAGCGGTAAAGACTTCCCTAGTCGTTTACGCCTAAGCAATCCGGTGACCGGGCAGTCGCGAAGCGAAGACGCGGCGAGACTCCTCGTAATCGGTGAAGGGCAATCCATGGCTAGCACGCAGGTACGGAAGGATTAGTTAGATGTCGGTTTGGTCAGCCCTGACCTCCGTGGACGCAGAGAGCGCCACGCCGGCCGCATCGGGGCGTTGTCTCGCGCCATCACATGAGTCATGTGGACGCGGCTGCTGTCGCGGTCATCAGCGTGGGAGTCGTCATCGTCACCCTCGCCGACCCCAAGGACGCGATGTGCTACCTGCTCGCATTTCCGATCTGGATCATCGCGAGGGACCTGGGCGTGCTGACGGGCGCGGCCGCTGCCGCGTGCGCGCTCCTGTTCGTCGGCATCTTCGTGGCGCCGGAAGGGGTCGCGTTCGGTCCCCTGGGGTACCTTGACGCGCGCGGCGGTCTTCTCGGGGGCAGTCGCCGCGGGCGCTGCAGCAAGCCGGCCGCTTGGCACCGGCGGCGCCGGGGAGCGCCGATCGCCGTTACTGGAACTGCTCACCGTGCGGCCGGACATCAACCGGAGACCGGAGGCGCTGAGCCGGCGCGAGCTGGAAATCCTGGAGATGCTCGCGACAGGTGCGAAGAACGCGACGATCGCCGCTCGATTCGTGATCTCCCAGAACACGGTCAAGTCGCACGTCAGCCAGATACTGAAGAAGCTCTCCGTGGCGAACCGCACCGAGGCCGCCTTCCGGTACATCGAGCTCTACGGCACTCCCACTCCGGAGAACGGGGACTCGCCGACGGTCGAAGCTGACGTGGCGGGGAACGGGAATGGTCAGATCGGCGCGACGAGCGCTGTGACCGCGAAGGTGTCGGCCGTCCGCCGAAAGGACAAAGTACTGCTGACCTTGCAGGACGGCCGAGAGCTGGAAGTCCCCCTGCTCGAACAGTTACGCGACCGCGTCGACCTCGGAGCCTCTGCGATCGCCTACTTCGATCAGCGCGATCGCGTGGTCGGCTGGTACCTGCCGGGGGAGGACCTCGGCGTGGACCTGCGGCACTGGGCGAAATAGGCCCGCCGGCAAGACGCGGCCTGCGCTATTCGAGCAGCCCGCGGCGCATTCCCTCTGCGACGGCGGCGGCCCGATCCGAGACACCCAGCTTCTCGTAGACGTTCTGAAGATGGGTCTTGACGGTGGAAGGCTCTATATAGAGACGGGCAGCGATGTCCGGGGCCGAGTGCCCGTCTGCGACCAGTCGCAGCACCTCTCCCTCGCGAGCCGTCAGCTTCGTGTCCGTGTCCGCTGCGCGGATGCGTATCTGATGGAGCACGTCCCCTTCGATGCTCTTGGTCAGCATCGTCTCCCCGCGCGAGGCCGCGGCGATGGCGTTGCAAACCTCCTCTGCCGAGGCGCCCTTGTCGAGATATCCGGCGGCGCCACGGGCCAAGAGGTCGTAGACCATGCTGCTCTGCGTGTGCGTGGACAGGAACAGCACCCGTGTGGGGATGCCGTCGCGCACGACAGCGTTCAAAACATCAGATCCATCGAGCTCCGGCATCCGCATGTCGACCAGCGCAACGTCGGGCAGGAGCCGCCGGATCTCCTCGATCGCCACGCGTCCGTCGTCCGCCGTCCCCACCAGCTCGAGGTCGGGCCGGCTCCTGATCGCCTCCACGAGCGCACCCCTGAACATGGGGTGGTCCTCGGCGATCAGGACTCGCGTTCTCGCGTTCACGAGTGTTCTTCCGAAAGCGCGCCCGAGAGCTCGAAGTCCGGCAACCAGACCTCCAGCGCGGAACCCTCGCCCGGCCGGCTGTCCACCTTCAAATGCCCTCCCGCGATCTCGACACGCTCTCGCATCGCGGGCAGACCGAGGTGCCCGGCCCGCACGCGCAGTCCCTGCTCGGCGTCGAACCCCTTCCCGTCGTCGCTCACCTTCAGGAAGAACCCGTTGCCGTCGTCTTTCATGTGCACGTCGACGTGTGAGGCGTCCGCGTGTTTGCGAACGTTCGCCAGCGCCTCACGCCCGACCCGGTAGAGCAGCGTCCGAACGGCCTCGGTCGGTCGGCGCGTGGTGCGATCGTCGAGCTCGTATGCCACCTCGTCCTCGGTGCGCGCCTGCTCGAGGTAGGCCTCGAGCGCCGGCTCCACCCCCCTCCTGTCCAGCTCCAGCGGCTGTAGCTCAAACAGCAGGCGTCGCAGGGCTGCGACCGCGGTCGCAGCAGGTCGTCCTTCAACTCGTCCAAGTCGGTGCCAGGCTCGGGTTGACCGACACGCCTCGCGAGCATCTCCAGGCGCATTTGCAGGGCCACCATGGCCTGGATCGAGTCGTCGTGCAGGCCGCCAGCGATTTGCTCCTTCGAGCCGATCAGCCCCGTCGCGATCCTGCTCGCGACCGCCACGCTGGGCCTGATCGTGGCGCGGACCGCGCTCGCCTTCCGCGACAACCGCGCCCTGCTGGAGGCGCGTGAGCGGGACGCGCTCACCGACGGACTGACGGGTCTCGGCAACCGCCGGAGGTTGATGGTGGACCTGGAGTCCACGCTGAGCGAGACCGGGAGCGACAGCCCGCGAAGCCTGGTGATCTTCGACCTTGACGGGTTCAAGGGCTACAACGATGCCTTCGGGCACCCGACCGGCGACGCCCTGCTCGCCCGCCTGGGTGCCAACCTGGGCGGTGCGGTGAGCCCGCACGGCAGCGCCTACAGGATCGGTGGCGACGAGTTCTGCGCGTTGGTGAGCGCGGACGCGGTGAAGACCGAGGTCATCGTCGCCGGCCGCCTGCGAGGCGCTCTCCGAGCGCGGCGAGCGGGTTGCGAGGTCGGGAGCCCGTCCTGGGGGATGGCGGGCCCTCGGCAGCGAGGCGAGCACGGTCGAAGCAGGCACTCCAGCTCGCCGATCAGCGGATGTACACGCAGAAACACGCACGCCCGGACGTGGTCACCCCGCGACGCGCGGGCGGTGCTGCTTCGGAGTCCTGCGCCGAGCGCCGAGCCCGGACTCGACGCCCAGTCTGCACGCCGACGTCGCCGCTGCTGGCCCGAAGAGGTGGTAGACTTGACCCCTCGAGCTGGGCAAACGAGGACCCCTCGATCGTGCTCACGCGGGCGGCCGAGCTGCACGACATCGGCAAGATGGCGACCCCCAACGCGATCCTCCACAAGCCCGGGCCGCTGGACCGAGCAGGAGGCCGAGATCATGCGTCGTCACACGGTGATCGGCGAGCGGATTCTCGAGTCGGTTCCGGCGCTTCGCCCGGTCGCCTCGATCGTGCGCTCCACTCACGAGCGCCTCGGATGGCACCGGCTATCCGGATGGGCTCGCCGGTGAGGAGATCCCGCGGGCGGCGCGGATCATCGCCGTCTGCGACGCCTACAACGCGATGACCAGTGAGCGACCCTACAGCCGGACCAAGTCCCACGGGGAGGCGGTCGAGGAGCTGCGCAGGTGCGCCGGGCACGCAGTTCGACCCCGAGATTGTCGAGACCTTCTGCTGGGTGATCTCCGACCCGGCGCTAGCGGTGACCGCCGAGCCCCTCCTCGATCCCGGCGAGCGCCTCGCAGACCAGGCCCCGATCGCGTCCAGGTCGTAGCCGCCCTCCTGGACGACGACGGTGGGCAGGCCGAGGGCGCCGAGCGCCCGGCCGGCGGCGCGAAAGCCGGCCGGCGGTCACCTCGCAGCGGGCTCTCCGGGTCGCCGGCGGCGGCGTCGACGCCGAGCGCGACGACCAGCGCCCGCGCGCCCGCGCTCGCGGGCCCAGGTCGGCGAGGTCGGCGACCGCCTCGAGCCAGGGCTCGTCGCCGGAGCCCGGCGCGAGCGGCAGGTTGCGGTTGGCGCCGGCGCCCGCGCCGGCGCCCGTCTCGGCGGCGAAGCCGAGGAAGTGCGGGAACCAGCCGGCGCCGGGGTCGACGTGGACCGAGCCGACCAGGACCCCGGGGTCGTCGTAGAAGATCGCCTGCGTGCCGTTGCCGTGGTGGGCGTCGATGTCGATCACCGCGACCGGGCCGTCGAGCGCGTCGCGAAGCCGCGCGGCGGCGGCGGCCGAGTTGTTCAGGTAGCAGGAGCCGCCGAAGCAGGCGCGGGTCGCGTGGTGGCCCGGGCGGGCGGCAGCAGGCGTAGGCGGCGGGCTCGCCGGCGAGCACCAGGTCGGCCGCGGTCAGGGCGACGTCGACGGCCGCCCGCGCCGCCTCCCAGGTGCCCGGGCCCGATCAGGGTCATCGTGTCGTAGGCGAAGTAGCCGGCCCGCGCGGCTGATCGCGGCCGGGCACGGCCGGCGGCGCGATGCCGGAGACGCAGGCCCGGGTGGGGGAAGAGGTAGGGGACGACGCGGTCCTGGCCGGGGTCGTCGGTCAGCCCCGCCGCCTCCCACTCCTCCCAGGCGCCGTCGAGGTAGTCGAGCAGCGCGGGGTCGTGGACGCGCGAGCAGGTCGTCGTCGGCTGCGGCCTCGGCTCGACGAAGCGCGCGCCCGCCGCGGCGAGCGCCTCGCGGATCCGCTCGGCGCGCGCGGGCAGCTCGGTGCCCGGGCGTGCGCACGCCGACCCAGATCTCGCCGCCCGGCTCGTGCAGCCGGTGGCGGTCGCTCCAGACGACGGGCATCGCGAGGGCATCGCGGCGGGCGTAGTCACGGCTCCGAGCACCGGCAGCCGCGTCCGGTCAGACCGCAATCCGCCCTTGACAGGGACCGCGCGCTGCGGCGATAGGTTTCTAACGATCGTTCATGAAGAGTGATTCGCGGACGAGATCGGGCAGCGAGCTCGGCGCCGACCGGGTGCTCGAGCCCGGCCGGCGCGCTGCCGCAGCCGGCCGAGCGGCTCGACGCGTCGGGGCCGGTGCGCCCGCTACGAGTTCGAGGTCGCGGTCGAGCGGCTGCTGCCTCGACTCGACCTCGTTTCGCAACATCGCGCGAGCGCGCCGGCGGCGACCCCGACCGATGGCCGCGCGGATCGATGGAGATCGTCGACGTCGCGGGGCAAGATGCACAACCCCGAGACCGACTCGGGCGGGGTGCTGCTGGGAACCGTGACCGCGGTCGGCGAGCGCTCTCGATCGCCGCCCGCGGCTCGGGCGAGCGGATCGTCACCCTCGCCTCGCTGACCCTGACGCCGCTGCGGCTCGACGCGGTCGACGCGCGCTCGATCCGGCCTCGCCCCAGGTCGAGGTCGACGGGCACCGCCTACGTCTGCGACCGCGCCGCGTGGGCGCCGCTCCCCGACGACCTGCCGCTGGCGACCGCGCTCGAGCGTCTACGACGTCTGCGCCGCCGCCTCGCAGACCCGCGCGCTGGCGCCCGCGCCGACGGCACCGTCTGCGTGCTCGGGGCCGGGCACGCGCGGCAAGCTGGCGCTCGCGGCCGCCCGCGACGCGATGGAGCGGCGGGACCGTGGTCGCGGTCGACGTCGACCCCGACGCGATCGAGCGGGTCGCCGCGCTCGGGCTCTGCGACGTCGGCGTCACCGCCGACCTGCGCGACCCGCTCGCCGCGCTCGAGGCGGCTGCGCGGCGCCGGCGCGCCGCCGGCCGACCTCACCGTGGTCGTCGTCAACGCCACCGGCTGCGAGCCGACCGCGATCCTGCTGACCGCCGACGGCGGCACGGTGCTGTTCTTCTCGATGGCGACGAGCTTCTCGGCCGCGGCGCTGGCCGCGCGACGGGATCGGCTCCGACGTGCGGATGCTGGTCGGCAGCGGCTACGCGCCCGACCGCGGCGCCTACGCCCTCGACCTCGTGCGCCGCTCGCCGGCCGCTGCGCCAGGCGCTCGGCCTGCCCGTCGGGGAGCCGGCGTGAGCGAGCGACCCGGGCACCGCGTGCAGATGCGCTGGCGCGACCTCGACGGGCTCGGCCACGTCAACCACACCGTCGTCCTCACCTACCTCGAGGAGGGCCGCGACGCGTTCCTGAAGCGCCACGGGATCCGCCGCGACGAGTACGTGGTCGGGCGCTGCTCGGTCAACTTCCAGCGGCGAGATCGATCCGGCCTTCGAGGCGGTGACCGTGCAGTGCGCGGTCCGCGAGCTGGGCGCGATCGAGCCTCACCACCAGCGAGCGGATCCTCGACGACGCCGGCGAGGTCGTCGGTCGAGGCGGAGTTCGGGCTCGTGCTCTGGGACCCGGACGCGGCGCGGCTCGCGACCGATCACCGACGAGGAGCGGGCGTCGCTGGCGCGCTCGCGAGGAGGTGCAGGATGAGCGCCTGGAACAGCGACCCGGTCGTCGTCACCGTCGCGGTCACCGGGGCCGACGTCTTCCGCGAGAACAACCCGAACATCCCCTACACGACCGAGGAGATCGCCGACTCGAGCATCGAGGCGGCGAGCGGCCGGGGCCACGGTCGTCCACCTGCACGTGCGCGAGGACGACGGCACGCCGAGCGGCCGCCCGGAGCTGTTCAAGGACGTGATCGAGCGGATCCGCGCCGGCAGCGACCTGCTGACGATGGTCTCGACCGGCGGCGCCAACGACATGACGATCGAGGAGCGGACCACCGGGCTCGAGGCGAAGCCCGACATCTCGGGCGTCGAGTCCGGCTCGATGAACTTCGGCGACGAGACCTTCATCACCCCGCCGCCGGCCGGCGCGCGGGATCATCGAGCGCGCGACCGACGCCGGGATCGCGCTCGAGGTCGGAGGCCTTCGACGTCGGCCACGTGGTCAGCGCCGTGCGCTGGCTCGAGGAGGGGATCCTGCCGGCGCCGCTGCGGATCAACCTCGTCTTCGGCGTGCCCGGCGGCATCGACGCCTCGCCCGAGGCGCTGGCGGCGATGGTCCGCCCGCTGCCCGACGGACGCCTTCTGGACCGTGACCTGCATCGGCCGCCACCACCAGCGGATGCTGGCGCTGGCGCTCCTGCACGGCGCGCCCGGCATCCGCACCGGGCTCGAGGACGTCGTCTACCTGAGCCGCGGGCGTGCTCGCGCCGTCGAACGCCGCGCTGGTCGAGATGGCGGTCGACCTGGCCGGGGCGCTCGGGCGCGAGGTGGCGACCCAGGAGCAGACCCAGGAGCTGCTGCGGCTTGGCTGACGCCGGCGCCACCGTCGCCGCCGCGGGCCGCGACGACTCGCGCAACGGGCGCTCGTCGAGCCGGCGCGGGCCCGAGACCCGCGACGCGATCGACCGGGCGGCGATCGAGCTCTTCGCCCGGCTCGGCTACCACGCGACCTCGATGCGGGCGATCGCGGCCGCCGCCGCGGGTCCAGCCGGCGGCGATCTACCACTGGTACGCGAGCAAGGAGGCGATCCTCGTCCACCTCCAGGACGACTTCATGGAGCGCCTGACCGAGCAGGGTCGTGGCGGCGATCGCGCGGCACGGCGGCCGGCGCTGCGGCTGGCCGCGGCGGTGCGCGAGCACGTCGTCTTCCACGGCATCCACCGGCGCGAGGCGTTCGTCACCGACAGCGAGATCCGGGCGCTGACCGAGGGGCCGCGCGGCTGGCGCTGATCGCCGAGCGCGACGACTACCAGGCGACTTCAGCGAGATGATCCGCGACGGGATCCGCGACGGCTCGCTGCACGCCTCCGACGCCCACGTGGCGACCTACGCGATCCTCCTCCAGTGCACCGGGGTCGCGCTGTGGTTCGACCCCCGGGCCCGCTGGAGCTCGAGCAGGTGGCGCGAGCTCCACGTCGAGCTGGTGCTCGGCTCGCTGCAGGCGCCTCGGAGCTGATCGCCGAGGCGATCGAAGGGCGGTGCCGAATGAAGCGAATCAAGCCGCCGGCGCTGCCCGAGAAGGCGACGATCGCCGTCGTCGCCCCGGCCAGCCCGCCA
>CAWGVJ010000018.1:0-259415 GCA_963826005.1 uncultured Solirubrobacterales bacterium | reverse complement strand
GTCGAGCTGGGTGACTTCTACTCGGGAGAGCAGCGCAAGCTGCTGCTGACGATCGACGTGCCCGCGATCGTGCGGCTGGCGCGGTCACCGTGTGCGAGCTGGAGCTTTCGTACGTGTCGGTCACCGACATGAAGACCGAGACGATCACGATCCCGGTCAACGTCAACGTCGTGCCGGGCGACGTCGCAGCCGGCCGCGTGCCGAACGTCACCGTCCGCACCGAGCTCGCCTTCCAGGAAGCGCAGCTCCGCAAGCGCGACGCGGCGGACGCCATGCGCGGCGGCGATCCGCGGTACGCATCGCGCCTTACAAGGAAGCCGGCCAGCGCCTCGATGACGCGTGGCCCGCGGCGCCCGACGACCTGCGAGACGAGATCGCCGAGGAGGCGCGTCTGCTCGAGGACCTCGGCGAGCGCGCGCTCTATGGGACGACGCGAACCGCATCGCCAAGTTCAGCGAGGCGGACCGCCACAGGAAGTCGCGCAAGCGGGGCCGTCGCAGCTAGGTATGGCATTCACGACCGACGACGCCCGCGCCTACATCGCGACTGTCCGGTGGCAGTTCGCCAAGACGATGCCCCAGTGGCCACATGAATACACGGTGTGCAAGTGGGCGCCGGCCGGATCTTCGAGCGCAAGTTCTTCGAGTTCGTCGCGCTGATCCGCCATGACGGCATCGTCAAGCCGTGGCCGGCGGACGTTGCCAACCCGCGTTACCACCACACCTACCTGGAGCTCGACGGCTGGGAGTACTGGAGCATGGGCGCGCCGATCTCCGAGACCACCCTGATCAACCGGGCGCTCCTTACGCAACCGGTGCAACGAACCTCATGAGCAGGCCGTGGAAATGACCATGCGCGACGCGACGAGTTCATCGCCTCCGTCCCGTGGCGAGCGGTCAAGATGGTTGAGGTGGGTGGGACCGGCAAGACGCCGGATCCGCACGAGTACGTGATTAAGGACTGGCGCGAAGTGGACACCAGCTTGTTCGACGGATTCGTCCGGCTGATCAAGGCCGAGGGCTACCGGGCCGAGTATCGGGCGCCGTACCGGCCCGACTACGTGATGACGAACCACTACCTCGAGATCAACGGCTGGTGCTACTGGTTCATCTACCCGAACATGCTCAACCGGGAGCGGGCCGAGCACCGGAAGCACGAGCCGATCCCCGAGTAGGCGAGTCTGCTCCGACGACCGCTGGGCGCTCGGCGTCGGCGCCGCAAGGTCACGAACAGGCCATCGACGAGATGATCCGCTTGGAAGCGGCGCTTCGTCCCCACATAGCGGCGCTCCCGATGTAGCGGCACCGACTTCGGGTGCCGCGAAAGACGAAAGTCAATCGATGAGGCCGACGCCCACTGCCAACCCGAACGGACTCCCCTCCGAGTCCTTGCAGATCGCCCACCGCTCGCCCGGGTGGATGATGCTGCCGCCCAGCTCCTCCACTCGCGCGAGCGCCCCCGCCATGTCGTCCACGTCGAAGTAAGGCAGCGAGACCGTGTCGCCCGGGCCGGGGCCGCGCTCGTGAACGCCGATCGGCACCCCCGACGAGCGGGACTGCCAGCCACTCCCCTCTCCCTCGCCCGGGACTCCAACTCGACGTCCAGCAAGCCACCCCAGAACCGCAGCGCACGCTCCGCGTCATCGGCGGGAAACTCGATCAGCGTCATCGCCCGCCCCGCCGGCTCGCCCTTCTGCAACAGCTCCCGCCAGCGCTGCGGCGCCGATCTTCGCGGCCTTGGTCGAGTCGATGAACTCCGTCAGCACCTCGATGAAGCGATGCGGCTCGTCGACGTGCGGGAAGTGGCCCGCCTTCTCGAAGACCTCCAACCGGCTCGTCGGCACGCGCTCGTGCACGGAATACGCATGCGCGACCGGAATGATGCTGTCGCGCTTGCCCCAGATAGATCAGGAACGGCGTCTCCTCCGCGAGGTAGAGGCGGTCGTTCGCGCTGACCCGCTGGCCGATTGGATCGACAATTGTCCGCAGCGTGTGCACGAACGCGGCCCGTGCATCGCTGTCCGACAATGACGAGTGGCCCCGGGCCATCTCGGCGATGTCGGTGTGAAAGTGCAATCCCAGGCGATCAAAGAAGCGGCCCACCCCGCGGCCGACACCGAGAAGCGGCTCGCTTGCCAGAAACGGCAGCACGAACTCCGCACCCGGCAGCGTGGCCATGCGCAGCAACAGGTTCACCTCCGACCCGAGCCCGCCGCTGTCGATCAGCACCAGCCGCTCGCACCGCTCGGGGAACTGGTACGCCAGCTGCATCGCGACCCCGCCGCCGAGCGAGTGCCCGACGAACGTCGCACGCTCGTGGCCCAAAGCGATCAGCAGGTCGCGCACCCCGCTCGCGTAGGCCCCCAGCGAGTAGTCGCCGCGCGGCTTGGCCGAGCCGCCGTGCCCGAGCAGGTCCGGCGCGATCACGGTGAAGCGCTTCGCCAGCGTGGGCATGACGCGCTCCCACGTCTCGGAGGTCGACGTGATCCCGTGCACGAGCACGATCACCGGGCCGCTGCCGGCAGACCGGTAGGCCACGCAGTGGCCGTGGAGCTCGATCTCTTTCAGTTCGAGGTCGGCGGAGGCATTGCCGCCTCCGAGGATACGGCTCGCCGACCCACCCCATGGCCCTGGCGCACTGGAGAAGGAGCTGGGGCCGACGAATCGGCCCCGCACTCGGCTCATCGGTGCGTTCAACTCTGGCGAGACCGATGTCGCGCGCCGCTCGGCACGGACGCCCAGAGTGCCGCCGCGCCCTTGGCGCTGATCCTCGATACAGGGCCGCTCCTCGCGGCGATGGATGCCGGTGACCGGGATCACGACAAGTGCGCCGCTTTGCTGGCGCAGAACAAGGAAGAGCTCCTCATTCCAGCACCGATCCTGCCCGAGCTGGATTACTGGTTTCACAAAGGCATGGGACCCGATGCATTGCTCGCGCTGATGGACGAGATCAGGCGAGGCGTCTTTCGGGTTGAGGATTTGGAGCCGAACGACTACGGACGCGTGTCGGAGCTCCTGGAGACGTACATCGACCTGCGCGTCGGCTTCGTCGACGCCGCTGTGATGGCAATCGTGGAGCGGCTCGGCGAGCCCAAGCTGGCGACGCTGGACCGCCGTCACTTCAAAATCATGCGACCTCGCCACGTTGAGGCGCTGGAACTGCTCCCAGCTTCACTGAAGGGTCGCAGGCGGTGATAGTCGGGCTTGCCGGCCATAGCCCAGCGTGTAGGCCTGAAGCACCCATGAACGGGGGGCGAAAACGTCGCACTCGCCTCCTTTCGGTTGTGTGACCACGACCCGAAGCGGCAGACGCGACGTCGGGCTTGCCCGAGAGCTGGTTGAGGAGCTGTTGCGCACCGCGTTCATGCTCAGTCCGAGGCGGCCGGACTGGCTGCCGCCAAGCGTGATGCATCAACGCATCAAGATAACTGACGCTATGATGTAGGCGTGAGGACGACGGTAACGCTCGATCCGGATACGCGACTGCTCGTGGAGCGCGTCATGCGCGAGCGGGGCATGACTTTCAAGGAGGCGGTGAACGCGGCCATCCGCGCCGGTCTCGGAGAGCAGACCGAGCGCACGCGTGCATACACAGTCCCCCGCGAACTAGGGCCCGCGCGGGTCGACTTGACGAAGGCGCTCCGCCTCGCGGCCGAGCTCGAGGACGATGCGCTCGCCCGCAGCGTCTCGGAGGGACGTTGAACCGGTGGTAGTCGTCGACGCGAACGTCCTTCTGTACGCCGTCGATAGCGCGAGCGCACATCACGAGCGATCGTTCGCCTGGCTCGAGCGGTCCCTCGCCGGCGCCGAGGCCGTCGGCTTCGCGTGGGTGGTCCTGTTGGCATTCATCCGGGTCGGGACCAACCCCTCGATCCTCCCGAACGCGATGAGCGTCGACGAGGCGACGAGCCAGGTGCAGGCTTGGCTTGGCGCCGCCGCGGCGGTGGTGGTCGAACCCACCACGCGACACGCCGACTTGCTCAGAGGATTGCTCGTCGAAACGGGCGCTGCGGGCAACCTCACGACCGATGCGCACCTGGCCGCGCTCGCGATCGAGCACGGCGCTGAGCTCGTTTCCTACGATCGTGACTTGGCCCGCTTCCCTGGTGTCCGGCACCGCTTGCCGACGTCACCCGCCTCATAACCCCCTTCTTGGGCGACGCGCGTCCTCAAGGGCACGTAAACACCCTGAACTGCGAACAGGCTGTTGTCGTCAGTAGCGGCGAGGCCGTCGGGCCTAGCTACGATCGAGCGCGACGACGATCCGCCCGGACACCACCACCGTGCCCGCGGTGACCGCGGCGCGGTCGCAGTCCGGCTCGCGCACCGCCGGCGCGGATTCGCCCGTGACCGCGGACTCGTCCACGGAGGCGATCCCCTCCACCACGATCCCGTTGCGGGGAATGACCTGCCCCGCCTCGACCACCACAGTGGCGGGAGGTATAGCTGTCGTGTGTCCTGACCACTTCTTCATTGCGACTAATTGGTGACTTTAGCGTCAGGCATGACGGATTCGATCCGGGCCAGCGCCTGCTCGTAGCGCTCCCGCAGATGCTCCATCTCCGGCCGCGTCCGGCCGAGGTTGTCGCGCAGGTCTGCGAGCTTCACGATCCGTGCCAGCCGCCCCGCCTCGCCCTCCGCCGTCGCGACCCGCTCGATGTAGTCCTCGTACGGGTCGTCGTCGCTGCGCGTCAGCAGCATCACGGCCTCCAGCTCCACCTCGCTCAACCCCAACCGCGCGAGGTCCTCGGCCGTCATGTCGGAGTCCTCCAGAACGTCGTGAAGCGCCGCCACCACCCGCGCCTCCTCCGGCACAGAAAGAGCCACCCGCAGCGAATGCAGCAGGTCCGGCTCACCGAACCGGTCCTTCTTTCCCGCCAATGCCCGCGCCGCGATCTCGACCGCCTGCTCGAACGTCATGTGAGCTGCTCGCTGAGCTCGCGCAGCCGGCGACGGGCCTCCATGCGGTATGCCTGCGGATGCGCGCGCGCCTCTTCCAAGCCGTCGAAGTAGCGTCCCGTCACTCCCTCCAGCTCCGGATCGGTGACGAGCCGCAGCGTGGCTTCCACCCCCTCCTCCAGCGAGCTCATCGGGGTCCCACCCGCCTCCGTCACCATCTTGGTCGGCATGAACGTCGCCGGATGCAGGCAGTTTGCGGTCACTCCGGAGTCGCCCAGCTCCTCCGCCAGGTCGAACGTGAACATCACCTGGGCCAGCTTGCTCTGGCAGTAGGCCTGCACGCCGCTGTAGGAACGCTCCAGCATCACGTCGTCGAAGTCGATCGGCGCCTGGCCCGCGGACGAGACGTTCACGATGCGCGCCGGCGCGGAGCGCTCCAGCAGCGGCAAGAGCATCCGCGTCAGCAGGTAGCCGGCCAGATAGTTCACCGCGAAGCGCAGCTCGTATCCGTCTTCGCTCTCCGCCCGCGGACCCGCCATCCCGATCCCGGCGTTGTTGACGAGCACGTCGAGGCGCTCGTTCTCCCACTCCACATGCCGAGCGTATGCCCGCACCTCGTCCAGGGAGGCAAGGTCCGCGTCAGCGCGGCCGTGCCTGATCACGTTCGCGCCGGTCGCCTCCAGCTCGTCGGCAAGCGCGCGGCCGAGGCCGGCGGTGGCGCCGGTGATCAGGATCGTCGGATCGCCTCGATCAGGTCCCACTTAAGCCACAAGGTTTACCTATGCGGGCTTTCCGCGTTGTGCGGCCGGCACGGGGCCCCGCGGTCAGCTGTCAGGTCGCGGCCTGCGTGGCACTCGGGCGGCTGCTCTGGCCGCGGTCGAGCCGGTGCAGCTGCCAGCCGGCGACGATGAAGAGGATGCCGCGCAGGATCAGCGCGATCCCGATGATCACCGCGACCGTGGCCAGTCCCAAATCGGGCCAGGCGAGGATCACGGTGCCCGCGACGACGTCGAGGATCGCGACGACGATGTTGCCGCTCCGCCCCTCGGGAGACGCGACGGCGGTCACGAAGCGCACACCGCCGGCGACGACGAACCACACGCCGATGATGAGCGTGAAGACGACCAGCGTGTCGAACGGCTTCTTGATGAAGCACCAAGCCGGCGATCGCGCTGAGCACACCGATCAGAGCGAGCAGGCCGCGACCCTCCCCACGGCCGAAGATCGAGCCGATGACCGCCAGCACGCCGTCGACGAGCAGGAAGATGCCGGCGATCACGGTGAACGTGCTCAGCGTTTCGTGCGGCGAGACCACGAAGAAGATGCCGACGCCGAGCGTCGCGACGCCGAACAGCATGAGCAGCCACCACAGGCTGGTGAGCGGGCGCAACTCCTCCGCAGCGTACGTGGACACAGTTCCGACCTCCGGAAAGGAGAACGACAGGAGATCAACCTTTACGACGCGCTCGCCGTCGAATCCTGCGCAGTGACCCTTTCTCGGCGCGCTGAGTCCGAGGAGCGAGGATCAACCAGACTTGCAGTCGTCAGGGCGTGAGGCCGGCGGCCTCCGCAGTCCCGGTCGCGCTCGCGTGCCCGGGGTGAAGTGCCGCCGCCGAGCGCATAGAGGTCGTGGCCGATCGCCTCCACCTCGATCCCGTGCCTCGGGGTGCGCATGGCCGGGGCGCGCGACCAGGCCTTGCGCGCGATGTCGTAGGACTCCACCGCGCCCAAGGCGCGCGTCGGGGTCTCGCCGCCGACGGCGAACAGATGGCCGTTCGCGATCGCCGCCCCGAGCCCGCCGCGGGCGGTCGGCATGTCGGGGAGCCGTTGCCAGGTGTCGGTGGCGGGGTCGTAGCGCTCGAGCGCGGCGGAGTTCTTGTCGGGCGACAGATTGCGCCCGCCGACCACGTAGACGTAGTGCCCGTCCGAGGCCGCCGCGACGTGCTCGCGCGGCGTCGGGATGTTCGCCGCGGCTTTCCACTGCTTGCCGTCGAACACCTCCGTTGTGTCGACGAGGCGGCCGTCGGCCTGGCCGCCGGTGACCACGATCCGGTCGCCGACCACCGCGGCTGCGCCCGCCACGCGCGGCCGCAGCAGCGACGGCAGCTGGACCCACTTGCCGTTGCGCAGCGCGAACACGCGGTCGGATTCGATCGCGCTTTGATCCGATCCCTTGGGGATCCAGCCGCCCATCACGACGGCCTCCTCCTTGTAGGTCACGACCATCTCGTGGTGCAGCCGCACCGGCAGCGAGGGAGCGGACTTCCAGGCGTTGATCACGGGGTCGTAGCCCTCGACTTTCCGGGAGCCGATCGAGCCGGCTCCGAGCCCGCCTACCACCCAGATCGTCCCGTCCAGCACCGTTCCATCCATGTTCTGGCGAGCGGTCGGCATGGAGGGCAGGCGGCGCCATGTCGCGCCGGTCGCGCCTCACCCGCGCCGGCGCGAGCAGGCACCAGAGTCGTGACCTCCGAAGTCCTCACGGCGCTCGCGTGCCCGGGGTGAATGCCGCCGCCGAGCGCGTAGAGCTCGTGGCCGATCGCGGCCACCGCGATCCCGTGCCTGGGGGTGCGCATGGGCGGGGCGCTGGACCAGCGCTTGCGCGCGATGTCGTAGGACTCGACCGCGCCCAGTGCGCGCGTCGGGCTCTCGCCGCCGACGGCGAACAGATTGCCGCCTGCGACCGCCGCGCCCAGCCCGCCGCGGGCGGTCGGCATGTCGGGCAGCCGCTGCCAGCTGTCGGCGGCGGGGTCGTAGCGCTCGAGCGCCGCGGAGTTCTTGTCGGGCGACAGATTGCGCCCGCCGACCACATAGACGTAGTGCCCGTCCGAGGTCGCCGCGACGTGCTCGCGCGGCGTCGGGATGTTCGCCGCGCTCTTCCACTGCTTGCCGTCGAACACCTCGGTGGTGTCGAGCAGCCGCCCGCCGGCCTGGCCGCCGGTGACCACGATCCGATCGCCGACCACGCCCGCCGCACCCGCCACGCGCGGCTCGCGCATGGAGGGCAGCTGCGTCCAGCTACCGTCGCGCAGCACGAACACGCGGTTGGATTCGATCGCGCTTTGATCCGTTCCCTTCGGGATCCAGCCGCCCATCACGACGACCTCTCCCTTGTAGGTCACGACCATCTCGTGGTGCAGTCGCACCGGCAGGTTGGGAGCGGACTTCCAGGCGTTGATCACGGGGTCGTAGCCCTCGACGCGGCGCGAGCCGGTGGAGCCGTCTCCGAGTCCGCCGATCACCCAGACGGTCCCGTCCAGCACCGTGCCCGCCATGTTCTGGCGCGCCGTCGGCATGCCGGGCAGGGGCCGCCAGGTCGCGGCGGTCCGCAACGCAGGCGAGGACGCCGGGGTGGCGGCACCGCCGGCTTGGCACTCTCCTTCTTGTCCGATCCGGTGAGCGACACGACCGCCACGAGGGCGCCGATCAGGAGCACCACCCCCGCGAGGCCGAGCAGCACCCGCCGCCCCGGGCGCCCCGGCAACCATCCGGCCGGCGGCAATCCTGGTGCGGGTGCCGGTGGCGGCGGTTGGTCGATCGCAGACGGAGGCCCGCCCGCCGCGGCCAGCGCCGCACGACCGAGCTCGCCCGCCGTCGCGTAGCGCTCGGCCGCATCCTTGGCCATCGCCCGCTGCACGACAGCCTCCAACTCCGGCGAGATCTCCGGCGAGACCTCGCGCACCGACGGAGGCGCCGTATACATGTGAGCCCACAGCGTCGCCAGGTCGTTCTCGCGCCTGTGCGGGGGCCGGCCGGTCAGGGCTTCGAAGAGGACGCAACCGAGCGAATAGACGTCGGTCTGCGCGCAGACCGTCCCGCCTTCGATCTGCTCCGGCGCGGTGTAGTCCACGGTGCCCACCCACTGGCCCGTGCGCGTCAGCCCGCTGATCGAGCTGGCGTGCTTCGTCAGCCCGAAGTCGGTCAGATAGACGTGGTCCTCCCCGGTGAGCAGGATGTTGGCGGGCTTCACGTCGCGATGGATCAGGCCCCGCTCGTGAGCGGCATCGAGGGCGCTCGCCACCTGGGCGACGATGCGCGCGGCACGAGCCGGCTCGAGCGGGCCGCGGTCGATCAGACAGCGCAGATCGGTCCCCGTCACCCAGCGCATCGCGATGTAGAGGACTTCGTCCTCCTCGCCCGCCTCGTACACCGGGATCACGTTCGGGTGATCGATGGAGGCGGCGATCATCCACTCGCGCCGGAACCGATCGCGGAATGACGGGTCGCGGGCAAACGCCGGGGTCACCAGCTTCAGCGCCACCGTGCGCCCGAGCCGCGTCTGGGTCGCGCGGTAGACGACGCCCATCCCCCCGCGGGCCGCTAACTCCTCGACCCGGTAGCCGGCGAACTCGGACGCCGATCGCCAGCTCTGCCGTTGTCTGCCCGCTCATGGCGCACCCCCTTCACGCCCGAGCGCCCGCAGCGCGCTTTCTTTGTCGCCGAAGATCATCAGACGATACGGCGCGGCGCCGCGCATCGTCCAGACGTGGGCGATGTTGCCCACGACCTCGGCGCCGCTCTCCTTGCCGCGCACCCGCTGGTGCAGGGAGACGACGATCTGATCGCCGCAGTCGATGAACTCCTGAGGCTCGAGGCGCAGCGCGTCGAACGCCTCCATATAAGAGTCGAACAGCTCCTTGATCCCCTGCTTGCCGTAGCGAGTCTCCTCCCTGTCGGGGGAGCTTTCGCGGTCGCGGAGCTGAAACTCCGGGGCAAGGCGCTCCAGGAACGCCTCGACGCCCTGTTCGTTGAATGCCGTATAGGCGCCCCGCAGCCGCTCGGCATCTTCTTCGAACATCCCCAAAACGCTACCCCACCCGAAGGCCCCGATCTGTGATCCCTGACCGGGATCGGTAAAGGCAAAATAGCGCGATGGAGAACTTCGAGATCTTCATCCTCGCGCTGTTCGTCTCGGTGGCCGGGCTGAACGTGCTGGCGCGCTGGTTCTCGGTCCCCTACCCGATCCCGCTGGTGCTCGGCGGGGTGGCGCTCGGGCTCATCCCCGGGATGCCAGAGATCGAGCTGGATCCGGATCTGGTCCTCGTGATCTTCCTCCCGCCGCTGCTGTACGCGGCAGCGTTCTTCGCCGACCTGCGCGCCTTGCGCAGCAACGCCCGTCCAATCACGCTGCTGGCGATCGGCCTGGTGCTGGTCACCACGGGAGTGGTTGCCGTGATCGGACACGAGGCGATCGGGCTCACCTGGCCGATGGCCTTTGCCCTGGGCGCGATCGTGTCGCCGACCGACCCGTTGGCCGCCACGGCGATCATGCGCCGGCTCGGCGCGCCGCGGCGGATCGTCAACGTGGTCGAGGGCGAGAGCCTGGTCAACGACGCGACGGCGCTGGTCGCCTACAAGGTCGCGGTCGCGGCGGCAGTCGGCGGCAGCTTCTCCGTCGTGGACGCCGGCTTCGAGTTCGTCTGGATCGGCGCTCGGAGGGATTGCGGTCGGCCTCGTGGTCGGCTACGTGGTCGCGGAGATCCGGCGCCGCCTCGACGACACACCGACCGAGCTGACGATCTCGCTGCTGACCGCTACGCGGCGTTCGTTCCCGCCGACGCCATCGGGGTCTCCGGTGTGCTGGCCGCCGTGACGACCGGCATCTACCTGGGCTGGCGCGCGCCGGAGATCGCCTCCCCGCAGACCCGGCTCCAAGGATTCGCGCTGTGGGAGATGCTCGTGTTCCTGCTCAACGCGACGCTCTTCATCCTGATCGGCCTGCAGCTGCCCGGTGATCGTCGACGCGCTCCAGAACCGCAGTGCCGGCGAGGTGGTGGGCTACTCGGCGCTCGTGTGCGCGACCGTGATCGGAGTGCGGTTCGTCTGGACGTTCACGGCGCCTTATGTAGTGCGCGCACTCGATCGCCGTCCCCAGCAGCGGGCGCGACGCGTGGGCTGGCGCATGCGCGTCGTCGCGGCATGGGCCGGCATCCGCGGCGCGGTGTCGCTCGCCGCGGCGCTCGCGCTGCCGCTCGAGACCGATGCCGGAGCGCCGCTGCCGGACCGCGATCTGGTCCTGTTCATCACCTTCGCCGTGATCCTGGTGACGCTCGTCGGGCAGGGGCTCACCTGCCCTGGCTGATCCGCCGCCTCGGGGTGGTCGAGGACGGCGCCGAGGAGGAGGCCGAGGAGATCCGCGCGCGCCTGGTCGCCTCCCGCGCCGCGCTCGCGCGGATCGACGAGCTGGTCGTCGAGGACTGGGTCCGCGACGACACGGCCGAGCGGCTTCGCGACCTGCACCGGTTCCGCTGCGGCGCTTCAAGGTTCAGGGCGGGAAAGATGGAAGACGAGGACGGCATCGAGGACCGCTCGCTCAACTACCAGCGGCTCCTGCACGAGCTCTACCTGGTCCAGCGGCGCGCCCTGGTCGAGCTGCGCAACGGCGGCACGATCAGCAACGAGGTGATGCACAGGATCGAGCGAGAGCTCGATCTGGAGGAATCTCGGCTGGAGGTCTAGTCTGGCGCGCATGCGTCTGGTGACTTTCCGCGACAGCCCCCGTTCCACCCGGGTCGGAATCCTCGAGAACGAGCAGGTCCACGGCCTCGCCGCCGAGACCATGATCGAGTGGCTGAACGGCGAGGGACGCGTGCGCACGGGCACGATCCACCCGCTGAAGGATGTGCATCTGCTCGCGCCAGTCCCCACGCCACCCTCATTCCGCGACTTCTTCGCCTATGAGGAGCATGTGGCGAAGGGCTTCGAGCTCCGCGGTACAGACATCCCGGAGGCATGGTTCGAGCAGCCGATCTTCTACTTCTCCAACCCGGCCTCGATCCGCGGGCCCGGCGACGAGGTGGCGCGCCCTCCCGATTGCACCCTGCTCGACTTCGAGCTCGAGATCGCGGCGATCATGGGTGCGGAGGGCGAGATCGCCGGCTTCACCTTGCTGAACGACTGGAGCGCGCGCGACTTCCAGATCAAGGAGATGACCGTCGGGCTCGGCCCCGCAAAGGGCAAGGACTTCGCGACCAGCCTCGGCCCGATGCTCGTGACGCCGGACGAGCTGCCCTACGAGGACGGTCGGCTGCACTTGGAGGCCACGGTCGTACTCAATGGCGACGAGCTTACGCGCAGCGACGCCTCGAAGCAGCAGTTCACCTGGCCGCAGATCGTCGAGCACGCAGCGCGCGACACGGAGCTGCGCCCCGGCGACGTGCTCGGCTCCGGCACGCTCGGCGGCGGCTGCCTGCTGGAGCTCGGCCCGCTGGAGGGAAACCGCTGGCTCGAGCCCGGCGACCTGGTCGCGCTGCACGCGCCGGGGCTGGGAACGCTGGCGAATCCGGTCGTGTAGCGCACCGCAACCCGCGGCATCGGAGGGTGCGCGGCGTACACGAACCGGTTAGCGGAAGACTCGCAACGGCGTGCAGCTGGCGAGGCGGTCGAAATCCGCATCGGAATGCAGCAGGGAGGCTCCGGTCCGCACGCACGGCGCTGCGATCAGGCAGTCGATCGTCTTGCCGATCGTGATGCCGGCGCGTCGTGCGGTGCGGTACAGCTCCGCCGCCAATGAGAAGTCATCCACCGACTCGAGTCGCAGGAGCGGAAACGCGCGCATGTGTCGCTCGACGCGACCTGCCTCCCGCTCGGACCGGAAGTCCCTGGAGGATCTCGGTCAGCACCACATCCGTGAGCGCCACCGGGGCCCCGTCCTCGATCAGCTCCACGCACCGAACCGCGGTCGCGGAATCCTCGCCTCTGAAGACGTCGATCCAGACGCTCGTGTCGACGACGATCACGAGCGACCCCGGCGACTCGCCTCGAGGTCCCCCTCCCAGCTCACGCGCCCCCGGAGCTTCAGCACGCCGAGCTGCCGGTGGCGGGCGACGAGCTCGCGCAGGGCGAGGTCGACCGCCTCACGTTTCGTGCGAACGCCCGTGAGGCGCAGCACCTCGCTCATCAGCCGGTCGTCGATCTCGATGTTCGTGCGCATACACATAACCATACACACAAACACAGTTAGTCATACACAGGATGCGCAGAGTGAGCCGACTGTGTAAACGATACGGTCCCCCGCGTGGACCGCGCGCAGCTCTACCACTGGATCGACGCCTACGAGCGCGCCTGGCGCACGCCGGGCACCGAAGTGCTGGCCACGCTCTTCACCGCCGACGCCACCTACAGCGCCGGCCCGTTCGAGCCCACGGCGCGCGGGCTTGACGAGATCGCGACGCTCTGGGATGCGGAGCGCAAGAGCCCCGACGAGCCCTTCCGGATGACCAGCGAGGCCGTCGCGGTGGAGGGGAACACGGGCGTCGCGCGGGTCGAGGTCTGGTACGACGGCCCGCCGCCGCGCCATTACAAGGATCTGTGGATCGTGCGCCTGGACGGATCCGGGCGGTGCACCCATTTCGAGGAATGGCCATTCTGGCCAGAGCTTGGAACTCACGCGCCCGGCGTGTGAATTTCTTTACCCAAGGTCCCTGATTCGCGCGGGCAGCATTGCTACACTCGCGCCCGACAGGCCGGACATCAGTTCGGCACAAGTAAGTGCAGGTTGGCGCAGTCGTATGCCCTTAGTGAGCAGCCTCCGCGTAGCCAGCACATGTACATGGAG
Organism: uncultured Solirubrobacterales bacterium; assembly: GCA_963826005.1. Lineage (GTDB taxonomy): Bacteria > Actinomycetota > Thermoleophilia > Solirubrobacterales > JBBDJG01 > DASRIA01. Next base: position 245,960 of record CAWGVJ010000018.1, on the reverse strand, counting down.
GCAGTTAATGCCAACCGGAACCGTTAAGTGGTTCAACGCCGACAAGGGCTTTGGTTTCATCACGCCCGAGGACGGCGGCAAGGACCTGTTCGTGCATCACACCGGCATCGACGAGGAGGGCTACCGCTCCCTCGACGAGGGCATGAAGGTGTCGTACGAGACTACGTCCAGCGACAAGGGCCCCAAGGCCGTCAGCGTCAAGCGCGCTTAGCAGCACTAGGGACTTGGTCGAAGGCCCGCCTCTCTTGGGGCGGGCCTTCGTGTCTTCAGAACTCATGCAACTCAGACGCTCAAAGCAACCCACCCCCGAAGACCGCGTCGAGTCCCTCGAAGCCCGCGTCACCCACCTCGAGGCCATGATCGAAGGCCTCCAGGATGCAGTGCACCGGGAGCAGATGCGGAGCAATGCCAGGCTCGAAGAGATGGAGAAGAACATCGAGCCCGCCGAGCTTTCGCGCAGGATCAGCAAGGACGCCCGCGAGCGCGGGCTCTGAGCACTCTCATGCCGATCCTCGCCGACCACGTCCAGCGCTACCTGCAGGACGTGCGTCCCACCCGCTCGCCCGTGATGGCGGAGATGGAGCAGTTCGCCGAGACCGACCACGTCCCGATCGTGCACTGGGAGACGGGCCGCTTCCTCGCCACCCTCGTGCGCGCCACCGACCCGGCACTCGTGCTGGAGGTCGGCACCGCGATCGGCTACTCGACGCTGCACATGGCGCTGGAGCTGGGCCGCGGCAAGATCGTCACGATCGAGCGCGACCCCGACCGCGTGCGCCAGGCCACCGACTACCTGCAGCGCGGCGGCGTCGCAGACCGCGTGGAGATCGTCGAGGGCGATGCGACGGAGGTGCTCGACAGCCTGCCCGGCCCGTTCGACTTCATCTTCCTCGACGCGACCAAGACCGAGTACGCGCGCTACCTCGAGATGGCCGAGCCCAAGGCCGCCGAGCGCGCGGTGCTGGTCGTCGACAACATGCTGATGTCAGGCGACGTCGCGCTCGAGGACGACGCGGACGCGTTCTGGTCGCCCGAGAACCTCGCGAGCGCGCGGAAGTTCAATCAGGAGCTGGTCAGCTCCGAGCGGTGGCTGGGCGCGGTGTTGCCGATCGGCGACGGCGTCGTGTTCGCGGCACGCCGTTAGCCGCAGCGCCGCGACCGCCCCCACCATCGTGTCGACGCGAACCGGGCCGACTAGCGCCAGCCGCGGTCGATTTACCGCCACCATACGGTGGGTAATCGACCACGGCTGCGATCGGTGGCTAAGCTCCAGAGCATGTGTCGAAACATCCGTACCCCTCCACAACTTCGATCCGGCAGCGACGGACGAAGAGATACGCGCATCCGCGCTGCAGTACGTGCGCCAAGGTCAGCGGGACGACGAAGCCCTCCAAGGTCAACGAGCGAGGCCTGATCAACCGCGCCGTCGACCGCAGTCGCGCACGTGACTGCGAGCACCTGCTCGACGAGCTCGTCACGACCGCCCCGCCGAAGAACCGCCGAGGTCGAGGCGGCCGAAGGCGCGAGCCCGCTCCGCGCAGGCGACGTACGACGGTACGCTGATCCGTCTGCATCTGAGCAAGGTCAGCTGGCGCGACGAGATCCGAGGACAACGAGTACGCCTCGATCCGCCGTGGACCGAGTCTGCACGGACGAGCACGACCGTCAGCTCGTCCCGCACCGCCCCGCCGTTGATCCGCAAGGCTCGAGGCGCCAAGGCGCGAGCCCGCTCCGCGCAGCGATACGTGGCCTGCTCCGTCCCTGGAATGGGCCGGATGGCCGACCTCGTCCTCTACGAGACCGATGACCGTCGCGACGCTGACGCTCAACCGGCCCGACCGGCTGAACACGATCGTGCCGGAGAGAAGCGTTCGACGCCGCGATGCAGCGCGCGCTCGCCGACGGCCACGTCCGGGTGATCCGGCTGCGCGGCGCGGGCGCTTCTGCGCCGGCTACGACATCGACTGGGGCACGGAGATGATGGGGCAGGAGCCGAGCCCCTGGGACCCGATCATCGACTACCAGCTGATGTCGAGCTACGTCGCCTCCTACATGTCGCTGTGGCGCTCGCCCAAGCCGGTGATCGCGCAGGTGCACGGCTTCTGCGTCGGCGGCGGCACCGACTTCGCGCTGTGCTCCGACCTGATCGTCTGCGCCGAGGACTGCCGCATCGGCTACCCGCCGGCGCGGGTGTGGGGCTCGCCCACGACCGCGATGTGGATGTACCGCATCGGGCTCGAGCGCTCGAAGCGGCTGCTGCTGACCGGCGACCCCGTCGACGGGCGCACCGCCGTCGAGTGGGGCCTCGCGTCGGAGGCCGTGCCCGAGCCCGAGCTCGACGACCTTCGCGCTCGCGTTCGCGCAGCGCATGGCGCAGGTGCCCGCCAACCAGCTCCACATGATGAAGCTGCTCGTCAACCAGACCTACGAGCAGATGGGCCTGCACACGACGCAGCTGATCGGGACGCTGCTCGACGGCTCCGCGCGCCACACGCCCGAGGGCACCGAGTTCACGCGCAGCGCGATGGAGAACCTCGGCAAGACCGATCATGGATCGCGACGCGCCGTTCGGCGACTACGGGCAGGAGAAGCGCTAGCCCTGCAGGAGCTGTCGCGCCTTGCGCGGCAGCCCCTCGACGACCAGGTCATAGCTGTCCTCGAGCATCTCGAACACGAACTTGTCGTCGAGCGAGCCGTCGAGGGTGATCGTGTTCCAATGCCGCTTGTTCAGGTGATAGCCGGGCGCGATCGCCGGATAGCTGATGCGCAGCTGGGCGGCCAGCTCCGGATCGCACTTCACGCTCACGCGCAGCGGCCGTGAGCGAAGCGCGCTGAGTGCGAACATCTTGCCGGCCACCTTGAAGACCGACGTGGTCGCGGTGAACGGAAACTCCTCCGTCACCCCCGGCCTCGAAAGGCACCAGCGTCGCAGCGCGGCCGCCGTCATGCCCAAAGCCTAGGCAAAGGGCGCCGTGGCTGCCGCGACGATCGTGTCGCGCGGTGTTACTTGTACCGGCGGTCAGCCGGCAAATCGAATTGGGAGGAACGATGGACCTATACGCAATCCGCCGCCGCAACGAGTGGAGGAGCCCCGAGGAGCTCGAGAAGACCGCCGCCCGCTCCAGCGAGATCGGCGACGGCGAGATGTCGGACCAGGTGCGCTGGATCCGCAGCTACGTGACGCAGGACGACGACGGGACGCTCGGCACGATCTGCATCTACGAGGCCGTCAGCGCGGATGCCCTGCGCGACCACGCGAAGCGTGTCGGGATGCCCGCCGATGAGATCAACCCGATCGCCGACACCGTGATCGTGCGGCCGGACCCGGAGCCCGCGCAGGCCTCCGCCTGATCAGCGCAGCGCAACGGCTACGACGCGCGCATGCTCGCTTCAAAGCTCCTCCGCCGAGAACGTGTCGCAGTCCGCCGGGTCCCCGTTGTCGCGTCCCTCCTCGAACCACCGCGCGCGCTGCTCCGACGTCCCGTGCGTGAACGAGTCCGGGTCGACGCGCCCGCTCGCCCTGCCGCTGGAGCCGGTCGTCGCCGACCGCGGCCGCGGCCCTGGTCGCCTCCTGGACGTCTCCCTCCTCGAGCTTTCCCTCCTTGTAGACCGAATGCGCCCACACGCCCGAGAAGCAGTCGGCCTGCAGCTCCAGCCGCACCGACAGCTCGTTCGCCTGGTCCGGGTTGGCGCGGGACAGGCGCCGGACCTCGTCGCTCGTTCCGAGCTCCTGCTGCACGTGGTGGCCGATCTCGTGCGCGATCACGTACGCCCACGCGAAGTCGCCCTGCGCGCCGAGGCGTTGCGCCATGTCGTCGTAGAAGCTCAGGTCGAGGTAGACGTTCTGGTCCGCCGGGCAGTAGAAAGGCCCGACGGCGGAGGACGCATCTCCACAGCCGGTCGACACGCCGTCGCGGTAGAGCACGAGCTTGGCGCGCTCGTACGGCCGGCCCGCGTCCTTGAACGTGCGCTGCCACGTGCGCTGGGCGTCCGTGAAGACGTATGCGCTGAAGTCCTTGAGGTCACGCTCGGGATCCTCACCCGCCGGGATCTCGTCGGTACCGGGTTCGCCCGTCGTGCTGACTCCGCCGCCGAACTGGTTGTCGACGTCGAAGGTGGAGCCGGCCGTCCCACCCCCGAGCAGCTGGATCGCGAGGAAGATCAGCACGCCGACCAAGCCGAGTCCGCCGCCCACCTGCAGGCCGCCGGGACGGGACCGGCCGCGGGAGCGCGCACCCCGCCGGTCGATCACGTCGGGGGTCTTCTCGAGCCGCCGCCACCGCATCTCCCCGGAAGCCTACGACCCGTGAACGAGAAGAGGCCCGGCAATCCATGCCAGGCCCCTTTCGCTACTTCGGTCGGGGAGGGCCGAAGCTAGAGAGTGCTGCTCTGCTGGCGACGTGCTGCAAGACGCACCGCACGAAGGGCCGGCGGTCGCGCTCGCCCCGGCCATACTGCTTCGCGGAAGGCGACCGGGTCGGCCTCGGCCTCGGTCTTGCACTGCTCGACCGCGGCGTCGAACTTCGCCTTCAGCTCGGCCAGCGCGGCACGGACCTTGGCCTTGACGCACTCGCGGAAGGCGGAGCGGCCCTCGCCGTTCCCTCGCGGTTGCCCTCGGGGCGCTCGCCGTTGCGCTCGCCGCCACGCTCGCCCTGGGGAGCTCCGACTGCGTCGCCTCGCGCTCGGCCTTGCACTCGCTGATGGCCTGCTCGAGGATGCGCCGCATCACCGCACGGTGCTTGACCACGCACAGGCGGTACTCGCCGCCGACGGCCTGCTTACACAGCCCCGTCGGGTTGGGCTTCGCGATGCCGGTGCCGTCGCCCTCGGTGCCGTTTGCCCGCGCGCCGCCGGGCATTGCCATCAGGGCCACCACGGCAATCGCAATCCACTTGAAACTCATTTGCACTTACCTCCGAGTTGGGGGGGTTCCGGCGTTAGAGAACGCGGACCCCCGGCGGAGGTTGGGCGGTTGCAGAGACTGGACGTTCGTTCTACGGCTACGCCGGCCTCATGGAACGAAGATGCCCTGCACGGCGAACAGCGTGTTCCCCGGCACCGTGTCGGCGTCGTTGTCGGAGCCGCCGTCGAAGACCTGGACCTGGCCGAGCTGCCACAGCGCACGCTTGCTCTCCACCACGCTGCCCGGCGTGACCGCGTCCGCCGTGGTCGAGATCGAGCAGTCCGCGCCCGTGGTGGTGGAGCCCGTTGCCGTGCAGGGCACCGCGAAGCTCGTCGTGAAGTCCTGCACGGTGGCAGAGTCCGTCCCGGTCCCGTTCTGCTTGTCGGTGCGGCGCAGCGAGAGGCGCGTCTCGAGCTCGCCCGTGTAGTCGACCAGCGTCGTGCGTCGCCGCACGTCGGTGGCGGACACCGTGAACTCCACGTCGGCCTCGTCGGCGCCGGTGCCGGGGTCGCCCGGCAGCACGTTCAGCCGCACGAACCCCGCGAAGTTCGCGGTCTGGGAGTTCGCGTCCGGCGTGCCGACGGTCAGCTGGCCGGGCACCTGCGCGGGTGGGTTGCACGACGGGTACGCGAGCGCCGGCCCGTGGGTGCGGTTCGCGCTGCCGGCCGCACATTGCGCGAAGGCCGGCACCAGCGGGGCGCGCAGCGGCGTCGCGCCCTTCGAGCGCACGTAGCCCGGATCGTTCAGGCCCGCCGAGGTGTCGACGAAGAACCCTCCGCTGCCCGCGAACGACTTCACGCGCACCGTGTACGTGCCGGTCACCGTCGGCAGGAAGCCGAGCTCCTCCTGCCGCGTGATGAACTCGGACTGCGCGACCGTCGTCCCGGTCGGGCTGATCAGATAGAGGTCGAAGTCCGGCGAGCTCGCGCTCCCGCCCACGATCTGGGGAATGATCAGCGTGGCCGCGATCGGGAAGCGCGTGTCGCGCACGAGGATCGGATAGTCGATCTGCGCGCCCGCTCCCGACAGCGTGCCGTCGTAGTGCGTGTGCACCGGGCCCGGCGGTGCGGTGCCGATCGGTGCGCCCGCCGACTTCAGCGCGGCGTAGGCGTCGAGCCGGCCCGCGCCGTACTCGGGGTCGGCCCCGGTCGTGGCGGGCGCGTTGTTGGCGCCGCGGCCCCAGTCCTCGGCCGTCTGCATGATCTTGGTCTTCACGTCCAGCGGCGTGAGGGCGCCGTTCGCCTCCAGCATCAGGAGCGCGACGCCGGCGACGAACGGGGTCGCCATGCTGGTCCCGCTGAACACCACGTAGCCGTTGCCGGTCCCGCGCGCGGCGGACGTGATCTGGTAGCCCGGCGCGGAGATGTCCGGCTTCACGCGGCCGTCCGCACGTCTTGCCGCGGCTCGAGTTGAACGCCTGGAAGAAGCCCTTCGGCCCGAGGTCCGCCATGTTGCCGACGGTCAGCGCCTTCGGCGCCGCGCCCGGCGATCCGACGGTGCACTGGCCCGGGCCCTCGTTGCCGGCCGCGGTGGCCATCACGAGCCCGGCGTCGTTGGCGGCCTCGAGCGCCTGCGAGTCCGCGTCGGCGCCGTCGGAGCAGCCCGGCGAGCCGAGCGAGAGGTTGACGACCTTGATCCCGTACGTGGCCTTGTTCGCGACGACCCACTGGAGGGCGCTGATCAGCGCCGACGATGACCCGTTGCCGGCCGAGTCGAGGATCTTCACGCCGACCAGCGCCGCACCCGGCGCCACTCCGCGGTACTTCAGGTCGGGGCGCGCGTCGCCCTCGCCCGCGAGGATGCCGGCGACGTGCGTGCCGTGGCCGTGGTCGTCATAGGGCGTGTTGTTGTTGTTGACGAAGTCGCGGAAGGCGATCACCTTGCCCTCGTCGAGGTCCTGGTGGCTCGCGTCGATCCCGGTGTCGATCACCGCCGCCACGAGGTCGCCGGAGGAGTAGGTGTTGACATTCCCGTCGGCGTTGCCGTCGATCGTCGGAGCGTTGGTACGCGCGGCGGTGACACCGAAGGACTCCTGCGCGCTGTCGTTCATCACGTGGATCGGCTGGTTGCGCTCGACGTGGTCGACCAGCGGATCCCGCGCGAGCGTCCGCAGGCTCCCCTTCGTCACCCGCCCCGCGACGGCGTCGATCAGCGAGAAGCGCTTGGACACGTCGAGACCCGCCGACCGGCGTAGCCGCGCCACCCGCCTGGGCAGCGCCCGCGCTCGCATCACGACGATCACGTTCGCCTTGTCGGCGGCCGACAGCGGCGCGACGCGCGCTTCGAGGTCGTCCGACACCTTGTCGCGATCCCGGTCCGCGGCATTGGCGGTGCCGGCCCATGCAAGGCCCGCGATCAAGCACATGGCCAGCGACGCTGCGCGTATTCCCCTCACTGCACCCCCCTCGGTGACTGCAGTATCGACCCTAGACGGAATCCACGGGCAACTTGTAGTCGATCCACTGCTCGCGCTCGGCCCCGACCCGCTCGTAGAGCCGCTGCGCGACCTCGTTGTCCGGCGCCGTCTGCCACGCCAGCTTGCCCGCGCGCCGCTCGCCCGCGAACCGCCGGCACTCCTCGATCAGGGCCGCGCCGAGGCCGCGCCCGCGCGCCTCCGGCGCCACGAACAGGTCGTTCATGACCGCGAGCCGCCCCGCGTCGAGGGTCTCCCACGTCATGTAGACGGTCGCGAAGCCCAGGGCCGTACCGTCCTCGTCGCGCGCGATGAACTGCACCCCCTCCTCCGGCTGCTCGACCAGCATGCGGGCAATTCCGAGCAGACGTGCGTCGTCCGGCGGCACCTCGTAGAACTCGGAGTACGCCCGCATCAGCGGGAGCAGGTCGCGCAGGTCGTCCTCGCGGACGACGGTGATCTTCACTCGTCCAGCTTGGGCGAGCGCCAGTCCGCGTGCAGCCGGTGCAGGAGGTCGTCGGCGAGACCGGCGACCGGTACGCGCACCTGCTCCAGCGAGTCGCGGTCGCGCAGCGTGACCGTGTCGTCCTCCTTGGTCTGGCCGTCGATCGTGATGCCCCACGGCGTGCCGATCTCGTCCTGGCGGCGGTAGCGCTTGCCGATCGAGCCGCCCTCGTCGAACTCGGCGGGAATCACGCGGCGCAGGTCCTCGTAGATCTTGCGCGCCTTCTCCGGCATGCCGTCGCGCGACACGAGCGGCAGCACGGCGACCTTCACGGGCGCGAGGCGCGGGTGCAGGCGCAGCAGCGTGCGCTTGCGGCCGGCGACCTCCTCCTCGTCGTAGGCGTCGACCATGAACGCGAGCGTCGCCGCGGTCGGCGCCGGCGGAGGGCTCGATCACGTAGGGGACGTAGCGCTGCCTCCGTCGCGCGGGTCGAAGTAGGACAGGTCCTCGCCCGAGAACTCGGCGTGGCGGCGCAGGTCGTAGTCGGTGCGGTTGGCGATGCCCTCCAGCTCGGACCAGCCCATGGGGAACAGGTACTCGATGTCGCTGGTGCCGGCCGAGTAGTGCGACAGCTCGTCGTCGCCGTGCTTGCGCAGCTGCAGGTGGTCGGCGCGGATGCCGAGGTCCGATGTACCAGCGCATGCGCGCGTCCATCCAGTGCTCGTGCCACTGCTCCGCCTCCGCGGGCGGCACGAAGAACTCGATCTCCATCTGCTCGAACTCGCGCGTGCGGAAGATGAAGTTGCCGGGCGTGATCTCGTTGCGGAACGCCTTGCCGATCTGCGCGATGCCGAACGGCAGCTTGCGCGCGCGAGAACTGCAGCACGTTCTTGAAGTTCACGAAGATGCCCTGGGCGGTCTCGGGGCGCAGGAAGATGCGATTGGCGTCCTCGCGCACCGGGCCCATGAAGGTCTCGAACATCAGGTTGAACTGCCGCGCGTCGGTCAGCTCGCCGCCGCACTCGGGGCAGCGCAGCTCACCGTTCTCGCCGGCCTCGAGGTGATCGGCGCGCCAGCGCTTCTTGCACTTGCCGAGGCACTGGACCAGCGGGTCCGTGAAGCTCTCGACGTGCCCTGACGCCTCCCACGCCCGCGGGTGCATCAGGATCGCGGCGTCGAGGGCGACCATGTCGTCGCGCTCCTGGATGTTGGCCCGCCACCACTCGGCCTTCACGTTGTTCTTGAGCAGGACGCCGTAATGGCCGTAGTCGTAGGTGGAGGCCAGCCCCCCGTAGATCTCCGAGGACTGGAAGATGAAGCCGCGCCGCTTGCACAGGGCGACGATCTTCTCCATGGTCACGGCGTCCACGTAGGGGTTGTCGGCGCCGTGCCCGTCCCGTCCTGCCGCGGTTTCGGGCGTGGGCGCTGAATTGCGGGGATTTTGCGAGGTTTTCGCCATTCCGATGGGGAAAAGAGGACTCCGGAAAGTCCCCAAAGGCTAGCCGTAGCGGTCGTATATGAGCCGACGGGGAAGATAAGCTCCGGTCGGTCACGTTATTAGAAGTAACTTGAGCCAGGGACAGTCACAAGACGAGCCGAATCCGTCGCGCCTCAGGGAGGTGCCGGTCCTGCCCTTGCGGGCCGGGCGCCACCTGACCGCCTGGATCGTTTGGCACACCGCGAAGGTGTCGCTGCTCTCCGATCATGCGGCGCCACAGCCGCCGGAGCAGCAGAGCGGCGCGCGCGGCGGCCGAGTGGCCTAGGTCCGGCGCGGCGAGAATTCCCCAAGGAGCGGGCCCCGGCCGGCGCTGGGCTACGCAGATCGCCTACGGGTGGCCAACTTCCCCGTCCATATAATCGATTGACCAGTCGACCGGGGAACCGCTTCTTGCCTATCTACGAGTACCGCTGCCGCAACGGCCACAACTTCGAGGTGCTGCAGAGCATGACTCACGACCCCGTCACCGAGTGTGAAGTCTGTGGAGCACCGGTCGAGCGCGTGTTCCACCCGGTGGCCGTGCACTTCAAGGGCTCGGGGTTCTACTCGACCGACTACGGCCGCGGCCGGGGCGGCGGAGGCGGGCTCTGACTCCAAGGACGGCTCCAAGGACCAATCGAAGACAGAGACGGCAAGTTCCAAATCCGAGAGCTCATCCTCCGACTCGTCTGGCTCCAGCGGTGGCGACAAGCAGTCCGACTGAGCAGTTCTTCCTCGACCTGTACGACGCGTTCAACAGGCGCGACCTCGAGACGGCGCTCTCCGGCATGCACCCCGACGTGGAATGGCCGAACATGATCGAGGGCGGCCGCGAGCACGGGCATGCCGCAGTGCGGGACTACTGGCAACGGCAGTTCGAGACGACCGACCCGCGCGTGGAGCCCCAGCGAGTCACGTTGCTCGGGGATGACGAGGCCGTGATCGACGTCCACCAGGTCGTGCGCGATCACACCGGCAAGGTGCTCTCGGACGGCATGGTGCAGCACGTCTACACGCTGCGCGACGGTCTGGTCGAGCGGATGGACGTCAGGGAGAGCTAGACCGAGTCAGGGTCCGGCTCGTCGGCGACCGGGGCGTCGCCGGGCTCTTCATCCACGAGGTCGTCGTCGTTCGCGGCCTCGCCCTCGGGGTCGTCGGCGGACTGGTCGTCCGCGTGGTCCTCGACGCAGGCCTGGAAGGCGTCCTCGCCGTCCCCGTACTCGTCGGTGAAGGCCTCGGGGTCCTCGGCCTGCTCGGTCTGGCACTCCTCGACCGCGTTCTTGAACGATTCCGGAGCGGCGGGCTCAGCCGCGAGCTTCTCGCGCATGCAGCGCTTCAGCGCCCGGCCGCGCTTGCCGGCGGCCTTGCAGGACTTCTTCGCGCGGCGCTTGGCGGCCTGCTTGGCCTTTGCCTGGGCTGCCACGCAGCGGCCCATGGCGCGCTTGCCGCGCTTGTTGGCGAAGGCGGCGCGGAAGGGCGCCTTGCCCATGTCGGCGCGCAGCGCCTGGCAGTGCTTTGCGGCGCTCTTGTGGGCCGCGCCGCCCTTGGCGGACGCGACGGCGGGAAGTGCGAATGCGATCAGTGCGACGACGACGAGCGAAAGCTTTCTCATACATCCGTCGTCGGCCGCCGGGCCCGCTCCCTGGAGCGAGGGGCGGGCCCGGCGGACGCGTGTCGGAGGAGGGCGGCCTCAGGCGGGGCTGCCGGACACCGCCGGCGCCTCGGGCTGCGCGCTCGGGCCTGCGCCCGGAGGCGGGCCGCCCGGAGGCGGGCCGCCCGGGCCGAAGGCGCCCGGGCCGCCGGGGCGCTCGAAGTGCGGCGGGCGGTGGCCCTTGCGGAAGCCGCCCGGGCCGTGCTTGCGGCTCAGCATGCTCCGCAGCTGATTGGCCTGCGCCTCGGTGATCTTCTTGTCGGCGACGGCCTGGTCGATGATCGGCTTCGCGATGCCCGCCCGCTTGGCGGCGAGCGCCTCGAAGGCGTCGTGCAGGACGTCGCGCACGTCCGCGTCGCGGAGTTCGAGCATCGGCGGCGGCCCACCGTGCGGCTTGCCGCCGACGAGGTCCTTGGTCGCGTCACGCAGCTTGTCGGCCTGCGCCGCGGTGATCTTGCCGTCCTGCTCGGCCTTGTCGATCACCGGGCCGACGATGCCGGATGCCTGCTTGGCGACCGCCGTATGGATGTCCTCCAGGACGGCGCGCACGTCCTTGTCGGCGATCGGCGGGGGTCCGCCGAAGTGGCGTCTGCCGGGACCGGGGCCGAAGTGGCGTTTGCCGGGACCGGGGCCGAAGCCGGGGCCCGGGCCGCCGCGCTTCACCAGCTGCGTGATGCGGTCGGCCTGCGCCTGCGTGATCAGCTTGTCGGAGACGGCCTTGTCGATGATCGGCGCGGCGATGCCGGGAGCCTTGTCCGCGGCTGCCGCGAACGCCTCATGGATCACCTCGTGCACGTCCTCGTCGCGGCCGAACCCGCGGATGTCGGGGCGCTTGCCGGCGGCGATGTCCGCGGCGGCCTGGCGCAGCTTGTCGGCCTGTTCGGAGGTGATCTTCTTGTCGTTCTCGGCCTTGTCGATCACCGGGCCGGCGATCTCCGGAGCCTGCTTGGCGACCGCCTTGCGGATGTCGTCGAGCACAGCGCGCACGTCCGCGTCGGCGAAGTCGCCTCTGAAGGCGCGAAACCCGCGCTCGCCGGGGCCACGCGGAGGCCGGTTCGCGGCAGGCACAGCCGGAGTTGCGGGCGCGCTGGAGGAGCGCTCGCCGCCACCGCCGCCGCTGCCGCCGGCCGCCAGCGACATCCCTGCCACCGTGAGCGCCGCCAGCACGGCCAGTCCGAGTATTTGTTTCGCTTTCCTTCGCATCGAGGCTCCTAGCTTTCGAGGTGTGCCGTCCATCCAAGCGGCCCACCATTAAGAGCCGGTGAGATCAATATAAGAAGTTCGGCGCCCCAGCGTGGAAACTGCGGACGCGCTAGCGTCGCTCGGATGACGGCGGAGAACATCGAGGTGGTGCGACGGGTCTACGAAGCCTGGTCACGCGGCGAGACCCCGGGACCGGCCGAGCTGCTGGACGCCGAGATCGAGTACGTCAACCCCGCGGGCGCCATCGAACCTGGCACCCGGCGCGGCATCGCGGAGTTCACGAGAGCGACCCAGCAGACGTTCGAGGTCTGGGAACACTGGCGGGCGGAGCCGGAGCGAATCGAAGCTGTCGGCGACCACGTCGTGGCGGTCGTGCGATACCAGGCGCGCGGCCGCGGGAGCGGCATCGAGATCGAGGGAACCGAATCGTCGCTCTGGACCTTTCGGGATGGCAAGGTCATCCGCTACGAGTGGTTCCACCGGCCGGAGGACGCCTTCGAGGCAGTCTCCTAGTTCGCCGGGTCAGCCGTCGAGGAAGCGCTGCACCTCGGCCTGCTTCTCGGCGTCGGAGACCTGCAGCGGGTTCGCGCCCGGGTTGATCGGGCGCAGGATGCGCGGCTTCAGGTCGCCGCTCCACTCCATGTTCCAGTAGAGCGCCATCAGCTGGAGGCCGCCCATGTCGGAGATGATCGCCTTCGGCGCGCGCCACGCGGCCCAGGGCCAGCGCGGGAACGTCAGCGGGTTGAACAGCTTGCCCTTCACCGCCTCGAGGAACTGCTGCTGGCGGCGCGCGCGGGTGAGGTCGGACTCCTCCGGCGCGCACTCGTTCTTGCGGATGCGCACGACGTCGAGGGCCTGCTGGCCGTTGAGGTGGTTCTCCCCCTTCTTGAACCGGTGCACGCGGCCCTCGAAGCGCGAGCGGATGCACTTCTCGAACGTCATGTTCACCCCGCCGAGCGCGTCCACGAACTTCGGGAAGCCCTTGAAGTCGACCTCGACCAGGTGGTTGACCTCGATGCCGAGGAACTGCTTGATCGTGTCGATCATCAGGGGAGGGCCGCCGATCGCGTAGGCCGCGTTGATCTTGCTCGGCCCCACGCCCGGGATGTTCACGAGCGTGTCGCGGGGAATCGACAGGCGCGCGGCCTTGCCGCCGCCGTAGCGCATCAGCATGATCGTGTCGGCGCGGCCGCGCTTCTCGCCGGGCCGGCGGTCGGAGCCGAGCACGAGGACGTTGTTGGGGCTCGTGAGCATGTTGCCCGAGTCGTCGAGCGCGGACAGGGTGCCGTCGGAGACCTTGTCGTTCTGCTGGCTCGCGCTGAGCATGAAGAGGCCGAAGCTGAGCGCGGTCCAGAACAGGATGAAGAGCAGCACGCCCACGACCACGCGCTTCCAGGTGAGGCGCTTGTACCAGGGCTCGCCGGGCGGCTCGTATGGAGGCGGATAGGCAGGCGCGGGAGCCGGCGCCGGCTGACCGGGAGGCGTGGCCGGCGGCGCCTGCCCGCCTTCGGCAGTCGGCCGGACCAGCTTGCTCAGGCGCCCCTGGGCCTCATCTGCGGGCGGCGATCCGGCGCCGGGCGGTGCGAAGCGCCCCGCATCCCGCCTGCCGAAGAGGCGGTTCAGGAACCCGGGGCGGGAGCGGTAGACGCGGTATTCGGGCTTGTCCGAGGGCATGGCGGAGCGGGCGGTTGCGCCCGTCTCCGGAGGGGATTCGGGCGGTGGGGGCTGGTCCCTGCCCGCTGGCGTCCCCCATATATTGACGAAGTGGCCACCTCCCCTCGCCGGATGAGCCGCAAGGTCGTAGGCATCGACCTGGGCGGCACCAAGCTGCTGGGCGGCGTGATCGACGAGCAGCTGGAGGTGCACGACCGCGCGCACCGGCTCGTCGAGGGGCTCTCCGAGCAGGCGCTGGTCGAGGCGATCGTGGAAGCCGTGACCGAGCTGCTGGAGCACCACCCCGACGTGCGCGCGGTCGGCTTCGGCATTCCCTGCCTGATCGACCAGCGCGACGGGAACGCCGTGATGTGCGTGAACCTGCCGCTCGCGGACATCCCTTTCCGCGACGTGATGTCGGAGCGGCTCGGGCGTGCCGGTGTTCATCGACAACGACGCCAACGTCGCGACGCTCGTCGAGGCGCGCTTCGGCGCCGGCGCGCGGCGCGCGTGACGTCATCGGGCTCACGATCGGCACCGGGATCGGCGGCGGGACTGTTCCTCGACGGCGAGCTCTACCGCGGGTCACGCGGGGTCCGGCGCCGAGCTGGGGCACATGGTGATCGACGAGAACGGCCCTCGCTGCCAGGGCCACTGCCCGAACCACGGGTGCCTCGAGTCCGTCGCCTCCGGTCACGCGATCGGCCGCGAGGGCCGGGTCGCGGCCGAGGAGGACTCCGACTCGGACCTCGCCCGCGCGGCCGCCGCGGGAGCGGAGATCACCGGCGAGCTGGTGACGCAGCTCGCGCTCGCCGGCGACGAGGTCTCGCGCATGGTGCTCGGCCACATCGGCCGCCAGCTCGGGATCGGGTTCGCGAACTTCGTGAACATCTTCAACCCCGAGGTGATCGTGGTGGGCGGCGGCGCGATGGCGGCGGGCGACCTGCTGCTGGACCCCGCGCGCGAGGAGATGCGGGCGCGCGGCCTGCGACCGAACCGCGAGCAGGTGCGCATCGTGCCGGCCCGGTTCGGCGCCGAGGCCGGGATGCTCGGGCGCCGCCGTGCTGGCGCTCGACGAGCTGGACTAGGCGATGGAGGGGCGGGCGGGGCGGCTCGTCGTCTGCCCCACTCCGATCGGCAATCTCGAGGACGTCACGCTGCGCGTGCTGCGCGCGCTCGCGCGAGGCGGACGTGGTCGCCTGCGAGGACACCCGCCGCACGCGCAAGCTGCTCGACCGCCACGGGATCGAGGCGCGGACGGTCAGCTTCCACGAGCACAACGAGCGCCGCCGGGCGCGCGAGCTGGCGGAGCGCGTCGGCGGCGGCGCGGTGCCGTCGCGCTCGTCAGCGACGCCGGCACGCCGGGCGTGTCGGACCCCGGGCTTCGTGCTGGTGCGCGAGTGCCTCGCGCGCGGGCTGCGCGGTGGAGGTGCTGCCCGGCCCGTCGGCGGTCGTCACGGCGCTGGTCGCGTCGGGGCTGCCGGCCGAGCGGCTGGCGCTTCGCGGGGTTCCTCCCGCGCAAGGAGGGCGAGCTGCGCGCCGAGCTCGAGCGCGGCGACGAGACGCTGGTCGCGTTCGAGTCGCCGCGGGCGGGTCGGCCGATCGCTGGCGGTGCTCGCCGGCGTCGACCCCGAGCGCGAGGTGGCGGTGTGCCGGGAGCTGACGAAGGTGCACGAGGAGGTCGTGCGGGGAACCGCGCGCGAGGTCGCGGAACGGTTCGCCGCGGGAGCGCGCGGCGAGATCGTGCTGGTGATCGCTCCGTCCGCGCAGGCCGCGCGCCGACGTCGCCCCGCGCGCTGGAGGCGGTCGAGGCGCTGGTGGCCGCGGGCGCGCGGCGGCGGGCCGCGGCGAAGGTCGTCTGCGGCCTCACCGGCGTCCCCGCCAACCGGCTCTACCGTACCGAGGTTAGGATCGCCGCCGTGGATCTCGACAGGTACCGCCGCCGCAACGAGCTGACCTGGGCGCGCATGGCGGCCGGCTGGGAGCAGGAGCTCCGGTGGATGTGGAACGTCACGCGTCCCGTGGGCGAGGGGCTGGTCGCACTGCTCGACCCCGAACCGGGGCAGACGATCCTGGAGCTGGCTGCCGGCACCGGCGAGACCGGGTTCGCGGCCGCCGCGCAGCTCGGCGACGGCGGCAAGCTGATCACGTCGGACTCTCGCCTTCGAGCTGGTCAACGCGGCACGGCGCCGGGCGGCGCAGCTCGGGCTCGACAACGTCGAGTTCCGCGTAATGGACGCGGAGCGCATGGACCTGGACGACGACTCCGTCGACGGCGTCTTGTGCCGGTGGGGCTATCTGCTGTGGCACGATCCCGCCATCGCGCTCGCGCAGACCCGCCGCGTGCTGCGCGAGGGAGGGCGCTTGAGCTTCTCCGTGTGGGGCGATCCTGACCGCAACCCATGGGCTGCGATCCCCGGCCGCGCGCTCGCCAAGCACGGACACATGCCCGCCCCCAAGCCCGGCGCTCCGGGGGTCTTTGCGATGGCCGACCGGCAAGCGCATCGAGGCGCTGCTGTCCGGCGCCGGCTTCGACTCGCCTCTGATCCACGAGATGGCGATCGAGTGGGTGTTCCGCGACCTCGACGCTTACTGGAGCGCGCTCGTCCAGCTCGACGGCGCCCTCGCAGACGTCATCGACCGGACTCGGCGAAGATGACCGCGCGCAGGTCCGCAGGACGATCGAGCGCAAGGCGGATCGGTACCGCCAGGACGACGGCGGCTACGCCCTGCCGGGCGTCGCGCTCAACGCGGTCGCGAGCTAGCGGGGCGACGTCGCCGGGGCCGGCTGCGGCGCGCCGCGGTCCTGGTAGGGCACCGGCACGTACTGCACCGACGGGCGCTGGCTGCGCGACCTGCGGGTAGAGGTCCATCAGCTCGTACACCTCGACGCGGCAGGTCGGTCTTCACGGGCAGCCCCATCTCGCGTCAGCGTCTCGATCGTGAGCGGGTAGTCGTGCGTCCACTGCCCGGACGTCAGCTTGTCGGCCAGCTCGTTCGCGCGGTCGGCCGGGAAGTCGTCCACCAGAACGGTGAGGACGAACTCCTTGATCTGCCGCTGGCGCCTTGCGCGAGATGTCGGCGAGGATCAGCGTCTCGTCGTTCACCCGCTCGATCGGCTTCGTCTCGGCGACCTTGATGATCGAGGCGGCCGGCCACTGCCCGATCTGCGGATCGACCGGTCCGAGCACGGCGTTGTCGTCCATCAGGATCTCGTCCGCGGCGAGCGCGAGCAGCGTGCCTCCCGACATCGCGTAGTGCGGCACCAGCACCGTCACCTTCGCGGGATGGCTGGTGCAGCGCGCGCGCGATCTGCTCCGACGCGAGCACGAGCCCGCCGGGCGTGTGCGCGACCAGGTCGATCGGGACCGTGTCCGGGGTGAGGCGGATCGCCCGCAGCACCTGCTCGGAATCCTCCACGTCGATGAACCGCCGCAGCGGGATGCCGAGGAAGCTGATCGACTCCTGGCGGTGGATCAGGGTGATCACGCGCGAGCCGCGCTTGCCCTCGAGCTTCCGGATCGCGCGGTAGCGCCGCGCCGAGAGCACGCGCTGCGTGAACATCGGCGACGAGGAAGAAGAGGAAGAAGAGGAGGAAGACGATGGAGCCCAGGTCTGGCACGGCGCGCACAGCATAGGCGCGAAGGCTCGGTTCGTAACTAGTTCGCCGTTCCTCCGACGGGCTTCGGTACGAGGTGTCGCAGAAGGGTCAAATGCACGGTGCCCGGTCCGCGCGGCGCGCTAGCGTCGCCGGTCGTGATGCGCAGTTCGATCATCGCCGTGGCAGCGGCTCTTGCCGCGCTCGCTGTTGCTTGCGCCTCCGGCGTCGGGCGACGAGGGTTGGAGGTGGCCGGTGCGCGGGCCGGTCGTGACGCTGTACGCGAACGACAACGCGCGGCCGTACGCGGGCGGCATGCACCGCGGGATCGACATCGCCGCGCGGCGTCGGTACGGCGGTGGTCGCGGCGCGGGCGGGGACGGTCACGTATGCGGGCGCGCTCGGATCTTCCGGCAACGTCGTCGCGGTGCGCGACGGGCGGTTTGCCGTGAGTTATCTGCATCTGGGCGCCGTGTCGGTGTCGCGCGGCGAGCGGGTGGCGCTGGGGGCGCGGGTCGGTGCGGTGGGCACGACGGGACGGCGCTCCACTGCGGAGCCGCACCTGCACTTCGGCGTCAGGCGCGTGGGGCGTTACGTGGATCCGTTGGCGCTCTTGCCGGGGGAGGGGCGCGAGCGTCCAGTGGCGGTCCCGGCCGGGCCGATAGTGCGAACGAAACCCGGTCTGGTAAGGCATCCGGTCCGGGTTCCCGTGGTGGCTCGGCCGCGCGTTGCCGTGCCGGATCGCGGGTTCCCGCTGGTGCTCGGCGGCCTCGTGCTGCTGGCGCTGGTGTTGTTCGGCGGCGTCCTCGTGCGCCTCAACGACGCCGTCAACCGGATCGATTTCGGTGGAAGGTTGCTCTCTACGAAAGCGCTTCGTTCAGCTTGTCGAGCATCTGCTGCTCGCCTTCGCTGACGCGTTCAGCCTTGAAGCCCATGAAGCCGCCCTCCTTGGCCGCATCGGCCGCGCGCTTCGCGGACGTCAGGATCCACTCGCGGAAGGCCGCCGCTTCTGCGGGCGTCCCCTTCTGCGTGGCGATCTGTTGCGCCGCGCGCAGCTCGTCGAGGATCTCCTGCCCGGCGAGGGCGCCCCTCGGCTTGAACTCCTTCATCGGGTTCTGGCGGTTCTGCATCTTCTGGGCGACGCTCTGCGCGACTTCCTTGACCAGCTCCTGGTCCGCGGACTCGGCCGCCTCCTTCACGGTCTTGATCGCTGCCATCGACTCCTTGACCGCCTCGATCGGGCCGCCGGGGTCGGCCAGCGAGATCGCCATCGCAGCCACGATCGGCGCGCGCTCGAGCCGCGCCCACTCCTCTTCTGTGAAATCAGTTTTGGTAGTCATGGCTACAGCTTATGCATGACGAGCGGTCCCAGTTGCCGCCGCTGGACCCGGGCGGGCGTCCGGCGCACGACCGCGTTGCGCAAACGCCATCCGAGCGGGCTCGCGAGCTGTGCGGCGCGGTCCGCACGGCGCGACAGCTTCAGCACCCGCTTGACGCGCCGGCGGCGCGCCGACTCATACTCGCGCAGCGCGCTTGTCAGGTCCCGGCCGCCGGCCAGCCGGTCGGCCAGCACGACCGCGTCCTCGATCGCCTGCGCAGCACCCTGCCCGACGCCCGGCGTCGTCGCGTGGGCGGCGTCGCCGAGCAGGACGATGCGGCCGCGGCTCCAGCGGCGGAGCGGCTCCAGGAAGTACACGTCGTTGCGCAGGATCGCGTCCTCCGGTGCGGCATCGGCCACGGCCGCGATCGGCGCGTGCCAACTCGAGAAGCGCCGCGTGACCTCGGCCTTGCGGCCGTCGGGCTCGTCCGGCTCGCCCTCGGCGGCGTTCTTGGTGGCGAACCAGTAGGTCCGCCCGCCCCCGATGTCGACCAGGCCGAACCGCTCGCCGATGCCCCACGACTCGGTCAATCGCCCCGGCTCGATGATCACCCGCGACACTCCGCGCCAAGCGGTGTAGCCGGCGTAGCGCGGCGCGGCCTCGGCGACCGCGCCGCGCACGACCGAGTTCAACCCGTCGGCACCGATCAGCAGGTCGCCGGAGTGCGCCGTGCCGTCGGCGGCGCGCGCGACGACTCGCTCGGCGTCCTGCTCGACGGACGCCACCTCCACCCCGAGGCTGATCTCACATTCCGCTGCGGCCTGTGCGAGCACGCCCTGGAGGTCCGCGCGGTGCACGGCGACCGCTCCCTCCAGGAGGTCTGCGGGCAGCTCGGCCAGCACCCTTCCACGCGAGGTGAGGATCGCGCTGCGGCTCGCGGGCGTCCCCGTCGCAGCGACCGCCTCCCCCACGCCGAGCCGGTCGAGCGCGATCATGGCGTTCGCGAACAGCGTGATGCCGGCGCCCACCGCCTCGATCCGCGGCGCCTGCTCGAGGACGACGACGTCGTGGCCGGCGCGCTGCAGCGCGATCGCGGCGCTGAGCCCGCCGATGCCGGCTCCGGCGACGATCACACGCATGGGTCCAGCCTAGAGACCGCTGCCCACAATCGCCTCGGCCTCGATCTCGACCTTGAAGCGCGGGTCGAGGAAGCCGGTGACGACCACCATCGCGGACACGGGCCGCGCTTCGCCGAACACCTCGGCGTGGACACTGCCGATCGCGTCACCGTCGGCCGGATCCGTGATGAACATGCGAGTCCGCACCACGTCGCCCGGCCCGGCGCCGGCCTCGCGCAGCGCGCTGACGATGATCTCGACGCAGCGCCGCGCCTGCACGGTCACATCCGGATCGCACGAGCCGTCCGGCCAGATAGGTGCGGTCCCCGACACGAGCACGCGATCGCCAACCCGCAGGGCGCGCGAGTATCCGATCTTCGGCTCCCATGGCGAGCCGGAGGAGACGTGCTGGCGGGTGGCCATCGACCGCGCATCCTAGTGCGCCGGCGCGCAGCCTCACGGAGCGGCCGGCACGCGCCTTCTATATTCAGTCTCCCCGTGAGCTTCTACGTCACCACGCCCATCTACTACGTGAACGCGCAGCCCCATCTGGGCCACGCGTACACCACGATCGCGGCCGACGTGCTCGCGCGCCACATGCGCCAGCGGGGCGAGGACACGTTCTTCCTGACCGGCACCGACGAGCACGGCGAGCCGGTCGCGGACGTCGCCGAGCGCGAGGGCATCCCGCCGCGCGAGCTGGCCGACCGCAACGTCGTGCACTTCAAGGAGATGGGCGAGAAGGTGAACGCCTCCAACGACTTCTTCATCCGCACGTCCGATCCCGAGCACGGTGCCGCGGTCCAGCGCTTCATGCAGGGCCTGTACGACGGCGGCCACATCTATCCCGGCACGTACGAGGGTTGGTACTGCCCCCGCGGCGACGGCTTCATGAGCGAGAAAGAGATAGTGGACGGCAACAAGTGCCCGATCCACGGGATCGAGTTGACGTGGGAGAAGGAGGACAACTACTTCTTCCGCCTGTCTGCGTTCCAGGAGCCGCTCGAGCGGCTCTACGCCGAGCGGCCCGACTTCGTGCTGCCGCGCGAGCGCTTCAACGAGGCGGTCGAGCTTCATCCGCCAGGGTCTCGAGGACGTGGCGTGCACGCGCGCCCGCCTGCGCTGGGGCGTGCCCGCGCCGTGGGACCCCGAGCAGGTGTTCTACGTCTGGTTCGACGCGCTGCTCAACTACTACACGGCGCTCAGCTACGCGCGCCCGGGCGAGGACCTCACCGAGCGCTACTGGCCCGCGGACTTCCATCTGATCGGCAAGGACATCCTCAAGTTCCACGCCGTGATCTGGCCCGCGATGCTGATGGCCGCGGAGGTCGAGGTGCCGCGCCACCTGTTCATCCACGGCTTCCTCCTGATGCAGGGCGAGAAGATGTCGAAGTCGCTCGGCAACGTGCTCGACCCGTTCCAGGTGATCGAGGTCTTCGGGACCGACGCGCTGCGCTACTACTGCATGCGCGAGGTCAGCTTCGGCCAGGACGGGTCGGTCTCGACCGAGGGCTTCGAGGCCCGCTACAACACCGAGCTCGCGAACGAGTACGGCAACCTCGCGAGCCGCACGCTCGCGATGATCGGCCGCTACCGTGACGGCGTCGTGCCCGCTGCGCAGGCGCCGGCCGCGCTGGCCGGCGACTTCGACGGGCTCGCGGACGTCGTGCGCGACCACTTCGACCGCGCGGAGCTGACGGCCGCGCTCGAGCAGATCTGGTCGCGCGGAGTGCGGCGCCTCAACCGGTACGTCGAGGAGCAGGCGCCGTGGACGCTGTCCAAGGAGGGCAACGACGAGCGCCTGGACGAGGTGCTGTACGGACTGGCCGAGGGCATCCGCGTGATCAGCGTGCTGCTGCACCCGTACATGCCCGACACGACCACGCGCCTGCTGGAGACGCTGGGCCAGGACCGATATGTCGCTCGAGCGTGCCGAGTTCGGCGCCGTGCCGGGCGGTGCGACGGTCGGCAAGCTGCCGCCGCTGTTCCCGAAGGTCGAGAGCGGCGCGCCAGCCGCGTAACGCCTTGACTCCGCGCCAGCTCGCAATGCTGGGCTCGGTCTCGGCGATCTGGGGCGCCTCCTACCTGCTGATCAAGATCGCGCTCGACGGGATCGAGCCGATGATGATCGTGTTCGCGCGCGTGCTGCTGGCGGCGGCGCTGCTGTTCATCGTGATCCAGATGCGTGGCGGCGAGGAGCGCACCGCGCTGCGCTTCCTGCGCGAGCGACCGCTGCGCACGCTGGGGCTGGGCGCGCTCGCCGTCGCGATCCCGTTCTCGCTGATCAGCCTCGGCGAGACGCAGATCTCGTCGGGTCTCACCGGCGTGCTGATCTCTCCGGGCCCGTTGTTCATCGCGGCGCTCGCGCCGCTGATCGACCCGACGGAAAAGGTCGATCGCCGCGGCTGGTTCGGAGTCGTGATCGGGTTCGCCGGGGTGAGCCTGCTGATCGGGATCGACACGATTCACAGCTTCGGCGAGTTCATGGGCGCGATGGCGATGGTCGGCGCCGCCCTCTCCTACGGACTGGGCGCGATGTACATCCGGCTGAAGTTCCGCGGCGTCCCGCCACTCGTGGTGAGCTTTGGCGCGTGTGCGGTGGCCGCCCTGCTGACGCTGCCGCCGGCGCTCGCGACGATCGGCGCCGACAGCCCGGATGCGGGCGAGATCGCCGCCGTGGTGTCGCTCGGCGTGGTCGGCACCGCGGTGGCGTTCGTCCTGTACTTCGGCCTGATCGACGAGGCCGGCGCCGGCAGGGCCGCGCTCTGTCGGATACCTGATCCCGCCGCTCGCGCTGACCTACGGAGCGATCCTGCTCGACGAGGAGATCACGCCCGCGGCGATCGGCGGACTCGTGCTGATCCTGGTCGGCGTGGCGCTCGCGAGCGGCGAGCGGCAGGGTGAGCGGGTGCCCGGCGAGCCCGTCGTCGAGAGTGCCGGGGTACCGCGGGCCTAGACTTTCGGGCCGGCATGGTCGACACCCACTTCCATCTCGACCACATCGATTCGCCGCCGGCGCATGTGGTCAGCCGCGCGCGCAAGGCGGGCGTGGATCGCATGCTCGCGATCGGCATGACCGGTGACTCCTGCCGGCACGCACTCGCGGCCGCGGACACGCACGACGAGATCTATGTCTCCGTCGGCCGCCATCCGCACGAGTCGGAGGGCTTCGACGACGCCGGCCTCGCGGAGCTGCGCGAGCTGTCCACGCATCCCAAGGCACGCGCGGTCGGCGAGGCGGGCCTCGACTACAAGCGCGACTACGCGCCCCGCGACGACCAGCGCCGCTCGTTCGTCGCGCAGATCGAGCTGGCCAAGTCGCTCGCGCGCCCGCTCGTCGTCCACACCCGCGAGGCGGCAGACGACACGATCGAGCTGCTCGACACCCATGGCGAAGGAGTGCCCGTGATCATCCACTGCTTCTCACTGTCCGACCGCGTGCAGGACTGCGTCGAGCGGCGCTGGTACTGCTCGTTCGCGGGCAACGTCACCTATCCCAAGGCGACCGACCTGCAGCGCGCCGCGCGGGAGATCCCGGACGAATTGCTGCTGGCGGAGACGGATGCGCCGTTCCTCTCTCCGCAGGAACGGCGCAGCAAGCCCAACGAGCCCGCCTACGTGACCGCGACCGCGCGCTATCTCGCGGACCTGCGGGGCATCTCATACGGTGAGATGGAGCGGCTGCTCGTCGACAACGCGGCCCGCCTCTTCGACTGGTGAGCGAGGTCCGCGCGAGCCTCGACCGGATGTCGAGGC
This sequence comes from uncultured Solirubrobacterales bacterium, assembly GCA_963826005.1. Lineage (GTDB taxonomy): Bacteria > Actinomycetota > Thermoleophilia > Solirubrobacterales > JBBDJG01 > DASRIA01. The sequence continues at coordinate 222,424 of CAWGVJ010000018.1, read as the reverse complement.
ACGGCATACAGCCCAACCGCGAGCTGGGGCAGAACTTCCTCGTGGACGACAACGTGCTCGAGGTGATCGGCCGCACCGCCGAGCTCGATCCACAGGACGTCGTGCTTGAGATCGGCGGCGGCCTCGGCGTCCTCAGCGCTTACCTCGCGCCGCGTGTCCGCCACCTGCACGTGGTCGAGACCGACAACAAGCTCGAGCCCGTGCTGCGCGAGGCGCTCGCGGACGGCGGCGCGTCGACCCTGTTCATCGGGGACGTGATGAAGCTGCGCCTGGGCGGTCTCGACCCGCTGCCCAACAAGGTCGTGTCGAACCTTCCCTACGGCGTCGCGACGTCCGCGATCCTGCGCACGATCGAGGAGCTGCCCAAGGTGCAGGACTGGACCGTGATGGTGCAGCGCGAGATCGCCGACCGGCTGGCCGCGGAGCCCCGGCACGAAGGACTACGGCATCCCGTCCGTGCTGGTCCAGCACGCGTGCGAGGTGAAGTTCGTGCGCCCGATCTCGCGCAACGTCTTCCGGCCCCCGCCGAACGTCGACTCCGCGATCGTGCGGCTGCACCGCACCGGCCCCCCGGCGTCCGACCAGCTCGCAGACCTCGTGCGCGCCGCGTTCGCGCACCGGCGCAAGGCGCTGCCGCGCTCGCTCGAGGAAGCGGGCGGGCCCGCGGGCGTGCGTGAAGCCGCTCGCGAGTCGCTCGAGGACATGGGCCACCCGCCCGACGCCCGCGCCGAGACGCTCACTCCCGCCGACTTCGTCCAGCTGGCGCGGGACCTGGAGCGCTTCGGTTGAGGCTCGCCACCCGCGCGCCCGCAAAGCTCAATCTCTGCCTCTACGTCGGACCCGCTGCGCCCGGACGGGCTGCACGAGCTGCGCTCGCTGTTCCAGCCGATCACGCTTGCCGACGAGGTCGTGCTGGAGGAGACCGGGGGCGCCACCGACGAGGTCGTGTGCCCCGGGGTCGAAGGACCGAACCTGGCCGCGGCCGCGCTGCACGCCTTTCGCGAGCGCTTCGGCTGGGACGGGCCGCCCCTGCGCATCACGATCGAGAAGCACATCCCGGTCGCGGCCGGGCTCGGCGGCGGGTCGGCGGACGCGGCGGCCGTGCTGCGCCTGGCCGCGTCGGCATCCGGCCTGCGCCCCGGCGGTGCCGACCTCGCCGACCTCGCGATGTCGCTGGGCGCGGACGTACCGTCGCAGCTCAACCCGCGGCCCGCGCTCGTGACGGGTGCCGGCGAGGGCGTCGAGCCGGTCGCGCAGCGATCCGTGTCAGGCGTGCTGCTGGCCGGCCGCGGCGCGCTCAGCACTCCGCGCGTCTACGCGCGCGCCGACGAGCTCGGACCCCCGCGCGAGTCGCTCGACGGCGTCGACACCGACGCCTTCCACAACGACCTGCAGGTCGCGGCGCTCGAGCTCGAGCCCGAGGCCGCACGCGCCCTGCAGCTGCTGCGCGACGCCGGCGCCGAGCGCGGCGCTGGTGACGGGCTCGGGCCCGGCCGCGTTCGGCCTGTTCGAGGACCCCGAGCCGATCGCCCGCGCGCTCGCGAAGCGCTGGCGGGGCCTGACCGCCGCCTTCGAGTCCGCCCCGGCCGGCTACGCGGACGTGCGCTCCGCCTCCTGAACCGCGACGGCGTGGGGCAGCGCGCACGCGGCGCCCTCGGTGAAGCCGGCGGGCGTGATGTCGAGCGCGCTGTTGAAGCGCGCGCGGAAGTTCTCGATCGCGACCGCCGTGGAGAGCTCGATGATCTGCTCGTCGGTGAACTGCTCCTTCAGCCGCGCGAACAGCTCGTCCGAGATCGAGACCGGCGTCCGGCACATCTCCTCGGCGAACTCGAGCACCAGCCGCTCCTGCGGCGAGAACGCCGGGCTCTCGCGGTACGCGTGCAGCGAGCGCAGCTGCTCCTCCGTGACGCCCGCCTGCAGCGAGATGTGGGAGCCGATGTCGAGGCAGAACTGGCAGCCGATCAGGCATGCCGCCTTCGTGCCCGCGAGCGCGAGCAGCTTGGGGTCCGTCGCCTTGCTGCGCTCGTGGAAGAACTCGAACACGCCGTAGCCCCTGAAGTTGGGCGGGCTGTGCGCCATCACGCCGGCGATCTCGGTGTCGCGGCCGTAGCTGCGACGCGTGTACCAGTTCGCCATGCGCACCGTCATGTTGCGCTTCTCGTCGATGCGTGCCATCACTTCCCCTTCCGTATGAATGTCTCCCAGGTGTCTATCCAGGCGTTGACGAAATCGGCTTCGGCAACCTCGCCCGGCACGGCGCCGAACATGGTGTGCTCCAGTACGTAGCCGACGAGCGCGCCGACCGCAACCGCGGCATGCGCGCGCGTGTCGCGATCCTCGATCCCGGCCTCTGCGAATACGCGCGTGAACAGCTCAGCGGCCTGCGCGTGACCGGGCGCGATGATGCGCTCGTGCACCTCCGCGACCAGCGCGGGAAAGCGGTCGCCGTCCTTCTGCACGACCTTGATCACGAGCTGCTCCGCACGCAGCTCGCCGATCGCCCAGTGCGCCGCCAGGGTGAGCTCGGCGCGCACGTCGCCCAGCGGCATCACGTCGAACCGGGCGCGGATGCGCTCCATCTCGTGCACGTGGCGGTCGATCGCCGCCGACAGCACCTCCTCCTTGCTGCGGAAGTGCTTGTAGAGGCCGCCCGCCCGCGGCGCGAGCCCCGCCGCCTCCTCGATGTCGCCGACGGTGGTCCCGCTGAAGCCCTTGGCCGCGAACAGCCGCACCGCCTCCGTCACGATCCGCTCACGGGTGCCCTCCTCGGGCTTGGTAATCGTCTGATTACTCATGGTCAGCGGATGTTTACCACGAAACCGCGGATTCGGCAAGGTGGGCGCCTGCAAGACTGCCCGTCCCGGTGATCGAACGGCTGATCGAGGACATCGCCAACGGCCTCGGCCAGTGGGCCTACCTGCTCGTCGCCTTCATGGCGATGGCGGAGACCGCGGCCTTCATCGGCTTCGTCGCCCCGGGCGAGTTCACGATCATCCTGGGCGGGGTCCTGGCGGGACAGGGCACGCTGTCGATCCAGCTGCTGATCGGGATCGCGTGGGTGTCGTGCGTGATCGGCGACGGAATCGGCTTCTACCTCGGCCGGCGGCTCGGGCGCGAGTTCGCGCTGACGCACGGGCCCAAGGTGCGCCTCACGCAGGAGCGCTTCATGAAGGTCGAGGACTACTTCCAGAGACACGGCGGCAAAACGGTCTTCATCGGGCGCTGGATCGGGCTGATCCGCCCGCTGATGCCGTTCACCGCGGGCGCGTCCGGCATGAGCTACCGGCGCTTCCTCCCGTACGACGTGCTCGGCGCCGGCCTCTGGTCTGCGACGTGGTGCCTGCTCGGCTACATCTTCTGGCAGAGCTTCCAGCAGGTGGCGAGCACGGCCGGGCGGGGGACCATCGCGTTCGCGATCTTGGTCGGCCTGTTCGTCGGCGTCTACCAGGCGGTCAAGCGGCTGCGCCACCCCGAGCAGCGGCAGGCGCTCGCGCGCTGGTTCGAGCGCCAGGGCGAGCGGCCCGCGCTGCGGCCCGTGGCATGGCTGGTGCGGGGGCTGGGCGTGGTGCTGCGGCCCGTCTGGCGCTACGTGCTGCGCCCGCTGTGGCTGCTGGTCGCGCCGCCGCTGCGATTCTTGATCGCGCGCCTGACGCCGGGCGAGCTGGGGATCGAGCTGACCACTCTGCTCGCGATCGCCACGGTCGGCATATACATCGTCGTGCTGCAGATCAACCTGCTCGAGACCGACGCGCTGCTGCCCGGCGACAACACGGCGCTCGACATCGCGCGCGACATCCAGTCCGGGCTGCTGACCGGCATCGCGAAGGCGCTGCGCGTGATCGGCTCGCTGTGGTTCGTCGGCCTGTGCACTCTCGCGACCTGCGTCTTCCTGCTGTGGCGGCGGCGGTCCACGGAGGCCGTTGCGCTGGCGGCGGGACTAGCGATCACCGAGATCTCCATGCAGATCATCAAGCGCGCGGTCGAGCGCCCGCGCCCGGCGGACTCGCTGGTCGGCGCGGACGGCTTCTCGTATCCATCCGGCCACGCCGCGCTGTCGGTCACGTTCCTGGCCATCGGCGTGCTGCTGGCGCGCCGCCTGCCGACCCGCATCGCGTTGGTGCTGGTGGGCGCCGCCCTGGCGATCGCGATCGGGCTCTCGCGCGTCTATCTGCGGGTGCACTACCTCAGCGACGTGGGCGGCGGCTGGGCCCTGGGCCTGGCTGCCTACGCCCTTTGTGGAGCCGTCGCCCTGGTCGTGGACTATCTACGTCAGAATTACCGCGGTTCGCCCGAGGCTGCCTCCAAGCCGGGCGGGCCGGCTCACTCGTGGACAGCCTCACGGTCACCTACATCATCCTCGCCGCCTCCGGAGTAGTCGGCTTCGCCACGTTCGCCGTGCTGATCTTCGCGCCGGCGTGGACGGCGTACGGGCGCACGTGGGAGCGCTTCGCGGCGGCGTTCCTGAGCATGTTCGTGCTGGCCGCCTTCGCCGGGGTCGGCCTCGGCATCGGCCTGATCGTCCTCTATTACTGGGACCAAATTCTGGACTTTTTCGGGATCCAGGCCGCGATACGCCCTCTCCTGTAGGCAACTTCCCTCCTACACTTCCAGCGGAGAGATGGCCGAAGCACGCACAAAAGACGCTGCAAATCGAGGCACCACCGGATCGGCGGGAGCGCTCGACGCGCTGGCCGAGTCGGTCGAGTCCGGTGCCGGGCTGCCCGAGACCGCGCGCTGCGCGGCAACCGTGCTCGAAGCGACCGTCGCGCTGATCGACTCGCGCGGGGCCGTGCTGGCGGTGGCGGCGGCGACTCCGGCGCAGGAGCGGGAGCTGCTGTCGAAGAAGGACGGCGTCACGTGCATCGACCTGCGCGTGTCGGAGGCCGTGGTCGGCCAGCTGCGCTTCCGCGTGCGCGATGACGTGCCCGAGCCCGCGGTCCTGCGCCTCGTGACGACGCTGCTGGCGCTCGAGGTGGAGCGCACGCGCGCGCCCGAGCGCGCCGGCGAGGCGGCGATCGGGAGTTTCGTGAACGCAGTCCTCAACGGCGACGTGGACGACCGGCGCGACCTGGTCGCCCGCGGCAAGGAGCTCGGCGTGGACCTGGAGAACGGCGGCAGCGTGCTGGCCGTGCGCATCCATCCGCTGGTGCCGGCCGAGGGCGACTGGCAGGCGCGCGCGCTCACGATCGTGGGCCGCGGGGCGCGGGGCGCTGCGCCGGGCGCGCTCAGCTCGCTGCGCGGCGAGCTGATCGCGGTGATCGTCCCCGGGGCGGACGAGGCGCTCAGCGCCCGCACGGCCCAGGCCGTGCTGCGTGCGGTCGACGACGGAATGCAGGGCTTCGCGGTCGTGGTCGGCCGCAGCCGGATGGCCGTCGACCCGATGGACATGCACCGCGCCGCGGGCGAGGCGCTGCTGGCGGCGAACGTCGCCGCTCCGGACCACCGCGAGCCGGACTCCCGCCTGCTGTCGTTCGAGGACACGGGCGCCTACCGCCTGCTGCTGCCGGCGATGAGCGACGACCCCGCGGAGCTCGAGCGGTTCTACTTCGACACGATCGCCCCGCTGGTCGCCTACGACGAGCAGTACGGCACCGAGCTGGTGCACACGCTCGAGGCGTTCCTCGCCAACGACGGGTCCATGGCCGCCACCTACAAGCAGCTCTTCACGCACCGTCACACGATCCGCTACCGGCTGGAGCGCGTGAAGGAGCTGACCGGCCTCGACGTCAACTCCACCGACGGCCGCGAGCGGCTCGGCCTCGGCCTGAAGGCGATGCGCGTGCTCGGCGTGCGCGCCCCGAACGCGCCGGTGTTCGAGCCGGGCGCCGAGCGCGGCCGCGTGCCGAAGCCGTCCACGACCTGAGAAAGAGGAAACGCCCCGGGAAGGGGCGTCCGGTGCAATCCATTTGCCCGAACGGAGGCTTACGTCCGATTGGGCAGGGGTTAAAGGTTGTATAGCCGTCCCCGTCGCTGGTAAACGCCTCGACGGCGCGGCGATCCGCGCCGGTCTAAGCTCTGCCCACCTTTGCGGAGTCGTCTAATGGTAGGACGCCGGGTTTTGGTCCCGGAGGTGGAGGTTCGATCCCTCCCTCCGCAGCCTCGTCCGCGCGGCCCGAGGTCGTCCAGTCTCCGGATGAATGAACAACCGGTTGTAACTACGGTTGACCGGCCGCGCGCCGACGCCCGGAGGCTGGCGCGAGCCGGGCGGCCGCGTCGACCGGATCGCCGCGCAGGAGCTCCACGCCGATATCCGCGGCGTAGCTCTCGCCGACACCCTCCCCCGCCAGCAGCAGCCGGGTGCCACGGGCAAGCTGCTCGAGCGGCGCCCGGATCGGCTCGAGCTTGCCCGGCTCGAGGGCGACCACTACGACTGCGTCGGGCTGCAGTTGCTCCGCGGCGGCGGCGAGCGTCTCGACCGGAGTGTCCGCGCCGAGGTACGTGACGCTCCACCCCTGGTGGCGAAGGGCGAGACCGAACACGATCAGGCCGAGCTCGTGCTGCTCGCCGGGTGCGCAGGCCAGCACCGCGCGGGGACCGCCGCCGCGGCCCCAGTCCCGGGCCAGCCCGAGCAGGCGGCCCCGGATCACGTTGCTCGCGAAATGCTCCTGCGCGACGGAGGCCTCGCCGCGCTCCCAGCGGTCGCCCAGCTCGCGCAGGTACGGCAGGATCACATCGCGCGCAACGGCGTCGAAGCTGAGTGCGCCGATCGAGCGGTCGAGGACGGCCTGCGCTCCGGTGTCATCGAAGCGGTCTAGCGCTGCGCGCAGCTCGGCGGAGAAGCCGGGGAGAGGGGGGCCTGAGGGCTCCTCGGGGGCGGCGCCCTCGAGCACCAGGCGCGCCGCCTCGCTGGCGGGGATGCCGGCCTCCACGTGGCGAACCATGGCGCGCACCCGAGCGTCGTCCTCCACTGAGTAGAGCCGGTAGCCGCCCTGCGAGCGCGCGGGTCGCATCAGGCCGTAGCGGCGCTCCCACGCGCGCAGCACGTCGGGACTCACCCCCGCGCCGCGGGCCAGCTCTCCGATCCGCATTCGCCGTTCCATCGCGGCGTCCACTATAGGCGATTCTTTGGACAAAAACTAGACGAACCCTTGACAAACTACGGGCATGACGCTAGCTTGCTGTCCAGACATTGTCCAAGGTACGTTCAAACAGGAGGTAAGACCAATGAGAACACTCCGTCATCGCCCAATGCTGGCCCTTGCGCTCGGCCTGGTCATCGTGGGGTCCGCGCTGGCAAGCACCGCCGCGGCGCGTGACTCCGGCGACAAGCCGCGCTCGCCGAGCAAGAACCTTGTCGAGACCGCCGTGGGAGCCGGCAGCTTCAAGACCCTCGTCTCGCTCGTCGGGCAAGCGGGTCTCGCCGACACGCTTGCGAGCGGAGGCACGTTTACCGTCTTCGCGCCGACGGATGCGGCGTTCGACAAGGTTCCGCAGGAGACGCTGTCCGCGCTGGCGGCCGACCCGCAGCAGCTGAAGGCCGTGCTGCTCTACCACGTCGCCAAGGGCGAGCTCCGCGCTCGCAAGGTCGTGAAGCGCAAGTCCATCAAGACGCTGAACGGCGCGCGCGTGAAGGTCAGGGTCAAGCGCCGCGCGGTGAAGGTCAACAACGCGCGAGTCGTGAAGGCGAACGTGGGCGCCTCCAACGGAGTCATCCACGTCATCGACCGCGTCCTCCTGCCACCGGCGGGTGACGACAACTGACGCCCGTTCGAACGCAGACCCATAAACCAACCAAGGGAGGTCTTCCCGTGAAGCAGCTCAGCATCCTCGCCGGCGCGCTCGTCGTGATCGGCGGTCTCAACTGGGGTCTCGTCGCCCTCGCCGAGTTCGACCTGGTCGCCTGGGTCGTGGGACTCGACTTCGGCGAGACCAACACCCTCAGCCGCATTGTCTACGGCCTCGTGGGCATCTCGGCGGTCTACTTGGCCGCTCGCGCCGTCAGTCACCGTCCCCAGGTGGGCCGGGTGGAGTCGGCGTCCTCGCGCGCCTGACGCGCGCACTGGAGCATCGTGTGCCCGCCGGGCCGGAGCCGGCCCGGCGGGCACTACGTCTTGGCGAGCCTGAAACGCGCGAGCGCTTCCTTGCGCGCCGCGAGGTGGTCGACGATCGGCTCCGGATAGTCACGGCCGATCACACAGCCCACGTCTTGCTGGACCTGCTCCGGCATCTCCCATGGCTCGCGCAGATACTCGTCCGGCACCTGGCGCAACTCCGGTATGTAGCGGCGCACGTAGTCGCCGCGCGGGTCGAAGCGTTCCATGTGGCGCGCAGGGTTGTAGATCCGACGGAACGCCGGTTGCGGATCGACGCCGACCGACGCGATCCACTGCCAGTTGCCGTTGTTGTTCGCCTGGTCGCCGTCGAGCAGCAGGCGCATGAACCAGCGCTCCCCCCACCGCCAGTCGATGCCGAGGTCCTTGGTCAAGAAGGACCCGACGACCAGCCGTGCGCGGTTGTGCATGAACCCCTCGCGCAGCAGCTGGCGCATACCCGCGTCCACCAAGGGAAAGCCGGTGCGGCCCTCGGTCCAAGCAGCAAACCGCGCCTCAGCGTAGCTCCACTTGATCGAGCCGCGGTAGCGCTCCTGGAACTCGGAGCGGGCGTTGCACGGGAACTCCTGCATCACCTGCTGGTAGAAGTCACGCCAGGCAAGCTGGCGCCGGAATGCCGCGGCGCCCGCGCCGCCGGGCAGCCGCGCTTCGACCTCCAGGGGCGAGATGCAGCCGAACTTGAGGTAGGGCGAGAGGCGGGAGGTGCGGTCCTCGCCGAGCGCGTCGTGGTTGGAGGCGTAGTGCTGCACACCCTCGCGCACAAAACGCGCGAGGCGCCGGCGCCCCTCGCTCTCGCCGCCCGGCAGCGGCTCCGCGACCTCCTGCCGCAGGCCGAGCCGCGCCAGGGAGGGCAGCCGGCCCTGGGCTGGCTTCCCGGGCAGCGCGATCGCTCGCGGAGCACCCAGCACCTCTCGCCGGGACTGCCGCTGCCAGGCGCGGAAGAACGGGGTGAAGACGGTGTAGGGCCCGCCCGCGGAGGTACGCACCGCGGCCACGTCGTCGACCACGGTGAGGCCGGGATGGGCAACGAGCTCGAGGCCGGCGTCCGTTGCTGCTTGCTGCATGCGGCGCACGCGGGCGCGGTCGAACGGAGTGACGTCGTAGGTGTGATGGATCTCCGTGGACCCGGTCTCCAGGGCAAGCGCCGGCAGCTCGCGCTCCGGCGGGCCGTAACGGACGACCAGCCCGGCCCCGCGCTTCGCAAGCGCGCGGTCGAGGTCGGCGAGACACTCGAGCATGAACTGCGTCCGCGGGCCCGATGCATGGCGGCCATGCAGGAGGCGGTCGTCGAAGCAGAACACGGGCACGACGGAGTCGTGGTCGGCGAGCGCGGCCCGCAGCGCGGGATGGTCGTGCACCCGCAGATCGCGCCTGAACCAGACCACCGCGGTCACCGGCGGCCCTCACTCACATACGAAAGCGAACCGCTGCGGCCTCGTCAGCGGCGCTCGTGAGGCCGCGCAGCTGCTCGCCCGTCGGCAGGACGGGCTCTTCGAGGCGCGCCGGAGCGCTCGGCGCCAGCTCGGGGGCCTCACGCACGGCGAGCTGCCAAGCGATCCGGCTCGCCGCGCGCACGACCTGGGGCTCGACGATCCGATGTCACTTCGAACCGCCGGCGCCCCGTCCGGCGCGCCGCCCTGCCCGGGCAGCTCCCACCTCGTACAGGCACGCGGTGTAGGAGGGGCCGTCGAGACCACCGCCCACTCGCGAAACAGCGCCGTGAGAGCGGCATCGATGGGACAGGCCTCGAGGCGGCCGCCCGCGGGGTTGAGCCGCCGCGGCGTTGCGCGCTCGGGGCCGGGACGCGCCTTGGGAGTTCGCGCCAGAACTGACGACGGTGAAGCGTCGGCCGTCGCGAGTCGAACGTCGAGCGCCGAGCGGCGCTCTTCGACGTCCTGGTCGCAACGATCGCGTGCTGGAACGCGGTCGCGACGCAGCGCCCGTTCGCAGCTGTGTCGCCTACTCGTCCTCGACTCGGCGCCGCTACATGCCGATGGAGTGTGCGCTTTCACGATGCGGCTGCGGCGGGGAGGTCCGGGTGATCCCGGCGCAGCTGCGGCGAGACCGGGGTGCCGCCCGTCTTCCGGGGTGGCAACGCCATCGCGACATCGCGGCGCTCGAAAGCGCAGAGATCGGCGCGCTCACGGTCGCGCACGACGCGGCGCAGGGCTCTAACGTCGTACATCGGTGTAGCGGCGGCGGCCGTTCGCTGCGCGCACGGGAGCCGGGCGCCCGAAGCGTGCCTCCCACATGCGGAGCACCGGTGATGAGAGGCCGGTGCGCTGCGCGACCTCCGCGATGCCGAGGTGGCCATGTGCCGCATCTTAAACATCCCGTTTAGTTAAATACAACAAGGGGATAAAGTGGACGCCAACCACGACGAAGGGAGCTGGGCCAAGTCGCGATCCTCGACTCGGGCCTGAGTTGACCGGCTACGCCAGTTGCCCGCCGACTTACGGCGACGGCGACGAGACGACGTTCCTACGTCAGGGTGTGTTCCACTTCCGTGACCGCCGGCAACTCCCAGCTCGATGCTCCGAAGCGTGCGTCGCAAGGGCATACTCACTGCGCCATGTCGCGCGCCGATATCGAGACACTCGAGGCCATTTACGCAGCCGGCACCCGCCGCGACGCGGAGAGCCTCGCTCGACTCGTGCACCCCGAGATCGAATTGAAGGCGCCTGCCCCGCCCCCCTTCGGAGGGACCTACCGCGGACTCGCGGAGGTCAGGCGGTTCCTCCAGGAGTTGCTTGAGCCGTTCGACGAGGTCTCCGGCAGCCCGGAGCGGTTCATCGAAGCCGCCGATCGGATCGTGGTGTTCGTGCTTTCCCGCGTCCGTCCACGAGGAAGTGCGGCCAGCTTCGACATTCGCTTCGCGCAGGTTTGGACCATGCGCGACGGCAAGCCCGTCGCATGCGAGATGTTCCCGGAACGCAGAGATGCCCTCGAGGCCGTCGGCCTACCCAAAGTAGGCGACACCAGGATCCGCGAGCGCCGGCGCGACATCGATGCCGTCCTGGCGGATCCCCCGCAGGTGCACTTCGCTCCCGGTGGGGTGTTCCGCACGGATCGCTCCTGCTACGAATTCATCGCAAGCGAGCTTCCCGAGGAAGGCGCGCGCACGCTGGAGACGGGGTGCGGAGTATCGACTGTCTTGCTAGGGAGGTGGTCGGCCGGGCATGTGTGCGTGGTCTTGGACTCCGCGGAGGCACGTGCGTGCCGGACATACCTCGACGAGCGTGGGCTGGCAGAGCGCGTCGTCTTCGAGGTCGGCCCGTCGGACGAGGTGCTACCCAGACTCACCGGGGCGCCGCTCGACCTCGTCTTCGTGGACGGTGGCCACGCATTTCCGATCCCGATCCTCGATTGGTACTACGGTGCGGGTCGCCTGCGCCAGGGCGGCGTCGTCGTCATCGACGATCTGCAGCTGCCGCACGTGCGCCTCGGCCTGATCGAGTTCCTCGAGGCAGATCCCCGCTGGGAGCGCGTCGAGTCGACCGGCAAGTGGGCCGCCTACCGCCGCCTCACAGCGGGAGGCCTGCGCGAGGAGTGGCGCGACCAGGCATTCCTCGACGTCAGCCCCGGGCGAGGCGAGTAACGGCGACATGGCCAGCGGGGGCCTGCGAGCGCAGGCCCCCTCCGGCATTTGCCGGGACGGCGGGCGATCATCTCGCCCGCCGGTCCCGGTCACGGCTATGTGAGCGTCACCTGACGGAGCGCGCCGCCCTCGACTTCGGCCGCTTGCTGGACTTCTTGGCCTTCTTGGCCTTCTTGGCCTTCGACTTCGCCCGCGAGTGCGACACCTGGCTGTCGCGCCCGGAGAGCTGGTTCGACTGCTCGGTCTCGAGGCTGTTCTGCGACTCGGCGTCGCCGCCGTTCGCGTTCGCGTTGCCTCCGTACGAGCCACCCTCGTAGTCGTCCTGGACGACCTGCGAGGGTCCTGCGTTGCCACCAGTGGCCGTACCGCCGGCGCCACCCGTCGCGGTGGCTGACTGCGTGTTCGTGGCCGTGTTGCTCTGGTGGCACTGGTCGTCGCCGAACGTGTTGCCGGTTGCCAGCAGGTTGCAGATGGCTGAGTTGTTGAAGCCATCCCAGCCGTAGCCAGACCCCGAGCTGTCGCGCCCGGAGAGCTGGTTCGACTGCTCGTTCTCGAGGCTGTTGGACGCCTCGGCGTCGCCGCCGTTTGCGTACGCGTTGCCTCCATACGAGCCACCCTCTGAGTCGTTGCCGACGACCTGCACGGGCCCGGCGTTGCCGCCGGTGGCCGTGCCGCCGGCCCCACCCGTGGCGGTGGCTGACTGCGTGTTCGTGGCGGAGTTCTCCTGCCTGCACTGGTTCGCGGCGTTGGTGTCACCGGTCGCCAGCTGGTTGCAGACGGCGGAGTTGTTGTTGCCTTCCCCGCTCTCCGAGGAGCTGTCGCGCCCGGAGATCTGGTTGGACTGCTCGTTCTCGAGGCTGTTGGACGCCTCGGCGTCGCCGCCGTTTGCGTACGCGTTGCCTCCGTACGAGCCACCCTCGGAGTCGTCACCGACGACCTGTACGGGCCCGCCGTTGCCACCGGTGGCCGAACCGCCGGCGCCACCTGTCGCGGTGGCTGACTGCGTGTTCGTGGCCGTGTTGCTCTGGTGGCATTGGTCGTTGCCCTGTGTGCTGCCGGTCGCCAGTTGCTTGCAGAGGTCGGAGTTGTTGTTGCCTTCCCCGACGTAGCTCCCCGAGGCGCTGTCACGCCCGGAGATCTGGTTGGACTGCTCGTTCTCGAGGCTGTTGGACGCCTCGGCGTCGCCGCCGTTTGCGTACGCGTTGCCTCCATACGAGCCACCCTGCGAGCCGTTGCCGACGACCTGCACGGGACCGGCGTTGCCGCCGGTGGCCGAGCCTCCGGCACCACCCGTCGCTGTGGCTGACTGGGTGTTTGTGGCGGTGTTCTCCTGCCTGCACTGGTTCGCGGCGTTGGTGTTGCCGGTCGCCAGCTGGTTGCAGACGGCGGAGTTGTTGTTGCCCGTCGGGAGCGTCAGCGTCCCAGCGGCGTTGCTCGCCGCCGCTGCCCCCGCGGGGAATGCCATTGCAGCGGCGATTCCCCAAGCCAGGGCACCTAGCTTGAATCGAGTTTGCATGGTGATTCCTCTCGTACTTCGAGTTCTCACTGATGCCGGGCGTCCAAGGGCCCCCGGCGCGGCCCGGAATCACAAGCCGGTGTCGGCTAGCCGGGCAACTCGATCGGAGAGACGTACGCCGACGGTCTCCAGGCGACCGTGGGCGCGCGAAAAGCGTTGTAGCGGTGGTTCGGAAGCGCGATCGACGCCCCCAGCACCGCAAGCAGGAGCAGTAACAGACCGGTACCGGTGCCCCCGGAGCCGCTCAGGAGGCTGAAGAAAGGACTCTGGCTGGGCAACTGGCCGCCGTGCCCCGGCAGACCATCGTCCAACGGCGGCGCCTTCCCGGTTTCGTGGCCGCCGCGCCCAATCGACTCCCGTCGGATGACGCGACCTGCGGTGCCCGACTCGAAATGTCCCCGGGACCGAGCGCGTTTCGTTCGAGCCGCTGCGCGGTCCGAGCCCCGAGCTTTGGTGCTCTCGACCGCGTAGGTGTCCTGGCCGTCCGATTCGAACCTGCCATTGCCGCTGGAGCGGGACCCGGAGCTCGACTGGTTGTTCCCGAGGCTGTTGTGCGACTCGGCTCGGCCGCCGTTCGCATAGGCGTCGCCTCCCTGGGAGCCTTCCTGCGAGGGACCGGCGTTTCCACCGGTCGCGTTGCCCCCGGCGCCTCCGGTCGCGGTCGCGGTCTGCGTGTTGGTGGCGGTGTTGCCTTGCGGTGCGGTGGGCGTGGGCTGGCTGTTGTCAGGTGGCGCGGTCGTGTCGCCGTAGCTTGTGGGAGGCGAGCTGACGGTCGTCGCCGACGGCACTGTGCCGACGGTGCCGGTCGGCTCGGGCAGGCGCTGCAGCGAGTCCAGCGACGAGCAGCGCTGCGACTGCGACAAGACGAACGATCCATCTCTGTGTTGCGTTCGGAGACACCTTCCCAAGCCCTGTGCCTGAAGCTGACGTCGGCACTCGACGAACCTCGCAGTGAGCGAAACCTCGCAGGCAGGTTCACCAGCGTCAATCGAATACTTGTCGATGTTCGAAGGAAAGCCTTAAGCGTGAAGTTCGCCGACCTCGTCGAAGCGAGTCATGTCGACGGATTCCAGTCCTTGCTGCTCGCAGTAGTCGAGATAGCGCTGGTACATCGTCCGCCAGTCCTCGATCGCGATGGTGTTGCCCTGCTCGTCGATGAACTCGAGTGCGCCCTCGACGATGATGAAGGCCTCGGTCGCTTCGCCCGGCTCGACCACGAACGTGTGTGACGAGCCGGCCGTCTCGTAGACGAAGTCGCCTGCACGCGCGATCCAGTCGTGCTCCAGGTAGCGCCAGGCGCCCTTCATCGTGTAGACCACAACGGAGCCGTAGTGCTTGTGCGTGCCAAGCTCGGTGCCGCCGGGGGCCGAGAGGATCACGCAGAGCTGCCCGCTCACCGGATCGACACGCAGCAGCTTGATCATCACATCCTGCGAGTAAGGGGTGAAGGGCACGGCAGGCAGGTCCGCGCCGCTTCGGTGAAGCGTCTCGTACGCCGTCATCGCTGTCATCTGGGTACCTCCAAGGGTGGGGAGCCGACCCTCTCAGGCAACGCCACCCGTGGCAAGTGGCTCATGCGCCGCGCCGCCGCGCGCCCCGGTTTGATCGCCGTCAAACCGGGGGCTAGAATCACCTGAAAGTTGAGCGAGCAAGCGCGCCCTGAACACATTCGCGTCCTCATCGCCAACGAGCGGAAGGATCGCCTCGAGTTGACCACGGGCATCGTCGCGGCCCTGGGTCATGAGGTCATCGCGCGCTCGCTCGACGTCACGCAGGTCGCAGCCACGACCGCCGAGGCGAGGCCGGACGTCGCGCTCGTCGGGCTTGGAGAAAGCCCCGACCATGCGCTCGAGCTGATCTCGAGGATCGTCCAGGAGGCCGCGTGCCCCGTGATCGCCCTGCTCCAGAGCGATGACCCGGAGTTCATCAACGAAGCGGCGAAGCGCGGGATCTTCGCCTACATCAGCCACGATCAACCGGATGAGCTGCAGAGCGCGATCGACATCGTCTTGCGACGTTTCGCCGAGTTTCAGAACCTCGAAGGGGCATTCGGCCGCCGCGCGGTGACCGAGCGCGCCAAGGGCATCTTGATGGAGCGCCACGGGCTCGACGAGCGGCGGGCCTTCGAGATCCTCAGGGAGCACTCGCGACACACGGGCCGCAAGCTTGTCGACGTCGCTGCAGCCGTTGTCGACAGCCACGTCTTGCTCCCGGCTCGGGGCACGAGCCAGGACGGGCAGGTCACCGGCACCGCCGTCGACCCCACACCTGCGGACTAGCCCGCGCCCGGTCGCCCGCTGGCGGTGCTACGCTGGTCTTTGCCTCGTCCCAATCCTCGGCAAGGCGAAGCTGGCCTCAAACCTCGGTCAGCGTGCAAGCGGGCGGCTCTTGTAGCCGGCCCGCCAGCCACCGAGATGTTGGAGATGTCAAAGCGTGGGTAGCTGGCGCAGGCAGGACGCGACTCGGCAAGCGCACCGGCGCGACGTCAACGAGTCGATCGAGCACGCCGGCGGGCCCACGGCCTCCCAACGGCGCGTGGACAACTTCGTGTGCGAGTGCGGAGACCCCAACTGCGCCAGGACGATCTGCCTGAGCCTGGCTGAGTACGAAATGGTGCGCGCGCGCGCGAACCATTTCGTGATCGCGACCAATCACGAGAACCCCGACGCCGAGTCGGTGGTGAGGGAGAACACGCGTTTCGCGGTCGTCGAGACGCTCGTCGGGGAGGCCTCGAAGGTCGCCCTCCGGACCGACCCGCGGGGGCTTTATGCCCGCTCTTGAGCATGTGTCCAATCCCGACGTCTCCCCCGTCGAACACGAGCGGGTCCACGCCGCCGCGAGCGCGCTCGTGACCGCCGTACCCTTCATGTGTCTGGGGCTAGTCGCATGGCAGGTTTGGGACCGGGCGTTGCATTGGCATGACCTGGTCGTCTTCGCGGCTACCTATGTCCCGATCGCGCTCGGGGTCACCGTCGGCTATCACCGGCATTTCACGCACCGGTCGTTCAAGGCGCGCCGGTGGCTGCGCGGCCTGTTCGGTGCGCTTGGGTCGGCGGCCCTCGAGGGACCCGTGATCGCATGGGTCGCGACTCACCGGAAGCACCACGCATTCTCCGACCAGGAAGGAGACCCGCACTCGCCGCATGTCGATCACGGTGGTGATGTCAGCGGTCCGCTGCGCGGCCTGTTCCATGCGCACGTCGGGTGGATGTTCCTCCACACGCAGCGTCCAAACAGGGCGCGCTACGCGCCCGATCTGCTGGGTGAGCCGATGATCCGCCTGGTCGACCGGATGTGGTGGGCATGGGTGCTGCTCGGTCTGGCTTTCCCGTTCGCGTTGGGCCTGGCACTGAGCGGTTCGATCGTTGGAGGCCTCACCGGCCTGCTGTGGGGAGGCGCGGTCCGCATCTTCGTCTCGCACCACATCACCTTCTCGATCAACTCGCTCTGCCACTTCTTCGGGCAGCGGCGGTTCGCGACAGGCGACGAGTCTCGCAACCTCGCGTGGCTCGCGCCGTTCTCGCTGGGCGAGGCATGGCACAACAACCACCACGCGTTCCCGACCTCGGCTGAACATGGACTGCGCTGGTGGGAGATCGACCTGTCCGCCTGGGTGATCCGCGGGCTCGAGCGACTGGGCCTGGCCTGGGACGTCGTCCGGGTCGAGCCTGAGCGCCAGCGGCGGAAGGCCCTGGTACCCGTGTCATGACGTCCGTCCTGTTTCGTCGCCACGGCGACCGTGCGAATGGGCGAGTCGCAAACAGAAGAGAGGAACGCCGGCTCTTGGTGCGCTACCACGACGATGGCGACCCGGCGGCGCGAGAGGCGCTGGTCGAGCGCTTCATGCCGCTCGCGCGCTCGCTTGCACGCCGCTACCACCGCGGGAACGAATCCATCGAGGACCTCATGCAGGTCGCCAGCATGGGACTCGTGAAGGCGATCGATCGCTTTGACCCGAGTCGCGGCACCGCCTTCTCCACCTACGCGGTGCCCACCATCGTGGGCGAGCTGAAGCGCTACTTCCGGGACACGGGCTGGGCACTCCACGTCCCGCGCGAGATGCAGGAGCGTGTGAGGAGGCTCGACCAGGCCACCGAGGAGCTGCACCGTCACCTGGGCCGCTCGCCCTCGACCGCCGAGCTGGCGGAGGAGCTGAAACTCACATCGGAAGAGGTGCTGCAGGCGATGGCGGCAGCGTCCGCGTTCGAGTCGGCCTCCCTTGACGAGGAGCGCAGCGGTTGGGGCGACTCCAGCGAGCCGGCCTACGCGAACTCACTCGGCACGCAGGACGAGCGCTTCGAACTGGTCGAGCACGGCGCAGCGATCGCTCCAGGCATCATGAGGCTGGGCGCCAGCGAACGGATGATCCTGCGCCTGCGCTTCGTCGAGGATCTCACCCAGGTCGACATCGCGGGTCGGCTCGGCTTGTCGCCGATGCAGGTGTCTCGCCTGCTGAGGCGGTCGCTCGCGGAGCTGCGGACCGCTTCCGGCGGTTGGACGGACTAGCGGAAAGTAACAGGCGAAGGGCCGCCCCCAAGGACGGCCCTTCTACAGGTGCGAATTCAAACGAGAAAGCGGTTTGGTGCAGCCAGGTGGGACGTGGTCCCGGCCCCGCCTCTCGTCGGCGCCAGGTGTGGATTCCGCCAAGCGGCTCACACCCTGCCCGCGCCGCGCCGCCGTTCACACGACGGCAGGAACGGACGGCCGCCTAGCGGCCCCGCACCTCCAGCGTCCCGGTAAGCATGTGATTCGTAGGACCACCTCCTTTCTCTGGTCCATCAATTGAAGCATGCGCCGCAACACCCCCGCGAGCTGCCGGAGCAGCTCTCGTAAGATCCGCGCCATGGCAGGCAGGGCGACAGGCTTGCTCGGTGCTGCGATGGCCGGGCTGGCCGCATTTCGCATCGGGCTCGGTGCTGCGAGCTGGGTCGCGCCGCGCCGGCTGGCCCGGCTCTACGGGGTGCCGGCTGAACAGATGACACCCGAGCTGGAGTACATGACGCGCATCTTCGGCGTCCGGGCCGTCGCGCTGGGAGTCGGGTATCTGGCCTCCTCCCTGACCACGACGGCACCCGCCATGGCGCTCGACATCGCGGCCCTCTCCGCCGCCAAGAACTAGCCGGATCGGACCCGCCGCGACTCTTGCGGCGACCTACGTCGGGGAGTAGGCTCGGCGCCGTGAGGATCCGCTTCCCGTGGGTCTGCTTCGTCGTCGCCGCCTTCCTGGTGCCGGCTGCGCCTGCCCTGGCCGCCAACCAGACCGTCGCGGCGAACGAGTTCAGCCAGTTCGTCCAGAAGCACGTCGCCGTCAACACGGGCGAGATGGTCACCTGGAACAACATGTCCGGCGGGAATTTTCACAACGTCCACTTCGACGACAACTCGTTCCAGATGCCGCCCTTCGCGGACAACTCGTCCTGGAGCGTGTCGAGGACTTTCAGCACTCCCGGCGTGTACGGCTACTACTGCGACGTGCACGGAGGGCCCAACGGAGTCGGCATGTCCGGCACGGTCACCGTCAACGGCCCGAGCTATCCCCGGCCCAAGGGCGCGACGCCGATCCGCGTGCCGCTGACGATGGCGTTCAAGCCGTGCACCGCGTCGAACCGGACCCACGGCCCGCCGCTCGCATTTCCGTCCTGCAGCGGACCCGTGCCGGAGTCGTCGTGGCTGACGGTGGGCACGCCCGATGCGAACGGCGCTGCCGCCAACTCGAGCGGGTACCTCAACCTCACGACGCTGGTCGGCAATCCCAGCACGCCCGCGGACGAGGCGGATGTGGTCGTCACCTCCTCGCTCACCGACGTCCGCAACAAGACCGGCCTGGCGGACTACACCGGCCAGCTCCAGGCCAAGCTCGCGCTGCGGCTCACCGACCGCCACACCCAGCCTTCGCTGAATTCGCCTTCCACCGGCGACACCACCCTCAACATCACCGTTCCGTGCGCGAGCACGGCCAGCACGACGGTGGGATCGACGTGCTCCGTGACCACCACCGCCGACGCGATCATTCCCGGGGTGGTTCCCGAAGGAAAGCGCTCGGTCTGGGAGGTCGGCAAGGTGGACGTGTACGACGGCGGTCCCGA
This sequence comes from uncultured Solirubrobacterales bacterium, assembly GCA_963826005.1. GTDB lineage: Bacteria > Actinomycetota > Thermoleophilia > Solirubrobacterales > JBBDJG01 > DASRIA01. The sequence goes on along the minus strand of CAWGVJ010000018.1, from coordinate 203,173 downwards.
CGGCGTCGTCTCCACGAACGACAACACCCTCTTCGCCGACCAGGGCATCTTCATCCCTTGACAAGCGCTGATACATGAAGGTCCGCTCCCTCTGGATCTGCCTCGCCGTTGCCTTCATGGTGCCGGTCGCTCCTGCCCTAGCCGCCAACGCGACCGTCACCACGATCGGCAACTCGTTCTCCGCGAAGCACGTCGCCATCAACACCGGGGAGATGGTCACCTGGAACAACGGTGGCGGCCTGCACAACGTGCACCTCGACGACAACTCGTTCCAGCAGCCGCCGTCCGCGTCCTCTTCCGCATGGAGCGTCTCCAAGACATTCAGCACGCCGGGCATCTACGGCTACTACTGCGACGTGCACGGTAGCTCGGGCGGCGGCGGCATGTCCGGAACGGTCACCGTCAACGGCCCGAGCTATCCCCGGCCCAAGGGCGCGACGCCCATCCGGGTACCGCTGACCCCGGCGTTCAAGCCGTGCTCCGCGGCGAACCGGACACACGGTCCGCCGCTTTCGTTTCCCGCCTGCAACGGGCCCGTCCCCGAGTCGTCGTGGCTGACGGTGGGGACGCCGGACGCGAACGGCGCGGCCGCGAACTCGAGCGGGTTCCTGAATCTCACGACCCTGGTCGGCAATCCCGAGCACGCCCGCGGACGAGGCCGACGTCGTCGTCACCTCCTCGATCACCGACGTCCGCAAGCAGAGCGACCTGACCGACTACACCGGCCAGCTGCAGGCGAAGGTCGCGCTGCGGGTCACCGACCGGCACACCCAGCCTTCGCTGAACGAGCCCTCCACCGGGGACACGACCTTCAACGTGACCGTTCCGTGCGCGGCGACCGGCAGCACGACGGTGGGATCGACGTGTTCGGTCACCACCACCGCCGACGCCATCATTCCGGGGATGGTTTCGGAGGGAAAGCGCGCGGTCTGGGAGGTCGGGAAGATCGACGTGTACGACGGCGGGCCCGACGGCGTCGTCTCCACGACGACCAACACGCTGTTCGCCGACCAGGGAATCTTCATCCCGTAGCTCAGTCCGGCGCGCTACGATCGCCGGGGGGAACATGGAGCCGACTCAGGTCAAACCAGGTACGTCGGACACGGCTCAGACCGTCGACCTGATGCTGCGCATGCGCGACGTCGTCGCCTACGGGCGCGTCGACGGACTGCTCGAGCGCCCGCTCTTCTTCGGTGAGGGCGAGACCTTCCCGTTCTTCGCGACCGAGGCGCACGGGTGCACGGTCGTGGACTCGTCGGGCCGCTCATACATCGATTGGGTGAACGGGTTCGGCCCGGTGATCCTCGGCTACCGGCGTCCCGAGGTCGAGGAGGCGATCATCGCGCAGCTCGCCGCCGGGCCGCTGATGTCGCTCATGCACCCCGTCGAGATCGAGGTGGCCGAGCGGATCCGCGAGCTGGTGCCCGGCGCCGAGCAGGTGGCGTTCGGCAAGAACGGCTCCGACGTCGTGAACGCCGCGATCCGCGTGGCGCGCGCGTACACCGGCCGGGAGATCATCCTCCAGCACGGCTTCCACGGGTTCCACGAGTGGTACACGTGCTCGCTGCCCGGCGTCGAGGGCCTGCCCAGCGTTCTGAAGGAGCTGGTGCATTCGTTCCCCTACAACGACCTCGACGCGCTGCGGGAGCGCTTCGACACCTTCCCGGATCAGGTTGCCGTGGTCGTCATGGAGCCGGTCAACACCCACCTGCCGGAGCCCGGCTACCTCGAGGGCGTGCGCGACCTCGCGCACGAGCGCGGGGCGCTGCTGGTCTTCGACGAGATGGTGACGGGCTTCCGCCTCGCGAACGGCGGGGCGCAGGAGTACTTCGGCGTCACCCCCGACCTCGCGTGCTACGGCAAGGCGCTCGCCAACGGAATGCCACTGTCCGCGATCACGGGCAAGCGCGAGTACATGGACAAGCTGACCTCGACCGCGTACGGCATGACGTACCGCGGCGAATCCCTCTCGCTGGCGGCCGCGCGCGCGACCCTGAAGGTCCTCGCGGAGGAGCCGGTGACGGAGCGCCTGGCCGAGATCGGCGCCGGCGTGCGCGCGCGCTTCCAGGAGCTCTGCGAGCGCACGGGCGTGCACTGCACGTTGATCGGCCCCGACGCGCGGCTCACGTTCGCATTCGACAACGACGGTGGCCTGTCATGGGAATGGATTCGGCTGTTGTTCGTGCAGGAGTGCCTCAAGCGCGGAGTCCTCACGAACGGCAACCTGCTGCCCTCGTACGCGCTCGGCGACGATGACATCGCCCGCTCGCTGGATGTCTTCGAGGGAGCGCTGGAAACGGTCGCGCGGGCGGTGGACGCCGGCAAGAGCGCGCCCGGCGTCAGGCGCGGAGTGCCCGGTCCGGTCGTCTCGAAGGGCTTCGTCACGATCGCGAGCGAGGACGCCAACGGTCTGCGAATCCACGGCTGGATGCTCGTCGGCGATCGGGCTCCGGAGCGATTCGAGTTCGTGGGCCCGGCGGGGACTGTTGCGTCCGCCCCCGTGGACCGCCCCGACCTGGCGAAGGCTTATCCAGAGGCCGAATCGGCGGAGAAAGCCGGCTACGCCGCCCTGCTGCCGCCGGCGGAGTTCGGCACGGAGAGCGGCTATGAGTTCTCGATCCTCGCCATCGAGGGCGAGGAGACCCTGTTTCGCTGCCACGTCGCATGGGAGCGACCCTCCGAGGGCCAGACGGGCTCAAACCTGCACTGGACCGGCGACGGGGCCCTGTCCATCTGAGGGCAGCGCCCGCTCACCAGCTATAGACAGGCGCCCGTAAAGGCCCTAGGGTTCGTGTCAAGTTCGCGCAGGGAACGTGTTCGGCGCCGGGAGGGCCGGGAATGGAAACCATTAGTCAAAGGCCGCTCCGCCCCCGAGGCGGAGGGGTCGACGAGCGCGCAGGTAATCAGGATCTCGCGTGCCGAGCGTGCGCGGATCGAGAAGCGCAACCGGGTGCGCCTGGAGCGCGAGCTGCTCGAGCACAAGCTCGACTTCGCATCGCGGCCATACGAGGCGCACGTCCAGTTCAGCAACTTCTGCAACATGTCCTGCATCATGTGCTGGGACGGCGAGAATCCGCCGGTCGAGCGCATGTCGCCCGAGATCCTCGCGAAGGTCTCCGAGCAGATCGCGCCGCACCTTTCGCTGATCACCCCGCACGGGGGCAGCGAGCCACTCGCGCTCACGTGGGACGAGACCCGCACGCTGTGCTCCGAGTACGGCGTCGATCTGTGCCTCACGACCAATGCACAGTTCCTGACCGAGGAGCGGTTCCGTGAGCTGCGGGAGATCACCGAGACGCTCGCCCTCTCGATCGACAGCCACATCCCCGAGGTCTACGAGAAGATCCGGCCCAACAGCCGTCCGGACAAGGTGTTCGAGAACGTCGCGCGCACCGCGCAGCTCGCCAAGCAGACGGGGCTCGAACTCGTGGCGCAGATGGTCTTCCTCACGCAGAACGCCCCGATGCTGCCCGAGACCGTCGCCTACATGGCGGATCTCGGGATCGAGAAGCTCAACATCATCCAGCTGATCGACGTCAACGGCCGCAGCGGCCTGTCGGACCCGCTGCTGCACTTCTCCGCCGACTACGTGGACTACCTGAAGAAGGCGTGCCTCAAGGTCGCCGAGGAGAAGCGGGTCTACATCCGCTGGCTCGACCGCGAGTGGTACGACTTCCGCATCGAGAAGACGCCGACTCCCGCGCGCGAGCGCTGGAACGACACCTGGGACTACAAGATGCGGCACGTCGTCCCGGGCTACTGCAAGTACGCCTACAACCGCCTGCAGATCACGTCGGACGGCATGATCACCCCGTGTGCGTACGCGGCTGACGGCGAGCTCGAGCTGGGCAGCCTCGCCGAGCAGGACTTCGACGACATCTGGAACGGCCCGACCGCGCGCGACCTCCGGCGATCGATGATGACCGCGGACTACACCACGCTGTGCAAGACCTGCCGGTTCACGGACACACTGCCGCCCGAGAAGGAGATGCCGTTCGTCGACCGCTTTCCGCGGATGGCCGGGCGCCCGCTACACGGCATGGAGCGCACGCTCGAGGTGCTCTCGCCCGAGCACATGGCAGCGCCACGAGACTCCGCCCACGATCGCGGTCGCCAAGCCCGACACGGATATCGACGCCTACTACATGGTCTCGGCCATGGGCGGCGACGAGGATCAGACAGAGCTCTCGGAGCTCTCGATCAGCGCAGAGACGGACGAGCAGGTGGAGTTCGCCTTCCCGGAGGAACTGTGGGACAGCCTGGAGCCGAGCCTCGGCTACTGGTGGGTCGTCGTCGCGGTCACCGCATCGGACACGCCGATCGTCCTGCGTCCCGCGGAGATCCGCTGCATGATCAGGCACGAGCCGATGCCGCGGATCGAGGGCAGCACGCTCATGTATCCCGACGAGGGCAACCTGCCCGTGGTCGACCTCGGCGGCGCCAAGCAGGCCGGGTGGCAGAACGGGATCCTGCCTGCCCGCCCGAAGACACGCGAGTACAAGCGCAAGCTCGCCTCGCAGAGAGACCTGAGCCGGCACAAGAAGCTCGCCATCCAGGGGAAGAACCCCTATCCCTACATGATCCAGCGCATCCGCCAGATCGCGGCCAGCGCGCTTCCGAAGGGTGCGACCGTGCTGGTCGCGACCAAGGGAGACGAGGAGCTGCTGAACCTGGGCGAGGTCACCGGGTGGCACTTCCTGCGCGCCGAGGACGGCAGCTACCCGGGTCACCATCCCGAGAGCAGCGAGGCGGCGATCGACGCGCTCGAGCGGCTGCGGTCCGAGGGAGCCGGTTACCTGCTGCTGCCGGCCACCTCGCTGTGGTGGCTCGAGCACTACGACAAGTTCGCCGAGCACCTCAAGTCGCAGTACGCGGTCGTCGCGGAGGACACCGAAAGCTGCGTGATATACGCGCTTTCCGGGCGCTAGGCCGCCCGCGGGAAACCGTCGCCGGGGCCAAGAAGCTCTGGTAAGGTCGAAAACAGGCCCCTTCGTCTGGCAGGCAGTACCGGGAGGAAAACAAGTTGCGCCCCTTGGCAGGGACAGGCGCTCGCACTCGGCACGAGTGCCGGAGCCTCAGCATTTTTGGGTTCGCGCTCATATTGCTCGCCATAGGCGGGCTGCTTGCGCCTGCCGCGGGATTCGCGGACGTCCAACTACTCCAACAACGTCACAGAGTCACCCGTCCCTGGAGGCGTACTGGCGGCTGGGCGAAGAGCATCGGGACCGCGGCCGACAGCAGCGCCGGCGGCACGAACACCGGCGCCTACCTCGGCACTCCCCAGCGCGCGCAGCCGGGCGCGATCGTCGACGATCCCGAACGGGTCGGTGCTGCTGAACAGCATGGACGACTACGTCAACGTGCCCGACGGCCCGACGCCAGCCCCTGGACCTCCACGACGGGCCGTTCACGATCGAGGCCTGGATCAAGCGCAGCCCGCCCGGCACGTCGAGCACCTTCGAGACGATCCTCAGCAAGGGCGGCGCATACGGGCTCTTCCTCCTCAACAACCGCCTCGTGCTGCGGAAGCCCGGCGATCGGCGACATCGCGACGTCGAACATCCCGATCGTCGACTCGACCACCTGGCATCACGTGGTCGCGACCAAGAACGGTACGGCGGTGAAGCTCTACATAGACGGCGCGGACCGGACCGGGACGATCGCCAACCCGGTGCCCACGCTGGTGGACAGCGACAATCCGCTCCAGATCGGCGTCAGCGGGCACCAACTTCTTCCCCTTCCTGGGGTCGATCGACGAGGTCGCCGATCTACCGCGACGTCCTGTCGCCCACGGAGGTCGAGGCAGCACCAGCGGATCGCAACGACGCCGAACACCGGTCGCGAGTCGCAACTCCTGCGCTACCCGTACCTGACGGACGTCGTGGAGAACTACGCGACCGTCAACTGGGCCACGGACCGCTCGGCCGACACGGGAGTGGTCAAGTGGGGCCCTCCAGGGTCGTGCACCGCCAACACCACCGCGGCGACCAAGATCCCGATCATCGTCGACGGCACGCCCGAGTACCAGTGGAAGGCCAACCTCACGCTGACACCCGACGCGGAGTACTGCTATCGCGTCTACCTGGGCGACGCTCCGGAAATCGACCTGCTCGGCTCGGACCAGACTCCCCACTTCAAGACGCAGCTGCCGGCCGGCTCCACCCAGCCCTTCTCGTTCGCGATCCTGGGCGACTGGGGTGACACGCGGGCGGCTCCGGAGCAGGCCAACGTGATGCGGCTGATCGCCGGGAGCGGCGCGCGCTTCGTCGTCACCACCGGCGACAACAACTACGCCGAACGGCACCCAGTCAGAGTACGGAGACCTGGATCATGCCGGCGCACTCACCCAACCGGGGTCAGCGACTCCCAACCCCGGCCTCGGCGGCGTGTTCGCGCGTCGCAACTGGGCGCAGGTCGGGGCCTCGCATGCCGATCTTCCCGATGATCGGCAACCACGACATCAACGAGGACCAGCAAGCACAACACGCCCACGTGCCCGACCTCGAAGATCGACCCGGGGAACTCGACCTTCCTCATCAACTGGCCGCAGGACCGCGCGGTGACGAACTCCGACGGCCTCTACTGCATGCGCGACTACCCGAGCGTGAACGGCACGAACGTGGACGACTACGCGACTCCGTACTACGCGTTCGACGCGGGCAACGCTCGGATCTACATCCTGAACGTGAACTGGTCCGCCTTCAACCGCGGAGCGGCGTTCGAGTATCCCAACGACTACGCGTCGAACTGGACGCCCCAAAGCGACCAGTACAAGTGGCTGGAGAACGACCTGAAGACCCACCCGGGGAGCCAGCTCAAGTTCGCCTTCTTCCACTACCCGCTCTACTCGGACGACCACAACGAGCCGTCCGACACGTACCTGCAGGGCGCCGACAGCCTGTCCGGCCTGCTGGCCCGCAACGGAGTGCAGTTCGCCTTCAACGGCCACGCCCACAGCTACCAGCGCAACCTCGCCGATCCCAACGGCCTGCGGAGCTACACGACCGGCACGGGCGGCGCCATCGCCTTGACGGTCGGAGGGCCGACCGGCACCGGCTGCAGCGCGATCGACGCATACGCGATCGGCTGGGACACCTACGGGCAGAGCGGGCCGGCGAACACAGGTGACCGGTGCGGCGCGGCGCCCGGTGCCCCAGACGCCGGCGCAGGTCTACCACTACCTGAAGGTCTCGATCGACGGCAAGAAGGTGACCGTCACCCCGATCGACTCGCTCGGCGAGCCCTTCGACGTCCAGACCTACGACTTCGAGCCCCCAAGCCGCCCGGCGGCGGTGGTGGCGGTGGCGGCGGCAACCCGTCTCCCCGGCAGCCCGTCTCCGACAAGACGGCGCCGGTGCAGGTGCTGACCGGCGGCAAGACACAGGACATCGACAAGCTCGCGATCACCGTCCGCACCAACGAGGCCGGCAAGGTCACCGCGGGCGGCACGGTCAGCGTCCCGGGCGCGTCCAAGGTCTACCGCTTCAAGTCGGTCACGCGCACCGTCAAGGCCAACACCAAGACGAAGATCAGGCTGACGCTCGCGCGCAAGGCGCTGAAGGCGGCCAAGCGGGCGATGAAGCGCAAGAAGAAGCTGAAGGCGCGCATCACCGTGACCGCCAAGGACGCCGCGGCCAACGCGAGCAAGTCTGCGCTGAGCATCAAGCTCAAGCCCTAGACGCGCCTGTGCGCTGGGCGCGAGCCCACCTCTGGTAAGGTCGAAATCAGGTTCCATCGACCGCCAGGGTTAACCGGGAGGAAACAGATGTTGCGCCCCTTGGCAGGGACGGGCGCCTGCACTCGGCACGAGTACCGGAGCCTCAGCATCTTCGGGTTCGCGCTCATCTTGCTGGCCGCTGGCGCACTGCTCGCGCCCGCGACGGGGCTTGCCGCATCCACCTACTCCAGCACGATCCAGAACAGCCCGTCCTTGGAGGCCTACTGGCGCCTGGGCGAAGCAACGGGATCGGCGGCCGACAGCAGCGTCGCAGGCACGAGCATCGGCACCTACGTGGGCACTCCTGCGCGCAGCCAGCCCGGCGCGATCGTCGACGATCCCAACGGGTCGGTGCTGCTGAACAGCATGGACGACTACGTCAACGTGCCCGACGGCCCCGCCAGCCCGCTGGACCTCCACGACGGGCCGTTCACGCTCGAGGCCTGGATCAAACGCAGCCCGCCCGGCACGTCGAGCACCTTCGAGACGATCATCAGCAAGGGCGGCGCATACGGGCTCTTCCTCAACAACGATCGCCTCGTGCTGCGCCAGCCCGGGGTCGGCGACATCGCGACGTCGAACATCCCCATCGTCGACTCGACCACCTGGCATCACGTGGTCGCCACCAAGAACGGTACGGCCGTGAAGCTCTACATAGACGGCGCGGACCGCACCGGGACGATCGCCGGCTCGGTGCCCACGCTGGTGGACAGCGACAGTCCGCTCCAGATCGGGGTCACCGGGACCAACTTCTTCCCCTTCGCGGGGTCGATCGACGAGGTCGCGATCTACCGCGAGGTCCTGACGCCTTCAGACGTCGAGGCGCACCAAAGGATCGGAACGACTCCCAACAGCGGCCGCGAGTCGCAGCTCCTGCGCTATCCGTACCTGACAGACGTCGTGGAGAACTACGCCACGGTGAATTGGGCAACCGACCAATCGGAGCAGACGGGCGTGGTGAGGTGGGGCCGTGTCGGCACCGACTCGTGTTCGGCGCCCCCCAACTCGGTCGAGGCCACCAAGATTCCGATCGTCGTCGACGGCACGTCCGAGTATCAGTGGAAGGCCAATCTCACACTGACCCCCGACGCGGAGTACTGCTATCGCGTCTACCTGGGCGATGCGCCGGAAATCGACCTGCTTGGCTACCGACGCGACGCCCCACTTCAGGACGCAACTGCAGGCCGGCTCCACCCAGCCCTTCTCGTTCGCGATCCTGGGCGACTGGGGCGACACGCGGGCGGCGCCGGAGCAGGCCAACGTGATGCGGCTGATCGCAGGTAGCGGCGCGCGCTTCGTCGTCACCACCGGCGACAACAACTACCAGAACGGCACCCAGACCGAGTACGGAGACCTGGATCATTCCGGCGCACTCACCCAACCGCCGCTGGGGCCCGGCCTGGGCGGCGTGTTCGCGCGTCGCAACTGGGCACAGGTGGGCGCCTCGATGCCGATCTTCCCGGTGATCGGCAACCACGACATCAACGAGGATCAGACGCACAACACGCCCACATGCCCAACCTCGAAGATCGACCCGGGAACTCCACCTTCCTCGTCAACTGGCCGCAGGACCGCGCGGTGACCAACTCCGACGGCCTCTACTGCATGCGCGACTACCCCAGCGTGAACGGCACGAACGTGGACGACTACGCGACTCCGTACTACGCGTTCGACGCCGGCATCGCCCGTATCTACATTCTGAACGCGAACTGGTCCGCCTTCAACAGAGGGAGCGCGTCCGAGTATCCGGACGACTACGCCTCCAACTGGACGCAGACGAGCGAGGAATACCAGTGGCTCGAGAACGACCTGCAACAGCACCAGCAGACCCCGCTCAAGTTCGCCTTCTGGCACTACCCGCTCTACTCGGACGACCACAACGAGCCGTCCGACACGTACCTGCAGGGCGCCGACAGCCTGTCCGGACTGCTGGCCCGCAACGGAGTGCAGTTCGCCTTCAACGGCCACGCCCACAGCTACCAGCGCAACTTCCCCGATCCCAACGGCCTGCGGAGCTACACGACCGGCACGGGCGGCGCCATCGCCTTGACGGTCGGAGGGCCGACCGGCACCGGCTGCAGCGCGATCGACGCGTACGCGATCGGCTGGGACACGTACGGGCAAAGCGGGCCGGCAAACACAGGTGACAGGTGCGGCGCGGCGCCCACGCCCGTCACGCCGGCCCAGGTCTACCACTACCTGAAGGTCACGATCGACGGCATGAGGGTGACGATCACCCCCACGGACTCGCTCGGCCAGACCTTCGACGTGCAGACCTACGACTTCGGCCTCGGCCCTCCGGGCTATCCGCGACCCAAAGGCGCAACCCCGGTTCGCGTGCCGCTCGCGCCGGCCTACAAGCAATGCACGGCCACGAATCGCACCCACGGCCCGCCGCTCGCCTTTCCCTCCTGCAACCCGCCGGTCCCGGAGTCCGACTACCTGACGGTCGGCACGCCCGACGCCAACGGCCAGGCAGCGAGGTCTTCGGGATCCGTGACACTGCGGACCGTGGTCGGCAACCCGTCCACCCCCGCTGACGAGGCCGACGTCCAGGTCGTCTCGACGATCAGCGACGTGCGGAACAAGACCGGGCTCGCCGACTACACGGGACAGGTCCAGGTGAGACTCGCACTGAGGATCACGGACAAGCTGAACGGGCCTTCGACGAGCGAGCGCGCCACGGGCGACATGACCTTCAACATCACCTCTCCGTGCACGACCACCGGCGACCCCGCCGCGGGATCGAACTGCGCGGTCACCACCACGATCGACGCTCTCACGCCCGGCGCCGTCGTGGAAGGCAAGCGCGCGATCTGGGAAGTCGGCAAGATCGCCATGTACGACGGGGGCTCGGACGGCGTCGTCGCCACTGCTCCCAACACGCTCTTCGCCGACCAGGCCATCTTCATCCCGTAGCGGCCTCGAGCTCGAGCCCTAGAAAGGCAACAGGCGCGCCCCTTTCGGGAGACGCGCCTGTGCGCTTGGGAGATGCGAGGGGATTTCCTCGCTGGTGCGGCTAGTAGCGGAGAGTCGAGGTCACGACCCCGAGCTCCATGCCCTCCACGAATACCTGGGACTGGAACAGCGTGTTGAGGACGAGCGCTGTCACCCCGGTAATCAACGCACGCCCCTGGACGGTCACGGTGCCCGAGCCGTTGTCCGTGAACGTGAAGTCCTTCACCTCGGCGAGCTCGTTCGGCAACAGGTTGTTCGCAGTGTTGAGGATGTGGCATCCCGCCACCGGTAAGCACGCCAACGTCACGTTGGTCGCATCGATCGCCTGGCCGATGCTGGACTTCTCGATGTGCAGGCCGCCCTGGTGCGGGACGGTCGCGGTCTTGAGCGAGGCATCGGCGAGGCCGGTGCTCGCGGGGAAGATCGCGGCCGGGTTGGACCCGAACACCAGCTGTGCAGGCGCGATCGGCGTGATGAAGATCCCGTCGCCCAAGAGCTTCACGAAGTTGGTGATGCTGACCTCGAGGCGAGTGTCTCCGCCCGTCACGACCCGCGTGTCCGCTCGGGCCTGTGGGGCTATGACTGCGACCGCCATGAGGGCGATGCACAGTGCTCCCAGAACCCGGAACTTCCTTACTCCCGACGCAAGATCCATGTGGACCCTCCCCCAATCGATTTTTACACCCCGTCAGGTCGCACCTACCCGCTGGCAGAGGCGTTCTAAACGCACATTTTTTAGGAGACTGGTTCAGGCGACCGCGACGCCGCTGCGGCGCTCGACCGAGACGGCGTATGCGTGGTGGCGGAAGCGCAGGATCGGATCCTCTGTCAGCTCGATGCCGTCGACCACGCGGATGGGATCGAACACGAGCACGTCGCCGTCGCGCTCGCGCTGCGTCTCGGGCCCGGTCAGCTCCAGCCGGCCCACCTGCACCGTCTCCCGTTCGGCGGGCCACGCCTCGGTCGGATCGTCGACCGGGTCGCCCAGCTCGGCGAGCGTGACCACCAGGCGAAACGCGGCGGGACCGTGGTCCAGCCGCGCGACGATCTCCTCCTGCAGGTAGTCGGCACCGCGCTCCTTCGCCTCCTCGGGCGACAGGCTCGCGACGCCCTCCTCGGGCTCCCAGCGGAAGCGGATGAAGCGGCCCTCCCCGTCGGCGTTCACGTAACGGAACGCGTGGATGCCGTTGTACTCGCAGCGCGCGTAGCTCTCCGGCGGCGGTGCGGTGACCGCGGCCTGGATCGCCGGGCCGGCCTCCGGGTGCTCGCCCAGCCACTTGCCGAGCCGCTGCATGTCGGGCTGTCCGGTCGCGGGGTCGGGCTTGCGCGCGCAGGTGAACGCGAAGAAGTCCTCGGGCGTGCGCGCGAAGAAGACGGGCAGCGAGAGCGCCACCATGTCGGTGCGCGACCCGTCCTCCAGGTAGAGCTTGACCGCCATGCCGCGACCCTCGGTGGCGTAGTCGGGGATGCCGGGGTCGCCCCCGCCGTTGGAGAAGCGCACGGTCGCCCGCAGCGGATCCCCGTTCATGTGCGCGGCGCGGGTGAGGCCGGCCGCCGCGGGCGTCGCGGTGAACGTGCCGGCGCACAGCGTGCCTTTCGCGTGCGCGGCGCGGTGACCGGGATGCACACCGGACAAGTCGTTGATCGAGTCGACGACCTCTTCGGGGGACGGGTCGGGCATCGAGGAAACCCTAACGCGGACCACCCCGCGGCATCAATCGATCGGTCGTCGATAATCCCCGCGGTGATCACCGCGCGCTTCGACCCGCACGTGCACCTGCTCCCGCCTGAGCGCACCGCGGGCCTGATGCGCTGGCTGCACCGCGGCCTGCCCGGGGTCGGCATCCCCGCGGACATCACCGCGGAGGACGCCCTCGCCGACCTGCGCGCGGCGGGTGCGCACGCGCTGGTCAACCTGCTCTTTCCCCTGCGCCCCGGCGAGGCCGAGGAGCTGCACCGCTTCGGCGCCGAGCTGTCGCGCAACGACCCCGGGGTGATCCCGGTGGGCGGCGTGCACGCCGAGGACCCCGACCCCGAGAGCGTCGTACGCACTGCGATCGAGGAGCAGGGCATGCGCGGGCTGAAGCTCCACCCGATGGTGCAGCGCTTCTCACCCGGCCACCCCGCACTCGAGCCCGCGCTGGCGGCACTCGCCGAGTACGGGCTGCCGCTCTATGTGCACACCGGCTTCGACGACTGGTACGGATGGGGATACGACCTCTCCGAGCTGGAGCGGATCGCCGAGCGCCACCCGTCGATACCGCTGGTCCTCTGCCACTGCGCGTTCCCGCGCATCCCGTGGGCGACCGAGATGGCCCGCCGCCATCCACAGGTGTGGCTCGACACGACGAACGTGTTCGGCAGCATCGCGCTGGCCCCCGCGGGCGAGTCCGCGCGCGGCTCGAGCGCGACCTCGAAGCGGCGTTCGACGCGGCGCCGGACAGGATCTTCTTCGGAACGGATTACCCCGCTGCGATGGGCACCTTGGAGGAGCTCCACGCGCAAGTTGCGCAGTCGGCAGTCGGCAGTTCGCAGTTGGAAGTCCTGGCCGGCAACGCGGAGCGCTTCGTGCGCGAGAGCTTCGTGATCAAGGCCGAGGGCTTGACTTGGAGCGCGCTCGAAGTTCTATGGTTGCGGGCATGACGACCGCATACCGCGAAAGGCTGGCCGCACGATGAAACGACGCAAGCTTGGATCCCTGGACGTCCCCGCGATGGGGCTCGGCTGCATGGGCATGTCCGCGTTCTACGGCACGACGGACGAGGGCGAGGCGCTCGCCACCATCGACCGCGCGTTCGAGCTGGGCTGCAACTTCCTCGACACCGCCGAGATGTACGGGCCGTTCACGAACGAGGAGCTGGTGGGGAAGGCGATCGCCGGCCGCCGCGACGAATGGATCATCGCCACCAAGTGGGGGATCCGCTTCGCTCCCACCAAGGAGAACCCGACCAACCGGGTGCTGGACGGCTCTCCCGAGAACGCGCGCAACTCGATCGAGGGGTCGCTGAAGCGGCTGGGCACCGACCACGTCGACCTCTGGTACCTGCACCGCGTCGACTTCAACACGGGACATCGAGGAGACCGTCGGCGGGATGGCCGAGATGGTCAAGGAGGGCAAGGTGCGCCACATCGGGCTGAGCGAGGCCGCGCCGGAGACGCTGCGCCGCGCGCACGCCGTCCACCCGATCACCGCGCTCCAGACGGAGTACTCGCTGTGGACCCGCGACGTCGAGGCGGAGATCCTGCCGACCTGCAGGGAGCTGGGCATCGGCTTCGTGCCCTACTCGCCGCTGGGCCGCGGCTTCCTGTCGGGTCGCTTCAAGTCACCCGACGAGCTCGACGAGAACGACTTCCGCCGTCACGGCCCGCGCTTCCAGGGCGAGGCGCTCGAGCAGAACCTGCAGCTCGCGGCGAAGGTCGAGGAGCTGGCGGGCAAGAAGGGCTGCACTCCGGGACAGTTCGCGCTCGCGTGGGTGCTGGCGCAGGGCGACGACGTCGTCCCCATCCCGGGGACGAAGCGCCGCACCTATCTCGAGGAGAACCTGGCCGCAGCCGACGTCGAGCTGACCGCCGAGGATCTCGCGCGCATCGACGCGGAGATCCCCGCGGCCGCCGGCGACCGCTACGACCAGGTCGGGATGATGACCGTCAACCGCTAGATCGGTTCGGGGTCCGCCTCGAGGCGGACCCTCCTGACTCTAGGTGGCGGCGGAGCCGCCTCGACGCTCCTACGTCTGGGCGAGGGAGGGGTCCGGGGTGCCGAGCTGCGTGATCTCCGGCGCCTCGTAGACGCCACCGGGGGTTCCGCCCAGGGCAAGCAGCCGCACGCCCTGGTCGCCCGGGACGATCTTGCGCTTCGAGCCGGCGCCGACGCGGATGATCGTGTCGGGGTCGATCTGCACGCGCTCACCGTCGACGCTCACCTCGGCCGACCCGCGGAGCACCACGTACACCTCTTCCACCCCGCCCTCGGCGTGGTCGTGCTCCGGGTAGCTCTCGAAGTTCGGCGGCATGTCGATCACCTGCATCCCGAACGACTCGACGCCCAGCTCCGCGCGGGCCCGCTTGAAGCCGCCCTGCATGATCGCTTCCATGTCGTCGATCTTCTTGGTCGTGTAGTCAGCCATCGTCCTGCTCCTCTCTCTCAGGTCGTCTTGCGACGCCTATCACGTGCGGCTCGATCGCCTTCATGCCGATCACCGGCTTGAATCTGAAGCGATCGCAGCGCTCGATCTGGAACCCGGCCGCCTCGATGGAAGCCGGGGTGTCACGGTTCGGATGGCAGCCGCCGGCGAAGTGCGGCCAAAGCCGGTTGATGCGGTCCTGGCTGCGGGCGTGGCGCGAATCCTCGGCGCGCACGTGTTCGTAGAAACGCAGCTCTCCGCCGGGACGGATCACGCGGTGCAATTCAGCCAGGGCCACGGGTGGCCGGGGCACCGAGCACAGCACCAGCGATGCGACGCCCGCGTCGAACTCCCCGTCGCCGGCGGGCAGCGAATCAGCCAGCCCGTCCACGACCCGCACGGGAACCGGGGCTCGCGGGGCGGCCTCCTCGGCCTTCTCCCGCAGGTAGGGCTCGGGCTCGACCGCCAGCACCTCCGTCACTTCCGCGGGGTAGTGCGGGAAGTTCAGGCCGTTGCCGGCGCCCACTTCGATGACCCGCCCGGACAGTCCCTCCAGCAGCTTGCGGCGGTGCTCGGTCTGCTCGGCGGGGGCGTTGGAGGCGCCCCACGCGAACAGGCGCGCGAAGATCGGGTGATGGACGCTCGCCTCGCTCGCCATGCGAGGCGCAGACTATCCGCAGCCGCTATCCCGTTGTGTGACCGTGGACCGGTCAGTCCGGATAGAGCGCGTGCACCCACACCGTCGTGAGCGCGTCCACGAGCGCCTCGGGCGATCGGCCCTGCCCGCCGATCAGGACGTTGTTGCAGCGCTCGACCATCCACACGAGCGTCTCCGCGACCGCATCGGGGTCGATGTCGCGCAGCCGCCCGGCATCGCGGTCGCGGCGCAGCTGGTCGGCCGTGGCGCGCACGAAGCGGTTCATCAGCTCGTTGTAGAAGGCCGCGAACTCGGGGTCGTAGGTGGTGACCTCGACGGCCGTGCGCAGCATCGAGCGGTGACGCACGTACACGTCGACGATGCCCTGGAGCGCGACGCGCACGAGCTCCTCCGGCGCTCCTTCCCCGTGCCACCAGCGGTCCGCCTCCGCCGCGGTCTCCTCGGCCGCCTCGGCGGCCGCGGCCATCAGGGCCTGGCTCTTGCCGGGGAAGTAGAAGTAGAAGGCCGTGCGGGAGAGCCCGGCGGCGCGGGCCAGCTCGTCGACGGTGAGGTTCTTGAAGGTCTTGCCCTCGTCGAGCAGGCGCACGAGCGCCGAGCGTACGTCAGCCTCGACCTCGCTCCGGCTGCGGCGCCGTCCACCCGGCGTTTGTGACTCGACATTCACTTCGAGAGGTGGACGGGCCATACCCACTTCTAGCAGGTGAAACCCAGACGCTGGGGTCCCACCTGTCATGCCCCTGTCATCCCAGCCTAGAGGCGCGGGAGCCCGGAACCCGTCAGCTTCGGGCTGCAGGTGCGGTACCGGCGCACGCCGGTGAGCGTGCGGCCGCCCTTCGTGCGGGCCTTGATGCGCACGTCGTAGGTGCCGGTCGAGAACCCGCGCAGGTCGATCTGCGCGGTGAGCCGGCCGTCCTCCTTGTGCACCGCGACGGGCCGCCCGTTGAGCGTCACCGATGCCGCCCTGAGGCTGGAGCCCTGCGGCTCGCGGATCCGGATCTTGAAGTTGCGCTGGCTGATGCAGCCCTTGGGCCTGACCCCGGACTGCCCGGTGGACGCGCCACCGCCGCTGCCGGCGTCAGGTCCGGCGCTCGGCAGCGCGGCCTCGTGCACGGTCACGGTGCCCTGCATGTCCGAGTGGTTGGAGCAGAAGTACTTGAAGGTGCCGACGCGAATGAAGGTGTGCGCGAACGTGCCGCCGGGCGGCGCCTCCGTGGCGACGATGCCGGGGTGCGAGTCGTACACCTCCGCCTCACCCGGGTACGAGTTCACGTCGTGGTTGACGTCCGGCCCGACCCAGCGCCAGGTCACGGTGTCGCCCTGGTCGATCGTGACGTCGGCCGGCGTGAACTTGAAGAGGTTCCCGACGTCGACCGCGGTGTTGACGCCGTAGGCGGGAGCGGCGAGCGCAATCCAGGCGGCCGCCAGCGGCGATGCCGCGCACAACGCCCTGATCAAGGCTTTCCCACTCACCCTTTCCCTCCGCGCGCAGTCTTCCACGTTCCGCCCGGGAAGGCGACACTTGGCTCTCCCTAGTGCCCCTCCTTAGAGTGGAGGGAGGGCGGTGCTCGCCAGCTTCGGCGCGCAGGTCCGGTACCGGCGGCTCCCCCGCAGGATGCGGCCGTCGGCGGCGCGGGCCTTGATCTGCACCTCGTAGGTGCCCTTCGGCAGGCCACGGAGGTCCACCGGAGCGGTGAACCGATAGCCGTACCGCTGTGGCTCGGCGCGGACGTCCACCGGCTTCCCGTTGACGGTCACGGACGCGCCGATGATGCTCGCCCCGCGCGGCGCCCGGATGCGGATTCGGAAGTTGCGCACGCTGACGCAGACCGCGGGGGCGCCGAGTTGGCCGGCCGGCACGCCGGGCGTGCCCGCGTCTGCGGCCCCGCCGCCCGGCTGGACCACGGGCTGCACCACGACGGTCCCGCGCATCAACGAGTGGATGCTGCAGGAGTAGGTGAACGTCCCCGGCTGGGTGAAGGTGTGCCCGAACACGTTGAAGGGAGGCGGCCCGGGGTTCCCGGGCGGGGACGACTCGAACGGATCGGGCTGTCCCGGATCCGAGATCACGTCGTGCAGCGTGTCCGGCCCGACCCAGCGCCACATCACGGTGTCGCCCTGGTCGATCGTCACGCTCGCCGGCGTGAAGCTGTAGCGCGCGATCGCGACGGTGGTGTCCGCCCCCAGCGCCGGAGCGGCCGCGAGCAGCCAGACGGCCGTCGCCAGCAATGCCGCCATGCCCCCGGCCCCGATCAGACCCCTGTGTCTCACTCCCTGCGCTCTCCCCTGGCTCCCTGCGGGGAAGTCTCCCAGTTTCCGGCCCGGCGCGCGACCCGGATCCCCGCCAGCCCGCCTACCGTCAGCCCGGCCTTTACGATGATGGTTCTCGTGAATACCCCTGCTGTGCTGATCATGGCCGCGGGGCGGGGCACGCGCATGCGTTCGAGGCTGCCGAAGGTCCTGCACCCGCTGTGCGGCCGGCCGATGTTGCTGTGGACCGTTCATGCCGCCCGCGAGGCGGGCGCCGAGCGGGTCGTGGTCGTGCTCGGCGAAGAGGCCGACGAGGTCCGGGGCGTGCTGCCGCCGGACGTCGAGGTCGCGATCCAGGACCCGCCGGCCGGAACCGGCGATGCGGTCGCGCAGGCGCGCGACGCGCTGGCGGGCTCCGAGCACGTGATCGTCCTGTCCGGTGACCACCCGCTGCTCGACGGCGCCTTCATCGCCGCGCTGGCGGAGCGGCACACCTCGTCGGGAGCCGCCGCGACGGTCACGACCCGCGAGCTGGAGGACCCGGGCCAGTACGGCCGGGTCGTGCGGGGCGCCGACGGAGGGATCGAGCGCATCGTCGAGACCAAGAACCCGGGCGATGCCACGCCGGAGGAGATCGCGATCAAGGAGATCAACGCCGGCACCTATGCGTTCGCGGTGGGACCGCTGTTCGAGGCGCTCGCGCACGTGCGCGCGGACAACTCCCAGGGCGAGTACTACCTGGGAGACGTGCTGCCGCTGCTGCGGGCCGCCGGGCACGGCGTCGCGGCGCACCTGACGGACGACGAGGCGGTCGGCCTCGGGGTCAACACGCGCGCCGACCTGGCGGTCGTGGAGGCGGCTGCCCGCGCCCGCCTGCTCGAGCGCCACATGCTCGCGGGCGTCACGATCGTGGATCCCCGCTCGACCGTGATCGACGCGGACGTGACCATCGGGGAGGACGCGACAATCGAGCCCTTCAGCCTGCTGCGGGGAGCGACGAGCGTCGGCCCCGGCAGCACGGTCGGGCCGATGACCACCCTGATCGACGCGGTGATCGGCGAGGACGTGCGGGCGGTGCACTCCTATCTGCAGG
Organism: uncultured Solirubrobacterales bacterium; assembly: GCA_963826005.1. Classification (GTDB taxonomy): domain Bacteria; phylum Actinomycetota; class Thermoleophilia; order Solirubrobacterales; family JBBDJG01; genus DASRIA01. Next base: position 184,376 of record CAWGVJ010000018.1, on the reverse strand, counting down.
AGTGCGAGGTCGGGCCGCGCTGCTCGGTCGGTCCCTTCACGCACCTGCGCCCGGGCACCCGCATGGCCGAGGGAGCGAAGGCGGGCGCGTTCGTCGAGATCAAGAACTCGGAGATCGGCCCCGGCGTGAAGGTCCCGCACCTCTCCTATGTGGGGGACGCGGACCTGGGCGAGGGCACGAACCTCGGAGCGGGGACGATCACCGCCAACTACGACGGTGCCAAGAAGCACCGCACGCGTGTGGGAAAGAACGTGAGAACCGGGGTTCACACCTCCCTGGTCGCCCCCGTGAGCGTCGGCGACGGCGCATACACTGGCGCCGGTTCCGTAATTACGGAGGACATTCCCTCTGACGCGCTTGGCATCGCGCGGGCCCGCCAGGAGAATGTCGAGGGCTACGCCGAGCGTGCGCCGGCGGCCGACAAGAAGGAGAAGCCCAAGGTGAAGGTCGACAAGGGGGTAGACAGGTGAGCAGCGGAGCGCCGATGGAGCTGCTCGAAGTGGAGCCGCAGCTGGGCTCCGCGCCGGAGCCCACGCACACGAGCGTCCCCACTCCGTACGACAAGCGGCTGATGGTGTTCGCGGGCCGCGGCAGCCAGGAGCTCGGCCACAAGATCGCGGGCAAGCTCGGGATCGCGCTCGGCCAGGTGGAGCTGAAGACCTTCTCCAACGGCGAGGTGTACTGCCGCTACCGCGAGTCGATCCGCGGCGCGGACGTGTTCATCGTGCAGTCGACCCACGCGCCCGTGAACCGCAACCTGATGGAGCTGCTGCTGATGATCGACGCGGCGAAGGGCGCCTCCGCGCACCGCATCATCGCGGTCGCGCCGTGGTACGGCTACTCGCGCCAGGACAAGAAGTCGATGCCGCGCGAGCCGATCTCCGCCCGCCTCGTCGCGCGCATGCTGGAGACCGCCGGTGCCGACCGGCTGCTGACGATGCACCTCCATGCCGGCCAGGTGCAGGGCTTCTTCCAGGTTCCGGTGGACCACCTGATCGCGCGCCCGATGCTCACGCAGTACTTCCTCGACAAGCTCGTCGCCGGAGGAGTACGTCGTCGTCTCGCCGGACGCCGGCCGCGCGAAGCTGGCGGAGAAGTTCGCCGGCGAGCTGGGCGTGAGGCCCGCCTTCATCACCAAGTCGCGCCCCGAGCACAACGTCGCGGAGGCCGGCTACGTCGTCGGCGAGGTGCGGGACAGGGCGGCGATCATCGTCGACGACATGATCGACACCGCGGGGACGCTGGTCGAGGCGGCGCGGGTGCTGCTCGAGGCGGGCGCCGCGCGCGTCTACGCGACCGCCACGCACGGAGTGTTCTCCGGCCCCGCGTTCGAGCGGCTGTCCGGTCCCGAGATCGAAGAGGTCCTCGTCACCGACACGATCCCGCTGGCGCGCGAAGCGCCGGACAAGATCAAGGTGCTGAGCGTCGCCGACATCCTCGCGCGCTCGATCCGCTCGATCTTCACCGACGGCTCGGTGTCCGAGCTGTTCGCCGGCGAGAACCAGCTCTTCTAGCGAGGACCCCGCCCGAGTAACTCCCCGGGCTGTGATGCCTTTAGGGCGTAGTGCGCCCGAAAACGATCACAGCGGACAGGAGACTGAGCGCCATGGCCGCCAGCGCGCACGGGCTGGTCACACGTTCGCAAGCGCTACGCGCCGGAATCACCCCGGACGAACTGAAACACCGGATCAGAGCAGGCACGCTGATCCGAGTCCACCGCGGCGTGTACCGCGTCGGTCACTGCGCGCCGAGCTACGCGGCGCGCGTATCTGGCGGCGGTGCTGGCGGGCGGCGACGACGCATTGCTGAGCGGGCTTGCGGCGGCGCATCTTCATCGGCTTCTAAGAGGGTCTGCGCCGCCGCCCGAGGTAACCGTGCCCGGGGTGCGGCGCATCCGCAGCGTCCAGACCAGGCGATGCGCCCGGCGCGACCAGCGGGATGCGACGAGTGTGCGCGGCATCCCGGTGACGACCGTCGAGCGAACGCTGGTCGACATTGCGTCTGACTTGGAGACCGACGAGCTCGCGCGGGCGTGTCACGAGGCCGGTGTCCGCTACGGAACGACGCCGGCACGCGTCGCCGCGGTACTCGCACGTCGTCCAAACGCACGCGGTGCCGGGAAGCTCCGCGTGATCCTCGAGGGTGACGCGCGTGTCAGCCTCAGCAAGCTCGAAGGGCGCGCCGTGACGCTCATTCGTGAGGACGGGCTGGTTCTGCCGGAGACGAACCGACCCGCCGGCGGCCGCCGTGTCGACTTGCGGTGGCCGGCGCAAGCCTCACCGTCGAGCTCGACGGCTACCGGTATCACCGGTCACGCCACGCGTGGGAGCGGGACCGGCGGCGCGAGCGCGAGGCGCGAGCGCGCGGTGACGACTTCCGCCGCTACACCTACGACGACGTGTTCAAGACGCCGGAGGTCTTCTTGAGGGAGTTACGCACAGTCGTCCCCCGGCGCGAGCACTAAGCCTCCCCGCACGCAGCTTACAGCAACGGGCCGACGAGGGCTGTCGACCCGCTGCTGGAAGATCGGTCGCGACCGGCGCCTGCAGAGGAGAGGGAGCAGGGCGGCCCCCGATCGTCGCGATTCTCCCGTCGGCCGAACGGCGCCGGCGTTACCTGTGTGTGAACGACTGGTGAAACGGCTCAGGCCGGCGTGCCGCGCCGCGCCCAGAAGTCGTGCTCCTGCTTTCCCAGCTCGGTCTGCGGCTCGTCGCCGAACCACCACTCGCGCGCGATCCGGTGCCAGTTGCGCCGCGCGCGCAGCTGGCCCAGGACGGCGAGCACGCCGATCTCCATGCGGCGGCCCATCAGCTCGTTCGCGGGCACGTTCTCGCGCCGCATCAACGTGTAGAAGTCGGAGCGCGGGTCCGAGATCGCCGAGATCACGCTCATCACGTACTCGGGCGTGATCTCGCGCTCCTCGTCGCGGAAGTACCAGCCGCCGACGGCGTCCACGTGCGCCATCAGCCGCTCCGCGTCGATGCGCTTCGGATTGCGCAGGAAGCCCAGCTCGTGCAGCTTCTCGCGCAGCCGGTCGGGGTCGCGGTCGAGCCGGGCCTGCACGACCTCCTCCTCGAGGCGGATCTGCTCGGGATCGAGGCGCTTGGTCATGCCGAAGTCGAGGAAGGCCACCTTGCCGTTCTCGAGCAGCAGGTAGTTGCCCGGGTGCGCGTCCGCGTTGAAGTGGTTGAGCTGGTAGATCGAGCCGAGGTAGAAGCGGAAGACGATCTCGGCGAAGCGGTTGCGCCCCTCCTGGTCGAGCTGCTTCACCTGCTCGAAGCCCTTCCCCGCGACCAGCTCGGTGACCAGCACGCGGCTCCGCGAGAGCCGGGTGACCACGTCGGGCACGCAGATGAACGGGTGGCCACGGTAGGCGCGCGCGAAGCTGCGCTGGTTCTGCGCCTCGTGCTCGTAGTCGAGCTCCTCCGACACGCGCTCGCGCAGCTCGGCGGCGACCGCCTTGGCGTCGAGCCCGGGGGCGATCGCCTTCGTCAGCCGCAGGATCATGCCGGCGTTCGAGAGGTCGGCCCGGATCGCGGCGTCGATGCCCGGGTACTGGATCTTGACCGCGACCTCGCGGCCGTCGTGCAGCAGGCCGCGGTGCACCTGGCCGATCGAGGCCGCCGCCAGCGCGTCCGGCTCGATCCGCTCGAACAGCTCCTCGTAGGGCTCGTCGTACTCGCGGTCCAGCACCTTGCGCACCTTCTCCCACGGCATCGGAGGGGCGGAGGTGCGCAGGGCCCCCAGCTTCTCCTGGTAGAGCTCGCGGTACTCGTCGGGCAGGTAGTCGGTGTCGATGAAGGAGGCCAGCTGGCCCAGCTTCATCGCCGCTCCCTTCATGCCCCCGAGGGTCTCCACCAGGCGCTCCGCGGAACCGAGCGCCACGTCGTCCATGCGCTCCTTGCGGCGCTCCCTGGAGCGCACCACTCCACCGGCCTTCGCGCCCGCGAACCGGGCCCCCTCCAGCCCGGCGCGCATGCCGAAGCGCGCGGAGCGGCCCAGGCGTGACTTCGGGATGGAGTTGTCGTGAGACTCGTCGGCCACGCAGCGACAGCTTCGCACCTCATCTACAATCCGCCGCCGATGGCCCAGGGAGACCGAACAGTCCTCTCGCTCGAGCCCCGCGAGGAGCGCGGCTCGCGCGCGAACCGCCGGCTGCGCCGCGCCGGCTCGGTTCCCGGGCGTGATCTACGGCCAGGCCAGCGACAACGTCTCGTTCAAGGTCGACGCCCGCCGGCTGCGAGTCGTGCTCGGCGAGGGCCACGCCCTGTTCGACGTCGAGGTCGGAGGCGGCGACCGCGAGCCCGTGATCGTGAAGGACCAGCAGCGCGACCCGGTGCGCGGGCACGTGCTCCACATCGACCTGCTGAAGGTCCGCCTCGACGAGAAGATCCAGACCACCGTGCCGCTCGAGCTGGAGGGGGTCGAGGACGCTCCCGGTGTGAAGGAGGGCGGTGTGCTGGAGCACGTCACCCGCGAGCTGAACGTCGAGGCGCTGCCGACCGCGGTGCCCGACCGGATCGTCGCGGACGTGTCGGGCCTCGGGATCGCCGAGACCATGATGCTCTCGAGCGTCCGCCCGCCGCCCGACGTGGAGCTGCTCGACGACCTCGAGGAGACGGTGGTCGCGACCGTCACCGCACCGAGCCGCGCAGAGGAGCCCGAGGCGGAGATCGAGGAAGAGGCGGCGCTGGTCGGCGAGGGCGAGGAGGCTCCGGAGGGCGAAGAGGCCCCCGCGGAGGGTGCCGAGGAGGGCTCCTCCGAGGGCGGCGGCGAAGGCTAGGCGCTTTCTGCGCCTGTTCAGCGGCCGCCGGCCGAGCGCGCCCGTCGACTTCCTGCTGGTCGGCCTCGGTAACCCGGGGTCCCGTTACTCCGGTACCCGCCACAACATCGGCTTCGAGGTCGCGAACCTGCTGGCGCAGCGCTGGGACCTGCCGCGCGCGCGCAAGATGTTCGGCGGCCTGGTCACCGACGGGCGCATGGGGCCGGGCATGCCGCGCGTCGCGGTGCTGCTCCCCCAGACCTACATGAACGAGTCGGGGCGGGCCGCCGGGCCGGCCCGCGGGCAGTACAAGCTCGACCTCGACCGCATCGTCGTGGTGCACGACGAGATCGACCTGCCGTTCGGGGAGGTGCGCGCCCGTAAGGGCGGAGGCGTCGCCGGCCACAACGGCCTGAAGAGCATCAAGCAGGGACTCGGCGGCAGCGACTTCTGGCGGGTGCGCGTCGGGGTCGGGAGGCCGGACTCGACCGAGCCCGAGATCGTCTCGGCGCACGTGCTGGGCCGGTTCACCGAGCGCGCGGCCGACGTGCGCGCGCTGGTCGAGCGGGCCGCAGACGAGACGGAGCGCCTGCTCGAGCGCGAGCACGCGGAACTGACAGAGTCGTCGTGACCACGTCGCGGGCCGGCCTCGGGCGGTTCGCCACCGTGCTCGCGCTGCCCGGTGTGCGGCCGGTGCTGGTCGCCGCGTTCGTGGGCCGGTTCCCGATCGGGATGATGTCGCTGAGCATCGTCCTGCTGGTCAGCGAGGAGACGGGCTCGTATGCGACCGCAGGGGCTGTTGCCGCCACGCAGGCGCTGGCGGGCGCAATCGCGTCGCCGCTGCTCGGGCGCCTGATCGACCGGATCGGGCAGACGCCGGTGCTGGTCTTCTGCGGAGTGGCGTTCCCGCTGTCCGTCGCGGGGCTGATCGCCGTGGCGTCATCCGTGACCGACCTGCTGCCGCTGATCGCGTGCGCGATCCCGTTCGGCGTGACCTACCCACCGCTGTTCGCGGCGACGCGTGCGCTGCTCACGCGCATGGCCGGCAGCGAGGACCTGGCCGCGACCGCATTCGCGTTCGAGGCGATCGTGCAGGAGGCGTTCTTCATCACAGGGCCGTTGCTGGTTGCGCTGCTGGTGGCGATCGCGTCGCCCCAGGCGGCACTCGTGTTCGTGGCCGTGGTGACCTCGGCCGGGACGCTTGCCTTCGCGGCCACCCGGGCGTCGCGGTCCGCGACTGGGGAGGCCGGCCCGAAACGCCTGCTCGGTGCGCTCGCCTCGCGCGGCGTCCGGACCCTGCTGGTGGTGAGCGCGGCGTTCGGGCTCGCGTTCGGCACGCTCGAGGTGACGATGCCCGCGTTCGCCGGCGAGCGCGGCTCGGCAGCGACGGGCGGGGTGCTGCTGGCGGCGCTCGCCGCCGGGAGCATGGTGGGGGGCGTGTGGTACGGGTCGCGCTCGTTCTCGGCCCACCTCTCCACCCAGATGATTTGCTTCTGCGCCGTGTTCGCGGCCGCGCTGCTTCCGCTCGCGTTTGCGGGCTCCATCCCCGTGATGCTGGTGTTGATGGGGCTCGCCGGATTCTTCGTCGCGCCGTGGGCCGCGACCAGCGCATCGCTGGTGGGGCGTCTCGCGCCGGCCGGCGCCGTGACCGAGGCCTACACGTGGGAGATGACCGCCGTCGTGGCAGGGTTCGCGCTGGGTGGAGTGCTCAGCGGCGTGCTGGTCGAGAGCGCCGGCGTGCGGGAGGCGCTGATCGCAGCCGCCGCCGCGGCCGGGGCGTCGGTCGCGATCGCCTGGGCGCGACGCGACACGCTGCGCGGCTGACCCCGGCCCCGGCCATCCCTCCGCCGACCGGGATTTCCGGCCATCGCCGATCCGGCCACCGCCACCGGGATTTCCGGCTAAGGAAATCCCGACCTATTGCTGCAGTAGGTATGCGCTCGCCAGGGCGAAGAACGCGGCCGTCGCTGTGACCATCGCGGCCGAGGACGCCGGGAGCGTGCCCCGGATGCCCGCGAGGGCTCCGGCGCCGACGTCGGCCACATCGCAGGCCATGCCCGCCGCGACCCACGCGTCCTTCTGCTTGCGCGGGCTGCGCAGCACTCCCGCGCCGAGCGCGACGTCACGCGCCCCGAACAGCCGGCCGAGGTAGGAGGCCTGCGGGTTCCCGTCCGGGTCCAGGCCGAACAGGCGACCCGAAAGATTGGGGGCCAGGTAGGCGGCGGCACCGATCGTCACTCGCCCTGCGGCGATCGCGGTGGCGGCCTTTTCCTTGTCCTTCTTGCTCATCGATTCCTCCTGCCTCAGGGCCGCCGCCCTTCGCGGCCGCCGTCCACGCGCATTCTTGCGCTTTAGCCCGGGTGGCCGCCCCCTCCGTTGTTCGTTTTCAGCCCCTATAGGGGAGCAAATCGATCAACGAACGCTCGGAACGCCGCCTATCCTTGAGGTCGCCGGACCTCCGCGTCCGGTCGCTTCGCATGCTGAGACCACTCCTTCACCGCGCCACCGAGAACGAGGACGTCGAGCGCCTCGCGCGCGAGGCCGCGAAATCGCCCCAGCGCGCCTTCGCCTCCTCCTCGCTGCGCCCGTTCCTGATCGCTTCGCTGCTCGACGCGCCGGAGGTCGGCGGCCGCCCCGCCCTCGTCGTGGCCGGCGACGACCGCATGGCCCGCGACCTTGCGCTCGACCTGCGCGCCTACCGTGCGCCCGCGCCCGTGCGCTTCTACCCGGCCCGCGGCGTGCGCTACGAGTCCCACCTGGCGCCGCCGCCGCACCTCGTCGGCCTGCGGATCGCCGCGCTCGACTCGCTGCTCGAGGGCGACGGCGGCGACCCGCCGGTGGTGGTCGCGAGCGCCGTCGCCCTGATGGAGCGGGTCCCCGACCCCGAGCTGCGGCCGCACGGCTTCGCCATCGACGTCGGGGAGGCGCTCGACCTCGACGAGACGCTCGCGCGGCTCGTGGCGGGCGGCTACGAGCGCGAGGAGCAGGTCTTCGAGCGCGGGCAGTTCGCCGTGCGCGGCGGCATCCTCGACATCTACCCCGCGACCGAGGAGCGGGCGGTCCGGGTCGAGCTGTTCGGCGACGAGGTCGAGTCGCTGCGCTGGTTCTCGACCTTCACGCAGCGATCGCTCGCGGACGCGCAGCGCGTCGAGATCGCGCCGGCCGCGGAGCTCGGCCCGGAGTACCGGGAGCTCGCGGAGATGGCGGCCGAGGAGGAGTCCGAGCAGCGGCCCGACGTCGCGGAGGTGCTGCCCGTCGACCGCTTTCGCTCCTTCCTGGACCTCGTGCCGGACGAGGCGACCATCGTGGTCGCGGCCGAGGAGGAGCTGCGACCCGCGCTCGCCGACCACTGGCAGGACGTCACGACCAGCCTCCACTCCGACGACGCGCACGACCTGTACCTCCCGCCGGACAAGGTCGGCGAGGTGATCGAGCGGCGGGCGAACGTCACCTTCTCCGCGGTGTCCGCGGACCAGCCGCACCAGTTCCGCGCGCAGGCCGCCGACACCGCGGCGCGCACGATCAACGAAGCGGAGCCGGAGCTGGAGAAGCTCGTGCGCTCCGGCTACGCGGCGGTGGTGGCCTGGGACCGGCGCGGCGAGGCCGAGCGCGCCGCCTACAACCTCGCGCGCCTGCGGCCGCGGTTCGTCGACGATCACGAGCGTCTCGGCGAGGGACTGTGGTTCGCGCAGGCACGCCTGCGCGAGGGGTTCATCGCCCCGCAGCTGAAGACCGCGGTGATCCCGGACCACCGCCTGCTGCGCCGCCGCCGCGCCGAGCGCCCGGAGGGCACGCGCGGCCGCGCGTTCCAGGCGTTCACGGAGCTGCGCCCCGGCGACGTGGTGGTTCACACCGATCACGGCCTCGGCCGTTTCACGGGCTTCGACACCAAGACGGTCGCGAACGTCACGCGCGACTACCTCGAGGTCGAGTACCGCGACGGGGACCGGGTCTTCGTGCCGACCGACCAGCTCGATCGGCTCTCGCGCTACGTCGGCGCGGACGGCGCGGCGCCGGCGCTCTCGAAGCTCGGCTCCAAGACCTGGGACAACATGAAGGCGCGGGCCAAGCGCGCGGCCGCCGAGATGGCGGGCGACCTGATCAACCTGTACGCGGAGCGCAAGCGCCGCGAGGGCCACGCTTACGAGCAGGACTCCGAGTGGCAGCTCGAGTTCGAGCGCGCGTTCCCGTACCGCGAGACCGACGACCAGCTCGAGGCGATCGAGCAGACCAAGGCGGACATGGAGTCCGCGCAGCCGATGGACCGCCTGATCTGCGGCGACGTCGGCTACGGCAAGACCGAGGTCGCGCTGCGGGCCGCGTTCAAGGCGGCCGGCGACGGCAAGCAGACGCTCGTGCTGGCGCCCACCACGATCCTCGCGCAGCAGCACTTCGGCACTTTCTCGGAGCGACTCGCGGACTATCCCGTTCCGCATCGAGCTGCTCTCGCGGTTCCGCTCCGCCGCCGAGCAGCGCGCGGTGATCCGCGACTTCTCCGAGGGCAAGGTCGACATCCTGGTCGGCACCCACCGCCTGCTCTCGCGCGACGTGCAGCCGAAGGAGCTGGGCCTCGTGATCGTCGACGAGGAGCAGCGCTTCGGCGTGAAGCAGAAGGAGATGCTGCGCCAGCTGCGCCTCACGGTCGACGTGCTCGCGCTGTCCGCGACGCCGATCCCGCGCACGCTGCAGATGTCGCTCGCCGGCCTGCGCGACATCTCCGTGATCGAGACACCGCCGGAAGGGCGCCGCCCGATCCACACCTATGTCGGCGACTACGACGACGACCTCGTGCAGGGAGCGATCAAGCGAGAGCTGGAGCGCGGAGGCCAGGTCTTCTACCTGCACGACCGCGTCGAGACGATCGAGGAGGCGGCCGAGCGGGTACGCGCGCTCGTCCCCGCGGCCAGCGTGACGGTCGCGCACGGGCAGATGGACTCCGACGGCCTCGAGAAGGCCATGATGGGATTCCTCCGCGGCCAGACGCAGGTGCTGGTCTCGACCACGATCATCGAGTCGGGCCTCGACATTCCGCAGGCGAACACGCTGATCGTGGAGCGCGCCGACCGCCTCGGCCTCGCGCAGCTCTACCAGATCCGCGGGCGCGTCGGCCGGTCCGCCGAGCGCGCGTACGCGTACCTGCTCTATCCCTCCGCCGAGGCGCTCACGGGCGACGCGGCCGCGCGGCTCGCGACGCTCTCGGACTACACCGAGCTGGGCTCCGGGTTCAAGATCGCGATGCGCGACCTCGAGATCCGCGGCGCGGGGAACCTGCTCGGCGCGGAGCAGTCCGGCCACGTCGCGGCGGTCGGGTTCGAGCTGTACATGCAGATGCTGGAGGAAGCCGTGAATGCTGGGCGGCCCGTCGCCGACGGCGACGGGCCAGCGGATACGGGATGGGAGCCTGTGAGGCTCGACGTGCTGGTCGATGCGTACGTCCCGGCGCAGTACATCCCCTACGAGGTCGCGAAGATCGACGTGCACCGGCGCATCGCCGCGGCGCGCGAGCCCGCCGACCTGGGCGCGATCGTCGAGGAGCTCGAGGACCGCTTCGGCCCGGTGCCGGAGCCGGTCTCCAACCTCGTGCGCCTGCAGGAGGCGCGCATCAAGCTGGGCCGCGCCGGCGCCCGCACGGTGGAGTTCCGCCAGGGGCGCCTGACCGTCTCGCCGATCGAGCTCGACTCCGGCCAGGCGCGGGCGCTGCGCGAGGAGGTCGAGGGCGCGGTGTACGAGTCGCTGAAGCGGACTCTGCGGTTCCGCGTGCCCGATGAGGCGGAGGACCGCTTCGCGGCGCGTGGTGCGGGTGGCCGACGCCCTGCTGCGGGTGAAAGAGCAGCAACTGCCCGCAGCGGCCTGATTCCCGGCCGCGGGGAGGAACCGGCAGACCTGCCCCGAACCGTCGCTATAGTTCCCCCGCGCGCCCGGCACTTCTCCGGGCCGCTTCGCTGAATGGCTCGTCCTACTCGATCACCAGTCAAGGGCTCGAAGCCCCCGGCCGGCCGCACGATCGGCTTGATCCTGCTGGCCTGCGGTGTGGCGATCGCGCTCGCCGCGATCCTCTCCGCCACGGGCGGCGTCGCCGATGACGACGTGGCCGACGTCCACGACGCGGGCACGATCTCCAAGACGGACTTCAACCACTGGCTCGAGGTCGTCGCGGCGCAGCCGCAGCCGGGTCAGAAGAAGAAGCCCGCCCCGCCCAAGCCGGGCACCAAGCAGTACGACGCGGTCAAGCAGCAGGTGATGCAGTTCCTCGTGTCGGCCAAGTGGATCGACGGCGAGGCCAAGGAGCGCGGCATCACCGCGAGCCCCGCGGAGGTCGATCGCCAGTTCGAAGCAGACCAAGAAGCAGTCGTTCCCCAACGAGAAGGCCTACCAGCGCTTCCTGAAGACCTCCGGCCAGACCGAGAAGGACCTCAAGTTCAGGGTCCGCCTCGACGTGCTGTCCAACAAGATCCGCACGCAGGTCACGGAGAGCAGCCAGGACGTCTCCGACAGCGAGGTCGAGAAGTACTACAACCAGAACTCGCAGCAGTTCTCGCAGCCCGAGCGGCGCGACGTCGAGGTCATCCTCAACAAGAAGCAGGACGAGGTGCTCGCAGCCAAGCAGCGGGTCGAGAACGGCGAGAGCTGGTCGAAGGTCGCGAAGGCGGTCTCCGACGACCCGGCCTCCAAGGAGCAGGGCGGCAAGCTGCTGGGCGTCACCAAGGGCCAGCAGGACCCGAAGCTCGACGCCGCCGTGTTCGCCGCGGTCCCCAAGAAGATCGTCGGCCCGATCAAGACCGACGCCGGCTACTACGTCTTCCGGGTCAGCAAGGTCACCAAGTCCTCCAAGCAGAGCCTCGAGCAGTCCTCACAGGGGATCAAGCAGCTGCTGGTCTCACAGAAGCAGCAGAAGGAGCTCGACCAGTTCTCCACCAACTTCCGCAACGACTGGCGGGCGCGCACCGACTGCGCGACCGACTACACGATCCCCGACTGCCGCAACGGCCGTGAGCCGTCCACGGCGGCCACGACCCCGGTGCCCCCGGGCCAGAAGGTCCCCACGCCCGGATCGACCGGCGCCGCGCCGCCCGCGCTCGACGGCACCGGCGCCAACCTCGCCGGCGGCAACGGCGGCGGCACGGTGATCGGCATCGAGCAGCCCGCTGCCACCGGCGGCCAGTTCGGCCTCCCCGGCGGCGCCGGCGGCCGCGCAGCAGGCCCCGCTCGCGCTCGGAGGCGCCCCCGAGAAGGGCGCAGCCGCAGGCGCCGTGCCCGGTGGCGCAGTGCCGCCCGGCGTGCCCCAGGGCGCGGCCCCCGGCGGCGCCGGCGGCCAGAGCGCACCCCAGGGCGGCGGTCAGCAGGCCGCGCCCCCGTCCGGCGGCAACTAAGGGAATCCGCCTGATGGCGGGAGCCGAGGACGAGCGGCTGCGCGACGCGCTGCTCGCGCTCGACGCGATCACGCGCCGCCTGCGGCGCGAGTGTCCCTGGGACCGCGAGCAGGACGAGCGCAGCATCGTCCCGCACACGGTCGAGGAGGCCTACGAGCTCGCCGACGCAGCGCACTCCGGTGACGACGCGAAGCTGCTGGACGAGCTGGGGGACGTGCTGTTCCAGGTCTACTTCCTCTCGCTGCTCCTGGAGGAGCGCGGAGCCGGCGACCTCGCGGCGGTCGCGACCGCGACCCGCGAGAAGCTGGTGCGCCGCCATCCCCACATCTTCGAAGCCGGCGAGCTCGCCGAGCTGCCCACCGAGGCCACGACCGCGGCCGAGGTCAAGCAGAACTGGGACGCGATCAAGCAGCGCGAGCCCGGCGCGCGCGCCGTCGCCGAGGCTCTGCCCGCCCTCACGTACGCGCGCAAGCGCCTGCGCGGCTCCGCCCATCCCGCCGAGCCCGCGGCCGCGCTCGAACGCCTGGCGCGGGTGCGCGCGGCCGAGCCGCACGACGCCCATCATGGATCCGACGAGCTGTACGAGGCCGTCGGCGACCTGCTGCTGTCGGTCGTCGACGTGGCCGCCGACGCGCGCGTCGACCCCGAGATCGCCCTGCGGCGAAAGGCGGCCGCGCTGTGAGCGCCATCCGGCACGTGCGCGCAAGGCAGATCCTCGACTCGCGCGGCAATCCGACCGTCGAGGTCGACGTGTGGCTCGAGTCCGGCGCGAACGGGCGCGCGGCCGTGCCGTCGGGCGCGTCCACCGGCGAGTTCGAGGCGGTCGAGCTGAGAGACGGCGGCCCCCGGTGGAACGGCAAGGGCGTGATGGACGCGGTGGGGCACGTGAACCGGGAGATCGCGGGGGCCGTGATCGGGCTGGAGGCCCAGGACCAGGCCACGATCGACCGTACGCTGATCGAGCTGGACGGCACTCCCAACAAGGCGCGCCTCGGGGCCAACGCCATCCTCGGCGTGTCGCTGGCGTTGGCCAAGGCCGCGGCCGTGGAGAACCGCCTGCCGCTCTACCGCCATCTCGGCGGCGAGGACGCCCACGTCCTGCCGGTGCCGATGATGAACGTGCTCAACGGCGGAGTGCACGCGGACAACCGCGTCGACTTCCAGGAGTTCATGGTGGTGCCCGTCGGGGCCGCGACCTTCGCCGAGGCGCTGCGCATGGGCGCCGAGACCTTTCACGCGCTGAAGGGCTGGCTGCACGAGCACGGCATGTCCACCGCGGGCGGCGACGAGGGCGGCTTCGCGCCGGACCTCGGCTCCAACGAGGAGGCGCTGCAGGTCCTCACCGCCGGCATCGAGCGGGCCGGCTACCGCCCCGGCGAGGACCTCGCGATCGCGATGGACCCGGCCACCAGCGAGCTGTTCGAGAACGGCGTCTACCGTCTCGAGCACGAGGGCCGCTCGCTCACCAGCGAGGAGATGGCCGCCTACTGGGAGGACCTCGCGGCGCGCTATCCGATCGTCTCGATCGAGGACGGCATGGACGAGGAGGACTGGGACGGCTGGAAGCTCCTCACCGACCACATCGGCGACCGGATGCAGCTGGTGGGCGACGACCTCTTCGTCACCAACCCCGAGCGCCTGCGGCGCGGCATCGAGGCCGGCGTCGCGAACGCGATCCTGGTGAAGGTGAACCAGATCGGCACCCTCACCGAGACGCTCGAGGCGGTGCGGGTCGCGCACGACGCGGGCTACGCCGCCGTCATGTCGCACCGCTCGGGTGAGACCGAGGACGTGACGATCGCCGACCTCGCCGTGGCCACGGGCTGCGGCCAGATCAAGACCGGTGCGCCCTCGCGCTCGGACCGCGTCGCGAAGTACAACCAGCTCCTGCGCATCGAGGAGGAGCTGGGCGCCGAGGCCGAATATCCGGGCTGGCGCGCGTTCCCCCTGTACCACTGAGGCGAATCGCGGCGACCGTCCTGACTTCTAATAGCGGTTTACTCGAGCTGACCGCCGGGTAAGTTTCCGCCCGTAGTAGGGGAGGATCGCGTCGGGCGGGAGGACATCCCGCGGTGCCGGCGAAGCAGCGCGGGATGGCTTCCACTGCGAGAGGCGCCGCCGCCTCGCGCGCCCGGGCCCCCGCCCGCGCGCGCCGGCCTGCGCGGCGGCAGGGCGTGGGCGCCCAGGCCATCGCCCTGCGGGGCATCCGCTGGGACCGCGTGGCGCGACTCAGCCTGCTGATCGCGCTCGGGCTGGTCCTGCTGCTCTTCGTGAAGCCGGCGACCCGCTATTTCGAGGCGTGGCAGCTCAGCCGGGACACGCAGTCGGAGGTGCAGCAGCTCCGCACCGACAACGCGCAGCTGCGCAGCCGCAAGCGGGAGCTGAAGCGCTCATCGCGCGTGGAGCTCGAGGCGCGGCGCCTCGGCATGGCACGTCCGGGCGAGCGGGTGTACGTGGTCCGCGGCCTTCCGAAATAGGCAATCCCGCCTGCTAGCTTGGCGCCTGTGGAAAGCGCCCAGCATGCCGAGCCGCGGCTCCAAAACGCCGTGTTCGAATGGGAGGACGGCTACCGCCGCGTCGAGGCGGCGCGCTCGGATCCGGCGCGCCACCGGCTGATCGGCCGGGTCGTCGTGGCCGTGGAGGACGAGCTGCGAAAGCGGCTCGGCTCGCGCTTCACCGTCAAGGAGCTGGTGGCCCTGTACCGCAACGCGAGCGACATCCTGCTCGACGTCGGGATGGCGGCGCTGCCGCCGGGGACCGATTTCGGCGATGTGTCGGCAGCGGTCGACGCCGCGTTCTACCTGTACATGCGCGAGGCCGCCGACTTCGCCGGCGGGCGGCCCTCTCAGGCCGGCGGCGCCTAGAGGCCACTGAGCTGGTCGTCCTCGGGCTCGTCCGCCTCGTCGCCATCGGCGGGACGGTCGGCCCCGGCCCGGCGGATCGTGATCGCATCCGCCTCCACGACGACGGTCACCGCGCGATGGCCGGCCCAGTGCTCCGCGTACACCGGGTTGTCCACCACAGCCGGGTCGAGCCACAGCCCGTAACCCTCCTCGCCGTGGTCGAACGTGGCCTCGAAGGCACTGCGCCGAGCCCGGTGGCGCCGGCCGCCACGACGGCCCCGGCGACGCCGGCGACGGGGCTCGCCGCCGTCGGCCGTCTCGTCCTCATCTTCGTCCTCGTCGACCCGCACGGCGTGCGGCTCGTCGTCGCGGTCCGGGCGCGGCTCGCGGCGGCGCGCGGGACGGCTGCTGCGGCTGCGGCTGCGGGAGGACTCACGTGGCCGCTGGGCCGGCCGCTCGTCCTCCTCGTCCGGCTCCTCCTCCTCGTCATCGTCCTCCGGCACCTCGGCGGTCGGGTCGGGGGCCGGGACGGACAGGGGGTCGGCGGGAGCCAGGTGGGTCGCCTCGTCCTCATCGAGCTGGTGCTCGCGCTTGAAACGGGTCAGCTCATCGACGCCGATGTCGAGCTTGTGCGCGATCCAGGCGTCGGTCCGCCCCTGGCGCACCCACATCCGGATCTGGTTCAGCTGGGAGCGCAGAGATGGTTGGCGTCGCAAAAAGTCTCTTCCGATGGCGGGTGGCCTGGCGGGTAATGTAGAAGGAGCCTCGCCCCGGCCGGATGGCTTCAGGGCTTGCAACGGCTCCGATCACGATTCTAAGGGGTCAAGGGGGTGAGCAGGATCACAGCCGCCGTTCGGGAAAGAAAGATCGGATGCGAAACCGACCGGCCCCGTTGATTCGGTCCTCCATTGATGGTTTAGTTGGACGCCGGGCGTCAACACGGGGCATGGAGGGCCAATAATTTGCTTGTCCTAACGAGAAAATCGAACCAGAGCATCATGATCGGGGATGACATCGAGGTCTCGGTCCTCTCGATCATGGGTGAGAAGGTCCGGATAGGCATTCAGGCGCCCCGCACCATTCCGGTGTTCCGCAAAGAGGTCTACCTCGAGATCCAGCAGGAGAAGGCGGCAGGCGGCCGCGAAGAGGTGGACAAGGCGCTCGAGAACCTCTCGACCGAAGACCGCACCTAGTCGCGCGCCGGCGCGTCTAGCCCATCAGCCAGGCAAGCGTCTCGAACATCGCCACGGTCACGATCACGACCGTGAGCGCGATCGACGCGATCAGCAGCAGGAACCGCAGCTGCTGTCCGCGCTCGATCTTGGCGCGGCGGCGAGTGCGGGTGCGCTTGATCGCCGCGCGGCGTAATTGCTCGCGGCTCTGACGTTCGAGGACCGCCTGCTCCTCGAACTCCCGCTCGAGCTGAGCCATGCTCTGACGCATGCGCATAGAGCCCCAGGACGCTACTAGATATTGCGGGCCCTCAACACGTGCTCGTCTCCGCGGCGGCGCGTGACCCGGGTCTGGTCGAGGTGCTCGAGGATCGCCTGAGCGTGCTTGCGGCTGGTGCCGAGCGCGTCGCGCAGCGCGGCGATCGTGATGGAGCCGTCGCGCTCGCACGCGGACACGACGGCAGCCCGCGCGCCGGCGAGCGCGCCGGGATCGAAGTAGACGCCGGGGCGCAGCCGCACGAGCACGCCCTCGGCCGCCAGCCGGTCGAGTGACCGCAGCGCGGCCGGGCGATCGACGCCGGCCGCGTCCGCGAGCGCGTCCGGCGCGCGCGGCGCGACGCCGTCCGCGCGCACCAGCTCGGCGAGCCGCTGCGCCAGTGGGTCGTCGAGCGCGTGCGCTGCACCGGCGGCCGCGAACACGCCGTTGCGCTCGGTGACGGCACCCTCCGCGAGCAGGTCGTCGAGCACCGCCCGGACAGCCGGCATCTCCAGGGTCGTCATGCGCGCGAGCGCGCCGGCGCCCACGCCGCGGCCCGGCTCTGCCGCGGTCACCGCGCGCAGGACGCCGGAGCGTGCGCGCTCGAGATCGTGCGGCGCGAACCACCGCGGCCGCGCGCTGCCGGCCCGCACGGCGGCGCCCGACTCGGCGAGTTGCGCAAGCAGCTCCTCGCCCGCCTCGGGCCCGACCCCGGACTGTGCCGCCTCGAGCTCGAGCCGCAGGGCGGCGAGCGGGTCGCCGCTCTCGATCGCGCGCAGCCGCGCGACGTGCGCCGCCCCGGGGCCGTGCTTTCGCGCACGCGGGTCGATGCACCGTCCCTCCGCCGAGCGTGTCGGGCGGCGCGATCTGGCGCAGCACGAACCGGTCGCCGAACGCGGGCACGAGCGGCCGCTCCAGCCGCAGCTGCACGAGCTGCTCCGCTCCCGGGTCGAACCGCTCCGATTCGAGCGGCACGACGCGCGCCGGCGTGTCGCGCGTTCCGTGATGCACGTGCACGCGCGTGCCGGGACGCAGGGGCCGCGCGCCCGGCAGCAACCGCGCCGCCGCGTCGAGCAGATACGTCGGGGCAAGACCATCGCCGGGAGCCAGCACGACGTCGCCGCGCTGAACCTCGCTGCGCTCGACGCCGGCGAGGTTGAGGGCGACGCGCCGGCCGGCCGGCGCGGCCGGGACACGTTCGTCGTGCACGTGCACCGCCCGCACCCGTGCACGCCTGGAGCCGGGCTCGATGCGGACCTCCTGCCCCTCGGTGACCGCGCCTGCCCAGAGCGTCCCGGTGACGACGGTGCCGATGCCGCGCAGCGTGAAGCAGCGGTCCACGTGCATGCGGGTCGGCCCCTCACGCGAGGGGCGCGGCGCGAGAGACGCGGTGACGCGCTCGAGCGCGTCGCACAGCTGGTCCAGGCCCGTCCCCAGCGTGGCGCTCACGGCCACCAGCGGCGTCTCGGCGTAACGGGTGGGGGCCAGCATCTCCGCGACCTCCGCCGCCGCCAGATCGCGCCGATCGTCGCCCACGGCGTCCACCTTGGTGAGGGCGACGACCCCGGCCCGCACGCCGAGCAGCTCCAGCACCGCGAGGTGCTCGCGCGTCTGGGGCATCGGCCCGTCGTCGGCGGCCACGACCAGCAGGAAGAGGTCGATGCCGGTCGCCCCCGCGACCATCGTCCGCACGAAGCGCTCGTGGCCCGGGACGTCGACGACGCCGAGCTCGCGTCCCGACGGCAGCGCGAGCCGCGCGAAGCCCAGCTCGATCGAGATGCCGCGCTCGCGCTCCTGCGGGAGCCGGTCCGTGTTGACGCCGGTGAGCGCCTCGATCAGCGCGGTCTTGCCGTGATCGATGTGCCCGGCCGTCCCGAGCGTGAGCGGTGCATCGCCCATCACCGTCAGGCTAGATGGCGAGTGCCGCGAGCACCCCGCGCACGACGAAGTCGATCTCGACCTCGGCGATCGTGCGCGGGTCGAGCAGGACGGCCTCGTCCCGGACGCGCGCCACGATCGGCGGGTCGCCCGCCCGCAGCCGGGCGTGCAGCTCGTCGGCGGCGACGGCCGGCGCCGTCACCGCGACCGCCGGGCCGTCCAGCTCGAGCAGCGGCAGCGCGCCGCCGCCTGCCCTGCCCGTGGCGGACACGATGCGCACGCCGCTGCCGGCGAGTGCTCCTTCCGCGATGCCGTCGCGCAGCCGCTGCGCGCGCGCGTCGAGCTCCGCCCGCGGCACGCCCAGCATCTGGAGCACCGGGATGTCGCGCGCCGCCCGCTCGGGATCGCGGTGCAGGCGCAGCGTCGCCTCGAGCGCCGCCAGCGAGAGCTTGTCGATCCGGAGCGCCCGTGCGAGCGGGTGCGCGCGCATGCGCGCGATCGCCGCCTGCGTGCCCGCGGCGATGCCGGCCTGGGGCCCGCCGAGCAGCTTGTCCGCGGAGAAGCAGACGACGTCGGCGCCGGCCTCGATGCTCGTGCGCGCCGCGGGCTCGTCCGCGAGCACCGCGTCGAGGTCGTCGTGCCGGCGTGCCAGGACGCCCGAACCGAGGTCGTCGATCAGGACCAGGCCGCGCTCGCGCGCGAGCGCGGCGAGGTCCGGCAGCGTTGCCTCCTCGGTGAACCCGACCGTGCGGAAGTTGGATGCGTGCACTCTCATCAAGGCCGCGGTGTCCGGGCCGATCGCACGCTCGTAGTCCGCGATGCGCGTGCGGTTCGTGGTCCCGACCTCGACCAGGCGCGCACCCGACGCGGCGAGGATCTCGGGAATGCGGAACGACCCGCCGATCTCGACGAGCTGGCCGCGCGAGATCACGACCTCGCGCCCGCCCGCGAGCGCGGCCAGCGCGAGCAGGACCGCGGCCGCGTTGTTGTTGACGGCGATCGCCGCCGCGGCCCCGGTCAGCTCGCGCACGAGCGGCTCGACATGGGCCTGGCGGCTTCCGCGCTCACCCTGCGTCGGCGTCGTACTCGAGGTTCGAGTATCCGCTGGCGGCGCTGTCGATCGCCTCGAGCGCCTCGAACGCGAGCGGCGCACGGCCGAGGTTCGTGTGGATCACGACGCCGGTCGCGTTGATCACGGGGCCCAGCGACGAGCGCCCGGACTCGTGCATCGCGTTGGCGGCGCGGGCGGCGATCTCCTCCGGCGCGGGCGAGCTGCCGTTGCCCGCGAGGATCGCCTCGCGGCAGTGCTCGAGCTCCTGCCTGCGCGGCTTCGACCGCAAGCGCGCGCGGCGCCCTGTTCCGCAGCCGAGCGCAGCGGCTCGGTCTGAAGCAGCCGCTCTACCGACGGCAGCGCTCGAAGGTCATCCTGCATCGCTTCCCGGGCGAGTCCCTTCGACCCAGCGCCCTTCGCCCTCCTCGACCTCCTTCTTCCAGATCGGCGCCTCGTCCTTGATGCGGTCAATGATCTCACGGGCGCCCGCGAACGCCTCGTCGCGATGAGCGGCCGAGGCCGCGACCGCGACGCTGGCCTCGCCCAGCGGCACGGTTCCCACCCGGTGCTCGGCGGCGGCCGCCTGCAGCCCGTGGCGCGCGATCGCCTCGGACGACGATCGCGGCGATCCGCTCCTCGCGCCATCTCGCGGTAGGCCTCGTACTCGAGCGAGTCGACGTCGCGGGTCGTGCCCTGGAACGTCACGATCGCGCCCGCCGCCGGGCGCGCCACGAGGCGCGCCAGCGCCTCGAGCGACAGCGGGTCCGCCGTGACGCGCGCGTGCGCGACCGAGGTCGGTCACTGCTTGTCTCCGAGCCTCACCACGCGGGCGGTTGCCGTGGCCGTCGCGACGCAGTTGTCCCTCGTCGTCGGTGAGCGTGCGCCTCCAGGAAGGCGACCGACTTGCCCATGTGGCACGACCCGGCCGTCGGCACACGAACCGCCCCGGTCGCGTCGGGCCGCAGGAAGCTCACCTTCAGCTCGAGCGTCGGGATCGTGTGCCCCGGTCCGAGCTGCGCGCAGTCGCCGCCGGCCCCATCGCCTCGTCGAGCATCGCCGTCACGAACCCGCCCTGGACCATGCCCGCCGGGTTCAGCATGACTCGCTGGCCTGGAACTCCCACCGCATGTGACCGGGCTCGGTGTGCAGCGGGCGCATGCCGAGCAGCTCGACGTACTTCGGCGGCTCCGGCACGTGCTTGCCGACCAGCTCCATGAACCGCGGTCGTAGCCCTCGCTGTTCTCGAAGCCTCGCTCGTCCCGGCGGTCGCGCCGCCGCTGACCGGCGGGATCAGGGCCAGCTCGTCGCCCTCCGCCAGGCGGGCGTCGTCGTCCGCGTACTCGCGGTTGACGGCCATCACGACGGACATGCGCCCCATCACGTCCGCGAGCCCGTGCGTGCGGGCGACCGCGTCGACAGCGTCGCGCACAGTCGCGCCGTCCGGCACCTCGACCGCGCACGGAGTCACTGCCCGCGCGCTCGCGCAGCATCGCGAACAGACGCACGTCTATGAACATGGCTGCAGATGCTAGTGCCAGGGGGCGGCCCGCACGAATAACTATCCTTTCGTCATGGCCAAGGCGCCACCCAGACCAGGGACCGTCGACTCGCGCCCACCCCGGCATCGCGCCCGACGTCGGCCCGGACGACCCGCGCCGCTTCACCGACTCCGGGCATCGAGATCCAGCCGGTCTACGAGCCCGAGGACGTCGCCGACCTCGATCTCGACGAGCGCCTGGGCGAGCCCGGCGAGTACCCGTTCACGCGCGGCATCCATCCGGAGATGTACCGCTCGCGGCGCTGGACGATGCGCCAGTACGCCGGGCTACGCGACCGCGCAGGAGACCAACATCCGCTACCGCTACCTGCTCGAGAAGGGCTCGACCGGCCTGTCGATGGCGTTCGACCTGCCGACGCAGCTCGGGCGCGACTCCGACGACCCGCTGTGCCTGGGCGAGGTGGGCCGCACGGGCGTCGCGATCGACTCGATCGAGGACATGCGCACCGCCTTCGACCAGATCCCGCTGGATCAGGTCTCGACGTCGATGACGATCAACGCGCCCGCCGCGATCCTGCTCCTTCTATATGACCTGGTCGGCGAGGAGCAGGGCGTGCCGACCGAGCAGCTGCGCGGCACCGTGCAGAACGACATCCTCAAGGAGTACGCGGCGCGCGGGAACTTCATCTACCCGCCCGAGGGCGCGATGCGCCTCACGACCGACATCTTCGAGTACTGCCACAAGCACGTGCCGAAGTGGAACACGATCTCGATCTCGGGCTACCACATGCGCGAGAAGGGCTGCTCGGCCGTGCAGGAGGTGGCGTTCACGCTCTCCAACGCGATCGCCTACGTGCAGGCCGCGATCGACGCCGGCCTCGAGGTCGACGAGTTCGCCCCGCAGCTCGCGTTCTTCTTCAACGGGCACAACAACGTCTTCCAGGAAGTGGCGAAGTTCCGCGCGGTGCGCCGCATGTGGGCGCGAGATCATGCGCGACCGCTTCGGCGCCAAGAACGCGCGCTCGCAGATGATGCGCTTCCACACGCAGACCGGTGGCTCCACGCTGACCGCGCAGCAGCCCGAGAACAACATCGTGCGGGTCGCGCTCCAGGGCTTCGCCGCCGTGTGCGGCGGCACGCAGTCGCTGCACACCAACGGCTTCGACGAGGCGCTCGGACTGCCCACCGAGCGCTCCGCCAAGATCGCGCTGCGCACGCAGCAGGTGATCGCGCACGAGTCGGGCGCGGCCGACACCGTCGACCCGTTCGCCGGCTCCTATTACGTCGAGCGCCTGACCGCCGACATCGAGGACCAGGCGCGCGCGCTGATGCAGCGCGTCGAGGACCTCGGCGGCTCGGTGCACGCGATCGAAGCGGGCTTCCTCCAGCGCGAGATCGAGGAGGCGGCGTGGGCCTTCCACACGCGCATCAAGACCGGGCAGGACGTGCTCGTCGGCGTCAACGAATACGTCGAGGAGGACGGGCAGCTCGACGTCGAGATCCTCAAGATCGACCCGCGCACCGAGCAGGAGCAGGTCGACCGGCTCACCCGCTTCAAGGACAACCGCGACCACGAAGTGGTCGCGCGGTCGGCTGCAGGACCTGCGCGAGGTAGCCGCGGGTGACGGGAACCTGCTCTACCCGATCAAGGACGCGCTGCGCGACCGTGCCACGATCGGCGAGGTCTGCAACGTGATGCGCGAAGTCTTCGGCGAGTACAAGCCACCGGTATGAGCGTGAAGCTCTACTCCATCCCCGGCTCGCATCCCGCGGCGGCGGCGCGCGCGATGCTGGAGTACAAGGGCATCGAGTACGAGCGCGTCGACCTGCCCCCGGTCGTGAGCCGCGTGCTGATGCGGCTCGCCGGGTTCCCCGGCAACCGCGTGCCCGCGCTCAAGGTCGACGGGCGCAAGGTGCAGGGATCGCGCGACGTCTCACGCGAGCTCGAGGCGCTGAAGCCGGATCCGCCGCTGTTCCCCGCCGACCCGGAGCGCCGCGCCGCGGTCGAGGAGGCCGAGCGCTGGGGCGAGGAGGTGTTCCAGCAGATGCCACGCACCATCATCTGGTGGGCGCTGAAGCGCCACAAGTCCGATCAGGTGAGCTTTCCTGAAGGACGCCGGTCCGCTGGCGCGGCTCGGCATGCCGGCGCGGATCGCCGCGGCGACCTCGGCGCCGATCGTGGGCATCGCGATCCGGCTGAACGACTCGACGGACGAGACGGTGCGCCAGACGCTCGCGTCGATCGGGCCGGCGCTGGACCACATCGATGGCCTGATCGAGGATGGCGTGCTGGGCGGCGAGCCAGCCGAACGCGGCCGACTTCCAGATCGGGGGCTCGATGGCGCTGCTGATGGCCTTCGAGGACATCCGCGAGCGGATCGAGGGGCGGCCGGCCGCGGACCTCGCGCGGCGCCTGTTTGCCTGGTATCCGGGCCACGTGCAGGCCTCGTTCCCGCCGGAGTGGCTCGAGCCGCTGCGGCAGGCCGCTCGCGCCTAGATATTTCCGGGCGGAATCGCGTTCAGCGACCGCGCACATGGCACCGTGGAGGTCGAACGCACGCTGGTCAAGTCCCCCCCGAGCTGTGGGAGGAGATCGGCTCGGAGGGCTGCGCGCTGGCTGGAGACGTCGTCGCGCCGCCGATGCGCCCGGTGGCTCGAATGGGACCGGTCGGACTCGCCCGAGCTCGGAGGATCGGCTCCGAGAGGCCCTGCGCCGCTGGCTGGGAGACGTACGGTGCGCTCGGCTGACGCCCGGGCGGCTCGAATGCGGACCGGTCGGACTCGCCCGGCGTGATCGAGCGAGGCCTCGGGCTGGGGCACCCGGGTGCGGGCCGTGGCGAAGGCCAAGGGCGTCCCGTGGGAACGCGTGCACGACATCGCGAGCTCGAGCACTCGCTCGGCCGGTGCTGGACCACCTCGGCGCCAGCTCGCTGCGCCGCGGCAGTCGTCCGCCGCGTCCCCGGGCCTGCGGCGTGACCGCGGGCAGCTCCAGGACGCGAGGCCGTCGGGCGCACGCGGTGATTGACCGGCACATGGTCGCGACGTCTCGGTCGCGGCGGCGTCCGGTCGGACGCCTCCACGGACGTGGTCCACAGCTCGGCCTGCCCGCGGACTGGGCCAGACGGAGCTCGGCCGGACGTGAGCGTGGTCGGTCGGCCGAGTTCGATCTCTCGTCGCGCTGACGTGAAGCCGACGGCTGGGAAGCGTTCGACGTTGCTGACGTCGCGCTCGTGTCTGCGCGGCCGCGCCGTTCCTGGTCCCGCTGGCGACCCGCCAACCGGACGTGGCCCGGATCTTCGCCGTGGCCGGGTCACCGGTCGCTCCGGGATCGTCTTGGTGAAGATGGCCGGATCAGCCGGATCCCGCGCAGCTCTGGCAGCTCGGCCCCGGGCCGCTGATCGCACTTGCGAGCGCCGCCGCGATGGGCTCGCGACAGGCAAGGCTGGCGCGCTAGCCCGGCTTGCAGGGTGTGTTCGACGGCAAACTGCTGCGTCGAGCCGTCCCTGTAGGTGAAGATCGCCTTCGTCGTCCAGACGCCGCTCGGCGGGCACGTCGACGGCGTCCGCAGGTAGGCCCTCCGCTTTCCCTTGTACTTGCGGAAATGGCGCGGGACGTGCGCCTCGAACTTCGTCAATGCCACCCCGCCGGGGATCTTCAGGTTGACGTCGACCGAGCCGCCCCGCACGTCATCGCGGAAGTACGTGATCAGCCTGCCGTCGTCGACGAGCGTCACCACCACGATGATCTTGCGCCGCGCGTTGAACAGCGTGGCGTGGGTGTTGAACGGGTTGCCCGTCACGATCAGGCCCTCGCCTTTCACCGTCCCGATCTTGCTCGCACGCGGGCACGCGTGCAGCCGAGAGATTCGCGATGTCCTCGTCCGATGCCTTGCAGCGCGGCAGCGCGGACGTGTCGAACTTCGTACCGGGATGTCCCACGAACTCCATCTTCGTGACCGCCTTCGGCACGCGGTTGACCCCGCCCGGATCGCTCCACGTGGCGCTCACGTCCAGGCCGGACGGGGAGCCGGGAGTCGCCGAGGAGAAGGTCAGCGCGACGGTCGAGGAAAACAGCGGGCTGGCGATCGCGACTCCGCCCGCTCCTGCGAGGAGCGGAATGGCCAGCAGCCAGCGCCAGGGCACCCGCATGCGCCGAACGTACCACTGCGACGGGTACCATTTCGCCCCCCTCCCATGAGAGCCAAGGTTCCCGAGACATACGAGGAGAAGCTCGCGCAGCTCGAGGAGCTGCGCTTCGAGGCGTCCCATTCGGCCTCCGAGGATGCGGTCGCCAAGCAGCACGCGCGCGGCAAGATGACCGCCCGCGAGCGCGTCGAGAAGCTGCTCGACCCCGGCTCGTTCAAGGAGCTCGACACCTTCGTCAGGCACCGCACCTACGAGTTCGAGATGAACAAGAAGCGGCCCTGGGGCGACGCCGTCGTGACCGGCCACGGCACGATCGACGGCCGCACGGTGTGCGTGTTCAGCCAGGACTTCACCGTGTTCGGCGGGTCGCTCGGCGAGGTGATGGCGGAGAAGATGTGCAAGATCATGGACCTCGCGGCCAAGATCGGCTGCCCCGTGATCGGCATCAACGACTCCGGCGGCGCCCGCATCCAGGAGGGCGTCGTGTCGCTCGGCGCCTACGGCGACGTGTTCGTGCGCAACGTCGACTGCTCCGGCGTGATCCCGCAGATCAGCGTGATCATGGGGCCGTGCGCGGGCGGCGCCGTCTACTCCCCGGCCATGACCGACTTCATCTTCATGGTCAAGGAGACGTCGCACATGTTCATCACGGGCCCCGACGTGATCAAGACGGTCACCGGCGAGGAGCCGACGTTCGAGGAGCTGGGCGGCGCGATGACGCACAACAGCAAGTCGGGGGTCGCGCACTTCGCGGCGGAGAACGAGGACGAGTGCCTCGAGGACGTGCGCTACCTGATGAGCTTCCTGCCGCTCAACAACCTCGAGAAGGCGCCGCACTACGCGCCGGCCGATCCTCCCGACCGCATGGACCTGGAGCTCGACACGATCGTCCCGGCCGATCCGCCAGAAGCCGTACGACATGCGCGACGTGGTCGCGCACATCGTCGACGACGGCGACTTCTTCGAGGTGCACCAGCACTGGGCGCAGAACATCGTGATCGGGTTCTCGCGCCTGAACGGCCACCCGATCGGCAGTGGTCGGCAACCAGCCGCGCTCCATGGCGGGCGTGCTCGACATCGACTCGTCGGAGAAGGCCGCGCGCTTCGTGCGGTTCTGCGACGCGTTCAACATCCCGCTGCTGACGTTCTGCGACGTGCCCGGCTTCCTGCCCGGCACGAATCAGGAATGGGGCGGCATCATCCGCCACGGCGCGAAGCTCCTGTACGCGTTCACCGAGGCCACCGTGCCCAAGCTGACCGTGGTCACGCGCAAGGCCTACGGCGGCGCCTACGACGTCATGAACTCCAAGCACATGCGCGCCGACTTCAACTTCGCGTGGCCGACCGCCGAGGTCGCGGTGATGGGCCCCGAGGGCGCGGTCAACATCATCTTCCGGCGCGACCTCGACAAGTCCCCGACGCCGGACGAGCGCCGGCAGAAGCTGATCTCCGACTACAAGGCGCGCTTCGCGAACCCGTACACGGCGGCCGAGCGCGGCTACATCGACGACGTGCTGATCCCGCACGAGACACGGCCGCGGCTGATCAACGCGCTGGAGACGCTCCAGACGAAGCGCGTCGAGCGGCCGAAGCGCAAGCACGGCAACATCCCGCTGTAGACTGCCGCACTCCGACGGCGGCGGCCTACATAATGCTGCGAGATGGGTGGGCGTGGCTAAGACGACAAAGCGGCAGCGCCTGAGTCCGGAGGTGCGTCGGGAGACAGCTCGTGGAGGCTGCCACGGGCGTGTTCGCCGAGCGCGGCTACGAGGGCGCGCGCGTCGAGCAGATCGCGGACGCGGCGGACGTCTCGCCCGGCCTGCTCTACCGCCACTTCGAAGGCAAGCAGGAGCTCTACACCGAGATCCTGCAGCTCGCGAACCGTGAGCTGATGGCCCACCTCACGCAGGCGGCCGCGCCGGACCAGCCGACCCCCGAGCGGGTGCGCCGCGGCCTCGACGCGTTCTTCACCTTCGTCGAGAACAACCGGCAGCTGTGGCAGCTGCTGATGAAGGACGTGCTCGAGCCCGAGATCGCCGAGATCCGCGAGGAGGTGACGCGCCGCTCGGTGCAGGCCGTCGCCGTACTCGCCGCGCAGGACTACGAGAGCGGCGGGGAGAAGCCGCACGAGCTGGAGCTCGAGGGCGTCGCCGTGCTGGTGGTCGGCGCCGCGGTGTCGCTCGCGTCCTGGTGGAACGACCACCCCGAGCTGCCACGGGCCATGATGGTGAACCTCGCGATGGAGGTCCTGTGGGTGGGGCTCGAGCGGGCACGCTCGGGCGAGCGGCTGAGCCCCGAGTCGTAGCGCGATCTCACGCCCCCGGCCGCCGGGGCGTTCTATAACTGTGTCAGTGCCGCCCTTCCAGGCGTTCCTCGACCAGTACCGGGACGACGTCTACCGGTTCCTGGTGGCGTCCGTCGGCCGCCAGGAGGCGGATGACTGCTTCCAGGAGACCTTCCTGTCCGCGCTGCGGGCATACCCGCGCCTGCGCCGCGACTCGAACCTGCGGGCCTGGGTGCTCACGATCGCGCACCGCAAGGCGCTCGACAACCACCGCGCGAACGGGCGGCGCGCCGTGCCGCTGGCGAGCACGTCCCGGACACGCGCGGCGGCCGAGGCGGCCGACCACGACGCCGGCGCTCTGGACCGAGGTGCGCAAGCTGCCGGCCAAGCAGCGCGCCGCGGTCGTGCTGCGCTTCGCGAGCGACCTGTCGCACGACGAGATCGGAAAGGTGCTCGGCTGCTCCGAGGCGGCGGCGCGGCGGAACCTCCACGAAGGACTCGAGAAGCTGAGGTCTACATGGGATCGATGAAGGAACTGGAGCAGGCGCTGGCACGCGCCGGCGCGCACGGACGTCGCGGAAGCGGCGGGAGCCGCCGCCGGGCGGCTCGCCGAGCAGGCGGCCAACGACGGCCTGCTGGACGTCGCCTACACCACGCTGGACTCGCCGGTCGGGCCCGTGCTGGTCGCCGCGACCCCGCGCGGCCTGGTGCGCATCTCGTTCGGCGAGGACTACGACCACGACCACGTGCTGCTGGAGCTCGCGCAGCGCGTCTCGCCGCGCGTGATCGAGGCGCCGTCCTACTTCGACTCCGTCCGGCGGGAGCTGGAGGAGTACTTCGCAGGGCCGGCGCACGCGCTTCGGGCTGCCGCTCGACTGGCAGCCTGACGGGCGGCTTCGGGCGGCGGGTGCTGAAGCAGCACCGCCAAGATCCCCTACGGCAAGGTCTCCACCTACAAGGAGATGGCGGAGCCGCGGCCGGCAGCCCGCGCGGCGCGCGCGCCGCGGGGAACGCGCTCGGCGTCCAACCCGATCCCGATCGTCGTGCCGTGCCACCGCGTGCTGCACTCGGGCGGCGGGCTGGGCGGGTACGGCGGCGGCCTCGACAAGAAGGTGCTGCTGCGAGCTCGAGGGCGCGATCGGCTGACGGCGACGACGCGTCAGAGCGTCACGGTCTGGGGCTTCACCGCGCCCGCCGCGTAGCGCCTCGAGCGCGCCGAGCGCGATCGCGAGATCCTGGATCGCAAGGCCGGTCGAGTCGAACAGGGTGATGTCGCCGGGCGCGCCCCGTCCGGGCGCGAGGCCGGCGCAGACCGCGCCCAGCTCCGTCACGTCCTCCTGAGCGACCAGGCCGGCGGCCACCGCGCCGGTCAGCTCCCCGCCGTGGCTTGCCTGGTGCCACTCGTCGCAGAACAGGCGGCCCTCGCGCGAGCGCGCGCTGCACCGCCTGCGACCGTCGGCCTCGGCCTTGCCGGGCCCGTCGGCGCCGAGCAGGTTCAGGTGCTGGCCGGGGCGCAGCGCGGCCGCGGGCACGACCGGCTCGGATCGCCGGCGTGACCGTGCAGACGACGTCGCACGCGAGCGCCTCGGCCAGGTCGCCGACCTCCCAGCCGAGCTCCGCGGCCACCAGGCCGGCCGCGTCCGGGATCGGGGTCGAAGCACACGCCCGGGCCGTACTCGGCGTCCGCCATGCAGCGCCCGACCCACGCGCCGTGCAGCCCGCAGCCGACGAGGCCGACGCGTGCGCGCGTCCTCGCGCGCCAGCTCCTGCGTCGCCACGGCCGCCGCGGCGCCGGTGCGCAGCGCCGTCACGGCGCGCGCGTCGAGCATCGCCAGCGGCTCGCCGTCGTCCGCGTCCGACACCAGCACCACGCCGGTCACCGTCGGCAGGCCGCGGCGCGGATTGCCCGGGAACGAGGTGACCCACTTGAGGATCGCGAGGCCCTCGCCCCGCACCGGCATCGCGCGGAAGTCGCCGTTCGGCGGGCTCGGCAGGTAGACCTTCGGGGGCATCTGCCACTCCCCGCGGGCGAAGCTCACGAAGGCGTCGCGGACGCGGTCGATCGCCTCCTGCGGCGAGACCGCGGCCAGCACCGGTCGTGATCGAGTACGGGTATCTTGGCCAGTTCACCGGCGAGCTGGCCTCATGACTCTGGTGGGGCGAAGCCCTCTGATACTCCGACAGGTGACCACCAACGGCAAACGACGTCCCCGGCGGCCGGCGATCGAGCTCGTGGCCCCCTCGGCGAGCCCGGAGCAGGCGGCCGCGATCGCCGCCGCGCTGGAGCGCTTCCTGCACGACACGGCGCCCGCGATCGCGCCGCGCGCGCAGCGCGCGAGCCCATGGGGGCGCGCTGCGCTCGCCGAGGGCGTGTGTCTCTCGCCGCCGACGCCCTGGGGCGATCCCGAGCCCTGGGGCGCGTAGCGCCCTGACTTTGCGGTCTGCAGGCCAAGGCGCCATGGCGGGCACGCGTAAGCGGATACAACTTCGCCATCACCCCCGAACTTGGAGGAGGAGCATGGCGGTAGTCAAGATCATCGAGCTGATCGGAACCTCGAGCAAGAGCTCGGACGACGCGGTCCAGCAGGCGCTCAAAGAGGCGCGCAGCACGCTGCGGAACATCAAGGCCGTGGACCTCGTGTCCACCGGCCTGCGCGGCGACAACCTCGACGAGTGGCGCGCCCACGTGCGGGTGGCGTTCCTGATCGAACGCGTATCGGAATAAGGGCCTTCCGCCGGTAAGCCGGCGGAAGGGTTTGTACAGGGACGACCGTCTCTATCCTTTGGAGGCCCGCAGATCTGCGGGCCTCCTTTTTTGTCCCTCAAGGACGGCTTCCCGGCGGCCGAAGAACACCGTCTCAGGCCAAATAACCTAATTCCAGTCGGGATTGTGTTATTTTGTGCCTCCGGAGGGAATGCTCCGCTTAACCCCGAAAGGATCTGCGATGCCCACAGCAACCAAGAACTGGACAGCCGAGGAGCTGGAGCAGATCGCCGCCGAGCTCGAGCCCCAGGGACCGGAAGCAACGCTGCGGTGGATGGTCGACCAGTTCCACCCCAGCCTCTACGTCGCATGCTCGTTCCAGCAGGAGGAGTCCGTCCTGCTCGACATGCTGCACCGGATCGAGCCCGAAATCCGCATCTTCTACCTCGACACCGACGTCCTCTTCAAGGAGACGTACGAGACGAGGGACCGCTTCGTGGAGCGGTACGGCTTCAAGTTCGAGCGCTACCACAACCTCACGCTCGAGGAGCAGGCGAAGCTGCACGGCGACGAGCTGTGGGCGCGCGACCCGAACGCTTGCTGCGGGATCCGCAAGGTGGAGCCGCTGAAGCGCGCGCTCGGGTCCGTGGACGCGTGGATCACCGGCATCCGCCGGGACCAGGCGCCGACGAGGGCCAACTCGCGCAAGGTCGAGGTGGACGACAAGTTCGGCCTGATCAAGGCCAACCCGCTCGCGGACTGGTCCCTGAAGGACGTGTGGGCCTACATCCACGAGCACGACGTCCCCTACAACCCTCTCCACGACCAGAACTACCCGTCGATCGGCTGCACCCACTGCACCCGCCAGGTGATGCCCGGAGAGGACCCGCGCGCGGGTCGCTGGGCCGGCCAGGACAAGGTGGAGTGCGGGCTGCATCCCGCCGAGAAGTAGTTCTGGAGACGTGCGTAGCACGGCTCTCATCGAGCCGAGGTGGCAGCCCGCAGCCGCCTAGATATTTCGTCGTCCTGACCAGCGCATGATCGCCCCGCACGGCGGCGATGCTCGTCGACCTGCTCGCGCGCGCCGAGAAGCGCGACGAATTGGTCAAGAGAAGCAGGCTCGCTCGACTCCGTCTCGCTCACGCCGCGGCAGGCTGCAGATCTGGAACTGCTCGCAGTGGGGGGCTTCAGCCCGCTGCGGGGCTTCCAGGGCTCCGACGACTGGCGGCGCGTGGTCGACGAGATGCGGCTCGCGGACGGGCTCCCGTGGAGCATCCCCGTGACGCTCGCGACGGGCGCCGAGGCGGCCGAGGGCGACCGGCTCGCGCTGCACGACGCGGGCGGGCGCCTGCTGGGCGTGATCGACGTCGAGGAGGTCTTCGAGCGCGACCTCGAGCGTGAGGCGCGCCACGTGTACCGCACGACCGACGGCGAGCACCCGGGCGTCGCCGCGATCTACGCCGAGGGAACGCGCTGCGTGGCGGGACCGGTGCGCGCCACCGACCTGCCGGAGCACCCGCGGGCCTTCGAGCGCTACATCCTGCCTCCGGCTGCCTCGCGGGCCGCCTTCGCCGAGCGCGGCTGGAAGACGGTCGTCGGCTTCCAGACCCGCAACCCGATCCACCGGGCCCACGAGTACATCACCAAGGCGGCGCTGGAGTCCGTCGACGGCCTCTTCATCCATCCGCTGGTCGGGGAGACCAAGTCCGACGACATTCCCGCCGACGTGCGGATGCGCTGCTACGAGGTCCTGCTCGAGCACTACTACGTGTCCGATCACGTGCTCCTCGCGATCAACCCGGCCGCAATGCGCTACGCCGGGCCGCGGGAGGCGATCTTCCACGCCCTGATCCGCAAGAACTACGGGTGCACCCATTTCATCGTGGGGCGGGACCACGCGGGCGTCGGCGACTACTACGGCACCTATGACGCCCAGGAGATCTTCGGCGAGTTCGAGCCGAGCGAGCTCGGCATCGAGCCGATGATGTTCGAGCACTCCTTCTTCTGCAAGCTGACCAAGGGCATGGCCACCAGCAAGACCAGCCCGGCCGGCCCCGAGGACCGCGTCTTCCTCTCCGGCACCAAGGTGCGCGAGATGCTGCGCGCCGGCGAGCGGCCGCCGGAGGAGTTCACGCGGCCGGAGGTTGCCGACATACTTATCGACTCGATGCGGGAGAGCGCAGAGGAACGAGGCGTGCCCGCCTGAGGGCGGCGCCGGAGCAGGGGGAAATATGGATCCGCTTCTGATCCCGTTCGGGTTCGGGGTCGGCTTCTTGGTCGGGATGACGGGCATGGGCGGCGGGTCGCTGATGACGCCCCTCCTGATCCTCGTGTTCGGCACCTCCCCCGTGACGGCCGTGGGGTCGGACATCACCTACGCCGCGGTCACCAAGAGCGTCGGCGGCTGGCGCCACCTGCGCCTGCGGACCGTGAACCTGGAGCTGTCCGCCTGGCTCGCGCTCGGCAGCGTCCCTGCCGCGATCGCCGGCGTGTGGGTGATCGAGTGGCTGCACAACCGCTACGGGAGCGATCTCGACGACATCGTGCTGACGATGCTGGCGATCGCCCTGATCGTGCGTGGGCATCGTCGTGCTGGCGCGGGCGCTCTTCGTGACCGCGCGCCCAGGCCCGCGAGCGCGAGTCCTTCGAGCTGACCCGCCGCCACAAGATCGCGGCGGTGGCGATCGGGGCCTCGACCGGCTTCGTGATCGGCCTCACGTCGGCCGGCTCCGGAACGCTGATCGCGGTCTTCCTGATCGCGTACTACCGGATGGTGCCGCGCCAGGTGGTCGGCACGGACGTGTTCCACGCCGCCGTGCTGCTGACGGCCGCCTCCGTGGCCCACATCGTCGCGGGCAACGTCGACTTCGGCCTCGTCGGCGCGATCCTCATCGGCTCGATCCCCGGCGTCTGGCTGGGCAGCCATCTGGTGGTGCGGCTGCCGAGCGGGGTCCTGCGGACCGCGCTCGGAGTGGTGATGATCGCCGCGTCGCTGGCGCTCTTCGACAAGGCCGGGATCAAGCTCCCGCTGGCCGTGACGATCGCGATCCCGGCGGCGTTCGTGGCGTTGCTCGGGGTGCGCGCCCTCACGCACCGCGCCCGGACATCACCACCGGCGTCCTCACCCGTCGAGCCGTAGCTGTTGCTTTACGCACCGCCGCACGGCAACGTGGTGCTTCGGGTGTTGCGCCTGACGCGTGGTGTCACCGCCCGTCGCGGTGGAACACCGCCTGTAACGGCGCGAAAACAACGGGCAACGCCCGCCGTGATGGCCGGGCGCTGCCGGGCCGCCACCCCTAGGGGTCAGCTGAGGGCGTCGGCGAGGCGCTCGAGGGTCTTCGGGCTGGGTGAATGCTCTCCGCCCTCGATCCTCGAGATCACCGTGTGGCTGATCCCTGCCCGCTTTCCCAACTCGCGCTGGGAAAGACCCATTGCCTCGCGACGCGACGCCACCAGCTTCGCGATTGCGGGGCCAAGGTTTGCGGCGGCCGGCTCGGCCGTCGTCTCGACGCCGTTCTGCACCGGGACCACCGCGGTGTCGGCGTCCTCGGCGGCGTGGGGCGACGCGCCGTTCAAGGGGTGCTCCGGGGCCGTGCGCGCACGAGGCGCGGGCGCCGGGATCCGCAGCCCATAGGCGCCCAGGATCGCGCGCTGCAGCAGCGCGGCCGCGAGCCACGCGAGCAGCACGACGAGGCCCAGGCGCAGCAGCAGCGTGCCGCTCTTGCCGAGCAGCCGCTCGACGAAGGACGAGGACTCCTCGGTCGTGGTGGTCGTCGTGCGGCTGACACGCGGGCGCGCCGTCTTGCCGCCGGTGGCGGGCAGCCGCTTCTGCACCTTCTGGGTCGTCGTTCCGACCACGAACGGGTCGGCGCGGTACACGTCGTCCCAGTGATCCGTCGCCGGCTTGATCACGACGAGCCCACCGAGCACGAGAATTGCGACGGCCAGCGCGGCGGCGCTCCAATCTGCGATTGCCCTTCTCATCGCCATGAACGATTCCAGGGGAAACGCAAACCGCAAAGCGCTCGGCGCACACGTGCACACCGGGTTGCGGTCGTGCAATCGACGTTGCAGTTCTGACACGTGGGTTGCGCGTCGCGGAAAGGCCGAGCTACTTTTCGCCCTGAGGTTCTGGGTCCTCAACACGGACGTCCTCGCCAAAGCAATGCACGAAGCGGTGGAGGCCCTTTACGTGTCGGTTTCGATTCACGACCCAGAGCTTGTCGGGCAAGCAGCGAATGACGTCTGCGTTTAGCCCGATCCGCGCGGTATTCGTCGCGGTCGTATGCATCGCGGCCCTCGCGGCGTGGGCACCGGTCGTCTCCGCGCAGGAGGTGCCGATCTCCGCGGCAGGCGACGTGGTCGTCGCACCCGACCCGCCGCCCCCTCCGCCGGTCGACCCGGCGCCTGTGGATTCGCCGGTCGACCCCGCTCCCCAGCCGCCGGCCGACCCCGCGCCGGTGGACCCCCCGGCGGACCCGGCGCCCGTGGACCCGGCGCCCGTGGATTCCGCACCGGTCGAGCCTGCCGCCGATCGCAACTCCGCGACCCGCGACGACTCCGGGTCGCGCTCTGAGCCGGATCGCGAGGCCGCCTCGGTCGCACCGCAGAGCGCCGCGACGGCCCCGCCGAGCGACATGTTCGCGACGCCGGCGCAGCTGCCTCCCGCCGGGCCGGGCGAGGACTTTGCGCTGACCGGCAAGGGCGACGCCTTCATCTTCGGGTCCGGCGGCACCGGCGGGGGCGGACCGACCGCATTGCTTTCCAGCCTTTCCCGCTTCGGATCGATCGCGACCGCAGCAGCGCGCGTACCCGGCGCTCGGCGCCCGCGAGCGCGCCGCCCGCCAGGCGGCACAGGCCAACGCGAACAGCTCGGGGATCGTCATGGTCGACGACTCCGGCAGCGCGGGCCTGTTCCTGAAGATGTTCGGCGGGGGCGGAGGCGGTGGCGCGGCGATGATGCTGCTCACCGTGCTCGGCCTGCTGGCGGTGTTCCGCCTGCTCCCGCCCGAGGGCATCAAAGACTTCCTCACATCGACGGCTGTCTGGAGGCCGTCGGCATATGCCCCTCCGATCGAACACCCCGGCTAGCCGCTCCGGCTAGCCACAAGGGGCCACGCCGGGGGCCTGTCACCCGGCGATCAATTCGATTGGAGGAATCACGTTGAGACGCAAGCTAGCGCTCGTCGTGAGCATCCTCGCGCTTTTCATAGCTGGCATCCCGGCCGTCGCATACGGCCAGGACGCAGGCGCCGGTGACACCGCTGCGCAGACGCAGACGGGCACCGACAACACCAACAGCTCCACGCAAAGCGCGACGGATACCGCGACGACAGATCAGAGCAACACCAACGGAACCGAAGGCTCCAGCAGCGGCGACCGTTCCAACAACGGGGAAGCCGAGCAGGCGAACGAGGCCGACACCTCCGCCGAGGCCGAGAACGGCAACGAGACGGAGCAGGCCAACGAGCAGGAGCAGTCGGCGGGCAGCGGCGACACCGAGGGCGCAGGCTCCGGTGACGACGTGACCCAGACCCAGTCGGGCGACAACTCGAACTCGACGGAACAGAGCGCGAGCTCGACCGCCACGACGACGCAGGACAACAGCAACACCGGCTCGGGCAGCTCCGAGGGCAGCGACCGTTCGAACAACGGCGATGTCGAGCAGAGCAACGACGCCGACACCGAGGCGTCCGCCGAGAACGGCAACGACACGGACCAGTCGAACGAGCAGTCCCAGGAGGCCGGCGGTGGCGACACCGAGGGCGCGGGTGCCGGGGACGTCGTGTCCCAGACCCAGGACGGCTCGAACAGCAACAGCACGAGCCAGACCTCGAGCTCCACGGGCACGACGACCCAGGACAACAGCAACACGTCCGGCTCGGGCAGCAGCGGCGACCGTTCGAACAACGGTGACGTCGAGCAGAGCAACGAGGCCGACACCTCGGCCGAGGCCGAGAACGGCAACGAGACGGAGCAGTCGAACGACCAGGACCAGACCGCCGGCGGTGGCGACACCGAGGGCGCGGGCGCGGGTGACGACGTCTCCCAGACCCAGTCGGTCGACAACTCAACTCGACGGACCAGACCGCGAGCTCGACCGCCACGACGACGCAGACCAACGACAACACGGGCTCGGGCTCGAGCGGCGACCGTTCGAACAACGGTGAAGTCGACCAGTCGAACGAGGCAGACACCGAGGCCAGTGCCGAGAACGGCAACGAGACGGAGCAGTCCAACGAGCAGGAGCAGTCCGCCGGCGGTGGCGACACCGAGGGCGCGGGCGCGGGTGACGACGTCTCCCAGACCCAGTCGGGCTCGAACAGCAACGAGACGAGCCAGAGCTCCAGCTCCACGGGCACGACGACCCAGGACAACAGCAACACGTCCGGGGGCTCCGGCAGCGGTGACCGTTCATACAACGGCGACGTCGAGCAGGGCAACGAGGCCGACACCTCGGCCGAGGCCGAGAACGGCAACGAGACCGATCAGTCCAACGAGCAGGAGCAGACCGCCGGCGGTGGCGACACCGAGGGCGACGGGGCTGGCGACTTCGTCGAGCAGAGCCAGGAGGGCTCGAACAGCAATGGCACCGACGCAGAGCTCGACCTCGACCGGCACCACCACGCAGAACAACAGCAACGGTGGCGGCGAGAGCACCGAGAGCTACGGTGACCGTTCCAACAACGGCGACGTCGAGCAGGGCAACGAGGCCGAGACCGAGGCGTCTGCCGAGAACGGCAACGAGACGGACCAGTCGAACGACCAGGACCAGTCGGCCGGCGGTGGCGACACCGAGGGCGCGGGCGCGGGTGACGACGTCTCCCAGACCCAGTCGGGCTCGAACAGCAACGAGACGAGCCAGAGCGCGAGCTCCACGGCCACGACGACCCAGGACAACAGCAACGGGTCGGGTCTGAGCGGCAGCGGCGACCGTTCCTACAACGGCGACGTCGAGCAGGGCAACGAGGCCGACACCTCCGCCGAGGCGGAGAACGGCAACGAGACCGACCAGTCCAACGAGCAGGAGCAGACCGCCGGCGGTGGCGACACCGAGGGCGCGGGCGCGGGCGACGACGTCACCCAGACCCAGTCGGGCACGAACAGCAACGGCACCGAGCAGAACGCCACCTCAACGGCCACCACCACGCAGAGCAACACTGCCGGGGGCCAGGGCGGGACGATCGAGTGCGAGCGTTGCTTCAACGGCGACGTTGAGCAGAGCAACGAGGCCGACACCTCGGCGGACGCCGAGAACGGCAACGAGACCGAGCAGGGCAACGACCAGTCCCAGTCCGCCGGCGGTGGCGACACCGAGGGCGCGGGCTCCGGGGACAACGTGACCCAGACTCAGTCAGGCACGAACAACAACAGCACGGGCCAGAGCTCCAGCTCCACGGCCACCACGACGCAGAGCAACACCTACATCCCGCCGGGCGTCACGATCATCTGCCGGCGGTGCTTCAACGGCAACGTCACGCAGAGCAACAGCGCGTCGACGTCCGCCAGCTCCAAGAACAAGAACGAGACGAGCCAGAAGAACGACCAGGACCAGTCGGCCGGTCAGGCCGAGGAGTCCCAGGAGGAGGGCGACGGCCACCACACGCCGGAGCCGCCCGCACCCGGGTCACCACGATCGTGGTCAACCACTACATCACCTCGCCGGCACCTGCCGTCGCGAAGTCCAGCACGAGCGCACCCAAGAAGTGCAAGTGCGCCACGAAGTCCAAGAAGGCGAAGAGCAAGAAGGCCAAGAAGCAGCCCAAGCGGATCAAGGCGCAGGTCAAGTGCGTGCGCAAGGGCTGCTAGGGGCGACCGATGACAAACTCGATGGAAGAAAACGCAGGGGAGTGATGTCTATCGGTTGAGGGACGAACCGCCGGCCAGTCGAGCGCACGGACGAAGGCTCAGCGACCGGCGAGGAATGATCGAGGCCGCTTCACCCAGAGAGCGCGCCTCCCAGGTTCAGATGCCCGCCCCCGACGGGGCGGGCATCGGCCTGTCCAGCGCCCGGAGCGGCCGGAGGGCGCAGGTATAGTCCGGCGCCGATGTTCTCCAAGGTGCTGGTGGCAAACAGGGGCGAGATCGCCGTGCGCGTGATCCGCGCCCTCAAGGAGATGGGCATCGCGTCGGTCGCCGTCTACTCGGAGGTCGACCGCGAGGCCCCGCACGTCGAGTTGGCGGACGAGGCCTTCCTGCTCGGCCCGGGTCCCGCGACCGAGAGCTACCTGAAGGTGGACAAGCTGCTGGAGGTCGCGAAGCAGTCGGGCGCGGAGGCGATCCACCCGGGATACGGGTTCCTCGCCGAGAACGCCGCCTTCGCCCACGCCTGCAAGAAGGCCAAGGTCGTGTTCATCGGGCCCCCGCCCGAGGCGATCGAGGCCATGGGCTCGAAGACGAATGCCCGCGAGATCATGAAGAAGGCCGGGGTGCCGATCGTCCCCGGTACCACCGAGCCGGTCGAGAAGCTCGCGGACGCGAAGAAGATCGCCAAGGAGATCGGCTATCCGGTCGCGGTCAAGGCGGCCGGCGGCGGCGGCGGCAAGGGCTTCCGCGTCGCGATGTCCGAGGACGAGGTCGAGCAGGCGCTCGAGGGCGCCTCCCGCGAGGGGGAGAAGTTCTTCTCCGACCCGACGGTTTATCTCGAGCGCTACCTCGAAGACCCCCGCCACGTAGAAGTCCAAGTCTTGGCGGACTCCAAGGACACCGTGGTCCATCTCGGCGAGCGCGACTGCTCGGTGCAGCGCCGCCACCAGAAGCTGGTGGAGGAGACGCCCGCGCCCGGGATCGACGAGGCCTTCCGCGAGCGCATCGGGAAGATCGCGACCGACGCCGCGAGCGCGATCGGCTACCGCTCCGCCGGCACGATCGAGGGCCTGCTGGCGAAGGACGCGGACGGGGAGCTCGAATACTTCTTCCTCGAGATGAACACGCGCGTCCAGGTCGAGCACACGGTCACCGAGATGGCCACCGGGATCGACATCGTGCGGGAGCAGATCCGGATCGCGGCCGGCGAGCCGCTCTCGTTCTCCCAGGAGGACGTGCAGCTGCGCGGGTGGTCGATCGAGTGCCGCATCAACGCCGAGGCCGCGCACAAGAAGTTCGCTCCGGCTCCCGGGCGGATCACCACATATCGGGAGCCGGCCGGGCCCGGCGTGCGCGTCGACTCGGGGGTACGGCCCGGGTCGGAGATCTCGCCGATGTACGACCCGATGGTCGCGAAGCTGATCGTGTGGGACACCGACCGGGAGGCGGCGACGGCGCGGATGCTGCGCGCCCTCGACGAGTACGAGATCGGCGGGCTGACGACGCTGATCCCGTTCCACAAGGCGCTGCTGTCCTCCAAGCAGTGGCAGAAGGGCGAGACCTGCCGCGACCTGGTCGAGGACCCCAAGTGGCTGAAGTCCCTCGCGCCCGAGGCCGCCGCCCCCGCGGCCGAGGAGGGTGCGGAAGAGGAGGAGAAGCTGGAGCGCGACTACACGGTCGAGGTCGACAGCCGCCGGTTCAACGTGAAAGTCATAGGCCCGCCGCCCATGGGCGGCGGGGTAGCTGCCGGGACGAACTCGACCTCAGGGCGCCCGGCGCCGCGGCGCGAGCGCTCGGGCGCGGCCGACGGCGCGGCCAGCGGCACCCTCGTCTCACCGCTGCAGGGCACGGTGCTGCGCGTGAACGTCGAGAAGGGCCAAGAGGTCGAGGCGGGCGCCGTCGTGTGCGTGATCGAGGCGATGAAGATGGAGAACGAGATCACGGCCACCGTGGCGGGCAAGGTGCAGGAGCTGAACGTCAAGGAAGGCGCGTCCGTGAGCGCGGGCGACGCGACTCGCGAAGATCGCCTGCCGGTCTAGCCGAGCAGGCTCCGAGCTCCCGCTTCTTACGCCGCGCCGAGCAGCTTCACCGCCGAGCGCAGGTCCTTCACGATCTCGGTCGGCTTGCCCTTCTGGCCCTGCGGCCAGCCCTGCTTCTTGCGGTCGACCCAGATCACCGGGACCTTCGCCTTCACGCAGGGGATCACGTCCGTCTCGAGGCCGGTCGCGATGTGGACCCACTTGGTGCGGGCGCCGATGCGGCGCTTGGCCTCCTTGAAGTGGGCGGGGTCCGGCTTGTAGGAGCGGACCTGCTGCGCGGTCACGACGAGGTCGAAGTCGGTGCGCAGGTGGCGGCGGGTCGCGCCCAGCAGCTTGTCGTCGATGTTGGAGATCAGCCCGATCCCGGTCACCCCGCTGGCGCTGGGGTCGTAGTACTTCTTCCGCAGGCGGTCGAGCAGGGCATTCGTGTCGCGAAACGGCGGCCAGGAGGGGACGCTGTTCGGCAGGAAGCTGGAGCGCACCGGCTCGAGCTCCCATCCCAGCTCCTCCGCGACGGCGATCGCTGTCCGGCGCAGCACCTCCGCATACAGCTCGTAGGACCCGGACATGATCTCCTGCTGCTTCTCTATGAAGAGGGGAATCAGCCGGTCCTTGTCGAGCGTGAAGCCGTCCTTCTCGGCCTCCGCCTGGAATGCCTTGTGGATCCCGGACTCCCAGTCGATCAGGGTTCCGTAGACCTCGAGGCTGACGAAATCGATGGTTTTGGGTAGAGGCACGCGCTTCGGCTGAAGGGGTTTGCTGATAGCTTCCCGGCGCGGCGGCGCCGAGCAGCGGGCGGCCGGAACGATACATGGACCTGCTCGAGTACCAAGGCAAGCAGCTGTTCGCCCAGCACGGCGTTCCCGTGCCAGAGGGTCGTCTTGCCGTGTCCCCGACGGAGGCAAGGGTAGCCGCCGAGGACCTCGGTTTTCCCGTCGTCGTGAAGGCCCAGGTCCAGATCGGCGGGCGCGGAAAGGCCGGCGGGATCAAGGTCGCCAACGACGCCGACGAGGCGGAGGCCCACGCCAAGGCCATCCTCGGCATGGACATCCGCGGCCTCACCGTGCACGAGGTCTGGGTGGAGCCGGCCTCGGACATCGCGGCCGAGTACTACGCCGCCGTGGTGTTCGACCGCAGCGCGCGCAAGGTGCTGATGATGCTGTCGGCCGCGGGCGGCGTGGAGATCGAGGCGGTCCCCGAGGAGCAGATCGCGCGCCTGCACGTGGACCCCCTCGTCGGCTTCCAGGACTTCCACGGCCGGCGGCTCGCGTTCGAGAGCGGGATCGACGCCGACGTCGTCCGCCCCGTGGGGGCGATGATGGCCAAGCTCTACAACGCGTTCGTCGAGATCGACGCGATGCTCGTCGAGGTCAACCCGCTGATCGTCACCGCCGACCGGCAGGTGACGGCACTCGACGCGAAGGTGACCGTGGACGACAACGCCCTTCCCCGCCGGCCCGAGATCGCGGAGATGCGCAACCCGTCCGCCGAGGACCCGCAGGAGCAGATGGCCAAGGAACGCGGCGTCACGTACGTGAAGCTCGACGGCGAGATCGGCATCCTCGGCAACGGCGCCGGGCTCGTGATGTCGACGCTCGACGTCGTCGCGCAGGCCGGCGGGCGGCCGGCGAACTTCCTCGACGTGGGCGGCGGCGCGGAGGCGAGTGAGATCGTTGCGGCGCTCGAGGTGCTGCTCTCGGACGACAAGGTGAAGGCCGTGCTGTTCAACATCTTCGGAGGGATCACCCGCTGCGACGAGGTCGCGAACGGGATCCTCCAGGCGCTCGACCAGATCGACGTGAAGGTGCCGATCGTCGTGCGGCTCGACGGCACCAACGACGAGGAGGGCCGCCGCATCCTCGAGGACGCCGACGCACCCCAGCTGCACCCGGCGAAGACGATGCTGGAGGCGGCGGAGATGGTCGTGCGCATGTCGAAGGAAGGCGCGCCCGCCTGATGGCGATCCTGGTCGACGGGGACACCAAGCTTGCGATCTCGGGACTGACCGGGCGCCAGGGCAGGTTCCACGGGAAGCGCAACAAGGACTACGGCACCGACCTCGTCGCCGGCGTCACGCCGGGCAAGGAAGGCGCGACGGTCGAGGGTCTCGAGGACGTCCCCGTCTTCAACACGATGCACAAGGCGGTCGCCGAGACCGGGGCCAACACCGCCATGGTGTTCGTGCCGCCGCCCTTTGCCGCGGACGCGATCTACGAGGCGGCGGATGCAGGCATCGGAACGATCATCTGCATCACGGAGGGCATCCCGGCGCACGACATGCTGCGCGTCTACAACTATCTGAAGGGCACGGGCTCCCGCCTGATCGGGCCGAACTGCCCGGGCGTGCTGTCGCCGGGCAAGGCCAACGTGGGCATCATTCCGGCCGACTTCTTCTCCCCCGGCGGCGTCGGGCTCCTGTCGCGCTCCGGCACGCTCACCTACCAGATCGGCTACGAGCTGGCCCAGCTCGGAGTCGGCAACTCGACGATCGTCGGCATCGGCGGCGACCCCGTGATCGGATCCTCGTTCATCGACGTGATCGCGCAGTTCGAGGCCGACCCCGAGACCGAGCTGATCGTGATGGTCGGCGAGATCGGCGGCGACGAGGAGGAGCGCACGGCCGACTACATCGGCGAGCACGTGACCAAGCCGGTCGTCGCCTACATCGCGGGCTTCGAGGCGCCCCCGGGCAAGCGGATGGGCCATGCGGGCGCGATCATCTCCGGCTCGTCGGGGACGGCGCAGGCAAAGGCGGAGGCGCTGGAGTCCAAGGGCGTGCCCGTCGGGCGCAATCCGACGGAGGCGGCACAGCTCGCGGCGGAGAAGGTGAAGGCGAAGGCCTAGCGACGCAGTTCGCAGGTCGCGGTTCGCCAGTCTCTATCCTCGACCTTCGATGGCCTCCCCCACACCCATCTCCTTCGCCCGTGGCGCTCCCAGCCCCGACATCATGCCCGCGGAGGCGCTGCGGGTCGCGGCCGACCGCGTGCTTCAGGAGGACCCGGCCGGTGCGCTGTCCTACGGGGCCGGCTACGGATACCCGCCGCTGCGCGAGTGGATCGCCGAGCGACATGGCGTCGAGCCCGCGCGTGTCGTGCTCTTCAACGGCTCCCTCGAGGCGGGGCTGATGCTGTTCGACCACCTCGTCGAGCCGGGCGACCCGGTGATCGTGGAGGCGCCGTCGTACGACCGCACGCTGCTCGCGCTCGAGGCACGCGGCGCCGAGCTGTTCGCGGTGCCGCTGCAGGCGGACGGGATCGACGTGGGCGCGCTCGAAGCGGCGCTGTCCGCGGGCCTGCAGCCGAGCTTCGCGCACATCATCCCCAACTTCCACAACCCGGCCGGGTGCACGCTGTCGCAGCAGAAGCGCGACCGCCTGCTCGAGCTGGCCTCCGAGCACGAATTCATCATCTTCGAGGACGACCCCTACCGCGACGTGCGCTTCGAGGGCGAGGACCTGCCCACGATGCTGTCGCGCGACACCGGCGACCGCGTCGTGTACGCGAGCTCGTTCTCGAAGACGATCGCGCCGGGAGTGCGCGTCGGGTACCTGATCGGCCCGGAGGACCTGATGGCCGCGCTGACCAAGCAGGCGGTCAACACATACATCTCCCCCAACATGCTCGCGCAGGCGATCGTCGGGGAGTTCTGCCGCTCGGGCGCGATCGGCGAGTCGATCGCGGGCGTGAAGGTGGCGCTGCGCGAGCGTCGCGACGCGGTCGCCGAGGGCCTCGCCCAGTACATCGGCGACGAGGCGCGCTTCGTGGTGCCCGAGGGCGGCTACTTCCTGTGGGTGGAGCTGGGCGAGGACGTCGACACGTCCGTCCTGCTGGCGGCCGCGGCCGAGCGCGCGGTGTCGTTCGTCGCGGGCAGCGACTTCATGCTCGAGGG
Organism: uncultured Solirubrobacterales bacterium; assembly: GCA_963826005.1. Classification (GTDB taxonomy): domain Bacteria; phylum Actinomycetota; class Thermoleophilia; order Solirubrobacterales; family JBBDJG01; genus DASRIA01. The sequence continues at coordinate 140,680 of CAWGVJ010000018.1, read as the reverse complement.
CGGCACGAACGCGATGCGGCTCGCCTACTCGGCGGTCACGCCCGAGCAGGCCACCGAGGGCACACGGCGCCTCGGCGAGGCGCTCGAGTCGATCAAGCAGCCGGCGTAGCCGGCTACCGCCCGTAGCGGTCTTTGCCGAGCACCAGCTGCTCCGGCAGCGCGGTGCGCGGCGGCGGTGACGGGTTCGCCTTCACCGACACCGTCTCGGCGACGCTGCGCGTGACCGACACGGACGAGCCGTTCGACTCCAGCACGACCTCGTCGTCGCCGGACTCGGCCAGCTTGCCCGTGAGGCCGGGGTGCATTCCGGACTGCTTGAGGTAGTGGAGCAGGTCCTCGGCCTCGTTCTCGAAGCGCAGGATCTCGACGTCGGCGCCGACCTCGACGTCGGCGAGCGGCACGCCCGGGACCCGGTTGCCCGGCGAGATCGGGTGGCCGTGCGGGCAGGTCTGCGCATCGCCGACCGAGCGGATCATGTACTGCTCGAACGCCGGCGACATCGCGTGCTCGAGGCGTTCGGCCTCCTCGTGCACGTCGTCCCATGCGATGCCCACCACGTCGGTCAGGAACCGTTCGATCAGCCGGTGGCGGCCGACGATCGCCTCCGCCTGCTCGCGCCCCTCGCCGGTGAACGCGAGCGATTTGTCGTCGTTGCGCGTGATGTAGCCGTCGTGCTCCAGCCGGCCCAGCATCTCGTGCACCGTCGGCGGCGAGAGGCGCATCGCGCGCGCGATGTTGGCGCCGGTGATGGGCAGCTCTGCCTCCATCAGCCAGTAGATGATCTGGAGGTACTCCTCCTCGGCGGGTGTTGCGTGCGCGTGCTCCACGGACACGATCCAGAGCGTACTACGCTGCACTTGTGGCGGCGATCGTCGAGGTGCGCGAGGCGGACATCACGAAGCTGGAGGTGGATGCGATCGCGAATGCCGCAAACACCGACCTGCGGCACGGCGGCGGCGTGGCCGGGGCGATCGTGCGCGCCGGCGGGCGCTCCATACAGGAGGAGAGCGACCGCAAGGCGCCGATCGGCCTCGGCGAGGCGGTCGAGACAGAGGCCGGCGACGCTGCCGGCGCGGTGGGTGATCCATGCGGCGACCATGGAGCTGGGCGGGCCGACGTCCGCGGACGTCATCCGGCGCGCGACTGCCGGCACGCTGGCCAAGGCCGACGAGCTCGGGGCGCGATCGCTGGCGCTGGTCGCGTTCGGTACGGGGGTGGGCGGCTTTCCGGTGGACGAGGCAGCGCGGATCGAAATCGAGGAGGTCCGCCGCCACCTGGACGGCGGCAGCGAGCTCGAGCTGGTCGTGTTCGCCGTACACGGCGGGGCTGCGCGTGAAGCGTTCGAGCGAGCGCTGGCGTGAGCGCGCGGCCCGTCCTCGTCGCGCCAGACAAGTTCAAGGGAACCATGTCCGCGCACGAGGCCGCGCTTGCCATTGGGCGTGGGCTGATCGCCGGGGGCATCGAGCGGATCGAGTTGCTGCCGCTCGCCGACGGCGGCGAGGGCACCATGGAGGCGATGGCGCACGCGCGAGGCGGGCGGATACTCGCGGCGCCGGCGAGCGACCCGCTCGGGCGCGAGGTGGAGGGGGCGTTCGCGCTGCTGGAGGGCGAGCGCGTCGCGGTGGTCGAGCAGGCGCAGGCGTCGGGACTGTGGCGGGTGGCGACGGTTGAACGTGACCCGGTCGGAGCCACCAGCTACGGCACCGGGGAGCTGATCGCCGCGGCGATCGACAGTGGGGCGCGCGAGGTGCTGGTGACGGTCGGCGGCAGCGCCACGAGCGACGGTGGCCGTGGGGCGCTGGAGGCCCTCGGCGGCCACTTCACGTCGCGAAGCGCGGACCTCGCGGAGTTGCGCACGCGGTTGCGAGGGGTGCGGCTCTCGGTCGCGTGCGATGTGCGCAACCCGATGGTGGGTGCGGAGGGGAGCGCACATGTCTTCGCTCCCCAGAAGGGTGCATCGGCAAGCCAGGTAGAAGAGATCGAGCAGCGACTGACCGGCTGGGCCGGCCTCGCCCGACGCGAGACCGCGCGCGACCCGGCGAACGAGCCGATGGCCGGCGCGGGCGGCGGGCTCGCCGGCGGGCTGTGGGCGTTTGCGGGGGCGACCCTGCGGCCGGGCGCCGCGCTGGTCCTCGACACGGTGGGGTTCGACGCACTCGCTCACGACGCGTTCGCGATCGTGACCGGCGAGGGGCGCCTCGACGAGCAAACGATCGGCGGCAAGCTGCTCTTCGAGGTCGCGACGCGCGCCCGACAGGGCGGCGTGCCGTGCTATGCGGTCGTCGGCCAGGACGAGCTCGACGCGTTCGAGCACCGTCTGATGAACATCGAAGTCGAGACCGCGTCACGCAACGGCGCCGTCGCATCGGTCGCGGCGGTCGAGAAAGCCGCCCGCCGCGTCGCCCACCACCTGCTCGGCTAGCGCTCGGCCAGCGTGCGCACGATCGCCTCGTAGAAGCCGGCCGTCATCGGCTCCTCGGTGACCGTCACGTTCGCGTGGCCGCGCGCCCGACGCGCAGCTCGGGATCCTTGTCGAGCGCGTTCGACACCAGATAGAAGCGGCCCACGACGTCGGCGATCTCGAGGTCGCCCCTCGCGTCGCCGATCGCGATCACATCGTCGGGGGCGAACCCGCGCCGCTGCATGTGTGTCGCAACCGCCCTTCCCTTCCCCGCCGCGGCGGGAATCAGGTGGTACACGTGCACCTGATCGGCGATCAGGTCGGGCGAGCGGCGCACCGTGATGCCGTTGTCCACCAGCCGCACCTCGAGATCGTGCGTGGCGAACAGCTGCTCCACCTCGTCCAGCGGCGCGTCTCCGCGAAACAGGTGCGTGAACAACCTGTCGGTGTGCCACGGCGCGTGCGGCTCGATTCGCCGGGGGAACGTCTCCATCAGCAAGCGCGGTGCCCCGGCCCGCTCGATCTGGTCGTGCACGCTCTCCTCCCCCGGCTGGAACGATCCCGTCAGGAACACCTCCTCGGCCCCGTCCACCAGCCCGCAGCCCATCTCGTAGATGAAGGAGGGCTGGCCGATCAGGCGCGCGTCCTCGTATACCTGTGTCTTGCGCCGCCCGGACTGGATGACGACCTCCACGCCCGCGCGGTGGCATGCCTCGAGCGCGCGCACGGCGAGCGTCGAGAAGTTGCCCTCGGCGTCGCGCAGCAGCGACGCTCCCTTGCCGAGCATCGTGCCGTCGAGGTCCGTGTAGACGCAGCGCAGTGGCACTAATTCACGTTTGCCATCGGCGGGCGCTCGAGCACCTTCACGCGCGGCTGCTCCAGCACCACCCCGCCCGGTGTGCAGGCGGCGTGCACGTACGTCTCCGCGTCGGCGGCCGCGACCTGCGCGGGCACGCGTCCCTCCGCCGCGACCCGCATCATCACCGCGCGCGCGACCGCGTACGCCATCGTGCCGAGCGCCAGCAGCCGCTGCGAGCGGTTGTGGCGCGTGCCGAGGTCCACCTGCGCCATCGCGCCCAGGCCGGCCCGGCGCAGGACGTCGATCATCATCGCGGTCTCGACCGCGTACCCGGTGCAGAACGGGATCGAGCGCAGCAGGTCGCGGCGTGCGGCGACCTCGCCCGCGAGCGGCTGGCCGAACCCGCACAGCTCCGGATAGAAGATGCCGAACAGCGGCTTGGCGGTGAGCTCGGTCACCCGGCCGGCGTCGTCCACGACGGTGCCGTCCGGAGCCGTGAACGGACGGTGGTAGGCGCCCTTCACGAAACGCACCGCGGGCTCGGTCAGGAGCGGGCCCAGCAACCCGTACACGAAGTGGCGGCCGAAGTTCACCGTGTCGGAGTCCGCGAACACGATCAGGTCGCCGCGCGCGACCGACAGCGCACGCCACAGCGCGTCGCCCTTCCCGACGACCGGGCCGAAGGCCGGCATCAGCTCGGACTCGTCGTAGACCTCGGCGCCCCGCGCCCGCGCGAGATCGGCGGTCCCGTCAGCGGAGGCCGCGTCGACAACCACGACCTGGTCGACCAGCGCCGCGCGCTCGTGCAGCGACGCGACCTCGTCGAGGACCGCACCGACGGTCGGCGCAACCTCGCGCGTCGGCAGTATCAGGCTGACCGACACGCCCAGCTCGCGCTTGCGCCGCGCGAGCCCCGGAAGGTCGGCGAACTGCCCATGCCGGTACGAGCGGCTTTCGAACCACTCCTGCGCGGACGGAGCGGAGATGTCCCTCACGGCCAAGGTCATCGCGCCTCTACTGTTACAGACGATGGAGCATGGCTGGACGGAAGCGCTCGACGGGCTGCTCGCGGGGGAGGACGAACGCCTGGTGGCGCGCGTCCACCAGCAGGGCCAGGAGCCCGTGCACGCCCCCATCCCCGACGAGCTGCATCCCGACGTCCGAAAGGCCCTGATCGCGCGGGGGATCACCTCGCTCTACTCCCACCAAGCCGACGCCTGGGAGAGCGTGATGCGCCGCGGCCACACGATCGTCACGACGGGGACGGCGAGCGGCAAGTCGCTGTGCTTCAACCTGCCGGTGCTGCACGTGCTCGCGTGCGACCCGCGAGCCCGCGCGCTCTACCTGTACCCGACCAAGGCGCTCGCGCAGGACCAGGCCCGCAGCCTGACCGAGCTGCGCACTCCCGCACTGCATCACGCGATCTACGACGGGGACACCCCGCAGGAGGAGCGCGCCGCGATCCGCAAGCGCGCGAACGTGGTCCTCACCAACCCGGACATGCTGCACGTCGGGATCCTGCCGCACCACGCGGGGTGGGGCGACTTCCTCGCGAACCTCGCGCTGGTCGTGGTCGACGAGGCCCACGTCTACCGCGGCGTGTTCGGCTCGCACGTCGCGAACGTGCTGCGCCGCCTGCGGCGCCTCGCGGAGGCCTACGGGACCAAGCCGCGCTTCGTGCTCACGTCCGCGACGATCGCCAACCCGCTCTCGCTCGCGCAGGAGCTGACGGGCCTGGAGTTCGACCTCGTCGACCGCGACGGCTCCGAGCGCGGCCGGCGGGAGGTGGTGATGTGCAACCCGCCGCTGATCGACGAGCACACGGGCCGCCGCGCCTCCAGCCTCGGCGAGGCCGCGAACGTGTTCGCGGACCTGGTCGCGGCGGAGGTGCGCACGATCTGCTTCGCGCGCAGCCGCCGCGCGGCGGAGCTGATCTACCAGTTTGCGCGCAAGCGGCTGGAGGACACGTCCGACCTCGCGGACCGCGTGACTCCGTACCGCGCCGGCTACACGGCGCGCCAGCGCCGCGAGATCGAGCGCGACCTCGCGAGCGGGGACCTGCTCGGCGTGGTGACCACCAACGCGCTCGAGCTGGGCATCGACATCGGCCACCTCGACGCCGCGATGTCGGTCACGTTTCCCGGCACGGTCGCGAGCCTGCGCCAGCAGTGGGGCCGCGCCGGCCGCACGGAGAAGGGCGGCCTCGCGATGTACGTGGCCGGCGAGGACGCGCTCGACCAGTTCTTCTGCCGCCACCCCGAGGAGTTTCTGGACCGCCCGGTCGAGGCCGCGATCCTCGACCACTGCTCCGAGCAGATCTTCATGAACCACCTGTGCGTGGCCGCGTACGAGGGCCCGCTCGAGCCCGGCGACGAGCAGACGCTCGGGCCGGGGATGATCGCGGCCGCCGACCGCCTGGTCGCGGCGGGCCGGCTGCGCAAGCGCGGCCGGCGCTACCACCCGCGCGACTGGGAGTTCCCGGCGGCAAAGCTCTCGCTGCGCTCGGCCTCGCCGGACAGCTTCACCATCGTCGAGGCCGAGGCCGGTGAGCTGATCGGCTTCGTCGAGGCGGAGCGTGCGTTCTCGACCGTGCACCCCGGTGCCGTGTACCTGCACCTGGGCGAGCCGTACGAGGTGGAGGAGCTCGACATCGAGGGCCGCCGCGCGCTCGTGCGGCCGGCCGAGGGCAACTACTACACGCAGCCCAAGATCGAGACCGAGACGTTCATCGAGGAGACGCGCGACGAGCGCGACGCGCTCGGGGTGGCGCTGCGGTTCGGCGTCGTATCGGTGATGCAGGAGGTCGTGGCCTTCCAGCGCAAGCGCATGTCCGACCACGAGGTGATCGACCTGCAGACGCTCGACCTGCCCGAGCAGAACTTCGTCACGCAGGCGCTGTGGTACGAGCTGCCCGACATGGTCGACGAGCTGCCGCTGCAGGCGCTGCTGGGCGCGCTGCACGCGGCCGAGCACTCGCAGATCGCAGTCCTGCCTCTCATTGCCATGTGCGACCGCTGGGACATCGGCGGCCTGTCCACGAACATCCACCACCAGACCGGGTGCCCCACGATCTTCATCTACGACGGCCATCCCGGCGGAGTGGGGATCACGCGCCGTGGCTTCGACGAGTTCGAGCGGCTGGTGGGCGACGCACGCCGGCTGATCGGGGAATGTCCCTGCAAGGTGGGCTGCCCGTCGTGCGTGCAGTCGCCCAAGTGCGGGAACCTGAACGAGCCACTGTCGAAGCAGGGCGCGCTCGACCTGATGGCGCGCATGCAGGCCGCCGACCGCGCGCCGGCAGCGGGTCACGCCGTTGGCCGCTGAACGCCGCTACGCCGCGGTCATCGGGCCGGCGCGCTGCGACCAGAAAACCGCGCAGGTGTGCCACGAGGTCGGCCGGGGCCTGGCCGCGGCCGGATTCACTCTTGTAACGGGCGGCGAACTTGGTGCGATGGAGGCGGCGTCGCGCGGCGCGCGCGAGGCCGGCGGGATGGTCGTTGGCGTGCTGCCCGGGACCGACCGCTCCAGCGCCAACCGCTTCAGCGATGTGACGGTCGTGACGGGCATCGGCCACGCCCGCAACCTCGGGGTGGTCGCGTCGGCCGACGTCGTGGTGGCGGTCGGCGGGGAGTGGGGAACGCTGTCCGAGATCGGCCTGGCGGGCGTGCTCGGCCGCCCGGTCGTGCTGCTCGCCGGGTGGCGTCTCGAGCACGCAGCCGGCATGCCGAGCGAAGTGCGGTACGCCGACACCGCGGACGAGGCGGTCGCGCTTGCAAGATCCCTTGCAGAAGCAGGGGCCTGACAGCCCGGCCAACCGCTGGACGCCTGTTCCACCCGCGGCCCGCGGGGACTCAACAAGTCCCGTAAAGGAGCCGAAGACCGGACCTAGACGCAAGGAGGTGTCGATAGGTGCGCGGCAGGGTCGCTTGCACTCTCGGGGGGATGGTTGCCCTCCTCATCGCAGTTCCCGCCCACGCCGACACAGGCGGGGTCGGCGGCAACGTTCCGCCGGACCCGATCGTGCAGCCCGGCCAGCAGGCGCTGCCGCCGCACGGCGATTCGGGCTCGGGCTCGGGCAGCGGAGGCGGAGGCCTCGGCTCGATTCCCGCCGGCGCGCCCACGGGGCGCCCGGTGCTGACTCTCTTCAACGTCTCGCCCGCGGCCGTCTCGGCCGCCGGCGGCGGCACCGTGGTGCGCTTCCAGATCCGCGACCGCGCACGCAGGGTGCGCGTGCGGCTTGCGTTCGTGAACCTCGCGGACCGCACCACCTATCGCGTCAACCTCGGCGGCCGCCGCACGGGCGTCGTGCAGTCGTACTCCTGGACCCGCAGGGTCGCCGACGGGGCGTACCGGGTCCGCATCACGGCCCGCAACCCGCGCGGCAAGAAGGCCGTGCGCAGCACGACCATGCAGGTGACCGCACCCCCGCCCGTTCCCGCCACCGCGGGCACGCACCGCTTTCCGATCGCCGGGTCCTTCACGTATGGAGGCGCGGCCAGCCGCTTCGGCGCACCGCGCAACGGCCACACGCACCAGGGCCAGGACCTTCCGGCCGCCGAGGGCACGCCGCTGCTGGCCGTCGCGACCGGCACGATCACGTGGCGCGCGTACCAGGCCGGCGGCGCCGGGCACTACCTCGTGCTCGACGCCGACGGCGAGGACTACAACTACGTGTACATGCACCTCCAGTCGGGCAGCATGCTCGTCGGCAAGGGCGACCGCGTCACGGCCGGCCAGCACATCGCGAACGTCGGCAACACCGGCGGCAGCGAGGGACCGCACCTGCACTTCGAGGTCTGGGACGGCCCCTGGTACAACGGCGGCCACCCCGTCGACCCGCTGCCGTTCCTGAAGTCCTGGCAGTAGGGCGGCCGCTACGATGCGGGCTCGGGCGAGGTAGCTCAGTCGGTAGAGCACACGACTGAAAATCGTGGTGTCGCCAGTTCGATTCTGGCCCTCGCCACTCACATGCCGGGTGGGGCACCGCCCGACGGCGGCGCCCCAGCCGATGTACTTCGAGCAGCAGCTACGCGGCCTGGTACCGCAGCGAGCCCGGCGTGGTGAGCAGCTCGCCCGTCTCGAGCAGCGTCTTCAGCCCGGACAGGATCATCGGCCAGCCGCCGTAGAGCTCGCCGTTGCGCGCCGTCGCGCAGCTGGTCGTGGGTGACCATCAGCCGGCACGGAGTCGCTCGCCGACGGGCTCGATGTCATACGTGACCCGCGAGGTGCCCTCGCTCTTCACGTCGTCGCTCCACAGGGCGTTGAAGCTCTGGACCAGCCGGCGCGGCGGATCGACCTCCAGGTTCTCCCCCGCGGCGATGTCGATCACGCCGGGAACCCTGCTCTCGTAGCGCGAGCCGGGCGTCCACTCGGAGGTGGTGCGCACGCCGAACGTGTACTTCGCGCGCAGCTCGGCGTCGGTGATCGCCTCCCACAGGCGCTCCGGCGTCGTCTTGATGTAGATCTCGAAGACCTTCTCCATCGTGTCCTCCTCGATGCTTTTCTTGAGCCCGCTGAGCGCGGCGGCCCAGGGCTCGGCGTATTTGCTCACCCAGCGGTCGTGGACGAGCCTGATCGGGACGGGGTTCAGGAAGTGGAGCTTCTCGCGCCCACGCCGCTTGGTCGTGATGAGACGTGCCTCCTCGAGCACCCGCAGGTGCTTCATCACGCCGAAGCGCGTCATCGCCGCGCGCTGCTCGAGCGCGCTGAGGCGTCTGCCCGTCCTCTTCGAAGAGCTCGTCGAGCAGGCTGCGGCGCGTCGGGTCGGCGAGGGCTCTGAAGACCGCGTCCATGCCGGCATCATAGGTGACCTTTTGGTCACATGTCAACCGGTTGGCGACGGCGGGGCCGATCCCGGCTGGTACCGCTCCGCCGCGTAGTGACTAAATGTTCACCGAGGGTGTCCGTCCGGACTAGTATCAGCCCCGGAGGAGAAATGGCCAGTCGCGTGCCAGCAGAACAGACTGCCCCCCTGCCCGAGACCCGCCGGGCGGATGCCGAACGCAACGTGCAGCGCATCCAGGAGGCGGCCATCCGGTTGTGGGCCGACGAGCCGAACGCCGGAGTCGCCGACGTCGCCACCGCCGCCGGGGTCGGCCGCGCCACGCTCTATCGCCACTTCCCGACGCGCGAGTCGCTGCTCGAGGCGATCCGGACCCAGGGGCTTGTGGACGGCGAGGAGGCGGTGCAGGCGTGCCGGCTCGACGAGGGATCCGCGACGGAGGCGCTCGCGCGGTTGATGGCCGCATGGCTCGAGCTCGGAGACCGCTACCGCGTCATCGTTGTCAACCCCTCCAAGCCGGACAACCTCGGCGCCCGCGCGCGCGAGGAACGCCTCGACGAGGCGATGCAGAAGCTCGTCAGGCGCGGGCAGGCGGAGGGGGAGTTCTCGCAGGACATGCCCCCGATGTGGGGAGCATCGGCCCTCGGCGCGCTGCTGGTCGCGGCGATCAAAGGGGTCGGCGAGGGCAGGATTGGCCGCGACGAGGCCTACCCGCTGCTGATCAGGTCGTGCGTCGGGGCCCTGCGCCCCGCGTGATCTGCCGCGCGTCGCCTCAGGGAGTCGCGGCGGAGGGTGCTTCGGGCGTGACCTCGGCCGGGGGCGGGTCGTCGCCGAACGCGACCATCGCGATCCACGGCGTGACGGCGGCGCCGAGCACGACGCCGACGATCGCCTTGTAGAGCACGAACTCGTCGACCGAGATGTCGCCGTAGTCGAAGAGCAATACGAGGGCCGCCGAGATCGGCCCGAAGACGAAGAGGCAGATCAAACCGATCCAGGTCGCCCGCCGCAGGCGGGTCTTCGGCAGCCGGTCCGCGAACGAACCGAGCGCGCGCGGCACCTTCGTGAGGTGACCTTTGCGCATCTCACCCCAGATCACCGTGGTGATCACGAGAGTGGTCAGGAACGGCAGCACGAAGCACGTGGCGACCGTGTCGACGAGCACCGACGGACCGCCGATCAGCGGCGCCTTCGCCTGCGGGATCTCGTCCTCGTTCAAGGTGAAGAGCCATGCGATCAGGGCGTTCAGCGTGGCGTTCGCGAAGGCCGCGATCAGCAGCGCATCCCGCACCAGAAACCGCTTGTGTGCAGGCGTCAGTTCGCTACGCGCAGTAGCCCCCTCAGCCGCCGCCATGGCCGTAGCCTAAGCCCGACCGGCCTGCGGTTCAAGCAGCGCGTGACTCTCTTTGCAGCCGGTCGAGGAAAACGCCCGGATCGAGCCTGCGCGCGCCCTCCGCGGCAGCCTCCGCGAGGTCGTCGAGGTCGAGCTGCGCCTCTGCCTCCAGGATCGCGGCGCGCGGCACCGCGGTGCGCTGCTTGGCCCCCGCGAACAGCGGGCAGGCGTCCTCCGCGGCCAGCTCGGACAGCGACAGGATGCCGAGCGCAGCCGCCTTCGCCATCACCTCCCGCTTGTCCCAGGCAAGCAACGGGCGCAGCACCGGCAGCTCGGACGCGTCCTCGACCGACGTCATGTTGGGGAGCGTCTGCGAGGAGACCTGGCCGAGCGAGTCGCCCGTCACCAGCGCCGCCGCGTTCAGCCGCCGCGCGAGCGCACATCCGACGCGCGCCATCTGGCGCCGGTAGAGCACGATCCGGTGCGACTCCTCCGACACCGCCGACAGCATGCGCTGCTGGTTGCCGAATGGCACCACCCACAGCGCTCCGGGGCGCGCCGCCTGGAAGCCGTTCAGCACTCGTGCCTGCGCCTGCGCCTTCGTGGTCGCGAGCGGGTCGAGGTACGGCTCGCCGCTGAAGTGCAGGAACTCCACCGCGAGCCCGCGCTTCATCGCGAGCAGCGCGGCGACCGGCGAGTCGATGCCGCCCGACAGCAGCGTCACCGCGCGGCCGCTCGTGCCGACCGGTAGGCCGCCCGCGCCCTCGATCTCGCGCACGTGCACGTACGCCGCGCCGGCATCCACCTCGACGCGCAGCTCGAGCGCCGGCCGGCTGAGGTTGACCGGCAGCGCGGTGCGCGCCTGCAGCGCGGCGCCGATCTCGCGCTCGAGCTGCTGCGAGGTGAGCGGGAAGGACTTGTCGCGCCGTCGCACCCGCACCGCGAAGGTCTCCGGTTGCGCGCGGGCGAAGGCGACCATCGCGACGTCTGCGATGCGCTCGACGTCGCGCTCGCAGCGCAGGCAAACCGACGCGACCGCGAAGCCGAAGACCCGCTCGAGCCGCGAGGCGACCTCGTCCGCGACCAGCTCGTCCGGCACCGGGATCACGAGTACGGAGCCACCGCTCTCGACGCGTGCGTCGACGCCCGCGAGCGCGGCCTTCAGGTTGCGGCGCAGGGCATCGAGAAATTGCCGCTTGTTGCGTCCCTTGAGCGACGCCTCGCCGACTTTCGCAAGCACGCAGACAGGCGCGTCCGTGCCCGGATCGGCCGTCGGCGTCGCCGTCGTATGCAGGGGTTCCGCCACGAAAAGAAACATAGCCGCCCCGGCGCCTGTCAGATGACTCATGTCCGGAACGACTCGTAAGTTGATGAACCCTGTGAGTGACACCCTCGAGAACCGTCTTTTCGAGGCGGGCGACCCGCCCGGCCCCAAGTCCCTGTTCGTGCGAGACCTGCGCGAGGCGCAGGACGTCGACACGGTGCTGCTCGTGAAGGACCGCACGCTCGCACAGAAGCGCAGCGGCGACGACTACCTGAAGCTGAAGCTGTGCGACTGCACCGGCACGCTCGACGGCGTCGCCTGGGACGCCGCCCGCGACCTGCACGAGCGCTGCGCGCCCGGCACGGCAATCCGCGTCCGGGGCCGCTTCGAGGTCTCGGACCGCTACGGCGCCCAGCTCGTCGGTGCAGTCCGTGGCCGCGGCGCAGGACGGCGAGTACCGCCTCGCCGACCTGATGGACGCGCCGGCCGCGAGCGTCGACCAGATGGAGGCCGACCTGCGGCAGCTGATCGTGACCGTGCGCAACCCGCACCTGCGGCAGCTGCTGGACGCCCTGTTCGGCGAGCACGCCGAGCTCTGGCAGCGCTTTCGCAAGGCGCCGGCGGCGAAGTTCTACCACCAGGCCTACCTGCACGGGCTGCTGGAGCACTCGCTGTCGGTGGGCCAGGCCGTGAGCGCGATCTCCGGCTCGTTTCCCGGGGTCGACCGCGACATCGCGGTGACCGGGGCGCTGATCCACGACATCGGCAAGATCGAGGCCTACGGCAACGACCCCTTCGCGATCGACCTCACCGACGACGGCAAGCTCCTGGGCGAGATCCCGCTCGGCTACTACCTCGTGCGCACGCAGATCGAGCGCATTCCCGGCTTCCCCGACGGTCTTGCGCGCGCCGTCCTGCACATCGTGCTCTCGCACCACGGTCTGCTCGAGAACGGCAGTCCCGTCGTGCCCTGCACCCGCGAGGCGACGGTCGTCCACGCGATCGACAACCTCGGCGGCAAGCTGGGCTGCTTCGACCGGCTGGAGAAGGGCCTCCAGGACGGCGAGTCGTGGTCGCGCTTCGACCGCGCGATCTCCGGATCGGCCTGGTTCGCGCGGGTCGGGCAGTCCGACGAGCCGCTCGAACAGACGCTCCCCGCGGCCTCCGGCGAATAGCCCGGCTCCCGGGCGCCGGCCTCCGGCGCTCAAGCGACGCGCGCAGCGGGCCGATGGAGGGGACAGGAGAGGTTCGCCCCTTTCCTACGCATGTCGAACGCGAGAGACCACAAGCTCGGGATCTTCATGGTCGCTTTGCTGGCCGCGGCCTCCGTACGCCTCGACGACATCTGGTACCGGCGTCCGATGGACGCACAGCTGTGGCCGGACTGGCTGATCGCCGTGATCCTGGCCTTCTCGGCCAGCGTCGTGCTGATCGGGACGCGGCGGCTGCTCGAGTCGCGCGCCCAGATCGCCGAGCTTGCGCGGCGCACCAGCGGCCTGGCCGACGCGGCCTGGATCGTGAGCCGCGGCGGGCGAGACCTCGTCGCTCCTGGGCCGCGTGGCAGAGCAGGCGTGCAGCATCCTGCACGTCGAGCGCGCCACCGTCTGCGTGCGCGACAGGCACGACCCCCGCCTTGCGATCGTGGTCGCCGGACACGGCGTGCGCGACGAGCTGACTCGGCAAGCGGCTGGGCGTCGACGAGGGCATCGTCGGGCAGGTGCTGCTCACCGGCGAGCCGGTGATCGTGTCCGACTACCACGACTTCCCCGAGAACTCCGAGCCCGGTCATGCCGGAGACGCGTGCCGGCGGCTCCGCGCCGATCAAGTACGGCGGCGAGGTGCGCGGAGCGATCTCGGTGGGCACGACCGACCCGCTGCGCACCTTCGGGCGCGCCGAGCTCGACTCGCTGCGGCGCCTGGCCGACCTCGGCTCGGTGGCGCTGGAGCAGGCGGAGATGCGCAAGCACCTGGAGCTGGCCGTCGGCTCCGGCGTCGAGGCGCTGACCGAGGCGATCGACATGCGCGACCACTACACGTGGCAGCACTCGCAGAACGTGATGGAGCTCGGCCGGCAAGCTGGGCAAGCGGATGGAGCTGGACGAGGCCGCCCTCGCGGAGCTGGCATTCGCTGCGCGCCTGCACGACGTCGGCAAGGTCGGCGTCCCCGACTGCGGTCCTGCTGAAGGCCGACGTGCTGAACGAGGACGAGTGGGAGATCATGAAGCAGTACCCGCTGCGCGGAGCCGAGATGCTGGAGCGCGTGCCGGGCCTCGGCAACGTCGCGCAGCTCGTGCTGTCGCGAGCACGAGCACTGGGACGGCTCCGGTTACCCGCAGGGCCTCAAGGGCGAGGACATCCCGCTCACCAGCCGCATCATCCTGGTCTGTGACGCCTACGACGCGATGACGTCGGACCGCCCCTGGCGCGGCGCGCTGAAGCCGTGGGCCGCGGTGCGCGAGCTGCGCGCGGGCGCGGGCCGCGAGTTCGACCCGCAGTGTCGTCGTGCAGCTGATCGGCGTGCTGCGCGAGTCGCGCGCATCGACGGCGTTCGCGACGCTGCTCGCCGGGCGCCTGCGCCAGAACGCTTAGCGCAGGGTACGGCCCGCGAACAGCGTGCGGCCCGGCGGCTTCGGCTCGAGGGTGAAGCCGCACGCCTCGTACAGGGCCAGGGCGGCCGCGTTGTCCTCGTTCACGTCCAGCTCGATGCGGCGGCAGCCGCGGTCCCGCGCGCTCGCCACCGCGGCCTCGACCAGAGCGCGCCCCAGCCCGCCGCGGCGCGCGGAGTCGCGCACATAGAGATCCTCGAGCCAGCAGTCTTCCGCGGACTTCCAGACGCTCCAGCGGAAGCGGAGCTGGGCCACGCCCTGCGGCTCTGCCCCGGCGCCCGGTGCGCCGAGCAGGTACTCCCCGTCGCCGCCCTCCATGATCCGCCGGACGCTCGCGAGCATGTCGGCATCCGACGGCTCGCTGTGCCCCCACCAGTCACGGAACTCGCCCAGGAGCCGCGCGACGGCAGGCGCATCATCGGGTCCGGCGATCCAGATCACGGCCATGCGCAGCGCAGGGTAAGGCGTTTCCACGACTCTTCGCGCAAAATCGGCCTTCCCGGCACTTGCACCCCTGACGGCGCTCCAGGGTGACTGTCTATCCTCGTCCGAACCGCCCGGAGGGGGAGAGAACACGCATGGCCAAAGACACCGAAAAGCTCATACGGCAGCTGTCCCTGATCTCGTTCCTGATGGCGGAGCGCCGTCCGGTGTCCGCCCTCGAGATCAAGCAGGACGTCGAGGGCTACAGCGAGATGAACGACGACGCGTTCGCGCGCCGCTTCTACGCGGACCGCGCCGAGCTCGAGGCGCTGGGCATCAACCTCAAGGTCGAGAAGCCGCCGGAGGGCTACTTCGAGGCGGAGCTGTACACGCTGCCGCCCGAGAACTTCTACCTCCCGCCGATCGAGTTCTCCGACGGCGAGCTGGCCGCGCTGCAGACGTCGCTCGCGCTGCTCGACGGGCGCTTCGCGTACGCGGAGCCGCTGCGGCTCGCGCTCCAGCAGCTGTCGTGGGGCCGGCCCAGCCCGCTCGGCTCGCCCAGCCAGCAGCGCCAGGGCGTCGCCATCGCCGTCACGGCGTCCGCCGGCGGACGCGACCTCTCCCAGCGACTGGCCAAGGTCGAGACCGCGATCTCGCGCCGCAAGACCATCGAGTTCGAGTACTACTCGATCGAGCGCGACGAGCAGAGCAAGCGCAAGGTCGACCCCTACCACCTGGTCTACCAGGGCGGCCAGTTCTACCTCGTCGGGCACGCGCACGAGCGCGATGCGATGCGGGTCTTCCGGCTCTCGCGCATCACCGACAAGGTCTCCTACGCGAGCAAGGCCGAGCACGACTTCACGACACCCGACGACTTCGACCCCTGGGCCTACGCGCGGCGCGCGGATTGGCAGCTGGGAGAGCCCGACGGGACCGCCCAGGTGTGGATCTCCGAGCGCATCGCCTGGCTCGTCAAGCGCGACTTCGGCCGGCACGGCGAGTTTGCCCCCGTCACGCAGTCCGGCAGCCAGTGGCGGGCGGGCTCCCGGCGTGTCCCCGGCCCGGGCGTGGTCTTCACGACGCGAGTTCGCGCAACCGCGCCAGCTCGTGTCGTGGGTGCTGGGCCTGGGTGAGCACGCGCGGCTGCTCGACCCCTCCGAGCTCGTCGACGAGACGGCGGAGCGCCTCGCCACGATCCTCGAGCGCCACGCCGACCCGCACCCCGACTTCGTCGCGGACCCGGCGCCCCGGCGTCGCACCCAGGACGTGGCCGTCAACGGCCATCAGGTCGACGAGGGCGGCAACGGCCAGAGCGAGACGCCGATCCGCCCCGAGCGCTTCGCGCGGCTGGTCGCGCTCGCCGGCATCCTGATCCAGTCCGCGCGCGGCGACGCGAAGCCGCGCGTCTCCGACGTGCGCGAGCGGCTGCAGATCACCGACGAGGAGCTGCGCGAGGACCTCGACGTGCTGAACGTCGTGAACTTCGGCGGCGGCAGCTACGTGCTGTACGCGGAGGTGCAGGGTGAGGAGATCGAGGTCGACCCCGAGCCCTACAGCGACAACTTCGCACGACCCGCGCGGCTGCTGCCGCTCGAGGCAAAGGCGCTGATCGCCGCGCTCGACCTGCTCGGCGACCACCTGCCGGAGGGCAGCCTCGCCTCCGCCCGCCAGAAGATCGTGACCGCGCTCGGCGAGGATCCGTCGCACGAGGGCCTGCAGATCGCGCCGCCCGTCGGCGACGACGAGGAGATGTCGCGCACGATCAACCGCGCGATCGTCGAGTCGCGACTGCTCGCGATCGAGTACTACAAGGAGAACGAGGACGAGTTCACCGAGCGCACGGTCGAGCCCTATGCGCTGATCAACGGCCGCGAAGGCTGGTACGTGTTCAGCTACGACCTCGACCGCGAGGCTACGCGCCACTTCCGGCTCGACCGCATCAAGCGCGCCAAGCTGTCGCGCAAGACCTTCGAGCCGCGGCCCGAGGTCGACCCCACCGCCGACCTCGAGGGCTGGCCGCGCACCGGCGCGGTGCCCGCGTCGCGTGTCGCGCGCGTGTGGGTCTCGCCCGAGCGTGCGCGCTGGGAGCGGGAGCGCCGTTCGGTCGCGGCGGAGCTGACCGACGGCGCGCTGATCGTGGAGCTTCCGTTCGCCGGGGTGCAGTGGCTCGTGCGCGAGGTGCTGAAGGAGGCGGGCGACGCGACTGTGCTCGAGCCCGAGGACGCGCGCATCGCCGTGCACGACGCCGCGAAGGCGCTCGCCGGCAAACGCAAGCGGACGAAGGCCGCGGCCTGACTTCATTCGCCTGTTGGTGGGGCGCGAACGGAGGCGGCCCCACCCGAAGGTGAGACGCTTTATGGGCGTAGTACAACCGAAACCGCGCACCCCGATCCGGGGACGGCCCGGCGCTCACCCCCTACCCCACCGATTTCCGCGACGCGCCGCCCATGCCGCACGCGTCAGCCGCGCGCTTTAGGGCCGCCTAGCGCACGTCGACGAGGTCCACGACGAAGACGAGCGTCTCGTCGGGACCGATGGCGCCGCCGGCGCCGCGACTGCCGTAGGCAAGGTCGGGCGGGATCGTGATGCGGCGGCGTCCGCCGACCTTCATGCCCGCCACTCCCTGGTCCCAGCCCTGGATGACCTGACCCTGGCCGAGGCCGAACTTGAAGGTGTCGCCGCGATCCCAGGAGGCGTCGAACTGCTTGCCTGTGGCCCACGAGACGCCGACATAGTGCACCTCGACGGAGTTGCCCGAGGTGGCCTCGGCGCCCTCACCGACCGTGATGTCCTCCAGCTCCAGCCGGCCGGACGGCGCCTGGCCGGAGGGGACGTCGACCGCGGGCTTCTCGTTGGCAGCCATCGCGGCAGAGTAGCGGGCGCCGTCGTGGGCTCGGACACGGCCGCAAGCCGGTCGCAACTCGCGCTCGGCCCGACAGCGTCGCGCGGCGCAGGCCGCCGGGAACATCGTCCAAAGGGATGATTTGCACGACGGACCTCGTCGGCGCACGCTCGATGTTCCTGAAAGAATCGGCCGATGATCGGCACGCCCCTCACGCGCGTATTCGCGGGCACGAGCGCGCTTGCGGCCCTGGCGGGTGTCGCCGCGTGGTTGCAGCTGCTCAAGCGGCCGCTGCCGAAGACCGCCGGCCGCCTGAAGCTGCGCGGGGTCGACGCGCCGCTGGAGATCCTGCGCGACCGGTTCGGCGTCCCCCACGTCTCCGCCCGCACGCCGCACGACCTGTGCTTCGCGCTCGGCTTCTGCCACGCCCAGGACCGGCTGTGGCAGCTCGAGTTCTTCCGCCGCGCGACCGCCGGGCGGCTGTGCGAGTTCGCCGGGCCGGAGGCGCTGCCCGCCGACCGCCTGATGCGCACGCTCGGCATGCGCCGGGTGGCCGAGCGCGAGGCGCGTGAGGTCGACGCCGCGCTCGCGCCGCTCGCGGGCGCGTACGTGGCCGGCATCAACGCCGCGATCGACCATGCGCCGGCGCTGCCGATCGAGTTCCAGCTGCTGCGGCTCGCACCCGAGCCGTGGACGGTGGTCGACCTGCTGGCCTCCGCCAAGCTGATGGGCTTCGGCCTCTCGACCAACTGGGAGATGGAGCTGCTGCGCGCCGACCTCGTGCGCGCCGCTGGGCCCGAGCGCGCGGCGCGGCTGGAGCCGCAGTACCCGCCCGCGAACCCGGTGGTGACATCGCCCGGCGACGTGTACGCGGGCAGCGGTGTCGACATCGCGGCGCAGATCGCGGCCGTGAAGGAGTCGCTCGGCCTCGGGATGCATGCGACCGGCTCCAACAACTGGGTCGTGTCGGGCGACCGCTCGGTGACCGGGCGGCCGCTGCTCGCATGCGACCCGCACCTGACCTTCACGAGCCCCGACCTCTGGTACGAGGCCGATCTCGCCTGCGACGACTACCGCGTGTTCGGCGGCACGCTGCCGACGAACCCGTTCCCCGTGTTCGGGCAGACGCGGTTCGCGGCGTGGGGCTTCACCAACGTGATGGCCGACACCCAGGACCTGTTCGTGGAGCGGCTCAACCCCGACGACGCGCGCATGTACGAGTTCGAGGGCGAGTGGCGCCAGGCGGAGGTCGTGCGCGAGGAGATCCAGGTGAAAGGGCGCGGCGCGCCCGACGTGCTGGACGTGACCGTCACGCATCACGGGCCGATCGTGAGCGACGCGCTGGGCGCGGCGGAACCCGTCGCGCTGTCGTGGACCGGGCTCCAGTATCCGCTGCTGACCGATTCCGGCTACCGCATGAGCACCGCGCGTACGGGGCAGGACGTCGTCGACGCCGCCGAGACGCACCACGTGCCGCCCCTCAACCTGCTGTGGGCGGACCGCGACGGCAACATCGGCTACCAGCTCGCGGGCAAGGTCCCGCTGCGCAAGGGCAACGTGCCGGACCTGCCCAAGCCCGGCTGGAGCGGGGAGTTCGAGTGGGACGGAACGATCCCCTACGACGAGCTGCCGCGGGTGGTGAACCCGCCGCAGGGCTTCATCGTGACGGCCAACAACCGGATCGTCGGGGACGACTACCCGCACCACATCACCTCGGAGTGGATGACCGGCTACCGCGCGCGCCGGATCGAGGAGCGCCTGGGAGAGCGCGAGCGGCACTCGCTCGCCGACTTCCAGCGCATGCAGCACGACTTCTTCTCCTTCCCCGGCGTGGAGACGGTGCACCGGCTCTCGCGCCTGCACCCGGCCGGGCAGCGCGAGGTGCGCGCGATCGAGCGCCTCAAGAGCTGGGACGGGAACCTCGACCCCGACACCGTGGCCGGCACGATCTTCCACGCGTTCACCGTCGTGTTCGCGGACGCGGTCGTGCACGCCGCGGTGCAGGACGACGGGCTGGTGGAGCATTGGCTGAACAAGTCGAGCGTGGCTCTGTTCGAGGTGGTGTCCTCTCCGTGGCGGTTCCAGGAGCGCCTGCTGACGCTGTGGGACGAGGGCGACCCCACGTGGTTCGGCGGCCGCAGCTGGGACGAGGTCGCGCTGGAGTCGCTCGGTCGCGCGCTGGACGGGCTGGAGGAGCGCTTCGGCCGCGACCCCGGCAAGTGGCGGTGGGGGCGCGTGCACAGCGTCGAGTTCACGCATCCGTTCGGCCAGGCGAACCCGCTGTTCCGCCGGATCTTCAACCGCAGGGTGGAGGCCGGCGGCGCGAGCGAGACCGTCACGCAGAACGGCTACCTGCCGACGGCGCCGTTCAAGGGCGTGTGGGGGCCCGTGTACCGGATGCTCGCCGACCTCGGCGATCCGGCGCGCTCGCGCTGGCAGCTGACCACCGGGCAGTCCGGGCATCCCGGCTCCCCCCACTACGACGACATGATCGAAGGCTGGCGCACGGGCCAGACCAATCCCGTGTACCTCGAGGAGCACGAGGTGCGCGCGGCGGGCGGCGCGAAGCGCCTGCGCATCGACCCCGACTGAGCGCGGAATGCCGAGCCGCCGCGACCAGATCAAGCTCACGCCGAGGAGGTCGACGAGTTCCTCGCGCAGGAACGGGTGCTGAACGTCGCCTCCGCACGGCCCCGACGGCTGGCCGCACCTGACGGCGCTGTGGTACGTGATGCGCGGCGCCGAGCCCTGGGTCTGGACCTACGCGAAGTCGCAGAAGGTCAAGAACCTGGAGCGCGACGACCGCGCCACCACGCTCGTGGAGTCGGGCAGCGAATACTCGGAGCTGAAGGGCGTGATGCTCAAGACGCGCGCCCACATCGAGCGCGACACCGACAAGGTGATCGACTTCGCGGAGGAGCTGTTCGCCAAGTACCAGGGCACCGACCGCCGCCGACGAGACATGCGCGAGGCGCTGCGCGGCGCAGGCCGCAAAGCGGGTCGCGATCCGCTTCGAGGTCGTCGAGACGGTCAGCTGGGACCACTCCAAGCTGGGTGGGGTCTACTAGGCCTCAGGTTCGACCTGCCGCGCGGCGCCGCACGGCTCCCCGATACGCTCCTGCCGATGCAAGACCTGAAAGGCCTGGTTCTGTCGGGGGGCAAGGGAACCCGCCTACGCCCGATCACGCACACGAGCGCCAAGCAGCTGGTGCCGGTGGCCAACAAGCCCGTGCTCTTCTACGGGCTCGAGGCGATGGCCGCGGCGGGCATCCGCCAGGTCGGCATCATCATCGCGCCCGAGACCGGCGACGAGATCCGCGCGGCGGCCGGCGACGGGTCGCAGTTCGGCCTCGAGATCACCTACATCGAGCAGGACGAGCCGAAGGGGCTCGCGCACGCGGTGCTGACCGCGGAGGAGTACCTCGGCGACTCCCCCTTCGTGATGTACCTCGGCGACAACCTGCTGAAGTCGGGCCTGAACGAGCTGGTCGAGACGCTTCAAGCGCAGCGATCCCGACGCGCTGATCCTGCTGACCCCGGTGCCGGACCCGGAGAACTACGGCGTCGCGGAGCTGGACGGCGACCGCGTCAAGCGGCTGGTCGAGAAGCCGAAGGAGCCGGCCACCGATCTCGCCCTGGTCGGCATCTACATGTTCAAGCCCGTCGATCTTCGATGCGGCGCGCTCGATCGAGCCCTCGTGGCGCGACGAGCTGGAGATCACCGACGCGATCCAGACCCTGGTCGACCGCGGCCTGCGCGTCGAGCCGCACATCGTGCGCGGCTGGTGGAAGGACATGGGCCAGCTCGACGACCTGCTCGAGGCGAACCGCCTGATCCTCGAGGACCTGGTTCCGCGCACGGACGGCGAGGTCATCGACTCGCGCGTCGAGGGCAAGGTCGTGATCGAGCGCGGCGCATACCTCGAGCGCGCGACCGTGCGCGGCCCGACGATCATCGGCGCGGGCAGCAGGATCGTGGACTCCTACGTGGGGCCCTATTCGGCCATCGACGCCGACGTGACGATCGAGCGCTCCGAGGTCGAGCACTCGATCGTGCTCGCGGGCGCGCGCATCAGCGACCTCTCCTACCGGATGGAGGCGAGCCTGATCGGGCGCAACGTCGTGATCACGCGCTCCAACTCGCTCCCCAAGGCCTACCGCTTCATGGTCGGCGACAACTCGGAGATCCAGCTCCATTGAGGATCGTGATCACCGGAGGAGCCGGGATGCTGGGCCGCGACGTCGAGCGCGCGGCGCGCGAGGTGGGACACGAGCCCGTCGCGCTCGCCCGCTCCGACCTCGACATCACCGACCGCGCGGCGGTCGAGCAGGCGTTCATCGAGCACTATCCCGGCGCCGTCGTCAACTGCGCGGCCTGGACCAACGTCGACGGGGCCGAGGAGCACGAGGCCGAGGCGACGGCGATCAACGGCGCCGGTGCCGGCAACGTGGCCGCGGCCGCGGCGGCCGTGGGCGCGTCCGTCGTACATCCCTCGACCGACTACGTGTTCGACGGCAGCCGCGAGGACGGCTACGTCGAGTCCGACGAGGTCAACCCGCTCTCGGGCTACGGGCGCTCCAAGCTCGCCGGCGAGCACGCCGTCGCGGCGGCCAACCCGCGCCACTTGATCGTGCGCTCGTCGTGGCTCTTCGGCGTCAACGGCCGCAACTTCGTCGAGACCATGCTGGGGCTCGCGCAGGACCGCGACGAGGTCGTGGTGGTGCGCGACCAGGTCGGCTGTCCGACCTACACCGGCCACCTCGCGGCGGGGCTCGTGCGCCTGCTCGACGGCGAGCAGTACGGCATCCACCACATGGCGGGCGGCGGTCGCTGCTCGTGGTACGACTTCGCGGTGGAGATCTTCAAGCAGGCCGGGGTCGAGTGCCGCGTGCTGTCGATGACGAGCGACATGCTCGAGCGGCCGGCTCCGCGGCCTCCGTTCTCGGTGCTCCTCAGCGAGCGCGAGCATCCGGTGCTGCTGCCCGACTGGCACGAGGGCCTGGCCGAGTACCTCGCCGAGCGCGCGGAGACCGAGGTGCGCGCGTGAGGATGCTCGTCACCGGCGGCGCCGGCTTCATCGGCTCCAACTTCGCGCGCCACGTGCTCGAGTCCCACCCCGAGGACGACGTCGTGGTGCTCGACAAGCTCACCTACGCGGGCCGGGTGGAGACGATCCAGGACCTGATCGACGGCGGGCGGCTGCACGTTCGTGCAGCGCGGACATCGCCGATCACGAGCGCGTCCGGGAGGCGCTCGAGGGCTGCGACGCGATCGTCAACTTCGCGGCGGAGTCGCACGTCGACCGCTCGATCGAGGAGCCGGGCCACTTCATCCAGACCGACGTGTACGGCACCTACGTGCTGCTCGAGGAGGCCCGCGCGGCCGGGATCGAGCGCTACCTGCAGATCTCGACCGACGAGGTGTACGGATCGATCGAGGACGGGCACCTTCACCGAGCACAGCCCGCTCGACCCCTCCTCCCCGTACTCGGCCTCGAAGGCGGGCGGCGACCTGCTGGTGTCCGCCTACCACCACACCTACGGGATGGACGCCGACGGTCTGCCGCGCCTCGAACAACTACGGGCCCGTACCAGTACCCCGAGAAGCTGATCCCGCTGTGCGTGCTGAACGCGATGCACGGCGACCCGCTGCCCGTCTACGGCGACGGCATGCAGGTGCGCAACTGGCTGCACGTGACCGACCACGCCCGCGCGATCGACCTCGTGCTGCGCGACGGCGAGGCGGGCGAGATCTACAACATCGGCGGGCCGGACGAGCTGCCCAACATCGACGTGGTGCGCACGATCGTCGAGCTGACGGGCGCGGACGAGTCGCTGATCCAGTACGTCACGGACCGGCCCGGCCACGACCGCCGCTACTCGCTCGGCTCTGAGAAGACAGCCGCCCTTGGCTGGACGGCCGAGGTCGGGTTCGCGGAGGGACTGCCGGCCGACCGGTCGACTGGTACCGCGAGAACCCGTGGTGGTGGGAGCCGATCCGCTCCGGCGACTACCGCGACTACTACCAGCGCCAGTACGGGCAGCAGCTGCGCTCGTGAAGACGGCGATGAGGTTCACCAAGCTCGAGACGCGGATCGACGGCCTGGTGCTGGTGCGAGCCCACGGTCATCGCCGACGACCGCGGGTTCTTCTTCGAGACCTACCGGCGCAACGAGTTCTCCGAGCTCGGCATCGACGTCGACTTCGTGCAGGACAACCACTCGCGCTCGGTGCGCGGGACGATCCGCGCGCTGCACTTCCAGATCCCCGGGACAGGCGAAGCTGATCCGCGTCGCGCGCGGCGCGATCTACGACGTGGCCGTCGACCTGCGTCGCAGCTCGCCGACCTACGGCGAGCTACGAGGCGTTCGAGCTGAGCGACGAGAACGCGCACCAGATCTTCATTCCGGTCGGCTTCGCGCACGGCTTCTGCGTGACGAGCGACGAGGCGGACGTGGTCTACAAGGTCTCCAGCTACTACGACCCGGAGACTGAACGCGGCATCGCCTGGGACGACCCGGACATCGGCATCCCGTGGCCGGCGCAGGAGGCGCTCGTGTCCGACCGCGACCGCAAGAACCCGCGGCTGGCCGAGATCGCCGCCGAGCTGCCTTGGTAGACGATCTCGAGAGGAGCCGCCTGAGGACCAGACACAAGCATCCTGCCTATGCAATGCTTAGGCAGGATGCCGCCCCGCCGCTCCACTGATCTGACGCTCGGAGAAGCCGCCAAAGAAATCGGCGTCAGCGTCGACACGCTGCGCCGCTGGGAGCAGGCGGGGAAGGTGCGCGCGGTGCGCGACGAGCGCAACCGCCGCCGGATACCGCGGCGGGAGGTGGAGCGGCTCGCGGCGCGCCCCCGCCGCCACCGCGCCGGGGACACCCTGTCCGCCCGCAACCGCTTCGCGGGCAAGGTCGTCTCGGTCGAGGTCCGACGGGGTGATGGCGCTCGTCGAGATCGAGGCCGGTCCGCATCGCATCACGGCCGCGATCACGCGTGACGCCGTCGACGAGCTGGGGCTGGCGCCGGGCGTGAAGGCGGTCGCGACGGTGAAGGCGACGTCGGTGATGGTGGAGCGCTCGTGAAGCGGCAGAGCTCTCGCCATCGTGCTCGCGCTGCTCTGCGCCGGCCTGCTGTTCGGCTGTGGAAGCGACGACAGCAAGCCCACGTTGCGCGTGTCGGCGGCCACCTCGCTGAAGAAGGCGTTCGAGGACTACGGCTCGACCTTCGATGCCGCCGACGTGAGCTTCAGCTTCGCCGGCTCGGACGAGCTCGCGGCCCAGATCCGCAAGGGCGCGCGCCCCGACGTCTTCGCGGCGGCGAACACCAAGCTGCCGGCCCAGCTCTACTCCGAGGACCTGGTCGAGAAGCCGGTCCCGTTTGCGACCAACCGGCTCGTCATTGCGGTGCCCGCGAAGGGCAGCTCCGTGTCCTCGATCGACGACCTCGACAACGAGGGCGTGACGCATCGCGGCCGGCTCCGCGACCGTGCCGGTCGGTTCCTATACCCGCGACGTGCTCGCCAAGCTCGGCGCGCCTCAGGCAAAGGCGATCGAGGACAACATCCGTTCCAACGAGCCCGACGTCGGGGGTGTTGTGGGGAAGGTCTCGCAGGGCGCGGTGGACGCCGGCTTCGTCTACATCACGGACGTGCAGGGGTCCGGCGGTCGCCTGAAGGCGATCGAGCTGCCGGCGCGGCTGCAGCCGGTCGTCGTCTACGGAGCCGCCGTCGTGAAGGGGACCTCGCACCAAAGCGTGTCTCAGGAGTTCATCGACGGCCTGCTGACCGGCGACGGTCAAGCGGCGCTCGCAAAGGCGGGCTTCGGGCCGGTCCCGTGAGCGCGGGCGCCCGGCGGCGCCTGTTCGCCGCCCTGCTCGTGGCCGCAACGGCGGTCACGTTGTGTTTCCTCACGCTGCCCGTGGTCGCGATCTTCGTCGACGTCGGGCCCGCGCGAGCTGATCTCCAGCCTCGATGATCCGGTCGCCGTCGACGCGCTGGTGCTGAGCCTGCAGACCACGCTGCGTCGCCGTCGTTGTGATCGTCGCGGTCGGCACCCCGGCCGCGTATCTGCTCGCGACCCGCGAGTTCCGCGGCAAGGCCGTGGCGCTCACCGCTGATCGAGCTGCCGCTGATCCTGCCGCCGGCGGCCGCCGGCATCGGGCTGCTGGCCGCGCTCGGGCCGCAGGGGATCCTGGGATCGGCGCTGGAGGATCTCGGGATCGTGCTGCCGCTGACGACGGCCGCCGTGGTGCGTCGCGCTCGTGTTCGTCGCGAGCCCGTTCTACGTGCGCCAGGCACAGGCTGCCTTCGCGAGCCTCGACCACAACCTCGTCGACGCGTCGCGCACACTGGGCGCGTCGGAGGCGCGCACGTTCGCGCGCGTCGCAGTGCCGCTTGCGCTGCCGTCGCTCGGCACGGGCCTCGCGCTTGCCTGGGGCCGCGCGCTCGGCGAGTTCGGGGCGACGCTGATGTTCGCCGGCAGCTTCCGCGGAGTGACGCAGACCGCTCCGCTGGCGATCTACGAGAGCTTCTCGACCGACTTCACCGCCGCGCTCGCCCTGTCGGCGGTCCTGGTCGCCGTCAGCGGAGCGATCCTGCTGGTCGTGAAGCTGCTCGCCGGGCAGGGCCCGACGCAGCATGCTCTCGCTTAGCGCAACCGTCGCGTTGCGCGACTTCACGCTGGACGTCGACCTTCGAGGTCGGCGAGAGATGCCTCGCGATCGCCGGGCCCTCGGGCGCCGGCAAGAGCACGATCCTGCGCGTGTGCGCCGGGCTCGTGCGGCCGCAGCGCGGGCGAGTCGTGTGCGGCGGCACCACCTGGCTCGACACCGAGCGCGACGTGTGGGTCGAGCCCGAGGACCGGTCCTGCGGGTTCCTGTTCCAGGACTACGCGCTGTTCCCGCACATGCCCGCATGGCAGAACGTCGCCTACGGGATCCGGCATCTCCCGCGGCGCGAGCGCCGCCGCGCCGCCGAGCAGGCGCTCGAGCGCTTCGGCGTTGATGGGTTGGCCGAATCGCATCCGCGGACGCTGTCGGGCGGGGAGCGGCAGCGGGTCGCGCTCGCGCGGGCGCTTGCCACCTCTCCCAGCGTGCTCCTGCTCGACGAGCCGCTCGCGGCACTCGACACGCGCACGCGCGGCGCCGCGACGCGCGAGCTGGGCGCCGCGCTGCGCGAGGCCGCCGTGCCCGCGCTGCTGGTGACGCACGACTTCGCCGATGCGGCCCAGCTCGGAGACGAGGTCGCGATCGTCGACCGCGGCCGGGTGCTGCAGCGCGGCTCGGCCAGCGAGCTGGCGGCCGCGCCGGCGTCCTCCTTCGTGGCCGACTTCGCCGGCGCGAGCGTGCTGCTGGGAGACGCCCGGCCGGGCCACGGCGGCCTCACCGCCGTGCAGCTCGACGGGGGCGGCGAGATCTTCAGCACCGACGAAGCCGCCGGCCGCACCGCCGCGAGCGTGTTCCCGTGGGAGGTGACCGTGGAGGCACCGGGGTTTCCGCTGCACGGCTCCGCGCAGAACAGCCTGCCGGCCACCGTCGTGAGCGTCACGCCGGTCGGCAATCGCGTGCGGGTCGGCCTGGCCGCTCCGCAGCCGCTCGTCGCGGAAGTCACCGCGGCGGCCGTGCAGCGGCTCTCGATCGGCCCGGGCGTGCGCGTCGAGGCGCGCTGGAAGGCGACCGCCACGCGGCTCGTGCCGCTCTGACGAACATCGGGCATGCTACGCCCGCACCTAAAGTCTCGAGAGTCCGCCTACGGCGGCTCTGATCCATCTGGATCATCTTGGCGGCGGCAGTCGTAATACTGCCTGCAAGTGGCCAGTCGTCCGGCATCGAGGGGATCGAGGGGCGCGCGCACGGCCGAGTTGCTGCGCGCGGTGCCGCTGTTCTCGGGACTCTCCGGCGCGGAGCTCGACAAGATCTCGCGCGTGGCCGTGCCGCGCCGCTACGAGCCCGGCAGCATCGTGCTGCGCGAGGGAGACCCGGGCGACACGTGTTACGTGCTCCAGCGCGGCCGCGTCCGCGTGACGCGACAGCACGCGGACGGGCGCACGATCACCCTGACGAACCTCGGGCCCGGCGAGATCTTCGGCGAGCTTGCGATGTTCGGCGGCGAGGTGCGCTCCGCGACGGTCGAGGCGCTCGACGACGTGCAGGCGGTGGGGATCCTCGCCGCCGACCTGAAGCGACTCCTGAACGAGCATCCGGAGATCGCGGTCAAGCTGCTGGCGGCGCTCGGCGAGAAGCTGCGCGAGGCCAACGCCCGCATCTCCCGCCAGTCGTTCCAGAAGGTCTCGAGCCGCGTGGCAGGAGTGCTGGCCGAGCTCGCCGAGACCGGATCGCGGTCGCCCGCCCGGGGTGGCCGGCTGGACGGCCCGTCCCGCGACATCGTGGTCCATTCCACCCAGGCCGACCTGGCGCAGCTCGCCGGGACCTCGCGGGAGGCCGCGAGCCGGTTTCTCGCCACCCTCCAGCGCGCCGGCGTGGTCACGACCCGCCGGGGCCGCATCGTCGTCCACGACCCTCCCGCCCTGCACAGGTACATCTATTGAGCGGGCACGGCCTTCGCGCTCGTGGTCTACGCCCTGCTCTGGGGCCTTGCGGTCGAGCTGGCCGACAGGATCCTGGGCGACCCGTTCGAGCCGCTCGACGTCTTCACGCTGGCGCTCCAGATCGCCCTCGCCATCCTGCTCTGGCCGCTGGCCCGACGAATGTTGAACCGCCGGCCCGGTTAGCCGGACCTAGGCACCAAAGAAGTATTCATATACTGAGGCCGCCTCCCCACCGACCAGCCCTCAATCCTTGTACGTCCTCAACTTCTACTCCCCGGTCTTCGTGGACCAGCTCAAGCGTGGGCGCAAGACCGCGACGATCCGGCTCGGGGACAAGAGCCTGAAGTACCGCCGCGGCCAGCTGGTCTGGATCACGGTCGGGTACCGGCACGAGCCGCGCGAGAAGGTCTTCACGGCAGTGGTCGACGACGTCGAGATCAAGCGGGTCCGCGAGCTGTCGCCGCGCGACATCGAGCACGACAACCCCGAGTTCCGGCGCGTCGAGGACACGATCCACTTCCTCGAGCAGATCTACGGCCGCGAGATCGGGCAGGAGGATCTGGTCACCGTGATCCGGTTCTCGCAGGTGATCGAGAGCACGGCGTCGCGTGAGTCGCCCGGAAACGGGCACGGGCCGCGCCCGCGGCGCCTCTAGACCACCGGCCTCCGCTTGACGCCTAGGCGCCTCCGGCGCGCGCCTGAAATATCTGGCCCTCAGGCGGGTTTCCCGCCCGGTTTTTGGCACTCTGGCTGCTAGAGTGCCAAAAGGTCCCGTGAACACAGGGAAACCCGGCCCCCCATGCCGGTCGCCCTGCGCGGGGTCATGCAGGGAAAGAGAACTTTCAAGCCGGATCAGCCAGGAGGTAACGCCCAAATGAATCTCAAGCCTCTCGGGGATCGCCTGATCGTGCAGCCGGTGGAAGAGGAGGAGACCACTGCCAGTGGGATCGTCCTGCCGGACACGGCCAAGGAGAAGCCCCAAAAGGGAAAGGTGCTGGCCGTCGGTGACGGCAAGTGGGACGAGGACGGCGAGAAGCGGATTCCGCTCGACGTCGCCGAGGGCGACGAGGTCCTCTACTCCAAGTACGGCGGCACGGACATCATCATCGACGGCGATGACCTGCTCGTGCTCCGGGAGTCGGACGTGCTGGCCAAGGTAGAGGGCTAGACACCTTAGAAAGGTAGGAATTTCGTATGGCACATAAGGAACTCAAGTACAGCGAGGATGCCCGCCGGTCTCTCGAAGGCGGCGTGAACGCCGTCGCAGACGCGGTCAAGGTGACGCTCGGCCCCCGTGGCCGCTACGTCGTCCTCGACAGGAAGTTCGGCGCGCCCACGATCACGAACGACGGCGTCACCATCGCCCGTGAGATCGAGATCGAGGACGTGTTCATGAACCAGGGCGCACAGCTCGTGCGCGAGGTCGCCACGGCGACCAACGACGTTGCCGGCGACGGCACGACCACCGCCACCGTGCTCGCGCAGGGGATGGTCCGGCAGGGCATGAAGAACGTGGCTGCGGGCGCCAACCCGATGGCGCTCAAGCGCGGCATCGAGCAGTCGGTCGAGCAGGTCGTCGAGCACCTGCGCACCAAGCAGTCGAAGGAGATCACCGGCGGCAAGGACCAGATCGCGCGTGTCGCGTCGATCTCGGCCCGTGACGACGAGATCGGCAACGTGATCGCGGACGCGATCGAGAAGGTCGGCAAGGACGGCGTCGTGAACGTCGAGGAGGGCCAGACCTTCGGCATGGAGCTGGAGTTCACCGAGGGGATGCAGTTCGACAAGGGCTACATCTCCCCGTACATGGTCACCGACCAGGAGCGCATGGAGGCGGTCCTGAACGACCCGTTCATCCTGATCGCGAACCAGAAGATCGGCGCCGTGCGCGAGCTGCTGCCCGTGCTCGAGCAGGTCATGCAGAACGGCAAGCCGCTGCTGATCCTCGCCGAGGACGTCGAGGGCGAGACGCTCGCGACGCTCGTGGTGAACAAGCTGCGCGGGACGTTCACCGGTGTGGCCGTCAAGGCGCCCGGCTTCGGCGACCGCCGCAAGCGGATGCTCGAGGACATCGCGATCCTCAGCGGCGGTGAGGTGATCACCGAGGAGATGGGGCTGAAGCTGGAGAACACCCAGCTCACCCAGCTCGGCCAGGCGCGCAAGGTCGTCGTGGCCAAGGACGCCACCACGATCATCGACGGTGCCGGCGACCCCGAGGCGATCAAGGGCCGTATCAAGCAGATCAAGTCGGAGATCGAGAACACCGATTCCGACTTCGACCGCGAGAAGCTCCAGGAGCGGCTCGCGAAGCTGTCGGGCGGTGTCGCGGTCGTCAAGGTCGGCGCAGCCACCGAGACCGAGATGAAGGAGCGCAAGCACCGCGTCGAGGACGCGCTGCAGGCCACCCGCGCGGCCCTCGAGGAGGGCATCGTGCCGGGCGGCGGAGTCGCGCTGCTGAACGCCACCGAGGCCGTCACGCTCGACGGCTTCGAGGACCCCGACGAGCGCACCGGCGCCCAGATCGTGCTGCGCACGCTCGAGGAGCCACTGCGCCAGATCGCCGAGAACGCGGGCGTCGAGGGCTCGATCGTCGTGTCGAAGGTACGCGACATGAAGCCCGGCGAGGGCTTCAACGCCGCCACCGGCGAGTACACGGACCTCGTGAAGGCCGGTGTGATCGACCCGACGATGGTCACGCGCTCTGCGCTGCAGAACGCGGCGTCGATCGCGAAGAACATCCTCACCACCGAGTGCGTGGTCGCGGAGATGCCCGAGAAGGAGCCCGCAATGGGCGGCATGCCCGGCGGTGGCATGGAGGGCATGATGTAAATAGCCGCGATTCTGCAAGCAGAATCGCGGGTTCGACAGGACGACCGCTCCAAGCTACGAAGGGCCCGGCGTTTGCCGGGCCCTTTGCGTTGGGCAATACGATTCGCCGCGTGATCCTCGACCGCCTCGACACCACGCCCGAGGAGTTGCGCGCCCGCACCGGCTGGGAGATCAGGCCGGAGGGAGCGTGCAAGGCGGACCGCTGCGTGCCGCTGCCGGACGAACGCCGGCGAGCGGCTCGACGTGCGCGTGCTCGCGGACCGGCTCGGCATGGCACTCGTGCACGACGAGGCGCACGAGCTGTGGGCGCTCGGGCCCGAGTCGGGAGAGCGTGCGCTGCTGTCGGCGGAGCTGCCGGACGTGACCCTGCCCGACCGCCACGGGAACCCGTTCTCGCTGTCCGCGCTGCACGGCAAGAAGGTCCTGCTGCGTGGCGTGGGCGTCGTGGTGAGGGTGCCGCTTCGACCTGCCCGTGTGGCAGGAGCTGCGCACCGAGCTGTACCCGCAGGGCCTCGAGATCGTGACGGTCGCGCTCGACGTCGGCGGGGAGCAGTCGGCCGGCCCGTGGATCGACCTCGCGAAGCCCGAGCACCCGAGCCTGATCGATGAAGCGCACCTGCTGGACGAGCTGCTCGGCGTCGTGAACGTGCCGACCGGAGTCTGGATCGACGAGCAGGGCACGATCGTGCGGCCCCCGGAGCCGGCCTTCCCCGGCCGCGCCGTGATCGCAGAGCTGGGCGTGCCCGAAGGGGCGCCGCCCCGGATTGCGGAGATGCTGCAGGAGGCGGCGAAGATGCGCGTCGACCCGGCGCGCTACGCGTCCGCGGTGCGCGACTGGGCCGACAACGGCGCGGACAGCCCCTACGCGCTCGACCCGGACGAGGTCGTGGCCCGTTCCACTCCACGTCCTCCGGAGGTCTCACGCGCAGCCGCGTGCTTCGAGCTGGGCCAGCACCTGCACCGCGCCGGGCACCCGGACGAGGCCGTCCCCTGGTTCCGCGAGGCGCACCGCCTCCAGCCCGCCAACTGGACCTACAAGCGCCAGGCGTGGGAGTTCGTCGACCCGATCATGCAGGGCCCGAGCGAGCAGTACGACGGGGACTGGCTCAGCGACGTGCGCGAGATCGGGGCGGAGAACTACTACCCGCCGGTCGACCTGTAGCGGCTCGTCGCTTGCGTCCCGGACTGCAGCCCGACTCCGCGCTCGATCGCCTCGCGATCCGGCTGAACCTCGCCCCCGTCGTCGCGGGCCATGCGATGTTCGGCATGCCGATGGCGCGCGTCACGATCGCGGGCCAGCGGCTCGGGATCTTCGCGCGGCTTGCGCGCGGTGCCGCCACCGCGGACGAGGTCGCGCGGGACCTCGGCCTGGAGGCGGACGGCACGATGCTGCTGCTCGACTCGCTGGCCGCGCTCGACCACGTCGACAAGCGCAAGGAGGTGTACTCCCTCTCCCGCAGCGCGCGCAAGTGGCTCGACCCCGACTCGGACGACTACGTCGGCACGTACATCGAGCACTGCCTCGACTACTGGAGCTGGTGGGACCGGCTCGAGGACATCGTGCGCACCGGGGAGGGCATCGAGATCCACGACTTCGCGCCCGGCGACCCGCACTGGGAGAAGTACATCCGCGGGCAGTTCGAGCTGGCGCGCATCAGCTCCCCGGAGGTCGCGAGGGCGCTGCGGCTGCCGCCGCAGCCCGAGTCGCTGCTGGACGTGGCCGGAGGGCACGGCTGGTACTCGGCCGAGCTGTGCCGCCGGCATCCCACCCTGCACGCCACGGTGCTGGATCTTGCGGGAAGCGCCGCTGTCGGCCGGCGCATCATCGCCGAGCAGGACATGAGCGACCGGGTGTCGCACGTCGAGGGCGACATGATGAGCGCCGATTTCGGCGGCCCGCACGACGGCGCGCTCGTCTTCAACATCGTCCACCACCTCTCGGCTGACGCAAAACATCGCTCTCCTGCGCCGGGTACACGAGGCAGCTGAAGGAGGGTGGCACGGTCGGAGTGCTCGATCTGTGGCTGCCCGAGGACGATCGCCGGCCGGACGCCGCCGCGATGCTCGGCCTCTTCTTCTATCTCACCTCGGCCGCCGCGACCTACGCAGAGCGCGACGTGCGCGAGCTGGCTCACCGAAGCCGGCTTCGAGCGGATCCGGAAGGTCGGGATCCGCCGCCTCCCGGGCCAGGCCCTGTTCGAAGCCCGCAAGCCGGCCTGACCCCGACGCTTCAGTGATGCATTTTCCCCGCGCCTCATAGGGGGGAGGATCGATCAACGAAGCGCTAGGACTCGCCGATCGTGCGGCGGTACGTGCTGGCGACCGGGCCGAGCATGAGCGACCGCGGTCCGTGCCGGCCGAAGCTCGTCTGGAACCGGTTGAACATTCCGGGGACCACCACGCGCTTGCCCTTCTCCGCGCCCTCGATGCCCGCCCTGGCGACGTCCTTCGCCGTGGACCAGACGAAGGACGGACCCGGCTTCTCCTTCTTGAAGCCGCCGGCCTCGAGGAACTCCGTCGCCACCGGGCCCGGGCACAGCGCCGTGATCGTGACGCCCGTGCCGCGCAGCTCCGACGACACGCCTTCGGTGAAGCTCAGCACGAACGCCTTCGTCGCCGCATAGGTGGACTGCACCGGGACGGGCTGGAAGGCCACCGAAGAGGCAACCTCGATGACCGTTCCACTGCCGCGCTCGACCATGCCGGGCAGCCACATCGTCGTGAGATCGACGAGTGCCTCCACGTTCACCCGGATCATGCCGAGCTGGCGGTCCGGGTTCTCGTGCACGTCGCCGACCGTCGTGAAGCCGGCGTTGTTGACGAGGATGTCCACCTCCAGGCCCTTCTCCGCGATCACGCCGGGAAGCTTCTGCCGGTCCGCTGCGTCGCCGAGGTCGGACGCCGCGAACTCCGCCCGCACGCCGTAGTCGCGCTGGATCTCCTCGGCGAGCTCGCGCAGCCGGTCCTCGCGGCGGGCGATCAGGAAGACGCCATACCCGCGCGCCGCGAGCTGGCGCGCGAACTCCTCTCCGATCCCCGCGGACGCCCCGGTGATGACCGCCGTGGAGGTGGGGCTTGGCGCGGGGAGAGCCATGTCCGCGGAGCGTACCCGGGTGCAGGCCCTCTCGTCACGCGGCCCTACAATGGCCGCATGGAAGGCTCCAACCCCTTTGGCGGCCTGTTCGGGGACCCCGACGACCTCCAGCGGAGGCTCGGCGAGTTCGCGGAGCAGATGCAGGGCGCGCAGCGCGTCGCCTGGGCCGACAACGCGATCAAGCTCGCCGTCGACATGACCGTCGCGGCGATCCACACGATCGACCTGTCCGGCTCCTCCGACGAGCAGGCGACGCAGATCCGCGACGCGATCCGCATGATCTTTCCCGAGGCCGTGACACTCGTGCGCGAGGCGCGCGAGGGTCTCGCCTAGAGCGCTAGGACTCCGAGCGCAGCGGCTCGGTCGCGCCCTCGCCCGGATCGGGCTCCGGGGGCTGTTCCCCCGTCCGCTGGTCCTCGCGTCCGCGGCGGATCACGCTGCGGAAGTCGGTCGTGCCCACCATGTAGAAGAGGGCGACGGCCGCCACTGCGACGTTGAACACCGCGAGCGCGATCTGCTGGCCGACGCTGTATGCGAGCACCGACGTCCGCGAGGCCTTGCCGCGGAACACGTACACGAGCAGAGCCTGCTGCGCGCCCGCGCCGCCGGGCGTGAACGGCGTCAACGTCGACAGCGCCTGCACGCTCATCACCAGCAGGGCGTTCTGCACCGAGCCCCCGATGTTGAACGCCTCGAGGAAGAAGTAGAAGGAGAAGAAACGCAGCAGCCAGGCAGCCGCCTGCCAGGCCGCGACCTGGCGCAGGTAGCGGCGGAAGTCGGCGAGGATCACGACGCCCTGGCGCACACGACGCCAGAACACGACGGCGCGGATCGAGAGCACGGCGTAAACGGTCAGCAGCCCGACGGTGATGAACGTGATCGTGAACAGCGCGAAGCGCGGGTGGTCGGCCCAGAACGACAGGTCGAACGCTCCGATGTCCGGCAGGTGGGGAAGGCTCGGCAGCACGCCCTGGGTGAGCGCGAACAGCATCACGAGCGCCCCGATCGTGGTGTCGAACAGCGACTCCACGAAGAAGGAGGACGTGACCGCCGGGTAGGTGGAGTTCGGGATGCTGTGCTTCGCGAGGTAGATCTTCACCACGTCGCCGCTGCGCGCGGGCAGCACGCTGTTCACGCCGACTCCCGCCACGTAGGAGCCGAGGATCCGCCGCCACTGGATCGCCTCGTTCGGATAGGCGGCCCGCAGCGTGTTGAACCAGCCGCGGCTGCGACAGGCCATGTGCCCGAGGTGCAGCAGCAGCGCGAACGCCAAGGCCCCCCAGTGCACGGCCGCCAGGTTCGAGAAGAACGTCTCGACCGCGTTCCAGAACGCGTCCAGGCTGGACCCGAGCGAGGCGGGCGGGAGCGGGAAGAGCGGCGACGGGCCCATCTCCCTAAGCTAACCAGCCCATCCCCAGGAGGTGCGAGGTTGAAGCTCTACGTCTGTTACGGCACGTTCAAGTCACCCCGCCCGGGCGGCCACCCGTGCGGGAACGCATACCGGGCGCTGCAGGACGCCGGCCACGATCCGGAGGTCGTCAAGACCTACGGCTGGGGCGCGCTGCCGGACGCCCTCAACACGGGGCGGCGCAAGGAGGTCAAGAAGCTGACCGGCAACACCTGGGTCCCCGCGCTGGTGACCGATGACGACTCCGTGATCAGCGGGTCGAAGGAGATCGTGGCCTGGGCGCAGGAGCACCCGGCCGGGGTCACCGCCACGGCCTGACCTACGAGGTCTGCGCCGGTGCCTCCGCCGCGACCTTGCGCACCACGCCGAGCACCTCGTCGGCGAGGCGCGGGCCGTCCGCATCGGACACGGGAGTCGCCCGGATGCGCACGACCACGGCGTCCGCGTAGACCTCCTCCAGCGAGATGTCCGGGTCGTCGCGCGTCGGCACCCGCAACTCGTCGGTGAGGAGCTGCTCCAGATCGCTCGGCAACACGCCGTCGCGCAGCCGCGCCAGCACGTCCACGCCCGCAGGGGTGCGCAGCGGCACGATCGTGGCGCTGATCGCGGCGTTGTTCGGCACCATGAACGTGCCGTTGCCGCGCGCGAAGATGGTGTAGATCAGCCCCTGGCTCGCGACCGTGCCCTCGACCGTCGCGCCCAGGGTCCCGCCCTGCAGGCGCACGCGTTCGCCGACCCTGAAGGGCCGCGAGGCCTGGAGCATGATCCCCGCGATCACGTTGCCGAGCGTGCTCTGTGCCGCGAGCCCGATCACGATGGCGGTGACGGCGCCGCCGAGCGCGATCGCGCGCGGGTTCAGGTCGACGATCCGCAGCGCGACCACGCCGATCACGAGCAGCGTCAGCAGCTGCAGCAGGAAGCTCACCGTCGACGCGGTGCCGGGATCGAAGCGCCGCATCAGGCGCGGCCCCATCGCGCGCCCGATGTCGCGCGCGAAACGCCATCCGATCGCCGCCAGCAGCAGCGCCGCGATGATCCGCACCGGCACGTCGGTGCCGAACAGCTCGTCCCGCCAGATCCAGAGCCCGAGCACCGCGAGGCCGAGCACGAGCATCAGGAACGCCTCGCGCCGCGCTTCCCGCGCGCGGCGGGCGGCCTCGACCGTCATCAGCCGGCCCAGCGACGACTGCTTGTAGAACCTGATGTCGCTGGTGCGCGTGGCGTCCTCGGGCGCGCCGCGCTGCTCCGTCACCTCGTCCGGCGTGGTGCTGTCGTAGTCGTCCGCCACGGTTCCGAACCGTAGCGGGCTGGAACGTCACGACCGTCGCGCCTAGAGTTGGCAGGTGGTCACGAGCGACGGCTATTTCTCGCCCGACGGGACCGCGCGACGCGTGTCGCGCGAGCTTGCGCTGATGCTGGGCGGCGGCCGTGCACTGCTGCTGCAGGTCGCACATCCGCTCGTGGCGGCGGGAGTCGCCCAGCACTCCGGGTACCGGGAGAACCCGTGGAAACGCCTCGAGGGAACGATGAACGCGGTGTGGGCGATCGTGTTCGGCACGCGCGCCCAGGCGGACCGCGCGACGCGGCGCGTGCGCGCCATGCACGGCAAGGTCCACGGCCGCATCCCCGCGGCGATGGGCCGGTACCCGGCCGGCACGCCGTACTCGGCGCTCGACCCCGAGCTGCTGCTGTGGGTGCATGCGACGCTCGTCGACACCGCGCTGCTCGTGCACGGCAGGTGGGTGCGCCAGCTGAGCGACTCCGACCAGTCCGCCTACTACGAGGAGATGAAGACGTGTGCGCGCCTGTTCGGCACGCCGGACGACGTGATCCCCGAGACCCTCGCCGGCTTCCGCCGCTACATGGCCGGGATGCTGGACGGCCCGGACCTGTGCGTCACGCCGACCGCACGCGACATCGCGCGCTCGGTCATGCATCCGCCGCTGCCGTTGCCGCTGCGCCCGGCGATGGAGTGGTCCAACGTCGTGACGGCCGGACTGATGCCCGCGCACCTGCGCCGCGACTACGGCCTCGCATGGGACCCGGCCCGTGCCGCGCTCGCCGCGAGTTCGAGGGAGTGGACCCGGCGCATTGCGATGCGGCTGCTCCCCGACCGGCTGCGCACGGTCCCGGCTAGCCGGGCTTGAGGTCCTGCTCCGTCATCCCCGCCGCCGCCAGCGCCCCCTCACGCTGAGGAAAGATCTCGCACCGCGCCAGCTGGCCATCCCGGATCGTCCATAGGGCGCCGATCCTGTTTTCGACCATCGCGCTCGACCCATGTGGCCTGAACTGGATCAGCAGGAAGACCACGATCTGGTCGCCCCGCTCGAAGAACTCCTGCGGCTCGTAGACCACCTCTTCGAACGGCTCGACCAGCTGCTCGAAGAACTGCGTCGCCGCCGCCGCACCGCGATAGGTGCCGGCACCGGGAACCCGCGCTCCGGTCTGCAGCTCGAAGTCGGGAGGGACGTCGGCGAAGGCGGCGCCCAGGTTGTCCTTGCTGATCGCCTTGTACCGCGCGCGCAGCGCCT
Source organism: uncultured Solirubrobacterales bacterium (assembly GCA_963826005.1). Classification (GTDB taxonomy): domain Bacteria; phylum Actinomycetota; class Thermoleophilia; order Solirubrobacterales; family JBBDJG01; genus DASRIA01. Next base: position 102,821 of record CAWGVJ010000018.1, on the reverse strand, counting down.
CTCTGTGGAAGTGCGACATCGCCGCGCAGTATCCCCGCTATATCCTGCGGCCGGTGAAGGTCTCGGTCGCAAGCGACATGGACACCCCCGTCGCGCGCGCACTGCTCGATGAGCTGCGCAAGCGCGGGCACGACCCGATCGCGCCACGGCGCGCTCGCCGAGGGCGAGCGCGACGACTGGGCGTGGGCCTGCGAGCGGGCCGCGCGCGACGTCGCCGAAGGGCAGGCGGAGCAGGGCATCGTGTGCTGCTGGACCGGCACCGGCGCGTCGATCGCCGCGAACAAGGTCGCCGGAGTGCGTGCCGCGCTCTGTGCCGACGCCGAGACCGCCCGCGGCGCCCGCACGTGGAACGACGCGAACGTGCTCGCGCTGAGCCTGCGCGTCACGTCCGAGCCCGTGCTCGAGGAGATCCTCGACGGCTGGTTCGCGACCGGCCCCAGCGACGACCCAGCGCGACCGCGCCAACATCGACCACGTGACCGAGCTCGATTCCGAGCGGGCACGCGCGTGATGGCCGTCCAGACGAACGACATCGTCGCCACGGCGGCGGAGGCCGAGCAGCTCGAGCTGGCGCCGCTGATCGTCAGCGACTCCCTGCGCGACCACCTGGCGCGCGAGCTGCCGGGCGACGACGCGCCGCTCGAGTTCGAGCGCATCGGCGAGGGACACTCGAACATCACCTACCTGGTGACGCGCGGGACGGATCGGTTCGTGCTGCGCCGCCCGCCCCGGCCGCCGCTGCCACCCTCCGCGCACGACGTGCTGCGCGAGTGGCGCATCCTCGACGCGATCAAGGACACGCCGGCGCGCGCGCCGCGCAGTCTGCTCGCCTGCGACGACGAGTCCGTGATCGGGGCGCCGTTCTACGTCATGGAGTACTGCGTCGGATCGGTCGATCACGAGCGAGATCCCGGATCCGCTCGACACACCCGCGGAGCGGCGCCGCATGGGCCTCGACCTCGTCGATGCGCTCGCCGAGGTGCACGCGGTCGACTGGCGGGCATGCGGCCTCGAAGGCTTCGGCAAGCCGACCGGCTACCTCGAGCGCCAGCTGCGGCGGTTCACCGGCCTGTGGGAGTACAACAAGACGCGCGAGCTGCCGCGCGTGCAGGAGATGCGCGACTGGCTCGCGGACAACATGCCCGAGTCGCCCGACGCGACGATCGTGCACGGCGACTACCGCCTCGGCAACACGATGGTCGCGCACGACGCCGCCGGCGCGGGTGATCGCGATCTTCGACTGGGAGCTGTCCACGATCGGCGATCCGCTCGCCGACATCGGCTACATGACCGTCACGTGGATCCAGCCCGGCGACCCGGACGACACCATGTTCAGCTCGCTCGTCGGCTGTCACGCGGCGCGAGGGCTTTCCCGAGCCGCGACGAGATGATCGCCCACTACGAGGAGCGCACCGGGCGCTCGATGTCGGCCCTCAACTGGTATCAGGCGCTGGCGCTGTGGAAGGCGGCCGTGTTCATGGAGGGCAACTACAAGCGCTCGCTCGCCGGCACCACCGACGACCCGTACCTGAAGCTGTTCGACGAGGGCGTGCCCGCGCTCGCCGAGGCCGCGCTCGAGGCCAGCCGTGCCGCCGCTGACAACGGCATCGCTGGCGGGCCTGCTGGTCGACTACGGCGGCGTGCTGACCACCAACGTGTGGGACTCGTTCCGCGCGTTCTGCGACGCGGAGGGCATCGATCGCAACGAGGTGAAGAAGGCGTTCCGCGAGAACCCGGAGGCGCGCGCGCTGCTGCGCCGGCTGGAGGCCGGCGAGCTGAACGAGGACACCTTCGCGCCGCTGTTCGGCCCGCATCATCGGCGTGCGCGAGGACCGCTACGAGGGGCTGGTCGAGCGCCTCTTCTCCGGGATGCAGCCCGAGCAGGCGATGATCGACGCGCTGCCGCGGGCCCGCGCGGCCGGTGTGAAGACTGGCCTGATCTCGAACTCGTGGGGGCGCGGGCGCTACGACCGAGATGCGTTCTCGACGCTGTTCGACGGAGTCGTGATCTCGGGCGAGGTCGGCCTCTACAAGCCGCAGCCGGAGATCTTCCGCCTCGGCGCGGAGCGCGTCGGCCTCGATCCGGCGGAATGCGTGTTCGTCGACGACCTCGTCGAGAACTGCGAGGGCGCGGAGGCGGTCGGGATGACGGCCGTGCTGCACCGCGGCGCCGACGGCACGCTGGACCGGCTCGAAGAGCTGCTCGCGGTGAACCTGAGATAAACCCGCCGATCTGCTTACAGATCGGCGGCTAAATATTCTTGTCGAAGCAGTGGTAGAGCACGCGGCCCTCGCCGCCGAGCGACTCGGCGAGGCCGCGCGACTGCACGTTCGAGTCGTTCACGAGGTAGTAGCTGCTCTCCTGTAGTCCCATCGCCTCGATGTTGCGGTACAGGGACGCGGCGAGTGTCGCGCCGATGCGCCGACCGCGGAACTGTGGCCGCACCGCGATTGCGAGCAGGCCGAGGCGGCTCGGGCGCCGCGCGGCCCGCATCATCCGCAGGAGCTTGATCGGGCCGAGACGCCCGCGCATCTGCCTGAAGGCGGGCGTGAGATCCGGCATCCCGAGCACCAGCCCGGCGGGCTCGCCGTCCACCTCCGCGATCAGCAGCCGTCGCGAATCGATGATCGGCTTGAAATCCTTGAAGAACTCCTTGAACTGCTCCGGCGTGAACTGCTGGAGCTCCCACTCGTCGGCGAAGCCCTCGTTCCAGATCAGTCGCATGGTCTCCACCTCCTCGTCCCAGCGGCCCTTGTCGATTCCACGCAGCGTGCACTCCGGCGACTGGAGCGCGCGCTGGGTGAAGTCGCGGTAGCGCTCGTAGTCGAAGTCGACCTCGTAGTACCAGAACGGATAGGTGCGCTCGTAGCCGGCGTCGGCGAAGTACTGCTCGTAATAGGAGGGCGACCAGGGCATCGGGAACATCGGGCTCTCTTCATGGGCGTCGGTCAACGCCGTCATGCCCAGAAACGCGACTCCGTTGAACGGCGCGATCACCCGCGTCATGCCGCGCCGCCCGAGCCAGTCCTCGGCGGCGTCGAGCACGTCGTGGGCCTCCATGACCGCGTCCGGCGCGGCCGCGAACCAGCCGATGCCGCCCGTCTGCGGCTGGTCGCGCGAGCGCTGCCACTGCGGGTTGACCATCGCTGCGGCGCGGGCGCGCTCGTTGGCGAACAGCACGATCTGCCATTCCTTCGTGAACTCAGAGCGGCGGGTGAGGTACTTGCGCACGTTGGCGTCGAGGTCGCCGTAGAAGAGCGACTGGTCGCCGACCAGCTCGCGCTCGAGCCGGATGAAGCGGTTCAGCTCTCGCTTGTCGCCGGGATCGATCTCGCGCGCGGGCATGCGCGAGTTCTACGGCTGAGGGTGTCGCTCACCGTACGGGCGTAGGCCCCGGCCAGGCCGGTCGTGACCGGGCCCGGCTGCCCGTCGCCGACGGGGCGGCCGTCCACGGCGACCAGCGGCTGCACCTCGCGCGTGGAGGACGTCAGGAACGCCTCCTGGGCGGTCGCGATGTCCGCGCGGGACAGGATCCGCTCGACGGCGCCCAGCTCCAGCACGTGCTCGCGGGTGATCCCCGCCAGGCACCCGGACTCCAGCGGAGGAGTCGCCGCGACTCCGTCGTGCACGAGGAAGACGTTCGCGGTCATCGCTTCGCACAGGCCACCCTTGTGGTTCAGCACCAGCGCCTCGTCGGCGCCGGCCGCGCGGGCCTCCGCGAGCGCGGCGACGCTCTCGGCCAGCGACACGGTCTTGACGCCGGCGAGCGGGTTTTGCTCGTCGCGCCGCAACCGCGAGATCACCGCGGTCGACACCGGCGGCCACGGCGACAGCGGCAACGCGACCACCAGCACCGTTGGCGGCCCGGCGCCGCGCACGAGGCCGGGCGGCCCGACACCACTGGTGACCGTGATGCGCATGCGTGCGTCGCGCAGGCCGTTCGCCTCCACGACGGCATGCGCGGCCTGCTCGAGGGCCGCGCGGTCGGGCGCCGTGATACCGAGCGTGGCGCAGCCATCGCGCAGCCGGCTGAGGTGCTCGCCCAGTGCGAACGGCCGTCCGTCGTACCAGCGCAGCGTCTCGAACACTCCGTCGCCGACGAGGAAGCCGTGGTCGGAAGGCGCGATGCACGCCTCGCCCTCCTCGGCGAGCGCGCCGTTCAGCCAGATCTTCACGAAGCGAGTGCCAGCGCCTCGCGGGCGGTCTGCACGGTCCCGCCGGCGGCGCGCAGCAGTCGCGCCCCCTTGTGCATCGTCTCCCGCCATTCGCCGGCGGGCTCGGAGTCGGCCGTGACCGCTCCGCCCACGTGCAGGTGCAATGCGCCGGCGGCGGCGACCAGGGTGCGGATCGCGACCGACAGCTCGAGCTCGTCATCCGGGCCGAACCAGCCCACCGCACCGCAGTAAGGCGCCGCGGCGCACGGGCTCGAGCTCCTCGATGATCTCGAGCGCGCGCACCTTGGGTGCGCCGGTGACCGAGCCCGGCGGGAACGTGGCGCGGATCACGTCGGTCGCGGAGACGGCGGCGCGCGTGCGCGCGGTGACGGTCGAGACGAGGTGGTGCACGCCGGGATGGGACTCGAGCGCGCACAGCTCCTCGACCGCCACGCTGCCGAACTCGGCGATGCGACCCAGGTCGTTGCGCGAAAGGTCCACGATCATCACGTTCTCGGCCACGTCCTTCGCGCTCGAGCGCAGCGCCAGCGCCTGCCGGCGATCGGCCGCCGCGTCGGCCGCGCGCGGCCGTGTGCCCTTGATCGGGCGCGTCTCGATCGCGTCGCCGCGGCGGCTGAGGAAGCGCTCCGGCGAGGCGGAGATCACGTCCGCGCCGCCCAGCCGCACGAGCGCCGCGAAGGGCGCGGGGCTCTCGCGGCGCAGCCGCGCGTAGAGCGCGAACGGATCGCCGCTCCACTCGGTGCTGAGGCGCTGCGACAGGTTGACCTGGAACACGTCGCCGGCGCGGATGTAGTCGATCGCGCGCTGCACGGCGGCCTCGTAGTCGGAGCGTGGCAGCGAGCTGTGCCAGCCGCCGACCGGCACGTGCGCCGGTGCGTCGGCGCCGGCTGGCGCTGCGCAGCGCGCGCAGCAGGTGATCGGCGTCGCCGTGGCCGCGCACAGTGACCGTACGGCGCGCATGGTCGAACTCGAGCCAGGCCTCGAACCGGCCGAGCGCCAGCGGCGGCAGGCCGAGGTCGTCGCGGCCGAGGTCGGGCAGGCGCTCGATCTCCCGCCCGAGGTCATACGAGAGCCAGCCGGCCCACCAGTCGTCGCCCTGCCGGTCGAGGGCGGCGATCCCGTCCGTCGCGACCTCGGCGGGCCGCGCGGCCAGGTACGAACGGCGCCCCAGGTCGCCGAATCCGGGCATGCTCTCGAGCAGCACGAGCCCGGGCTCGTGCCGGAGCGCAAGCGCGGCGGCGAAGGGCTCGGCCCAGGGCAACGGCATCGACAGGGATGGTAGACCCCGGCGCCGCTCACCCGGCCGCGATCAGCACAACCCCCGTGAGAGCGATCGCCACGCCGACCTGGGCGAGCCGGTGCGGGCGTTCGCGCAACACCACCGCCGCGAGCGCGAGGGTCGTGAGCGGGTAGAGCGAGCCGAGCACCGCCACGAGGCTCACCAATCCCTCGGTGGACGCAACGGCGAAGAGGCCGTTTGCGGTGATGTCGAGCGTGCCCACCACCGCCAGCACGGGCGCGTCCCGGCGGCGCGCCGCCAGCGGCGGGCGCAGCACCGCGAACGCGGCCAGCAGCAGCGAGAAGCTCGTGATGCGATTGGCCAGCATCGCCCAGCCGATGTCCGCGTCGCTGGCGTTGTCCATGCCCACGAAGAAGAAGCCGAAGCCGACCGCGCTGATCACTGCCAAGCCGGCGCCGCGCGCGGTGCCGCCGGTCACCTCCTCGCGCGACGCGAGCACGACACCGGCGAGTGCCAGCACGAGTCCCACGTACTGGATGGTCGCCGGCCGATCGCCGGAGGCGATGCCGACGACGACCGGGATCACGGCCGCGGTGGCGGAGATCGGCGCGACCACGCCCATGTTCCCGACCGCGAGGCCCCGGTAGAACGCGGTGAGGCCGATCACACCGGCCACCCCGGACAGCACGGCCCACCCCGCGAAGTCACCGCCGGGCGGCGATTCCATGCGGATCAGCATGAAGATCCCGATCAGCACGAGGCCCGTCCCCTGAGAGGCGAGCAGCACGTTCAGGACCGGCAGCTGCCGGCTCTTCAGGCCGCCCAGGAAGTCGGCGACTCCCCAGGACACGCTGGAGGCGAACGCAAGGGCAAGCGCAGTCACAGGCCCAAGTATCCAGGCGGCTGCGCCGCCACCTCAGTCATGTGGGTCCGCCTACGGAGGCCCCCCGGCATCAACTAGGCTTCCGCGCCCATGAGCCTCGTCGTGGTCGGATCAATCGCCTTCGACGCCGTGCGGACCCCGTTCGGCGAGCGCGAGCGCATGCTCGGCGGATCGGCCGTGCATTTCTCCCTGGCGGCGAGCTTCTTCACCGACGTGCGGGTCGTGGGGCCTGTGGGCGACGACTTCGGCGAGGAGGAGTACGAGGTGCTGCGCCGGCGCGGCATCGACACCGACGACATCGAGCACGCGGAGGGCGGCCGCACCTTCTTCTGGAGGGGCCACTACGAGTACGACCTGAACGTCGCCCACACCGACGACACGCAGCTGAACGTGTTCGGGGACTTCCAGCCGAAGCTGTCCGACCAGTCGCAGGCGGCGGAGACCTTGTTCCTCGCCAACATCCAGCCGGACCTCCAGCTGGAGGTGCGCGAGCAAAGCGAGGCCGCGCGGCTCGTCGGGCTCGATTCGATGAACCTCTGGATCGAGACGGCGCGCGACTCGCTGCGCCGGGCGATCTCGGCGGTCGACCTCGTCCTCATGAACGACGCGGAGCTGCGCATGCTGACCGAGCAACCGAACCTGGTGCGCGCCGCGCGCGAAGTGATGGCGCTGGGGCCGCGCATGGTGGTCGCGAAGCAGGGCGAGTACGGCGCGGCGCTGTTCACTCCCGAGAGCTTCTTCGCACTGCCCGGCTACCCGCTGGAAGAGGTGATCGACCCCACGGGCGCGGGCGACAGCTTCGCCGGCGGGTTCCTCGGCTACCTCGACTCGGTCGACGACGAGCTCTCCGACCAGGTCCTGCGCAGGGCGATGACGTACGGCTCCGTGATGGCCTCCTTCAACGTGGAGCAGTTCGGCACGGAGCGCGTGCAAGCCCTCTCCCACGGCGAGATCAACCGCCGCTTCGAGGAGTTCCGGCTGATGACTCACCTCGATGCCCAGCCGGTCGAGCTGGGCTCCGCCGGTTAGCCGGTCGGCTAGGCCGGAAACAGCCCCCGATCGGCTAGCCTTCGCTTGCCTTGATTCCCGCAATACGCGGGAAGATGCCTGCGCCGTACGAGGGAGGGACATGACCACAGAGCAGACCACCAAGCCCCAGGACCGCGACGGCGTAGCGACCGCGTCGGGAGACGTTCTCACCGTCACCGACAGCCGCACCGGGAAGACGTACGAGCTGCCGATCGAGGACGGCACGATCCGCGCCGCGCACCTGCGCCAGATCAAGGTGGACGAGGACGACTTCGGCCTCATGTCGTACGACCCGGCGTTCCTCAACACGGCGGCGTGCCGCAGCGCGATCACGTGGATCGATGGCGACAAGGGCGAGCTGTGGCATCGCGGCATCCCGATCGAGCAGCTGTGCGAGCACAGCACCTACCTCGAGGTCGCGTACCTGCTGGTGTACGGCGAGCTGCCGACGAACCACGAGCTCGAGGACTGGATCTTCGACATCACACACCACACGTTCGTCCACGAGAACGTCAAGAAGTTCGTGGAGGGCTTCCGCTACGACGCGCACCCGATGGGGATGCTGCTCGCCACCGTCGGCGCGCTCTCGACGTTCTATCCCGACGCGAAGCACATCGAGGACGAGGAGCAGCGCTACCTCGCGACCATCCGCATGATCGCCAAGATGCCCACGCTGGCCGCGTTCGCGTACCGGCACAACCTCGGCCTGCCCTACGTGTATCCGGACAACGACCTCGACTACCCCGGCAACTTCCTCTCGATGATGTTCAGGATGACGGAGCTGAAGTACGAGCCGGACCCGCGGCTTGCGCGCGCGCTGGACGTGCTCTGGATCCTGCACGCGGACCACGAGCAGAACTGCTCGACGAGTGCCGTGAGAGGCGTCGGATCCTCGCGGGTGGACCCGTACTCCGCGATCGCGGCCGGCGTGGCCGCGCTGTACGGACCGCTGCACGGCGGCGCGAACGAGGCGGTGCTGAAGATGCTGGACCGGATCGGTACGACGGAGAACATCCCCGGCTTCCTCGAGGGCGTGAAGGAGGGCAAGGAGCGCCTGATGGGATTCGGCCACCGCGTCTACAAGAACTACGACCCGCGAGCGCGGATCATCAAGAAGCACGTCGACGAGGTGTTCGAGGTGACCGGCCGCAACCCCAAGCTCGACCTGGCCGTCGAGCTCGAGAAGCGCGCGCTCGACGACGAGTACTTCACGAGCCGCAAGCTGTACCCGAACGTCGACTTCTACTCGGGGCTGATCTACGAGGCCCTGAGCCTGCCGACGCCGATGTTCACCGTGATGTTCGCGATCCCGCGCACGTCCGGCTGGGTGGCACAGTGGCTCGAGATGATCGACGACAAGGAGCAGAAGATCGCCCGGCCGCGGCAGATCTACACGGGCGGCGGCCCGCGCGACTACGTGCCGATGGACCAGCGCTGAGCGAGCTGGTCGAGCGCATCCGCGAGGGCTACGCAGCCTTCAACCGCGGGGACTTCGATGCCGCCATCGACGGCGTGGACCCGGAGATCGAGTGGGTCGTGCTTGACAATCTTCCCGATACGGGCCCGTTCCGCGGTCCCGAGGGGACACGGCACTTCTGGGACATGTGGGCCGACGCCTTCGACGAGTTCCACGCCGAGCTCGAGGAATACGTCGACGCCGGCGAGTCCGTGATCGTGGTCGCGCGCATGGTCGGGCGCGGCAAGGACAGCGGGGCGGCGGTGGACACGCCGGCCTTCCCGATGGTCTGGACCACACGAGACGACGTGCTCGTCCGGGTGGAGATGTTCGACAGCCGCGACAAGGCGCTGGCGGCGGTCGGGCTGCCGCCGGACACCGAGTTCCGGCGCTTCTGAGCAAACGCAGAGGCGATCGGAGCCGCAGGCTCCGTGAGCGCTCCGGCGCTTCTGAGCAAACGCAGAGGCGATCGGAGCCGCAGGCTCCGTGAGCAAAGTTATATGTAGCCGCGCGTGCGCGCGGTGTCGATCACGCGCTCGATGCCGAGCTCGTAGGCGGCGTCGCGCAGGCACAGGTCCTTCTGGCGCGCATGTGTGTCCACCTCACGGAAGGCGCGGCGCATGATGTTGCCGAGCTTGTCGTTGATCTCCCGCTCCTCCCAGCGGAAGTGCTGCATGTTCTGCACCCATTCGAAGTAGGAGACGACCACGCCGCCGGCGTTGGCCATCACGTCCGGGATCACGTAGACGCCCTTCTGCCGGAGGATCTCGTCCGCCGCGGGGGTCGTGGGGCTGTTCGCTCCCTCCAGCAGGACCTTGCACTGCACCTCGTCCACGTTGTCCTCGTGGATCATGCCGCCGAGGGCCGCGGGTATCAGGACGTCGCACGGTATCCCGAGCAGGTCGTCGGGCGAGATCTGCTGGACGCCGGGGAACTCGGCGATCTTGCCTCCCTCCTCGACGAACTCGTGCAGCTTCACGACGTCGATGCCGTCGTCACTCCTGATCGCCCCGTCCGCGTTCGAGACGCCGGTGACCTTGACGCCGAGCTGATGGAGGATCCGCGCCGCCCATGAGCCGACGTTGCCGAAGCCCTGCACGACGACGGTGGTCGTGGACGGCGAGAGCCCGAGCTTGGGGGCGGCCTCCCGGTACAGATAGACCAGGCCGCGGCCGGTCGCAGACTCGCGCCCGTACGAGCCCTCGAGCGCGATCGGCTTGCCGGTCACGATCGCCGGCGTGTGGCCGTGCAGCTTGCCGTACTCGTCCATCAGCCACGCCATCACCTGCGCATTGGTACCGACGTCGGGCGCCATGATGTCGCGGTTCGGGCCGAGCACCTTGTCGATCTTGTCCATCAGCGAGCGCGTGATGGACTGGAGCTCCTCGGAATTGAGCTTGTCGCTCGGGCAGTTGACGCCGCCCTTCGCGCCGCCGTACGGGATGCCGACGATCGCGGTCTTCCACGTCATCAGCATCGCGAGGGCGCGCACCTCGTCGAGGTCGACGTCGGGGTGGTAGCGCAGGCCGCCCTTGTAGGGGCCGCGCGCACCGTTGTGCTGCACGCGATAGCCCTTGAAGACGTGGATCTTGCCGTCCGCGAAGCGCACGGGGATCTGGACGACCGTCTCGCGGTAGGAGGTGCGCAGCACGTCGCGCACGTCGTCGGGGACCCCGATGCGGTCGCAGGCCGAGTCGAAGTAGTGCTTGACGATGTCGAGGTCGGAGACGTGCGCCCTGCCGGGGCTGCGCTCGGGAGCGGGCGCCGCGCCGTCGCTCCCGGCCGGTTCGGCAACCTCGGTCGCCTCCGCGACGGCGCCGCTGCTCTGCTCCAGCGGCTCCTCCGACAGGACCGGCGCGCGGCCCTGTCCGTTGCTCTTTTCCGGCTCGGTCATCGCTCGATTGGCGCAGTCTGCCACGAAATGGCCCTGCTGAAAGCCTGTTCGCCACCGTGGCGAGGGTCTCTTGCACGTGCGCAGGTTCATATCGCACCTGCGCCGTGCGTGAAGCGCAGCGGCGTTAGGCCGGCGGCCGCATGCGCCTGGTCGCGCCGGCGATCCGCCGCTTGTTGGGCCGGGGTGCGGTGATAGCGCAGGCCGTCGAGTCTCGACGACCAGTCCCAGATCGGGCCAGTAGAAGTCGACCTTGTAGCCGTTGATCCACTGTCGAGTCTCGGGTCTTGACAGACCCGCGCGGCGGGCGATCGGCAGGAACAGCCGCTCGCAACCCGGAGTCGGTGAGCGTGAAGGTGCGGCGGTCGAGCGTCTCGCGAAGGATGCCGACTCCAGGCCGAGGCGTCACCTTGTCGAGCGCGGATCGCAGCTCTTCCACGTTGACGAGATCGCGCTTGTCGGCCTCGTTGATCGCGGCTTCGAGCTCGTCTCGGTTCAACCGTGGCGCGATGTCTATCAGCGTGCAAATAGGAGTGGTGACAGGGATGCCGTGGCGCTTGGTCGCCTCGAGGTCGGTGCGCCGGTGAATGATGAGTCCCGGACGCCGCCGCCGCGAGTCGTCCGTCAGCGAGACATGCACCAGTCCCCGAGGATGGCGTTAGCCCGCGACCTGACTGTCCCGCGCTTCGAATGCCGTATGAGCGCGCCAGCGTCGTCGTGGCTAAGCGCGGCGGTGGGCCGCAACTCAAGACGGCTGCCATCCAACGGCCGTGCCGCGTTAACCGCGGGCGCCCAACCGCATAAACGCCCCTTGTCACGAGGTGCAGGCGTCCCTTCGAACGGCGATGCTCGATCGACCGTGGGCTGAACCCGAGTTCGAGCAGTTGCCATCGCGCCACGACGCCGTGCTGTTGATCGACGAGAGACCAGACCGACTGGTGAATTCGGGACCCCATTGGGTACCCAATTCACCAGCGAGTCGGTTTTCGCCCCTCTACAATCTGGATCCTCGGGGCATTAGCTCAGTTGGGAGAGCGCCGCGTTTGCAACGCGGAGGTCGCCGGTTCGAGCCCGGCATGCTCCATGCGCGGCTTCGGGCGCCGCCCGCGCCCGCGTGACCCGCGACGTTGACCTGCCTCCTGGCCGCTGTTAGCTTCACGCGCGGGAGGCAGCCCGCTGAGCCCCGACCAGTCACCCGCAGAGCGCATGGAGGGGTGCGCCGACGCGTCGCGGCACGCGACGCGTCGTTCGATGCTGGCCCGGGCCGGCCTCGCGGCCGGTGGGCTCGGGTTGCTCGCAGCACCGGGGTCCGCGCAGGCAGTCACCACACACTTCGACGACTTGGTCGAGGTCGTGCCGCCGCCCGACATCGCGGCCCTCAGGCTCGTGTGCTCCGGCAGCGTGCCGCAGTCTGCCTCGGTCGGCGGAGCGTTCAACCTCGACAACAGCGGCTCGAGCGGCGCCGGCGCCGTCCTCTTCTCGGACCGTGGCGCCGACGCGCTCGGCCGTCTCCTGGTCGTGAACCAGGCCAACGCGGCCAACCCGCAGCACGCCGTCCGCATCCAGAACGCCGGGACCGCGCACACCGTCTCGATCTTCCACGACCCGGCCGGGGGCGCCGGCGACCCGACCGCCGAGGCGGTCGACATCGTCTCGACGAACGACCAGGACACCACGCTGGGCGTACGTGGCCGCGAGACCGGCAAGGGCACGGTGAAGATCACGCACGGCAAGCCGGACGGTTCCGACGCGGACGCGTCGGCGCTGTCGATCGCGCTGGAGGGAGCGGGCACCGCCAGCCAGGGCATCTTCATCGGCAACGACGCGGACAACCCGACGACCGGCGACCTGCTCCACATCCGTAACGGCGGACCCGGCACCGAGCGCCTGCGGCTGACCCCCGACGGCCGGCTGCAGCTTCCCGCAGGCGCAGTCGAGGCAACTGCGCTGACGCTCACGCCTGTCGACGCCGTCGTGTCCAACGACCGCTACGTCGCCGCGCAGCTGCCCGTCACCAGCACGATCACGCTCGGCGGCGGCGGAGGCCTGCGCGGGTTTGCGGTGGGCGCGTCCGTTTCGACCAGCGGGACGCTCGATCCCACATCGCTGCTGATGTTCAGCGCAACCAGCGAGGTCACGCCGTCGGCCCCGACGAACGTGCAGGCAATCGAGGTCTTCAAGAGCAACCTCACGCTGAACGGGCTGCCCGGCGCAGCCGACGGCGTCGTCGGCTCGACGCTCTCGAGCTTCCAGCACCAGATGCGGCTGCGGCCGATCGCGAACCTGGGCACGAGCAGGATCACGAACGTGTTCGGCTTCTACGCGCCGCCGACCACGACCGTCGACACGGGGTGGAGCGTGAACAACTACTCGCTCCTGCGCATCGAGGCGCCCGGCGGGAGCGGCGCGATCCTCAACCTCACAGGCCTCGAGATCCGGGACTTCCGCGGCCGCGGAACGTTCAACTATTCGATGCGTTCATTCGGTCCGGCAGTGCACATGCGCCATTCGGGCGGCGTCAACATCGGCTCGCAGGCCGCCCCGGCCTCGATCCTGCATCTGCGCGGCAACCCGAGCTACCACGGCTCGCTCACGGTCGATCAGGAGTCCAGCGACGCCCCCGCACCGCCGGCGCGTCAGCAGGCCCGCCTCTACGTGAAGAACGGCAAGCTCGTCGTGCAGTGGAACGACGGCGGCAAGACTCTGTTCACCACCATTCCGCTGGAGCCATCCGGGCCCTACCCTGTGACCGTGCCCATCACGACCGACACCACACCGCCGTGACCGAGCAGCAACAGCCCGTGGCCGCGGTCCCGGAGACTTTCACCCTCGAGCTGACTCTCGAGGAGATGGGCTTTCTGCGGCTGCTCCTCACGAACGCCACGGTCCAGCCCGCTCAGCTGAAGAAGCTGTGCGGCGAGGTACAGGCCAAGATCGAGGAGCACATCGGGCCCCTCCCCCCGGGCTAGTCCTTGTGCGCGGAGCGCACCTCGGCGCGCACGGCCGCGGAGCGCTCTGCCTGAGCGTTGTCGCTGCCGACGCGGGAGCTCAGCTCGGCGTCTTCGTGTACCCGCGAGGCGCGCTGCCTCTGCACGCTCACCACGGCCAGGACCATCAGAACTGCGATTGCGATGATGCTGAGCACGTCTCCCATCACACTCTCCTCTTAGCCTACTTGTCGGTGCCGGCCTCGTTCTGGGCCTGGCGCCAGCGCTGGTCGGCCGACTCGTATTCGCGCTCGCGCAGGCGCAGGCCGGCTTCCGTCACGAGACCTGTGCCGTACTGCTTCGCGCGATAGGTCTCCAGGCGCTCGCGGCGATAGCGCGCCTCCGCCTCGAGTCCTTCGAGCCGGGCGTTCACGACCGGCCAGCGTCTTCACGCTGCGGTGCGGGGGCCGGGAACTGGGCCTGCTGCTCGGAGGTCATCTGCCTCACGACGAGCCTGCCGCTCCTCACCTGCCGGCGAATTCCTTCGAGCTTGGTCTGGCGGCGCGCCTCGACTTGTTCGCGAATGGTCTTCATGTGCTTCCTTCCTGACCCTCTGTGGTGGGCGCGCACGGAAGGAAGAGAGACAGACCCAGCGAGCGATGAACCTACCTACCTACGGTACCACGGCGCCGGCCTTCGACTTGCGTGCGAGCTTCAGCCGCGACGTCTTGTCCAGCTCCACTTTGCGCAGGCGTACAGCCGCCGGCGTGACCTCCACGCACTCGTCGGGGCGCAGGAACTCGAGCGCCTGGTCCAGTGACAGGCGCCGCGCCGGGACCAGCCGCACGAGCACATCGGCGGTCGACGAGCGCATGTTGGTCAGATGCTTTTCCTTGACCGCGTTCACGTCGAGGTCGTCCGCGCGCGCGTTCTCCCCCACGACCATGCCCTCGTAGACCTCTTCGCCCGGCGCTACGAACAGCGTGCCGCGCTCCTGCAACCCGAACAGCGCGAAGCTGGCCGCCTTGCCGCTGCGGTCCGCCACGAGCGCGCCCGTGGGACGCGTCTGCAGCTCGCCCGCCCATCGCTCCCAGCGGTCGAACACGTGATGCAGCAGCCCGGTGCCGCGCGTCTCGGTGAGGAACTCGGTGCGAAATCCGATCAGGCCGCGCGCCGGCACGAGGTACTCCATCCGCACCCAGCCCGTGCCGTGGTTGACCATCTGCTCCAACCTTCCCTTCCGCAGGGCGAGCAGCTGCGTGATCACGCCGACGTAGTCCTCCGGCGCGTCGATCGCGAGCCGCTCGATCGGCTCGTGCACGTCGCCGTCGATCTCGCGCGTCACGACCTGCGGCTGCCCCACCGTCAGCTCGAAGCCCTCGCGGCGCATCAGCTCGACCAGCACCGCAAGCTGCAATTCACCCCGTCCCTGCACCTCCCAGGAATCCGGTCTTTCCGTGTCGAGCACGCGGATGGAGACGTTCCCGATCAGCTCCTGGTCGAGCCGCGCGCGCACCTGCCGCGCGGTCAGCTTCGAGCCGTCCCGCCCCGCCAGCGGCGAGGTGTTGATCCCGATCACGACCGAGAGCGAGGGCTCGTCGACCGTGATCACGGGCAGCGGCCGCGGATCCTCGGGGTCCGCGAGCGTCTCGCCGATCGTGATGTCGGGCAGCCCCGCAACGGCGATGATCTCCCCCGCGCCGGCCTCCTCGACCGCGACCCGGTCGAGCGCCTCGGTCACGTACAGCTCGCTCACGGTCGCCCGCTCCACGCGGCCGTCGGTGCGGCACCAGGCGATCGGCTGCCCGGCGCGGATCGTCCCGTTGCGCACGCGGCACAGCGCGAGGCGGCCGAGGTACGGCGACGCGTCCAGGTTCGTGACGTGCGCCTGGAGTGGATGGCCGGGATCGTGCTCAGGGGCGGGAATCTCGTTCAGGATCAGATCGAACAGCGGCTCGAGGTCGGTGCCCTCGACACCCTCCTCGAGCCATGCCCAGCCCGCCCGCGCGTTGGTGTAGACGATCGGGAACTCGATCTGCTCCTCGTCGGCGTCGAGGTCGAGGAACAGCTCGTAGACCTCGTCGACCACCTGGGCGCTGCGCGCGTCCGGGCGGTCCACCTTGTTCACCACCAAGATCACCGGGAGCCGCGCCTCGAGCGCCTTGCGCAGCACGAACCGCGTCTGCGGGAGTGGGCCCTCGGAGGCATCGACCAGCAGGAGCACTCCGTCCACCATCGTCAGCCCGCGCTCGACCTCTCCCCCGAAGTCCGCGTGGCCGGGAGTGTCGATGATGTTCAGCTTCAGGCCGCCGTGGCGCACCGCCGTGTTCTTCGCGAGGATCGTGATGCCCTTCTCGCGCTCGAGATCCATCGAGTCCATCACGCGGTCGGCCACGTCCTGGTTGGCTCTGAACGCCCCGGACTGCCACAGCATCGCGTCCACCAGCGTCGTCTTGCCGTGGTCGACGTGCGCGACGATCGCGATGTTGCGGAGGTCCTCGCGGCGGGCCATCAGGTGGAGTGCCTCCATCCCGGCCAGCTCTTCATAAAGCGCTTCGACGGCGCGCTTGGCCGCGCGATGGCGCTCGGTGGATCGCTCCGGCTCGCTCGGGCGTCGCCCAGGCCGTGGGATCGGCCAGCTCGTCCTCGACGCTCGCGAGCGCCGCCTCTGCCTGTTCGATGTCTCGTTCCAGCGTCGCGATCCTGCGCTTGGTGTTCTTCGACACCGCGGGTTTCACGGACTGACCGCGGCGGCGCGTGCCGTTGCGCTTCGCCGGCTCCGGCGGCGCCGCGGCTGCCTTGCGCTCGTCGCGCACGCGGACGTAGTCGGCCCAACCGCCTTCGTAGGAGCGCAGGGCACCGTCCTCCATCGCAATCGTACGCGTCCCGACGGCGTCGAGCAGGGCCCGGTCGTGGGAGACCAGCAGGACCGAGCCGTCGAATCCGCGCAGCGCATCCTCGAGTGCCTCCCGGCTTTCGATGTCCAGGTGGTTCGTCGGCTCGTCGAGGATCAGCAGGTTGGCCCCGGACGCGACCACGATGGCGAGCGAGAGGCGCCGCAGCTCGCCCCCGGAGAGGACCGTGACCTCCTTCTCCGCGTCCGCGCCCGTGAACAGGAAGCGGCCGAGCAGCGCCCGTGCCTTGCCGGGCGTGAGACCGGTGGCGCGCTGCGCCGCCTCCAGCACCGTCCCGCTGCGATCGATCTCCTCGGCGTGCTGCGAGAGGAACCCGAGCTCGACGTTGTGACCGCGGCGCAGCTTGCCCCGCTCCAGCACGCGCAGGCCGGCGAGCGTCTCGATCAGCGTCGTCTTCCCCGCGCCGTTCGGGCCGACCAGCGTGACGTGCTCGCCGCGCTCCAACCAGAGCTCGGCGCCGTCGACCAGCGTGCGGTCGCCGGCCGCGATCTTCGCCTGCTCCAGCTCGAGCACGACACGTCCCGTGCGCGATGCGGTCTCGAACGCGAAGCCCGGTGCGCGCCCGGGGCGCGGGTCGCGCTCCAGCCGGTCCATCTTCCCGAGCCGCTTCGCCTTCGACTGGGCCTGGCGGGAGCGGGTGCCCGCGCGAAACCGCGTCACGAAGCGCTCGAGCCGCTCGATCTCGGCCTGCTGGCGCTCGATCGCGCGCCCGAGCGCGAGCTCGCGCGTCGCGCGCTCCTTGCGCCATGCGTGCCACGGGCCCGCGAAGTAGCGCGCCTTCTGTCCCTCCAGCTCGAGCACGGCCGTGCCGACGGACTCGAGGAACCAGCGGTCGTGGGCGACCAGCACGATCGCCGCGTCGGCCGAGATCAGCCGCTGTTCGAGCCACTCGAGCGACTCGACGTCGAGGTGGTTCGTGGGCTCGTCGAGCAGCAGCAGGTCCGGGTCGCCCGCGAGCGTGCGCGCGAGCGACCCGCGCGTCAGCTCGCCGCCCGAGAACGTGTGCAGCGACCGGTCGAGATCGGCGTCGGAGAACCCGAGCCCGCGCACGACGGTCATCGCCTGGCGGCGCCAGTCATATCCCCCGGCGTGCTCGAGCCGGTCCTGCGCGGTGGAATAGCGCGCGAGCGTCGCCTGGTCGGAGGAGCCCGTCGCCATCGCGGTCTCCAGCTGCCTGAGCTGCTCCTCCAGCGCCACCAGGTCGGCGCAGCCGGACAGCACGTAGTCACGCAGGCTGAGACCCTGCTCGCGCGGGGGGCGCTGGTCGTGCAGCGCCACGCGCGCGCCCTTCTCCAGCATCAGCTCGCCCTCGTCGAACGGAATCTCGCCCGCGAGCATGCGCAGCAGCGTCGTCTTGCCCGAGCCGTTCCGCCCCGCCAGGGTGAGGCGGTCGCGGCGCTCGAGCTTGAACGACACGTCATGCAGCAGCGGCACGCCTGCGATGTGCTTGCCGAGCCCCGATGCGATCGCGATTGCCACGACGCAGAATGGTACGGTCCGGCGGATGCGCCGATCCCGCCGTCATCACAGCTCCGGCGCGATCGCGCACGGCGCCATGGCAGTCGGTGCGAGCGCCAACGGAGCGCTCGCCCGCGGCGCGATGGCGCTCGCGGCGCTGGCGGTCGGGGCCCTGGCGATCGGCGCGCTCGCGATCGGGCGGCTCGCGATCGGGCGGGCCCGCATCAAGCGGCTGCGCGTCGATGAGCTGGAGGTGGGCCGGCTCACGATCCGGGAACTGAACGTCCCGCAAGACCGCGGCGGCAACCCGCTCGGCGGGACGCCCCCGCCCGGTTAGAGCCTCTAACGAAATGCCCGTGATGGCGTTGCGGGTGTTTTGTTAGGGGCTCTAAGGTCCGCATTTAGCGACCGAAACCGGCCGCCTGTGTGCGCGAAGCCACTGGGTACCGCCGGACCCGTCGCTATATTGCGCGCCGTGCCAGAGGGCATGCCGCCGCCCCTCCAGTGACGGCTACGCGCATGGATGCGCCACTCGAACGGTATCTCGCTTGGAGGTCCCAGTGTCCCCCGCGGACGCATACCTATCCGGCCCACGGATCACACGCCTGCTCGCATCCGTCGCGTTCGGCATCGTGCTGCTGTGCGCCGGACCGGCAAGCGCCGGGGCGGCCGACTTCACGTGGTCGACGCCGGTGATCGTCAACAAGAACATCACGTTCACCGCCGACACCGGCGATGGCGCCGTCCACTACCAGTGGGACCTCAGCGAGGACGGGCTGTACGACGACGACGTGGGCATCGAGGCCACGCGGGTCTTCCACTCGGCCCGCACATATGAGATCGGCCTGCGGGCGCTCGATGCCGACCTCCAGACGATCGGCGAGGTCCGCAAGAAGGTCAAGGTCTCGCCCGCGGCCAACGCTCCCCCTGACGCGTCCTTCGTCTTCTTCCCGGCCAACCCCACGGCCGGGTCGCCCGTGACCTTCGTCTCGACGTCGGTCGACCCGGATTCCGCGATCCCGCCGAGCGCCGAGCGCTGGGACCTGAACGGTGACGGTCTCTTCGACGAGGCGACCGGGCCGAGCGCCACCCTCACCTACCCGGTAGCCGGCGTCTACCAGATCTCCCTGCAGGTCACCACCAACGCCAAGGACGTGGCGAGTCTGGCGCTGCCGGTGACCCCGGCGTCCGGCGGCACCGTCCGCGCCTTCTCCATGATGAGCCCCTTCCCGGTGGTCCGCATCGCGGGCCGCGTCAAACGCAGGGGCGCCAAGATCCGCCGGCTGAACGTGACCGCGCCGCCCGGGTCCTCCGTGAAGGTGCGCTGCAACGGGCGCGGCTGCCCCTTCAAGACGAACAGCCACACCGTTTCCATGCGCGCCTCGGTCGGCGACCTGCTGCCCGCCACGCGTCTGACCCGCGTGCGCCGCCTGGAGCGGCGCACCCTGCGCGCAGGCGCCATACTGAGGGTGTTCGTCACGAGGTCGGACGTGATCGGTAAGTACACCCGCTTCCGGATTCGCAAGGGCAAGCCGCCCGCACGCCAGGATCTCTGCCTGATACCAGGCGGAGTGGCGCCGGTTCCCTGTCCGGCGCGATGACGCGTCACTGGGCCCCCCTCGACGGCCCCCAGCGCATCATGATGCGCCTGCGGGCCACGCGCGACGGGCGGGCGCGCTCGGTCGTCGACCTCGAGCTTCCGCTGATGGGCCTGCTCGCGATCCTGGTGGGCATCGGCGTCGTGGTCTGGCTGAACGGCCAGAGCACGGGCGGCGGGGAGATCAGGCGCGTGACCGAGCGCCCGCACCTCACGAACCCGCGGGAGGTGCTCGCCGCGGGCGCGGCGCGGCGCGCGCGGGCAGCGGCTCTGGAGCGGGCCCACGTGCGGCGGGTGCGGGCCGCACGGCAACTCGCGCGCAAGCGCGCGGCGGCCGCAGCGCTGGCGCAGCGCTCCTTCAGCCGCGACGGCACGCAGTTCCAGAACGGCACCGGCTACGGCAACCGCTACGGCTCGGGCACGCCCGGCGGGTCCACGAACACGCAGACCTACACGCAGCAGACCCAGCCCCGGCAGCCGGCCCCGAGGCCGGCCCCGGCTCCCAAGTCGCGCCCCAAGCCCTCCGGTGGCGGGGGCGGCTTCGACGACTCCGGCTGAGCCGCACCGTGACCGCTGCCAGGGCGGCCAGCCTGCAGCGTTTCGTGTAACGCGATCGCCCGCCGCGGCCGAATAAGACAGACAGGGGGCGGCCATGCTCGGCCTGCCCGGCTCCTCGGATCGGAAACGCGTTGCACACGGACGTCTTCAGGAACACGAAGCCTGCCACGGCGCTGCTCGCGGCCGCGATCGGGGGGCTTGCCGCGCATGTCGCCTACGCCCTGCTGGGCCCGCACGCCGGGCTCGACCGGCACTTCTCGACCTGGGCGTTCTACGGTCTCGCGCTGCTGGTGCTCGCCGCAGGCGTGGCCCGGGCCGGACTTGTGCACGACGAGCGCAGGGCATGGGCCGCCGCTGCTGCTGCATTCGCCGCGTGGTTCATGGGCTCGGTCTTCTACGCAAGTGGTGGAGGCGTCGAAAAGGACCTCTACGCCTTTCCCATGGCCGATGCCCTGCTGGTCCCGTTCGCCGCCGCGGCGGCGGCCACCATGGCAATTCTCCTGTCGTCACGGGTGAAGCCGTACCAGCCCACGCTCCTGCTCGACGGCCTGATCGTCTCGCTGGCCGCCGGCGCGGTCGGAGCGGTCGGGATGGAGGTGACCTTTCTCGACGGCATCGAGGCGAGCACCGCCGCGATCACGCTGAAGGTGGCGTACCCGCTCGGCGCGGTGGTCCTGCTGGCGTTCGCCGTCTGGGTGCAGGCGATCACCGGCTGGCGCCCGAACCGCACCTGGACCGTGGCGGTCGTCGGGCTGGCGCTGGCCGGTGTCTCCTCGACGGCTTTCCTGCTGGAGACGGTGTCGGGCCGCTACGCGGCCGGCACGATCGTCGACTCGCTGTGGCTGGCGGGCGGTCTCGTGCTCGCGTACGCCGCGTGGCAGCCCTCCAGCGGAGCGATGCCCGTGCACCTCGAGGGCACGCGCCGGCTCGCCCTCACCTCGCTGGGCGCGGCCGCCGCGCTCGCAGTGCTGGTGCTGGGCCAGTTCCTGCCCGTCGGGTTCGCCGCCGTGGCGCTGGCGGCCGCGGCCCTGGTCGTCCTGATCTCGCGCGCCGCGGTGTCCTTCAAGGAGTCGCTGCAAATGTTCTCCCACGCCCGCATCGAGGCCCAGACGGACGCACTCACCACACTCGGAAACCGCCGCAAGCTGATGACAGACCTGCGCCGCGAGTTGCAGGTCGCCAACGTCGCATCCCCGCGCATCCTGGTGCTGTTCGACCTCGACGGCTTCAAGCGCTACAACGACACCTACGGCCATCCGGCCGGTGACGTGCTGCTGGCGCGGCTCGGGGGCAACCTGGAGCGTGCGATCAAGCCTTACGGCGCGGCCTACCGGATCGGCGGCGACGAGTTCTGCGTGCTCGTGATGACGGGCGCGTCGAGCGCGAAGACGATCATCGCGCTGGCGGCCTCGGCGCTCTCCGAACAGGGCGAGGGGTTCGCGATCAAGGCCTCGCACGGCACCGTGATGCTGCCCCACGAGGCGCGGGACGCGACGCTTGCGCTGCGAATCGCGGACCAGCGGATGTACGCGCAGAAGGAGGACCGGCGCTCCTCGGCCACGCGCCAGACACGCGACATCCTGCTGCAGGTCCTGCACGAGCGCGAGCCCGCCCTCGGCAGCCACCTGCAGGGAGTGGCGCGGCTGGCCATGGGCGTCGGCACCCGGATGTCCCTGATCCCCGAGGAGCTCGACGAGCTGGTGCGCGCCGCCGAGCTGCACGACGTGGGCAAGATGGCGGTGCCGGACGAGATCCTGCGCAAGCCCGGCCCACTCAGCCCGGAGGAATGGACCTTCGTCCGCCGCCACACCATCATCGGCGAGCGCATCCTGAGTGCGGCGCCGGCGCTGCTGCCCGTCGCCAAGATCGTGCGCTCCAGCCACGAGCACTGGGACGGCTCCGGCTACCCGGACGGCGTGGCGGGCGAGGAGATCCCGCTCGGTGCGCGCATCGTGTCGGTCTGCGACGCCTTCGACGCAATGATCACGCACCGCCCATACAGCCCCGCGCGATCCGTGGACGACGCGCTCGCGGAGCTGCGGGCCTGCGCGGGCACGCAGTTCGATCCCGCGGTGGTTGACGCCTTCTGCGAGGAGATCGCCTCGCTGCCGCACCGCTACGGCCCGCGCGAAAGAAGCGCCGTCAGCGTACGGCTTTGAATCCCCGGTCCAGCAGCTTCCTGGCCTGCGTCGCCGGGTCGTACGAGTGCAGCAGTACGACGCCCAGCTCGACATCGCCGCGGCGTGCGGTCGCGACGATCGAGCGGCCGGCCCTGTCCGTGTAGCCCGTCTTCAGCCCCGTCACGCCGGCGTAGCCCTGGCGCATCAGTGGATTGTTGTTGTAGAGGTAGAGGTGCCCGCCCTTGATCGGGAACTTGAGGATCGCGCGCTTGCGCCGCACGATCCGCCGGATACGGCGCAGGTGCAGGTCCGCGCGTGCCAGCGAGGCGAGGTCGGCGGCACACGACCGGTTGCCCTCGTCCTTCAGGCCGTGCGGCGTCGAGAAGCGCGTGCAGTCGAGGCCCAGCTCCGCGGCGCGGTCGTTCATCAGGCGCACGAAGTTCGGCACGGTGCCCGCGGTGTGCTGTGCGAGCGCGACGGCTGCGTCGTTGCCCGACACCAGCATCAGGCCGTTGAGGAGCGCCTCGAGCTGGACGTTCTTGCCCTTCGGCAGGACGCCGATCGCCGACCCGGCCGTGCGGGTCGCGCGCCGCGTGATGCGCACGCGGTCGTGTGCGTCCTCGCGCTCCACCACCACGAGCGCCGTCATCATCTTGGTGAGGCTCGCGATCGCCAGCGGCCGCTCGGGATTGCGCCGCCACAGCACGCGCCCCGTGCGCACGTCGAACAGCACGCCGGCGCGCGGCTTGCGCACGAAGCGCAGCCGCACGGTGTCGGCACTCGCAAGGTCCACCCGGAACCGCGAGGTGGGCTGCGGCGATGCGGCGGCGGGAGGCGTGCGCGCGTCGTCGAGCAGCCGCGGCGGATCGGGGTTGTCGGCCTGCGGCCGGTCCACCCCCGCGCGGGGGGCGGTCGGCTCGTCGTCCCCGGAGTCGAGCACGGCGAGGGCGGCCCACGCCAGCAGGCCGAGCAGCACCACCAGCGGCAGCGCGCGCGGCAGCCTGCGGCGGCGGCGCCTTCCGCCCTGAAGCACGCTTGGTCGCTCGTCAGTCATCCGACGGAGGGTTGAACAGGCCTCCGATCACGGGAATCGCGATCAGTGCCAGGAAGATCAACGCAACCGCGGACAGGATGTCGAACCCGGTGGTCGATATCACCTCGATGGTCAGCCCGGCGAACAACACGATGAACCCGAGCAGCAGCACCTGCACCACAGTTTCCATGAACTAGGCCACTGACCTCAGTACACCGGATACTTGGGCCCCGCGCCGCCGTACCGGCTGCTGCGCCGCTTGGCGAAGAGACGGACCGTCGCGAGACCGAACAGGAATCCCCCGATGTGGGCGAAGTACGCCGTGCCCCCTCCCCCTCCCAGCTCGGGCGTCGCGAGCTGGCCCACGGCCGGCAGGAACTGGAGGAAGATCCAGAGCCCCAGCAGCACCATTGCCGGTATCTCCAGCAGGAAGATGAAGAAAAAGAAGAACAGCGTGAGCACGCGGGCGTGCGGATAGAGCAGCGCATAGCCGCCCAGGACCGCGGCGATCGCGCCGCTGGCCCCCACGAGCGGGACGGTCGAGTCCGGAGAGACCGCGATCTGTGCGGCCGCGGCCGCCAAGCCCCCCAGCAGATAGAACAGGACGTAGCGGCCACGGCCCATCGCATCCTCGATGTTGTTGCCGAAGATCCACAGGAACACCATGTTGAAGATGATGTGCAGCCAGCCGCCGTGCATGAACATCGACGAGAAGATCGTCAGGAGGCCGGGCGGCTGGTCGATCTGTTCGACCCGAATGGTGCCGTCCTGCCTGACCGCTTCGTACTCGGGGGTCCCCTCGCACAGCAGCTCGTCCTGGCCGGGGACCGCGACGAACTGTCCCGGAGCTTCCTGTTGCACCGACACCGTCGACAGGACGCACTTGTCACCGGGATGGGTGATCCGGTAGGGCACCGCCCCGTACTCGACCACCACCTTGGTGTCCACGGCATCCGCACCGGTGAACGAGAACGACGGGCCCTGGAAGAGCAGGAACACCGCCACGTTGATCGCGACGATCACGAGGGTGACGACCGGGAACCGATCGGTCGGGATGTTGTCCCGCAGCGGGATCAAGGGGCCGGAAGCCTAGCGGGGGCGCCACCGAATCAATGCGGGCACCGGTAGCATCGAGCCATGCTCGACCACGTGGTCCTCGGAGTGGCCGACTACGAGCGCAGCAAGGCGTTCTACCGAGCGGCGCTGGCGCCGCTCGGCCTGGAGGTCGTGCTCGAGATCGACAACGTCTCCTGCGGTTTCGGAAAACAGGGCAACCCGGAGTTCTGGGTCGGGACGCGCGAGCGCAGCGGCCCCGTGCACGTCGCCTTCGCGAGTCCTGACCGCGCGACGGTCGATGCCTTCTACGCGGCGGCCATCGCTGCGGGCGGACGCGACAACGGCAAGCCCGGGCCGCGCGACCTCTACCACCCGGGTTACTACGGCGCGTTCGTGTTCGACCCCGACAACAACAACATCGAGGCCGTCTGCCACAAGCAGGAGTGAGCCGGCGCGGGGGTGCGCGGCTACTCGACGGCGAGCCGGTCGGCTCTCACGACGCCCGACCACGGTGACGGCGTCGCGAGCAGCGCCGGGATCTCCTCCGCGGGCAGCGGCATCGCGAAGAAGAAGCCCTGCGCCTGACGGCATCCCAGGCGCTTCAGCTCGCTGATCTGCGTGCCGGTCTCGACTCCCTCGGCGATCACTCCCAGTGACAGGGCGCGCGACATCGCGACGAGCGCGTCGACGATCGCGGCGCTGTCCTGCTCGATGCCGAGTCCCTCCACGAAGGAGCGGTCGACCTTGATCGCGTCGAGCGGGAAGCGTCGCAGGTAGGCGAGCGACGAGTAGCCGGTGCCGAAGTCGTCGATCACGAGCCGCACTCCCATCGCGCGCAGCGCCGCGAGGTTCTCGACGGGAGCCGCGGACTCCTCGACGAGCGCGCTCTCGGTGATCTCGAGGCTGAGCGATGCAGGGTCGAGGCCCGTGGTGGCCAGCACCTCCCCGACGAGGTCCGGCAGGTCCGGCTTCGCGACCTGGCGGGCGGACAGGTTGACGGACATGCCGATCGGGAACGCGTCCGGCCTCGCGAGGTGCCACTCGGCCGCCTGCCGGCAGGCCCGCTCCAGCACCCAGCGCCCGAGCGACTCGATCGCGCCGCTCTCCTCCGCCGTGGGAATGAAGTTGGCCGGCAGGATCAGGCCACGCCCCGGGTGCTGCCAGCGCACGAGCGCCTCCAGCCCGACGATCGCGCCGGTATCGAGCGAGACGATCGGCTGGTAGTGCATCCGTAGCTCGTCGCGGCCGATCGCCCTGCGCAGCTCGTTCTCGAGCTGCAGCCGCTCGACGGCCCGCGCGCGCATCACCTGGTCGAACAGCTCGTAGCGCCCGCGGCCGCGCTCCTTCGCGCGGTACATCGCCGCGTCTGCGTCGCGGATCAGGGTCTCGGGGCGCACGCCGGCCTCGCGCCCGAGCGCGATCCCGATGCTCGCGGTCACGAAGTGCTCGATGCCGCTCAGCACGAAGGGCCGCGTGAAAGAGGCGCCGATGCGCTCCGCGACCTCGACCGCCTCGCGCTCGTCGGCGAGGTCCTCGATCAGGACCGCGAACTCGTCGCCGCCGAAGCGCGCGACGGTGTCACCGGGGCGCAGCGCCTCCTTCAGGCGCGGCGCTACGCCGGTCAGCAGCTCGTCGCCGGCGGCGTGGCCGAGGCTGTCGTTGATCAGCTTGAAGTGGTCGATGTCGCAGAACAGCACGCCGGTCAGCGTCCCGCGCCGGCGCGACTGCAGCAGGGCGTGCGCGAGCCGGTCCCCGAACAGCGTCCTGTTCGGGAGCAGGGTGAGCGGATCGTGCAGCGCCCGGCGCCGCATCTCGTCCTCCGCGGCACGCCGGTCGATGGCCTCGGCCAGGACGTTCGCGAGCGACTGCACGAAGTTGATGTCCTCCTCGGGGAAGACCTGCAGCCTGCGTGAATGCAGCTCCAGCACGCCGAACGGGCGCTCCGGCCCGTTGACGACCACCGCCATGCCGCTGCGCAGGTCGAGCCCGGCGAGCGCCGGTAGCTGCGAGCAGCGCTGCTCCTCGGGCCAGTCGCGCACGATGGTGCGTCCTCCGTGCTCGATCGCGAAAGCGGCCAGGGAACCGGAGCCCATGTGTCCCGCCGGGTCGGCGGGCAGGTCCTGCGGCCAGCCCACGGTGGCGCGCTCGACGAAGCCCTCGGGCGCGTTCAGCTCCAGCACGTGCGCGCATTCGGCACCGAGGATCGACGCCGCGGTCGACACCGCTTCGTGCATCAGGCCCGCAAGGTCCTGGCCCTCGAGGGCACTCTGCCCGAGCCGCGCGACGGCGGCCTGCTGGGCTGCGCGGAGCTGAAGCTCTGCCTCTGCGCGCTTGCGGTCGGTGATGTCGTAGAGGACTCCGTGCCAGTACAGGCTCCCCTCGTCGTCGCGCTCCAGCATCGCGTCGTCGGCAACCCACACGACCCGGCCGTTCCGCGCCAGCATGCGGTAGTCGCTGCTGCCGACCTCACCGGCGCCCGCGGCGGCCGCGTGCTCGTCGGCGACCGCGCGGTCCCGGTCCTCGGGATGCAGGCGCTGCGCCCACAGGGTCGGGTCGGCACACCACTCCTCCGGGGAGAAACCGAGGATCGACTCGATCTGGGGGCTCACGTACGACCAGGCACCCGCTTCGCCGACCTCGGCGCGATAGACGATCGCGGGCAGCCGTTCCACCAAACGGCGGTAGGCGGCCTCGGCCTGCTGGCGGTCCGCGCGCTCACGCTCGGCGCCCTCTCGCAGCGAGCGCTCCGCCGCGAGGCCGCGCAGCATGCGCAGCGTCAGCACCAGGACGCGCGCCATGGCGCGCAGCAACCCCAGCTCCTCGGGGTCGAAGCCGTCCTGCTCCCCGCGTGCCATCACGAGCCGGGTGGGCGGCGCGTCCTCCAGGGCCACCGACACCGCACGCAGCCGGCCGCGCCCCGGCACCTCGAGAAAGTCGTGACCGGCCTCGGCGACGCGGGCGATCTCGTGGTACGGCACCTGGCCGGCGGGAAAACCGATCGAGGCCTCCACGACGCCGTCGCGTATCAGCGCCCCGACCTCGGCCTCGAGCGCCTCGGCGGCGCGCTCGACCGCGCTCTGGGTCGCCTCGGCCGCATTCGTCGAAGAGGAGACGAGCGCGAGGAACTCGGCCAGCTGCTGGGTTGACCAGTTGGCGTCCGGCCGCAAGGCGGCGTCGGGGTCGCTCGAGTGGCCGACGCCGAGCCGTCGCGCCTGCTCGTGTGGATGAATGGTCATGCCGCCCTGGACCTCCTCGGTTCCTATCGGCAGATCCAGGGGGCCCGCTGAGCAGGGCCGGACGGAACTAAGCGAAGGCGCGGCGGACGGGCACCTGCTCGTCCGCGTGGTACGAGCTGCGCACGAGCGGGCCGGAGGCGACGGACTCGAAGCCCAGCGCGTAGGCCTCGCGCTCCAGCGCGACGAACTCGTCCGGCTCCCAGTACCGCACCAGCGGCAGGTGGTGCTCGGAGGGCCGCAGGTACTGCCCGACGGTCAGCACCTGCACGTCGTGCTCGCGCAGCAGCGCGAACGCCTCGAGCATCTCCTCCATCGTCTCGCCGAGGCCGACCATCAGGCCCGACTTGGTCACGACATCCGAGTCCATGTGCTTCGCGTTCCGCAGCACGCGGCAGGAGCGCAGGAAGTTGGAGCCGCGGCGCGCCTTCGGGTACAGGCGCGGCACGGTCTCGACGTTGTGGTTGAAGACGTCGGGCCGCGCGTCGATCACGCGCGCGAGCGGCATCTCCTGCCCGCGGAAGTCGGGCGTCAGCACCTCGACCGCGCAGTCCGGTGCGCGCTTGCGAATCGCGCGAATCGTGTCGGCGAAGGCGCCGGCGCCGCCGTCGGGCAGGTCGTCGCGGTCCACCGACGTCACGACGCAATGACGCAAGCCCATCTGCTTCACGGCGTGCGCCACGCGCAGCGGCTCGGCGCGGTCGACCAGGTCCGGCACTCCCGACTTCACGTTGCAGAAACCGCAGCGGCGGGTGCAGACGTCGCCGAGGATCATGAAGGTCGCGGTGCCGCGCTCCCAGCACTCACCGATGTTCGGGCAGTTCGCCTCCTCGCACACGGTGTGCAGGTCCTTCGAGCGCATCAGCCGCTCGATGCGGCGGTAGCTCGGGCCGCCCGGAGCCTTCACCTTCAGCCACGGCGGCTTGCGCGACCGGAACGGGATCACGTCGGGATCGGACTGCGCCGCGCCGCCCGGCTTCGCGCGTGAGCGCGTGACGTGCACGCGCTCGGTGCTCACGCCGCCTCTCTGTTCGATTCCGCGACGATCAGCTCGCTCATCTCGGTCGGCAACCGCCCGTAGGCGACCCCGATCTCGCGCTGCGACGATGTCCATGAAGCGATTCATGTCGAACTGCGCGTGCAGCTCCCTCGTCACCGACGTCATGCGGCAGTTGTCGATGCCGCACGGCACGATCCACTCGAAGGGCTGGAGGTCGTTGTTGACGTTGATCGCGAAGCCGTGCGTGGTCACGCCGCGGCTGACGTGCACGCCGATCGATGCGATCTTGCGCGGCTCGTGCGTCCACACGCCGGTCAGCCCGTCGATCGGGCCGGCCGCGATCCCCACGTCGGCGAGCGACGCGATGATCGCCGACTCCATGCGGCGGATGTACTGCTCCACGTCGTCGCGGTACGGCTTGAGGCTCATGATCGGGTAGCCGACGAGCTGGCCGGGGCCGTGGTACGTGATGCGCCCGCCCCTGTCGGTCCGGACCACGTCGATGCCCTGCGCGCGGTACCACTCCTCGCCCATCGGCAGCTCGCCCGCATCGGAGCGGCGCCCGCGCGTGTAGACGGGCGGGTGCTCCAGCAGCAGCAGCACGTCGGGCACCCGGCCGGACTGGCGATACGTCTCCAGCTCCTTCTGCTGCCGCAGCGCGTCGGCGTAGGGCACGAGCCCGCGGCGTAAGCACCAGATCTCGGGCGGGAGGTGGCCGTCCTCAGACATCGTCAGCCCATTGTTCCAGGCGCGCCTTCACGGCACCCAGGAACCGGGCGGCTTCCGCGCCGTCCAGGGCGCGGTGGTCGAACGAGAGGCACAGGTTGACCATCGGGCGGATCGCGATCGAATCGCCCTCCGGCCCCTCTACGGCCACGGCCCGCTTCACGACCGCCTCCAGGTCGAGGATCGCGACCTGCGGCTGGTTGATGATCGGCGTCGCGAGCACGGTGCCGAACTGCCCCGGGTTCGTGATCGTGAAAGTGCCACCCTGGACATCTTCGGGCGTCAGCTGCTTCGATCGCGCCCGCGTGGACAGATCGCTGATCGCGGCCGCGATGCCCTCCAGGCCGAGGTGCTGCGCCCCGCGGATGACCGGCACGATCAGCCCTTCGTCGAGCGCCACCGCGATCCCCAGGTTGACGTCGTCGTGGTGGACGAGGTCGTCGCCTTCGATCGACGCGTTCAGGACCGGCTGGTCCTCGAGCGCGATCACGGCCGCCCGCGCGACGAATGCCAGGTAGGTGAGCGGCGTGCCGCGGCTGCGCGTATCGCTCCTTCAGTGCCGCGCGGCGGGCGACCACACGGCTCATGTCCACCTCGGCGACCGTGGTCACATGCGCGGCCGTGGCGGGACTGCGGACCACGTGCTCGGCGATCTGGCGGCGCATCGGAGCGCGGCTGGCGCGGTTCGTGGCTCGCCGGCTCGCGGTTCGGCGTCGGCGGTCGGGCTCGGCCGGCTCGGGCTCGGCGGCTCGGGCTCGGGCTCGGCCCTGAACGGCGACTCGGTGTGCAGCGGCCGCTCTGGCGGCGGGGCACCGTCGATGAACGCGAGCACGTCCTTCTTGCGGACACGGCCGCCCAAACCCGTGCCCGTCACCCGCGACAAGTCGACATCGTGCTCGTCCGCGATCCGCCGCACAGCCGGAGAGATCACGTGCGAACGATCGAGAATCCCATCAGGCACCGCCGTTGCCGTTGCTCTCCACCGCATGCGGCTCGCCGGGCTGGGCGCCCGTGTCGATCCTCGCGAGCGGAGTTTCCACCGGCACCGTCCTGTTCTGCTCGACGAGGATGTCGACCAGCCGGCCCGCCACCGGTGACGGGACCTCGGTGTCGATCTCGTCCATGGAGATGTCGCAGACGGTCTCGTCGGCCTCCACCCAGTCGCCCGGCTGCTTGCGCCAGGTGACGATCGTGCCCTCGGCGACCGAGACGCCCAACTGGGGCATGGTCACCTCGACGAGCGCCGCCTGCTGATCAGTATGCGACGAGCTCACGGACGGCATTCTTCATGTCGTCGAGCCCGGGCAGCACGTGCTGCTCGAGCGGCGGGCTGAACGGGATGGGCACGTCGGGCGCGGTCAGGCGCCGCACGGGAGCGTCGAGGTCCTCGAACACCTCCTCGCCGATCAGCGCGGCGACCTCGGCCGCGACGCCGCACGAGCGCGTCGCCTCGTGCGCAATCAGGACCTTGCCGGTCTTGCGCGCGCTCGCCAGGATCGTCTCCCGGTCGAGCGGGCAGAGCGTGCGCAGGTCAACGATCTCGACGTCCTCGTCGAGCTCCTCGACGGCCGCCTGCGCGATGCCGACCGTCGAGCCGTAGGCGAAGATCGACAGCTCGCTGCCCGGCCGGACCACCTGGGCCATCGCCGATCGGCACGGTGTACTGCCCGGTCGGCACCTCGCCGTGCACGCTGCCGGTACAGGTGCTTGTGCTCCAGGAACACCACCGGGTTCGGGTCGCGGATCGCGCTCACCAGCAGCCCTTTCGCGTCCTCCGCGGTGGCCGGTGCGACCACCTTCAGCCCGGGCGCCTGCAGGAACCAGGCCTCCGGGCTCTGGGAGTGGAACGGGCCGCCGGAGAAGCCGCCGCCGGTCGGGAGCCGCACGACCATCGGGACGGCCACGCCCTGGCGGTAGTGCAGCTTGGCCGCCACGTTCACGAGCTGGTCGAACCCACATGCGATGAAGTCCGCGAACTGCATCTCGCAAACGGGCCGCAGGCCCTCCACGGCCGCGCCCACGGCGGCGCCGATGATCAGATTCTCGGCGAGCGGCGTGTCGAGCACGCGGTCGGGCCCGAACTCCTCGTGGAAGCCGGCCGTCACCTTGAACGCCCCGCCGAACACCCCGATGTCCTCTCCCAGGCAGAACACGGTGTCGTCGCGGCGCATCTCCTCGCGCAGCCCGTCGGAGATCGCCTCGAGATAGGTCATATCGCTCATGACGACTTTCCCGTTTCCGTTCTCCGGAAGACGTGTCCTGCCACCGGGACCAGGGAGCGTTGCCGTCGCCGAGCGGCTCCCACTCGTCCGCGAATACCCCGTCGAGCGCGGTGTCCGGCTCGGGCATCGGCTGCTCGAGCGCGCGGCGTACGCCCTCCTGGATCGCGGCCTCCACGTCGGCGCCGATCGCCTCGATCTCGTCCTCGCTGAAGCCGTGCTCGACGACCAGCCGGTTCTCGAAGGCGCCGATCGGGTCGCGCTCCGCCCACTTCTCGACCAGCTCCTTCGGCACATACGACATGTCGTCGTGGGCGCCGTCCCCGTGCATGCGCATCGTGTGGCACTCGATCAGCGTCGGCCCGTCACCGCTGCGCGCGCGGTCGACCGCGACACGGGTCGCCTCGAACACCGTCTCGACGTCGTTCCCGTCCACGGGCACGCCCGGG
This sequence comes from uncultured Solirubrobacterales bacterium, assembly GCA_963826005.1. Lineage (GTDB taxonomy): Bacteria > Actinomycetota > Thermoleophilia > Solirubrobacterales > JBBDJG01 > DASRIA01. The sequence continues at coordinate 70,855 of CAWGVJ010000018.1, read as the reverse complement.
AACCCGTAGCCCGCCGCCCGCTCCACGGGGTCGGCCGCGAACTCCAGCTCGCTCGGCGTCGAGTACGCGTACTTGTTGTTCTCGAGCACGAACACCACCGGCAGCCGGTGGATGCCGGCGAAGTTCATCGCCTCGTGCCACTGGCCGTTGGCCGTCGAGCCCTCGCCGAAGTACGTCATCGCGACGCGCGGCTCGCCCCGCATCTTGAACGAGAGCGCGAGGCCGTTCGCGACCGACGCCATGTCGGGCAGCATCGAGACCATCCCGACGCATCCGAGCCGGCGATCGCCGAAGTGCATGTTGCCGTCGCGCCCGCCGGTGACGCCGCCGGCGCGCCCCATGAAGTTTGCGAAGTAACGCTCCGGGGTCACGCCCCGCACGAAGTGCGCCCCGAGGTCGCGGTGCAGGATGCACATGCGATCGCGCGGGCCCAGCACGAACGACGATCCGACGGAGATGGCCTCCTGCCCGCGTCCGTCGTAGAAGGAACCGGGCACGGTGCCCTCCTGGTACAGGGTCAGCGCGCGCTCTTCCGCGACGCGCATCAGGGCCATATAGCGGAGCAGGTTGGCGCGGTCCTCGCGCAGCAAGTGCTCGCTCCGCATTCGAGGCGCCGTCTCCGTCGCCCCGTGCAGCTCGCGTGTTGACACCGCGTCCGCCTCCTATTTCGGACCGACGGGGTTGCCGTCGAGATCTTGAACGACGCCTCCGGGATATCCGGCGACGACCCTACGGACGATCGATTGTTGGCTCTCCCGTTTGGCTTCGGGCCGAGCCTCGTATCCACTGTTCGACAAACTTATCCACCGCTTCCTCGCCGCCTGACCGGGAGCAGGCGGCGTCAGCCCCTCTATCGGGCCCAGGCCGGTGCGACCTGAGAAGGAGCGCCCGAACTGGACAGTGGTTCGCCGTCGGCCCCGGCGTCCAGGCGGCGACGCCGGCTACAGCGCGAGCGACAGCGGCTGCTCGAGCAGCTCGCGCACGCGGCCGAGGAACCGGGCGCCGTCGGCGCCGTACAGGATGCGGTGGTCGCAGGCGAGGTTCACGCCCATCATGTCGCGCACGACCACACGGCGGGTCGTGCGGTCCGCGACGGGCTTCGGCTCGAGCGCGCCGACGGCCAGCAGCGCGGCCTGCGGCGGGTTGATCACGGCGGAGAAGCTCGTGACCCCGAACATCCCGAGGTTCGAGACGGTGAACGTGCCGCCCGACAGCTCGGGCGGCGTGATCGTGCCGTCGCGCACCTTCTGCGACCAGCGCGCGCGACGTCCGCGGCGATCTCGCCCAGCGACTTGCTGGTCCGCGTCGAAGATGGTCGGCACGACGAGCGCGTCCTGCGCCGCCACCGCGACGCCGACGTTGACGCGCGAGTAGAGCTCCACGTGGCCGTCGCGGTAGGAGCCGTTCGCGCGCGGGAACTCGCGCAGCGCCACGCGCGCACGCCTTCACCACCATGTCGTTGTAGGTCGGATCGGCTGGTCCTCCGCGGCGATCTCCTTGAGGCGCGCGCGCAGCTCGACCGCCTCGGTCATGTCGATCTCCATCTCGAGATAGAAGTGGGGAACGGTCGCCTTCGACTCCGCCATGCGGCGCGCCACGGTGCGCTGCAGGCGGGTGAGCTCGATGACCTGCACCGTCGCCCTTGGCCGTCGGCGCGGCTCGGGCGCCGTCTGCGGTGACGGGGCAGCGGGCGCCGCGCGGGCGCGTCCGCGGTGCTGCCGCTGGACGCCGCCACCGCCGCGGCGGCCTCGACGTCGGCCTTCACGATCCGGCCACCGGGGCCCGAGCCCTGGATCGACTCGAGCTGCACGTCCGAGGTCGCGCGCCATGCGCCGTGCCACCGGTGACGCCTTCACTCGGCCGTTGCCCGGACGGTGCAGGCTGCCGGTCGCTCGACCGTCGCCTGCGCCTTGCGCTCTGCGGCTGCGGGCTCCGGCTCTCGCTGCGCTCGTCCCGCCTCCGACCCGTCCGGCGACTTCCGTCGCCGGACGGCTTCTCACTCGGCATCTCCGATCCGGGCGATCGGCTCGCCGATCGGCAGCGTTGTCGCCCTCGTCGGCCAGGATCTCGATCAGCGTCCCCTCGTCGGTCGCCTCGTAGGTCATGTTCGCCTTGTCGGTCTCGATCTCGACGAGCTCGTCGCCGCGCTTCACCTCGTCGCCGACCGACTTCAGCCAGCGCAGCACCGTGCCCTCCTCCATGGAGTCGGACAGGCGCGGCATGACGACGTCGATGGCCATCTAGACGTCCCTGAACGTCGCCAGCGCCGCCTTCACGACGTGCTCCTCGTGCGGGAATCGCGGCCTGCTCCAGCGGCTTTCGAGTACGGCATCGGCACGTCCGCGCCGGTCACGCGCTGCACCGGAGCGTCGAGGTAGTCGAAGGCCTGCTCCTGCACGAGCGCCGCGATGTTGGCGCCCACGCCGCCGTGCGGCCAGCCCTCCTCGACGATCACGCAGCGGTTGGTCTTGCGCACCGAGTCGAGGATCGTGTCGAGGTCGAGCGGCCGCAGCGTGCGCGGGTCGATCACCTCGGCCTCGATGTCCTCGTCGGCGGCCAGCTTCTCGGCGGCGCGCTCGGCGGTGATCGCCATGCGCGAGATCCCGACGATCGTCACGTCGTTGCCCTCGCGCCGGATCGCGGCCTCGCCGAAGCGCATCGGGCCGCCGTTGTCGGGCACCTCGCCGCGCATCCCGTAGAGCGACTCGTGCTCGATGAAGACCACCGGGTTGTCGTCCCGGATCGCGGCCTTCAGCAGCCCCTTGGCGTCGGCCGGCGTCGACGGCACCGCGACCAGCAGGCCGGGGACGTGCAGGAAGATCGCCTCCATCGTGTGCGAGTGCGTGGGCCCGAGCTGGTGGCCGCCGCCCTGCGGGAAGCGCACGACCAGCGGCACCTTGGCCTGCCCGCCGAACATGTAGTGGATGTGCGCGGCGGAGTTGATGATCTGGTCCATCGCGAGCAGCGCGAAGTTGACGGTCATGATCTCGACGATCGGGCGCAGGCCCGCCATCGCGGCGCCCACCCCCATCCCGACGATCGTGTTCTCGGAGATCGGCGTGTCGCGCACGCGCTTCTCGCCGAACTCCTCCAGCATGCCCTCGCTGACCTTGAACGCGCCCTGGAACACGCCCACGTCCTCGCCCATCAGGAAGACCGACTCGTCGGCGCGCATCTCCTCGCGCATCGCCTGGTTCAGCGCCTCGCGGTAGCGCATCACAGCCATCAGCCGGCTGCCCTCCTGCGCCTCGTCGGCCGGGCTCGTCCTCGGTCGCCCTGCGCGGCGGCGCTTCTGCACGTCGCCCGCGCCCGCGTAGGCGGCGCCGGCCTCGGCCAGCTCGTGCGCGACGCCCGTCTTGCCGACCTCGGCTCGTCCTCGCCGCGGTGCACCTCGGGCGTGCGCTCGTCGACGGAGTACCAGCCCTGCACCTGGTCGCCGAGCACGTACACGTTGTCGTACAGGGACGTCGAGCGCGGGCGCCGGGCTCTCGTCCGCGAACTTGACGGCCTCGTCGACGAGCGCGATCGCCTTGCGGTCCAGCTCCTCGACGCCCTGCTCGTCCAGGTATCCCGCCTCCTGCAGGAGGCTCGCGTAGACCACGATCGGGTCGCGCTCACGCCACTGCTGGACCTCCTCCTTGGTCCGGTAGACCTCGGGGTCGGCGGCGGAGTGGCCGCGGAAGCGGTAGGTGAGCGACCTCGACCAGCGTGGGCTGGCGGTCCTCGCGCGCCCTGCGCAGGTGCTCGGCGACGCACTCGCGCACGGCGAGCACGTCCATGCCGTCGACCCGCTCGCCGGGCACGCCGAGGCACTCGGCCTTCGACGACAGGTCGGTGACCGCCGAGTGGCGCGACAGCGCGGTGCCCATCCCGTACTGGTTGTTGACGACCAGGAACACGACCGGCAGCTTCCACAGCGCGGCGATGTTCATGGTCTCGCCGAAGGTGCCCTGGTTGGAGGCGCCGTCGCCGAACATGCACAGCGTCACGGAGTCCTCACCCTTGTAGTCGGAGGCGAGCGCCAGCCCCGCGGCCAGCGGGAGGTTGCCCCCGACGATCCCGTAGCCGCCCATGAAGCGCCGCTCGAGGTCGAACAGGTGCATCGAGCCGCCGCGCCCGCGCGACGTGCCGGTCTCCTTGCCGAACAGCTCGGCCATCACGACCTTCGGGTCGGTGCCGCGCGCCAGGACCGGCCCGTGCTCCCGGTATGTCGAGATCAGGTAGTCGTCGTCGCGCATCACCGAGGTGGCGCCGACGATCGTCGCCTCCTCACCGACCGCGAGATGCAGGAAGCCGCCGATCTTGGCCTTCATGTACATCTCCTGCGCGCGCTCCTCGAAGTGCCGGATCAGCAGCATCTTCTCGAGCAGCTCGATCGCGACCTGCTTGTCCGGCAGCTCGCGCTTGCGCGCGCTGCCGTCCGATTGACCGGAGCGCCGGCCGCGCGACTGCTGCGCTGTCCTTTGAGTCGCCATGGAGTCCTGAGGAGCGGTTGCCCGGCTCACATTACCGGCAAACGCCGGGCTACAGACGCGCCGCGGCCGCGGCGTCAGCCAGCCTGTCATCCCCCCAGAAGACCTGGTCGCCCACCACCACGGTGGGAACGCCGATCACGCCACGCGCCGCCGCCTCGTCGGTGGTCTCCCGCAGAGCATCCTTGACGCTCTGCGTCTGGACCGCCTTGGTGAGCGCGTTCGGATGCAGCTCGCACGCGGCGGCCGCGAGCATCACGTTGTCCGGATCGCTGAGGTCACGCCCCGCCGCGAATGCCTGCCGGAACCCGGCCAGCGAGAAGGACACGACCTTGCCGATCTGCTTCGCGAACGTCGCGGCCCGCATCGCCACGAGCGTGTTGCCGGGCCACGGATCGGGCCACCTGATCTGCGGCAGGCCGTACTCCGCCGCGCGGCGCTCGACCTCCGCAATGCCCTCCGCACGGCCTGGGCCGTTGGACCAGGAGTCGCGCGCGTGGACCTTGAACAGCGCGCCGAGCAAGATCGGCTGCCACTCCGGCGGCTCGTCGAACAGGGAGTTGATCCGCTCCGCCGCCAGGTACGAGTAAGGCGAGCCGAGATCGAAATAAAAGACCGGACCCACAGAGCTCCCGGAATTCCCGGCTAAGGGAATTCCGGCCTTTCATGCGTGTATGACCCAGCCCGCGGTGGCGCGGGCGCCTTCCATCACTGCTTCGGAGAACGTCGGGTGCGGGTGCACCGTGCGCGCGACCTCCTCGAAGCCGCCCTCCAGCTCCTTCGCCACGACCAGCTCCGCGATCATCTCGGTCGCGCGCGCGCCCACGATGTGCGCGCCGAGCAGCTCGCCGTAGCGCGCGTCGCCCACGATCTTCACGAAGCCGGTGCGGTCGCCGTAGACGGTCGGCGCGCCGACGCCGCCCATCGGAAACTTGCCGACCACGACGTCCGCCCCACGATCGCGCGCCTGCTGCTCGGTGAGACCGAAGCTGGCGACCTGCGGTGAGCAGAACGTCGCGGCGGCGATGTCCTCGTAGTCGAGCGGGTGCACGTCCATGCCGGCGGCGTCCTCGACGGCGATGATGCCCTCGTCGGAAGCCTTGTGCGCGAGCGCCGGGCCGGGCACGACGTCGCCGATCGCCCAGATGCCGTCCGCGGAGGTCCGCAGGCGGCCGTCGACCTCGACCAGGCCGCGCTCGCCCGTCCTCACGCCCGCGGCGTCCAGGTTCAGCGCCGCGGTGTCAGGCCCCCGGCCCGCGGCGATGCAGAGGTAGTCGAACTTCTGCGCGCCGTCGCCCCAGTCCAGCTCGACCGAGTTCTTGCCGGCCTTCACCTGCTCGACACGCGCGCCGGTCACCACCTGCACGTTCTGCTTGCGGAACGCCGTCGCGACGACCTTCGCGATGTCGGAATCCTCGGCCGGCAGGATCTGGTCGAGCATCTCGATCAGGACGACATCCGTGCCGTATCGGCCGAAGGCGGACGCGATCTCCGCTCCCGACGCGCCGGCGCCGATCACCGCCAGGCGCGCGGGCTGCTCGTTCAGGAGCCACATGCCGGCGGTGTCCACCACGCGGCCCTCGAAACTCGTTCCAGGGATCGGCAGTGACACCGAGCCGGTCGCGATCACCACGTTCTTGGTCTCGACGTCCGTGCCGTCCACCGTCAAGCTGCCCTTGCCGCCGAGCGCCGCGGTGCCCGCCAGCACGTCGATCTTGTGCTTCTTCATGAGGCCGGCGACGCCGCCGTTCATCGTCTTGATCACCTTGTCGCGGTGCTTGCCCGCGCCCGCGATGTCGAAGTCGAGCGAGCTCGCGGAGATGCCGAACTCGGCCCCGTCGCGTACCTCGGTGAGCACGTCCGCCGCGCGCAGCATGGCCTTCGCGGGGATGCAGGCCTCGTTCAGACAGCGTCCTCCGAGCACGGGCGCCCGCTCGGCGACCGCGGTCTTCATCCCGATCTGCGCGGACCGGATCGCGGCCACGTACCCGCCGGGGCCGGACCCGATCACCACCATGTCGTAGCTGTCAGCCACGATCGAAGAGCTTAGTGACCCGGCGGCCGCCGGATCAGATAGGCGTCCTGCTTGAACGCGGAATCCCCGGGCCAGTGGTCGACGACGTCGAGGTGCGCGGCCAGCGTTCCGCGGATCCACGACTGCGGGTGGTAGGCGGCGCAGGCGTTCGTCCCGTAGTCGTCCGTGTCGCGCGACACGACGACCAGCTCGCCGGACGCGAAGGCGGCCCGCTCCTCCTCTCCCAGGTCGGTAAGGGTCTGCTCGCCGTGGAACGTGAGCACGAGCAGCCCGCCGGGCGCAGTCACGCGCACGAGCTCGTCCAGCCACGGCCGCTGCAGCTCCGCCGGCAGGTGCGTGAACACCGAGTACGAGTAGACGAGGTCGAACGCGTCGCCGGGGAGGGCGAGGCCGGCCTCGAGCCCGTTCACCGAGAACTCGGCGAACGGCAGGTTCTGCCGGCACCACTCGACCAGGTACGGGTTGTAGTCGGTGCCGTGCAGGCGCGTGCCCTCCAGGTCCTTCCACCAGCGCATCACCCGGCCGCAGCCGCAGCCGAAATCGAGCACGTTGTCGGTGGGCTCGATCGCGCGTCCGCTGCGAGCCAGCAGCGCGACGATCCGCTCCGCGACCTGCGCGCCTCCCTGCATGAAGCGCTGGTAGAAGCGGTGCGGTGTGGAGATGCCCGCGACCAGGCGGATCATCTCGGGCGGCGGATACGGCAGCCCGTCGAGCGCAGTGCCGTCCTTCGGCTCGACCAGGGACGAGAGCGCGAAGATCGCGCACACGCGCGGCTCGTGCGCGACCAGCCGAAACCCGGCGGGGCGCAGTGCATCGTGCGGCGCCGCGACGACGGCGTAGGCCGCGCCCTCCTCGCGCGCCTGGCCGAGCAGCAGTCCGAGCGCGTCCGCATCCTCCCCGGGAGGGACGAGCGACACGACCGGCTCCGTCCACGGCACCGCGAGGCGCACGACCTCGGCGACGTCGAGACTGCTCGCCTGGCCTGCGCTCAAGGAGGTGGCGACCTGCGCTCGGGCATCTGGATGCGCGCGAGCGCCTTCACCAGGAACCAGAACATCGTGCCCGCGAGCGCGATGATCGCCGTCGCGAGCAGGGCCCCGATCGCGGTCTCCGCCTTCACGAGCAGGAGCGACCAGATCACGATCAGCAGCGCCAGCAGCGTCTGGAAGCCCAGCACCGCCCAATAGCGCGAACGCCACAACCCGACCGCCATCAAGGTCATCAGCGCGCCGTAGACGATGGTGCCCGCGTTGCGCGCCTCGGAGTTCTGCACCTCGACGCCCAGCGCGAACAGCACGAAGGTGGACACGGCCATGCCGGTCGTGATCACCGCTGCGAGCGTCACGACCAGCGGGCGCTCGCCCTGCACCAGCGGCACGAGCCGCTCCCGCGCGATGTCGTCCTTGCTCGGCTTGGACGCGGCCTTCGGCGCGGGTGCCGGCGCGGGTGCGGCGCCGTCGGCCGCGCGCGGCTGCGCGCGGCGGCGCTTGCGGGCTCGCTTGGCCTTCTGGCGACCGGGCATCGGTTACCCGCGTGCGGCGGCCGGCGCGGCGGCCTCGACGCCCGCGCGGATCGCACCCGCGACTGCCGCCGGGTCGGCGGCGTCGCCGATCGCGCGCACGACCGCAACCCGCTCGGCCCCGGCGCCGGCGACCTCCGCCACGTTGCCGGCGTCGATTCCGCCGATCGCGAAGAACGGGAACTGGGCGTGCCGCGCCGCGTATCGCACGAGCTCCGTGCCCACCTCGGCGTACTCGGGCTTGGTGGGAGTGGCGTGCACCGGCCCGACCGAGATGTAGTCGACGCCGCGCGCCGCGTCGACCTGCTCCGGGGAGTGGGTCGAGAGGCCGATCAGGGCCTCCTGTCCGATCATGCGCCGCACCTCCAGCGGGTCGGCGTCGTCCTGGCCGATGTGCACACCGTCCGCGCCGCATGCGATCGCGAGCTCGGGCCTGTCGTTCACGATGAAGAGCGCGTCGTATGCGTCGCACAGGCGCCGGAAGACCCGGCCCGCGCGCACGATCTCACGCTCGTCGGCGTGCTTGTCGCGCAGCTGGACCACGTCGACGCCGCCCTGCAGCGCCGGGCGCAGCAGCTCCTCGGGCTCACGTCCCCCCGGCCGCGCCTCGCAGACCAGGTACAGACGCGCGCGCCACAGCCACTCTCGGCGGCGTTGCCCGGGCGTCGCGCTGTCGAGCCTCGCTGCTCACCCGGATAACGATAAACCCGTCCGTCGGCCTGCCGACGGACGGCCCTTTATCTCTGGAAGTCCGGGCGGCCTTCCATGGCGGTCGACGCGCGCGCGTGCAGGCGCCGCGGGATGCGCCCCGCCTCGTGGGCGAGCCGGCCCGACTCGACCGCGCCGCGCATCGCGGCGGCCATCTTCACCGGGTCCTCGGCGCGCGCGATCGCGCTCGCCATCAGCACGCCGTCGCAACCGAGCTCCATCGCGACCGCCGCGTCGGAGGCGGTGCCCACGCCCGCGTCGCAGATCACGGGCACGCCGGCCTGTTCCACGATGATCGCCATGTTGTACGGGTTGCGGATGCCCATCCCGCTGCCGATCGGCGCGCCCAGCGGCATCACGGCCGCGCACCCGACCTCCTCGAGGCGCCGCGCGAGGATCGGGTCGTCGTTCGTGTACGGCAGCACCGTGAACCCGTCCTCGACCAGCGTCTCGGCGGCGTCCAGCAGCTCCACCGGGTCCGGGAACAGCGTGCGGTCGTCGCCGATCACCTCGAGCTTCACCCAATCGGTCTCGTAGGCCTCGCGCGCCATGCGCGCCGTCATGACCGCGTCGTGCGCCGTGTAGCACCCGGCGGTGTTCGGGAGGAGGAACAGGCCGGCGCGGTCGAGCATCTCGACCAGCGAGCCGGGAGCGGCAGCATCCACTCGCCGCAGCGCGACGGTCACGATCTCGGCGCCCGCCGCGGCGATCGCGCGCTCCATCACGTCCAGGCTGCGAAAGCCGCCCGTGCCGATGATCAGGCGCGAGCCCCAGCGCCGTCCGGCGATCTCCAGGCCTGTCTGCTCCACCGTCATCCCCCCTGGATCGCCCCCACGACCTCGATTCTCTGCCCCTCGGCCAGCTCGACCGTGTCCCACGCGCTGCGCGGCACGACCTCGGCGTCGACCGCGACCGCGACGCCGCGGCCGTCCCCGGCGCGACCGTTCACGTCACGCACGAGGCCGGCGACCGTGATCCCGTCCGGCACCTCGCGGGCCGCGCCGTTCACCAGGATCCTCATCGCGTCGCCTGCGCGGGCGCCGTGGCCGCGAACCGCGCCGGCCCGAACGGCGCGAGCTCTTCCGGCGGGTCCTCCCCGGCCAGCATTCCCGCGACCGCGTCGGCGGTCAGCGGCGCGAGCAGGATCCCGTTGCGCCAGTGGCCGGTCGCCCACCACAGGCCCGGGACGCCGCCCTCGCCCACGATCGGCCCGTTGTCGGGGGTGCCCGGTCGCAGCCCGGCGGCCGTCTCGACCAGCTCCAGCTCGGCGATCCCCGGCAGTGCCTCGTATGCGCGGCGCAGCAGCTCCAGCACACCGCCCGCGGTGACGGAGCGATCGAAGCCGCGCTCCTCGACGGTCGCTCCCACCACCAGCTCGCCGTCGTCGCGCGGCACCGCGTAGACCTCGGGAGTCCGGATCACACGGCGCGCGGGCAGCGCCACCGGCGCGCGAGCGCGCAGGCGCAGGATCTGTCCCTTCACCGGGCGCACCGGGACGCGGGCATGCTCGGGAATGCCATCGATGCCGGCCGACTCGGCACCCGCGGCGACCACGACCGCACGGGCGTCCAGCGACTCGCCGCCGGACAGCTCGACCGACAGGCCGCCGTCGTGCGGCGCCACGCGCACCGCGCGGGCACCCCCGCGCAGCTCGCCGCCGGCGGCCTCGAGCGCGCGTGCCAGCGCGAGCGCGAGCGGGCGCGGCGAAACCTGATGGTCGTGCGCCGCGAGTATGCCCCCGGCCACGCGCGGCGCGAGGCCGGGCTCGAGCCGGCGGCACTCGCGCGCGGAGAGCCACTGCGCGTCGAGCCCCAGCGAGCGCTGGTATTCGTGCAGCCGCCGCAGCAGCTCGTCCTCGTCGCGGTCGACGGCCACGGTCAGGGCGCCGGACTCGCGGTACCGGCAGTCGATGCCGCTCGCGCGCTGCAGGTCGGCGGCGAAGGCGGGCCAGCGCGCAAGGCTCGCGAGGTTCAGCGCGATCAGGGCCTGCTCGCCGAAGTCCGCCTCGGTCACCGGCGCGAGCATGCCGGCGGCGACGCCGGTGGCGCCGTGCGCGGGCCGCTCCGCGTCCAGGACCAGCGTGTCGCATGCCGCGCTGCGCGGTGCGCCAGGCGATCGAGAGCCCGATCGCTCCGGCTCCGATGACGATCACCTCACGGGCGGCCGCCTCTCTATCCGCTCTCACAACTCCACCTTTCCCTGCGCCGGCATTACCCGGATCAGGTTCGACGGTCGGCGGCCATCAAGCCGCCCTCTCAGCCCCGAGGGCTCCCGTTGCCTGCATTTTAGGCCAAGGTTCGAAAGCCGAGCCCCGAATATCTAGGGCTTCGCCCGCCTAAAGTCCTGTGCTTCGCGCCTGCGGCGCTCGCCAACCAGGTGAGCAGGCGCTCCATCAGCGCCTTCTGCGCGTGCAGCCGATTCTCGGCCTGGTCCCACACCGCGGAGCGCTCGCCGTACAGCAGATCCTCGGTGATCTCCTCGCCCACGTGGGCCGGCAGGCAGTGCATCACGACGGCGTCGTCGCGGGCGTGGGACAGCAGCTCGGCGTCGAGCCGGTACGGCGCCAGCAGCTCGCGGCGGCGGCTCGCGTCCTGCTCGTCTCCCATGCTCACCCACACGTCCGTGTAGATCGCGTGGGCGCCGGTCGCGGCCTCCACCGGGTCGTCCACCACGCTCGCCAGCTCTCCGGCCTCCGCCACCAGGCCGGCGTCGGGGCGCAGATCGGCGGGCGTCGCGGCCACCACCTGCACGCCGGCGCGCGCGCCCACCAGCATCAGCGACTGGCAAACGTTGTTGCCGTCCCCGACATAGGCCACGCGCAGCCCCTCCAGCGTGCCGAACCGCTCCTGCAGCGTGAGCAGATCCGCGAGCGCCTGGCACGGGTGATGGACCGGCGTGAGGGCGTTCACGACCGGGATGTCGGCGTACCGGGCCAGCTCTTCGATCACTGCGTGCTCCCCGTGGCGCACGACGATCGCGTCGACGTAGCGCGACAGGACCAGCGCCGTGTCGCGCACCGACTCGCCCCGTGCGAGCTGGAGCTCCTCGCTGCGCATCAGCATCGCGTGGCCGCCCAGCTGCTGGATCCCGACCTGGAAGGAGACGCGCGTGCGGGTCGACGGCTTCTCGAACAGCAGCGCGACGCTGCGGCCGTGCAGCGGCTCGGACCCGTTGCGCGGAGCCCTCTTCACCTCCAGCCCGCGGTTCAGGAGGTCGTGCAGCTCACCGGCCTTAAGCTCGGTGCCGGTGATGAAGTGGTGCGGAGGGCTCACGAGAGGATTCTAAGGTGCGGCAACTGACCGTCCTTTCGTGGAACCTCTACCACGGCCGCGACGCGCCTCCGGGCCGCGCCTTGCGCACGTGGCAGTCGCTCCTGCTGCGGCGGGAGGAGCACGACGACGCCTACGTGCAGGTGAACCGGCCGTTGCGCGATGAGTTCGCGGCGCTGATCGCCGGCGCGCAGTGGGACGTGTGTCTGCTGCAGGAGGCCCCGCCGTACTGGGATGCGCCGCTCGCGCAGGCGACGGGCGCCGCGTCGTATGTCGTGCTCACCGCGCGCAACTGGCTCGCTCCCGCGCGCGAGCGCCTCGCCCGCTGGAACCCGGACCTGATGGGCTCGTGGGAGGGCGGATCCAACATCACGCTCGTGCGGCCGCCGTGGCGGATCGCCGGCGCGAGCCGCTCCCTGCTGCTGAACCCGCGGCCCGGACGCGGCCTGCGCGAGCGCCGGCGCATGTCGTTCGTGCGCATGCGCGACGAAGGGCGCGACCTGTGCGTGGCCAACCTGCACCTCACCGCGAGCGCGCGGCCGCAGGCCGAGCGCGAGGCGCTGCGCGCGGCCGCGGCCGCGGTCGCCTGGGCGGGCGCCGCGACACCCCTGATCGTGGGCGGCGACTTCAACCTGCGACCGCGCTCCACACGGGTGTTCGAACGGCTCGAGCGCGAATTCGGGCTCGCCGCCCCCACCGCGCCGGATGCGATCGACCACCTGCTCGCACGCGGCCTGGACATGATCGAACCGCCCGCGCAATGGCCGTTGCAGCGCCGGGAGCTGGAGGTCGGCGTGGGGTTCGGGATACGGCGAATGCGGCTCTCCGACCACGCCCCGATCGGGGCCACCTATGGGGTGCGATAGCGTGTGACTGCAATGGCGCGAACTGGTAGGTCAGTGCGCGGCGGATCGGCCGGTGCCCGTGTCCAGGGTCCTCGCACGCCCCCACCGCGGACTTCGGCCGCGAACCCTCCCTCCGGCAAGGTCACCGCCGCCCGTGAGCGTTTGAAGCGCGGCGTGCTGTCCCCGGTGAACGCCGTGCTGCTGACCCGGCGTCACATCGAAGAGGTGCTGGACGACGCGGTCGCGCGCGGTCGCATGACGCGCGCGGACGCACAGGACATGATCCAGACCCTGCTGTCGCGGGGAGCCCGCGCAACCGACGACCTGCTTTCGGACCTCGAGCGCATGCTCGGCGGCAGCGGCGACCCGCTCGACACGCCCGCCGAGGGCGGCGCGCAGCCGATCCCCGGCTACGACGACCTCTCGGCCGCGCAGGTGCAGGAGCGCCTCGAGGGTCTCGCACCCGCGCAGCTACGAAAGCTGCGCGACTACGAAGCAAGGCACGGCAACCGCAAGACGGTGCTGGACAAGATCGACCGGAAGCTTAGGTAAGCCCCGTCCTGCCACCAGACCCGATTTTTCTGCTTGCAGAAAATCGGAACTCGATATTTCTGCTTGCAGAAAATCGGAACTCGATATTTCAGATCTCGTCCAGCATCACTGCGAAGTCGATTCGTTCTCCCGTCACCTGCGCCAGCAGTTCGTCGGCGTCGAGGCGCTGGCCCTCGCTCCAGATCTCGCGTAGGAGGTCGCCGGCCTCGCGGCTGCGTGAACCATTCGCGCCCGAAGCGCTCGCACAGCAGGTTGCGCAGCCGTGTCTCGAACGCCCAGGCGCGCAGGTAGTTGGCCGCGTAGTAGCCGGGGTCGACGTCGGACAGCCAGGTGCGCGCCGGCCATTCGACCGCGAGCGCGTCGCCGAGCAGGCTCGCGTACAGCTCCGGCATCTCCGCCAGCGGCCGGCCGCTGTGCAGCTCCAGCTCGTACGAGCAGCTTTGCCGCGTACCGGCGCAGGAACACGAGCTTGCTCGCGCGCACGTAGCCGGCGTACTCCTCCGACCCGGTCACGCCGAGCAGCGCCTCCAGCCACGCCGGGTCCTCGGTCAGGTGCTCGAACAGGAACGCGAAGCCCTCGGTCACGGAGTTGTCGCCGAGATGGCGGAACTCGAACGGCAGCGCGGCGTCCACGTGCGCGTAGTGCTCGGTGTGTCCCGCCTCGTGGAACAGCGCCGCGTAGTCGTCGCGGCCGCCCTGCCTGGGGATCACGAGGTAGACCTCGCCCGGCACGTGCACCGGGGCGCAGAACGCGCGCGGGCTCTTGAGCGGGCGCTGCTCCGTGTCGAGCTGCACGTTCTGCTGCTGCGTCGAGCACGATCCCGAGGCCGCCGAGCGTGCCCTCGAGCGCCTCGATCAGGCGCTCCTGCGGGGAAGAGGTCGTCGAATCCCCGGGCGCGGAAGAAGTACGGGAGGTCCGAGCGGCGCAGCTCGTCCAGCCCGAGGCCGACCTGGCTGCGCAGGTGCGGCTCCAGCGCCGGCGCGTACGCGTCCCGGGTCCCCTCCAGGAACGCGCTCGTCTGGCGCTCGAGCGCCGCGAGGTCGACGCTGCTTGAGGTCGGCGTACATCTCGCGGTAGCTGTCCCAGCCCAGCTCCCGTGCCAGTTCGTGAGCGCGCTCGAGGGCGCTCAGGTGCAGCGGGTTGAGCTCCGACTCGAGCACGTCCAGCCGGGCCTCCTCGATCGCGGCGCGCCGGTCCCGGTCCGGCTCGTTGGCCTGCGTGACGGCGCTCTGGCGGTACGGAAGGCGCTCGCCGCCGACCTCCAGCTCGAGCGCCGCCTCGCGCTCGGCCAGCTCCGCCTCCTCCCGCTTCGTCTCGCGCCCCAGGAGGCCGCCGACCGCCAGCTCCAGCAGGTAGCGCGCGCGGCGGGCGTCCTCGCCGCCCGCGGCCGCAACCCGCTCGCGCAGCTGCTCGACGACGTCGCGATCGAACAGGCCGGCGTGGCGCTCGTAGATCTCCTCGATCTCGAACTCCTCCTTGTGGCCGGCGAAGTGCAGGTAGTACTCGCGGTCCATCTCGCTGACGAACCGCTCGCAATCGCGGGCGTAACTGTCGAGGTCCAGCGCCAAGGGCATGCCAGGATACGGGGATGAGCACCCCGACCGGCTCACCTCCAGGGGCGGCGCCCAAGCGCGCCGCCCGGCCGCGGCGCGGCGACCAGCTCGAGCTGCGTGGTCGAGAGCCTCGCGCACGGCGGCGCCGGCGTGGCGCGCACCGAGCGCTACGTCGTCTTCGTCGAGGGCGCATTCCCGGGCGAGCGGGTGCGCGCGGAGGTGACGCGCGCCAAGCGCGACTACGGCAACGCACGGGCGGTCGAGATCCTCGAGCCCAGCCCGGACCGCGTCCCGCTGCGCTGCGACCACGAGGGCGGCGAGTGCCCCGGGTCACCGTGGCAGCCGCTGCGCTACGAGCGCCAGGTCCAGTACAAGCAGGAGCTGGTCGGCGACGCGCTCACCCGGATCGGCCACCTCGAGGGGTTCGAGCTGGAGCCGATCGTGGCCGGCCGCGGACTCCTGGCGCTACCGCAACAAGATGGAGTACACATTTGGCGAGTCCGCGCAGGACGGGCCCTCGTCCTCGGCTTCCATGCCCGCGGCCGCTGGGATCGCATCAACGACGTCCGCGACTGCATGCTCGCGTCGGAGCGCAACAACGCGGTCCGCACGTTCGTGCGCGACTGGTGCACGGCGCAGGGCCTGGGCGCATACGACCGCCGCGCGCAGACAGGGCTTGCTGCGCAACCTCGTCGTGCGGGAGGGGCGCAACACCGGCGATCTGCAGGTGCGGCTCGTCACATCGGCCGGGGATCTCGATGTCGACGCCCTCGGTGACGAGCTGCGCACGCGCTTCCCGGAGGCGGCGTTCCTGTGGACGCGCATCGAAGGGCCGGCGGGCAGCACGCACGGCGGCACGACCGAGATCGTGACGGGCGACGAGTACCTCGACGGAAAGGCTCGGCGATCTGGAGTTCAGCATCTCGCCGGAGGCGTTCTTCCAGACCAACACCGAGATGGCGGAGCGGCTGTACGGGATCGCGTGCGACTACGCCGGGCTCGGAGGGTCGGAGCGCGTGTACGACCTGTTCTGCGGCATCGGCACGCTCAGCCTGACGCTCGCGCTGCGGGCCGCCGAGGTGTGGGCGGTGGAGATCTCGGAGGAGGCCGTCGCGGACGCCATCCGCAACGCCGAGCGCAACGAGATCGAGAACGTCCACTTCTTTGCGGGCGACGTGCGCGATGCAGTGCGGCCCGCTCGCGGAACAGCGCGCCGCGCCCGGACGTCGTGGTGGTCGACCCGCCGCGCGCCGGGCTCTCCACGAAGATGGTGCGCGCGCCTGCTCGAGACGCGGCCCGCGGCGCATCGTCTACGTTTCGTGCAATCCGACCACGCTCGCCCCGAACGCGGCCCAGATGGCCGAGGACGGCTACCGCCTCGTTAAGGTGCGCGCCGTGGACATGTTCCCGCACACCCCGCACATCGAGTGCGTCGCGCTGATCGAGCGCGAGGATGCCGATGGCTGACGGGCGCCCGCGCGGGTTCGGCGATCGCCGCCGGGCTCGACCCCGACGTGGCACGCGCCGTCGCGCAGCGCTGCGAGGCGCTCGGCTACGCCTCGCTGTGGTCCAACGACCATCCCGGCGCGAGCGGGCTCGAGACCGTGGCGATCTTCGCCGCGGCTGCGCCGCCGCCCGGACGTCGGCGTCGCCGTGATGGCCCTCGACCGGCACGCGCCCGCAGACGTTGCAGAGAAGGTCGGCGAGGTGGGCATCGCGCCGGCGCACTTGTGGCTCGGCATCGGCGCCGGCTTCACGAAGCGGCCCCTCGGCGTCGTTCACGAGGGCATCACCGCCCTGCGCGACGTCCTGCCGAAGACCGTCCGGATCGTGGTCGCCGCGATGGGGCCGAAGATGTGCGCGCTCGCGGGCGCCGAGGCCGACGGTGCCTTCCTCAACTGGATGACGCCGGAGAAGGCGCGCTGGGCGCGGGAGCGCGTGCACGAGGGCGCACGCGAGTCCGGCCGCGTGGAGCCGCCGCCGGTGTTCGGGTACGTGCGCGTCGCGGTGGGCGAGGACGCCGCCGAGCGCCTGCGCAAGGAGGAGGCGTTCTACCGGCAGCTGCACCAGGGCTACATCCAGCACTTCGAGGCGCTCGGCGCACCGGAGGGCACGGTCGGGGTCGCGGTGCGCGACCCGGCCGAGGTCGCGCCGCGGCTGGCCGAGTACGACGGGATGGACCATGTCGTCGTGCGCGCGCTCGCGCACGCCGACGCGGACTCGCTCGGCCAAGGTCGCCGAAGCAGCCGCGCGCTGACGCAGCCGGGCCTGCGAGTCACTCGCCGTCGCTGGAGCTCTAGGGCGCTTCGGGCTCGTCCGCGACAGGAACCTGCTCGGCGGCGCAGCGCGCACAGAGGAACGTGTCGCTGGCGCCCTCGAGCGCGGCCTGCATCTCATCAGCTGTGAGTCGTGCCCCGCACGACTCACAGCGCTCCTTGACGGCTTCGACTCCGACGTTCTCCTCGAGGTCCACGGCCGGTCAGTCTAGACCTCTGAGCGCGGACCGCAACTGCGCCCAGACGAGGTCGATGTTGGGCGCCAGCAGGGCCAGCGACAGCAGGGGAAGCGCGGGCACCGCGACGTCCGTCCACACCGCGATCGCGAGCGACGCGACGAACGACGCCAGCAGCGCCACCGCGGTCACCGCCCGGCGCAACCCGAAGCGCCAGGCGCAGTACAGGTACAGCGCCAGGAACAGCAGGTCGCTCGTGCCGAGGTACGAGCCGTCCGGGACCACCCCACTCGGGCAGGTACAGCGCGACGAACTCGACCACCCGCGGCTGCTCGTCCAGCACGTACCGCGTCGGCCCGGTGCTGACCGACACGGCGTCGCCAACCGCCACCCCGACGGCCAGCGCATAGACGATCAGCGGGGAGAAGAGGAAGCGCGCCAGGCCGTACCCCGCGGCGGCCGCGAACATCGCCTTGAACGGGGACGCAGCCTCGAGCGCCCCGGCCGCCGAGAGCGCGACGGCGGCGACGCCTCCCACCAGCAGCCCGGCGATGATCGCCCGCATGTCGTCGCGCAGCGGCAGGCCCGCGAGCACGATCCCGGCGCACAGCAGCAGACCTACCGTTCCGGACGCGAACGCGTTCACGTCGGGGTCGGACAGGGCCGGCAAGTGTGGCGCCGCGAGCAGGTAGGCCAGCGCGACGGCGAAGGCGGCGGCAAAGCGGCTGACGGCTAGCATCGGACTGGATGAAACGAACGCGCGCGGATGTCGCGGAGCGCTTCCGGTGGCAGGCGGGTTGGTGTGGAAAGCTCGGCTCACCCCTCTACCAGGATCTGCTCGACCATGCCGCCGCCGACGTTGAGCGGGGCGGACCGGTGTGGGATGTGCTCGCCGGCGACACCTACGACGGGGACGGCCTGCTGCCGGGCGCGCAGGCGCTGCGGCTGATGGGCGCGGTGCACAGGATGGTCCTCGAAGGGCGAGCTCCGGAGCTGGCCGCGTTCTATCCCTCGGCCGGCGGAGCCGTCGGCGAGGGTGCGCGCGATGCGTTCATCGGCCTGCTCGCGCAGCAGCGCGACGACGTGGCCGCCCTGGTCGGGCATCCGGTGCAGACCAACGAGCCCGGGCGCTCGGCCGGACTGATGGGCGGCTTCCTCGAGGTGGCGCGCCAGACCGGGCTGCCCCTGCGCCTGCTCGAGATCGGCGCGAGCGCGGGCCTGAACCTGCGCTGGGACCGCTACTTCTATGCAGCCCCGGCCGGCACGTGGGGAGACGCCAGCATCGCCCGTCCGGTTCGACCCGGCCTTCGTCGACGGCGTGCCGCCGCTGCACGTGCAGCCGCAGGTCGCCGAGCGCCGCGGGCTGCGACACCGATCCGCTCGATGCCGCCGACCGCGACGACCGGCTCACGCTGCTCTCGTACGTCTGGCCCGACCAGGAGCAGCGGCTCGCCGCAGCTGCGCGGCGCGTTCGACGTGGCCGCCGCGGTCCCGGTCGCGATCGATCGTGTTGCTGCCGTCGACTGGCTGGAGCAGGTCCTCGCCGACCGGCACGACGGCGTCGCGACGGTCGTGTTCCACTCGGTCGTGCTGCCCTACCTCGGCGAGCAGGGCATCGCGGACCTGAAGCGCACGATCGAGGACGCGGGCGCCCGCGCAACCGGCGATGCACCGCTCGCCTGGATGAGCATGGAGGCCGGCACAGAGCAGGCCGACGTGCGCCTCACGACGTGGCCGAGCGGCGAGTCACGCGTACTCGCCCGCGCCACGTTCCACGGCCCGCCCGTCAGGTGGCTGGAGGACTGACCGCGGCGAGCGCTTCGGCCTTCGACTGGAACAGCTTCGCGCCCGGACGATCTTCCCGTCCCGGACCTGCCAGACGCCCGCGCCCTCGGCCTCCACGGTGATGCCGCTCCCCTTGCCCCGCGCGCGGACATGGGTGACGACCACGACCGTCTCGGGATCCACATCGATCGCCTCCGTGATCTCGGTATTCCACTCCTCCCAGGCCTCGAGCCATGTGCCCCAGCCCTGCCTGAGCCTCGGCGGTGCCTCGGTACACGCCGCTGTAGGGAGCGAGGGAATTCGTCCAATCGAATTCCGCGTCCGGATGCGCGAGCTGCATCGCTGCGTCGAAGTCGCGGCGAACGGTCGCCAACTCCCAGAACCGGCGGACGATCTCGACGTTTCGCGGCGCCATCCGCCGCAGTATGCCGCTAGTACGGCGGTGTGTCCGCGTACCACTCGCCGAGCGGGCGGAACGCGCGCCAGAACTCCTTCTTGGCGCGCTCCTCGTCGAGCGCCCCGTCGATGTCCGGCACGTACAGCGCCTCGATCGTCGGGGTCAGCCGCTGCACCTCTCCCAGCCGGGGCTCGATCCGGCGTGCAAGCGGCAGTGCAAGATCGTTGAGCGTCGCGAGCGCGCGCTCTCCCATCACGACGACGATGCGCGGCTGCACGACCGCGATCTCCTCGACCAGCCGCGCGACGCACTCCTCCGCGGCCTGGTCGGGGTCGCCCACCGGGCACTTGACGCAGAGCGTCCCGTACACGGTCAGCGGGTCGATGCCGAGGCGCTTGAAGCTCTTCATCAGCGCGCCGCCGCTGCGGCCGTAGAAGGCGACTCCCTCCTCCACCTCCGCGGCGGAGGGCGAGTACTTGAGGAGGAAGACGTCGCCCTGCGGATGGCCCGATCCGAGCACCGGCATCAGGCCGCCGCGGGGACACAAGCTCGCACTCCTGGAGTTCGTGTGTCAGCCGGTTGAGCTCGCGGATCGCGCGCTCGAGGTACTTCTCTCGTATTTCGTCATCCGTCGCCGGCATCTGGCCCGGGAAGTTAGACGGGTCCGAACCGTGTCCTTTTGCCTGCATCAGACGTTGCCCTTTGGGCGCTTTCGTTCAGTCACCTGCGCGCGGCAGGACGCGAGTCCTTCCGCCTCCCCGATCGTCGCCTTGGCGACGAGCGGCCAACTTGTGTCTGGATGAACTTCAGGCTCTGGAGATAGATCAGGCTCTTGCGCTTGTGCAGGATGTCGGCGTCGCGCAGGCTCTCGAGGAACTCCTCGGGCCCGTCGAAGTCGCGCATCCTGATCTTCACCGTGCCGAGTCCCTGTGCCACGTGGCTGTCCGACCCCGCGCCGGCCACGATCCTGTACTTGTCCGCGAAGCGCTGCGCCTCCTCGTTGAAGCCGCGCGCGATGATCCGCGCGTTGAACACCTCGAGGATGTCGATGTCATCCACGACCTTCAACAGGTGCTCGTAGTCGGGTATCGAGTGGAGCCGGTCGAACGGGTGCGGCACGTACGCGAGGCCGCCCTGCGCGTGGATCGCGTCGATCGTCTCCACGAGCGACATCCCGCGCGGGATCTTCTCCTCGATGAAGAGGCCGATCACCTCACCCTCGTGCGCGGTCTTGACCTCCTCGGACACGATCACCTTGATGCCGTCCGCGCGCGCGCGCGCCTCGTGCGCCCCCGAGATCTCGTTGTGATCGGTGACCGCGATGGCGCCCAGTCCGCGCCGCTTCGCGGTGTCGAGCAGCAGGTCGACCGGGGTCGCGCAGTCCGGCGAGTGATCCGTGTGCATGTGCAGGTCGCAGAAGATGAAGTCGCGGTTCTCGAGCCGCCGCCGCACGGCCGGGTTGCCCGCGGCCGGATGGCGGCGCGCGATCACGCGCCGGTAGACGTCCTCGACGGTGTCGAGCACGCGATCCCAGCCGAGCTGCGACCGGTGGCGCTCGCAGCGCCCGCGCAGCTCCTCGCGCAGCTGCGAGTCCGACACGAGGCGCACGAGCTGCTCGGTCAGGACCTCGGCGTCGCCCGCCTCGAACAGCAGGCCGCGGTCGCCGTCGCCGAGCATCTCCTCGTACACGGGGATGCGCGAGGCCAGCGGGACGGCTCCCGCCGCGATCGCCTTCTGCACGAGCATCGCCGCGGCGCGACGCCCGCCGACGTCGCGCACAGCACGTCGGCGCGGGCGAGCAGCGACTCGAGCGACTCCTGCCGCGGGCCCGACAGCCGCACGCGATCGCGCAGCACGCCGGCCAGCCGCGCGGGCGCGTCGGCCGATCGCGGCGACCACACGGTCGCGCGCCACGGGCGCTCGAGCGGCACGCGCCGCAGCGCACGCAGGAAGAGCCGCAGCGCGGCCCGCTCCTCGGTCGCCACGAACGCGATGTGGACGCCGTCGCGCTCACGCGCGCCCGGGCGTGAACCGCTCGAGGTCGACGCCGGGCGGCACGACGTCGTAGTTGCCGGGGAAGAAGCTCGAGATCAGTGCCCGCGTCACGTCGAAGGTGGCGAGCCGCGCGTCGAGGCGGCCGAAGAACAGCTCGGTGAAGCGGCGCGCGACCTGCGTCGAGAGCACGCGCTCGGTGGGCGAATGGAAGCTGCCCACGTTCAGCGCGCGCGAATGGCGCAGGGCGGCGGCGGACGCGCTGGGCGCGAAGGGCTCGTGTACGTGCACGATGTCGAGCGGGGCGCGCTCGAGCAGCGTGTCGATCGCGCGGCTCGCGTCGAGCGGCAGCGACACGCGGCCGCCGCGGCGCGCGGGCTTGGCGATCGTCTGCATCGGCGCGAGTACCCGCACCTCCCCGGGTGCGAACAGCGAGCCGGGTCGAGCGCCGGCGGCGCGGATCAGGCGCCGCGACTCGCGCACCTGCGCGCGGGAGCCGCTGGCGGCGATCACCAGGACGCTGTGGCCGCGCTGCGCGAGCCCCTCGGAGAGATGACTCGACGTACTCGTTGACCTCACGCTGCGCGCCCCACGGGTAGGGCGTCACCTGCGCGATCGCGAGGGGCCAGTCCGGCCGAGGGCCGTTCACAGAGGACACGGCCGGGATGTTATGTGCAGTTCGCAGTTGGCAGTTGCGTAGCGTACTGCGAACTAGCTCTTGACCTTCGCCTTCGTCTTGTCGCTGCCCACGGCGCTGACCTGCACGCGCGCGTTGTCGGCGATGAACTTCTCGGTCAGGTCGCGTGCGACGGGGTCCGGCACCTGCTTCGGCGGTGACTTCATCAGGTAGGAGGACGGCTCCACCAGCGCGCCGCCGATCCCCTTGTTGAGGGCGAGCTTGCACAGGCGCACCGCGTCGATCACGATGCCGGCCGAGTTCGGTGAGTCCCAGACCTCGAGCTTCAGCTCCATGTTCAGCGGCACGCCGCCGAACGACTCGCCCTCGATCCGGATGTGGGCCCACTTGCGGTCCGTCAGCCACGGCACGTAGTCCGAGGGACCGATGTAGACGTCGTCGGCGGGCAGCTCGTGGTCGAGAATCGACGTGACGGCGTTGGTCTTGGAGATCTTCTTGGACTCGAGGCGCTCCCGCTCGAGCATGTTGTAGAAGTCCATGTTGCCGCCGACGTTCAGCTGGCTGGTGCGCTGCATGCGCACGCCCCGCTCCCCGAACAGCCGCGCGAGCGTCCGGTGCACGATCGTCGCGCCGACCTGCGACTTGATGTCGTCGCCGATGATCGGCAGGCCGGCCTTCTTGAAGCGCTTCTGCCAGTAGGGCTCGCGCGCGATGAAGACGGGGATGCAGTTGACGAAGCCACAGCCGGCGGCCAGCGCCTGCTCGA
Organism: uncultured Solirubrobacterales bacterium; assembly: GCA_963826005.1. Classification (GTDB taxonomy): domain Bacteria; phylum Actinomycetota; class Thermoleophilia; order Solirubrobacterales; family JBBDJG01; genus DASRIA01. Next base: position 47,872 of record CAWGVJ010000018.1, on the reverse strand, counting down.
CATACCACTTGGTCGCCTCCTCGGAGCCCACGGGCAGGTAGGAGACGAGCACGTCGGTCTTGGTCTCGCGCAGGATGCTCACGATGTCCGCTGTCTCGCCCGGCGCCTTCTGGATCTTCTCCTTCAGGTACTTGCCGAGCCCGTCGTGCGTCATGCCGCGGTGCACCTCCACCCCGAGGTCCGGCACGTCGCTGAACTTCAAAGTGTTGTTCTGGCCCCGCCAGATCGCCTCGGAGAGGTCCTTGCCGACCTTGTCGGCGTCGATGTCGAAGGCCGCCGTGAACTTCACGTCACGAACGTGGTAGCCGCCGAGGTCGACGTGCATCAGGCCGGGCACGAAGTCGTCGGGGTTCGGCGTCCTTGTAGTACTCCACTCCCTGTACGAACGAGGAGGCGCAGTTGCCGACGCCGACGATCGCGACCCGTACCTCGTCTGTGTGATCGACGGCGCCGTTGCCGGAACCGTTGGCCGAGCCGTTCTGCTTGCTCATCTAATCAAGCCTCCTGTGGGGGTCCATACTCGAGAAAGGGGGGTGCCTGCTCGAGGGTTGTTCACGTCTCCTTACCGTGAGACGTGCTGCCGGTTACTTCACCGGCCTCCGGCATGTCGCCGGCGAGTTGCTTGCGCACGTGCCAGATGCGCTGGCCGACGGTGAACGTCGTGAGCGCCGCCATCACGTAGATCGCCGGTGCCAGCAGCTCGAAATCTCCGAGGCCGGCTCCCTTCGCGAAGAGCAGACCGACCGAGAGCAGCACTACCCGCACGGGGCGGGTCGCCAATCCTACCTTGCACTCGACGCCCAGGGCCTCCGCGCGGGCTCGCGTGTAGCTCACCATCAGGGACATCAGCACGACCACGACCACCGCTGCCACCGCGAACTCGTCGCCCTGCGAGGCGAAATAGGCCGCCACGGTGACGAGCACGATGCCCTCCTCGATGCGGTCCAGCGTGGAGTCGAGGAATGCCCCGAACAGCGTGCCCTTGCCCGACATGCGCGAGTAGCGCCCGTCGAGCGTGTCCATCAGGCTGCCGAGGATGAACGCGATTCCGGCCAGGAAGAACAGGCGCTGCGTGACCAGCACGGCAGCGACGACGTTCCCCACGAGCCCGGTCATCGAGATCGCGTTCGGCGTGAGGCGCGACTCGATCAGCCGCTCGCGCACGTTCGCGCGCATCTCCGCGCCGGTTCTCGCGCCCGTCCTGTCGGAAGCGCGCCCGCGGCCTTGCCCACGAACGGCTCGTTTCTCGCGCGCACCGGGCGGGCGTTGCCCACCCCTCGAGGCCGTCATCGCTAGGAGGGTAGTGAAGACCGTGTTATGCGGGAACTCCGCGTGGTTCCCCTGACCATGACCATGCAGCCGGCCAGACGCGGGAGAGCACGTGGCTCGCGACGAGCGCCGACGTCCCCGCCACGGCGGCTCCGACCACCGCGTCGAAGAACCAGTGGTTGCCGGTGACCAGCACGACGAACGTGATCACCAGGGGGTAGAGCGCCCACAACACCTTGGCCACCCGGTTCTTCACGATCAGCATCGTGGGGATGGAGATCAGCAGGGAGAACGCGACGTGCATGCTCGGTACCGCGGCGTATGGGTTGAAGAAGAGCGCGACGAGGCCCGAGTCGTGCTTCACGTTCACGTAGTACGCGATCGTGTCGACGAAGCCCAGCTCGGGGAAGAAGCGCGGCGGCGCGGTCGGCATCACCACGTAGCCGATCAGCGCGAGGCCCATCGCGACCATGAACATGTTGCGCACGAAGTAGAAGCGCTCGTTGTGGCGCAGGTACAGCCACACGAGCACCGTCGTCGTCATCACGAAATGCGAGTTGACGTACATGAAGTTCGCGAAGTCGATCAGCACGCGCTGTCCCATCGCCCACGTCTGCAGGCCATGCTCGAAGAACAGGCCGGTGCTCTGCTCGAGCTCGACGATCCCGCGTGCGTTCGAGAACGCGGTCGCGGCGTTGGACTCGGCGACCCCCCGCACGGTCTCGTACAGGATGTCTGCCATCACGAAGAGCGAGAGCTGCATCAAGGCGTCGGAACCACCCTTCGGCAGCCAGCGCAGGCGTGGGGTGCGCCCGGTGCGCCGCGACTGCAGACGGAGGATCCCGGCGAACACGAGCAGGATCGCAAGAGGAACGATCAGCCGGAACATCGGACCCCAACACTAACGAAGATGCAGGCGAAAATTAACGACCTGGTCACAAATTGCGGCAAGAAACGCCCTGCAATGTGACGTTCAGCACGCACGCGCCTGCCCGCGCGCCGCCCGCCACGCAGCGCCAGCGCTGAATCTGGTTCGCACGTGAACCATCCCGGGGGCCGACGCGCGCACGAGTGTCCAGTCCCCGGCCCGCCCCACGCAGACGCCGCTGCCCCCGTCCCAGTAGGGCGTGTGGCGCACGCGCACCACGAACCGGCCGGCCCGTTCGACCCTCAGGTCGAACGATTCCGGCGTGAGCCCCGTGAGGCTGGCGCGGCCGGTCCCCACCTGCGAGAGCAGCGGCGCCGGGCGCACCACCTCGTAGATGCGCCAGTGCCGGAGGCGCGCCCGCAGCCGCAGGTACGGCGGATCGTCGCGCACCAGCGCGTCCTCGTCGTGCGCCGAATAGTCGAGGCGCGCGTCCGAGGCCGCCACATAGCGGATGCCTTTCTGGACGAGCCACCGGTGGTAGCTCGCGTGCGTCGGCTCCCCCTCGTAGAAGATCCGGTTGCGCTCGAGGTCGAGCTGGCGCAGCCATCCGCGGGCGAGCGAGAAGCGCGGCGAGACGTACGCCGTCTCCCAGTGGTTGAACGTCTGCGGTATCTCGATGCGCTCGCGCTGCGCGCCGTGCGCGTCCAGCCAGTTCACGAGCGGCTGGTAGTACGACCGCTCCGTGGCCGGGTCGCCGAGGCTTTCGGAGGTCTGGCGGATCGGCGTGATCACCTGCCAGCCGAGTCCCACGACCAGGGCGGCCACGGCCACGGGAGCCAGGCGCCCGCGCCCCCGCGTGAGCAGGATCGCCAGCAGGAGCGGCCCACCGAACAGCGAGCCGAGCCGTGTCATGTTGCCGCCCAGCGGGTTCGGCAACAGCGCCGCGAGCGTCGCGAGGACCAGGTACGCGGCGGTCGCGGCGCGCACGTCGCGGTCGGCCTCGTCCCCGCGGGTGGCGACCAGCGCGAGCGTGCAGAACAGCGCCAGCGGCCACCACGCCGAGAACCAGAACGGGAACTGCCCGCTCTCGGGGAACAGCAGGCCCAGCACGGCCAGCGGGACCAGCGCCGCGGCCACGGTCGCGATCAGGGCGCCGCGGCGCACCGAGTAGAGCGCGCCGACCACGCACACGAGCGCGAGGAAGGCGGCCGCTACGGGGCTCGCCAGGGCGCTGCCGAACGCCAACACGATCGCGGTGGCGCGCCGGCCTGCCTGCAGGGCCCGCAGCGCGCCGAGCGCGAAGGCGGCGCCGAGCGCGAACACCAGCCACCCGTTCGCGAGCAGCGCGACCGCGCCGAGGATGCCGAACCACAGTCCCGCCCACGCCGCGGGCTCCCCCCAGCGCTCGCGCACGATGCGATCGAACAGCCATGCGCTCGCGACCGCGGCCCCGGCGGCGGCCCACACCGGCGAGAGCAGTGCCGCCAGCGGCGGGAACAGCACGCTGTAGGACAGCAGGTAGTGGCCTCCGTACCAGCTGTTGTTCCAGATCGCGAAGCCGTGGTCCTCGAAGAACTCGGCGCGGAACGTGTGCGCCGCGAGGTCGCGCAGCGGCGGATTCCACAGTGCGAAGGCGCTGCAGGCGACGGCCGCCGCGAGCGGCGCCGCCCAGCGCGGAGGCGCGGAGGACATGGCCGGACATCATCGTCCCTGGATCGGCCCGTCGGTCTGCTTGCAGATCGACGGTTATTTTCTGAGGGCGGAGCGTTCAGCGACGCCACGTGACTGAGGTGGGGCGGAGCCCCTGGATATTTTGTCCATGTGTCCGTGCTCTGCCTGGGCGAGTCGCTCGTCGACCTCTTCTGCGAACGCCCGGTCGCCGGCTTCGAAGAGGCGGACACGTTCGTGCCGCACAGCGGTGGCGCGCCCGCCAATGCGGCTGTCGTCGCAGCGCGCTGCGGCGCGACCGCCTCGCTCGGCAGCGGCGTCGGTGACGACCCCTGGGGCCACTGGCTGCAGCGGCGCCTGCACGCGGAGGGAATCGGCATGGAGTGGTTCTCGTGCGTGCCGGGCCTGCGAACGCCGCTCGCCTTCGTGGTGGTGAACGACCAGGCCGAGCCCGACTTCATGATCTACGGCGATGACATCGAGGCGGGGTTGCTGTCGCTGGAGGACCGCCTGGAGGAGGCGATCGCCGCGCACGACGCGGTCCTGATCGGCTCGAACACGCTGCTCGGCGAGCGCGAGCGCGTCCTGACCCTGCGGGCGCGCGAGCTTGCGCTCGCGGCCGGCAAGCGCATCATCTTCGACCCAAACGTGCGCGTGCGCCGCTGGCTGGACGAGCGCGAGGTGGTGCGACTCGTCGGCGAGGTGCTGGCCGGCGCGGCCCTGCTGAAGGTGAACCGCGCGGAGTCCGAGCTGCTCACCGGCGAGGCGGACCCGGGCACGGCCGCCGAGCGGCTGGTCGACATGGGCGCCGACCTGGTCGCGGTGACCCTCGGGCCCGACGGCGCGCTGCTGCGCGGCACCGTCTGCGCCGATGCCCACGGCGTCCCCGCTGACGCCGTCGACGCCACCGGCGCCGGCGACGTCGTCACGGGCGTCCTGATCGCCGCGCTCGCAATGAGCGGCTACTCCGCCGACGCCGCCGCGCAGGCGCTGCCGGTCGCGGTCGCGGCGGCGGCGCGCGCGACCGAGGGCTGGGGTGCGATCGACGCACTCCCCGATGAGATCGCGGTGGCGTGAAGGCGACCGCGAAGCCACCGTCCCGCGGCCGCATCCGAGCCGTCCGCGACCGGCTGCGCGACTACTACGGCAGGCCGCGCAACGATCCGCACCACGCCCCGCTCGACGAGCTGGTGCTGACGGTGCTCTCGCAGAACACGAACGACCGCAACCGCGACGTCGCCTACGTGAGGCTGCGAAACCGCTTTCCGGACTGGGCCGCGGTCGCGGCGGCGCCGGTCGAGGAGATCGAGGAGGCGATCCGCCCCGGAGGGATCTCGAAGGTCAAGTCGCAGCGCATCAAGTCGATGCTGGCCGTGATCGAGATCGAGACCGGCGGGTTCGACCTCGGGTTCCTGGCCGACGCCCCGCGCGAGGAGGCGATCGAGTTCCTCGAGCGCCTGCCGGGCGTGGGGCGCAAGACGGCGGCGTGCGTCCTCATGTTCGCCTTCGACCGGCCGGAGATTCCCGTCGACACGCACGTCTACCGAGTCTGCTCCCGGCTCGGCCTGCTGCGGCCGAAGGCGTCGTTCGAGGAGGCCCACGACGTGCTGCGCGCGGCCACCGACCCGGCGGACGCGTTCGAGCTGCACGTCAACCTGATCCGGCACGGCCGGCGGATCTGTAGCGCACGCAATCCCGACTGCCCGCGGTGCCCGCTGCTGGCTGGGTGCACCTACGGCAAGCGCGCGACCGGGCGCTCTCGATGAGCGGCGCCGGTGCGGCCGAGCTGCGCGTCCGGGTGCAGGCCAGGGCCGCGGCGAACGAGATCGCGGGCGTCCGCGACGACGTGCTGCTGGTGCGTGTGACGGCGCCGCCGGCCGACGGGAAGGCCAACGCCGCCGTGCGCAAGCTGATCGCCCGGCGACTGCGCGTGGGGGTGACGCGCGTCGAGATCGTGCGGGGCGGGTCGGCCCGCGAGAAGGTCCTGCGCATCGAGGGCGTCACGCGGGAGCAGCTGCAGGCGATTTTCCCGCTTTAGGAGGGGATTTCAGAAAGCCGCAGACATCTGCCATACTCAGACTTAGATTTTTTACTGAGTCATCTAGAAAGCCCGCGGCTCGGCTGCCCCCAGCGGCCGCGGCTTCGTTTGGAGGTTAGAGATGGGAAAGACGATCGGGATCGACCTCGGCACGACCAACTCATGCATGGCCGTGCTCGAGGGCGGCGAGCCCACGGTGATCCCAAACCGCGAGGGCGGGCGCACCACCCCGTCGGTCGTCGCCTTCACGCAGGGCGGCGAGCGACTGGTGGGAGTGCCGGCAAAGCGGCAGCAGGTCACCAACCCGGAGAACACCGTGTTCTCCATCAAGCGGTTCATGGGGCGCAAGCTCTCCGAGGTCTCGGAGGAGATGACGATCGTGCCGTACAAGGTCGTCTCGGGGCCGGACCAGGACGTGCGCGTCGAGGCAGAGGGCAAGCAGTACTCCCCGCCCGAGATCTCGGCCATGATCCTGCAGAAGCTGAAGGCGGACGCCGAGGCCTACCTCGGCGACACGGTCACCGACGCGGTGATCACCGTTCCCGCCTACTTCAACGACTCGCAGCGCCAGGCCACCAAGGACGCCGGCAAGATCGCCGGCCTCGAGGTCAAGCGCATCATCAACGAGCCGACCGCGGCGGCGCTCGCGTACGGCCTCGACAAGCAGGACGACCAGACCATCCTCGTGTGGGACCTCGGCGGCGGCACCTTCGACGTGTCGATCCTCGAGCTGGGCGACGGCGTGTTCGAGGTGAAGGCGACGTCGGGTGACAACCACCTCGGCGGCGACAACTTCGACAAGGTGATCGTCGACTGGCTCGTGTCCGAGTTCAAGAAGTCGCAGGGCATCGACCTGTCGCAGGACCGCATGGCGCTCCAGCGCCTGTACGAGGCGGCCGAGAAGGCGAAGGTCGAGCTGTCGACCACGCAGGAGACGCAGATCAACCTGCCGTTCGTGACCGCCGACCAGTCGGGGCCCAAGCACCTCGACACGCGCCTCTCCCGGTCCAAGCTGATCGAGCTCACGTCCGACCTGCTCGACCGCACGGTCGGGCCGACGAAGCAGGCGATGGAGGACGCCGGCGTGACCGGCGCCGACATCGACCACATCGTGCTCGTGGGCGGCATGACCCGCATGCCCGCGGTGCAGGACAAGGTGAAGGAGCTGACCGGCAAGGACCCGCACCTGGGCGTCAACCCGGACGAGGTCGTCGCGATCGGCGCCGCGATCCAGGCGGGCGTGCTGGCCGGCGACGTGAAGGACGTGCTGCTGCTCGACGTGACGCCGCTGTCACTCGGCATCGAGACCAAGGGCGGCGTGTTCACGCGGCTGATCGAGCGCAACACGACGATCCCGACCCGCAAGTCGGAGATCTTCTCGACGGCCGATGACAGCCAGCCCTCGGTCGAGGTGCACGTCCTCCAGGGCGAGCGTGAGATGGCCGCGTACAACAAGTCGCTGGGCAAGTTCCAGCTGAGCGGCATCCCGCCGGCCCCGCGCGGCATCCCGCAGATCGAGGTCACCTTCGACATCGACGCCGACGGCATCCTGCACGTGTCCGCGAAGGACCTCGGCACCGGGACCGAGCAGAAGATCGAGATCAAGGCGGGCTCGGGCCTGTCGGACCAGGACATCGATCAGATGGTCAAGGACGCCGAGTCGCACGCCGCGGACGACGCGCGCCTGCGCGAGCTGGCCGAGGCCCGCAACACCGCCGACAACGCCGCCTATCAGGCGGAGAAGCAGCTCGGCGAGCTGGGCGACCAGGTCGACGCGGGTGCGAAGTCGGAGATCGAGGCGGCGATCGCCGAGGTGCGATCCGCGCTCGAGGGCGAGGACGCCGAGGCGATCAAGTCCAAGACGGACGCGCTCCAGGGAGCGTTCCACAAGGTCTCGGAGCAGATCTACCAGCAGGCTGCGGCGCGCAGCAGTCTGAGGATGGTGCCGCCACCAATGGCGCCGGCGACGAGGAGGAAGTCGTTGACGCCGAGGTCGTGGACGAGGGGCAGAAGTAATGCCGTGGGACGACGCCCTCGTGAGGGCTACGAGGAGGGGGCCTCCGGCAGCGAAAACCGGATGCTGCCGGACACCCCCTCCTCTCCGCCCGTCACCGACCACGAATCCCTTACCGACCTTGCCTCCCTCGAAAGAGAGAGGGATGAGTACTTGGACTTCGCGAAGCGGACCAAGGCTGAGTTCGACAACTATCGTAAGCGGGTTGCTCGCGACGGTGCCGAGGCGGAGATTCGGGGTCGTGGTGAGTTGGCGCGGGACCTCGTGCCCGTGATCGACAACCTCGAGCGGGCGCTTGCTGCGGCGAACCCCGAGGAGGACCATCTCGCCGACGGCGTGCGTCTGGTGCGCGACGAGCTGGTTGCCGTACTGGCCCGCGCCGGTGTGGAGAGCTATGCGCCCGAGGGTGAGGAGTTCGACCCCGACTGGCACGAGGCGATGCTGACCCGGCCCGGTGCGGCCGGGCAGGTGCTCGAGGTGCTGGAGAAGGGCTACAGCCTGAACGGACAGGTGCTGCGGCCGGCGCGCGTCGTGGTCGGAGCGGCACAGGAGTAGACATGGCCGACTTCTACGACACGCTCGGCGTCAAGAAGGGCGCCTCCGAAGAGGAGATCAAGAAGGCCTATCGCCGGCTTGCACGCAAGTGGCACCCGGACGCGAACCCGGGCGACGAGCAGGCGGAGGAGCGCTTCAAGGAGATCCAGGAGGCGTACTCGGTGCTGTCCGACCCGGAAAAGCGCAAGCAGTACGACTCCGGCGGCATGTTCGGATTCGGCGGAGGCGGCGGACCCCGCTTCGACCCCTCCGGCGTCCGGGGTGGCATGGGCGCGTTCGGCGACATGCTCTCCGACCTGTTCAACCGCGGCGGCGGGCGCTCGGCGCAAGCCGCGGGGCGGGACCTGGAGACCGAGGTGCGGCTGTCGTTCGCGCAGGCCGTGAACGGCACGGAGGTCTCGGTCACCGTCCCCGGGGACGCCCCGTGCCCCACCTGCCACGGCAGCGGCGCAAAGCCCGGCACGTCACCGCGGACCTGCCCCAACTGCAACGGCCGCGGCATCGAGACCCAGGGCCAGGGGATGTTCTCCCTGTCGCAGCCCTGCCATGTCTGCGGCGGGCGCGGCAGCGTGATCGACGAGCCGTGCGAGACGTGCGGAGGACGTGGCCTCACCGATCAGGTGCAGCGCTACCGCGTGAAGATCCCGGCCGGCGTGCGCGAGGGCAGTCGCATCCGGCTGGCCGGCAAGGGCGAGGCCGGCCTGGGAGGCGGGCCGCCGGGCGACCTCTACGTGGTGACGCGCGTCGCGCCCTCGCCCGTGTTCAAGCAGGTCGGCGACCACCTCGAGGTGGAGGTGCCGATCACGGTCGCGGAGGCGGTGCGCGGCGGCACGGTCGAGGTGCCCACGCTGAGCGGCACCAAGAAGATCAGGGTGCCCGCCGGGACCGCGGAAGGCAGCGTCCAGCGCCTGCGCGGCGAGGGTCCCGCCAAGCTTTCCGGCACCGGGCGCGGAGACCTCCGCTACCGCTTCCGCGTGCAGATCCCCAAGTCGTTGACCAAGGAGCAGCAGGAAGCGTTCGACCGCGTGTCCGAGGTCATGAACGGCAACCCGCGGGCGGAGCTGCTCGACCGGGCCCGGAGGGAGGTCTGATGGCCGAGGAGCTCTTCTCCAAGCAGCAGGGCGTGTTCATGATCTCGGTTGCGGCGCGGCTGGCCGGCATGCATCCGCAGACCCTGCGCGTGTACGAGGAGCGCGGGCTGATCAAGCCCGCCCGGTCTCCCAAGCAGACGCGGCTCTACTCGCAGCGCGACGTCGAACGCCTGAAGCGCATCCAGGAGCTGACCGAGCTCGGCATGAACCTCGCCGGCGTCGAGCGCGTGCTCGAGATGGAGGAGCTGATGGACGCGATGCAGGAGCGCATGGAAGCCATGCAGCGCGAGATGCTGGCGCGCATCGACGAAGTGCACCGTTCATACAAGCGTGAGCTGGTCCGGTGGGAGCCACCGGGCCGCGCACTCAGGAGAAATCACCATGCAAGCTGACAAGTTCACGATCAAGTCCCAGGAAGCGGTCCAGGCCGCGCAGCGCCTCGCGCACGAGCGCGGCAACCCCGAGATCACTCCCGAGCACCTTCTTTCCGTGCTCCTCGAGCAGGACGGCGGCATCGTCGTCCCGCTGCTGGCGAAGCTGGGCATCGGCACCCGACGACGTGCGCCCGCGCGTCACGGCCGCGCTCGACAAGCTGCCGTCCGTCGCCGGCGCGGCGGCGGCGCAGTCCAGCCCTTCCGGGGAGCTGGTGCGCGTCTTCCAGGCGGCGGAGCGCGAGGCCGAGGCGCTGAAGGACGAGTTCATCTCCACCGAGCATCTGCTGATCGCGCTCGCCGAGTCACAGGGCGAGGCGGGCGCGGTGCTCCCCGACCGCGACTCGATCCTCGCGGCGCTGCGCGAGGTGCGCGGCCCGCACCGCGTGACGGACCCGAACCCCGAGGACAAGTACCAGGCGCTCGAGCGCTTCGGCCGCGACCTCACCGAGCTCGCCGAGCAGGGCAAGCTCGACCCGGTGATCGGGCGCGACGAGGAGATCCGGCGCGTGATCCAGGTGCTGTCACGGCGCACCAAGAACAACCCCGTGCTGATCGGCGACCCCGGCGTCGGCAAGACCGCGATCGTCGAGGGCCTCGCCCAGCGCATCGTCTCGGGCGACATCCCCGAGTCGCTGCGCGACCGGCGCGTCGTCGCGCTCGACATCGGCGCGCTGATCGCCGGCGCGAAGTACCGCGGCGAGTTCGAGGACCGCCTCAAGGCTGTGCTGAAGGAGGTGCAGGAGGCGGACGGGCGCATCATCCTGTTCATGGACGAGCTGCACACGATCGTCGGGGCCGGCGCGGCCGAGGGCGCCGTGGACGCCGCGAACCTGCTGAAGCCGATGCTGGCGCGCGGCGAGCTGCGCGCGGTCGGCGCGACCACGCTCGACGAGTACCGCAAGCACATCGAAAAGGACGCGGCGCTTGAGCGCCGCTTCCAGCCGATCTTCGTCGGTGAACCGAGTCGTCGAGGACACGATCGCGATCCTGCGTGGGCTGAAGGAGCGCTACGAGGTGCACCACGGCGTGCGCATCCAGGACTCCGCGATCGTGGCGGCCGCGCTGCTGTCGTCGCGCTACATCGCCGACCGCTTCCTGCCCGACAAAGCAATTGATCTCATAGACGAGGCCGCTTCGAGGCTCCGCATCGAGATCGACTCGATGCCGACCGAGATCGACGAGGTCGAGCGGCGCATCCAGCAGCTCGAGATCGAGCTGCACGCGCTGGAGAAGGAAAAGGACGACGCGTCGGTCGCGCGCCGCGAGGCGATCCAGCGCGAGCTGGCCGACCTGCGCGAGCGCTCCGGCGAGATGAAGGCGCGCTGGCAGTCGGAGAAGACTGCGATCTCTGCGATTCGTGAAGCGAAGGAGCGCCTCGAGCAGGCGCACCGCGACGCCGAGCGCGCCGAGCGCGACGCCGACCTGCAGCGCGCCGCGGAGCTGCGCTACGGCGAGATCCCCAAGCTCGAGTCCGAGATGGCGGAGCAGGAGCAGCGGCTGGCCGAGCTGCACGCGACGTCCGGCTCCATGCTGCACGAGGAGGTCACCGACGAGGAGGTGGCCGAGGTCGTCGCCAAGTGGACGGGCATCCCGGTCTCACGCCTGATGGAGGGCGAGGTCGAGAAGCTGATCCACATGGAGGAGCGCCTGCACGACCGCGTGATCGGCCAGGACGAGGCGGTCTCCGCCGTGTCGAACGCGCTGCGGCGCTCGCGCGCCGGCCTGCAGGACCCGAACCGGCCGATCGGCTCGTTCCTGTTCCTCGGGCCGACCGGCGTCGGCAAGACCGAGACTGGCGCGGGCGCTGGCCGAGTTCATGTTCGACACCGAGGACGCGATCGTGCGCATCGACATGTCCGAGTACATGGAGAAGCACACCGTCGCGCGGCTGATCGGCGCTCCCCCCGGCTACGTCGGATACGAGGAGGGCGGCCAGCTCACCGAGGCGGTGCGGCGGCGTCCGTACTCAGTGGTGCTGCTCGACGAGATCGAGAAGGCGCACACCGACGTGTTCAACGTGCTGCTGCAGGTGATGGACGACGGACGGCTGACCGACGGCCAGGGCCGCACCGTCGACTTCAAGAACACGGTGCTGATCATGACCTCGAACGTCGGGTCGCAGCACATCGTGGCCGAGGCCGACGAGGAGCGGATGCGCGCGGCCGTCGAGGCGACGCTGTCGCAGCACTTCAAGCCCGAGTTCCTGAACCGCATCGACGACGTCGTGATCTTCCAGCGGCTGTCGAAGGAGCAGATCAAGCGCATCGTGGACCTGCAGGTCGAGCAGCTCGTGGAGCGCGTGCGCGAGCGCGGCGTCGAGGTGGAGCTCACCGACGGCGCGCGCGAGCTGCTCGCGAACCTCGGCTGGGACCCGGACTACGGCGCGCGCCCGCTGAAGCGCGTGATCCAGAAGCGGCTGGTGGACAAGCTGGCGCTGGCGATGCTCGAGGGCAAGTTCGGCGAGGGCGACACGGTCGATGGTGGACAACGCCGGCGGAGAGCTCACCTTCGAGCGCTCAGAGCAGCCGGTCGCAGCCGAGCCGGCTGCCGCCGCCGTGTAGCGCATCATCGGCTCCGGTGATCAAGGAGTTCAAGGCCTTCGCGCTGCGCGGCAACCTGCTCGAGCTGGCGGTCGCGTTCGTGATGGGTGTCGCGTTTGCGGCGGTCGTCTCGTCGTTCGTGGACGACGTTGTCATGAACGTGATCGCCGCGGTGGTCGGGAAGCCGGACTTCAACGACCTCACGTTCGAGCATCGGCGACGGCGTGATCCGCTACGGCAGCTTCCTCACCGCCCTCACGACCTTCCTGCTGATCGCATGGGTGCTGTTCTGGGTCGTGAAGGCGGCCAACCGCGTGCTGCCGCAGAAGGTGACCAAGCGCGACTGCCCACACTGCCTCACGTCGATCCCGATCGCGGCCACCGCGTGCGCGGCGTGCGGGCGCGACGTGCCGGCCTAGAACTCCGCTCGATTGCGAACGACTGGTGAGTTTTGGCCCCTATGGGGTACCGAATTCACCACTCGTTGCCGGAAAGTGGCGCAGAGGAACGTGCCTCCTTCCGCCCTTACCCAACTACGAACTTCGTCCTCCGCACCCGCATCGAAGCGAAGGCGCAGGCCCCCGTCGGTGCGCTCACCGGCCACCAGGCTCTCGGCCCCCAGCCGCCGCAGCCACTCCCCCCGGTCGGCCATCGCCCCGGGGTCAGCGTGCATGCGATCGGCAGTTCCCTCACCCGAGCGATGTTACGCCGCCGCTCGAGTTCCTCTATAACGCGAGAGAGCCCACCCGCCCAGTAGAGGAGGAGAAATGCCCACATTCATCATGCTCTCGACCCTCACGCCCGAGGGCGTCCAGACCGTCAAGAACAACCCGCAGCGCATCAAGGAGGTCAACAAGGAGGTCGAGCAGATCGGCGCCAAGGTGATCGCGCAGTGGGCCACCCTCGGCCGGTTCGACTTCATCAACGTGGTCGAGGCGCCCGACGAGAAGGTCATGTCCAAGGTCTCGATGGAGCTCGGCTCGCGCGGCACCGCCCACTACGAGTCGCTGCCCGCGATCCCGATCGACGACTTCATCGAGTCGCTCTAGAGGCCGCAAGTAACATCGGGGAGCGCTTGGAATCCTCGACGCAAGAGCCCGCGACACAGACCGTCTGCTACCGGCATCCGAGCCGGGAGACGGCGGTGTCCTGCTCCAACTGCGAGCGGCCGATCTGCACCGACTGCATGGTCTACACGCCGGTCGGGATCAAGTGCCCGGAGTGCGCGCGGCAGCCGCGCTCGGCGCTCGTCCGGCTGCGGCCCAACCGTGCGGTCCAGGCGATCGCGGCGGCCTTCGGCGGCGGGCTCGCGATGGGGTTCGGGATCGTGCTGCTGCAGGGCATCGGCCTGTTCTTCGCCCTGATCCTCGGCTGGCTGGTCGGCATCGCGATGGGCGAGCTGGTGCTGTGGGCGAGCGGGCGCTACCGCGGGCCTGAGACCGGCTACATCGCGATCGGCGGATGCATCTGGACCTACGTGTTCCCGTACGGGCTCTTCTACGGAGTGGATCTCGGTGACGTCGCGAGCAGCTGTCACGCCTCCGTTCGGGTGTTCCTGGGAGCCGGCATCGCCTGCTACGTCGCGTGGAAGAGTCGCGTTCAATGACAGGTCCTGGTGGTCGGCGGCGGCGGCCGCGAGCACGCGATCGTGCGCGCGCTGCGGCGCAGCCCGCGCACCCCCGACGTGCTGTGCACGCCCGGCAACGCGGGCATCGCCGCGGACGCGCGCTGCTTCGACGTGGCGGCCGAGGACGTCGACGGGATCGTGCGGCTGGCCGTCGAGCAGCGGGTCGACCTGACCGTGGTCGGACCGGAGGCGCCGCTCGTCGCCGGCGTGGTCGATGCGCTCGAGGCCGAGGGCCTGCGCGCGTTCGGACCGCGCGCCGCGGCGGCGCGGATCGAGGGCAGCAAGGCGTTCGCGAAGGAGCTGATGCGGGAGGCTGCGCGTGCCGACCGCGTCGTGGGTGGAGTTCACCTCCTACGAGCAGGCCGAGGCGCAGATGGACTGCGCCTCCTACCCCGCCGTGCTGAAGGCCGACGGCCTGGCTGCCGGCAAGGGCGTGATCATCGCCGGCTCCCCCGCCGAAGCGCGCGCGGCGCTGCGCGACTTCTTCGTGGACCGTCGCTTCGGCGACGCGGGCGCGCGCGTGCTGGTCGAGGAGTTCCTCGAGGGCGAGGAGCTGTCGCTGCTCGCGCTGTGCGACGGCGAGCGTGCGCTCCCGATGGCGCCGGCGCAGGACTTCAAGCGGATCGGCGAGGGCGACACCGGCCCCAACACGGGCGGCATGGGCAGCTACTCCCCGGTGCCGGGCATCGACGCGGCGCGCGCCGCCGAGATCGTGCAGAGCGTGCACCAGCCGATCGTCGACCGCTTCAAGCAGCGCGGCACGCCGTTCCACGGCGTCCTGTACGCCGGGCTGATGATGACCGCGAACGGGCCGCGGGTGCTGGAGTTCAACGCCCGCTTCGGCGACCCGGAGACCCAGGCCGTGCTGCCGCGGCTGAACACCGACCTGCTGAAGGCCCTCGAGGCCTGCATCCCGCAGGGCGGGCTCGAGGGGACGCAGCTCGACTGGGCCGACGAGTGGGCGGTGACGGTCGTGCTCGCGTCGGCCGGCTACCCGGCGTCGTCGAGCAAGGGCGACGTGATCGCCGGCCTCGAAACGCTCGCCGAGATCGAGCACGTGGAGCTCACGCACTGCGGCACCGCCCGTCAGCTCGGGAAGATCGTGACCGCGGGCGGGCGGGTCCTGAACGTCACGGGGCTCGGCGACTCGGTCGAGGAGGCGCGGGCGCGGGCGTACGAGGCGATCGAGCGCATCGACTTCGAGGGCGCCCAGTACCGCTCCGACATCGCCGCGCGAGTGGCCGAGCGGGTGGGTTAGCCTCCCGCGCATGGAGACCCTCGAGCCTCAGCGCGGCGCCGCCACCAGCGAGAGCGAGCCGGAGCCGCCGGAGACGCTGACCGAGGCGGAGGAGGCCTTCGAGGGCATCGAGGTCGACGCGCCCCGCGTCGGGATCATCATGGGCTCGGCCAGCGACAAGCCCACGATGGAGCCGGCCGGGAAGGAGCTGCAGGAGCGCGGCATCGCCTTCGAGGTGCGCGTGCTGTCGGCCCACCGGGACCCGCAGGCGGTCGCCGACTACGCGCGCAACGCCCACATGCGGGGGCTGCGGGTGATCATCGCGGCGGCGGGCATGTCGGCCGCGCTGCCGGGAGTCGTCGCGGCCCACACCGACCTGCCGGTGATCGGCGTTCCCATCAAGGCCAAGAACACGGTCGGCGACGGCCTCGACGCCCTGCTGTCGACGGTCCAGATGCCGCCGGGCGTGCCGGTCGCGTGCGTCGCGATCAACGGCGCGAAGAACGCGGCCGTGCTGGCCGCCCGCATCCTGGGCTGTTGATCCCGCGCTACACCAGACCCGAGATGGCGCTGGTGTGGTCGGAGGAGCGCAAGCTCGAGGCCTGGCTCCAGGTCGAGATCGCGGTGTGCGAGACGCTCGCCGAGCAGGGAGTGATCCCCGCTGCCGACCTCGCGCAGATCAAGAGCCGGGCGGCGGCGACTCCCGACGCCGTGCGCGAGCGCGAGCAGGTCACCGACCACGACGTGGCCGCGTTCGTCGACGTCGTCTCGCAGGCGGTCGGCGAGGCGGGCCGCTGGGTCCACTACGGGCTGACCTCCTCCGACGTGCTCGACACAGCGCTCGCGCTGCAGCTGCGCGAGGCCGGGCGTGAGCTGGTCGCTGGGCGCGGATGCGCTGACCGCGGCGCTCGTCGCGCGGGCGCGCGAGTTCGAGGGCACGCTTTGCATGGGCCGCACGCACGGCGTGCACGCGGAGCCCACCACGTTCGCGCTGAAGCTCGCCGGCTTCGCGTTCGAGAGCCGCCGCAACGCCGACCGGCTGCGCGCCGCCTGCGCGGACGCCGCGGTCGGCAAGATCTCCGGCGCGGTCGGCACCTACTCGGCGCTCGGCCCCGAGGTCGAGCGCGGCGCCCTGGAGCGGCTCGGCCTGCGCGCCGAGGACGTCTCCACCCAGGTCGTGCCGCGCGACCGCCACGCCGCCGTGCTGTCCGCGATCGCGTCCGCCGGCGCCGGGCTCGAGCGGCTCGCGACCGAGATCCGCCACCTCCAGCGCACCGAGGTGCGCGAGGTCGAGGAGCCGTTCCGCGAGGGCCAGAAGGGCTCGAGCGCGATGCCGCACAAGCGCAACCCGATCACGTGCGAGCGGGTCGCGGGCCTCGCCCGGCTGCTGCGCGGCTACGCGCAGGCCGGCCTCGAGAACGTGGCGCTGTGGCACGAGCGCGACATCACCCACTCCTCGGTCGAGCGGGTCACCCTGCCGGACGCGACCACCCTCCTCCACTACATGCAGCACCTGATGGTGCGGGTCGTCGAGGGCATGCGCGTGCACCCCGACCGGATGCGCGCGAACCTCGAGCTCACGCACGGCGCGCTGTTCAGCCAGGGCGTGCTGAGTGCGCTGATCGAGGCGGGCATGACCCGCGACGACGCCTACCGGATCGTGCAGGCGAACGCGCAACGTGCGTGGGACGAAGGCCGCTCTTTCCGCGAACTGCTCGAGCAGGAGGAAGAGGTGACACAGCGCCTCGACTCAGACCGCCTCGACGAGCTGTTCGACTACGGCGCGCTTCGTGCGCCACGAGCGCGAGATCCTGAAACGCCTGGACGCGCTCGGCTGATCAACCGTCCTAGGCCGAGCTCCGCTCCGGTCGCTGTTAGCATCGGACGAGTGCCCGAAGCCGCCGCCGAATTAGCGGGCCTCACCCTCCACAGCCGCGGGAAGGTCAGGGAGATGTACGACCTCGGCGACCAGCTGCTGATGGTCGCCTCGGACCGTGTCTCCACCTATGACGTGGTGCTGCCGACCCCGATCCCGGACAAGGGCAAGGTGCTGACCGGCCTGTCCGTGTTCTGGTTCGGCCGCACGGAGGACATCGTGCCCAACCACCTGATCTCGACCGACGTGCCCGAGGAGGCGCGCGGCCGCGGGCTGCTGGTGCGCAAGCTCGAGATCTTCCCCGTCGAGTGCGTGGTGCGCGGCTACCTGTCCGGCTCGGGCTGGAAGGAGTACAAGCAGAACCAGGCCGTCTGCGGCATCGGCCTGCCGTCCGGGCTGCGCGAGTCGGACCGCCTGCCGGAGCCGATCTTCACCCCCGCCACGAAGGCCGAGCTGGGCGACCACGACGAGAACGTCGACTTCGACCGCGCCGCCGAGATCGTCGGCGACCGCGCCACGATGGAGGAGCTGCGGCGGCTCTCGCTCGCGGTCTACGCCCGCGGAGCCGCGCACGCGGAGAGCCAGGGCATCATCCTGGCCGACACGAAGTTCGAGTTCGGGCGCGACCAGGACGGTCGAGATCGTGCTCGCGGACGAGGTGCTGACGCCCGACTCGTCGCGGTTCTGGCCGGCCGACCAGCTACGAGCCCGGCCGCGGCCAGCCGTCGTTCGACAAGCAGTACGTGCGCGACTGGGTCGACGAGGCCGGGCTGGGACCACTCGCCGCCCGGCCCCGAGCTTCCCGCCGAGGTGGTGGAGGCCACGCGCGCCAAGTACGTCGAGGCCTACGAGCGCATCGCCGGACGAACCTTTCGAGCGCCTGGCTCGGCAGCCGACCGCCGGGTTTCTGGTTCTTGAGGGTCCGCGTCCTGATCAGGCCCAAGGAGGGCATCCTCGATCCCCAGGGACAGGCGGTGGAGCGCGCGCTGCCGGCGCTCGGCTACGAGGACGTGTCGCAACGTGCACGTCGGCCGGCTGGTCGAGCTGGACGTGGACGGCGACGGCGGACGTCGAGGCGCAGGTCGCGCGAGATGTGCGAGCGGCTGCTCGCGAACCCGCTGATCGAGAGCTACGAAGTCCAGGCCTTGGACGGGACCGAATGAGCGCGCGCGTCGGCATCTCGTGTTCCCCGGCTCGTGCGACGAGGCCGACGCGCTCGCTCGCCGCCGAGCGCGCCGGCCTCGAGCCGCAGTACCTGTGGCACGCCGACCACGACCTGCAGGGCGTCGACGCCGTGATCGTGCCCGGCGGCTTCTCGTACGGCGACTACCTGCGTGCCGGCGCGATCGCGCGCTTCTCGCCGGTGATGGAGGCGGTCGCCGCGCTTCGCGCAGGAGGGCGGCCCGGTGCTCGGCATCTGCAACGGCTTCCAGGTGCTGTGCGAGGCGGGCATGCTGCCCGGCGCGCTGCTGCAGCAACGCCGTCGCTGCGGTTCGTGTGCCGCCAGGTGGACGTCGTGGTCGAGCACGACCGCACCGCCTTCACGCGCGCATGCGCGCCGCGGCGAGGTGCTCTCCCTCCCGGTGAAGCACACGACCGGCCGCTAGTTCGCGCCGGCCGCTGAGCTCGACCGGCTCGAGGCGAACGGGCAGGTCGTGCTGCGCTACGCGCCGGGGCACAACCCGAACGGCTCCACCCGCGACGTCGCGGGCGTCTCCAACGAGGCCGGCAACGTGGTCGGCCTGATGCCGCATCCGGAGCACGCGGTCGACGCGCTCACCGGATCCACCGACGGCGCTGCGGCTGTTCGACCGCTCGCTGTCCCGCCGTCGCGGCGTGAGCGTGGCCGTCGACCGGACCGTCGCGCCTGTTCGCCGAGGCGCGCGCGCTCGGCCTCACCGACGACGAGACGCGCCGCATCGTCGAACTGCTCGGGCGCGAGCCGAACGCGGTCGAGCTGGCCGTCTTCTCGCTGCTGTGGTCCGAGCACTGCGCCTACAAGCACTCCAAGAAGCTGCTGCGGCAAGCTGCCCACCGAGGGCGAGCGCGTGCTGATGGGCCCGGGCGAGAACGCCGGCGCGATCGACGTCGGCGACGGCCTCGCCGTCGTGTTCAAGGTCGAGAGCCACAACCACCCCTCGGCGGTCGAGCCCTTTCAGGGAGCGGCCACGGGCGTCGGCGGCATCCTGCGCGACATCTTCGCGCTCGGCGCAAGGCCGGTCGCGGTGCTCGACTCGCTGCGGTTCGGCGACCTCGACACGGCGCGCACGCGCTACCTGCTCGAGCGTGTCGTGGCGGGCATCGGCGCGTACGGCAACTCCGTGGGCGTGCCGACCGTCGGCGGCGAGGTCGTCTTCGAGCCGTCCTACGAGCAGAACTGCCTCGTGAACGCGATGTGCGTCGGGCCTCGCCCCGGCCGCGCGGCTGATCCGCTCCGCGGCCGCCGGCCCCGGCAACGTGATCGTGCTGCTCGGGGCGCGCACGGGCCGCGACGGCATCGGCGGCGCGAGCGTGCTCGCCTCGGCCGAGCTCGAGGAGGGCGACGCCAAGCGGCCGAGCGTGCAGATCGGCGACCCGTTCGAGGAGAGCAAGCTGATCGAGTGCTGCCTCGAGCTGGTCGACTCCGAGCTGCTCGTCTCGCTGCAGGACCTGGGCGCCGCGGGACTTGTCGTCGAGCACCAGCGAGATGGCGGCGAAGGGCGGGGTCGGCATCGACCTCGACGTGGCGAAGGTGCCGCTGCGCGAGGCGGACATGGAGCCCTTCGAGATCATGATCTCCGAGTCGCAGGAACGGATGCTGTGCGTGGTCGAGCCCGCGCAGCTGCAGGCGGTGCTCGCGGTCTGCGCGCGCTGGGAGACGCGCGCCACGCCGATCGGTGAGGTCACCGGCAACGAGCGCCTGCGCGTGTTCGAGGGCGAGCAGCTCGTCGGCGACATGCCGGTGTCCGCGCTCGTCGACGAGTGCCCGCTCTACGACCTCGACCCGCAGGAGCCGGCGGACCGGCTCGAGTTCTTCGCCGCGCCGCGCGCACGGCTCGTGCCGGACGCGGATCCGGACGCGACCCTGCGGGCGCTGCTCGGCTCCGAGAACGTGGCGAGCAGGCGGTGGGTGTTCGAGCAGTACGACTCACTGGTCGGCAGCCGCACCGTGCGCCGCCCGGCGCAGGCCGATGCCGCCGTGCTGCGGCTCGCGCTCGGCGACGTGACGACCGACCGCGCGCTGGCCGTCTCGATCGACGGCAACGGGCGGCGGGTGGCCTGCGACCCCTACATCGGCGCCGCCGAGGCGGTCGCCGAATGCGCGGCGAACCTCGCCTGCGTGGGCGCGGAGCCACTCGGCCTCACGAACTGCCTCAACTTCGGCAACCCCGAGAAGCCGCACGTCGCGTGGCAGCTGACCCGCGCGGTCGAGGGCATGGCAGCCGCCTGCCGGGCGTTCGGCGTGCCGGTCGTGGGCGGCAACGTGTCCCTCTACAACGAGGGCCCGGAGGGACCGATCTACCCGACTCCCGTCGTGGGGATGGTGGGCGAGCTGCCCGACGCGGCGCGCGCCGGTGGCCTGGCGTTCGGCCGGCCGGGGGACATGGTCGCGCTGGTCGGGCCGTTCTGCGCCGTCCCTGGCCGGCTCGGAGCTTGCGCGGCTGGAGGGCAGGGTCGAGGGCCGGCTCGAGCCCGTTCGACCTGAAGACCGTGCGCGCGGCCCTGGAGCAGGTGCGCGATGCCGTGCGGTCGGGCGCCCTGACCAGCGCGCACGACGTGTCCGACGGCGGCATCGCCTGCGCGGTCGTCGAATGTGCGATCGCGGGTGGAGTGGGCGCCCAGCTCGACCTCGAGCCACTTGCCCGCCGCGCGGGAGTCGACGGCCGCGACGGCGCTGTTCGGCGAGGGCCCGGGCGGAATCGTCGTGTCGGGGCCGCGTGAGGCTCTGCTGGCGCTGAGCGCAGGAGCCGCCGGCGTCGGGCTTCCTCGCCCTCGGTCAGGTGGGCGGAACCGACATCGACTTGGCGGCTTCCGCTGCTAGGCTAGGCATCTCCGTAGAGGATGCCGGAGACCTCTTCGACTCTGTCTTGAAGAGCAGGGTGTCGTGAAACAGCTGCCACAGCTCGGCGCGACTGGGGGCGCGCATTTGCGCGTTCGTCCGATGGAACCCGCTCCCGAGCGCGACGGCCCGCGCGACGAGTGCGGCGTGTTCGGCGTGTACGCGCCCGGCCTGGACGTCGCGCGGCTCGCATACTTCGCGCTGTACGCGCTCCAGCACCGCGGCCAGGAGTCGGCCGGCATCGCCACCGGCGAGCGCGGTCACATCACCACGCAGCGCGACCTCGGCCTCGTCTCGCAGGTCTTCGACGAGCGCAGCCTGCAGGCCCTCACCGGCGAAATGGCGATCGGCCACGTGCGCTACTCGACCACCGGCCACAGCGGCTGGGAGAACTCGCAGCCGGTCTACCGGCATGACCGGCGCCTGGTGGCGCTGGCGCACAACGGCAACCTGATCAACGCGGTCGACCTCTACAACGAGCTGACGCGCGCAGGGCGATGAAGTTCCGCTCCACCTCGGACTCGGAGATCATCGCCGCGCCTGATCTCCACCCATCCGGCCGAGCAGATCGAGGACGCGGTCGCCGAGGTCATGCAGCGCATGCAGGGCGCCTACTCCACGGTCGTGATGACCGAGGACCGCATCGTGGCCTTCCGCGACCCGCGCGGGCGTGCGGCCGCTCTGCCTCGGGCAGCTCGGTGACCGCTACGTGGTCGCCTCCGAGAGCTGCGCGCTCGACATCATCGGCGCGAAGCTGCTGCGCGAGGTGCAGCCCGGCGAGCTGATCTCGCTCGGCGAGCGCGGCATCGAGACGCGCATCGCCGTCGAATCCGACCGGCCGGCGCTGTGCGTGTTCGAGCACATCTACTTCTCGCGGCCCGACACGAAGCTCGAGGGGCGCACGCTCCAGTCCGTGCGCGGCCGGATGGGCGAGATCCTCGCCCGCGAGGCGCCGGTCGACGCCGACCTCGTGATCTCGGTGCCGGACTCCGGCAACGCCGCGGCCAAGGGCTTCGCGCGCGAGTCGGGGATCCCGCAGGACGACGGCCTGATCAAGAACCGCTACGTGGCGCGCACGTTCATCCAGCCCGGGCAGGAGCTGCGCCGCCACGGGCTGCGCATGAAGTTCAACCCGCTGCCAGAGGTGATCTCCGGCAAGCGCCTCGTCGTCGTGGACGACTCGATCGTGCGCGGCAACACGATGCGCCAGATCGTCAGCATGCTGCGCGAGGCGGGCGCGAAGCGAGGTCCACCTGCGGATGTCCTCTCCGCCGATCCGCCACCCATGCCACTACGGGATCGACATGCCGACGCAGCGAGGAGATGATCGCCCACCAGCGCACGGTCGACGAGGTGGCGGCGGAGGTCGAGCGCCGACTCGCTCGCATACCTGTCGCTCGCAGGCGTGTATCGAGGCGGTCGGCTCCGGCCGGGAGACGCACTGCGACGCGTGCTTCACGGGGGACTACCCGCTCGAGGGCGAGCACGCGGCGAACGGCAAGCACGCGCTCGAAGAGCTCCCGCTAGTAAAGGCATAGCCGGTCCCGGCTTAGCCGCCGGTACCGGGTGGGATACGGGATGGCCAGCTTTCCGATAGCCGTGCTGATCTCGGGCGCCGGCACGAACCTGCAGGCGGTCCTGGACGACGTGCACGGGCATGACGGCATCGAGGTGGACGTGGTCGTCAGCAACCGCGCGGACGCGCAGGGCGCTCGAGCGCGCCCGCGCGGCCGGCGTGGAGACCGCGGTGTTCGAGGCCGCCGACTACCCGAGCCCGCGCCGAACGTGACCGCGCGATGGCGGCTTTGCTGAAGGGGCGCGGGATCCGGCTGGTGGTGCTCGCCGGCTACATGGAGCTGCTCGACGCCTCGTTCATCGCGGCGCTTCCCGCAGGCCGTGATCAACGTCCATCCGGCGCTGCTGCCAGCCTTCCCCGGCGCACATCCGATCGAGGATCAGGTCGCTTACGGCGTGAAAATCAGCGGTGTGACCGTCCACTTCGTGGATGACGGAGTCGACACCGGACCGATCATTTTGCAGGAGGCAGTAACGCTTCCGTACACTCGGGACGACAAGGAGAGTCCTGAGGGTTCTCCACCACACCGAACACCGGCTCCTGCCCCGAGCCATCCGCCTGATCGCCAACGGCGCCGTCAGCGTGGACGGGCAGCATCCCCGGTGGGTGCGTGTGGACGAGGGGGCCCTGGACGACGATGGCTGATTCACAGACAAGCGAGCGCGGTCCAGACCCAGGCGATGCCTGGGGACCTGCGGGTCGAGCGGGCCCTGTTCACCGTGTTCGACAAGCGCGGGGTGGTCGATTTCGCACGCGCGCTTGCAGAGCTGGGCGTCGAGATCATCTCCACCGGCGGTACGGCCGCCGAGCTGGCCGAGCACGGCATCGACGCCCGCGCGATCGAGGACTACACGGGCTTCCCCGAGATCCTGGACGGGCGGGTCAAGACCCTGCATCCCTCGATCTTCGCCGGGCTGCTCGCAGTGCGCTCGCGCGAGGACCACCGCGTGACGCTCGCCGAGCACGGCATCGCGCCGATCGACCTCGTGGTCGTGAACCTGTATCCCGTTCGAGCGCACGGCCGCGCGCCGCGGCGTCACGGAGGAGGAGGTCATCGAGCACATCGACGTCGGCGGCCCGACCCTGATCCGGGCGGCGGCCAAGAACCACGCGCACGTCGGCGTGGTGGTCCGGCCCGAGAGCTACGACGCCGTCATCGAGGAGCTGTCCGAGACCGGCGGCTCGCTCTCCGCGCAGACCCGCGAGTCGCTCGCCACGGAGGCGTTCGGCGCCACCGCGCGCTACGACGCCGCGATCTCGCGCTGGTTCGCCGAGCGCGAGGACGACTTCCCCAACCAGTACGTCGCCGCGTTCGAGAAGGTGCTGGACCTCTCCTACGGGGAGAACCCGCACCAGCGCGCCGCGTACTACGAGCAGGTCGGCATGCGCACGCACCTGCTGGCCCGCACCGTGAAGGTGCACGGCAAGGAGCTTTCCTTCAACAACCTGCTCGACCTCGACGCCGGGCGCCGGCTCGTGAACGAGTTCGAGGTGCCGGCCGCCGCGATCATCAAGCACAACAACCCGTGCGGCTCCGCGATCGGCGAGAACATCCTCGAGGCGTACGAGCGCGCGCTCGCGTCGGACCCGCAGAGCGCCTACGGCGGCGTCGTGGTCCTCAACCGCGAGATCGACGTCGAGCTCGCCGAAGAAGATGTCCGAGAACTTCATCGAGCTGCTGTTCGCGCCCGGGTACTCGCACGAGGCGCTGGACATACTGCGCGCCAAGCCGAACATGCGCATCATCGAGGACTCCGAGCGGCGCAAGGGCATGCCCGGCGAGCGCGACCTGCGCAAGGTGATGGGCGGGGTGATGCTGCAGGACCGCGACTCGGACTTCCAGGAGCGCGGCGACATGGAGGTCGTGACGCAGCGCAAGCCGACCGAGGAGGAGTGGGGCGAGCTGCTGTTCGCCTGGAAGGTCGTGCGCCACGTGCGCTCGAACGCGATCGTGATCGCGAACGAACTTGGGACGGTCGGCATCGGCGCCGGCCAGATGAGCCGGGTGGACGCCGTGCGCTTCGCAGTGGAGAAGGCGCAGGAGACACAGCCCGCCAAGATCGAGGGCTCCGTGCTGGCCTCCGACGCGTTCTTCCCGTTCGCCGACGGCCCGCAGGCCGCGATCGAAGCGGGCGTGAAGGCGATCATCCAGCCGGGCGGCTCGAAGCGCGACCAGGAAGTGATCGCCGCCTGCGACGCCGCCGGCGTCGCGATGGTCTTCACCGGCCGCCGGCACTTCCGCCACTAGCGGACCGAGCTTCAGCAGATCGCCGCTACCTCGCCGCTCGAGGTCGCGGGCTCACGATCACACCAGCCTCGATCTCACCGTGGCAGTTCGCGCAGACGAGGATGCACTTCGCCATCTCCTCACGAAGGGCGGCTAGTGACTTACCGGTCGATGCGCTGAGTCCGAAGTCCTTCTGATCCGGATCGATGTGGTGGAAGACAAGGTTGATGATGCAGCGGTCGTACCCACATACAGCACAGCGACCACCGGCTTCCTCGACCAAGATGCGCTTCACCTTCTGTTTTCGTCGCGTTACAGCCTCGCCCACGCAACGTTTGCACCGCCATCTCTGGGAGTAATAGGCGAACTCCACCAACCCGTGATGGCGACATGGGCGAAGCTCGACTCGGCAGGTCCTATTCGGCGAAGGTGGCCGACCCGAGCGCCGGACGTGCGGCACTGGCGGACGGCGCGATTGCGATGACACGAACACATGTTCGCTCGCAGCCCAGACGGAAACGGCACGAAACCTGGACAGGTACATTGACTGTGGGGGTGTGGCCCGAAGGCCGGGCTGCAGACTTTTAATCTGCTGGTTCGGGTTCGATTCCCGGCGCCCCCATCACCGCTTAATACTTGACAAGTGCTACGCGGCGAAAGCCAAGAAACTGAACCGCACGATCACTCACGGATCAGTTCGTGACCGGCGACCAGTTCGGTACGCAGACCTTCGAGGTGGAGGTCCGAAGCGGCTCTGCGTGCCTTCGACCAGGCCGTCCACGACGTAGAGTCGGCCTACGCGGCCCGCCAGGCGTCCACGAACGAGCGTGCCTTCGTGATCAATTCGCGCTCGAAGTGGTGGCCCGCCTGCGACAAGAAATCAACGTGCCACTGATATTCGGGGAATGGGTAGTTGATGTCGACCACCCGGATGTTGTGATCGCCAATCGACTCACGTCGTGCAGTGTCGATCTCTTGTCCAGCCTCCCACGTATTGAGGACAAGCATCAGATGATCGGACCCCGGGCTGCCGGCACGCAATAGGTCCCATAGATCCTTGACCTGCGTCCAGACTTGAGGAGACGGCCTGAGAACCTGCAAAACGAAACAGATGGTCGGTGCCTCGTTCAGAACCCTGCGGAAATTCTCAAGCCTGCGCTCGTAAATCGTGCGAATCTTCTGGAAGCTGCCCGGCTCGTTGTATTCCGCTCCGACTTCGTGACTGAACAAGATGCTCAGGCCGGGATTGACGACGTATCCGTCCTCCTCGCTGAACCGGAGCAGATCGGGATCGATCCATCCCGCGAAGTCGCTCTCGAGCAGGGCGAGCGTCGCGGAAATGGGGTGGATCGAAAGATCGAAAGGGCCACTGGCCTCCCCGAGCTTCGCCGGCGGCTTCATGCCCCAGCGTGTGAGAACCGTGCGGCTCAGGCAGCCCTCACCGACCGAGACGAAGGCGATGTCCGAATATCGCGACAGATTCTGACGGCGTTCGATCGCGAGCTGAAGCATGCCTTCGAAGGCCGCGTCCACGGCGGCGGCCGATCGTCGGTGCGCCTGCTTGATTTCGTCCAGGTCTGATTGGGAGATAGACATGCCGACCCGCGAAGTCAGATGCCAGAAGAAGTTGAGCTGCGCCTCCAACGCGGCGGCGGCCGCGGAGGACCGGAAGAATTCATTGTTCGACGGCATTCAGGTCCCTCATCGTCCCCGGGTGAGTATGGCGTCGATGGGCGCCGGCCGCTATTGGTTCGAACCCAAGCGGGCCCGCCTCAGACGCAGAGGTTCTGCCCGTCGCGTTCAACCGTGTTCGTGTCGCGGTTCCCTGCGAGGTCTCTGGCGCGGACGACGAAGTAGAAGGTCTTGTCCGTGGGCAGTTGCGGAGTGTTGAAAGTCGTGGCGCCAGGACGTGTGCGATACGTCCGCCGCGAGAACTTCTCGCCACCCGGCACGGTCGCCCGGTAGACCTCGTACACGATCCTGCGCGAGGGCGTGACGTTGTCGGTGGCCGCCGTCCAGCTGAGGTGGTAGCTGGTGGTCCGTCCACCGCCGACAGGGCCTGGGATGCAGGTAACGGCCGATTCGAGCCCGGAGAATGCCGGCGGGATGCGATCCGTCCTGGTAACCGCGGAGGCGGGGCTCACCGCCAACAGCACGACGACTGACAGGAGCAGGACTCTCATGACTGCCTCCGATCAAGGGACCGCGTCTACAACCGGAGGCTACCCGATGCGAGACCTCGTCCCTGCGCCAGCCCCGCCGCGATCACAGCGGCGCGCGGGCGCGCGTCCATGAGATTCGGGCCCATCGCCTCCACCGACGCTGCGTCGGGGGCGACGACCGTGACGTGGGCGCCACGCCTCCGCAGTGCGAGCGCCTCCACCTCCGCGAGCGAGCGTGAGGCGAGGCCGATGGCACCGAACGGCATCCCGCGGCTGGGCCGCATGGACCCGGTCGGGTTGAGGCACAGCACGGAACTCCCCCGGCGCGCCGGTGCGCGATCCATGTTGGTCGGGCTCCAGACGCCACCGTCGACGTAACTGCGGCCGTCGAGGACCAGCGGTCGAAACACTCCCGGGATCGCGCACGACGCGCACACCGCGTCGGCGACCGTCGCTGCGGGCGCGTCGTTGGCGCCGAACATCACCCGCCGCCCGCGATCCACCTCCACCGCCGAGATCGAAAGGCGCCCGTCCCACTGGGCACCCATGCGCTCGACCTCTTCCGCGAGACCGGCGAGCGAGCGGCGCCCGCGCGGAGATCGACGCAGCGCGGCGCGGCGCACCAGCGCGCCGGGTACCTCGGTGGCGCGCAGCCCCAACGCGGCGAGCGGAGCCGCGACCGTCCGGCCGGCGTCCAGACCCAGCTCGAGTGCCCGGCCCACAAGCCCGCTCTTGTCGTCCATGTCTGCGGTCGCCACCGGCGGTTGCTCGGGCAGCTCTCCCAGGCGGGAGCGCGGGTCGACGCCGGCCACCAGGACCGCCGCCACGATCGACCCGGCGGAGGTGCCGACGTAGCCTTCGCAACCGCGCGCGTCGAAGCCGGTGGTCTCCTCGAGCCCCGCCAGGACGGCTGACATCCACGCCTCGCCGAGGATCCCGCCTCCGCCCAGGACGAGCACATCGGGATCAGTGTTCACGGCGAGCAGAGTACGACGCCGATTAGGGACCCAAGTCCACCGCCTCGCAGGCCACAATGTCCTGGAGTCCCGTCCAGGCGGCCTCCTCGTGGTGCAGCAGCCGCAGACGGTCCTGTTTCTCGATCGCCCGGCCAACCCATTCGGGGGTGCACAGGGAAAGGCCGTAGCCACGCTGTCCCGAGTAGTCCGAGTATCCGAACCCGGTGTCCTCGTATCCGTCGAGAATCGTCTTCAAGCGCTCCTCTTCCCTTGGCGCGCCAGGCAAGGTCTTCGCGCGCAGCTCGGGTGCCGCGGCCGGCCCGAGCACCGTGAACACGAGTAGGCCCGCGGGTGTCAGCACCGATCCGAACAACCTCAAGAACCGGCTCCAGGCATCGGCCTCCAAGTGTGTGAGCAGGGACCCGCACCAGACGAGATCGAACTCTCCCCTCAGCTCGATCTGCTCGGGATCTCCATCGGAGAAGAATGGCTTTGCCCCGAAGGTCCGTGCGCAGAAACGAACTCCGTCCGCGTCTATGTCGCAGGCGGCCAGGTTCGCGTGCGGAAATTCAGCTTTCAAAGCCCGCAGGACGCGTCCGTGCCCGCAGGCGAAGTCGAGGATCGATCCGACTGTCTCCTTGCCGGCGGCCGCCTGAGCACGCTTCACACCCTCGATCGCCGAGACTCCGCTCGCGAGGTACACGGGGAGATTTCCCGCGAACATCTCGTCATTCGGAGAGACTTCGACGACGAGATCGGCGATCTTGGATCCCAGCCTTCCCTTGATCTCGAAATAGCGAAGGATGTCCGCCCGTGTGATGATCCCCAGCTCGAGGCCTTCGTCCACGACTGGGAGCCGGCCCACCTCCTGCCCGCGCAGCGACTCGAGTACCGCCTCCAGGGACTCACCCGCGTCGACCGGCGTCACCGGGCGGCCGACGTCGCCCGCCGAAAGGCGCGTCAGGTCGGCGCCCTCACCCCGCAGGTCGACCAGCATTCGGTGCGTCACGATGGTCCTCATCCTGCCTTCGTCGCAGCGCACGAGCATCGCTCCCACCCCCTTGGCCCTCATCTTCGTCTCCGTGTCGAGGATCGGCTCCGTCGGTTCGGCAAAGTCGAACTGCGTCTGCAACAGGTCGCGGGCTGCCGAGATTTCCACGGCCCAAGTATTCACGCCGGGAAGAGACGGCCAAGCCAACCCGATGCCGCTGTTGCGACCGCCTCCGGGTCCGTCCTCAGGCTGTGGTCGCCCGGCACCTGCACCACCTCGCGCCGCGCACCCGGCGGCGGGATGCCGAACGGGTCGCGCTCGCCCTGCACCACCAGCACGGGAACCGTCACGGCGTCGAGCTCGGGCAGGCGGCTCTGTGGCGCAGTCTTCCGCCGCGGTGGCAGCAGTGGGAACGCGAGGCACAGGACACCGATTGCGCCGGTCGCCTCGACGGTGCGGCAGGCAACGCGCGCCCCCAGCGAGCGGCCGCCCACGACCAGCGGGAGCTCGCGCAGCTCGCCCGCGCGCAGGTGGTCGACGACCGCCGTCCATGCCGCGTCGAGCTGGCGCGCCGGCGCCGGGGCCCGGCGACCCGCGACGCGGTAGGGCTGCTCGACGAGCGCGACGCTGATCCCCTGCGAGCGTGCGACGTCCGTGACGGC
This sequence comes from uncultured Solirubrobacterales bacterium, assembly GCA_963826005.1. Classification (GTDB taxonomy): domain Bacteria; phylum Actinomycetota; class Thermoleophilia; order Solirubrobacterales; family JBBDJG01; genus DASRIA01. The sequence goes on along the minus strand of CAWGVJ010000018.1, from coordinate 18,042 downwards.
CACCAGGTCTCGTGCTGTCACTCCTCCACCCGCACCATGGCCCAGGATCAGCGCCGCCCGCGGCTCTTCGACGGGATGCAGGTGGGCCTTGGCCCGGCCGTGCGGGGTGTCAACGGCGAGCGTCGTCACGCACGGGATGCTGACAGCCCGGGTTCAAGGTCAAGGGGCGGGCGTGCCGAATGACTTCCACAAGTCATGCGCTACGTGATCTCGATCGTCGTCGGTGTGCTGCTCGTGGTCGGCGTGGTGCTCGTCATCCGTGCGGTGTCGGACGACAACAGCAGCTCCTCCGAAGGTGCGGGCCGCGAGGCCCAGCGCCGCACCGCCGGCGCCTACGGGTGCATGCCCCGCGACACGCGGCGCCGGTTCGACCGCGCGATCAAGCGCTACGACGCGCGGTTCGAGTACGTGCTCGACCACGTGCCCTCGGATGCCACCGACAAGCCGGTCGACGAGGTGCTGGATGCGGACGCGCTCTACGTCCAGCTGCGCAACCGGGCGCGCGCGATCCTGGTCGACTACCTACCCGGTGGCAGCGAGTTCGACAGGGACTGCTACCGGCGCGAGGTCGCGCGCTACGACCGCCTCGTCCAGCCGGAATAGCGCGCGGCTAGACGCGGTCGCGCGAGGGCCGCAGCCACGGCACCGACAGGCAGATCGCCGTGGCAACCAGGCCGCCGACCGCGACGCCGGTGCCCACGCCGATGAGGATCGGCTGCATCACGTCGCCGAACGCGGTCCAGGCATGCGGGTTGGGAGCGTCGGTGGGCGCCGCCAGCATCCCCTGCCAGAGGCCGATCAGCCCGCCGCCCGCGCAGCACATGGAGACCAGTAAGCCGCGAAGGTCTCGGCGCAGACGGGACATACCGGATTGATCGGCGCCTCGCCCTCCGGCTTGAGCCGTGCGACCGGCTTCTAGCTCGCCGGGTCCTTCAGCGCCGACCGCACCGCGGTCTCGATCCACGTGCGCAGCGCGGGCGGAGGAGACGTACCGGCGAGCAGATGGCGCCGCACGGCACCGTGTGGGATGTCGACCACCGCGAAGGTCGTGCGCTCGAGCGCCGTCGGGCCGGCGTTGCCGAACAGCCGCCGCGACAGGGCGGCCAGCTGTTCCTCGACGGGGCGGCTCGGCTCCTCGAGCAGGCGGGCGTCGGCCGGATGCTCGTGCGCGAAGTCATAAATGGAGACGGCCGCGGACACGGCCGCGTCCGCCGGTCGGTCCGCTCCGTCGAGCGCCGCGAGGAAGAACGCCTGGAACCGCGTCGCGGCGGTCACTCGGCAGCTGTCTTGAGGGCCTCGTCGCGGCTCACGTAGAGGCGCATGCGGGTGATCTTGTTGTCGCGCACCGTGAAGACGTCGGCCATCTCCTCATCGAGGTCGAACTGGCTTCCGCGACCGCGGGAGTGCACCTTCACGAGCGCGACCACCAGGTCGCCCGAGGTACGCACGTCCTCCAGCCTGGGCTGGTAGGCGTCCCAGGAATCGAACCACCCCTCCAGGTAGTCCTCGACGCGATCACGGCCCCGCGGCGTCAGCGCAGCGACCATGTCCACCACCCCCGGCGCCTTGTAAACCTCGACGTCCTCGTGGCACAGCTCCAGCACGGCGCGCACATCGCGGCGCCTGAATGCGTCGTAGAGGCTGTCCATGAGAGCGACTCGTTCGCTGTCCATGCGTGAACGCTCACCATAGCCAATGGACCGACGGTCGCCGGGATGCGTCAGCCGGAGTCGTCGAAGCTGCCGCCCCCGCCGCCGGTCGTTCCCGACTTCTTCGGGGTGGGCTTCGGTGCCGGAGCCACCGCAGGCTTCTGCTGCGGAGCGGGGCTCGGCGTGTGGCTGACAACCCGGATGGGGGCCGACGAGGCGGGCTGCGGAGTGCTGCGGACCACAGGTGCGCCGGGCTGCGTTCCTGGCGCGTGCCTCGGCCATCATCGCGGCGCGGTGCGCGGCCCGCTGGGCGCGCTGCTCACGGATGCGACGGTGCTCGGCGACCAGGCGGGCATGCTCCTTCGCCCGCTGCCTGGCGGCGATCTGCTCGGCCTCGACCGAGCGCACCGACACCTCTGGGCTGCGAGCCGCGGTCTGGCGCTTGAGCAACGTCTCGCCGCTGCTCGCGGTGCCACCCGACATGGCGTTCAGCATGAACACGACGCCCGCGGCGCCCATCAGCGCGACTGCGAGGACCGCCATGTACTCACGGAGCGTGTACTGGCGGAAAAACTCTAGGACTGGCACTGGGTCGGCCTCATGCTCCCGGGCATCAGGCACCGGTCGACGCGCTTCGGCGGCTTGCCGCCCCGGATCTTGATGCTCGTGTACTTGCCGACCGTGCCGGCCTGGGTGACGAAGATCTTGATCGTCACGCCGGCTCTCAGCAGGCGGCCCTCGAGCTTGCGGATCCTGAGCTTGCGCGCTGCGTAGGCGAGCCGCTCGCCGGCGCGTGCCGCGCGCGTGCTCTTCGTGAACGGGCAGCCGCGGCCGGAGCAGCGCACCGTCACCGTCGCGCCGTTCGGCGCGTCGACGGTCAGCACGCGGAAGTTGGTGCCGCGGCGGCCGATGCGCCCGGACATCCGCACGATCGGGAACGGGCTGAGCGCGCGCAGGCGGTTGCCGTCACTGCGCGGCGCGGGCGCCGGCACCCCGACCACGATCGTCTTCGTGATGATCGCGAACGAGCCCTCCGTGTCGGTCACGCGCATGCTCACGTTGAAGCTGCCTGCCGGGAAATCACGGCCGGCGCTGCTGCCGGAGGTCTCGAACGAGCCGTCGCCGTTCAGGTCCCAGTCGATGCTCTCGATGTTCTTGTCCGGGTCGTCGGAGGTCGAGAACAGCGTCACCAGCTGGCCGGCCACGGGGGCAGCCGGGCGATAGTCGAATCCCGCCGTCGGCGGGCGGTTGCCGATCACGATGGTCTGCGAGCCGATCGCCTGGCCGCCGTCGTTGTCGGTCACGCGCAGCCGCACGGTCTGGTTGCCCGAAGTCAGGAAGGTCTTGGTCACCTTTGCCGTCGTGCCGTCGTCGAACGCGCCGTCGTTGTCGGTGTCCCACTCGATCGTCGCGATGCTGCCGTCCGGGTCGATCGAGGTCGACGTCAGCGTGACCGCGTCACGCGGGTTCGGCGACGCCGGGTCGTGGGCGAAGGTCGCGAGCGGCAGCGTGTTGGCCACGTTCACGAGCCGCGTGGCGGTCGCACTCACGCCCGAGTCGTCGGTGACCTTCACCTTGACGGTGTAGGCGCCCTTCGTCGCGAACGTCCACGGCACCGACTCGCCGGCGGCGTCATCGAACTGGCCGTCGTTGTCGAAGTCCCACAGGTGGCTGGTGATCGTGCCGTCCTGGTCGGACGCGGTGGACGTGAACACCACGGGCTGGAGGCTGACCGGCGCCGGCGTGTCCATCCCGATCGACGCGACGGGCGCGCGGTTGAGGACGGTCACCGTCTTCTGGAGAACGTCGGACGCATTGTCCTCGTCGGTCACCCGGAGGGTCACGATCTGGGCGCCCGGGAGCGAGAACTGGCGCGTCACGATCTTGCCCAGGGCATCGAAGTTGCCGTCGTTGTCGAAGTCCCACTCGGTCTTCACGATCGTGCCGTCGGAGTCCGTCGCCGTGGACGTGAAGGTCACGGGCGTGAACGTCAGCGGGCTCGCCGCGGAGATGGTGAAGGCGGCCGTCGGCGACGTGTTGCCGCCGATGTCGACCACGTGGACGTCCTCGTCCACGAGGCCCAGGTTGTCGGTCACACGCAGGCGGATCGTCTTCGGGCCGGTCGTGGGGAAGGACTTGGTGATCTGGGAACCGGTGCCTTCGACCGTCAACCAGTTGTTGTCGGTGTCCCACTCGGTCTTCGTGATCGAACCGTCGAGGTCTGTGGAGATCGACTTGAACGTGACGTTGGTCGACTTCTGGGCGGCGCTCGGCGCGTCGATGATGGCCGTCGGCGCGCGGTTCGTGACAGGCACCGTGCGCGTCGTCGTGACCGCGTTGCCGTCGTCGTCGGTGACGCGCATGCGCACCGTCTTCGTGCCGGCCGTGTCGAAGATGCGCGAAGCCTCGATGTCGTTGCCGTCGTCGAACGCGCCATCGTTGTCGGTGTCCCACCTGACGTCGGCGATCGCGCCGTCGGGGTCCGTCGACGTGGACGTGAACGTCACGCGCTGCAGCGACAGCGGAGTGTCCGGGCTGAACACGAACGAGGCGCTGGGCGGCTGGCTCGCGACCGTGAGCGTCTTGGCGGCGGAATTCGAGCCGCCGTCGCTGTCGGTGATCCGCAGCCGCACGGTCTTCGTCCCGGGCGTGTCGAACGTCTTGGTGGCCGTCGGGCCGAACGCGTCGTCGTACTGGTTGTCACCGTCGAGGTCCCACTCGAGGATCTGGATGCGGTTCTCGGGGTCGCTCGCCAGCGAGGTGAACGTGACCGCCTGGTTCTTCTGGGGCGCCGCCGGCGAGAACTCGAAGTCGGAGACCGGCGGGCGGTTGGCGATCACGACGTCCTTCGACTTGATCGAGCTGGCGCCGCCGTCGTCGGTGACCTTCAGCGCGACCGTGTAGGTGCCGCTCTGCGAGAAGACGTTGGTGAAGGACGAGCCGAGGCGGTCGTTGAAGTCGTCGTCGCCGTCGAGCTCCCACTCGTAGCTGACGATCGACCCGTCGTCGGTCGAGGTGGAGTTGAACGTCACGTTCTCGAGCGTCTTCGGCGATGCCGGGCTGACCGTGAAGTTGGCCGACGGCGGGTCGTTCGGCGGGGTGCTGACGTTGACGGTCTTGGTCAGGTCCTTGACGGCTCCCTCGTTGTCCGTGACGCGCAGCCGCACGGTGTAGGAGTTCGCGAACAGGTATGCGTGGCTGACCTGCGGGCCGCTGGCGTCGAAGCTGCCGTTGTCCTCGAAGTCCCACTGGGTGGAGACGATCGAGCCGTCGCCGTCGCTCGACGTCGACGTGAAGGTCACGTTGTCGAGCACCATCGGATCGGTGGGCGTGAAGTTGAAGCCGGGGACCGGGTCCTGGTTAGGCGGGTCGATCACGTCGATCGTCTTGCTGATCGTGTCGGTGCCGCCGTCCCGGTCCTGGACCAGCAGCGTGACCGTGTGCGGGCCGCCCACCATGAACTTCTTGGAGACGCTCGCCCCGGTGGTCTCGTAGCTCGAGTCGCCGTCGAGGTCCCAGCGCTGCACGTCGATCCGGTCCTCGGGGTCGGTCGCGTCGGAGGTGAAAGAGATCGTGTCGCCCACCTGCGGCGCCGCGGGGGAGTAATGGAACTCGGCGCTCGGGTTGCGGTTGCCGACGGTCACGTCCTCGCTGTGCGTCGCGGTCAGGCTCTCGTCGTCCGTGACCGTGAGCTGCACCGTGTAGACGCCGGGGACCGCGTAGGAGTGCTGCGCGGCGGACCCGCTGTCGGACTGGCCGTCGCCGTAGTCCCAGGCCTCGTCGAGAATCGTCCCGTCGTCGCTCGACGTGGACGTGAAGGTGATCTGGTCGCTGGACAGCGGAGCGCCCGGGTCGAACGTGAAAGAGGCCGACGGACCCTGCGACTCGGCGGCCGCGGCAAGCCGCCCGGCCACGCCGACGGCGATCAAAACCACGACGAATGCAAGGGAAATCCGTCGCGCAGTCAGCAGGCTGAAGAGGCCCACCATAATGCTGCCCTCCTAGGCACTGGAATCCACCAATCCACCGACGCTTTGGCGCACACGACCGGAGGTATCCGTACCGCCGAGCGGGGCACCGGCGCCTTGAAGGAGGATAGCCGAGCGTTGAGGGCCTCGCCAACTTAAAGTTCGCGGCGCGTGAGTAGCCAAAACGTGTCTTCGGGGGCACGCAGCCCCCTCCACCTCATCGTCTTGTTCGGCGCAACCCTCGGCGGCTACTGGCCAATCCGCCTGTTCGCGCTCTACGACGAACTGGGCCGCGCCACGCCGCGGCCGACGAGGCTGACTGCGCGCGCGGCGGTGCTGCTCGCGGTGGTGCCCGTCGTCAACCTCGTCGCGCCCGCCTATCTCGCGATCGACCTGCCGCGGGCGATACGCCGCGTCTCCGGCCGGGACACCGAGGTGCTCTCGATCCTGCTGCTGCTCCCCGCTGCGGGCGGTGTCGCCGCGGCGATCCTGCTCGGGTTGTCGCTCCCGCTGGTGCTGCTCCTGGCCGGCTATCTGGGCTGGATCTTCAATCTGCCGGCAGCAGTTGTGCTCGAGCGCGCACTTCCGGCGGCCGGCGCAACCCGCCGGCGCGAGGCGGCAATCGCAATCGGGATGGCGGTCGTCGTGCTGGCCGTGACCGGCGTGGTGCTCGCGACCGGCGGCGATGACGAACCGGGAACGACAGCCCGGCCACCGCAGGACGTCGCCGAGGTGTCCGACATCGCCGTCACGCCGGAGGCGCTGTGGATCACGAATACAGTGCGCGGCACCGTGTTGAAGCTCGACAAGCGCACGCACCGCCAGCTCGCTCCTCCGATCCGTGTCGGGATGCAGCCGCTCGACATCGCCGCGGGCGCGGGAGCGGTGTGGGTCGCCAACTACCAGAGCGGCACGGTGGTGAGGATCGACCCGGCCTCGAACCAGCTCACCGGCCCGATCGAGACCGGGCGCGGACCGTTCGGCATCGACGTCGGGCTCGGGGCGGTGTGGGTCAGCAACCAGGTCGAGCGCACCGTCACCCGGATCGACCCGCGCACGAGCAAGGTGTCCGGCCGCTCCACCATCGTCGGCCGCGGACCGCGCGGCGTCAGCGCGGGGGAAGGCGCCGTGTGGGTGGCGAACGGAGAGGGAAAGAGCGTCTCCCGCGTCGTTCCCGGGCAGAAGGTGGCGCGCCAGATCCGCCTCGGGCGGTTCGCGCACGACGTCGCCGCCGGCGGCGGCTCGGTGTGGGTGACGATCCCCGAGGACGGGGTGGTGCGCCGCATCGACCCGCGTACCGCGCAGCTGCGCGGCGGCCCGATCGCGCTGCCCGGCGGCCCGAGCAGCATCGAGGTGGGACTCGGTCTCGTATGGGTCGCGGGCGAGGCCGGCACGGTCACGCGCCTCGACCCCCGTTCCGGAGCGCTGGTCGGAGGCCCCGTGAAGGTGGGTGGGCGCATCTCGGACATCACGGTGGGAGAGGGAGCGGCCTGGGTGCTGCGCGCCGACGGTCAGGTGCGCCGCATTCTCCCGCCCCGATGAGCATGCGCCGCGCGGTGCTGATGATCGCGTTGGTGGCCGCCGGCGGCGGCGCGCCGGCGTGCGGCGGCAGCGATGAGCCGCAATCGGACAGCGAGCGGGTCAGCGAGATCGTCGAGCAGTTCGACGACGCCTTCGCCGGCGGCGACTACGACAAGGCCTGCGACCTGCTGCACTCGCGCCGCCGCCAGCAGCTCGAATACGGGCGCGGCCAGGGTTGCGCGGACATCCTCGCGGCGGCGGCCAAGACCACGGCACCGCTGGTCGAAGCGCTGGCCAATGCCCGCATCACGTCGGTCGCGTTCAACGGCGGCGAAGCGATCGTGGGCGTCGAGGGGCCCCACCTCGGTGCACGCCAGGCGATGCTCGAGCGCGACGGCGACCGCGGCTGGCGGCTGTCCGAGTCGGCCGCCGGGCTCTGACGGCCAAGCGGCAGGCCGCTGCGCCGGAACCCCCCCGCTCCGGCGCAGCGGCACATCTCTCCCCTAAAGCCGGCCTAGGCGTGAAGCAGCCCGGCCATGATGCGCTCGTCCAGCTCGGTCCGCCGCTCCTCGTTCCCCTGCCAGCCCGAGGATCCGGACGGCGCCTCCCAAGCGTCCGTCGGCGGTCCGTCGCCCCCGGGACCCAGGTACGCCACGAGCGGGTCGAGGGCGCCGCGCTCCGAGAGGAGCGCATAGGTGTCCGGAAGCGCAGCGGCCAGCGCCTGCTGGGCGATGCGTGCGGGGTCCATCCTTGGTGCCGTCTGCATAGCCTTCCTTTCGGATCGCTTCCTGGTCCCAGGTTGAAAGGGTGCCCGCAGTCGCACCACGGGTAAACGGGGTCATTCGTCCATGCGAGGGGTCATCCACGGCGAGCGGTCAACCGGCGGGCGCCGGCCCTGACGGCGCTACGCTAGGCGCGGCCCGCCGCCCCGGTTCGCAAAGCACCGGCGGGACGGCCTGCCGTGCTGTCGCATTTCTCCAACCAGGAGGGACGACTTGATGAACCGATTGAGGTTGTACTCGGGCGCGGTGCTGGTGTGCGTGGCGCTGCTGGCGGCCGGATGCGGCGACGACAACAAGTCGTCCGACACCACGGCGGCCACGACCAACACCGCCACGACGGAGACCACCGCGACGACGGAGACGGGCGCTGCGCCTGCGGAGGCGAAGGCGACGACCCTGAAGATCGCCGCCGACCCGAGTGGTCAGCTGAAGTTCGACAAGAGCGAGCTTTCGACGACCGCGGGCAAGGTGACGATCGTGATGGACAACCCATCCGACGTGCCGCACGCGGTGGCCATCGAGGGCAACGGTGTCGACGTCGACGGCCAGACGGTCAACAAGGGCGGGGTGTCAAAGGCGACCGCCGCCCTGAAGGCCGGCACGTACGAGTTCTACTGCCCGGTCGACAGCCACAAGCAAGCGGGCATGGAGGGCAAGCTGACAGTCAAGTAAAGGCCGCCCGTCTGTAAGCAGACGGGCGGGTTTGTGTCGGGATGACTTGTGGTGGTGCGAGCGCTGTGGCCAGACGACTTCGCGGCGCTCGACCACCGCGGCCGGAGGCCGCATTCGGTCGCCTACAATCGGCTGCGCGCCGCCATCGTCTAACGGCCAGGACGCGGCCCTTTCAAGGCCGAAATCGGAGTTCGATTCTCCGTGGCGGCACTGATCACCGCAGGGTGCCGGGTGTCGCTACAGCTTGCACCCACACGCGCCCGCAAGGTGCCGCGGGCGGGTGATCGTGACGCGCAGCTTGTTGTCCGGGCGCACCGTGAAGCGGTGAAGGTGCAGCCCAAAGAGACCGGCCGCCGACTTGATGCACTGGCTGCACCCGAGGGACATGCTCGGCCCCACAAAGGGGAAGCGCCCGATCCGAGGAACCGGGCGCTCCGAGAGGCGTTACAGCAGGGGTTCTTGACGCCCCTTTTGTCCCTCCGGGAGAACGGAGAGGGTAAGAAATCTATTACTTGTATAAGTGAACCGCAAGAGCGCCGGGCAAAAAATGAACGCCGATTTATCGGTATTTCGCCGAAAAGCCCTCAAGGACGGGCATTTGCAGGCAAAAACCGCGTGCAAGGGTGCGTGCGGCAGTGTGCCGGCGCCTCTCGGTGTCTATGCTCGCGCCGTCCCCGACGAGGAGGAGTCCGATGGCGGTGAAGCTGCACAGGTGCCCGTTGATGTTCCTGAAGGTCGATTTTCATGCCTGCTGGCGCGTGCAGAAGGCGCTCGACGAGCAGGGAATCGACTACGAGGTAGTCAAGGAGCCGGTCAGGCGCGGGGCCCGCGCGGACGTCGAGCGGCTCAGCGGCCAGAAGGTCCTGCCCATGATCGAGTTCGAGGACGGCACCGCCTATCGCGCCGAGTCGAAGGAGATGGCCGCCCGCATCAGGGAGGGCCACCTGTTCGAGGGCAAGCAGACGGTGGCGTGACGAACCTGGACATTCGTCGTCTTAGACAATTGATTTAGGCATGCCATAATCCTGCGGGCATGCATCGCTTGAGCCGCAGGAGGATGCTGGCCGCGCTTGCCCCCGCGCTGGGGGCGGGTGCCGTGGCCAAGTTGGGCGGCGTCGGTCTCGTCGCCCCGGCGAGCGCCCAGGACGCCCACGATCACACGATGCCGGCGGAGCGACCGGCTCCGCACAGCCATGGTGACGTCCCCTACCACCCGGGGTTCAAGGCGGGCGCGACCGTCGACCACCGCGCCAACGGCTTCGACCCCACCGAGCTGCTGCGCGACTTCGACCACGGCCGCACGACACGCCTCGCCAACGGCCGCGTGCTGCGCGAGTGGGAGCTCGTCGCGCTCGACCAGGAGATCGAGGTCGCCCCCGGCGTGAAGTTCCCGGCCTGGACCTACAACGGCCGCGTCCCGGGCCCGACGCTGCGCGCCCGCGAGGGCGAGCGCCTGCGCATCACGGTTCGGGAACGGCTCGCGCCCATCCGCACACGATCCACTTCCACGGCATCCACCCCGCGGCGATGGACGGGCGTCCCCGGCATGGGCGCCGGCGATGATCGAGCCGGGCGCAGTCGGTCACCTACGAGTTCGACGCGGAGCCGTTCGGGCTGCACCTCTACCACTGCCACGTGACGCCGCTCGCCGAGCACATCGCCAAGGGCCTGTACGGCGCGTTCATCATCGACCCGAAGGACGGCCGCCCGCCGGCCGACGAGCTGGTGATGGTGATGAACGGCTTCGACACCAACTTCGACCGCGTCGAACGAGGTGTACGCCGTCAACACGATCGGGTTCGCCTACATGAACGACCCGATCCGCGTGCGCGCGCGACGAGCTGGTGCGCGATCTACCTCGTGAACGTGCTCGAGTTCGACCTGGTCAACTCGTTCCACCTGCACGGCAACTTCTTCCACTACTTCCCGACCGGGACGTCGCTGGAGCCCGTCGAGCTGCACCGACACCGTGATGCAGTGCCAGGGCCAGCGCGGCATCCTCGAGTTGCGCTTCCCCTACAAGGGCCAGTACATGTTCCACGCGCACCAGTCCGAGTTCACGCAGCTCGGCTGGATGGGCCTCTTCGAGGTCGAGTACTGATGGAGGCGCACCCGGCGACGCGGAGGACGACGGCGGGCGGGCGGCTGCCGGCGTGGCTGCTCGGGCTGATCCCGCTGGTGCTGATCGCCGCGGCGGTCGGCCGCGTTCGCGGCGCTCGGCGGTCCCGGCCTCGGCGAGCGCAAGGGCCCGCCGGTCGAGGAGCTCGCGGTCGAGCGCACGACGCTGAAGCCCGGCCTGATCGAGCTGACGGTGCGCAACGACGGCCCCGACGCCGGTGCCGATCGCGCAGGTGATCGTCAACGACGGCTTCGTGGACTTCACCGCGCGCGAGCAGGCGCTCGGCCGCCTCGCGAGCGCGGACGTCGAGGTCGCGCTATCCGTGGATCGAGGGCGAGGCGTACGACGTCGCAGCTGGTGACCTCGACGGGCGCGACGATCGCCCACGAGATCGCCGGTCGCGGTCGAGACGCCCGACGCGGACCTCGGCTTCTACGGGCTGATGGCGCTGCTCGGCCTCTACGTCGGGGTGCATCCCGGTGGCGCTCGGCATGCTGTGGCTGCCGTTCGTGCGCCGCATCGACCCGCGCTGGCTGCGCCTCCTGATGGCGCTCACGGTCGGGCTGCTCGGCTTCCTCGCGATCGACGCCACGCTCGAGGGCATCGACGTCGCGGGCCAGGGCTCGCAGGCGTTCGGCGGCGCGCGCTCGTGTTCCTCGGCGCGCGCGTCGCGTACCTGCTGCTGAGCGGGGTCGAGGCGTGGCTGGACGAGCGCCGCGGCGCCGACGAAGGCGCGACGCGCGGCGGCACGTGGCGCTGCTGGTCGCGATCGCGATCGGCCTGCACAACCTCGGCGAGGGCCTGGCGATCGGCTCCGCCTACGCGGTCGGCGCGCTCGCGCTCGGCGCCTTCCTCGTGATCGGCTTCGCGCTGCACAACACGACCGAGGGCCTCGCGATCGTCGCGCCGGTCGCCGCGCGCCCGCCGACGCTTCGGCCGGCTCGCGCTGCTCGGCCTGATCGCCGGCGCGCCCGCGATCCTCGGCGCCTGGATCGGCGCGTCGGCCTTCAACTCGAGCGTCGCGGCGTTCCTGCTCGGCGCCGGCGCCGGCGCGATCGTGCAGGTGATCCAGCAGCTCGATCCCGACCGTGCGCGACCGCTCGCGGCGCGACGCTGCAACCCGCTCAGCGTGGCCGGGCATGCTGGCCGGGTTCGCGCTCCTGTACGCGACCGAGCCTCCTGGTGAGCGTCTGAGTCCGTGGCGGCCGCGCGTACAGAGCACGCCCGGCCCTCCGAGGCGATCGAGAACTACGCGAAGGCGATCTACGCGCTCGAGCAGCGCGGGCGACGGCGCCGTCACGACCAACGCGCTCGCGGAACGTCTGCACGTCACGCCCGCGTCGGCGTCGAGCATGGTCAAGAAGCTCGACGAGCTGGGGCTGGTCACGCACGACTCCGTACAAGGGCGTGAAGCTGACCGACAGCGGGCGCGCGCGTGGCGCTCGAGGTGCTGCGCCACCACCGGCTGCTCGAGCTGTACCTGGCCGAGTCGCTGGGCGTGCCCTGGGACCGCGTGCACGACGAGGCCGAGGTGCTCGAGCACGTCCTCTCCGAGGAGCTCGAGGAGCTGATCGCGGCCAAGCTCGGCAATCCCACCCGCGACCCGCACGGCGATCCGATCCCGAGCGCCGAGCTGGAGATCGAGGAGGGCCAGACCGAGTGCCTGGCCGAGCTGGAGCCGGGCGCGCGGGGCGTGTTCGTGCGCGTGTCGGACTCCGACCCGAGCATGCTGCGCTATCTGGCGGAGCTCGGCATCACGCCCGGCGAGCGCTTCGAGATCGTCGACCGCCAGCCGTTCGGCGGTCCGCTGTTCGCGCGTTTCGACGGTGAGGTGCAGCGTGCTGGGCGGACAGCTGGCGGCCGCGATGCGCGTCGAGGTCGACGATTCGAGATGAGGAGGAACAGTGGAGCGATCCGGTGAGCTGAGGGATCTGATGCTGCGCTTCTACGAGGCGCTTTCCAGTGGGGACGTGTCCTTCTTCGACCGCCACTTCTCGAGCTCCGAGACGGTGCGCGGCATCGGCACCGATCCGCAGGAGTGGTGGAACGGGCCCAAGGTGGCGCAGGTGTGGAAGGAGCAGATCGCGGCGATGGGCGGCAGCATGCCGCTCCAGCCGGGAGACCCGGAGGCCTACTCGGACGGGAACGTCGGCTGGGTCGCCGACCGCCCGACGCTCGACGCCGGCGACGGAAACCGCATACCCGTTCGGTTCACCGCCGTGTTCCTCAAGGAGGACGGCGAGTGGAAGCTGGTCCAGTCGCACGGGTCTCTGGGTGTGCCGAACGCGGAGTCGTTCGGCGAGCTGCCCACCTGAGTGCCTAGATGCTGCGGCTCACGCCGCCGTCGACGCGCATGTTGATCCCGTTGACGTAGGACGCGCGCTCCGAGCACAGGAACGCGGTCACGTCGGCGAACTCCTCGGGCGTCCCGAGGCGGCCGACCGGGATGTCGGGCCGCGGGGTCTCGCGCAGCTCCTCCAGTGACTGCCCGGTCATGCTCGCGATCCGGTCCGTCGCGATGCTGCCGGGCGCCACGCTGTTGAAGAGGATCCCGTCGGCGGCCAGCTCGCGCGAGAGCGTCTTGAAGGCTCCCACCGCGGCCAGCCGGTGGCTGTTGGACAGCATCAGCCCGGGGATCGGCTCCTTCGTCGCGATCGACGTGACGTTCACGATGCGGCCCCAGCCGCGCTCGCGCATCTCGGGGACGACCGCATCGATCAGCGCCATCGGGGCCAGCACGAGGCTGCGATAGGAAAGCTCCCATTGCTCGCGCTCGAACGAGAGCGGGTCGCCCAGCGGCGGACCGCCGGTGTTCGTCACGAGGATGTCCACCGGGCCGAGCGCGTCGCGCACGCGCTGCACCAGCGCCGGCAGCTCGTCGACCGCCGCGGTGTCGGCCGCGAATCCGTGCACCTCGCCGCCGGTCTCGCGCCGCGACCTCGGTCGCCGCCTGCTCGATGCGCTCCGCGGAGCGGCTGCTCATCGCGACGCGCGCGCCCTCGCGCGCCAGCGCCGCGCGCGATCGCGCGGCCGAGTCCCTTGCTCGCGCCCATCACGAGCGCGACCTTTCCGTCGATGCCGAGATCCACGGCCGGCGGCACCCTACTGCGGCTGCGGCTTGGTGAAGTCCTGGACCTCGTAGGCCTTGCCGGGCACCGCGCCGAGCGCGAGCACCCGCGCGCCCTCGGGCGCCGGTGACGAACTTGCGCTTCTCGCCCGGTCCGACCCGGACGAAGGTGCCCGGGCCGCAGCTCGTACTCCTCGCCGCCCGCGGTCAGGGTGCCCGCTCCCTCGAGCACCGTGTAGACCTCCTCCTGGCCGTCGTGGGAGTGGTCGTGCTCGGGGTAGCGGTCGGCGTTGGGCGGCATGTCGAACACCTGGATGCCGAACGACTCGACTCCGAGGCCGTGCCGCACCAGCCTCATCGAGCCGCCGAACGCGGTGTCGAAGTCCTCGAGGCGCTTCACCGTCACGTCAGCCATCGCCCGCGAACCCTATCGCCGCGGAGAGCCCGGGGCGTGCGTCTACAATGAGCCACCGCTCGGGGGCGTAGCTCAGTCGGTTAGAGCGCCGGCCTGTCACGCCGGAGGCCGCGGGTTCGAGTCCCGTCGCTCCCGCCTTATTTTCTCGCTACGCGGCAGCCGTGGTGGCCGCGAGGCCGTGGCGGACCAGGCTGTCGCCCGTTTCGGCGATCGTGTCCTCCATCGGACGGGGTGCCCAGCCGAGGGTGGTCGTCGCCTTCTCGGACGACAGCTCGGTGCGCTGGCCGAGGCCGCCGACGACGGAGCGAATGCCGGGGTCGAACAGCGCCATGCCGCGCACCACGAGGTTCGGGACCGTGCGGGTGGGCACCTTCGAGGCCGCCTCCCCGAGGCGCTCGCGCAGGACTGCGCCGATCTCGCCCATCCACATGAACTCGGTGGCCGCGATGAAGCGCTCGCCGCCGGCTGCGGGCGTCGTCATTGCCCTCAGCTCGAGATCGGCGACGTCCGGACGTCCACCAGGCGTGAAGCCGAGGCGCGGCACCCCGGGCATGCCCCCCAAGAGCCGCTGAACCGCCTGCAGGGAGTAGGAGAGGTCGTCGTTCAGCACCGGTCCGATGATGGCGCCGGGGTTGACCACCGACAGGCGGTGTTCCTCGCCGCGTTCGCGCACCAGGTCCCAGGCCGCCTGCTCGGCGATCGTCTTCGAGCGAACATAAGGCGTGAGGCCCGGACTGTCGGGGTCCGTCCAGTCCCGTTCGTCGAGCGGCCTGGTCGCACCGGGGTCGCTGAGCCTGATCGCCGCGACCGAGGAGGTGACGACGACCCGCTTCGCCCCGGCGTCCAGGCCCGCGCGCAGGACCCGGAGAGTTCCATCCCGCGCGGGCACGATCAGGTCGTCAGGGTCCTTCGGTTGCTTGGGTGGGAACGGCGAGGCGACATGCAGGACGTAGTCGCAGCCCTCGACCGCCTCGGGCCAGCCCTCGTCGCTGGTGAGGTCCGCGGCGAGCACCGTCAGCCGGTCGCCGGGGTCCACCTCGGAACCGACCGCGGCTCGCACCTGGGCCTCCCGGGAGAGGCTGCGAACCGTCGTCCTCACCGTGTAGCCGCGGCGCAGGAGCTCGATCACGCACCAGCCGCCGAGAAAGCCCGATCCACCGGTGACCAGAACCTGACCCTGATCTTCAGCCATCATCAGCCGCAACCCTAACCTGGGAGCGCTATCTTGGCGGCTGTGAGCACGCTTGCGACAGAGCACTGCGAGCCCTGCGAGAAGGGAACGCCGCCGCTGTCCGTGGAGGAGGCCGCGACGCATGGCCGCCCAGGTCCCGGAGTGGCAGCGGGACGGCAACCAGAAGCTGCACCGGGAGTTCTCGTTCCCCAACTTCCGCGACGCGTTCGGCTTCGTCGCGCGGGCGGCGCTGGTGGCCGAGGCCGAGGGGCACCACCCGGACATCGAGCTGGGCTGGGGCCGCGCGAGCTTCGACCTCACCACGCACGCGGCCTCGGGGCTGACGCGCAACGACTTCGTGATGGCCGCCAAGATCGACCGGCTCTTGCAGGAGGCTGCTTGAGCCTCGAGGCGGAGATGCTTGCGCACATCAAGGCCGGCATCGAGCACCACAACGCCACCTGCCCGATGCCCGCGCGCGCCATCCTGCTGAACGCCGGCAACTTCGAGCTGTTCGGCTGGGACGAGATCTTCGGGCTCCCCGTCGAGCCGCGCGACGACATCCCGCCCAAGCGCTTCCGCGTGGACTGCCCGGGATCGGCGTACGGGATCGAGGAGGAGATCGCGGAGGCGGTCGGCGAGCCGCTCGGCGAGCCGGTGCCGGTGATGCCGGAGCGCCGCGAGGACGACGAGCCGCTTCCGTTCTAGGGCAAGCCGGCCCTCGCCCTCCAGCTTCTCCAGATGCGCCTCGAGCGTCAGCTGCGCCGCGGGGCGCAGCGCCGCGGGCGCGTCGTCCCACACCTCGTCGAGCAGCTCGTCGTGTGCACGCACGCCGCGTGCGAGCGCCGCGAGCAGCCGGTTCTCGCGGTCGAGGCGATGCGCGATGTACTCGTCGAGCTTCGCGGCCGGGTCCCACACGACCGGGCCGTGACCCGGGCACAGCGCGTCGAGGTCGAGCGCGCGCAGCCGGCGCAGCGACTCCATGTAGAGGGCGAGCGCGCCGCCGCCGGGCGCGATGAAGACGCTGCCCTCACCCAGCACGGTGTCGCCGCAGAACGCGACGCGATCGGCGACGAACGCCACGTGATCGAGCGAGTGCCCCGGCGTCGCGATCACGAAGAACGGCCCGAACGTGTCACCGTCGCGCAACTCCACGTCGGGCACGAGTCCCTCCACCGACGGCTCTTCGAACCTGCCAACTGCCAACTGCGAACTGCCAACTGCGCCCAGCGGCGCTCCGAACCGCTCCCGCAGCGCGGGCACCGCCTCCGCGTGGTCGAGGTGCGCGTGCGTGAGCGCGATGCCCGCCACTCCGCCCCGGCGCTCGGCCTCCTCCACGACCCGCGCGACGTGGCCGGGGTCGGCCGGGCCGGGGTCGATCACCCAGGCCGGCTCCCCCACGATCCAGGTGTTCGTGCCCGACAGCGTGAGCGGCCCCGCGTTCGGGGCGCGCACCAGCGCGACGCCCTCGGGAACTCGTTCTGTGACGGCGGCCACGGGCGCAGTATCAACGAGACGTTAGGCTCGACGCCGTGAGCGACGGACAGCGCAAGCGCAAGCTGGGCCGGGCGGATCGCGTCCTGCCGGGCGTGTGGCGGCTGCGACTGCCGCTGTCGTGGTCCGCGGTGCCGCACGTGAACGCCTGGGCGCTGAGCGCCGGCGACGGCATCGTGCTGGTCGACACGGGCATCCACGAGGAGGGCGCGCTGGCGGAGCTGGAGCGCACGCTCGCGCAGATCGGGCGCCGCCTCGAGGACGTGCGGCTGCTCGTCTGCACCCATGCGCACTCCGACCACTACGGGCTCGCCGCGCCGATCGTGGAGCGCGCCGGCTGCGAGCTGTGGATGCATCCGCGCCACCAGCACATGACGCGCTCGATGGAGGACCCGGAGCGCGCGCTTGCGCAGCGGATCGAGGTCGCGCGCCAGAGCGGCGTGCCGCTGGAGCCGCTGCGCCAGTGGGCCGAGGAGCGCCGCCGCGACCCGAAGCCGACCATCGCGGCCGTGATCGAGCCACACCGCGAGCTGGTGCCCGGCGTCGAGGTCGAGACCGACCAGGGCACGTGGAGCGTCCACTACACGCCCGGGCACGCTCCCTCCCACGTCGTGCTGTTCGAGCCGCAGCAGCGCCTGCTGCTGAGCGGCGACCACATCCTCGGGCGCGTGTCCGTCTACTTCGACTACGGCTGGACGCCGGACCCTGTGGGCGAGTTCCTCGACGGGCTCGACACGGTCGAGGCCCTCGACGCGCGCCTGTGCCTACCGGGGCACGGCCGCCCGTTCGGCGACGTGCCGGCGCACATCGAGGCCAACCGCGTCGAGATCCATCAGCGCCTCGACGCGATCGCCGCAGCCATCGAGCAGGACGGCGAAGCCACCGCCTACGACCTGGTGCAGCGCGTGCTGGGCCCGGTCGAGGGCTGGATGATGAGCTGGGCGCTGACGATCATGCTCTGCTACCTCACCCACCTCGAGCGCGCCGGGCGGGCGGAGCGGGTCAGGTCGCCTGACGAGCAGGAGCCGGAGCGCTGGCGATCGCCCGCTCCCACGGCCGTGCTGCCTTGAGCGCGGACAGGATCGCGCGCGTCGCCGGAGACCTGTTCAGCGTGTAGAAGTGGATGCCCGGGCGCGCCGCGGGCGAGCAGGTCTGCGCACTGCAGGGTCGCGTAGGCCACCCCG
>CAWGVJ010000017.1:0-19679 GCA_963826005.1 uncultured Solirubrobacterales bacterium | reverse complement strand
CGGCGCCGAAACCGGCCGACAAATCGTGCGCCGACGTGATAGTGCGAAGCCGACTCCGATGTGCGTCAGGCGGCGCGCAGGCGCTCGCGCGCGGCCGCCGTCGCGTGCGCAGGCGAATCCATCCCGTGCGCCCGCAGCTGTTGCGCCAGCTCTTCGCAGACGCGTGCGGCCGCGCCGGGATCGCGAAAGCTCTCCGTGCCGACGGCGACGCACGTTGCGCCCGCCTGGAGGAAGTCGAGTGCGTCGCGCCCCGTCTGGATGCCGCCCATCCCCACAATCGGAAGCTGTGTGCGCGCCGCGACCTGCGACGTGAGCGCAAGCGCGACCGGGCGCACGGCCGGACCTGACAGCCCCGCCCTGCACCGCGCCGAGCCATGCATGTCCCGTGCGTGGATCGAGCGCCGTGGCGCGCAGCGTGTTGATGAGGGAGAGCGCGTCGGCACCGCCCTCTTCCGCCGCGAGTGCGACCGGCGCCACATCGGAGACGTTCGGTGTTAGCTTCACGATCAAGGGCTTCGACGTGAGCGGGCGCACGCGTGCCATGAGCGCCGTCATCTCGCCGCGCTCGCTGCCGATCACGCACCCGGACTTGACGTTCGGGCAGGAGACGTTCAGGTCCAGGGCTCGCCACCTCGCGGCGATCCGCCTCCCCCTCCACGAGACGGCGAACGATCGCTGCAGCTCCTCGGCCGAGAAGCCCATGCCACGACACGACCAGCGGCACCGGTAGGGTCCCCAGCTCGCGGCAGATCGCGCGGCGCAAAAGCCCTCGAGCCCCTTGTTCGGCAGGCCGATCGAGTTGATCATCCCCGCCGGGCTCCCACAGGCGCGGCGGCGGGTTGCCGCCGCGCCGCGGCAGGGTGATCGTCTTCGAGACGAACGCCGAGAACGGAAACTCGCCCAGCGGGGCGCCAAACGTGCCGATCGCGGCGATCGCGTCGAACGTGCCGGAGCCGTTAGGACCGGGTGCCCGAGCGCCAGGCCGCAGAAGTCAACGGCATCGACGCTCGAGTCCTCCCCGGATCCGTGGAATTTTCAGGCCCCACGGACTGCTCAGTGCTCCCCTACGAGCGCCGCCTCGAGGTCGGCGCGTGCCGCGACCACGGGGCCGTCCACGCACAGCCGCCGTAGCCCTGCCGCGTGCGACGGCAGCAGCCGTAACACGCCCCGTAACCGCAGGCCATGCCGGCTTTCGAGCGCCAGCTGCGCCGGGACCGAGCGCGTCGCGCAGATGCGCCGCACCGCCTCGAGCATCGGTGGCGGGCCGCACCCGTACACCTCGTCGCCCGGCTCGAGGTCCTCGTCGAGCAGATCGGTGACCAGCCCGTCGTTGCCGGGCCCGGAGCCGTCGTCAGTGGCGACCGCGAACTCGCCCTCGAACAGGCGCGCTGCCTGCGCGAACGCGTCGTTGCGAAAGCTTCCGAGCAGCGTCCTGGCCGGCATTCCACGCTCTTGGAGCGTTCGTTCCCAGATCACCAGCGGCGCGACGCCGATACCGCCCCCGACGAGCAGCGCTCGACCGCCGGACGTGGGATCGGCGAAGCCGATGCCCAGCGGGCCCAGCACCCATGCGTCCTCGCCTTCCGCGAGCGTCCCGAGCCGCGCGGTGCCGGGGCCGATCGCCTCGAGCAGGAACTCCAGCCGGCGCCCGCGCGCGCGGCAGACCGAGAATGCGCGTCCCAGGTGCGGACGTCCCGACGCTCCGCCCCAACCCGCGGCGGCGGACAGCATGTAGAACTGGCCGGCGAGCGGCGCGGGGCCGCTCTCGTCCTCGACCGCGACCAGGTCGTAGGGGCCGATCCGCTCGTTGGCGACCACGCGACACGCGCGCCGGCCGAACGGAGCGAGCATGCGAGGGCCGTGTTCCGGCGCTGAAAGGCCCGGCTCGAGCTCGGTCGCGCTCACGAGGGGACTGGGGGCGCGTCGGCCATTGGAGCCGGCTCGGCAGGCCCGTGCAGCTCCTGCAGCGAGCGCACGCCCGCATCCTTCACCCCGATCGCGCGCGCGGCCGCAGATGCGCCCGTCATCGTCGTGATGCACGGAATGTTGCATTCGATCGCGGCCCGCCGGATCTCCCAGCCGTCCGCGCGCGCGCCGCGGCCGGCGGGGGTGTTGATCACGATGTCCACGTCGCCGGACCTGATCGCGTCCGCGACATTGGGCGATCCCTCGCCGATCTTCTTGAGCTGCTCGACCGGGATGCCCATCGCCCTGATCGCGGCGGCCGTCCCCGCGGTCGCAAGCACCCGAAAGCCCAGATCATGCATGCGGGATGCGACCTGGGTGGCGGCCGGTTTGTCCGTGTCGCACACCGAGATGAACACGCTGCCCTCACCCGGCAGCTCCACGCCCGCTCCGGCTTGCGCCTTCCCGAACGCGGCCGGGAAGTCCTGCGCGATGCCCATCACCTCGCCCGTGGACTTCATCTCCGGGCCGAGCAGCGCGTCGGCGCCGTGCAGGCGTTTGAACGGGAGCACGGCTTCCTTGACGCTGACGTGGCTGCCGCGGCGCTCGCGCGGCAGGTTCTGGGACGCGAGCGTCTCGCCGAGGATCACGCGACACGCGACCTTCGCGAGCGGCACGCCGATCGCCTTGGAGACGAACGGCACCGTGCGCGAAGCGCGCGGGTTCGCCTCGATCACGTACAGGCGGTCGTTGTCGACGAGCCCGAACTGCACGTTCATGAGGCCCACCACGCCCAGGCCGAGGGCGATCTCGCGCGTCTGGCGGCGTACCTCCTCCAGCATGTCCGCGCCGAGGCTCAGGGGCGGCAGCACGCAGGCGGAGTCGCCGGAGTGCACGCCGGCCTCCTCGACGTGCTGCATGATGCCGGCGACGTAGACGTCCCCGCCGTCGGCCAGCGCGTCGACGTCCAGCTCGATCGCGTTCTCGAGGAAGCGGTCGAGCAGCAGCGGGTACATGCGGCTCGCGGCCTGGGCCTCGAGGCGCTCCAGGTAGCTCTCCAGGTCCTGCTCTGAGTAGCACAGCTCCATCGCGCGGCCGCCGAGCACATACGAGGGACGCACCAGCAGCGGAAAGCCGATCCGGCGCGCGACCGCCAGCGCCTCGCCGCTCGCGTCCGCGACGCCGTACGGGGGCGCCTGGATGCCCAGCTTCTCCAAAAGCCCGCCGAAACGGCCGCGGTCCTCCGCGAGGTCGATCGCCTCCACCGGCGTGCCCAGCAGCGGGACACCGGCATCCTGCAGGCCCGCCGCGATGCGCAGCGGCGTCTGGCCACCGAACTGCACGATCACCCCCTCGGGCTGCTCGACCTCGACGACCTCGAGCACGTCCTCGACCGTCAGCGGCTCGAAGTACAGCCGGGTGGAGGTGTCGTAGTCGGTCGACACCGTCTCGGGGTTGCAGTTGATCATCACGGCGTCGCGCCCGGTCTCGCGCACCGTCATCGCCGCGTGCACGCAGCAGTAGTCGAACTCGATCCCCTGGCCGATCCGGTTCGGCCCGGACCCCAGGATCACGACGCTCGGGTTGGTGCCGCGCCGCAACTCGGTGTCGCGGGCATCCCCGCCCTCGAACGCGCGCTCGTACGCGGAGTAGAAGTAGGGCGTCTCCGCCTCGAATTCGGCCGCGCAGGTGTCGACCGACTTGAACGAGGGGCGCAGCCCAGCGGCAAGCCGCTCCGCTCGCGTGACGCCGGCCTCCTCGTCCGAGAAGCCGAGGTCCTTCTTGCGCGCGAGCGCATCGTCGCCGGCGTCGGCCTCGGCCGCGACCAGCTCCGCGAACTGGGCCAGGAACCATGGATGGACCGCGGTGCGGCGGTGCAGCTCCGCAACCGGATGCCCGCGCCGCAGCGCCTCCCACAGCAGCTCGTAGCGATCGTGGGAGGGCGTCTCCAGGCGGGCGAGCAGCTCGTCGTCGTCGGCCGGGGGCCGCAGCTTCGCGTCCAGCTCGCGCGAGCGCAGCGCCTTCATGAAGGCCTGCTTGAAGGTGCGCCCGATCGCCATCGCCTCCCCCACGCTCTTCATCTGCGTCGTGAGCCCGCCCTCGGCCATCGGGAACTTCTCGAACGCGAATCGCGGGATCTTCACGACGGCGTAGTCGATCGTGGGCTCGAACGAGGCGGGCGTGCGGCGCGTGATGTCGTTGGGGATCTCCTCGAGCGCGTAGCCGACCGCGAGCCGCGCCGCGATCTTGGCGATCGGGAAGCCCGTCGCCTTCGACGCGAGCGCGGACGAGCGCGACACGCGCGGGTTCATCTCGATCACGACCACCTCGCCGTCTTCCGGGCTGACCGCGAACTGGATGTTGGACCCGCCTGTCTCGACTCCGACCGCGCGGATCACCGCCAGCGCCTGGTCGCGCAGCACCTGGTACTGCGCATCCGTGAGCGTCTGCTGCGGCGCGACCGTCACGCTGTCGCCCGTGTGCACGCCCATCGGGTCCACGTTCTCGATCGAGCACACCACCAGCGCGTTGTCGTTGCGGTCCCGCATCACCTCCAGCTCGAACTCGCCCCAGCCCAGGAGCGACTGCTCCAGCAGCACCTGGTTGATGGGGCTCGCGTTGAGGCCCTCGGACACGCGCTCGCTGAACTCGGCCGGCGTGCGCGCGATGCCGCCGCCATGGCCGCCGAGCGTGAAGGCGGGGCGCACGATCAGCGGCAGGCCGATCTCGTCGATCACCCGTTCGGCCTCGCCCGATCGAGGTCACGATCGATGACGTCGGGACGCGCAGCCCGGCCGCGATCATCGTCTCGCGGAACAGCTCGCGGTCCTCGGCGCGCTGGATCGCGTCGTAGTCGACGCCGATCAGCTCGACACCGAACCGCTCGAGCGTGCCGTCCTCGTGCAGCGCCTTGGCGAGGTTGAGCGCGGTCTGGCCGCCCAGGGTGCCGAGCAGCGCGTCGGGGCGCTCGCGCTCGATCACCGCGGCCACGGTCGCGGGGTTGAGGGGCTCGATGTAGGTGGCGGTCGCGAACTCGGGGTCGGTCATGATCGTCGCCGGGTTCGAGTTGACCAGCACAACCTCGTAGCCCTCCTCCATCAGCACCTTGCATGCCTGCACGCCGGAGTAGTCGAACTCGGCCGCCTGGCCGATCACGATCGGCCCGGAGCCGATGATCAGGATCCGCTGGATGTCGGTGCGCCTGGGCATCAGGCGGCCTGCACCAGCTCGAGAAACCGGTCGAACAGGTACAGCGAGTCGTGCGGGCCGGGTCCCGCCTCGGGGTGGTACTGGACGCACGCGCCCGGGACGTCCTGCAGGATCAGGCCCTCGACCGTGCGGTCGTAGAGGTTCACGTGCGACAGCTCGGCGGCGCCGAAGTCCGTCTCCCAGCGCACGGGCTCGTCGCCCGCGACCGTGTGCTCGCCGCCCGGGCCGACCACCGCGAAGCCGTGGTTCTGCGCGGTGATCTCGATCTTGCCGGTGTCGAGGTCCTTGACCGGGTGGTTCGCGCCGCGGTGCCCGAACGGGAGCTTGAAGGTCTCGAGGCCCACGGCCCGGCACAGCAGCTGGTGGCCGAGGCAGATGCCGAACACCGGCACCTTCCCGACCAGCTCGCGCACGGTGGCGACGACGTAGTCGAGCGCGGCCGGGTCGCCCGGGCCGTTGGCGAGGAACACGGCGTCGGGCTCGTGCTCGCGCACCTCGTCGGCGGTGGTCGTGCACGGCAGCAGCGTGAGCTGCACGCCGCGCTCGCGGCAGGTTGCGCACGATCGAGGTCTTGATTCCCGTGTCGAGCGCCGCGACGCGCGGGCCGGAGCCGCCCTCGCCCACCACGACCGGCGCGCCCGGAGTGACCTCGCGCGCGAGGTCGAGGCCGAGCATCGAGGGCTGCGCGTCGATCAGCGCGCGCGCCTCGCTCGACTGCCATCTCGCCGGGGAAGACGCCGCCGCGCATCGCGCCCTGGTCGCGGATGTGCCGCACCAGGCCGCGCGTGTCGACGCCGCTGACGGCGGCGACGCCGTGGTCGGCGAGCCAGTCCGGCCAGGAGCCCTCGGAGCCCGGCGGTGCGGCCGTGACGGCCTCGCGCATGATCACCGCCTGAGCATGCGGGCGATCCGACTCGACGGCGTTCGCCCAGACGCCGTAGTTGCCGATCAGCGGATAGGTGAACGTGATGATCTGGCCGGCGTACGAGGGATCGGTGACCGCCTCCTGGTAGCCGGTCATCGCCGTGTTGAAGACCACCTCGCCGAGCGCAGGCCCGCGCGCGCCGACCGCTTCGCCGTCGAGGCGAGTCCCGTCCTCCAGGAGTACGTAAGCCCCGTCCTGTCCGCGACCGGACATTCTGCTTGCAGAATGTCCGCTCTCATTTGACAAGCGCCTGCACCTCCTTGAACTCCGGCGTGCCGGCTTCCTTCAGCAATTCGAACAGCGCCGTCTCGACGCTCGTCACGGTCGCGCCGGAGTGCTCCATCTTGTGCAGCCCGAGCGCACGGTTCTCGTCCGTGCGCGACGTGACGGCATCCTGCACGACGTGCACCTCGATGCCGTCGGAGAGCAGGTCCTCGGCAGTCTGGTTGACGCACACGTGGGTCTCGATGCCGCACAGCAGGACCTGGTCGCGGCGCGCCTCCTGCAGCGCGCGCGAGAAGCCGTCGGCCCGCACTGCGCTGAAGCACACCTTCTCGATCGGGTCCACGTCGTCGAGGTGCTCGGCCACCTCGGGCACCGTGCGGCCGAGCCCCTTCGGATACTGCTCCGTGACGATGGTCGGGAGCCCCAGCACGCGCGCGCCGCGCACCAGCACCGACACGTTGCCCGCGACCCGCTCGAAGTCGAGCACGGCAGGGCGGAACGCCTCCTGCACGTCCACCACCACGAGCGCGGCCCGCGAGCGGTCGAGCTTCACGCGCGCCCCCGCGCAAGGCCAGGGTCGTCCGCGAGCCGGATCGAAAAGCCGCGCTCGCGGTAGGCGACCACGCCCGCCGCGAGGGTCATCAGCACACGCCCCTGGAGCTCGCGCCCGGCGAAGCAGGAGTTGTCCGAGCGTGACTCGTAGCCCGCCTCGCCGACCGTCCAGCGCGCGTCGAGATCGACCAGGCACAGGTCCGCGGGCGCGCCCTTTTGCAACCCGGGCGGGCGCAGGCCGTAGGGACCGCCGCCGGCCGTCATCCGCTCCACGAGCAGGTCGAGCGACAGCACGCCGGGCAGGACGAGGTCCGTGTACAGGACCGCGAAGGCCGTCTCGAGGCCGGTGACGCCCATCGGCGCCTCCTCGAAGGGAGCCTCCTTCTCCTCCCTTGAGTGGGGCGCGTGGTCCGTTGCGACGCAGTCGATCGCCCCCGAGCGCAGGCCCGCGATGAGTGCCTCGCGGTCAGCCTGTGACCGCAAGGGTGGATTCATCTTGAACCGCGAGTCCAGGGACGACACCGCCTCGTCGGTGAGCACCAGGTGGTGCGGCGTGACCTCGGCCGTGATGCGCACCCCCTCGTCGCGCGCCCGCTCGACCGCGGCGACCGACTCGGCCGCCGACAGGTGCAGGATGTGGATCACGCCGTCCTCGTAGCGCGCGATCGCGGCATCGCGCTCGATCATCGTGCTCTCCGTGATGGAGGGAATGCCGTCGAGGCCGAGCACGGCGGAGATCGCTCCCTCGTGCATCGCGCCGTTCCCCGACAGCGCCGGGTCCTCCTCGTGCAGGGCCAGCACGCCGCCGGCCGCCCGCTGGTACTGGAGCGCCTGGCGCAGGCGCCGGGCGTCGACCACCGGGAAGCCGTCGTCGCTGAAGCCGGCCGCGCCCTCGCGCGCCAGCTCGACCATCTCCGTCAGCTCCATGCCCGCCTGCGCCTTGGTGATGGCGGCGAAAAAGCCCACCGGGCACGACCGCCTCGTGCGCGGCCCGCTCCTGCAGTGCGCGCAGCACCGGCGCCGCGTCCACGACCGGGTCGGTGTTGGGCATCGCGAGGATGCGGCAGAAGCCTCCCGCGGCCGCCGCGCGAGAGCCGGACTCGAGATCCTCCTCGTCCTCGCGGCCGGGAGTGCGCAGGTGCACGTGTGGGTCGACGAACCCCGGCAGCACGATCTGGCCCTCGCCGTCGACCACCTCGCAGCCATCCGGCGTCTCCAGCGCACCGGGCGCTCCCAGCTCGGCGACCACGCCCTCGTGCACGAGCAGGTCGTGAAGGCCGTCGATGCCGGCGCGCGGGTCGAGCAGCGCGGGCGCCGCGGATCAGCAGCGTCGCGCGCTCTGCGGGCCGCGCGCACAACCGCAGGTGTGGGCGGGAAAAGCGCGGGGCGCTCACGCGGGCTGCTCCACCGTGGGCGTGGGTACCCCGGCGCGTGCGCCCTCGGAGTCGCCGCTGAGCAGCTCGTACAGGATCGCCATGCGCACCACCAGTCCGGCGGCGACCTGGTCCACGATCAGGGCCTGCGGCGACTCG
Source organism: uncultured Solirubrobacterales bacterium (assembly GCA_963826005.1). Lineage (GTDB taxonomy): Bacteria > Actinomycetota > Thermoleophilia > Solirubrobacterales > JBBDJG01 > DASRIA01. The sequence goes on along the minus strand of CAWGVJ010000017.1, from coordinate 11,330 downwards.
ATCACCTCGGCCGACAGCTCGACGCCGCGGTTCACAGGGCCCGGGTGCATCAGGAGCTGGCGCGGGTGCAGCCGGCGGTTGTCGATCTGGTAGTTCGCGATGTACTCCCGCAGCGAGGGCACGAAGGAATCCGAGTCGCCCATGCGCTCGTTCTGCATCCGCAGCGCGTACACGACGTCGGCGCCGGCCAGGTCGTCGAGGTCGTAGCGCACCGTGCAGCCGAGGCTCTCCACCTCGCGCGGGATCAGCGTGGGCGGACCGCAGACGGTCACGTCCGCGCCCATGCGCGTGAACGCATGGATGTTGGAGCGCGCGACGCGGCTGTGCAGCACGTCGCCGACGATCCAGATCGAGGCGCCGTCGAGCGAGCCCATCCTGCGCCGCAGCGTGTACACGTCGAGCAGCGCCTGGCTCGGGTGCTCGTGCTTGCCGTCGCCGGCGTTGACGACCGATGCTGACGTCTGGCGTGCGACCAGGTCCGCCGCGCCCGCCCAGGGCGCCCGGATCACGATCGCGGCCGGGTCGTAGGCGGACAGCGTCGCGATCGTGTCGCGCAGCGACTCGCCCTTGTCGACGCTGGAACCGCTGGACCGCACGGCGACGACGTCCGCCGAGAGGCGCTTGGCGGCCAGCTCGAAGGAGGAGCTCGTGCGCGTGCTGGACTCGTAGAAGAGGTTCACGACGGTGCGGCCGCGCAGGGTCGGCACCTTCTTGATGTCGCGCTCGACGACCTCCGCGAAGCTCTCCGCGACGGTGATGACGCGCTCGATGTCGGAGCGCGAGAGGTCGGCGATCGAAAGCAGATGCTTCATTCGGCCTCCTGCGGTTGGAAGGTGGCTATTTCGATTTCATCGACGCCGTCGGTCTCCTCGAGCCGGACGTTCACCCGCTGAGCCCGCGAGGTCGGAAGGTTCTTGCCCACGTAGTCGGGGCGGATCGGCAGCTCACGGTGGCCGCGGTCCACGAGCACGGCGAGCTGCACGCGGTCCGGGCGCCCGTAGTCGAACAGCGAGTCGATCGCCGCCCGCACCGTGCGGCCCGTGTAGAGGACGTCGTCGACGAGCACGACCGTCCTGCCCTCGAGCGGGAAGTCGATGCGCGAGGAGTGCACGACCGGCGCATCGCTGATCGGCCGCGATCCGACGTCGTCGCGGTAGAAGGTGATGTCGACCTCTCCGAGCGGGACCGGCGTGCCGGAGAGCTCCTCGATCAGGGCGCGGAGGCGACGGGCCATGAGCGCGCCCCGGGTGTGGATGCCGACCAGGGCCACGGGATGGCCGCCGGCGTTGCCTTCCACGATCTCGTGGGCAATGCGTACGAGCGCTCTGCGAAGGTCGTCCCTGTCCAGGACGATGCCCGAGTTCTCCAAGCGTGATCCTTCCTGGCCTCTCTGGACCGGGTTAAAGGAACCGACGCGGCGAGTGTAGCAACGGCGCGCGACGCCGCTCAGGGAGCCTGGACGACCGGCTCCGACGAACCCTCGGCGACCGGCTCCGACGCAAGCCGCTCGCCGACCGGCTCCGTAAGGAGCCGTTCTTTGTAGTCCTTCCAGCGGATCAGCTCGGGCTCGCGCCCGGAGTCGCGGATACGGCACCTCGACCACGTCGAAGTCGCGCGGGACGACCGCGCGCTCGAACACCGCGCGTGCCTCCTTCTCGATCACCGGAGCGAAGTACCGCGAGGAGAGATGCGTGAGCGCGAGCAGCGACACACCCGCCTCGCGCGCCACCTCGGCCGCCTGCGCGCGCGGTCGAGTGGCCGGTCTGGCCCGCGCGCTCGACCTCCTCCTCCGCGAACGTGCTGTCGTGGACCAGCAGGCCGGCTCCCTGCGCCACCGCGACCGTCGCCTCGCAGGGCTCGGTGTCGCCGGTGAACACGAGGGTGCGGCCGGGCCGCGGGCTCGCCCATCACGTCGCCCGGCTCGACGCGCCGCCCGCCCGCCTCGACCACCTCGCCGCGCTGCAGGCGCCCGAACTCCGGGCCCTCCTGGATGCCGAGCTCGCGGGCGCGCGCCGGGTCGAAGCGGCCAGGGCGCTCCTCCTCGAACAGCGCGTACCCGAGCGCCTCCAGCCGGTGCACGGCGCCGTACGCGCCGATGCGAAAGCCGTCGAACGGGACGGCCTGGCTCGGCGCCAGCTCCTCCAGCCGCACGTCATAGGTGAGCTTGCCGTACACGCGCCGCAGATCCGACATCAGCGATTGCAGGCCGCGGGGGCCGTAGATCGTGAGCGGCACCTCGCGGCCGCGCAGCGCGAAGGTCTTCAGCATTCCCGGGCAGTCCGAGGAAGTGGTCGGCGTGGTAGTGCGTGAGGAAGACGTGCTCGATGTCGGGCAGCCCCACGCTGCGCAGCAGCTGCCGCTGCGTCCCTTCGCCGCAGTCGACCAGGATGCGCGTCGCCGCCCCGGCGCACGAACAGGCTGGCCGGCGCCCGCTGCACGGTCGGCATCGACCCGGCGGTGCCGAGGAAGAGGACGGAGAGGTCCATGCGCCTATCTTCGCGGACTCGGCCCGCAATAATGCGCCGCCATGGCGGGCGAGCCCGAAAGCGACAACGTGCGCCTCCTGCGCCGCGTGTACGAGGCCTGGGACACGCTCGACGGCGATGCGGTGATCGCGCTGTTGGATCCGGAGTTCGAGTGGGTGAACCCCGTCTACGCGGTCGACCCCGGAATCCGGCGCGGGCACGACGGCTTTCGGAAGGTGATGGAGAACCTCGACGCGTCCTTCTGCGAGCAGCGCCGCCTGATCGAGGGGATGGTCGACCTCGGCGCCGACCGAGTGCTGGCCCATACGATCTTCCGGGCCATGGGTCGCGACAGCGGCGCGAAGATCGACATCCCGGAGCAGCACCTGTGGACCCTGCGCGACGGCAAGGTCCTGCGCATAGAGTGGTTCCACGACGCGGCCGAGGCCGAGCGCGCCGCGCACGACTCAAGCTAAGCCCCCGGCTTGGGGCTTCAAGCCGGCGTCGATGAGGGCCGCGTCCGGGCTGTCGAATCCGACGACCCTCACCACGCGCCCGTCCCGGACCGTCAGCACCAGCGCCACGCGGCGTGAGACCTCGATCCCGCTCGAACGACCCCGGCCGCCCGTGCGGCCGAAGCAGACGACCTTGTCCCCGGCGTCGTACAGCGCCTCCGGTTGCATCGGAGAACCCCGCCAGCATCTCTTCCATCTCGTGGAAGCGCGCGTTCACGGCGGCGCTGCCTTTGTGCACCCCGGCACCCGGGAAACCGGGCGGATCGGACCACTCGATCTCAGGATCGAAGTACTCGGTCAAGACCTCGTGCCACTTCCCGCTGTTGAAGGCCTCGAGGCCCCGCCGCACGAATTCGACGTTCTCCCTCCGACACGCGGGCAGTATCGCTAATGCCAGGACTCTAGAATCGCGGGCGAGCGCGCATAGCTCAGTGGATAGAGCGCTGGCCTCCGGAGCCAGAGGTCGCAGGTTCGAATCCTGCTGCGCGCGTCGTGTCTGGTTTCACCACATAGGCGACACCTGTCTCGGTACATAGGAGACACCAGCTTGGATAGAGGGGGTCTTCTGTGGATAAAGCCAGGTATCTGGTCGAGGCGCACCTCGAGGAGGGACGTTCGGTTTCTGAGTTGTCCGCGATGCACGGAGTGCATCGCAGCTGGATCTACAAGCTGTTGGCCCGCTACAGAGCCGGCGGCTACGAGGCCCTTGCGCCGCGCTCACGGCGGCCGCGCCTTTGCCCTCACAAGGCCTCTGAGGAGATCGAGCAGGCGGTCGTCGAACTGCGCTTGAAGCTCGCTCGAGAAGGCCACGACTGTGGCCCCCACACGATCGCCCATCACCTGGGCAAAGAGTTCGATCGGTTGCCCTCGCTGGCGACGATCTGGCGCATCCTGCGCCGTCATGGCCTAATCGAGGACCAGCCTCACAAGCGCCCCAAATCTTCCTTCGTCCGTTTCTGCGCCGAGCTTCCCAACCAGATGTGGCAGGCCGACACGACCCACTGGCACCTTCGTGACGACACAGACGTCGAGATCCTGAACTTCATCGATGACCACTCGCGACTGTTTTTGGCCTCCGACGCCTACCCCACCGTCAAAGCCCACGATGTCGTCGCGAGCTTCCACAACGCCTGCGATTACCACGGCCTTCCCGCATCCTTGCTGACCGACAACGGCGCGGTGTTCACCGGCGCCTCACGGGGCGGAAGGTCTTGCTCGAGTCCGAGCTAGAGCGCTTGGGCATCGTCTTCAAGAACTCGCGGCCCTACCACCCCCAGACCTGCGGCAAGGTCGAGCGACTGCATCAGACGCTCAAGCGCTACCTCGCAAAGCAGCGTCCCGCAAAGACGCTGGACGAACTGGCGGACCAGCTCGACGCTTTCCGCGACTACTACAACAACATCAGACCGCACCGGGCGTTGGCTGGCCGCACACCGCTGCAAGCCTATGAGGGGCGCGTCAAGGCCAAGCCCGTCGCGCCGCTTGGGGCGACACATTTCAGGGTGCGAAAGGACAAGGTCGACAAGACCGGCCGGGTCACCTTGCGCCACCTATCTCGCATGCATCACATCGCGGTGGGCAGAGCCCACAAGGGCCGGGCGGTGACGATCCTCGTTGCCGATCTCGAGATCCGGATCGTCGACGACCAGGGCGAGTTGATCCGCCGGCTGAGACTCGATCCCACTCGCAACTACCAGCCGCTCACACCGACCTGAGTGTCTACGATCTCTCGGGACATCTGTCTCCGATGTCCCGAGACTTCACACAACGCGCCCGGCAGGATTCGAACCTGCGACCCGCTGCTTAGAAGGCAGCCGCTCTATCCACTGAGCTACGGGGGCCCGTCGGGAAAGGCTAACGACGAGACCGCCCGTCAGCGGGGAGACGCGTATGTCTCAGAAGTGGCCTGCAGGCCCTATCATCGCGCGCTCGGAAACAGCGATGGAGGAGGGGCCAATGAGGATTCGCGTTCGATCGGCACGGGTCATTGGCGGGGTCATACCGGCAGCGGTCATCCTGGCGCTGGGGCTGACCTCGGCCGCTGCCGCGCAGGCCCCCTATCCGCAGATCACCACGCAGCCCTCGCTGTATCCGGCGTTCGACGCCGCCGTCCCCGACTACGTCGTGCGTTGCAACGACGCCACGCCAGTGAATTTCACGGTCACGGCTCCCGCGGGCACCGAGGTCAATGTCGACAACGAGGGGCCGCGCACCGGGACGTTCACGACCGATGTGCGTCTCAAGTCTGGACAGGGCTTTCCCATCGCAGTCACGTCTGGCGGAACAGGCCAGACCCACCACGTCCGCTGCCTGCCGTCCGACCTCCCGCGCTCGACCTTCCAGCGCTCGGGCCAGCCGCAGGCCGAGTGGTATGCGATCGCTCCGGCCAACAAGACCAACTTCCAGCCCTTTCCACCCAATGTGTCGCCGAACTACCTCGTGCTCTTCGACGGGAACGGTGTGCCGGTGTGGTGGAAGAAGGCCGCGCGGACCCCGCTGGACTTCGATGTGCTGACGAACGGCGAACTTGCGTGGGCCGCACTCGACAACTCCGGTATCGAGCAGCTCCGCGTCGACGGCACACTCCTGCGGCATGTGAACGCGGTCGGTAGTGGTGTCGGCCTCGACCCGCATGAGGTCTTGATGCTGCCGAACGGCAACTACCTCGTGAACATCGCGAGGGTCATCCCGGGAGTGACCCCTTGCGGAGGATGCCCACGCCGATCTACGACACGGGCGCGCAGGAGATCGCGCCCACCGGCACGGTGGTCTGGACGTGGTGGGCTTCGGACCACATTGCGTTGTCCGAGGTCCCCACCGCTTGGTGCGATGCAACGGATTTCACGGGCACCCTTGACCCCTACACATCAACTCGCCCGAACCCGACGGCGACGGCGTGATCATGTCCTTCCGACATCTCGACGCCGTGTACCGCGTCCATAGACCGACTGGAAGCGTCAAGTGGAAGCTGGGAGGGACACCCGGCCAGAGAGCCTCACCGTGCTCAACGATCCGCAGTCACCGGGGTCCGTTTCCGCGGCAACCATGACGCACGGGTCCTCGACGATGGCACCGTGACTGTGCATGACAACGGATTCACCTGACGCCATGAGGCCCCCGCGGGCGGTTCGCTACGTCATCGACACCAACGCCAGACGGCGACGCTGGTGGAGCAGAAGATCACCCCGAACGTTCGCCACTCCCGTGTGCTGCGGCAGCGCCCGCAAACTTCCGGGTGAGACTGGGTGATGACTGGGGCAGCGCCGGCGTCATCACGGAGACTCAGTCCGTCCGGCAGCAGGGTCTTCAACCTGACGTTCGATGACGGCCTGTTCTCTATCGGTCTTATCCGGTCGCCTTCGGCACGATCAGCCGCACCACCTGCGTGCCGGCATGGACGCGCAGTTCCCGCGCGGCTACGCCCGGTCCAAGTCGGCCGGCCTGGGGCGCCGATGAAAGTGCCGCTCGTGCCGGCCTTCAAGGAGTGCGTGGCGCCCGATCGCGTGCACGGGCCGCCGCTGGCGTCGCCGTCCTGCAGTTCGCCCACCCTCGCGTCGAGCGTGCTGACGGTCGGCACGCAAGACTCGAACGGCGCGGGGACGATCTCGAGCGGCTTCGTCTCGTACGGGGTGCAGATGGGAGATCCGGCGACGCCGGCGAACGAAGCCGACGTGGACGTCACGGTCGAGCTGAGCGACGTGCGCTGGAAATCCGGCCTGGCGGACTACGCGGGCCAGCTGCAGCTGCGCGGCGCGATTCGGATCACGGATCGGCTCAACGGGACGCTCGGAGAACGAGACCGCGACGGGACAGGACACGGAGTTCCCGGTCCTGATCCAATGCAACGTCACCGCGAGCCCGACCGTCGGTGGCAATGCTCGCGTGCCACGTCCCTGAACGCGATCGTCCCCGGGACCGTGGTCGAGGGCAAGCGAGCAACCTGGCAGTTGGGACAGGTGCAGGTCTACGACGGCGGCCGAGCGAATGCAGGCGTTCGGGCGAACCCTCTTCCGACCAGGGCATCTGAGTCCCCTGACAGCGGCGCCGTGCGGAGCTGAACACAAATGTGCGACCCGGGGTCTACATATCATCGTCGCGGTGACGGGTACCCACGGAGGGGGATCACCACTGGATCGCGCGTCCTGTGCGGCGACGGATTTTCTGCCGCTCGTCGTGGCGGTCGTATTCGGCTTTGCGCTGACGTCGGTCGCGAGCGCCCAGGCGGCGTACCCGCAGGTCACCACGCAGCCTGCGCTCTATCCGCCGTTCCACGCGGTCGTCAGCGACTACGTCGTTCGGTGCGTTACGGCGGTCCCGCTGGACATCACAGTCACCGCGCCAGCCGGCACCGAGGTCGACGTCGACGGCCAGGGACCCCGCGGGGGAACCTTCACGACAAGAGTTGGCCTGAAGCCAGGGCAAAGCTTCGACATCGCGGTGACTCCGGGACAGACGCACCACGTGCGGTGCCTGCCCCCGGACCTTCCACGCTGGACGTTCCAACGCTCGGGCCAGGCGCAGGCGGAGTGGTACACGGTTGCTCCAGCCAACAAGACGAACTTTCAGGCTTTTCCGCCCGGCGTGTCGCCGAACTACATCGTGATCTTCGACAGGAACGGTGTACCGGTGTGGTGGAAGAAAACCGCCAAGACGGCCTTGGATTTCGACGTGTTGGCGGACGGCCAGCTGGCTTGGGCGGCCCTCGATAATTCGGGCATCGAACAGCTGGGTGTCGACGGCTCGTTTGTGCGACATGTAGTCGCAATAGGCGCGGGACTGGATCCGCATGAGCTACTAGCTGCTGCCGAACCGGAACTACCTCGTCAACACCGCGAGAATCATTCCCGGCTTCACCCCTTGCGGGCACGTGAGCACGCAGATCTACGACACCGGCGTGCAAGAGATCACACCTCAGGGCACTCCGGCCTGGACGTGGTGGGCGTCGGAGCACATCGCGGACTCCGAGGTTCCCGCCTCCTGGTGCGAGGCAAGGTCCTTCACGGGTGAGTACGACCCGTACCACATCAACTCCGCCGCACCGGACGGGAACGGAGTGATCATGTCGTTCCGCCACCTCGACGCCGTGTACCGGGTCAGCAAGGCGACTGGCAGCGTCACGTGGAAGCTGGGCGGAAACCCGCGCCCCGAGAGCCTCACCGTGCTCAATGATCCGGTAGCGGCCACCGGCGACACGTTCCGCGGCAACCATGACGCCCGGGTCCTCAGCGACGGCACCGTGACCGTGCACGACAACGGGTGTCACCCGACAGCTGCAGCGGCCGCCGCGGGCAGTTCGCTACGTGATCGACACCGGTGCGCAGACTGCCACGCTCATGGAGCAGAAGAACGAGCCTGGCTCCATCACAACCCCCTTGTGCTGCGGCAGTGCCCGCAAACTTCCGGGTGGAAGACTGGGTGATGGCCTGGGGTAGTACCGGCGTAATCAGCGAGGTGAGCCCGTCCGGCAGCAAGGTCTTCAAGTTGACGTTCGATGACGGCCTGTTCTCGTATCGAGTCCATCCGGTTCCCTATGGCACGGTCAGCCGAACCGCGCTCCGCGCCGGGATGGATGCGCAGTTCCCGCGCGGCTACGTCCGGACCAAGTCGGCCGGGATGGGGCGACCGCTGCAGGTGCCGCTCGTGCCGGCGTTCAAGGAGTGCGTGTCACCCGACCGCACCCACGGACCGCCGCTGGCGTCCCCGTCGTGCGGCGCACCCGCGCTCGCGTCCAGCTTCCTGACCGTTGGCACGAAGGATTCAAATGGAGAGCAGACGAACTCGACCGGCTTCGTGTCCTACACCGTCTCCGATGGGAAACCCGTCGACACCGGCGAACGAGGCTGACGTGACCCTCCGGGCCCAGGTCAGCGACGTGCGGTTGAAGTCGGACCTCTCGGACTACACAGGGGAAGCTGCAACTGCGTGGAGCGGCTCGCATCACCGACCGCCTCAATGGGTCGCTGCAGAGCGAGGCCGCCACGGGGCTGGACACCGAGTTCCCGGTCGCGGTCCCGTGCGCCGCCACTGCCAGCGCGACGATCGGTGCTACGTGCTCGGTGACGTCGACACTCAACGCGATCGTGCCCGGGACCGTCATCGAAGGCAAGCGCGCGACCTGGGAGTTGGGGAAGGTCGAGCACTCTACGACGGCGGCGCGAGCGGTGTCGCGGGCGGCTCCGGCACGACGCTCTTCCAGACGCAGGGCATCTTCGTTCCGTGAGTGCGCTCAGCCCGAGCGGTCGGGCCCGGCGCGCTCGACCGTGATGCGGATCAGGACGCGCTGCTCCCGCACCATGCCGGCGCGGTAGTCGTCCCAGTCCGGGTGCTCCCCCCGCAGCCCTTGTAGTAGTCGATCAGCGGCTCGATCGCGTCCGGCAGCGAGCCGATGTCGGGCTGCGCCGTCGACGTCGACCCAGGCCCCGACCCACTTGTCGGGGAACACGCACAACTGCGCAGCGGGGATCGCGCCGCAGGTTGCTGACCTTGAACGCCGTCTCCCGGCTGCTGATGATCACGCGGCCCTCCGCGTCGACCGTTGCGATCACCGGGCTCTGCTGAATGCCGCCGTGCGAGCGCTTGGTGGCGAGCACGCCACGGTGGTTCTCGCGGAGGAATTCGCGCGCGGCGTCGAGGTCCATGGCGTGGATTCAAGCGCACCCGGGAGCAAGTGTGACAAGTCTGCAAAACTGGCTGGACAATCCGCATTTCTGCCGTAGCGTTGGGCTGAATGGAGCGCGCTGCAGCCGGTGCGGGGAGACGAAGCCGAAGACCGACTTCCACAGGTCGACCAGGCACGGACGCCAGGCCTGGTGCAAACCCTGCAGGAAGGTGTTCGATGCTGCCTACCACCAGCGGAACAAACCGCTTCGCCTCGCACAGAAGCGCGCGCGCCATGAAGAATTTCGGCGCTGGTACCTGTCACTCAAGGAAGGCCGCCCGTGCGCCGACTGCGGACAGGTCTTTCCCCCTGTGGCCATGCAGTGGGACCACTTGCCGGGAACCGAGAAGGTCGGCGACCTGGGCACGCTCTGGCGACGGCACAACAAGCGGAAGGTGCTGGAAGAAATCGCAAAGTGCGAACTCGTGTGTGCCAACTGCCATGCTCTCCGTACACTTGCGAGACGCGGGGCGTAGCTCAGCCTGGTCAGAGCGCTGCGTTTGGGACGCAGAGGTTTCGCCGGTTCGAATCCGGCCGCCCCGACTAAGCAACGCCGGAACGCAGCGACGCGTGCGCTCGCGGCCCTACGCCTCGCGGGGGCCGGACTGCCTCGGTCCCTCGGCAGCCCGAACACTGGAGCGGCACGTGGGTCGCTCCCGACGGAAGCTTCTGGGTCTTCACCCAGAGCGGGAGTGGTCAAAGCGTCGGCGGCGTGTGGAAGGGCAATGCGTCCTCGGGGACCCTCTCCGGCACCATCGCAGGGAGGACACCCTGAGCGGCACGCTCGTCAACAACGAGGCAGAGCCTGTCCGCGAGCTTTTCGATCACGCTGGCCCCCGACGGCCACTCGTTCAGCGGCACCTTCACGGTCAGTCGGCGGATCGCCGGCGGCAATGGAGGTCGGCCTGCACCGGCGGCGCCTGCCTGAGCAACGCTGCGCCGCCGCCACCGCCGCCGCCCCCGCCTCCGGGTGGCGGTGGACCACCGTGGCACAGATCTCTCCGAAGCTGCTGGCCGCCGCGGCCTGGGGCCCGCTCGGGCCGGCGATCGCGCTGGCGCCCGGGGGCGAGGCGATCGTGACCTCGCCGCCGATCGGCAAGGGGCAGCGCGAGGCGAGCGTGACGGTGAGCAGCAGCGCCGCCGGGCAAACAACCGTCGCGACCGGCGTTCCGACTGATCCACGAACGGACAAGCCGATCAAACGGGGCGATTGCGTCCTTGGGGCTACTTACCTCTTCCTGAAGACCCCTTGAGCATTCCCGAGCGGTATTACGAAGTGGAATATGAAGCAAGTGAAGCCGAATGGGTCGAGTCGCAGCGGCCCATCCATACGCAACGATTTTTTTCGTCCACTACTTGGCCGCCTGCCTCGACTACGTGAAGGAACTCGAAAAGCGGGCGCATCCGGCCGCTCTCAGGCCCGCGGCCGGTGCCGCTCGAGTGTCGTGCAAGCTGCTCGCGCGCCCCCTGAGCGTGCGGATCAGCCCGCGCCGCGCGCACCATCCATTACCGCACGCAAAGGGCCTACCACTCGCGAGCCCGTGCGGCTCCTTCCGCGGCTCCTGTCAGCAGGCCCGCAACGGGACGGTAACGCTCCGGATCCGCACCGCCTCGCGGCGTATCAAGGACTTGCGCCAGGTGGTGGGGCCCCGTCTGGTCATCGGCGCGTACCGCTGACCGCCGCGAGCGGCA
>CAWGVJ010000016.1:0-56932 GCA_963826005.1 uncultured Solirubrobacterales bacterium | reverse complement strand
CAAGACGAACTTTCAGGCTTTTCCGCCCGGCGTGTCGCCGAACTACATCGTGATCTTCGACAGGAACAGTATACGGTGTGGTGGAAGAAAACCGCCAAGACGGCCTTGGATTTCGACGTGTTGGCGGACGGCCAGCTGGCTTGGGCGGCCCTCGATAACTCGGGCATCGAACAGCTGGGTCTCGACGGCTCGTTTGTGCGACATGTAGTCGCAATAGGCGCCGGGACTGGATCCGCATGAGCTACTAGTGCTGCCGAACCGGAACTACCTCATCAACACCGCGCGCACATCTCCGCGCCGACTCCCTGCGGGCAACCGAGCACACCGATCTGGGACAACGGCGCTCAGGAGATCACCCGAACGGCACGCTCGGCTGGACGTGGTGGGCATCGGACCACATCCCGCACTCCGAGGTTCCCACCGCCTGGTGCAGGCAGGATCGCTTCACGCGGTGAGTATGACCCGTTCCACATCAACTCCGCCGAGCCGGACGGGAACGGATGTGCTCATGTCGTTCCGGCACCTGGATGCCGTCTACAGCGTCCGCAAGATCGACGGCAGCGTCGACTGGAAGCTGGGCGGCACCGCCCGCCCCGAGAGCCTGACCGTCCTAAACGATCCGGTGGCCGCCGCGGCGACACCTTCCGCGGCCAGCACGACGCGCGGGTTCTCAGTGACGGCACCGTGACTGTGCACGACAACGGGTATCACGCACGGCTATGCGGCCGCCGCGCGCAGTTCGCTACGCGATCGACACCGAATGCGAAGACCGCCACCCTCGTCGAGCAGAAGAACGACCCCGAAGCATCGCCACTCCCCTGTGCTGCGGAGACGCCCGCAGGCTTCCGGGCGGCAACTGGCTGATGTCCTGGGGCAGCACCGGAGTCATCACCGAGCTGAGCCCGTCCGGGCAGCAGAGTCTTCAAGCTGACCTTCGACGACAGCCTGTTCTCGTACCGGTCCCATCCGGTTCCCTTCGGCACGGTCAGCCGAACCGCCCTCCGTGACGGGATGGATGCGCAGTTCCCGCGCGGCTATGTCCGCACCAAGTCGGCCGGGATGGGGCAACCGATGAAGGTGCCGCTCGTGCCGGCGTTCAAGGAGTGCGTGTCACCCGACCGCACCCACGGGCCGCCGCTCGCGTCCCCGTCGTGCAGCGCGCCCGCGCTCGCTTCCAGCTTCCTGACCGTCGGCACGACGGATTCAAATGGTGCGCAGGCGAACTCGACCGGCTTCGTCTCCTACACGGTCTCGATGGGGAACCCGTCGACGCCTGCGAACGAGGCCGACGTGACCCTGCGGGTTCAGCTCAGCGACGTGCGGTTGAAGTCGAATCTCTCGGACTACACAGGGGAGCTGCAACTGCGTGGAGCGGCCCGCATCACGGACCGCCTCAACGGATCGCTGCAGAACGAGGCCGCCACGGGGCTCGACACCGAGTTCCCGGTCGCGGTCCCATGCGCAGCGACGGCAAGCGCGACCGTTGGATCGACGTGCTCGGTGATGTCGACGTTGAACGCGATCGTGCCCGGGACAGTCATCGAGGGCAAGCGCGCGACGTGGCAGATTGGCAAGGTCGAGCTCTACGACGGCGGCGAGACCGGGGTCGCGGGGGCGTCGGGCGCGACGCTCTTCCAGACGCAGGGGATCTTCGTTCCGTAACGCGCTCAGCCCGAGCGGTCGGGGCCGGCGCGCTCGATCGTGATGCGGATCAGGACGCGGCGCTCGCGCTCCATGCGGGCGCGGTAGTCGTCCCAGTCCGGGTTCTCGCCGGGGAAGCGCTTGTAGTAGTCGATCAGGAGGTCCATCGCCTCCGGCAGCGAGACGATCTCGGCCGCTCCCTCGACGTAGAGCCAGGCCCCGAAGAACTTCTCGGTGAGCGCGCACAGCTGCGCCCACGGATCGCGCCGCAGGTTCTTGACCTTGATCGCGGTCTCGCGGCTGCTGATGATCACGCGACCCTCCGCATCGACGGTCGCGAGCACCGGGCTCTGCTGGATGCCGCCGCCCGAGCGCTTGGTGGCGAGCACGCCACGGTGGTTCTCACGGAGGAATTCGCGCGCGGCGTCGAGGTCCATGGGCGTCAGGGTAGCGGCGGGCCTAAACTTGACCGAGCGGGGCGTAGCTCAGCCTGGTCAGAGCGCTGCGTTTGGGACGCAGAGGTTTCGCCGGTTCGAATCCGGCCGCCCCGACTAAGCAAGCATTCCCGCTCGGTTGACTCGCCCAGCCTGGCCGGGTTAGGCTCGCTCTCGAGCACGAGGCGGTGTAACTCGTGTCACGGAGGGAGGAGCACATGATCTGGTCCAGCGACGGCAACGCCAAGCGACGCCGCTCGCTGCTCGCGGCCCTCAGCGCCCTCGCTGCGGCGGCCGGACTGGCCCTCGCGTCCTCCTCGGCGGGCCAGGTCCCGAACACCTGGAGCGGCACGTGGGTCAACTCCGCTCCCGACGGAAGCTTCTGGGTCTTCTCCCAAAGCGGGAGTGGTCAAAGCGTCGGCGGCGTGTGGAAGGGCAATGCGTCCTCGGGAACCCTCTCCGGCACCATCACGGGAAGCACCCTGAACGGCACGCTCGTCAACAACGAGGCGAGCCTGTCCGCGAGCTTTTCGATCACGCTGGCCCCAGACGGCCACTCGTTCAGCGGCACCTTCACGGTCAGCGGTGGATCGCCGGCGTCATGGAGATCGGCGTGCACGGGCGGCGCCTGCCTGAGCAATACGGCGCCGCCGGCCCGCCACCCGTCGTGCCGCCGGGCGGTGGCGCACCGGCGGCACAGACGTCACCGAAGCTGCTGGCGGCCGCCGCCTGGGGCCCGGTCGGGCCGGCGATCGCACTGGCGCCGGGCGGGGAGGTGATCGTGACCTCGCCGCCGATCGGCGCAGGACAGCGCGAGGCGAGCGTTACCGTGAGCGGCGACACGACGGGGCAAACGACTGTCACGACGGGCGTTCCGACCAATCCAGGAACGGACAAGCCGTTGAAACGGGGCGATTGCGTCCGTGCGGCCGTTGGGCTATACAACAAGAGCCTTTCGTTCGGGCAACTCTATTCTGATAATGCCGAGGCATTAGAGTCGCTTCGCGGCGACGCTTTGATCAGCTCCGTGGCCTTTTTGATCGCCTGCCTCGACTACGTGAAGGAACTCGACAAGCAAGCGCATCCGGCCTCTCTGACGTCCGCGCCCCGGGCCGCTCGGGCGTCGTGCCGGCTTCGCGCGAGCCCGGTGAGCGTGCAGCACGACCGGGTCACCGGCAAGATCTCCTGGAGCACGCGTCGCGCTTCTCGCCGAGGGCCTGCGCAGCTTCTTCGCGGCTCCTGTCGCCGAGCGCGCAACGGGACCGTGACGTTGCGCATCCGCACCGCCTCGCGCCGCGTCAAGCTGCGCAAGGTGCTTGGACCCCACCTGGTCGTAGGCGCCTACCGCTCGGCGTCCGCGAGCGGCACGGCCAACGTGCAGGCAACGTTCAAACGCCGGTAGAGCCGGCTACTTGCCGCGCTCGATCTCCTTCTGGAGCTGTTCGGTTTCACGCAGCGTGTCCCGCTGTTGCTGGATCAACCGGTCCAGGCGCCTTTGCACGTCGCTCGGCGCAGTCTGCGGCGTTTGCGAAGGCTGCCGCTCGGGCCGAGGGCTCGTCGGTCGCCGGCCGGCCGCGCCCTGCGTCCCAGACCCCTGCTGCGGCAGGGCGCCCGGAACGAGCTCGCCCGTCGCCAGGTAGCGCAGCGTGTCCTGATCCGCGGATGGGTCCGTGTCGTTGTCGAAGATCGCCACCACCTTGTTGCGCGCGGCATCCACGATCACGCTCTTCGACACCGAGTTGCCGTTTTCCGGGATGACCGACACGAGATACAGCAGGCGGCCGCGTACGAACACCGGCCGCGGCTCCACGACCTTGAACCTGCCGCCGGTTCCCTTCGCGCCCTCGCCGGCGAACACCACGCCGGGGATCGAGACGGACCGCACCGTGTCAACCGCACGGCGGTTGCCGCTGAGGCTTTCGTTGGGTGGCACGCGCCAGATCTCCGTCTTCCCGGTGACGGTGTCCGTCAGGAAGATCGCATTGGCCGCGAAGGCCTGACCGTATGGTTCGGCGACCGTCACCCATTTGGCGCCGCGCGCGCCGAAGTCGATCAGGTAGGGCTGCTGATTGCTTTCCGTGTCGCTGATCTGCGTCTGTTCGTCGTGGAGGACGAACCGGTTCCAGATCCCGCGCTTGTAGGCATAGGCGTCCTGGATGCGGCGGGCGAGCGTGTCCGGGAACAGCCGGCCGGTGGAGGTGATCTCGGGCCGCTTTCGCGCTTCATCGGGCGTGAGGTCCTCGATCTTTCCGTCGGGGTGCACGACGAACACGCCCCCGAGCACGGGGCGGCGGATCAGCCAGCCCTTGTACGAGACATAGGGAACGATGATGATCGGGCGTCCCTGCGCGTCCAGCGCGCCGACGGGATTCGCCAGGTCGATCAGGTAGTGGCGCTTCAGCAGCCGCCAGCGGAGGTTGTCGGTCAGCAGCTGCCCCGGGGCGACTTCGAGCTCGGCATCGCTCTGCTTCACGCGCCGCTCGGTCGACTCCGCATTCAAGGTCACGAACCCCTGGCTCTTCTTCGAGAAGATCCGGAAGGCGCCGTCGGGAGTGCGGAACGCGGTCCATGCAAGACCCTCCGGAGTCACGACGCTGCGAAAGTCGGTCAGCTTCTCGGTCGGAGAGTTGAAGCCGCTGGAGGCGATCTGGACCGCGACCTCCTGCGGCACGAGGCGGACGACGCCGCCCTCGGGAAGGCCGTCGATCGACGCGTATTCCGTGTTGTTGTAGATCGCGCGATTCGTCAGCGGATTCACGAAGGCCGCGCCGAGCACGAAGGAGAGGAACGCGAGTCCGGCGATGACCCCCACGCGGGTACCGACGGAGGGCAGTCGGAGACGGGGAGGCCCATCGGGCCCTTCAACTTCGCCGGTCAGCAGCTCGAGGTCGCGCTTGCTCAGCTTGGAGCGGCGGACGCGGGGAAGGCCGAACCCGATCGCCAGGATCAGGATCGGCGGCAACCAGACGATCGGGCTCGTCCAGAAGAACATCGCGAGTCCGTGGAAGATCGGTCGCACCCACCACAGGAACAGGAGCACGAGCAGCAAGACGACGAGGACCGGCCAGGACCTGCGCATCCGGGCAGCCTATTCGGCGGAGCTCACGCCGCGACCGGCAACGGTTCGTCCGGATAGCATCCCGCGCCGTGCGCGCGCTCCAGCTCACAGACCTTTCCGGCCCCGACGGCCTCGAGCTGACCGAACTGCCCGATCCCGAGGCCACGCACATGCTCACGCCGGGCGAGGGCGTGGTCGTGGACGTGAAGGCCGCCGCGGTGTCGTTTCCCGACGTGCTGCAGACACGCGGGCTCTATCAGTACAAGCCCGACCTGCCGTTCGTGCCGGGCGCCGAGGTCGGCGGCGTCGTGCGCTCCGCCCCCGAAGGCTCAGGGCTGTCTCCGGGAGATCGCGTCGCCGCCTTCACCGCGATCGGCGGCCTCGCGGAGGCTGCGGTCGCGCCGGCGTTCATGACCTTTCCCCTGCCGGAGCCGCTCGACTTCGCGCAGGGCGCCGCGCTGATCCTCAACTACCACACCGCCTACTTCGCGCTGAAGCTGCGCGGGCGGCTGGCCGCGGGCGAGCGCGTGCTCGTGCACGGCGCCGCGGGCGGCGTCGGCACGGCGGCGATCCAGGTCGCGAAGGGCCTCGGCGCGAGCACGGTGGTGGCGGTGGTGTCCAGCGACGAGAAGGAGCGCGTGGCCCGCGAGGCCGGCGCCGACGAGGTCGTCCGCTCCGACGGGCCGTGGCGCGAGCAGGCCGTGGAACTGACCGGCGGCGGCGTGGACGTCGTGCTCGACCCGGTGGGAGGCGACCGCTTCACCGACAGCCTGCGCTCGCTGCGCGAGGATGGCCGCGTCGTGGTCGTCGGCTTCACCGGCGGCGCGATCCCGGAGGTCAAGGTCAACCGCCTGCTGCTGCGCAACACCGAGGTGGTCGGCGCGGGCTGGGGCGCATACGCGATGGCCCGGCCGCAGCTCAACCGCGAGATCGCCGACGCCCTCGAGGGGATGATCGAGGCCGGCGACGGTCCGCCCGCTGATCGGCCAGCGCTTCCCGCTCGCGCGCGGAGCCGACGCGTTCCGCGTGATCGACGAGCGCCAGGCGACCGGCAAGGTCGTGCTGGACGTCCCGGGCGACTGATCATGGCCGACGTCCAACCGCTGCGCGCGATCCACTACGACCTCGCCACCGCCGGCCCGCTCGATCGCCTCGCCGCTCCGCCGTACGACGTGATCGACGCCGACCTGCGCCGCGAGCTGGCAGCGCGCAACCCGCACAACGTGGTCGAGATCGACCTCCCCGAGGGCGACGACCCCTACGCCCACGCGGGCGAGCTGTTCGACCAGTGGCAGATGCAGGGAGTGCTGACGCGCGACCGCGAGCCCTCGCTGTGGGCGCTGACGCAGACGTACCGCGCCCCGGACGGCAGCGAGCGCGTGCGCCACGGATTCTTCTGCCGCGTGCGCATCACCGACTACGGCCCGGGCACGATCCGCCCGCACGAGCGCACGCACCCCGCGGCCAAGGAGGACCGCCTGCGGCTGATGCGCGCGACGCGCGCCAACCTCTCCCCGATCTTCTCGCTGTACGACGACCCGTCCGGCGCTGCGTGGTCCGCGCTCGAGCCGGCGACCGAGTCCGCGCCGTGGGGCGAGGTGACCGACGACGACGGCACGGTGCACCGGCTGTGGCGCATCGCCGACCCGGACGCGATCGAGCGCGTGCAGGCGGCGCTCGCGGACTCCGAGCTGCTGATCGCCGACGGCCACCACCGCTACGAGACCGCGCGCACGTACGCGCAGGAGATCGGCGGCGAGGGCGACCACAACTACGTCCTGATGTGCCTGGTCTCGATGTCGGACCCCGGCCTCACCGTCTTCCCGACGCACCGGCTCGTGGGCCGGCTCGGCGCCGATCGCCGCGCGCGCCTGGAGGAGGAGCTGCAGCGCGACTTCGAGGTCGACGAGGTCGACCCGGCACAGGTCGTGCCGGAGGGCGGCAACGGCGGGGCGCCGACGTACGGCTACCTCGACGAGGGCGGGCGCTCGCTGCGGCTGCGCCTGGGATCGCCCGAGTCGGTCGAGCGCGCGCTCGCGGACCACTCCCCCAGCTACCGCAGCCTCGACACGGCGGTGCTGGAGAAGCTGGTGCTGGAGGACACCCTGGGGCTCACCGAGGAGGACATCTCGCACCAGCACGGGCTCGCGTACGCACGCGACCTCGACCAGGCGCGCGAGCTGCTCGGGTCGGGCGACTACGAGGTCGCGTTCCTGCTGCGCCCGACGCCGATCGAGCAGGTGCAGGCGGTCGCGCAGGCCGGCGAGACGATGCCGCCGAAGTCGACGTACTTCTACCCGAAGCTGCTCAGCGGCCTGCTCTTCAACCCGCTCTAGCGGTTCAGGTTGATCGCGGGACGACCTAGACCAGCTAGTCCTGGCCGAACATCTCGCCGAGGCGCGCGGCGGCCTCGAAGTCGCCCGTCACCTCGAGGTCTCCCTCCATCATCGCCTTCGCCGGATGCACCTCCTGCGAGGCGAGGCGCGCGAACATCGGCACCGAGGTGCGGAACGTGATGACCGGGTTCTGTGCGACCCCCGGCTCGGTCACGACCCGCGTGCCGTCCTCGATCCGCACGATCCAGCGCTTCGGCCCGTTGCGGTCCGTCAGCTCGTACTGCACCTCGCCGGAGAACCCGTTCGCCTTCTCCGGCACGAACGAGCGCTCCATGCCCTTGAAGATCACCCGCAGTCCCGCGTTGGACCCGACGGTGCGCTCCAGCTGCTCGTCGGAGCGGCCGCGCACGAAGGCCCCGAACGCCGATTCCCCGGCCTGCTGGAGGCGGCTGCCGAGCGCCTGCCTGACCGTGCGCCGCCCGTTCGCGGCGCCGTTCGCGCCCGCGCGCCGCGCGGCGGCGATCACCTGCGCCGACGTCGGCTCGCCCGTCGGCGTGATCACGTAGCCGGGGTCGGCCGTGCGCGCCGGCGCGCGGCGCGCGAGCGCGCGCTCGCAGGCCTCGGCGAGCCGCTCGCGCTTCTGCGCCTCGTGTCTCCTCGCGACCGTTCGGTGAAGTGCGGCATCACCTTCTTGCCGAACAGCTCCAGCGACTCGCAGACGTGCTCGTGCTTGTTCGCGCCGCACTGCATGCACGAAGATCACCTGGTCCACGCCCGCCTGCCGGTAGCGCTCGACCAGCTCGGTCACCTGCTCGGGCGTCCCGATCGCGCCGCGCAGCGAGCCGAAGCCCTGCTCCAGGATCTTCACGCCCAGCGGACCGTCGTCGGCATTGATGATCTCGCGCGTGAACCCGTACTCGGCGCGCTTGTCCTGGAACTCGTCCCACACGTTCGTGATGCCGGGACGGTGGTCGCCGAACACGTAGTAGTGCGCGAGCGAGTAGCCGAAGAAGTGCGCGCCGTCGATGCCGCGCTCGATCGCCGTCGCCTCGTCCTTGTGCAGCATCATCGGCAGGACGACGGCGAAGTTCGGGTTGACGGCGAAGCCCGCGGGCACGCACTCGTCGGACTGGATCAGCCCGTAGTACTCGTCCACCCACTCCTTCGCCTGCTCGGGCTCGATGAACGCGAACGTGAGCGCGCCCATGCCGCGCCGACGCCGCCAGCAGGATCGTCTCGCGGCGGCTGCACGCCACCCACAGCGGCGGGTGCGGCTTCTGCTTGGGCTTGGGGAGCACCCCGCGCGGCGGCATCGAGAAGAACTCGCCGTCGTAGCCACCGAACGGCTCCTCCACGAACATGCGGGTGATCGCGTCGACGCCCTCCTCCCACTGCGCCCGCTTGGACTCGCGGTCGACCCCGAACGCGCCCAGCTCCGCCTGCGAGCTGGACTCGCCGGTGCCGAACTCCACGCGCCCGCCCGAGATCAGGTCGAGCGTGCCGATCCGCTCGGCGACGCGCGCCGGGTGGTTGAACCCGGGCGGGATCTGCACGATGCCGTGGCCCAGCCTGATGTTCTTGGTTCGCTGGCTGGCGGCGGCGAGGAACACCTCCGGCGCGCTCGAGTGCGAGTACTCCTCGAGGAAGTGGTGCTCGACCTCCCACACGTAGTCGATGCCGACCTTGTCGGCCAGCTCCACCTGGTCCAGCGCGTTGTTGAGGAGCGTCTCCTCCGCGTTCTCGGCCCACGGCCGCGGCATCTGGTGCTCGTAGAAGATCCCGAATCTCATTGAGAGGCTCCTTTGGCTTGCTTGGAGGAAAGAGGTGCGGTCTGGTCGAACTGGTCGAACTCGGGCCGCAGGCTGCCGCTCGCGTCGCGCAGTGCCATCGAAGCGATGCCCTGAGCGATCATTTGCCGGCCCTCTTCGAGCACCGCACGCAGCTCGTCGTCGTCGAGCCGCAGGCGGTCCGGGCGCAGGTTGAGCGCGATCACTCCGCTCCACGCGCCCCACATGAACTTCGCTGCCCGGTAGGGATCGACGGGCCGTGCCGCGCCGGTCTTGACGGCCAGCTCGATGATCCCGGCGACGCGCCGCACCTGCGCCTCGGCGCGCTCGGCGAGCCGTTGCGCCGCGAACGGCAGCGTGTCCTCCGGCCGCGCGTCGATGTGCGGGAACACGAGGATGCGGAAGTAGCCCGGGTTCTCGAGGTAGAAGCGCAGGTACGCCCAGCCGGCGGCGAACAGCTGCTGGCCGAGTGAGAGCGTCGGCCGGAAGGCCTCGTCCATGTAGCGCTCCTCGACCTCGAGGGCCCGCTCGATCAGCGCCAGGTAGAGCCCTTCCTTGCTCTTGAAGTGCACGTAGATCGAGCCTACGGAGACGTCGGCCGCGTCCGCGATCTCCTCGACGGTCGTGTGGTGGAAGCCGTGCTCGATGAAGCGGCGCTCGGCGGCATCCACGATCGCCGCCACGGTCCGCGCCTTACGGCGATCGGAGCGGGTAGCAAGCTCCTCGACAACCGGTGTGGGGCTGTCCTCGGCCACGGTTTTGAACCGTACTCATTTTTGAATGACGTTTCAAGAAGAGGCGGGCGAGTACCCTGCCAAACGGTGAAGATCTACACGCGCAAAGGGGACGACGGCACCACCTCCCTGTGGTACGGCGGTCGGGTGGAGAAGAACGATGCGCGCACCGAGGCCTACGGCTCCCTGGACGAGTCGAATTCCGCGCTCGGGATCGCGCGGTCGCTGGCGAGCTACCACCCGCGGCTCGCAGCCGACGTGCTCCACCTGCAGAACGACCTGTTCGTCGCGGGGGCCGAGCTCGCGACCGCGCCCGAGGCGCGCGAGCGCCTGGAGGCGGGCGTCAGCCGCCTCGACGAGAACATGGTCGGCTGGCTGGAGCAGGCGATCGACCACTACATGGACCAGGTCGACCTGCCCCCGAAGTTCGTGATCCCCGGAGGCACCCAGCTGTCCGCGCAGCTCGATCTCGCGCGCGCCGTGCTGCGCCGCGCCGAGCGCCGGATCGTGGCGCTCGACCGCGCGCAGCCCCTGGACGGGCTCGGTCGTGCTGCGGTTCGTGAACCGCGCGTCGGACCTGCTCTTCGCGATGGCGCGGTTCGCGGACGTGCCGGACCCGGAGCTGTTCGAGGGGCGCGGCAAGTCCTCCGCGGGAGCCAAGTGAAGGTCAGCGCCCGCCGCCGCAAGGGCTACGCGCACAGCCTCACCGCCGGGAACCACACGCTGATCGCCGACGAGCCGCCCTCGGTCGGCGGCACGGACACCGGCGCGCGCCCCACGCAGCTGCTCGCGCTCAGCCTCGCCGCGTGCACGGCGGTCACGATCGAGATGTACGCGGACCGCAAGCAGTGGGACGTCGGCGACGTGGCGGTCGACGTCGAGTACGAGATCGACCCGGGGGGAACGTCGCGCTTCGACGTCGTGATCCAGGTCGCCCGGCGAGATCACCGACGAGCAGCTGGAGACAGCTGAAGACGATCGCCGGCAAGTGCCCGGTGCACCGCGTCCTCACCGGGAACGTGCAGATCAACGACGAGGTGACAGCGTGTCTGAGCCCGAGACCAGGCTGCTGATCGGCGGCGAGCAGGTCCCCGGCGAGGGCGACGCCGCTGGAGGTCGAGAACCCCTACACGGAGGAGACGCTCGCGACCGTGCGCGCGGCCTCTCCCGCCCAGGTGGACGCCGCGATCGCCGCCGCGCGCGAGGCGGCGCGCGCGTGGGCCGCGACGCCCGCGGTCGAGCGCGCCGAGATGCTGCACGAGGTCGCCACCCGCATGCGCGCCAGCACGGGCGAGCTGGCCGAGACGATGACCCGCGAGGGCGGCAAGCCGCTGGTCGAGAACTCGGACGAGGTCGGCTGGACGGCGGCCGTGTTCGACTACTACGCCGAGATCGGGCGCAACAGCGCCGGCCGCGTGATCCCTCCGATCGAGTCGACGCAGCTCGCCCTGGTGGTGAAGGAGCCGATGGGCGTCGTCGGCTGCATCGTGCCGTGGAACTACCCGCTGCTGCTGCTCGCGTGGAAGCTCGCGCCGGCCCTGGCGGCCGGGAACACGACCGTCTGCAAGCCCTCGGAGCTGACGCCGCTGTCGACGCTGATGCTGGCGGCGGCGCTGGAGCACCTGCCCGCGGGCGTCGTGAACCTGCTGGCGGGCGCCGGTGACGTCGGCGAGGCGATCGTGCACGACGAGCGCGTCGACTGCATCGCCTTCACGGGCTCGGTCGAGACGGGCAAGCGGGTCGCGGTCGCGTGCGCCGAGCGCGTGGCGCGCGTGAACCTCGAGATGGGCGGCAAGGACCCGTTCATCGTCTGCTCGGACGTGGCCGACGAGCTCGCCGTCGCCGCGAAGGGCGGCGCCTGGGCCGCATACCTGAACGCCGGGCAGGTCTGCACGTCGGCGGAGCGCTTCTACGTGATGCGCGACGTCTACGACGACTACGTCAGCGAGTTCGTCGACTACACCAAGAGCCTCGTGATCGGCGATCCGCTCGACCCGCGCACCGACATCGGCCCGATGGTGTCGGAGCGCCAGCGCGAGAAGGTCGCGGCGCAGGTCGAGAGCGCCGTCGCCGCGGGGGCGCAGCTCCTCACGGGAGGACCGGACGCGGGACAGGAGCGCGGCCACTTCTTCGCGCCCGCCGTCGTCACCGGGCGCGCCCGCCGAGACCGACCTGCTGCGCGAGGAGACGTTCGGGCCGGTGGCTCCGATCGTCCCCGTGTCGAGCCTCGACGAGGCGATCGAGCTGGCCAACTCCACGCGCTACGGGCTGGGCGCGAACGTCTACACGCGCGACCTGCGCAACATCCTGCGCTGCATGCGCGAGCTGAAGGCGGGCACCGTCTGGTTCAACGACCCGCTCACCGACAACGACGCGGGGCCGTTCGGCGGGCATGAAGCAGTCCGGCATCGGCCGCGAGCTGGGCGAGGAGGGACTCGAGGCCTTCCAGGAGACCAAGCACGTGCACATCGAGTCCGAGATCGCGCCGAAGGAGTGGTGGTACCCGTACGCCGGCGGGGACGAAGTCCCGCCCCACGGGGCCTGACCCCCCCGTGATGCCAGATGAGCGCCATATGGGCGCTCATCTGGCATCAGGACGTCAGGAGCGGGTGGCGCTCGCCGCCCAGCGCGCGAGCAGCTCGTGTGAGGCGATGAAGCCGGCGCCCGCCGCGCGCATCGCCACCTTCGCCGCGTCGATGTCCCCGGGGTGCACCTCGATCCCGCGGACGGCGTCCTCCACGACCGTCACGCCGAACCCGAGCTCGACCGCGTCGAGCACCGTGTTCTTCACGCAGTAGTCGGTCGCGAGGCCGGCGACGTAGAGGTGGTCCACCCCGCGCTCGCGCAGAACGCCGGCGAGGTCTCCACCATGGAAGGCGGAGTAGCCCTGCGTGTTCGGGTCCTGCGCCTTGTCGACCACGACATCGACGTTGGAGCGGTCGAGCGCCGGGTGCAGCTCCGCACCGGGCGTGTCCTGCACGCAGTGCACGGGCCAGATGCCGGGCGGATCGATCCCCTCCCACCTGTCCGGGTCCACCTCGACCCCGGCGAACGACCCGTGGTCCGGCGGATGCCAGTCGCGCGTGGCGACGACGAACTCGAAGTGCTCGGCGATCGCGTTGATCGGGCGGGCGATCTCGTCGCCGCGCTCCACCGGCAGCGCCCCGCCCGGCGTGAAGTCGTTCTGGAAGTCGACGATCAGCAGAGCATCCACGCCCCGTATATTCGCACCGCGATGGAAAGCGCCGACGACTTCGCCGCCCGCCTGGGCGCCCTGCTGCTCGACCCCGCCGAGACCGTGCAGATGAGCGCTCCCGGCAACGTCAAGGCGGCGGTGCTGGTGCCGCTGTACGTGCAGGACGGCCATCTCACCGCCGTGTTCACCAAGCGACCCGCCGACATGCGCCGCCACGCCGGCGAGATCTCTTTCCCGGGCGGGCGGCGCGACGCCGACGAGGAGTTGCAGGACACGGCGCTGCGCGAAGCGGAGGAGGAGATCGGCCTCGAGCGCGGCCTGGTCAACGTGGTCGGCGCGCTGCCTCCCACGGGCACGTTCGTGACCAGCTACGAGATCTATCCCTTCGTCGGGCTGACCGCCCCCGGCGGCACCTTCCGTCCCAACCCGCTCGAGGTGGACGAGATCGTCGAGCTGTCGCTGCCCGACCTGATCGGCGGCTACGAGAAGAAGCGGTTGATCCGCCGCGGCGTGCCGATCAAGACCGACACGTACACGGTCGGCGGCCACCTGATCTGGGGAGCGACCGCCCGCATCCTCGCGGGGCTGCTGGAGCGCCTGAGGCCTTTGCTCTAGCCAGGCGAAAACCAGGTCGCGTAAGGGAGTCGCGGTGACTTTTCCTCACTATGTCGGGAAAATCGACCGCAGACCGGGAAGCGCGGTCGTTTTCCCACGATATGCGTGGTAAATCGACCGCGGCTTACGGCGCTACACGTTCTTCTCGATCGGCACGTCGACCAGGTTGCCCCACTCGGTCCACGAGCCGTCGTAGTTCTTGACGTTGTCGCGGCCGAGCAGCTCGTGCAGCACGAACCAGGTGTGCGCCGAGCGCTCGCCGATGCGGCAGTAGGCCACGATGTCGTTGCCGTTGAGCACTCCCTTGCCGCCGTAGAGGTCCTTCAGGTCGTCGGCCGACTTGAAGGTGCCGTCCTCGTTGACGGCCTGCGCCCACGGGATGCTGGCCGCGCCGGGGATGTGCCCGGAGCGCTGCGCGCCCTCCTGCTCGTAGCCGGCCATCGCGATCAGCTCTCCGGAGTACTCCTGCGGCGAGCGGACGTCGACGAGCCGCGTGTCGGTGCCGACGAGGGTCAGCATCTCGTCGCGCTTCGCGCGGATCGCCTCGTCCGGGGCCTTGGCTTTGAAGGTGGTCGCCGCGTGCGAGGGGGCCTCGCTGGTGGTCGGGCGTCGCTCGTTGATCCACTTCTCGCGCGGGCCGTTCATCAGCCGCACCGCCGTGTGGCCGTAATAGAGCAGGTACCAGTACGTGTAGGCCGCGAACCAGTTGTTGCGGTCGCCGTACAGCACGACCGTGTGGTCGTTGGAGATGCCGCGCGAGCCGAACAGCCGGCCGAACTCCTCCGGCCCGAGAAAGTCGCGCTCGACCTGGTCCTGCAGATCCTTCTGCCAGTCGAAGCCGATCGCCCCGGGGATGTGCGACTCCGCGTAGAGCGATGGGTTCTCGTCCACCTCGACGATGCGGATCGAGTCGTCGCCGAGATGGTCCTCGACCCACTGCGTGTCAACCAGTACGTCCTTCGCGTAGTCGGCCATCGGTACCTCCTGGTCGCGGGTCGGGGAATCCCCCGATTTCCTACCACATTTAGCAGGTTTCTCGAAAGGCGCACCACCATGCGCGATTGACTGCGCGAGGAGGGCGCCGCCGCGCCGCCGGGCGGGGGACAGTGACCACTCAGTACTAGCGGTAGTTCTCAGGCAGGAACTCGGATCGCGGGGCCGACGTACTCGCATTCCGTGCAGTGCATGACCGGCTCGTCCGGAGGCTGACCCTCCAGATCGGGATCGTCCGGCAGAGGCTCTATGTAGGGAGACATGCAGTTTGGACAAAGCATGCGGTATGAGGTTAGCCGCAGAGTTAATGCGCCCGCACCGTCACATCGTCTATACATGGCATGGGAACACGGATTGTTGGGCTGGGGGGCCACAGATTGAACGTGCCGTTGGACGGCGGCAGCCACTGAGGGCATGGCGGTGGCGCGGGCCGTGAGACATCCAGGCTTGTTCGACGCGAGCGGAGCGCAGCTCGCGGGCAGGCTGCTCGACATCGCAGGATGCGAGACCTACGTCGTCGACGCGGCCGCGCAGAGTTCGTCGTCGCTGCCTCCCGTCATCTTGCTGCACGGATACGGCGACACCGCGGACGCGTGGCGCAGAGTCGTCCCGCCGCTGGCGCGCCGCCGTCGCGTGATCGCGATCGACGTGCCGCCGTTCGGTCGCTCGGGCGACCCGCCCGAATGCTTCGACGACGATCTGATCGGCTGCTACGAGGAGTTCTTCCCCGCCCTCTTCGCGGAGCTGGAGATCAAGCGCGCCGCCTTCGTCGGCCACTCGCTGGGCGGTGCGATGGCCCTCACGGTGGCGCTCGAGGATCCCCGGCTCGTGGACCGGCTCGTGCTGGTCTCGCCGGCCGGCCTCGGCGACAGCGCGCCGTGGTGGTGGCACGCGATCTCGGGTCGCTGGCTCAACTGGCCGGCGCTGCTGCGCCTCCCGAATCCCGTGGGCCGCCCCGCGGTGAAGGCTGCGCTGCGCGGATTCCTCGAGGAGCGGCTCGTGCACGACACCCGCGCGATGGGAGAGGTGATCGACCACTTCGTGCACCTGCACGGCGGCCCGCGCGAGCTGAAGCACCTGATCGAGACCGGCCGCTCGCTGATGGCGGGCTACACGGGAGAGCTGCTCGCGCGCAGCGCGAGTCTCGAGATGCCGGTGATGGTCCTGTGGGGAATGCAGGATCGGCTCACGCCCGCCGACCACGCCGTGGCCTTCGCGCAGGTCGTGCCCCACGCCGAGGTGAAGATGCTCGAGCACTGCGGGCACTACCCGCAGCTGGAGCTGCCGACGCGCGTCACGCGCCTGCTCGACGAGTTCCTCTCCGAGAAGCGCAAGACCGTGCGCGCGTCGCGCAACGGCGCCGCAGACGCAGCGTCGTTCAGTCTAGTCAGTCCGCGTTCTCGGCCGCGCGACGCGCCTCTTCGCGCACCACCTGCTCGCGGAACTCGTCCTCGCTGATCTCGCTCTCGCCGCGCTTTCGGCGGTACTCGTTCTGCGCCTGGATCATCTGCTCGACGTCCTGCATCTCGAGCTCGATCTCGGTCTCGTAGGAACGTGTCGGCTGCCAGTCCAGCAGGTCGGCGCCCGTGCCCGGATACAGCCTCGCGAGCAGCACGAGCAGCCCGACGATCACCAGCAGCCCGCCCAGCACGATGAGTGGAAAAGTGTCCATGATCCGCCGCCGCCGAGTGTACCCGCCGCTACCCGGGAGGTCGATTCGACCCGTCCAATACAGTTTCCGGCGTGACCGAGGCGTACGTGATCGACGCCCTGCGCACCCCGATCGGCCGCTACGGCGGGGCGCTCGCGAATGCTCGGCCGGACGACCTCGCGGCGCACGTGATCCGGGCCGCGGTGGACCGCAACGACCTGCCGGTCGAGGAAATCGACGAGGTCTACATGGGCTGCACGAACCAGGCCGGGGAGGACAACCGCAACGTCGCGCGCATGGGCCTGCTGCTCGCCGGACTGCCGGTCGAGGTGCCCGGCGTGACGGTCAACCGGCTGTGCGCATCCGGGCTCGAAGCGGTCAACCAGGCCGCGCGCCAGATCAAGCTCGGCGAGGCCGACCTCGTGCTGGCCGGCGGCGTCGAGTCGATGACGCGCGCGCCGCTCGCGATGCCCAAGCCGGATCGCTCGTTCCCGCGCGGCGGGCCGACGGTGTACGACACGACGATCGGCTGGCGCTTCGTGAATCCGCGCATGGAGGAGCTGCACGGCACGGACTCGATGGGCCAGACGGCCGAGAACGTCGCGCGGCGCTTCGGCGTCTCGCGCGAGGACCAGGACGAGTTCGCGCTGGAGAGCCACCGCCGCGCGCTCGCCGCGCAGGAGACGGGCCGCTTCGACGACGAGATCGTCCCGGTGCCGGTGCCGCAGCCGAAGGGCGAGCCGGTCACGGTTCACTCCGACGAGGGGCCGCGCGCCGACACCACGCTCGAGAAGCTGGGCCGCCTGCGACCCGCCTTCAGCGAGGGCGGCACCGTGACCGCGGGCAACTCGTCGCAGATCAACGACGGCGCCGCGTGCCTGGTGCTGGCGAGCCCCGAGCGCGCAAAGGCGCTGGGCCGCGAGCCGCTCGCGCGCATCGTGTCCACCGGCGCGGCCGGCGTGGAGCCGAGCGTGATGGGCATCGGCCCGATTCCCGCAACCCGCAAGGCGCTCGCCGGGGCGGGGCTGAGCGTGCGGGACATCGACCTGGTCGAGCTGAACGAGGCCTTCGCGTCACAGGTGCTCGCCTGCGCACGCGAGCTGGAGCTGGACCTCGAGCGCCTGAACGTGAACGGCGGCGCGATCGCGCTCGGCCACCCGCTGGGCGCCTCGGGCGCGCGCCTGATCGGCACCCTGATCCACGAGATGCGCCGCCGCGGCGCGCAGCGCGGCCTCGCGACGATGTGCATCGGCGTCGGGCAGGGCCTTGCGACGATCGTGGACAACCCTGCCGTGGTGTGATGGGCCGCGAGCATGTCGAGGTTGTCAGGCGCTGGTTCACGGCGCTGGAGCGCGGCGACCCGGCTCCCGAGATGTGCGATCCGGAGATCGAGATCCGCAACTGGGCGGAGTCACCGATCCCGGGCCCGTATTTCGGTCACGACGGGCTGAGGCACTGGTGGGAAGAGGTCGCGGACGCGTTCGAGGACGTGCGGTTCGAGCTCGAGGACATCAAAGAGATCGACGACCGGCGATGCCTCACGGTCCAGCGCCTCGTCGGTCGCTTCCGCCTGACGGGCATCGAGGTGGAGGGCTCGTGGGCCTCGGTGGTCACGGTCCGGCAAGGGAAGATCCTGAGCGCAGTCGGCTATGCCTCTCCCCGCCGCGCCAGACGAGCGGCGGGGCTCTCGTAACGTGGGTAGCAACGCCGCCCGCGTGCGCCGCGCGGTCGAGCGCTGGAACAGCGGGGACCGCGCGGCACCGCTCGACGACATCCATCCCGACGTCGAGATCCACACGGGCATCAGCGACGCCTTCCAGGGCGAGCCGTTTCACGGACACGAAGGTGCGCGCCAGTGGCTCGCCGCCCTCGACGAGAACTTCGAGACATGGGAGATCGTGATGGACGAGGTCCACGAGCGCGGGGACACCGTGGTCGTGCTGGGGTCGGTCAGGGCGCGCGGGCGGGGCAGCGGCATCGAACTCGATCAGCCGGTCGGGTGGGTCTACGAGTTTCGCGATGGCAGGATGTTCCGCTTGCACACGTACTACGACCTTGCGCAGGCCGCTGCGGCCGGTGGATTAAGCTAGCCCGCTGATGGCCGAGACCCCGACAGACGGCGTGCCCCTGCTGTGCTGCGTGGACGGGCGCATCGGGCCCGTCGCGGAGGCGACCGTGTCGATCACCGATGACGGGTTTCTGAGAGGCGACGGCGCCTTCGAGATGCTGAAGCTCTACGCAGGGCGCCCGTTCGGGTTCACGGACCACTTCGACCGGCTCGACCGCTCCGCGGCCGGCATCTTCCTCGAGTACGACCGGCCTGCGTTCGAGCGTGAGGTCAACGCCCTGATCGACGCGTCCGGAAAGCGCGACGCCGCGCTGCGGCTGGTGCTCACCCGCGGCGGCCGCCGCATCGGGATCGTGGAGCCGCTGCCGGAATTCCGCCACGGCCTGTCCATGTCGAGCGTCCGCTACCAGACCAACATCGTGCTGACGCACCTCAAGACGCTCTCCTACGGCGGGAACATGCGCGCGACGCGGCTCGCGCAGCGCGACGGCGCCGACGAAGCGCTGCTGGTGGAGCCCGACGGCACCGTGCTCGAAGCGCCCACCTCCACCCTCTTCTGGGTCGATGCCGAAGGGCACCTGCACACGCCGGAGCTGGACACGGGGGTGCTCGCGTCGATCACGCGCGAGCGCATCATGCGGCTCGTGCCGGTGACCGAGGACGAGCACAGCAAGATCGGCGACGTGCTCGGTGCGGCCGAGCTGTTCCTCGCCTCCTCCCTGCGCGAGGTGCAGGGCGTCTCGTCGCTCGACGGGCTCGAGTTCAACTGCCCGGGGCCGGTGACGCAGCGAGTCTCCGACCTGCTTGCCGAGCACATCCAGGCAGAGCTGACCGGCGCGGTAAACCTCGAGGGCGGATGAACTTCGACCTCAGCGACGAGCAGCGCCTGATCCAGGAGACGGCGGCCGAGTTCGCCGACCGCGAGATCATCCCGCGCGCACGCGAGAACGACCGCGCCGAGCGCTTCGACCTCGACCTCGTGAAGCGCATCGCGGAGATGGGCTACCTGGGCGCGCCGGTCGCGGAGGAGTACGGCGGCCGCAGCCTCGACTACATCTCCTACGGGCTGATCGTCGAGGAGATCGGGCGCGGCGACTCGTCCGCGCGCACGGTCGTGTCCGTGCAGACCTCGCTGGTCGCCGGCTCCATCGAGCAGTGGGGCACCGAGGATCAGAAGCAAGCGATCCTGCCCAAGCTGTGCTCGGGCGAGTGGCTCGGGTGCTTCGGGCTGACCGAGCCGGGCACCGGCTCGGACGCGGCGTCCGTATCCACCCGCGCGACCAAGCGCAACGGCGGGTGGTCGATCTCCGGCTCCAAGATGTTCATCTCGCTCGGCAACAACGCGAAGGTGGCGATGATCTTCGCCCAGACCGATCCCGAAAAGAAGCACCGCGGCGTCGCGTGCTTCCTCGTGCCGACCGACCGCCCGGGCTTCACTTCGCAGGAGATCCACGGCAAGCTCGGACTGCGCGCCTCCGACACGGCCGAGCTCGCGCTGGACGCCGTCGAGGTCTCGGACGACGAGATGCTGGGCGGGATCGGGGACGGGTTCAAGATCGCGATGTCCGCGCTCGACCGGGGCCGCTACAGCGTCGCGGCCGGGTGCGTCGGGATCTGCCAGGGCTGCGTGAACGAGTCGGTCAAGTACTCGAAGGAGCGCAACCAGTTCAACCGCCCGATCGCGAGCTTCCAGCTCGTGCAGGAGCTGATCGCGGAGATGGTGGTCGACGCCGACGCGGCCCGCATGCTGGTCCTGCGCGCCGGCCACCTCAAGGACCAGAAGCGGCCCAACACGCTCGAGACCTCGATCGCGAAGTACTACGCGACCGAGGCGGCGGTGCGCTGCGCGAACAACGCGATCCAGGTGCACGGCGGGTACGGCTACATCGACGAGTACCCCGTCGAGCGCTACATGCGGGATGCGCGCGTCACGACGCTGTACGAGGGCACTTCGCAAATTCAGAAGTTGATCATCGGCCGCCACGCGACCGGCATCAACGCGTTGATTCCGGAGTAGGCATGACGGTCAGCACGGGCACCGATGTTGCGGTCGAGCGCCATGAGGCCATCGGTGTCGTGCGCATGAACCGGCCGGAGCGGCGCAACGCGCTGTCGCCCGCCGTGATGGAGCAGCTGGCCGTGGCGATCGCCGACTTCGACGCGAACGAATCCGTGCGCTGCATCGTGATCGCCGGCACCGACGAGGTGTTCGCGGCGGGCGCCGACATCAAGGCGATGGCCGAGCGCACGTTCCAGGAGGTGCTGGAGGCCTCGACGATGCCGTTCTGGCAGCGTGTGGCCGACTGCCGCACGCCCCTGATCGCGGCGGTGTCGGGCTTCGCGCTCGGGGGCGGCTGCGAGCTGGCGCTGCTGTGCGACATGATCGTCGCCTCGGAGACGGCCGAGTTCGGCCAGCCCGAGATCACGCTGGGGATCATTCCCGGCGGCGGCGGGACCCAGCGCCTGGCGCGCGTGATCGGCAAGCAGCGGACGATGGAGCTGGTGCTCTCCGGACGCCGCATCGACGCCAAGGAGGCTCTGCGCCTGGGCCTCGTGAACAAGGTCTCCCTGAGGCGCGCATGGTTCAGCGACGCGCTCGAGCTGGCCCAGGTCGTCGCGCGGCGCCCGGCGCTCGCGGTCAAGCTCGCCAAGCAGGCGGTGCTCGCCGCCGACGAGATGACGCTGAGCGCGGGCCTCGCGCACGAGCGTCGCCTCTACGAGCTGGCGATGGCGACCCAGGACCGCGTGGAGGGAATGCAGGCCTTCCTCGAGAAGCGCCGCCCGGAGTTCCGCGGGCAGTGATCGCGACGGAGGTGCGTCGCGTCGGCGTTGTGGGCGCCGGCACGATGGGCGCCGGGATCGCGCAGGTCGCCGCACTCGCGGGTTACGAGACGCACCTCCACGATCCCTTCCCGGAGGCACTCGAGCGCGGCCTGGCGGCGATCCGCACCGGCCTCGAGCAGGGCGTGCAGCGCGGGCGCTGGACCGGCGGCGACGCCGAGCTTGCGCTGCAGCGGCTGCACGCGGCAAAGGACATCGCAAAGCTCGCCGGGTGCGAGCTGGTGATCGAGGCCGCCCCGGAGTCCATGGAGCTCAAGCACGCCCTGTTCGCGCAGCTCTCCGAGGTGTGCGGGCCGGACGTGGTGCTCGCGACGAACACCTCCTCCCTGCCGGTGACCGCGCTCGCGACGGGTGCCGCCGATCCGAGCCGCGTCGTGGGCATGCACTTCTTCAACCCTCCCGCCCTGATGGAGCTGCTGGAGGTCGTCGCCGGCGCGGAATCCGCGCCCGCGGCGGTGGAGCTGGCCCGCAAGGTGGGCGAGCGCATGGGCAAGCGCGTGATCGTCGCCCGCGACGGCCCCGGGTTCCTGGCCAACCGGTGTGCGCGCCCGTTCGGGATGGAGGCGCTGAAGCTGCTGGCGGAGCGGCGTCGCCGATCACGCCACGATCGACCGCGTCGTCCGGATGGGCGGCGGGTTCCGGATGGGGCCCTTCGAGCTGGCGGACCTGGTCGGGATCGACGTCGGCTTCGAGGTGACCAAGTCCTTCTGGGAGCAGAGCTTCCACGAGCCGCGCTGGCGCCCCAGCATGATCCAGGCCCGCATGGTGCAGGCCGGGCGCTTCGGCCGCAAGGCCGGGCGCGGCTACTACGACTACTCGGGCGACGCCTATCGGGGCGACGATCCGGACCCGCCCGTGGGGGGCGGCGGCACCGGCGTCGTGGTGGTGGCCGGCGAGGGGCGGCTCGCCGAGGACCTGCGCGACGCGTGCGCGGATGCGGGCTACGAGGTGCTCGACATCGAGCAGATCAACGGCGACGCGCCCGACATCCTGATCGACTCCGTCACCGGCCGCTCACCGCTCGAGGCCGAGCCCACGATCGACGATCCCGAGACGCTCGTGCTCGCCCTGTGCGTGGACGGCAGCCTCGCGGAGCTGGACACGAGAGGCGGTGCCGTCGGCTTCCACGCGCTCCCCCCGCTGGCCGGCTCGCGGCTGGTCGAGCTGACGCGCTCGGCCGAGACGCGCGCGCGCGACGTGGCACGGGCCGAGGAGTTCTTCGCCTCCCTCGGCAAGCACGTGGAGTGGGTCGGCGACGCGCCGGGGCTCGTGCTCGGGCGCATCGTCTGCCAGCTCGTGAACGAGGCGGCGTTCGCGGTGTCCGAGGGCGTCGGCTCGCCCGCGGACGTCGACGTCGCCATGCGCGCGGGCTACAACTACCCGCGCGGGCCGCTCGAATGGGCCGACGAGATCGAGATCGACCACGTCCTCTCCACGCTCGACTCGCTGTACGAGGAGCTGAAGGAGGAGCGCTACCGGGCCGCTCCGCTGCTGCGGCGGATGGTCGCCGAAGGCGCGATCGGCGAGGCCACCGGCCGCGGGTTCTTCGACTACGGGGACTAGCAGCGAACGCCGGCGCACTGCGCGGCGTTGCCGTTCAAGCGGGCGGTGTTGCCGCCGCCGTCCCTGGCTCCGGGCACGGCCTCGATGCCGAGGTCCTTGTTGCGCTCCGCAGTGTTGTGCTCGATCGTGAGCAGCGCGCTGTCGGCGTCGATGCCGTCGTCGCCGTTGTGGCTCGCGGTGTTGCGGCGCAGCACGGTGCCGCCGGTGTCCTGCTCGGCGACGAAGAGCCCGTCGCCGGCGTTGTCGTAGAGCGAGTTGCCCTCGACGCGCAGCGCGGCGCTGTCGATCACGCGGATGCCCTCCTCGCCGCTGAGGGTGACGAGGTTGCGCACCGCCTGGTTGCCCGCGCCCGTCTCGGCGAAACGAATTCCCGCTCCATCGCTGGCCGACACCGAGTTCTGCTCGATGCGGTTGCCGGCTCCGCCGAAGGTGAGGGCGATGCCGGTCGCGTTCAGAGCCGCGGTGTTGCGCCTCACGACGTTCGAGTTGGAGCGGTCAAACAGGGAGATCCCGACCTCGTTGCCCGTCAGGGTGTTGCGCTCGACCGTGGTGGTGGTCGTGCCGGCGAGCATGATGCCCGCGCGCCGGTTGCCGCTGATCCTGTTGTCCTCGATCCTGTTGCCGGACGAGCGGTCGGTCTCGATCCCGGCGCCGAGCTGGCGGGAGATGCGGTTCGAGTCGATCCGGCAGCCGCCGCCCGCCTCGAGCGAGATGCCGTGGCCGTAGCCGTTGTCGGTGATCGTGTTGCGCTCGACGACGCACTGCGAGCCGCGCAGGACCACGCCGCCGGTGGCGTTCTTGGTGACCGTCAGCCGGCGCAGCTGGGTGCCGCGACCGCCGCTGCGCAGCCCGACCTTGAACCCGCGCACGGTGCCGTTGCGGATCTGCACATCGCGACGGCCGTCACCGCCGTAGCCGTTCACGATCCCGGTGCCGCGGCCGGTTCCATCGATCGTGTGGCCGCCAAGATCGACGGTGACGCCGTCGCCCCCCACGACCAGGCCCACGCCTTCACAATCGCGCAGGTCGGAGTCGAGGCGCACGTTCTCGGTGATGCGCTCGCCGCACTGGACGTGGCGTGCGAGGGCGTCTCCGGGAAGGAGTGCGAAGGTCAGCACGAGGGCGACGAAGGATGCCGCCAGCGCCGACAGGGGCTGTCGCTTTGCGAGTTCCACCAGGGTTGCGAATCCACTGCGGGAGGTGCAGTGACCCCATCGTACGAATGTCCAGGCGAACTCGCGCGAAAAGTTGGGCTCTTAGCGGCGGACGATCGAGCGCACCGCCGCGCGGCCGATCGTGAGCGGGTGGTTCGCGACGGTCGCGAGCCGGCCCCACAGCGTCAGCGGGTCGTGCGCGATCCCGAGCTGGCGCAGGATCGTGGCGGAGTCGAAGTAGACGCGCTCGCCCACCAGCCGGTCCCCGTCGAACAGGAACAGCGCCACCATGCGACAGGTGAAGTCCTTGCCGGTCGCCGGGAGCCCCCGGAACGATCCGAGATGCGTGCCCTTCAGGTCGAACTCGACCACGACCGCGTCGTCGGCGTGGTGCAGGGCGATCAGCTCGTTGCGCTGGTCGGGGAACGCGGCCCGCGTCTCCTCGAAGTAGCGCGCGACCTCCCCCTCCCCGTCGTGCACGTCGCCGGTCGCGATGATCTCGTACCGGGGATGGTGGAACGTGCGCATGGTCGTGTCGAAGTCGTGCCGGTTCTCGGACTCCATGTGCTCGCGCACGGTGGCCTCGCGCTTGGCGCGCACGGCCGCGGTGGGACCCGGCCCCGCGTTCTGGGCAGCGTTCGCGGAAGTGCGCGGGCGCGATCCGGTCGTGGCCGATCGTCTTGGTTCGCTCATTTCTTCTCCTTCAGGAGTTGTGCGTTCTGGCGCTGACGCTCGGTGCGTGCGTCGTCGGCCGGCAATATGAACTGTGTGCAGCGAAACAGCGCGATCACGCGGTCGTCCGCCTCGCGGCTGACGGTGGCATCCCATACCTGCGTGCGTCCGCCGCCGTGCACCATCCGCGCGCCGCAACGCAGCGCACCCTCGCGCGCCGTGGCGAGGAAGTTCGTCTTCAGCTCGATCGTCGTGAATCCGACCGCGCCCTCGGGCAGCGACGCCAGACATCCCATGCCGCAGCTCGTGTCCGCAAGGGTGATGACCGTGCCCGCGTGGAGGAAGTCGTTCGGCGCCAGATGCTCCTCCCTGAGCTCGAGCCGCGTCTCGGTCGCGCCGTGCTCGATGCTCAGGATCTCGACCCCGAAGAATCCGGGCAGACGGCCCTCCATCGCCGCTGACATGCGCTCGCGCAGGGCATCCACGGCGGGGACCTTACCCGGCCTCGTGCTTCCGGTCGTGAGTCCGGTCGGTTCACTGGCGAGCGAAGACCGGCGACTGGCAAGGACGCAGGGAGGCCCAATAGTGGTGACTATGCCGCGCCGGCAGGTGCCGTCTGCAGCCGCCAGGGATCGACGGGACTCGCGGGCGGGAGCACTGACAGACGACCAGGTGCGCGCCGCGGCGCAGGAAGCGCTGGACGCGCTGCCGGAGGAGTTCGCGAAGCGGCTGGGCGAGGTCGCCGTGGTCATCGAGGACAGCCATCCCGACGGCCTGATGGGCATCTACGACCCGCGCGGCGGCCTCCAGCGAATCGTGATCTTCAGGGACGGGAACCCGAACGCGGAGGAGGTGCGCCGCACCGTTCTGCACGAGATCGGCCACTTCTTCGGCATGGACGAGCAGCGCCTGCACGACCTGGGATACGGCTAGGAGCCCGGGCGACTCCGGCGCGCGGTAGACGTCCTTGTCCCACGGCGGGGGTATCGCGAACGAGTAGTGCCCGGTCCCGCTCAACCGCTCGAGCGGGACCAGCGCCATCTTCGACGCCGGCGTCGTGCGCTCGCCGTTGCTCCTCTTCACGAGCGCGCCGGCGTGGCTGCCGCCCGACACGCGGTACCAGCCGGTCCAGTCGCTCCAGCCGGAGCTATAGCCGCCGTGCGCCGTGGCGCGGGCGGACACGGAACCTGCGGGCCTGACGCGCACCTGGTAGCCCTCCCAGTCGTCCGGGTGGTACCCCGGCCACGAGTCGCCGAAGAGGCGGCCGATGCCGCCGGTGAAGCTCTCCGGGTAGTAGAACCAGTACTGCAGGTAGAGCGAGCCGCCGCCGGAGCGCCGGTCCACCACGCGCGTGAAGGACGTGACGGGCTGCCCCGCGGAGGAGCGCGCGACCTCCGTCGCGGCGTCGGGCCCGTCGGAGCAGTCGGTCTTGCGGCAGCGCCGGAAGTCGACCGGCAGCGCCGCGCTGTCGCGTTCGTAGGAGACGTTCGGCGAATAGCGGCGCACGAGCGCCGCGACGTCCGCCCCGTACGCGAGATCGAGCGAGTCGCGCTCGTCGCAGCCGCCCTGCAGTGCGCACGAGATCGAGTGCACGATGCCTTCTCCGAAACTCCACGCGTCCGTCCGCGCCACTGCGAAACCCGCGGTCGCGAACAGCAGCGCCAGCATGAGCCCGAGCGCGCTCCACTCGACCGTCGCCTGTCCGCTTTCAGACCGCCGCATCGCCTCAGCGAGCGTACGCGGCAATCGCGCGCGCGTTACCCGTTGCGGCGCCCGAGAGCCGCACGATTCCGGATCAAGACTGCGACTATCGCGCGCCCTCCGCGAGCGGCTGACGCTCTCCCGAATGCGCGCTGCGGCGCAGCTCCACGTCGAGCGCGAGGGTGTCCTCGAAGATCAGGTCCTCGACGACCCGTCCCCAGCGCAGGCGCAGCAGCTGCATGCCCTCGTTGCGATACTCGGGCCGCCCGGCGCGCGGGAGCGGAGATCACGAGGTGCGTCGCGATCACCGTGTTCCACGGCCACCCGTTCACGACGACCTCGCGCGGCACTATCTGGATGCCGGGAAACCGCCGCTGCATGTCGGCGAACCACTCGCGCACCTCCTCCTGGCCGAACCGCTCGCCGCCGAGCGCATGGTCCCCGGCGAACACGAAGCGCGACTGCGGGCGGAACTGCTTGACGATCTGCTCGTACTCGCCCTTGCTGAGGCGGGCGAATGTACGCCGCACGATCCGCTTGACGATCAACTTGTACATGGCTACCTCCGCTTTGCCGGTTTGCCGGCCAGGCGGCGCTCGGCGCGCGCGCACCAGTCGGCGAGGAACTCCTGATAAGCAATGCCGAACTCGAGCGTCAGCAACGCAGCCGGCGGCTTGCCGTCCGGCGCGGCCGGCTCGATGGCGCGCAGCTGCGCGGCGATCTGCTCGTGTGTCTCACGGATGTGGCGCAGTTGCGCGAGCTGCTCGTCGGGCGTCAGCGCGTCGGAGAAGAAGAACTTCAGCGCCCCCTCGTGCCGCAGCTCGATGTGGAGCGGGTCCGCGGACGTGAGCCAGTCGTGCAGCGCCCGCTCGCCCGCGGGCGTCAGGTCGTAGGCCTTGCGGCGCCGCCCGTTGGTGCGGTCCTCCTCGCCCTTGACGAGACCCAGCTCCTCCAGGCGCGCCAGCTCGGGGTAGATCTGGCCGTAGCTCGCCGCCCAGAAGAACCGCGTGGAGACGTCGACGAGCGCCTTGATCTCATAGCCGGTGCGGCGGCCGAGCCGCAGCATGCCGAGGATCACGTAGGAGGTCTTGGACAGCTCCATCTATCCGGATGATATATCCGGAAGATAGGTCCGTCAAACGCCCAAACCCCGGGTGCGCGGCTTGACCCACCTATCCGGTGGGATAATCCAGCGCACCTCTACGTTGACCGCGCCGACGCGCCTACCCGGCGCCGTTGCGCGCGCCGTTGGCGCTCGCCGGGCGCTGGATCGTGCCGTAGTTCATTCCCCCGTAGCTGAAGGTCGGGCGCACCGGCCACTGGCGGCGCCAGTCCGGCATCTCCGAGGACGGGAACACGTTCAGCCACCGCGGGTCCCGGCGGTTCGGGTCCGCGATCGCCTTCTCCTTGACCATCGAGTCGTACTGGTCGACCGAGTCCTCGAGCGTGTTCGCGTTCATCACGACCTCGCGGTTGAAGAACTCCGCGTACTTCCGGATGCCGGGGATCTTCGACTGGTGAGGATGCCAGGAGTCGGCGCACACGCCGTTCTCGGAGGTCACCCACACGCCGTCCTCCGTGTTCAGCGCGAGGCTGTGGTTGCCGTCCGTGTGGCCGGGCGTCCACACGATCGCAACGCCCTTGCCGAGCTCCACGTCCCCGTCGAGCAGCACGAGGTTGTCCTCGATGATGTCGTCCATCCCGCCCGGCACGTACCACGCCCACTGCGTCGGGTGGGGCGAGCGGAACGTGTCGACCTCCTTGCGCTGGAACAGGAACTTCGCGTTCGGGAAGAACGGCTTGCGCGGCTCGGACTCGCCCAGCACGGGCCGGGTGGTACCCATGATCAGCCGCAGGTCCTGCACGTGCAGGTGGTCGAAGCTCACGTAGTCGACGTCGGCCGGCGTGATGCCGCACTTCGCGACGGCCTCCTCGACCGTGTTGTAGAACGTCGCGAACACCTTGTAGGAGAGGAACTCGCCGTACTTCTTCAGCAGCTGGTCGTAGAACGGCGCCTCGGCCGCGCCCTCGGCGATCGTCGGCTCCCACGCGAGCGTCTTCAGGTTGCCCTCGAAGTCCTCGAACTGCACGATCACGAGTCTGTTCACGATGTTGATGTAAGGGTTGAGCGTCTTGGCGGCGCCGTGGAAGGCGAACGACACCGGGTAGGCGGCCGACGCCAGGTCCACCGTCTGCACCGCGCGCACGCGGTTCTCGTCGGTCGCGAAGCGCTCGCGGAACCGGCGCGCCGCGTCGCGGATCGCGTCCGGGCGGTCGCCGCGCGGCCACACGTCGAACACGCCGTCGAACTCGCCAAAGGGCCGGATCCCCAACTTCTCGGGAGCTTCGACCGTCGCCATCACTGCACCTCCTAGCTAGTAGAAGGCCTGATCTTACGGTCTAGTGGTTCTCCCACACACAGCGCCAGAACGAGAGCGCCCAGTGCCACGAGTGGTACTTCTCGTTGAAGGCGGCGTCGCCGAGGAAGTCGCGCTCCGCCCGGCAGAAGTCGAACGAGCTGTGGTAGTCCTCGCGGACGGGCGGCTGCGGCTCGCGCACCGGAATCTTCAGCTTGACCTTGGTGATGTCGATCGTCGACGGAACCTCGGACACCTTCAGATAGCCGGCGTCGTCCTGGGCCAGCTCGATGCGGATCTTGTGACCGGGCTCGAAGCGCCAGCCGTTGCCGTGCAGCTCGAAGGTCGCGGGACCGTTCGCGCTCGTGACGCGGTACGGACCGCGGTCGACCAGCACCTGCGTGTTGTCCGGGAAGATGTCGTAGAGGCGGGCGTTGAGCTGCACGCCGGTCGCCGTTGACGCCTGGTAGTCGACCGTCACCTTGGTCCCGCCGATCATCGTCGCCGTCCCCGTCAGCGCGGGCGTGTCGTACACGGCCACACCGGGGCCGGCCGGCGTCGTGTGGACCGGGCAGCGCGCGCCGTTGACGAACAGGTTCGTGACGGGGTCGGCCTGGCCGGCGTGCGGGTTCGGCGTGGCGTCGTTCGTGGTCGTCTGCGTGCCCGTCATCTCGAAGCGCAGGCGATATGGCGCGAGCTGGTGGAACGTGTCCGCCGTGAAGGTCGGCCCGGGCTCGTCCGCCGGGTATGCGGCCGACGCGTTCTGCGGGCAGATCTGCAGCGCCGCGGTCACGTCGCTCTCCGGCTTGGGCTCGCTCGCGTTGCCCGGCGGCTTCGCGAAGAAGTCGATGAAGTCGTTCAGGCGGCTGGTCACGCCCGTGCGGTACAGGCCGGTGGGCGCCGCGTTGACGTCACCGCCGGGGTAGTCCGCGAAGGTGCAGACGTGGTGGTCCGCGCCGCACAGGTCGCCCCACTCCTTGGCCTTGTTCTGCACGAAGTGCTGGTAGTCCCCGTAGTACTGCTTGATCGGGTACTTCGGGATCTGGCGCTGGATGCGGTTCACCATCCGCAGGCTCTCGATGGGCGGGAACAGCGGGTCGGTGAGCGTGCCGGCGTTGAAGATCGGGATGCGGTAGTCGGACTTGGGCCGGTGCCGGAACCAGTTCAACCAGTGAGGGTGTCGCGGCCGATCCGCGCGAACCACTGGTTCTGGTAGTACGCGGAGCGGTCGTTGATGAACGTCGGCAGGATGGTCGAGATCGGCACCTGGCATGCCGGCGCGGTCTCGAAGGGCTCGGGCGACCCCAGGCACACGAACGACAGGTCGACGTCGGGCGTGAACGTCGCCCCGAACTGGCCGGTGCCGTACAGCGAGGTTGTCGATGCTCTGCTTCGGGATCCCGAAGGGCGTCGTCGAGTCGGAGCCGTCGAAGGCCGGCAGGTCGTCGGCGTACTGCGACTGGTGGCCGTTCGGGATCAGCGAGTCCACGATGTCGGTCCACCCATACCTGGGGGCCGTCGCGGCGAGCTTCATGGACTTGCCGCCGGGGCTGCGCCACTTCGGGTCGGTCAGAGCCAGCCAGGAGAAACCGCCGCCGTAGGAGCCGCCCGTCGGGATGACCTTCTGCGGGTCCACGTTGAAGAAGGGCTCGTCCGCGATCAGGCCCGCCAGGTACTGGAAGTCGTTGATCTCGTAGAGGCGCGAGTCGAGCTGCGTCTCACCGGTGGAGCCGCCGCCGCCCGCCTGGTTGCGGAACCCGCGCGACGTGTAGTTGGCCACCACGTACCCGCGCGCCGCGAACCACGCGTTGTTGTAGTGCCAGCGCTCGCCGGAGCCGAAGTCCGCGGCCTGCCAGCGCGAACTTGTCGCCCGCACAGCACCCGTGCATCATCACGATCAACGGGTAGCCGCCCGGCGGGGCCGGGAGCGTCGGCTTCGAGATGTCGACGTCGAGCGTGATCATGCCGTCGGTGTCCGCGCCCGGCACGGTCGTCGCGTCGGATGACTTCGCGGGCAGCCCGTCGAAGCCGTCGTACTTGGCCGGGACGCGCACGCCGGCGATGCCACCGACGTTGGGCGTGCGCCCGAACACCGGGCGTGTTGCCGTCGCTACAGAGGTCGAACGAGTAACCGGCCTGCGGGGTGCGTGGACGATGCAATTGCTCGTCAGGCTCGGCGGAATCTGCGCCTGTGCAGAAGCTGCACACGCGAGCATGGCCATGAGGACCCCGGTTACCAGCCACCATCTCCGCACCTCGCGGCGACCCTAACGCACCCTTCGACGCCCGGTCAACCCCCGGTCACGGCAAAGACCTCTTCAGGCGACTTGGCCGAGCGGGATAACCTGCCGCGTCATCGCCGAACCGCCTGTCGCACACGACCTCGCCGGAGTGATCCATTGCCACTCCACCCATTCGGACGGCACCGGCACGGTGCCGGAGATCGCGGCCGCCGCGCAGACGGCCGGCCTCGACTATCTGCTGCTGACCGACCACGACACGCTCGCGGCGGCGGACCTCGGCGAGGAGGGCTGGTACGGCTCCACCCTGCTGCTGGCCGGCTTCGAGGTGTCACCGCGGCGGCAGAACCACTATCTCGCCTTCGGGCTGCGCGCGCCGATCGACCACCGCGGCATGAGCGCGCAGCAGATCGTCGAGCGGGTGAGCGCGGAGGGCGGCTTCGGGTTCCTGGCGCACCCGTTCTCGAAGGGCTCCGAGCGCTTCAAGCGCGCCGGCGAGGGCATGCCCTGGCGCGACCTCGACGCCGAGGGCTACACGGGCATCGAGCTGTGGAGCTTCGTGACCGACTCCGCCGAGCGCGTCAACAGCATGCGCGAGCTGCTCTCGTTCATCGCGCGACCCGCCCGGTTCCTCGACCATCCGCCGCAGCGCAACCTCGACGAGTGGGACCGCCTGTGTGCGCGCCGGCGCTGCGTCGCGCTCGGCGGCGTGGACGCCCACCAGGTCGGCATCCGCGTGCGCGGGCGCGTGCCGCTGCGGCTGATGGCGTACAAGCGCTCGTTCCGCCACCTGCGCACGCACCTGCTGCTGCCGCAGGCGCCGAGCCGCGAGCTCGAGCCCGACCGCGCGGCCGTGTTCGGCGCGCTGCGCTCCGGCCATGCGTACATCGCGGTCGACTCGCTCGCGCCGGCGCGGGGATTCCGGTTCTGGGCGGAGGGAGCCGGCGGCGCGCTGCAGATGGGCGACGAGGGCAACGCGGGATCGTGGAAGCTGCGGGTGCGCACTCCGCTACCCGCGCGCATCCGGCTGCTGCGCGACGGCGAGGAGGTCGCCACGGCGCGCGGTGACTCGCTCGAGCACACGGCCGACGCGCCGGGCGTCTACCGCGTGGAGGCCTACCGCGACGCCCACGGACGCGAGCGCACCTGGATCCTGTCGAACCCGATCTACCTGCGTTAGGCGGTCTGCTTCGAGCGCTCGTGCTTCAGGTGCTCGACGTACTGGTGCGCGGCCAGCGCCGCGGTGGTGGCGTCGCCCACCGCGTTGGTGATCTGGCGCACGAACTGCGAGCGCACGTCGCCGGCGGCGAAGATGCCCGGCACCGCGGTCCGCATCGCCTGGTCGGTGACGATGTGCCCGGACTCGTCCAGCTCGATCTGCACCGCGAGGTCCGGGTCGAAGATGTC
The DNA here is from genome assembly GCA_963826005.1 of uncultured Solirubrobacterales bacterium. GTDB lineage: Bacteria > Actinomycetota > Thermoleophilia > Solirubrobacterales > JBBDJG01 > DASRIA01. Next base: position 24,484 of record CAWGVJ010000016.1, on the reverse strand, counting down.
CGAGTGCGGGGTGAACCCGACGAACGGGAACACCGCGCCCACCTGGATGTCCGAGCGCTCGTCGGTCTCGACGTTGCGCACGGTCACGTGTGACACGCGGCCGTCGGTGTCGTGGATCTCGTCCACGACGGTGTTGAGCACCTCGGCCACCTTGCCGGTGCCGCGCATCTGCTCGATGAGGATCGGCTGCGCGCGGTAAGCGTCGCGGCGATGGATCACGTAGACCTTGTTGCCGTAGCGGGTGAGGAACGTCCCCTCCTCCACGGCGGAGTCGCCGCCGCCCACGACCGCGATGTCGGCACCCTCGAAGAACGCGCCGTCGCAGACCGCGCAGTAGGAGACGCCCTTGCCGGCAAGCTCATCCTCGCCGGGAACGCCGAGCTTGCGCGCGTCGCCGCCGGCGGTGACGATCACGGCGGGGGCGCGGAACTCACGCCCGTCGGCGGTGCGCACGACGCGATCGTCGCCGTCGAGCGAGATCGACACCACCTCGGCGCCGGTCTCGAAGGTCGCGCCGAACTTCTCCGCGTGCTTTTGCATCCGGTCGGCCAGGTCCGGGCCCATGATGTGCTCGAAGCCCGGATAGTCCTCGACCTCGGCGGTGTTCCACAGCTGGCCGCCCGGGATGCCCTTCTCGAGCACGAGCGTCGGAATCCGGGAGCGTCCCGCGTACAGCGCGGCGGCCTGGCCCGCCGGGCCGGCGCCGACGATGATGATCTCGTACGCCTGCTGTGTGCCGTTGTCGCTCACCCAAACTCCTGAAGTCTCGTTACTTCACTTTTTAAAGTGTAGCCATGCCGTGCGAGTTCGCCAGCCCGGCAAGCTTAGCCGCCGAGCCGGGTGCGGGCCGGCTCACGCGGGCTCCGGCGACGCCCCGGCGCGCGCCGGGGCCGGCGTGCGGGGCGCATCCTCCTCGCGCCAGCGCGCGACGGTCCGCCGCAGCTGCAGGTAGGCCAGGATCCCCGGCGGTATGGGCAGCCAGAACGCGATCACGCGGTAGGCCAGCACCGACACGAAGACCGTGGAGCTGGGCTCGCCGAAAGCCAGGAACGCGGCGATCATGCCCGCGTCGACCGAGCCGACGCCGCCCGGGAAGAACGGCAGCAGGTTGGCCGTCATCCCCACGAAGAACCCCTGCACCAGCACCGCCTTGGGCACGGTCTCGCCGAAGGCGTGGAAGCACGCCCACAGCACGCAGATGTTGGCGGCCCAGAAACCGATCGCCCCGACGAGCGCCAGCGCGCCGCTGCTCGGATGGCGCAGGATCGACAGCGCCTCCCGCGTTCCCGTCGCGATCGTGGCCGGGATGCTGGCGATGCGCCGCGCGAGCCGCACGCGCCGGTGGCCCCGCGCCCAGCGGGCCACGATCCGCTCGAGGTCGCCGGGAATCAGCGACAGCAGCAGCAGAAAGATCAGCGCGACCCCGGCGATCGCCGCGGGCACGATGGTCATGCTGACCGGGGCCGGGCCCGGGAACAGCCCGACGCGCAGGAAGATCGCCGCAGATCACGACCGCCAGCAGGTAGACCGTGTAGAGCAGCACGAGGAACGCGACCATCCGGCGCGCGGTCTGGCGCGTCTCCATCCCCGCGCGGCGCAGCGCCCAGTAGGTGAGCGCGATTCCGCCCGCGCCGCCGGCGGAGAACAGCCTCGTGGCGGCCAGCCCCGCGAGGGTGATCTGGTACGAGGTGCGCCAGTCGATGCGCTCCTGGAACTGCGGGGAAACGCGGCGCCCGCCGAGGATCCCCCGGAACAGCGCGATGTAGGCCGCGAACGACAGCACGTTGAAGCCCAGCGCGATCGTGATCCAGACGGGGTCGGCGTCCTCGATCTTGCGCAGCGAGTCCTCGAGGCCGGTGAGCTTCGGCAGCACCAGGTAGAGCGCGACCAGGATCACGAGGACGACGACCGCGTACGTGATCAGCCGCCGCCCGTCGAACAGCATGCGCGACTCGACGTCCTGGTCGACCGGCTCGTCGTAGTGGTGTCCGCCGTTCACGGCGGCATCGGTCGGTTCGACCTCCGGCGGCACGGCACTCTCGTCGCGGCGCACATCGCCGGGCCGGAACGCCCTCACCGCCCCGCCCTCCGCTCCAGCTGCGCGACCGTCCGCGCGACCGCGGCGAGCGCGGGGGTCGCGCGCGGGCCGGCGGCCCGGATGCCCTCGGTCAGGGCCGCGCCCGCGAGCAGGTCGACGACGTAGTGCTCCCCGAGATAGACGAGCGCGAACCCGAGCGTGGCGGCGTAGGTCCAGCCGGCCGCTCCGGCCACGGGGCCCGCCTCGGACAGCACGTGCGCGGCCATCAGCGATGTCGCGAAGTGCAGCGAGGGCATGGCGGCGAGCGGATTCCCTCCGAGAAAGCCGTACAGAGGCGACCACAGTCGGCCCCACACCTGTTGCCCCACGTCAGCCATGATCCTCCGCATACCTTGGATGCGTCCTTGCTCCGCGGCCCACCACGGCGGGGCAGTCGGCACAAGGAAATACCCGACGAGCCCCAGGTCGAACACGGAGCAGATCAGCACCGCCGACCTCGAGAAGCGCTCCGGGTGCCTCCAAAGTATCCACGCCGCGGCGGCGTGTGGCTGGAGGAACCAGGCCCAGTGCGCGTAGACCAGGGCATGGTCCAGGACCGTGGGCGCATCTCCGCCGTGCCAGCGCGCGCTGGAGGACGGGTGTCGGGGCGCGGCCGAAGAGGGCGTTGTCCACCGCGATCGGGTAGTCGACGCGCGCCCTGCGCTCCAGCCGGGCGGGGTCGTCGTAGGGCAGCTCATGGAGCACTATGTAGGCCCACATCTGCAGGCCGTACACGGCCGCGTCGCGCTTTCGCGAGCGCGGCACGGCCACGGCCAGGCCGAACGGAGCGGCCACGGCCGCGGCCGCGGCGGCGGCCGGGGGCAGGCGCAACCGACGGCGCGCGAGCGGCAGCGCGATGCCGCCGCAGACGGCAGTCCAGGCGGCGAGCCGCAACGCGCGGGCGTTCCGGGACCGGGCTGCTCTAGGCAGGCGTCGCGACCCCGGGGTTGTCGATCGGCCCGGGCATCAGCTGGTCCGCGGGCGGGACCTCCACGCCGACCACCGCCATCCGCCGCTTCAGCGCGCGGTAGGCGAACCCGTAGATCTCCGACGAGTGGTAGTCGTAGCTCGTGAAGTCGCTCGCGTCCTCGGTGCCCGGCGGCACGAATATCTGTGACGCGATCGGCACGAGCTCCGCGATCTTGTCGGTGATCAGCTGCCGGTAGCGAGGCTCGCGCTCGCACGCGTCTGCGAGAAAGCGCACGCCGAACGCGATGTGCCGGTGCTCGTCGCGCTCGACCAGGGCGAACCCTTGCCGGAACCCGGGATATATGTCGTGGCTCTCCAGGTACTTGAGGATCTGGTGCTGGCCGGTCATCGCCAGCACTCCCTCGATCACGACGTGGTAGGTGACGATGCCCTCCACGAACAGGTCGAGGTCGTCCGGGCGCTCCTGGATGCGCCGCGCGACCCCGCGCAGGTGGTCGTCGAACACGGTGCGCCAGGCGGGCAGCATCAGCTCCTCCATCGAGGCGAGCCGACCGCGGATGTCCTCGGCGTCGAGCGCCATCACCTCGGCCATGAAGCGGTCGAAGAATGCGGCGTGGCGCGCCTCGTCGACGAGCTGCGTGGCGAGGAAGATCTCCGCCTCCCCTGTGGGCGCGGCCATCACGAACGGCGCGAGGTCGGCCGCGACGCGCTCCTCGCCGATGTAGAAGCTCGCCAGCGACCACATCGTGTCGAGCTGGCTGACCGCGGGCGTGGTCAGCCAGTGCTGCTTGTCGACGGTGAAGTCGACCTCGTGCGCGCGCCAGTTCTGGCGCTCCCACAGCGCGTACAGGTCCTCGTAGCTCATCAGCTGCCCGCTCTGGCGGCGGCCGCGGTCGACCGCCGGGTCGCCCTGTCCTTCACCCGCACCGTTCGATTGCGAGCCCCACGTCGCGCGGCGACTCTGCACCCGCGACTGCCGGCGCTCGCGCGCGAGCTCGGCGTCGTCGCGACCCTCGGAACGCTCGATCCAGCGCCCGACGAGCGTCACGGGGAACATCTTGCCCTGCACGCGCACGAGTCCCTCGCGCATCGCCTCGTTCGGCATGAGCTCGCCGCGCACCAGAGCCAGCCACGTCTCGTGCGACATCCGCAGGTCGGAGTCCACGACGCCGCCGGGCGCCAGCGAGGTGGTCGTGACCGTGCCGTCGTCGACGCTCAGGAACCACTGCCCGCCGGGACCGGACGCGTCCTCTTCGATCACGTAAGCGAGCGTGAAGCGATGGCCCGCCGTCCATGCGGGATCGAATGCATAAGGCAGCGCCCTGTAGAGCAGGTCCGGGTCGGGCTGCACTCCGGCGCGCGTGATGTCGCGCATCGTCAGGTCGCCGGCCAGCTTGCGGAGCTTCAGCGCGCGGCGACGCTTGCCGCGGATGCGCAGCTGTCCGGTCAGCATCAGCCGCAGGGGACTCGTGCCCGCCGCCATGCGGGCGAACGTCTCGGGGTTGGTCTGGAGGATGAAGTCGCGCGCGCCGTTCGCGCCGTTGGCCTCGACCACGCTGCCGCGGCCGTCCTCGATCGAGACGTCGTATGAGCCGAGCCCGTCCAGCTCGATGCGATAGTCGAGCTTGCCGCGCACCGGCGCGGCCGCCGCCGGCATCGCCGTCATCAGCAGCTTCCCCGCGAGCTCCGGCTCGCGCTCCGCCATCCGCAGCAGGGACTGCTGCATGCCGTTGCCGTTACGCGCCATGACTCCTCCTCATCCCACCGATTCGAGTATGCGGGCCTCGACCGGCGCGGCCTGCACGAACGCCTCCGCGTCCTCCCGCGTCCCGATCACGGTCCCCCAATGCATCGGCACCGCCACGCCCGGATCGATCCTGCGGGCCGCCTCGGCGGCCTCGGAGGGGGTCATCACGTAGGTCCCGCTGACCGGCAACAGGGCCACGTCGACTCCCGCGGCTTCATCCATCTCGGGGATCACGTCGGTGTCGCCGGAATGGTAGATCCTGCGTCCGCCGTCACGGATCACGTATCCCACCCATCCCGCGTCGCGGGAATGGAAGGGCCGGCCCTCGCTGTCGAGCTTGTTGGTGTTGTACGCAGCCACCGCGAGCACCTCGACGCTCCCCACCTCGACGATGTCGCCCGGGGTGACGGTGTGCGTGTTGCCGCGCAGCTGCTCGGTCACCGTCGCGGGCCCGGCGAACACCGCCCTCTCCCCCGCCACGCGCAGCACGTCGTCGCGCGAGAAGTGGTCGAAGTGATCGTGCGTGACGAGGATCGCGGCGGCGGGCGGGCCCTCCGGCGCGCGATAGGGATCGATGTAGAACCAGCCCGCCGACGTCTTGATGCGAAAGCCGGCGTGGCCCAGCCATTCGATGTTGTCGAGCGACGCATCGGTCCGGGTCATGCGCACAAGGTAATCCGCAGCGATGCCACATGAGCGCGTATGTGGCGCTCATGTGGCATCACGAGGTGGCGGCGGCCGGGCATCGAGGCGCGATGCACACTAGTTTCCCCCGGCCAACCACCAAGGAGCCCCAATGTCCTACGAGACGGTCGACCTGAAGGTCGAGAACGGCGTCGCCGAGATCACGCTCAACCGGCCGGAGCGGCTGAACGCCTGGACCGCCCAGTTCGGCGACGAGCTGCGCGAGGCGATCCTCACCGACGCCGCCGCGCCCGAGGTGCGGGCCGTGCTGATCACCGGCGCCGGCCGGGGGTTCTCGTCGGGGGCCGACCTGAAGGAGATGCTCGAGCAGCGGGCCTCGGGCGGGGAGGTTCCGGACGTCGGCGAGATGCTGCGCAAGCGCTACCACCCCATCATCAAGGGGATCAGGGAGCTGCCCAAGCCCGTCGTCGCCGCGGTCAACGGCCCGGCGGTCGGCATCGGGTGCTCGCTGGCGCTCGCCTGCGACCTGATCTGGGCCGCCGAGTCCGCCGTGTTCGGGCTCGCCTTCGTCAACATCGGGCTGGTGCCGGACGGCGGCTCCACCTTCCTCGTGCCGGTCGCAGCCGGGAAGGCCCGGGCGCTCGAGATGGCCCTCCTCGGTGACCCGATCCCGGCCCGGAAGGCCCTGGACTGGGGCCTGATCAACCGCGTGGTGCCGGACGGCGCCCTGATGGACGAGGCGCGCACGCTGGCCGGCCGGCTGGCCCAGGGACCCACCCGCTCCTACGCGCAGTCGAAGCGGGCCCTGAACAACTCCTTCCTCAAGATCATGGACGAGCAGCTGGATCTGGAGGCAGACATCCAGGGCGAGATGGTCACCAGCGCGGACTTCATCGAGGGCGTCACGGCCTTCATCGAGAAGCGGGACCCTCGTTTCACTGGTAACTAGCGGCTTTCCGCGACGCGGTCCCCGCTCCCCTGACCTATAGAATCGCGCGCCGGATGCGAGGTCGACCCAAGCCCCGGGCCGCCACTGTCGCGCTGCTGATCGCGGCTGCGGTGGCGTTTCTGGCGCTCCCGGCTCACGCATGGGCCGACCTGCTCACCCCGGAGGCGGGGCCGACCCAGAACGCCCAGGACATCGACACGCTCTACAAGATCGTGCTCGGCATCGGTCTCGCGATCATCGGGCTGGTGTGGGTGCGTCCTGTTCTACTCGCTGTTCCGCTTCCGCGCCCGCCGCGGCCGCCAGGCGCCGCAGATCACCGGCAACACCTCGCTCGAGATGGGGTGGACGATCGGCGCGACCGTGATCGTCGCCGCGATCACCGTGATCACCTACATCTACCTCGACGACATCACGAACCCGGCTGCGTCCGGTCCCGAGGCCGTAGCGAACGCCAGCGACCAGTTCGCAACGATCAACCAGCCCCCGCCCCCGGGCGGCAAGCAGCTCGACATACAGGTCTCCGGGCAGCAGTACATCTGGCGCTACCAGTACCCGAACCGGCGCGTGTCCTTCCAGCAGATGGTCGTCCCGCGCGACACGACCGTGATCCTGACGCTGAAGGCCAACGACGTGATCCACTCGTGGTGGATCCCGCAGCTGGGCGGCAAGCTCGACGCGGTGCCCGGCTACGAGAACAAGACCTGGTTCAAGGCGACCGAGACGGGCACCTTCAAGGGCCAGTGCGCCGAGCTGTGCGGCACGGGCCACGCGGCGATGACCGCCAAGGTCACGGTCGTCGAGCCGTTGCTGTACAAGGCGTGGGTCGACCGGCAGAAGAAGCTGATCGACGAAGCCCGCAAGGCGGCCGTGCTGCAGCGCGCGTTGATACAGCGGGAGGCGGGTCGATGACCGGCACGATGGCCCGCCCCGGAAGCACCGCCGGCGCCCGAGATCATCGTCCAGGGGCTGCCCGAGCGCGGCGCCGGCTGGTTCGACTGGATCCGGACCACCGATCACAAGAAGATCGGGATCCTCTACCTGTTCACGACCGCCTTCTTCTTCCTGGTCGGCGGCGTCGAGGCCCTGCTGATGCGCATCCAGCTGGGCTCGCCGGACAACACGTTCCTCGACCCCGACCACCTACAACCAGCTCTTCACGCTGCACGGCACGACGATGATCTTCATGGTCGTCGTCCCGATCGCGGCCGGCTTCGGGAACTTCCTCGTGCCGCTCATGATCGGCTCGCGGGACATGGCCTTCCCGCGCCTCAACATGCTCTCGTGGTGGCTGCTGGTCGCGGGCGGCGCCGTGCTGTACGGATCGATCTTCTGGGACGTCGCCGCGGCCGGCTGGACCTCCTACACACCACTCTCCACCAACGACTTCATGCCAGGCCATGGGATCGACGCGTGGATCGTCAGCCTGCACCTGATCGGGATCTCGTCGGTGCTGGGCGCGATCAACTTCGTCGTGACGATCCACAACATGCGCGCGCCTGGGATGTCCCTGGGCCGCATGCCGCTGTTCGTGTGGTCGATCCTCGTCTACTCGTACCTGGTCATCATCGCGCTGTCGTCGTTCGCCGCCACGCTCGCGATGCTGCTGGTCGACCGCCAGTTCGACGGCACGTTCTTCGACACGGCGCAGGGCGGCGACGCGCTCCTCTGGCAGCACCTCTTCTGGTTCATGGGCCACCCCGAGGTCTACATCATGGCCCTCCCCGCCTTCGGGATCGTGAGCGAGGTGATTCCCGTGTTCGCGCGCAAGCCGATCTTCGGCTACAAGGCGCTCGCCGCGGCCACGGGTGCGATCGCGTTCCTGAGTGTGATGGTGTGGGCGCACCACATGTTCGCCGCCCCGCTGCCGACCGGCGTGCTGGGCTTCTTCATGATCACGTCATTCGCCGTCGCCGTCCCCACCGGCATCAAGATCTTCAACTGGCTCGCGACGCTGTGGCGCGGCAACATCGAGTTCAGGGTGCCGCTGCTGTTCGCGGTGGGTCTGATCGCGCAGTTCGCGCTCGGCGGGATGACCGGCGTGATGCTCGCCGTGTTCCCGGTGGACTGGCAGCTCACCGATACCTACTTCGTCGTCGCGCACATGCACCACGTGCTGTTCGGCGGTGTGGCATTCGGGATCATGGCCGGCCTGTACTACTGGTTCCCGAAGATGTCGGGGCGCATGCTCGGCGAGGGCCTCGGGAAGCTCTCGTTCTGGCTGATGGTGATCGGCTTCAACGCGACGTTCCTGCCGCAGTACTCGGCCGGGCTGTCCGGCATGCCGCGCCGGATCGTCGAATACCACGGCGATGGGCTGACCACGTTCAACGTGATCTCCACGGTCGGGTCGTTCGTCCTCGCCCTGGGCGTGCTCGTGACCGTCTACAACGTGTTCGTAAGCATCCGGAAGGGCCGCCCCGCCGGCCCGGACCCGTGGCGCGCGAACACGCTCGAGTGGTTCACTCCCTCACCGCCGCCGGAGCACAACTTCGACGTGATCCCGACCGTCCGCAGCCTCGAGCCCATGAAGGACATCCGGCGGTCCGTGCAGGAGCGCGAGGCCGCCCTCGCCGCGGGCACCAACGGGAACGGCGCGGGCCCTCACGTCACCGAGCCACCGAGCAAGGAGCCGGAGCCGCTGTGAGCACGGTCACCGACCGAGAGGCGCGCCGCTTCCGCAACCTCGCCTACGCGACGGCCGCGCTCACGTTCGCGCTGATCATCGTGGGCGGGGTCGTGCGCATCAGCGACTCGGGCCTCGGGTGCGGTGCGGCGGGCAGCGGCACCGAGGGCTGGCCGCTGTGCGGCGGCGGCCTGGTGCCGGCCATCGACACGAACATGATCGTCGAGTACACGCACCGGATCATCGCCGGGGTGGTCGCGGTCCTGATCGCATACCTGGCGTTCACCGCGTGGCGTCGGCGGCGCCCGGAGCGCCTGCTCGTGCGCGTCAGCATCGCCGCCTTCGTGCTGATCCTGTTCCAGGCGGCGCTGGGCGGGCTGACCGTCGAGAAGGGCCTCGAGGAGGAGCTGGTCGCGACGCATCTGGGCGTGGCGATGCTCCAGATCGGCCTCGTGCTCCTGATGGCGCGGCTGGGCGGGCCCGAACCCGTCACGTCGATCAAGTTCGGCGGCACGCGCGCGCTGCGGATCCTCACTCCACTTGCCCTCGTCGCCGTGCTCGCGACGATCGTCGCGGGCGGCTACATGTCGGCGAGCGAGCTGCACGGCACCGGGCAGGAGCTGCTTTCGGTCGACGCGCACATGGCCTGCGGCGACGAGTTCCCTGCGTGCGGCGGGGAGTTCCTGCCGTTCGGCCGCAGCACCGCGCTCGACATCCACCTCACCCACCGCGCACTGATGTATGTGACCGTGACCGTGCTGCTGGCGCTCTTCACGGTGCTGATGCGCCAGCGCCGGCGGCTCGACCCCGAGTCGGCGTCCGCGCTCACGCGGCTCGGCCTCGCGATCGTCGGCGTGATGCTGCTCCAGGTGCTCCTCGGCGCCGTGAATGTGTGGGCCGGTGAGCACGCTTGGCTGATCGTCGCCCATCTGACCGGCGGCGCCCTGCTGTGGGTGTCGGTCGTGCTGTTCGCGCTGCGACTGACCGCCGTGCCGCAGGAATCGCCGGCCGGCGCACGGAACCGCAAGAGCGTAGAGGCGGTGCCTGCCTAGTGGAAGCCGGCACCGGGGCACGCCCGGCCCACGCATCCTGGCTGTACGGCGCGCGCGAGCTCGTCGGCGACTACGTGGCGCTGACCAAGCCGCGCGTGATCTCGCTGCTGCTGGTGACGACCGCCGCGACGATGTTCGTGGCCGACTCGTCGCCGCCGCTCGGAATCGTGCTCGCGACGCTCGTCGGCGGATACCTCGCCGCCGGCGGCGCAGGCGCGATCAACCACTACATCGAGCGCGACATCGACGCGCGGATGTCGCGCACGTCGCGGCGGCCGCTGCCGTCCGGGCGGATCGAGCCGCGGGCCGCGCTGTGGTTCGGGATCGCATTGGGAGTCCTGTCGTTCGTGCTGTTCGCGGTGGCCGTGAACATGGTCGCCGCGCTGCTGGCGATGGCGGGCCTGCTCGGCTACGTGTTCGTGTACACGCTGTGGCTGAAGCCGCGCACGACGCAGAACATCGTGATCGGCGGCGCGGCCGGCGCGGTGCCTCCGCTGGTCGGCTGGGCCGCCGCCACCGGCGGGCTCGACCCGTCGGCGTTCTACCTCTTCGCGATCGTCTTCTACTGGACACCGCCGCATTTCTGGGCGCTGGCGCTGCTGATCAAGGACGAGTACGCGCGCACCGGCATCCCGATGCTGCCCGTCGTCGACGGCGAGGCGGAGACCCGCCGCCAGATCGTGCTGTACGGGTGGCTGCTGCTGGCGATCACGGCCCTGCCGGTCGCGGGCGGGCTGTTCGGCGCGATCTACGCGGGCGCCGCGGCGGCGCTCGGCATCGCGTTCGTGTGGCTGTGCCTCCGCCTCTACCGGCGCGCGGACCGGCGCTCCGCGGCAATCCTCTTCCACTACTCGCTCGCCTACCTCGCGCTGCTGTTCTTGGCGATGGCGATCGATCGTGTGCTGTAACCCCCGAATATCGAGCGGCTTCGCCGCACCTAAAGTCCTGTGAGTCGGCTGATCGCCGCCTCCCGGAATAACCTAGGATCCCCAACCCCATGGACCGCAAGCTCGCCCGCAAGAACATCGTCACCGGCCTCGTCGCGGCGTCGCTGTCGCTGATGATCTTCGGCGCGACGTTCTTCGTCGCGCACCTCTACCTGATCTAGATGATCTAGTGGCCTACAAGCCGCGGACAAACGGGGACCGTGCCGAGCAGATCCATCTGCCCGCTCCCAGCCTGCTGCCGCTGTTCGCGGCGATCGGGATCACGGTCACGCTGCTCGGGCTGATCCTGTCGTGGGGATTCGTGATCGCCGGCGGCGCGCTCACGCTGTTCGTCGTGTGGCGCTGGATCAAGGCCGCGCGCGACGAGTACGAGCACCTCCCGCGCGAGCGCTAGTCCCACGCCAGCTGCCCGGCGATTGGTGAATTGGGGACCCTATAGGGGTCCCAATCGACCACTCGATGGCGGAGCGGCCGGCGCGTCGCGCGACCGCGGCTAGCTCGCGACGCGGTCCTTCGCCCAGCAGCGCACGATGTCGCGCATGCTGAGGATGCCTTCCAGCTCTCCGCCGTTGACGACCAGCAGGTGACGGAAGCCGCCGTCGAGCATGGCCTCTGCGGCCTGTTCGAGGCTCCAGTCGGGCGAAGCGCTGATCAGCTCCTCCGTGAGGTGCTCGGCGACCCTCTCCGAGGTGGGGTTCTCTCCCGCGGCCACCGACCGCAGGATGTCTCGCTCGGTGATGATGCCGGGGCCGGGGCTGTCGGGATCCATGACGATCGCTGCGCCGACGTTGCGCTCGGTCATCAGGCGGGCGGCGTCGCTCAAGCTGTGGCCAGGCCCGATCGTCAGCACAACGCTCGACATCCCATCCCGAACATGCATGTTCCAGCCCCTCCTTTGCTCGTGACTATTGATGCAAGATTAGTAAACGCGCTCGGCGCCTGAAAGGCAACCCCAAAGCGCCTGCACAGAGGCTGCTACGCGCAGCTACGAGGGAACTTCTGGCGAGAACGGCACCTCGCCGGGGACCGGCTCCAGCACCGCCGTCCGACCGCGTGCGGCGTTCACGACGTTCTCGGCGACCGCCTCCCAGCCGAACCGCCCGGACGCCGTGTCGGCCAGGGCCGCGCGCGACCCGGCCCGCAACCGCTCGTCGAGGTCGAGCCAGTCGTTCATCGACGCGGCGAGGTCCTCGACCGCGTGCATGCCGCGCTCGAAGCTGAGCAGCCGCCGCACCTGGGGCGGGAGCTTCTCGCCGAGGATGGAGGTCACCTCGGCCAGGCCCGAGTGCGCCGCGCAGATCGGCAGCACGCCGCACGCCGCACCCTCCGCCGCGACCATGCCGAACGCCTCCGGGAACATGCTCGGCACGATGATCTCCTCCGCGCTCGGCAGCAGCCGCGCGAGCTCGCCGTGGTCGAGGCGGCCCGTGAACACCACGCTCTCGCGCATCTTCTTGGCGGCCGCGAAGTACCGCTCGTGGCGCCCGGCGATGTCCTCGAGGAACGTCCGCAGGTAGGTGAGTTGGTCGCGGGGACCGCCTTCGAGCGCACGGCCCTGGCGGCACACGTGCATCAACAGCTGCTCGTCCGCGCGTTCGAGGCCGCGCAACAACACCTCGAGGCCCTCGCGGTAAGTTCCGAAGCCGACCACGACAAGCTTCGCGCGCGGCTCCCGCGCAAGCACCCGCGGCCATGCCGCCAGCAGCAGGTCGACGCCCTTTGAAACGATCAGCTTGCCGACGTAGCAGACGATCGGCTCGCGCCGCGGGTCGAGCGCCGCAAGCCCGTCGGGCGCGCCGAGGTCGATGCCGTTCACGTCGTAGCCTGCGCGCACGGCGGCCAGCTCCTCGGCATCCGGCGGCTTGTCACGGCGCGGATGGCAGAGTGCGTCGAGCGCCGCGGCCGCCGCCGGGCTGAAGCCGGTGCGCTCCGCAGTGTCGAGCCAGCGCACGAGCGCGTCGAGCTCGTTCGTGGCGGACGCCTTGTCGCGCGGCACGAACGTGTGCACATCCACTCCGGGCGGGCCCAGGAATGTCCGCTCGCGCAATCCCTCGAGCGGCATCGCGGACCACAGGCTCTCCGCGGTGTGGCGCGAGCCGACCAGCACCGCCTTGGCCGGGACCAGCCCCTCGCTCGCGTACGGCGCGAACCGCTTGTAGTGCGGCTTCAGCGTGTACTCCAGCGCGGACCCGTGGATCTTCACGGCGTACGGGCGCTCCCCCAGCCCGCGCGCCATGATCGCGGGACCCATCAGCACGTGGTTCGCGAACCCGGCTTCGACGTCCGCCGCCGCGGCGACGTCGCGCACGGCGTCGGCGTTGGCGCGCACGTACGCCTCCAGCTCGGCGTCGTCGAGCCGGTCGAACGTGCGCACCTCGAAGCCCTCGTAGTCGTCGTACACGTACACGGGCAGCAGGCCGCCGATGTCCGGCCGGTAGACCGTGCAGCTGCCCGCATGCGGCGGCCGCCGCACCTGGTGCACCGTCAGGCGACCTCCCTCCCAGCGGCCGATCGAGTCGACGAACCCGAGCTGCTCGGGGTTGGCCTCCTGGGAGAGGAGATGCACGTCGTGGCCCAGCCGGGTGAGCGACTCGGCCAGCTCGGCGTTGTACACGTTCGAGCCGGTCCCGCGCAGCAGGTAGCCGTGGAAGATCAGCAGGCGCAAACCGTGGCGAGTCTATGTAACGCGGCGGCGCGCAGCTCGCGGTTCGGAGTAGGCTCGGCACCCCCCACCGACCAGGAGCTGACCATGGCCAAGCAAACCGTCCAAATCGAGCGCAGCGGGCGGGTGCTGGTCGCCCGGCTCGACAATCCGCCGCGCAACTTCATGACGACCGCGATGGTCCACGAGCTGGAGGCGCTGTGCCGCGAGCTCGAGGGGGACCGCTCGGTCGGCGCGGTCGTGCTGACCGGAGCGCCGCCGGGAATATTCATCACGCACTTCGACGTGGAGGAGATCCGGCGCGGCACGCAGCGCGTCGGCGCGACGGTGTCGGCCACGCAGGCCGGCGGCGGCCTGCGGGCCGTGGGCGCCGCGCAGCGCATCCCCGGTGCGCGCGGGCTGCTCGAGCGCAGCCCGGTGGGCGGCATGTCGGCGCTGCTCCAGATCCACGACGTGTTCCTGCGCATGAACCGGCTCGACAAGGTGTTCGTGGCGGCGATCAACGGACTCGCGCTGGGCGGAGGGTGCGAGCTGGCGCTGGCCTGCGACGTGCGCCTGATGGCGACCGGCGACCACCGGATCGGCCTGCCCGAGGTGACGCTGGGGATCATCCCCGGCGCCGGCGGAACGCAGCGCCTGGTACGCGCGCTCGGGCCATCGCGCGCGCTCGAGATGATGCTCGAGGGGCGCGTGCTGACCCCGGCCGAGGCGCTGGAGGCGGGGCTCGTGCACCGCACCGTCGACCCGGCCCAGCTCATGGAGGAGGCCCTCGAGACCGCCGCGCGGCTCGCGCGCCGCTCCCCCGCCGCTGTCCGCGCCCTCAAGGAGGCCGTCTACGAGGGCGGGTCCAAGTCCCTGCCGGAGGGCCTGCACGTGGAGCGGGCCGGCTTCATGGCCGCGGCCTCCACGCCGGCCGCAAAGCGTGCGCTGGCCGCATATGTGGAGGAGGTCGCCCGCCTCGACGACGGCGCACCCTGGCAGACGGACGACCTGATGGCCCGCTGGCAGGACGGCACGGCCGTGGACATGGTCTCCGGATAGCCGGGCGGGGCCCCGGGGCCGGTCCCGGCCCCTTGGTATCTTTGCCCGCCGTGAAGCGCCCAGAGCGATACAAGCTGCGTGCGCCCGCCTCCGGCCGTGAGTCCGTGGTCTCCCTCGATGGGGAGGGTCCCGTGCCCAAGGAGGGCGAAGTCGGCTACTACGACAAGGTGACCGGCGAGCAGATGAAGGTTGTCGGAAAGCTCGTGCCCACCTCCAACAGCCCCTCGAACCTTCCCCGGTCCCCCGAGAACCTGCGGATCTGCCCCCATTGCGAGGAGCTCGTCGGCCGGGACCTGAGCGACTGCCCGTATTGCGGCAGGCGCATGCCGCCGCTCCCGCGGCGACCGTAACCGTCGTGTCCCCGAACGCGCGCAGGTTCGCGTTGATCGCGGTTGCAGCCGTCGTCACCGGAATCGTGGTCGGTGTCGTCATCGCCAGCGGCGGCGACGACGGTGGGGGCAGCGGGCAGACCCAGACGGTTCCCGAGCTGACGCCGCCGCCCAGCTCCTCCCTGGACGAGTCGAAGACGCGCACCGAGCGCGGCACGACCGACCAGCAGCAGTCACAGCAGGATCAGTCCGGCGGCGCCGCGACCCCGGACCAGCAGGCGCCCGCGCAGCCGAACTCCGGCGGCGGCACGGCTCCCCCGCAGGACACCGAGACGAACGACACACCGCCGCCCAGCGGCAGCCCCGCGGAGCGCTTCGAGAAGTTCTGCGAGGAGAACCCCGGCGCCTGTTAGGACGTGCCGGCGGGCACGTCCGGCACGATCCGCGCCCAGTACAGCAGTCGCGCCGTCTGGTACGAGCAGTCGTACTGCTTCACGGTGCTGGCCTGCAGGTGCGCGTCGTTGCGCTTGTAGTACTCGGCGAACCGCTTCGGACGGCTGCTGGCCGGCGTCGGGCAGCGGCGCTTCGTGCGGCTCGCCAGCCACGAGTTGCCGGTCGCCTCGAGGTTGACGGCGAACGCGGGGAGCCACGTGACGGCGGTGAGGCCGATGTAGTCGCCCTCCTTCACGCGCAGCGGCTGGGCGAGCCGGTAGCGCACGCGCCCGCGTTGCCCCAGGTCGCCCCGCAGCGGCTGGTTCTCGCTCTGGCGCACGAGCCGGAAGCGCCCGGCCTTGCCGCGGCGCAGCACCGCGATCCGCGCGACGGGGTCACCGCCGAACAGGCCGTTGAAAGTCCTGATCTGCGTGCTGCGGAGCTTGGGCAGCTTCAGCCAGTACGCGACGACCCGGCCCGTCGAGGGCGCCAGGAACGGGTGATCCGTCCCGCCGGCCCGCATCTGGATTCCGGTCACGCGGGCGACGACCTCGCACTTGTCGGGTGCGGGGCAGCCTGACTCGGGGTACTCGGGGTCTTCCCGAGCACGATCGACTGGGAGGCGAAGTGATGGCTGTGGTCGTCGGCCGCCAGCGCCGTCGCCGCAAAGGCGCACGCCGCTACAGCCGCCACCAGCCCGCGTAGAAGCTTGGGAGGCATCAGCCGCCCTAACACGTGTTCGAGCCGCAAGTTCCGCACGCCGGACAGTGTTTCGCGGTCGGGACCCGTGGATCCTTCCCGAGGAGGATCGCCCCGCACGCGAGCCCGCGATAGGGTTGGCGGCGATGGCCGGAGGGGGCTTCCAGGAATACGCCCGCGTGGCGCTGGCGCAGCGCGGGATAGAGGTCGACGAGGTCGATCTCGCGGTGATGAGCGTGGCCGAGGGGGTCTACGGCCCTGAGCGCGACGCACTGCTGGCGGCCGATCTGAGCGGTGTCCCCTACGAGCACGACTTCGACCCTTCGCGGGCACCGTCGGACGCAGGGACCGCCGGGTGAGCGATCACCCTCAGGACCTGTCGTTGGGCGAGCAGGCGCGCGCCGTCGCGGCCGGCGAGCTCGACGCCACCGAGCTGCTCGACGCGACCCTCAGCCGCATCGAAGAGCGCGACGGCCCGGTCAACTCGATCGTGGACGTGTTCGCATCCGAGTCCGCGCGAATGTTGAGCGAGGCTCCCGAGGGACCGCTGCACGGCGTGCCGATCGCCGTCAAGGACATGTTCACGCTGCCGTGGCGCGCGCCGCGGGACGGCGCGCCGCGCAACCTCCAGGGCTTCGGCCCCGGCGAGTCCGCCGTCTACCGCCGGCTGCGTGACGCGGGTGCGGTGATCGTCGCCGTCACCAACATGCACGAGTTCGGCGCGGGCTCCACGGGCCACCTGTCGGTCTACGGACCGTGCGCGACTCCCTGGAACACGGCGCACTGCGCCGGCGGGTCGTCGGGCGGCTCCGGCGCCGCGGTCGCCGCACGCCTGGTGGCGGGAGCGATCGGGACCGACGGCGGCGGCTCGATTCGCTATCCGGCCGCCTACTGCGGGATCACCGGCCTGAAGCTGACCTGGGGCACCGTGCCCTCGGACGGCTACACGCACGGCCACGCGGCGCTCGGCGCACCGGGGCCGATGTGCCGTGACGCGGCTGACGCGCGCTTGCTCGGCGGGGCCCTCGTTCGGCCGTCCGCTCGAGGAACGGCGCGCGACGAACCTGCGCCTCGGCATCGTGCGCACCTTCTGGGACAACATCGACCCGCAGGTGCACCAGCATTGCAGCGCCGCCGTCGAGCGGCTGCGCGAGAGCGGGCTGAGCCTGGCGGACGTCGAGCTGGAAGGCACCGAGCACGTGCGCATCGCCACCGTGCTGCGCCTCGGCGTCGAGGGCGACCCGTTCGAGCATCCCGAGATCTGGGAGGAGATCCAGAGCGGCGTCTCCCCGATCGCACGCGGGCTCGCGAAGTACCGCACGCTGCTGTCCGCCGACGCCCTGGTGCGCACGGAGCTCGTGCGTGCCCAGCTGCGACGTTCGCTGGCGCGCGCGTTCGAGAACGTGGACGCCCTCGTGTGGCCGATGACGCCGGCACCGCCGCCGCCGATCGAGAACCCGACCGTGCACCTTCCGTCCGGCCAGGTGCCGGCCGACTACGGCAACGTGCGGCAGGGCGGCATCGCGAACCTGGCGGGCACACCCGCGCTGTCGGCGCCGTGCGGCTTCACACAGGAGGGCCTGCCGGTCGCGCTCCACGTGATGGCGCACTGGGGCGAGGGCGAACGGCTGCTCGACATCGCCGAGCTGCTGGAGCAAGCCACGGACCGCAAGTTCGTGGACGCCCTGCCACCGCTGGCCCAGAAGACCCCGGCGTAGTAAGAAGGTCCCGCTGCCGACCGGGATTTCCGGCTAAGGAAATCCCGTTATTCGTACCGGTACAAATTCATTTGTAACGGTACGTAATTCGCCCGCGCTCGAGGTCGTACGGGCGACAGCTCGATCTTGACCCGGTCACCGGGCAGGATGCGGATGTAATGGCGGCGCATCTTGCCGGAGATGTGGCCCAGGACCATGTGCTCGTTGTCGAGCTTCACGCGGAACATCGTGTTCGGAAGGGCCTCGACGATCTCGCCCTCCATCTCGATCTTCTCTTCTTTTCCCATGCGGCCGTACAGGTTACCGGGGCTACCCGCGAATCTCGGCGGCCACGCGCTTCAGCTCCTCGGGGTCCGCCGGCTCCGGGATCCAGGGAAGCTGCAGCGGATCGTCCTTGTAGCGCGGGATCACGTGCACGTGGAAGTGGAAGATCGACTGCCACGCGGCCCGGCCGATGTTGTGCAGGATGTTGAAGCCGTCCGGCTGCAGCGTGTCGCGCATGCGGTGGATGCACATGGCGCACGGCCCCCATGGCCGCGAGCAGGTCCTCGTCGTTCAACGCCAGCAGGTCCTCGGCATGCGTGCGCGTGATCACGACCGCGTGGCCGCGCGTCGCCGGATTGATGTCCATGACGGTCAGCGTGCGGTCGTCGGAGTCGATCACCTCGCTGGGGAGCTCACCGGCGACCACCTTGCAGAAGATGCAGTCGGGCTGGGGGGCGGCCACGGCCGCAAGCTTATAGACGAGCCATGCGGACCGAGACCGGGGCCCTTCACTATGCTGCCCGCGCTCATGCCCGTCGACAACCAGCTATACGACCGCCTCGGCGACACCTGGTGGCGCGAGGACTCCTTCCTCAGCCTGCTGCGCACGAGCATCAATCCGGCGCGTTTCGGCTACATGCGGCGGGTCATGATCGAGGTGCTCGGCATTGCGCCGCGGGGCGCGACGGTGCTCGACGTCGGATGCGGCGGTGGGCTGCTCGCGGAGGAGTTCGCCGGCCTCGGCTGCCGCGTGACCGGCGTGGATCCCTCCACCGAGTCGCTCGAGACGGCTCGTGGGCACGCCCGCGCGGGCGGTCTCGAGATCGAGTACGTGGAAGGGACCGGCGAGCAACTGCCGTTCCCGGATGCCGCCTTCGACGCCGTCTACTGCTGCGATGTGCTGGAGCACGTCGACGACCTGCAGCGCACGCTCGACGAGAGCGCCCGCGTGCTGAAGCCCGGCGGCGTCTACATGTACGACACGATCAACCGCACGCGCCGCAGCAACCTCGTGATGATCAAGCTCTTCCAGGAGTGGCGGTCGACGGCGCTGGTGGAGCCGCACCTGCACGATTGGGACATGTTCATCAAGCCCCCCGAGCTGGTGTCCGGGCTGGAAAGGGCCGGCCTCGACAACCGCGACATCGTCGGCATCGGCCCGGGGCGCAATCCGCTCGCGACGCTGCGCGACATGCGCAGGCGCGCGCGGGGCGACATGACCTTCGGGGAGTTCGGCACGCGCAACGTGATGCGCGAGACCCGTGACACGTCGCTGGCCTACGCCGGGTACGCGCTGAAGACCGCGTGAGCGCACCGGTCTCCGAACGCATCCCGGCGCCGCCGCTCGATCGCCTGCGGTCCGCGCTGACCGAGCTGGCGTCCATCCACCGGCCGTCCGCCTCGGACGGGGAGCGCCAGGCGGCAGAGTGGGCCGCCGCGCGGCTGCGCGAGCAGGGCGCGGCGGCGGCGGTCGAGACGGAGCGGGTGCACGGCGACTACTGGGGCCCGCTGGCCCTGCTGAGCGCGGCGGGCGCAGCGGGCGCGCTGGTCGGCGGCCGCCACCGCCTCGCGGGCGCGGCGCTGTCAGCGCTCGCGGCGGCGGGGGTATGGGACGACATCACCGGCGGGAGGCACCACGCGCGCCGGCCGCTGCCGCACCGCGACACCTTCAATGTCGTGGCGGAGATGGGCCCCGCGGACGCGCGCCGCACGGTCGTGCTCGTCGCCCACCACGACGCCGCAAAGTCGGGGCTGATCTTCCATCCCGTGATCCCGGCCTTCGCCTGGCGGCGCTTCCCCGCGCTGATCGAGGACAACGACACGAGCCCGCCGCTGATGTGGCCGGTGTTCGCCGGGCCGGCGCTGGCAGCGGTCGGCTCGCTGGCCGGCAGCACCGCCCTGCGCCGCGCCGGCGCAGTCGTGTCGGCGGGAGCAGCCGCCGTGTTCGCGCAGATCGGCTCCACCCGTGTCGTGCCCGGAGCCAACGACAACGGCACAGGCGTCGTCGCGCTGGTCGAGCTGGCACGGCGGCTGGCGGCCGAGCCGACCTCGTCCGTGCGCGTGCTGCTCGTGTCCACCGGCTCGGAGGAGTCGTTCATGGAGGGGATGCAGGCGTTCATGCGCCGCCACGCACCCTCCCTCCCGCGCGCAGACACCTTCTTCCTCGCCGTCGACACGATCGGATCGCCGCACCTGACCGCGATCCGCGGCGAGGGCATGCTCTACATGAACGAGTATCCGCGCGCGGGGCTCGACCTCGTGGACTCCGTCGCGGAGGAGCTGGGCGTGTGGCTGTTCCCGAACCTGCGCCTGCGCAACGCGACCGACGGGCTGCACCCGCTGAAGCAGGGCTATCCGTGCGCGTGCCTCGGATCGGTGACGGACTACAAGGCGCCCTCCAACTACCACTGGCGCACGGACACTCCCGAGAACGTCGACTACGAGACGTTCGCCGACGGCGTGCGCCTGTGCGAGGGGATCGTGCGGCGGCTCGACGAGCGCTGGCTGTCCTGAGCGAAAGAACGGGATTTCCTTAGCCGGAAATCCCGGTTGCTGCCCTTCCATAGGTGTGGTCGTTTTACGCGGCAGAGCCCGCTTCCCGCCGCGCGAGCGCGAGCGCCTCCTCGCGCGTGCTCACATCTCCGGCGAACGCCGCCTCGTCCACGAGCGCGAGCAACCGCCCCACCTCGGGCCCGGGCTCGATGCCGAGCTCCGCGATCAGGTCGTCGCCGCGAATCGGCGCGCGCGGACGGTCGCCGGAACGCCACGCCAGCGCCCCCCGCGCCATGTCACGCGCGAGCGAGACGTGGCTCCCGACCGCCTCCTGCCGCGTGCGCGGGCCCAGCGTCGCGAGCCGGTCGGCGACCGACAGCACGGTCACCTCGACCTCCACCGGCTCGCACTCGCGCATGTAGCGGTACACGTGCCGCCGCGACAGCGGCTGCTCGTGCACCAGGAACCCGAGCCGCAGGTGGTGCTGCGCGAGCGCGGCGAGGAAGTCGCCGAGGGCGCTGCTCGCGTGCATGCGCCGGCCGAAGGACCGCGCCATGTCCGCCCCCACCCCGTCGTGACCCCAGAACAGCACGCGCCCGTCGTCCGTGACGGCGCGCGTGGCGGGCTTCCCGGCGTCGTGGAGCAGCGCGCCGAACCGCAGCGCCTCGCCGCGCGTGAGCTCGTCGGCGAGCGGCCGCGCCAGCTCGCGCGCGATCCCGTCGGCTGCATCGCCCAGTACGGCGCCGGGATCGCCGGTCACCTCCACGACCCGCTCGAGCACCTCGAGCGTGTGGCCCCACACGTCGAGATGGTGGTAGGGGTTCTGCTCGATCCCCTTCAGCTGCTCCAGCTCCGGCAGCAGCGCCGCGACCAGGCCCACGGAATCCATCAGGTCGATCCCGCGCCGCGGCGCCGGGCCGGCGACCAGGCGCCGCAGCTCGTAGAACGAGCGCTCGGTGCGCGACGTCGACGATCCGCGCGGACTCCGCGGCCGCGAGGCGCGGTCGTGCCGGGGTCGACCTCGAAGTCCAGGTCGACCGCGAAGCGCGCCATGCGCAGCACCCGCAGCGGGTCGTCCGCGAACGAGCGCGCCCCGACGGCGCGGATCCTGCGCGCGCCGAGGTCCGCCTCGCCGCCGTGGGGGTCGATGAGCCGGCCAGGCTCGTCCGCGGGCACGGCCATCGCGTTGACGGTGAAGTCGCGCAATCCCAGGTCCTCCTCGATGGTGCCGCGCGCAGGGGTGATGTCCGACTGCCACGTGCGGTCGCGCGCGATCACGCGCCAGGCCCCGAACCGCTCGGACAGCGGGAACACGAACCCGCCCGCGTGCTCTGCCATCGCGCGTGCGAACGGCTCGGCATCTCCCACCACCACCACGTCTGCTTCCTCGATGGGTCGCCCCAGCAGCGCGTCGCGCACCGTGCCGCCCGACCAGCCACGCCTCGGCGCCTCCGAGCCCGCCGAGCGCCGCACGCACGGCGGCCGCGCGCTCGAGCCGCGCGGCGAGCGCGCTCAAGACCGCAGGGGCACGCGCGGCACGCGCGCCGAGACGCCACACGTGATCTCGTAGTTGATCGTGCCGAGCGTGCGCGCCAGCTCCTCCGCGGTCACGCGCTCGCTGCCGTCCGCGCCGATCAGCGTCGCGGAGTCGCCGATCGCGATCCCGGCGTCGCCGACGTCGACGGTGATGTTGTCCATGCTGATCGTGCCCACGACCGGGAACCGGCGCCCGCGGATCACGACGTCGGCCTCATTCGACAGGCCGCGCCGGTAGCCGTCGCCGTAGCCGATCGGCAACACCGCCACGCGCGTCGCGGCGGGCGCCGACCAGCTGCGGCCGTAGCCGACCGACTCGCCCGGTGCGAGCTCCTTGACGTCCGCCACGTAGGAGAGGAGTGACAGCGCCGGCTCGAGGTCCCGCAGCGACGGGTCCTCGCCGAACGGATCCATGCCGTAGACCGCGATGCCGCAGCGCGCCATGTCGAAATGGGCCGCCTCGCTGCGCAGCACCGCCGCGCTGTTCGCGGCGTGCGCGATGCAGCCGGGGTGCGAGCGCTTGACGTCCTCCGCGAACGGGCGAAACCGCTCGAGCTGGGCGTCGAAGAAGTCGGACTCGGGCTCGTCCGCGGTGGCGAAGTGCGTCATCACGCCGGCCAGCTCGAGGCGGCTCGAAGCAGCCACCTGCTCCACGAGCTGCGCGCGCGACGGTCCGGGTCGGGCGCTCCCAGGCGCCGCATCCCGGTGTCGAGCTTCACGTGCACCCGCGCGGGCCGGTCCGCCGTGGTGCCCGCCTCGACGGCGCGCACGAACTCCTCCCGCCACGCCACCACGTCGGCGCCCACGTCCAGCACAAGGTCGAGCTCGGAAAGGGTCAGCGCACCCATCACGAGCAGCGGAGCGCACGACGCCGTCCGCGCGCAGCTCGGCGGCCTCGCGGGCGGTGGCCACGGCCAGCCAGGTCGCGCCGCCGGCAAGCGCGGCGCGCGCGCAGGAGGTGGCGCCGTGGCCGTATCCGTCCGCCTTCACGACCGCACACAGATGCGCGGGTCCCAGGCGGCGTTTCAGCGTCGCGCAGTTGCGCTCGACAGCCCCGAGGTCGACCGGCGCGCGCGCCCGCACGCGCTCGGCGCTTCCGAGGCGCACGGTCAGCTCGGCCATGCGGATGAGCCTACTAGTACGTCCCCTCCGGACCCGCGCCGCAGCGCCGCCGGCAGGGCCTCGATCACGTCACCCGCGACGACGGACTCGGCGCCCAGGCGCCGGGCCGCCTCGCGGCCGGCCTCCTGGTGGATCTCGACGGCGGCGCAAGCCGCCGGGAAGGCTTCGAGGCCGCGGGCGAGGAACGCGGCGGTCACGCCGCTCAGCACGTCGCCGGTGCCCGCGGTCGCGAGCGCGCCCGCCCCGCCGCGGCTGACGGCGACGGGCGCCTCCCCCGGCTGCGCCACGATCGTGTCGTCCCCTTTCAGGACCGTCACCGCGCCGGACGCGCTCCGCCGCCTCCCGGGCGCCGGCGAGGCGATGCTCCGCGACGTCGCCGGACGGCCGGCCGAGCAGGCGCCCCAGCTCCCCGGCGTGCGGGGTCAGCACGGTGGGTGCGTCGCGTCCCGCCGCGTGCTCGAGCCCGGCCTCGCGCGAGCGCGTTCAGGCCGTCGGCGTCGATCAGCAGCGGGCGCTCGATCCGCTCGATCAGGTCGACCGCAAGCGCGAACGACTCCGGCGCGCGCCCCAGCCCCGGTCCCAGCACGACGGCGTCCGCCCGCTCGGTCGCCTCCAGGACCGCCTCGACCGCCGCGCCCGCGAGCGCGCCGCCGGAGTCCGGCAGCGGCAGCGACATCGCCTCGGTGAGCTTCACCTCGAAGATCGCGTTGAGGGACTCGGGCACCGCCGCCCGGATCCAGCCCGCGCCCGCGCGCATCGCGCCTTCGCAGGCCAGGCAGACCGCTCCGGTGAGCCCGGTGGACGCCCCCACCACCAGCACCGATCCGGAGCTGAACTTGGTCGAGCCCGGTCCGCGCACCGGCAGCGCGCTCGGTGCCGCGGGGCGGATCAGGCCGGCCGTCTGCGGGAGCGGCGCCCCCCAGCGCGCCGGCGGGATGCCGATCGCCACGGCCTCCACCCGGCCGGCGTGCGTCTTGCCGGGGTCCACCCACAGCCCGACCTTGGCCGCGTGGAACGTGACCGTCACGTGCGCGTGCACGCACGCCCCGGCCACCTCTCCGGTGCTGGCGTTCACCCCCGAGGGCATGTCGACGGCGATCACCCGGGCCCCGGACGCGTTCACCGCATCGATCGCGGTATCGAGCGGCGCCCGCGGCGCGCCTTCGAACCCGGTGCCGAGCATCGCGTCGACCACGATGCCCGACGCCTGCAGCGCGG
>CAWGVJ010000015.1:0-103429 GCA_963826005.1 uncultured Solirubrobacterales bacterium | reverse complement strand
TCTCCGCTGGCCCCATCCGGCACCTACCACCTGGTCGCCGGGGCAAAGGCGACGAACGTCGGCCGCCTGATCGAACTGTCTGCGCAGCACGTCGGCCAGCGCGAGCCGGTGGTGATCCCGCCCAGCGTCTTCAGGCGCGTCGTCTATCCGGTGCTGGCCGGCACCAGCGCGCGGCGGCGGCGCGGCCTGCAGCGCACGCGCGTCTTCTTCCCCTACTTCGCGATGGACGTGTCCTACGGGAACACAAATGCGCGCCGCGACCTCGAGCCCGACGGCATCGAGGTACCTCCGATCGAGTCCTACTTCGGCAGGCTGGTGGACTACGCCAAGCGCGCGGAGTGGGGGCGCGTGCCGGTGTCACGCGCGGAGGCAGCCGCGGATTGCTTTGATTCCAACGATGGAGACACCGATTCAAAGACCGCGTCTCCTGCTGGTTCCGCAGTTCACTGAGCTCGAGTGGGCCATCCGCGACCAGCTCGCGGCGTGGGCCGACGTCGCGAGCTTCGACCCACCGAGCGTCGGCGACGAGCCGATCACGCCGGAGCAGATCGAGGGAGTCCGGGACGGCAGCATCCCCTTCCGTGATCTGTTCGTGCAGCGCGCGCTGATCGAGATCGACCGGCAGGGCTGGGACCGGTACTTCCTGGTCGCCGACGCATGGGGCACCGCGACCGCGGCCAGGATCGCGCTCGAGCGCCCCGGCGCGGTGCAGGGCATGGCGCTGGGACACGCGTCGGTCACCTACGACATGGACGGCGAGCGTCCCGCTGTAAACAAGGAGATCTTTGCCGCGATGCGCCAGTTCCTCAGCCAGGACCATCGTGAGTTCATTCGCCACGGCATGGTGCAGATGACGCAGGGCTCCGTGGACGACGAGCTCGCGGGCCGGATGATCGACCGGTTTCCCCGCGGGGAGTGGCTGGAGATGGCCTGGGATTCGCTGGGCGCCGGAGACGAGCGGCTCGGAGAGATGCTGCAGGAATACGGCGGGCCGCTGCTCCTGGCCCAGCACGTCGGCTGCCTGAGCTTCACCGATGAGGGATTTGCGGACGCGGTGGCGGCGTTTCCCGACGCGCGCACGCTCGGGGTGGCGAGGGCGCCCGCCGGCAGTCCCGAGTTCGCGGACGCGCTACGAGACTTCTGCGAGAGCCGCGGCTGACGCCGGCTTGCGGCGCCCGCGCCTGCGTCACGCGCACGCCGCGCCGGGGAACGATCGTGACGCCCTTGCGCACGCCCTTCTCCGGCGCTCCGGCCGTGGCGAGCTGCGTGCGCTCGAGCACCCGTGCGATCACGACCCGCATCTCGAACGTCGCGAAGCTGGCGCCGAGGCAGCGCCGGGTGCCGCCGCCGAACGGAATCCACGTATAGGTGTCCGGAGCGTCGGGGCCGAGAAAGCGCTCCGGCCGGAACTCGGTCGGCGCCGGGTAGCGGTCGGCGCGCCTGTGGATGGCGGCGATCGAGGGGTTGATCTCGATCCCGGGCGGGATCGTGTAGCCGTTCAGCTGGAAGGGCTCGTTGCGCACGACGCGCCCCACGCCCGGCACCACGGTGCGCCGCCGCAGGGTCTCCTTCACGACCGCGTCCAGGTAGTTCGTGTCGCCCTCCGCCACGGCGGCCTGCGCCCGCGCCAGCACCGCGGGGCTGCGCAGCAGCTCCTCGAACGCCCACGCGAGGCCGGTCGCCGTCGTCTCGTGGCCGGCGACGACGAGCGTGACGAGCTCGTCGCGCAACTCGGCGTCGGTCATCGCCTCGCCGTCCTCGTCGCGCGCCAGCAGGAGCATCGAGAGCACGTCGGTGCGCTCCTCGAGATCCTCCGCGCCGCGCCGGCGTGCGATCTCCGCATAGATCATCTCGTCGACGGCCCGGCGCTGCTGGGCGAAGCGCTCCATCCGCCCGGCGATGCCAAATCGCCCGCCGGACAGGAGCATCAGCAGGATCGCGGCGCGGTTGCCCACCGGATCGAGCATCGCGCGCACGCGGCGCTTCAGCTCCTCCTGCAGCGGTCCTTCCTCGACGCCGAAGACGGCGTGCATGATCACGTCGAGCGTGAGCGACTGCATCGCGGGCAGCAGCGTGAACGTCTCCCCCACCGGCCACGAGTCGATCGTGCGGTCGGCAGCGGCGTCATCACCTGCTCGTACTCGCGCATGCGCTCGCCGTGGAAGGCGGGCAGCATCAGCCGCCGCTGGCGCAGGTGCTCGTTCCCGTCGAGCAACAGCACGGACCGGGGTCCGAGCACCGGGCCGAGCGGTGCGTTCGCCTCGCCCGCGCGCAGCTGCTCGGGCGGGCCGCGGAAGACCTGCTTCACCACGTCCGGGTCGAAGACCATCACGAACTTGGAGTCGAACAGCGTGCCCATCGTGACCACGTCGCCGTAGCGGCGGCGGCACGCGTCGAGGAAGGGCGCGGGCGCGAACACGAACGCGAAGCGTCTGGAGAAAGCGGGGCAATGGCGGCCCGGGCGGGAGCCCGTCGTGAACGTTGCTCATTTCGAGGAGTCTAGAGTGCGCGCGGAACCGGCTGGGACTGGAAGAACTTCGCCGTGAGCTGCTCGATCGTGCCCTTGGTGCGCATCGTGTTGGAGCCGAGCGTTTTCGTGATGCCGTCCATGCCGACCTCGGACTCCATCAGGCCACCGCTCGGCAGCCAGTACAACTCCCGCCCGTGGATGGCGAGCAGGTCGGCGTCGCTGTGCCGCGCGAGCATTCGCTTGCGCGCAGCCGCGGTCGGCTTCGCCGGGAGCAGCGCCACCTGCAGCTTTCCCTTCGACGACCGCACGCGCCGGGCGTCGAACGGGTCGTGCTCGACAATGCTCTTGAGCTCACGCTCCGTGCGCACGAAGACCGCTACGTCGTAGCCGAGCGCCTTGCGCAGGCCTTTCTCCACACGCGCGGGGTCCACCTTTCCCTCGGCGGTGAACACCACGTTGCCGCTCGCGCGGAACGTCGCGACGTCCTCGAAGCCGAGTCCTTCGAAGCAGGAGCAGCAGCTGCTCGCTCGACGCCTTGCGGCCGCCGACGTTGATCCCGCGCAGGAAGGCCGCGTAGCGCGGCATCAGCGTGCGGCAGCCACGGAATCGCCGACCGCGATCGTCCCGTCCTCGAGGATGTCGGCGCGCAGGCCGCCGCGGTGCACGAGCGCGCGGAGGATCGGCCGGGAGGCGTAGCGCTCCACCACGATGCAGGGCTCGCACAGGCGCATGCCGCGGCAGCGGATCTCCCCGATGGTGAACTCGTGGCCGACGAGGCCGTTCAGCTCGATCCCGCGGGTCACGACGTTGCGCCGATGCTCGTCGGGCCCGAGGGTCGGTGTGAACGACTCGCACACCTCGGCCTCGATCAGGGTCAGCGCGCTGCCCGGCACGCCGGAGGGGAAGGTCCCGTCGCCGGTCACGTGGCGATCGCCCTCGAGGCCCCGGCCGGGCAGGGCGCGCGCGGAGCCGACGGACTCGGACGGCGCGCCCGCCGCGGCGGCGATGCGGATCTCCTCGACCGTTCCGGACGCTGTGGGCGCGGCCGCCCGCGGCGGCGGCGCGAGCGCGACGTCGAGCGGCGCGACCACGAACCCGTCCTCGATCTCCCAGCCCTCGTCGTCGGTGACCCCGGACGGGTCCCAGGCGACGCCCGATGGGATGCCGTACATGACGACTGCGCGGGGAGCGGCTCCGTTGGCCCGGATGCGCGCGATCCACGGCCCGGCCCAGGCGAACGAGGAGGGGTCGATGACAGGGACGAGGCCGAGCGCGCGCCCGCCCAGCCACCGCAGGATCGTCCAGCCCTTGGCCGGATCCTCCTCGGGCGTGGGATCGGGAACGTCCTCCGGCGCGAGCTCCAGGATCGTCGCGATGCACGCGACGAACGTGGCGGTCTCGAGCGGCAGGCGGGACTCGTCGAGAGCGACTTCCTTCACGTCCGGATCCTAATCACAGATTGGAGCGTCGCCCGGACGTTGTTCGGTTCGAACCGCACCTGCCCATGCGTGAACCGGAGGACGGTCAGGTCGGCGGCCGTGAGCACCTGGTCGCGGCGACGGTCCTCGGCCTGCTGTGCCGGCGTGCGGTGGTAGCGCAGCCCGTCGGTCTCCACCACTAGACCGAAGTCCGGCCAGTAGAAGTCGACCTTGTAGCCGTTCAGCCAGACTCCGGTCTCGGGACGGGTCAGCCCGGCCGCTCGCGCAATCGGGAGCAAGCGCCGCTCCAGTTCCGAGTCGGTGAGGGTGAAGGTCTGGCGATCGATCAGGTCGCGCAGGAGCTTTACTCCCGGGCGCCGGCCGAACTGGTCGAGCGCCGCCCGTAGTTGTTCCGGCGTGACCAGGTCGAACTTGTCCGCTTCGTTGACCGCCGCCTCCAGTTCGATTCTGTCGATGCCGGTGGCAAGGTCGACCAGCGTGAAAACCGGGTTGGTGACCGGGATGCCGTGGTGTTGGGTGACTACGTCTTCGAGATCCTTGCGCCGGTGCACGACGATGCCGGGGCGTCTCCGCAGGGTGGGCGCGGACACCTCGATGGCTCCGCGGGTCAGCCGGACCCTCCAGAGGGCGCCCGCGTCCGTATGGCTGAGCGCAGCGCCCGGCCCGCAACTGAGCACCGCCGCCATCCAACGCCCGTGGCGAGTCAGCCGCGGCGGCCCACCGAATAGACACCGGTCGCGACCGGTGCATGCGGCCGCGCGACATCGGTGCTCGACCGCCTTCGGGTGAGGTCCAAAGTCGAGCAACTGGCACCGCGTGACGACGCCATGCTGCTGCCCACCAGCTCCCATATCCCTCGGTGTTCGATCTGGTCCCCTATAAGGGGGTAAATGCATCAACGACGGGGAATTCGCCCCCCGGTGGGCGTATTACGCGGCGGGGCCGGTGAGGTAGTTGTGTACGTCCGCGGGGCTGTCGCCGCGCTACCCCTCCACGAGGGCCACAATCGTGTCGGGGCGAACGCCGTCGTACTTCATTGCCTCGGCCGCGGCCTCGCTCTGCAGCGCCTCCTGCCAAACCTCCATGCTCGGCACCTCGGCGATCAGCCCGACCCGGTTCGATCCTCCCGGGTCCCGAAAAGTACGGGTGGTCATTCCCAGCGGCCCGAAGAACTCCTCTCGCTTGGGCGAAGCGAGCCAGTGGTCGACGTCGTCTACCTCGTGAAACACAAGCACGTTACCATCGTGCCTCGTCTTTCCCACAGCGAGCAGCTGTGCGTGTCTGTGTGAAACAGAGAACGTACTCGAACGGAGACGAGGGATAATCGTCGTAGCCCA
Organism: uncultured Solirubrobacterales bacterium; assembly: GCA_963826005.1. Lineage (GTDB taxonomy): Bacteria > Actinomycetota > Thermoleophilia > Solirubrobacterales > JBBDJG01 > DASRIA01. The sequence continues at coordinate 98,183 of CAWGVJ010000015.1, read as the reverse complement.
TGTCCGAGGACAACGTCGCAATCGCGCGCAGGTCTGCCGCTGCCTTCAACCGTGGAGACATGGAGACGTGGCTGTCCGACGTCGATCCTGAGATCGAATGGCACGGGGTCGCCGACGAGCCCGACCCGGGACCGTTCCGGGGCCATGACGGAGTCTTGAAGATGTTGGCCCGCTGGACCGAGGCCTTCCCCGATCTTCAAGCCGAAGTCGAGGACTACATCGACGCCGGCGAGTATGTGGTCGTGCCGATGCGCTTGCGGGGACACACGGCCGGCAGCGATGCCGACCTCGTAGTCGAGGACGTGCTCGTACAGAGGTACCGGGACGGCAAGCTCGTCGAAGTGCGCGAGTACCGAACGCGAGAGGAAGCGTTGAAAGCGGCCGCCGTGGCGGAACCGGGTAGGGTCTCGACGTGGCGACGGAGGATCCCGGAGGGTCGCAGCGCTGCCCTCGGGTGAGCGGCCGATCCGCGCTGCCGAGGTGGTCGGCGCGCTCTCGCTCGCGACCGACCTCGGCACCGGGCAGCCGCTCGAGCACGCGCTGCGCACCGCCGTGCTCGCGGTCCGCCTCGGCGAGCTCGCCGGAGCATCCGCGCAGGAGCTCGCGGACACCTACTACGTCGCGCTCCTCCACGCCTCCGGGTGCACGTCGAACGGGCACGAGGCGACGCAGCTGTACGGCGACGACATCGCGCACAGAGCCGCCTTCTACCTCGTCGACCCGACCAACCCCGCGGAGATCCTCGCCTTCTACAAGGCCTACGTCGGGGTCGGCCGAGCGCCGGAGGTGCGCGCCAAGCTGATCGAGGACGCCATCGCCAACGCCGGCCCCAGGGCTCGCGACGCGTTCGCGATGATGTGCGAGGTGGCGCAGCGGTTCGCCGGGTGGCTCGGCCTGCGCGCGGACATCCAGGACGCGCTCGAGTACGTCTTCGCGCGCTGGGACGGGAGGGGATTCCCGGACGTCGCCGGCGACGCGATCCCGTTGCCGATGCGCCTCCTGCACGTGGCGAGAGACATCTCCCTCTTCCTCACCGCCGCGGGCCCCGACGAGGCACGCGGCTGTCATCGAGCGTCGCGCCGGCGCCGCGTACGACCCCGCGCTCGCCGAGCTCGCCGTGCAGAACTTCGACGACATCCTCGCCGAGCTGGACGAGGCGCGGATGTGGGAGCACGCGCTCGAGAGCGAGCCGTCTCCACCGCTGTTCATCGCGGGCGACCGGATCGACGCCGCGTTCGGGGCCATCGCCGCGATCACCGGTCTCAAGTCGCCGTGGCTGCGCGAGCACTCGACGGGCGTGGCCGAGCTCGCCGAGGCCGCCGCCTGGCGCATGGGCCTCCCGGCCGACTCCGTCACCCTCCTGCGGCGCGCCGCGCTCGCGCACGACCTCGGCCGGGTCGGCGTCTCGAATGCGATCTGGGAGAAGCCGGGACCGCTCGGGTTCGGGGAGTGGGAGCGCGTGCGCCTGCACCCGCACTTCACCGAGCGGGCCTTCGCCCAGTCGCCGGCGCTCGCTCCGATCGGGCTCCTGGCCGGCTCACACCACGAGCGGCTCGACGGGTCCGGCTACCACCGCGGCACGCCGCGGGCCGGCGCTCGATCAGGCTGCCCGCATCCTCGCCGCCGCCGACTGCTACGCGGCCATGCGCGAGGCGCGGCCGTACCGGCCGGCGCTCGACGCGCCGGCGGCCGAGGCGGAGCTGCTGCGCGAGGCCGAAGAGGGACGGCTCGACCCAGATGCGGTCGACGCGGTGCTCGCGGCCGCCGGCCACCGGGTGCGGGAGCGACCGCGCGAGCTGCCCGCCGACCTGACCGAGCGCGAGCTCGAAGTCCTGCTCGTGCTCGTGCGCGGCGCGTCCAACCAGCAGATCGCCGCGGATCTCGGCATCTCGGCCAAGACCGTCGGGCACCACGTCCAGCACGTCTACCAGAAGGCCGGCGTCCGCAGCCGGGCCGCGGCGACGGTCTGGGCCTTCGAGCACGACCTCGTTCACGCGGCCTAGGGCATTCGCCCGATGCGCCCGGCGCTGCCGGGGCAGATACTCGCCTCACCATCGGCGTCGAGCGGCGGCGCCGAGACCACACAGGAGGAAACAAGATGATCCTGGCAACGACGACGGTCGAGGATTTCGACCGCTTCGAGAGCATCTTCTCGACCAAGGGCCTGGAAAAGCGCAAGGAGCACGGGTCCAAGGGTGCGACCGTCTTTCGCGATCCCAACCAGGACGACCGCGTCTGGGTGCTCTTCGACTGGGATGCGGAGGGTTGGCAGAGCTTCGTCTCCGACCCCGAGGTCCCGCCGATCATGAAGGAAGCCGGGCACAAGGGTCCGCCCCAGGCGGCGGAGCTCGGCGGCCAATTCGACGCCTAGCGCGTCTCGAGATCGGAGGAAATGTCATGGCAGCAGCAACAGCACTTGGGCGACCCATCAAGGTGGGAGTGATCGCCGACCAGACGGGTCCCTTGGACTTCATGGGCATCGCGGACGCCAACGTCGCCAGGATGGTGATCGACGACATCAACGCCGGCGGCGGCCTGCTTGGGCGCAGCAGATCGAGCTGCACCTCACGACAGCGAGACGACGGACGACGCCGCGGCAGCCTGCGCCACCAAGCTCGTCCAGGAGGATCAGGTCGATGTGATCCTCGGTGGCATCTTCAGCTCGACGCGGCAGGCCATCAAGGGCCCGGCCGTCGTGGACGGCAAGACGCTCTACATCTACCCCGAGCAGTACGAGGGACAGGAGTGCGACCCGCTGATCTTCTGCACCGGTCCGGTGCCGGCGCAGCAGGTCGACCCCCTCATCCCCTGGCTGATGGAGCAGACGGGCGCGAAGAAGTTCGCCCTGCCGTCGGCCGACTACATCTGGCCGCGCGTCATGAACGAGAAGGTCCGCCAGATCGTCGACGGCCAACGGCGGCGAGATCGTCGAGGAGGACTACTACCCCCTCGACCACGCCGACTACAGCGAGACCGTCGACAAGATCATGTCCAGCGGCGCGGAGGTGGTCTTCAACACGATCGTTCCGCCCGGGGTCATGCCGTTCTTCCAGCAGCTGCACGACGCCGGCTTCACGAAGCGCGGCGGGCAGCTCGTCTGCACGTACTTCGACGAGAACTGCCTCGACCTGGTGCCGGCCGAGCAGGTGCGAGGGCCTGTACGGCTGCCTCGACTACTACCAGGACGTCGACGACCCGTTCAGCAAGGAGCTGCTCGAGCGCTACGACAAGCTCTTCCCCGGCAGCGCGCTGTTCACCGGCGGGAGCGCGTGCTCAGGCATGTACCGAGGCCTGCGGTTCTGGGAGGCCGCCGTGAGAGAGGCGGGCTCGCTCGACCAGGAAGACGTCATGAGCGCCCTGGACCACGCGAAGATCGCCGTCGGCCCAGGCGGGCCCGCGGAGATGGTGCCCGGCCAGCACCACTGCCGGATGAACATGTACATCGGCCAGGTGCGCGACGGCGCCATCGAGATCGTCAAGAGCCTGGGAGTCGTCGATCCCGACGAGCAGACGGTGCCTGCCCTCGCGTAGGCCGGCTGACAGCCGAGTAACGACCGAGGGCCCCGGAGAACCGGGGCCCTCTTCGTCGGATATCTTGCCCCTCGCCACCAGAGACGACAACAACGGGAGGTCGGCTATGTACGTAGTGGTTCGGAGCTATTCGGGAGCGGGTGCGTCGGAGCTGTTCGATCTCATCGAGCAATCGGAAGGAGGAGATACGGGAGCTCATCAGCGGGGTGCCCGGCTTCGTCACTACGCGGCGTTTCGCAGTGGAGACGGCGGGACGACCGTGACGGTCTGCCAGGACAAAGCCGGCACGGACGAATCGTCCAACCGCGCCGCCGCGTGGATCAAGGAGAACGCGAGTGGGACGTCGGTCAGCCCGCCCGAGATCACGGAGGGAAGCACGGTCCTTCAGTTCTAGACTCGCTCGCCCATGCGAATCCATGCCCTGACGACCGGGACGGTGCGCCTGAAGGACGCCTTCCTTCATGCGAAGACCGGCCCGCGACGGCAGCTGGACCTCTTCCTGCCCGGGCCCTGGAGCGAGCCGGTGCCGATCCACTGCTGGGCGATCGAGCACGACGACCGGCTCATCCTCGTGGACACCGGTGAGACCGCGAACGTCCGCGACATACCGTTCTGTCGCTTCGACGTCTCACGTGAGCACGAGCTTCCGCGCGCGCTCGAAAAGGTGGGCCTGGCGCTCGCGGACGTCGAGACCGTCGTGCTCACCCATCTCCATGGCGATCACGTGGACGGAGCGGTTCACGTGCGCAAGCAAGTGATGGTGCACGAGCCCGAGCTCGCGTTCGCGCACAGCCTTCGATCGCGTTTCTTCCAACGCGTGCTCCGGCAGCCCCTGCCGGCCGGCGTGGAGTACCAGCCGTTCGGGCTCGACGGCGGGCCCTTCGGGGCGTTCGCCGCGAGCCGGCCGCTCACCGACGATGGGCGGATCGTCGCCGTCGCGACGCCGGGCCACACGCCCGGGACACATCTCGGTCGTTTGCGTGGACGACGATGGGCGCCACGTGCTCCTCGCCGGTGACGCGACCGACACGCTCGAGCAGCTGCACGCGCGGCGCCCCGACGCGATCGGGCCAAAGCCGGCGGTGTCGATCGAGACGATGGACGCGATCCTCGCCCATGGCCGCTCTCACCCGACGGTCTTCCTGCCCTCGCACGACGTGGAGTCGGTCGCGCGGCTGGAGTCACGGATTACGCTCGAGTGACCTGAGCCCGCTACGTCGGCAGTGCGCCGCGGCTCGACAGGCGCGCAGTTAGGAGTCCGTGAAAGACAGCCGCTGCTCGCGCGTGTCTGGCACGAGCCGGCTGCTGGCCGGCATCTCGACTCCGTCCACGGCGAACACATGCCACTCGCCCGGCACCCCTTTGAGCTGTTGGGCGCCGCGGTCGGTGAACGAGATGCCCGAGCCGACGACGAGGTCCTTGACGGTGCTCGAGACGAGCACCTCGTCCGCGCCGGCGAGCGCGCCGATCCGGGCGCCGATGTTGACGGCCATGCCGCCGATGTCATCGCCGACGAGCTCGCACTCGCCGGTGTGCAGCCCGGCTCGCAGCTGGATGTCGAGCGCTCGCACCTTGTCCGCGATCGCGCGGGCACAGCGGATCCCACGCGCGGGGCCGTCGAATGTGGCCAGGAAGCCGTCGCCCATGGTCTTGACTTCGCGGCCGCGGTGGTGCTCGAGCTCTGAGCGCACGAGCTCGTCGTGGCGGCCCACGAGCTCCCGCCAGCGCGCATCCCCGAGCGCCCCCGCACGCTCCGTGGAGCCGACGATGTCGGTGAACATCACGGTCGTGAGCACGCGATCGGATGGGGGCGCGTGCCGGGCGCCGGTCAGGAACTCCTCGATCTCCTCGGCATAGCCGTCCGCGTTCCCGTAGAAGGGGATGTGGTCCGCGCCGGGCAGCACGACCAGCCGTGCACCCGGGATGTGCTCGGCCAGGTGACGCGCGAGCTCGACCGGTATGAACTCCTCTTCGCGGTGGAGCACCAGCGTCGGTACGCGGATGCTGGGCAGCAGGTCCGTGACGTCGGTCTCGGTGAGCATCTCGAACAACATGCGCACCATGAACGGACTCGCGGCCGAGCGCTCGAAGATGCCGCGTCCGATCCGATCCTGCTCGCTGTCCGCGCTCGGCGCGAACACCTCGAGCGTGCGCCCTTCGCCCCAGTCCTCAGCTGAGGGCCGTGACACGCTTGAACTCGTCGATCCATTTCTGGCCGGCCGGGTTCTCGTCGGGGTCCAAGGTTCCGGTCGCGAAGGTCCCGCACAGGACCAGCGAATGCGTGCGCTCCGGATAGGTGGCGGCGAACAGGATGCTCATCGGCCCGCCCTCGGAGAGCCCGAGCAGCGCGGCCCGCTCGGAGCCCGCGGCGTCCATCACGGCGCGGACGTCGTCCATGCGCTCCTCGAGCGGCGCCGGAGCGGCGACGGGGTCGGAGAGCCCGGTGCCGCGCTTGTCGAACAGGATCAGCCGCGAGAACGAGGCGAGCTTGTCGAGGAACCTGGCGATGCGCGGGTCCGCCCACTGCAGGTCCAGGTGCGAGACGAAGCCCGGCACGAACACGAGGTCGAGCGGCCCGTCGCCGACGACCTGATAGGCGATGTTGACATCACCGCTCTTCGCGTAATGGGTCTGCGGAGGCATGGACCTATTCACGATATCCGGATACTCCCGCGCACGGATGTACGAGGCTCGAGTCACCAACCACGCTCGATCACCTCGCGAATCGGCCTCGAATAGTCCTCGCCCATCAACCGGCCGGCGATCTCTGCGCACGCCTGAAGGCCGTGTTCCGAGTTGGTGAGACATACGAAGGCGTGCTCCTCCTGCCGCGAACCGACGACGACTGATTGGAAGTCGCCGGAGTCGCCCCATTGCCAGAAGACCCTGCCGGAAAGGCCGAACCCCAGACCCCATGCGAGGTCGTCTTCGATCGTGATCGCCGGCAGGAACATGTTCACCGCGCGACCATCTCTCATCATCGCAGCGACGATCTGGGCGTACTCGCCGGCCGTCGTATGCAGACTGAACGCGCTGAAGGCCCGCGGGAAGCGATTGCCCCCCGTGGACGAGGTTCCGTGGCCCGTCGCAACATTTCCCCAGTCGTCACGCCACACGTAGCTGCTCAGCTGAAGCCCAAGCGGTCGGAACATCTCTTCCTCCCAAAGTTGGTGCAGCGGCTGCCCCGCCAGGCTCTCGACCGTGCGCTGCAGGTAGAGGTAGCCCTCGCCCGAGTAATGCCAACGCGCTCCCGGGTTGAAGCTCACGCGTCCTATGTCCTCTGGAGCCCAGTTACCGAGCCCCGAAGTGTGCGAAAGCACCTGCCGCGCCGTGATCTGCCGAAGGCGGTCGTCCACCGGGTTCAGCCCGTAGGCGTCGTACGGTCTCGGGTCGAGTCGGGCGAGCGGCGTGTCGAGGTCCAGAAGCCCCCGCCCGGCCAGCTTGAGAACGAGGTAAGCGAACGGCGGCTTGCTTAGGGATGCCGCCGAAAAAACGGTTTGAATGTCGACCGGGTCGGGGGCGTCGCTGCTTCTGACCCCGAAGCCGGCGGCCCAACTCAGCTGTCCAGCGTCGAGCACTGCGACCGACGCGCCTGGAACTCGCGCGTCGACGAGCGCGGCACTGACGATCCGCCGGTCGTTCAAGAGTGGAGACGGCGGGAATCGAACCCGCGTCCGCGGTCGCGAGGTAGGAAGCTTCTACAAGCTTAGTCGGCGCTTGAATCTCGTCTCCCGGCGTCCGCGCCGACGGGCACGTCCGGGAGACCAGCCCTCTTGATGTCCCCATGGCGGCAAGGGCAGACCGCCTCGGGCGAGCCCGTTTCTGAAGCCAGTAACCCTCCCCACGGGCCGAGGGAGGACCGACTCCTCAGCCTAGGTTTTAACTAGGCAGCGAGGGCGTACTCGTGAGAGTCCGCACGTATGGTTTTCCCGGTGGTTTTACGAGGCCAACCGGGGACCTCGGCTTGCAACTTCCTCCACGGATCGACCACGTCGAAGCCTGTCGTCCCCGTAGAGGTATGTCCGTCCATGTTAGCTACGGGCGGTCGGGGGCCTGATATAGCCGGCCCGCCAGAAGAGGCCCAGCAGCACGGCCACGAACACGATCACTCCCCCGATGCCCAGGATCGCGAAGGCCGCGAACGTGTCGATGTGCTGCACCATCCAGCCGAAGTTCATGCCGAAGAACCCGGTCAGGACGCTCAGCGGCAGGAAGATCGTGGCCACGATCGTGAGGCGCTCCATCACCGAGTTGAGGCGGTTCGACACCGTCGACAGGTAGACGTCGAGCGCACTGGTGAGTAGGTCCCGGTAGGAGTCGATCAGATCCGACACCCGGATCATGTGGTCGTACACGGACCGGAAGTAGTTGCGCGTGTCGTCTTCGAAGCCCGGGCAGCTCGTTGATCTCGTCGATCGTGCGCGCCAGCAGGTCGCGCTGCGGAGTTGCGATCCGGCGCAGTCCCACCAGCTCTCGCTTCAGCTCGAAGATCCGCTGGAGCTGCCGTTCGTCGGCGTGGCTCACGATGGCGTCCTCGACCTCGTCGATCTCCTCATCGACGGCAGCCAGGGCAGGGAAGAAGCTGTCGGCGAGCACGTCGAGGACCTTGTAGACGACGAACGCCTCACCCCCCGTCACGCCACGCTCGAAGTGGTCGCGCAGGCGGTCCAGGTGCTCGCAAGACTCGCTGTGCACCGTGACGATGTACGAGCCGCTGATCAGCATGCGGACCTCGATCGGCTCCAAGTGCGTCCGCTCATCTCCGCCGACGCCGTAGAAGATCAGGACCACGTAGGTCTCGTACGGGTCGAGCCGCGGACGCTGATGAGGCTCGGCCAGCGCCTCCACCGCGACCGGATGCAGGTCCAGCATGTCCTTCAGCTGCTGCAGGGCCTCCGGGGAAGGCGACTGCAGGTCGAGCCAGAAGAACTCGTCGCGAGCGAGCAGCTCCGCGATCTGGTCGCGGTCGAGCTCGGTCAGGACGCGCATGGCAGAGGAACCTACTACCTACAGCTAAGCTCGAATCATGGAGGCTTCCGGCTACCAGCAGCCCGCAGAGCGGCCGATCCCCGAGGGCCCGATCCATCCCGGCTCCGGGCGGCGCAAGATCGACTGGCGCAGGCTCTACGCGCCGCTGGGCGCCATCGGCCTGGCGATCCTGAAGTTCGGGGCCAAGCTCAAGGCCCTGATCTTCCTGCTCCCGAAGATCAAGATCTTCACCACGTCGGCCACGATGCTCGTGTCGGTCGCGGCCTACTCGCTGATCTGGGGCTGGAAGTTCGCCGTCGGCTTCGTGCTGCTGATCTTCGTGCACGAGATGGGTCACGTGCTGCAGCTGCGGCGGGAGGGCATCAAGGCCTCCGCCCCGATGTTCATCCCGTTCCTCGGAGCCGTGATCTGGGCCAAGTCGCTCGGCCGCAACGCGCTCGCCGAGGCGCGCGTCGGCCTCGCCGGCCCGGTGCTCGGAAGCCTCGCGTCCGCCGCCCTGATCCCGGTTGCCGACCGCGACCGGGAACGATCTCTTCAAGGCGCTCGCGTTCACCGGGTTCTTCCTCAACCTCTTCAACATGCTGCCGGTCGTGCCGCTCGACGGCGGCCGCGCGATGGCCGCGCTGTCACCGTGGATGTGGTTCGCCGGCTTTGCGGCGCTGCTCGGGCTCACGATCGCGTTCCCGAACCCGATCCTGATCCTGATCGTGCTGTTCGGCGCGCTGGAGACGTGGCGCCGCTGGCGCGAGCGCAACTCGCCCGAGGCGCGCGAGTACTACAACGTCTCGACGCGCGACCGGCTGCTGGTCGCCGCGGCGTACGTCGCGATCGTCGCGCTGCTCGCGTTCGGCATGACCGAGACGCACATCGAGCGCACCTTCGGCGACGTCTAGCCGTAGTTCCCAACCACGTTGTCTCAGGCGCAGGCTGCGATGCGTGCCGCGCGGCTTGAGCGACAGAACCGGTTGGGTGAGAGAAGGACCCTCGTTCGTTGGTCGATTTGCCCCCCTTTAGGGGGCTACTCGATGGAGGGGCCCCTACGAACCCCGCCACCAGCACCAGGCGCAACCGGAACAACGCTGCGTGGGAACTGGGGCTAGCCGACGGCGCTGAGCGCGGGGCCGGAGACGGGCGTCAACGGCTCGGGTCGACCGACCGGCATCAGCAGGTCGGTCTTGTCGAGCGCCCGGAACGCGTCCACGACCAGCGGGTCGAAGTGCGCGCCGCTCTCGGACACCATCCACGCGACCGCGTCCTCCACCGCCCACGCCTCCTTGTACGGACGCGTCGTGCGTGAGCGCGTCGAACACGTCCGCGACGGCGACGATGCGGCCCGACAGCGGGATCTGGTCCCCGGTCAGCCCGCTCAGGTAGCCCTTGCCGTCCCACCGTTCGTGGTGGGTCCACGCGATCTCCTCCGCCATCTTCAGCAGCGGCGAGCGGCTGCCGGAGAGAATCGAGCGGCCGATCGAGACGTGGGTCTTCATCTCCTCGCGCTCGGCCTCGGTGAGCCGGGCCTTCTTCAGCAGGATGCCGTCGCGCAGGCCGATCTTGCCGACGTCGTGCAGCGGTGCGGCGTGGCGGATCAGCGACACCTGCAGGTCGGGCAGGCCCGAGCACCTGCGCGATCGCCGCGGAGGTGCGGCCCACGCGCTGCGTGTGCTCGCCCGTCGTGTCGTCGCGGTACTCCGCGGCGAGCGCGAGCCGGCTGAGCGCCTCCACCCGCGCTTCGTCGAGGTCGCGCGTGCGGTCGTGGACTGTTTGCTCGAGCAGCAGGTGCTGCTTGCGCGCCTCGAGCTGGAGGAAGCGCACCTCCAGCAGGTTCTTGATGCGCAGGAGCACCTCGACCATGTCGAAGGGCTTCGTGAGGAAGTCACGCGCGCCACCGGACAGCGCCCGCTGCTTCGCCTCGGTCGTGACGTCGGCGGTCACGACCAGCACAGGGAAACCAGCGCCCCTTGAACCACGGCTCGAGCTGCGCCAGCACCTCGAAGCCATCCGGGTCCGGCATGTGCAGATCGAGGATCAGCAGGTCCGGCGGTTGCTGCGCGCACATCGGCACGACGTGCGCGGAGTCCGTCGTGCTCTCGACGGCGGTGTAGCCGTCGTGCTCGAGCATGCGCTTCAGCAACTCGATGTTCGCGATCTGATCGTCCACGATCAGGATGCGCGCGCCTTTCAGCTTCTCCTTCTCCATCGAGGGGTTCAGCAACCTCATCGACTCGCCCTCACGAGCGCCTCGCGCGCCGTCCGCCAGCACCAGAGCCGGGGGTATCTCGAGGGTGAACGTGCTGCCCTTGCCGTGGACGCTGCTCACCTCGAGCGATCCATGCATGGCCTCGACCATCAGCTTCGAGAGCGCGAGGCCGAGGCCCGTGCCCTCGACCGCGGACTGCTCCGCGCCGAGCCGCTCGAACGGGCTGAACAGGCGCTCGAGGTCGTCGGCCGCGATGCCGGGGCCGGTGTCGGTGATCCGCACGGCCACCCCGCCCGCGTCGGCAGCCGACACGACGATGTCGACGTGGCCGCCCTCGCGGTTGTACTTGATCGCGTTCGAGACCAGGTTGAGGAGCACCTGCTTCACGCGCTGCTCGTCCGCGAACGCGACCGGCGTCTCGGGGTCGGCGTGGTGCGAGATGCGCACGGACCGCTCCCCCGCCAGCGGCTCGACCAGCAGCACGATGTCGGTGACCGCCTGGGCGATGTCGACCGCGCCGAGCGAGACGCGCATCTCACCCGCCTCGATCTGCGAGATCTCGAGCAGGTCGTTGACCAGCTCGAGCAGGTGGCGGCCGCCCTTCAAGATCTGCTCCACGCTGTTCTGCTGGCGCTCGGAGAGCGCCTCGACCTCCAGCACCTGGCCAAAGCCGAGGATCGCGTTCAGCGGCGTGCGCAGCTCGTGGCTGACCCGGGACAGGAAGGCGCTCTTGGCGCGATTGGCGCGCTCGAGCTCGGCGCGCTCGTCGAGCTCGTACTGGGCGCGCTTGAGCTCGGTGACATCCGTGGAGATGCCGCAGACCGCATGGATATCCCCGCTCATGTCCCGCAGCGGGAACTTGACCGTCAGATATGTGTGGACGCCGTCCTCGTGCGGAACCACCTCCTCGAACTCGATCTGATGGCCCGCGTCCAGCACCTGCCGGTCGTGCTCCGCCAGGACGTCCGCGACGTCCTGGGGAAACAGGTCGTGATTCGTCCGGCCCTCGATCTCGGCGGCCGACATGTCCAGCACCTGTTCCAGACGGCGGTTCACGAACAAGTAACGGCCGTGCAGATCCTTTGCGAAGACCACGGTCGGAGCATTGTCGAGAACGGCCTGGAAGCGGCCGCGGTGCTCCTCGATCGCAGCGCGCGTGGCAACGAAGTCGGCTACCAGCGCACCAACCGAGGGCAGGAGGGCGAGGACCTCCTCATCGATCGCGCGCGGCTCAGGGCTGAGGAACTCGAGCACTCCCCGCACGTGATTTCCCCCCACCGCGGGGCACGCCACCGCACCGCGCAGGCCGACCGCCTCCGCGGCCGGCTTCCGCGGGAAGTTCGGGTCGCTCTGCACGTTTTCGACCCAGATCGGCTCACTGCGGCCCCAGGCTCGTCCCGGCAGCCCCTCGTCCCGGGACAGGCGCAATTCGCGGCTGGCGGCCTCGAAGGCGTCGCCGTCGATGTCCTCGGCGTGCCACATGTCCGTGAGTCTCAGCTGCTCCCCGTGCTTGTCCACCGTCCAGAACGCGCCCACCTTCCAGCCGAACCGCGCGGCCACAGTCCTCAGCACGCCGTGGAGCCCCTCGTTCAGCGAGGCAGCCTCGGCCAGGCGCTTCTGCACGGCGTAGCGCAGCTCGAGCTCGTCCTCGGCGCGCTTGCGCGAGGTGATGTCGAGCATCACTCCCTGCAGCACCGCCGGGCGTCCCTGGTCGTCGTGCACGACGGTCGCCTGGTCCCTGAACCACAGGAGCCGTCCATCCTTGGCCGCCATGCGGTACTCGGAGTCGAGGGGCTCGCCGGTCGAGCTGCTGCGCCCCTCTGCGGCCAGCGCCTGGTCGCGGTCGTCGGGGTGCAGCCGCTCGTACCAGGCCTCCGGCCGGGCGAGCCACTCCTCGGCCGTGTAGCCGAGGATCTGCTCGATCTTGGGACTCACATAAGACCAGCGGCCCTCCGAGCCGTACTCGGCCGTGTACACGATCGCGGGCACGCGCTCGAGCAGGCCGCGGTATCCGCCCTCGGCCTCCTCGAGCTTGCGCTGCGCACGCTCGCTGCGTTCGACGAAGTGGCCGAGGAGACCGCCCAGCAGGCCGTAGGTCACGACCCGGGAGATCAACCGTGCCAACTCGATGTCCGCCCCGTGGATCCAACGCTGGGCAACCCACAGCGCGACTGCGACCACGGCGGCGGCGAGGCCGGCGGTGCGACCCAGGAAGACGGCGGCGACAGCCACGGGCAGCGCGTATGTGATGCCGAGCCCCTGCTCGGGACCGTCGACGGCCAGCCGCAGCGCGAAGATCCCCGCAAACAGCACGGCCACGCCCGCCCACACCAGAGTCCGACGATGCCTCCTCATCCCCTGACTTATCGTCAGCGTGGGAACGTGGGGCGACCCTGCCGACTCGGACATCCGTCCACGCCGGCGGGCTACCGGCGCTGCTTCAGCTCCCGCTCCATCTCGCGGCGCTGCTCGCGCTCGCGGATCGCCTCGCGCTTGTCGTGCTGCTCCTTGCCGCGCGCCAGCGCCAGCTCGACCTTCGCGCGCGGGCCCGAGAAGTACATGCGCGTCGGCACCAGCGTGAGCCCCTTCTCCTGCGTCTTGCCGATCAGGCGCTCGATCTCGCGCCTGTGCATCAGCAGCTTCCGCGGCCGCTCCGGGTCGTGGCCCTCGCGCGCGGCCGGCTGGTAGGGCGCGATGTGCATGTTGTGCAGCCACACCTCGCCGTCGCGCACCTGCGCGTAGGAGTCCTTCAGCGCGACCTTGCCGTCCCGCACCGACTTCACCTCGGATCCCTGCAGCGCGATCCCGACCTCCCAGGTCTCGAGCAGCTCGTAGCGGAACCGCGCCTGCCGGTTGGTGGCGATGTCGCCGCCGCGGTCCGACGCGCTGCGCTTCTTGGGAGTCACTGGTCCGACCAGCCCGCGACCTCGAGATCGACGCGCCCACGGGGCGCTTCTATTGAGCGCACCGACACGGTGATCGGGTCGCCAAGTCGCAGGCGGCGGCCGGTGTGGCGCCCGATCAGCGCCGTGCGCTCCTCGTTCAGGTCGTAGTAGTCGCCGCGCATGCGGCGCACCGGGAGGAACCCTTCCGACGGAGCGCCGCCGTCGCCGCGGTCGAAGGCCACGAACGCCCCGCTCTCGATCACGCCGACCACCTCCCCCTCGAAGTCGCGCTCCCACCCCTCCTCCGCGAGCGTGCGCTCGAGCAGGAAGGCCAGGCAGATGTCGTCGGCGTCGCGCTCCAGCATGGCCGCCTCGCGCTCCGTCGCGCTGCACTGCGCCGCCAGCTCGTCGAGTTCGCTGGTCGAGAGCTCATCCTTTGCTCCCAACGTGGACAGCAGGCCGCGGTGGACCACCAGGTCCGGATAGCGGCGGATCGGTGAGGTGAAGTGGCAGTAGGCGCTGCTGGCGAGGCCGGCGTGCCCGATGTTGTGCGGCGAGTAGACCGCCTGCTTGAGCGAGCGCAGCACCAGTGAGACGAGCGCCCTTCCTCCCCTGCCGGTCGCCCGCTGGTACTCGAGCACGCGCGCGCTGATCTCACCGACCAGCACGCCGGCCTGCTGCGGCGTCATGCGCTCGGGCAGCGGCGGCGTCGGCACGTCGAGGCTGTCGAGCTGCGCCACGAGGCGCTCGACCGACGCCGGGTCGGGCTGCTCGTGCACGCGGTAGATCGTGCCCACGCGGGCGGCGGCGAGATGCTCGGCCACCTGCTCGTTCGCGAGGATCATGAGGTGCTCGATCACCCAGTGGGACTCGGTCTGCACCTCATCCCGGGCCGCCACCACGTTCCCCCGGTCGTCGAAGTCGAACTCGGGCTCCGAGCTCTCGACCGCAAGCGCGCCGCGCGCGAGCCGCGCACGTCGCAACGCGGCCGCCAGCTCCCGCGCGAGCGCGAGCGGCTCGGCGATGACCTGCGGGGCGCGCGTCCTTCCGGCGAACACGTCGTCGACCTCGTGGTAGATGAGCCGCGCGTCCGAGCGGATGGTGCTGCGGTAGAACGAGGTGCTGCGCACCTTTGCGCCGGGCGTGACCGTCATCTCGACGGTCACGGTGGGACGCGGCAGGCCGGGCACGAGGCTGCACGCCTCGTTGGAGAGGGCGCGGGGCAGCATCGGCTCGACCGCCCCCGGCACGTACACGCTGTTGCCGCGGCGCTCGGCCTCGGGGTCGAGACCCGTGTCCGGACGCACGAAGCCGGCGACATCCGCGATGTGCACGTACAGACGCAGGTCGTCGCCGTCGCGCTCCACCGACAGCGCATCGTCGAAGTCCTGCGCGGCGGCCGGATCGATCGTGAACGTCGGCAGCTCGGTCAGGTCACGCCGGGGCGCGTCGTCGGGCTGCGCCGCGGCCGCCGCCGCCTCGTCCTCGATCGCGTCCGGGAACCGCCGGTGGTGGCCGCGGTCGTACATCAGGGCCTCCACGACGTCGCGTGCGACGTCCGGGCGACCCAGCGACCGCACCACCTCGAGGCTGCCGCCACGCCGGCTGCGGCGCACCGGGCGGACCAGCACGAGATCGCCGATCCGGATGTCGCGGCGGCGGCGCAGGTCGACGGCCATCCTCGTGCCGCGCTCGAAGAACGGCTCGACGACGGTCAGTCTGCCGCGCTTGACGACGAGTCCGACCCGTGCGCGCGGACCGCCGGTCGCGAGCACGGCGCCCGCCCCGCTCATCCCTTGCGCTCGACTTGGCCGGCCAGGACGCGCAGCGCGCGCTCGAGCGCCTCGTCGCGCTTCGTGTCCGGGTTGTCCACGGCCCGGACATCCGGCGTGATGCCCTTGTGGTTGATGTTGTGGCCGTCGGGCGTGTAGTAGTTGCCGACCACGAGATCGAGCGCGCCGCCGTTGGACAGGTCGAAGATCTGGCCGAACACGCCCTTCCCGAACGTGCGCAGGCCGACGACCGGAGCCCCCAGGCGCTCGTGCAGCGCCGCGGTCACGATCTCGGATGCGCTGGCCGTGCCGCGGTCGGTGAGCACCACCACGGGCTTGCGCGTGGCGGTGTCGCCCGTCGCGTCGAACACGCGCTTCGGGCGCTTGCGGCCCTTGGTCGTGACGATCACCCCGTTCGGGACGAAGGCGCTCGAGATGAGGACGGCCTCGTCCAGCAGACCGCCGCCGTTGGCCCTCAGGTCGAGCACGAAGCCCTCCGCGCCGCGGCGTTCCTGCTTGCGGATCTGCTGCGTGAGCTCTCCGTGGGCGCCGGACGTGAACGAGGCCAGCTCGAGCACCCCGAGCTTGTGACCCGCGGCCCGGCGCCCCTCCGAGGAGGCAGCCGGCACGCGGATGCGCTCGCGGCGCACGCGCAGCGTGCGCGCGGGCTTGCCGGGCCGCTTCACGGTGAGGCGCACGTAGGTGCCCTCCTTGCCCTTGATCCTCGCGGTGGACACCTCGCTCGACTCGCCGGCGATGGACTTGCCGTTGACCTTGGTGATCAGGTCGCCGGGCCTGATCCCCGCGTCCTCGGCCGGCGAGTCCTTGAACACGCCCGCCACGCGCAGGCCGCGCGGGTGCTCGACCACCGTCATGCCGACGCCGGAGAACTCACCGCTGGTCGCCTGCCGGAACAAGGCGTTCTGGCGCGGCGTGAAGTAGTGGGAGAAACGGCTGCCCAGCGAGCGCACCATCCCCCGCAGGGACGCGTTCAGCAGCCGCGTGTCCGAGACAGGGCGGTAGTAGTTGTCGTGGATGACGTCGGTCGCCTCGGCCTGCACCGAGGTGTCCTCGTCCACGAAGGCGTCGCGCAGGGGCTGAGGGAGGCTCGCGGGGTGGCCTCCGAGGTACATGCCGAGCGCGAGGGCTGCCAGAACGGCGACGACCGCCGTGATGCCTCGCGTCACAGCGGCCGAGAATCCGTCAGCAACTGCACGCCGCCCATCGTAGCGAGCAGGTCCGCGCCTGCCGCCGGTCAGACTCCGCAGGAAACGGCGCAGCGTGATGCCGGAGCCGAGCGCCGAGACCGCCGTGGCCGCGCCCAGCAGCACGATCACGAGCAGGCTGAACCTGATCGTGTCCGGGGCCGCGATCAGCGCGAAGCGATCCGACCAGGGATCGACGACCGTGATCTTCGCCAGCCACAGCAGGCCGACCGCGACCGCTCCCCCGACGAACCCCACGAGCAGGCCCTCGATCACGAACGGCCAGCGGATGAACCAGTTGGTCGCGCCCACGAGCCGCATCACCTCGACCTCGCGGCGGCGCGCGAAGATCGACAGCCGGATCGTGTTGGCGACCAGAAGCACGGAAGCAAGTACCAGCAAGCCTGCGAGCGAAGCGAGCAGAATTTTGATCGTGCTGGTGGCCGACAGGATCTTCTGCGTGTCGTCCTCACGGTCCTTGATGTCCTGGATGGCGGGACTGATCGGGCGCGCCTGGCCGTTGGTGCCCGTCGGCGCAAGACTGCTCTTGACCACGTCGGAGTTCTGCGGGTCGTCGAGCTTGATCCGGTAGGAGCGCGGCAGCGGGTTGCCGGGCAGGTCCTCGCGTGATCGACGACTTGTCCCCCAGCCGGCGCTTGAGGATCCGCAGCGCCTGCGCCTTGCTGATGAACTGGGTGCTCTCGACGTGGCGGATGTCCCGGATCATGTTCCCGAGCTCGTCGACCTCGGCCTTGGTGGCGTCGTCGTTGATGAAGACCTCGAGCTCGATCTTGTTGCGGACCTCGTTGGTCTTCGCCGTGGCCGCGCGGACCACCGGGATGAAGACGCCCAGCACGAGGGTCGTGATCAGCACGGTCGCGACCGCCGCCAGGCTCGGCGCGGCGTTGCGCCGCAGCGCGCGCAGCGCCTCGCGCAGGAAGAAGATCGGCCTCACAGGCCGCGCCCTCAGATACATGCCCGGCCGCCTCGTCACGCACGACGCGGCCCTCGTGCAGCTCGATCACGCGGCGGCGCATCCGGTCCACCATCTCGTTGTCGTGGGTGGCCACGATCACCGTGGTGCCGGTGCGGTTCATGCGGTAGAGCAGCTGCATGATCCCGATCGACGTCTCGGGGTCGAGGTTGCCGGTCGGCTCGTCCGCGAGCAGCAGCGGCGGATGGTTGACGAACGCGCGGGCGAGCGACACGCGCTGCTGCTCGCCGCCCGAGAGCTCGTCCGGGTAGCTGTTGAGCTTGGTCGACAGGCCGACGAGCCGCAGGATCTCCGGCACCTTGGACTTGATCTCCGAGCGCGACGCCCCGATCACCGTGAGCGTGTACGCCACGTTGTCGTAAACGGTGCGGTTCGGCAGCAGCTTGTAGTCCTGGAAGACGACGCCGATGTTGCGGCGCAGCTTGGGGATCTTCTTGCGGGGCAGCTGGGTGATGTCGCGGCCGGCGATCAGCACCTTCCCGCGGGAAGGGTCCATCTCGCGCAGCAGCAGCTTGATGAAGGTGGACTTGCCGCAGCCGGTCTGCCCCACGAGGAAGGCGAACTCGCCGCGGCCGATCGTCGCGGAGGCTCCGTCCAGGCCGACGTTCCCCCCGGGATAGACGACGGTCACGTCGCGCAGCTCAACCGCGGGGGAGCGGATGGTGTCGGGCAGGACCGCCCCGCGGGGGTCCAGGGTCTCGTCAATAGCCGCCATGAGCAGGGCATTTTGACAGGCGCGCCAAGAAAGCCTGCAATTGGCCCTGCGGCGGGTCCGAAACTTGCCGCGCGCTACTCGTCGCCGTCGAGCACCGGCGAGTGCCTGACCACCGGCTTCAGCACGAGCGCCTGCCTGACGGAGTCCGCGATCCCCGCGGCGGTCAGGCCGAAGCGCTCCATCACCGCCTCGCCCGTGCCGGACATCCCGAAGGTGTCCCCCACTCCGACGGCGAGGATCGGCACCGGGTACTGCTCGGCGGCGACCGCGCGGACCGCGTCGGCGAGGCCGCCGGCGGTGCGGTGCTCCTCGGCCGTCACCGCGAGACCGGTGCGCGCCAGCGAGGACAGCACCGCCTCGGAGTCGAGCGGCTTGATGATCGCGACGTTCAGCACCTCGGCGTCGATCCCGTCGTCGCGATGCAGGTTCTCGGCCGCCTCGAGCGCGCGCCAGACCATGTGACCGCAGGCGAAGATGGAGATGTCGCGGCCCTCGCGCAGCACGTCCACTCCGCCGCCCAGGCTCTCGGGCACCTCGTCGTAGAGGAACGGGGTCGCGGGCCGCCCGAAGCGCATGTACATCGGGCCCTCGCGCTCGTAGCTGTCGAGCACCGCGCGGTAGGCCTGGTTGTAGTCGGCCGGGACGATCACCTGCATCTTCGGCATCGCGCGCATCAGCGCGACGTCCTCGATCATCTGGTGGGTGGCGCCGTCCTCGCCCAGCGACAGGCCGCCGTGCGACGCGCACACCCGCACCGGCAACTCGTTGTGGGCGATGCCGACGCGCACCTGGTCGTAGGCGCGGCCGGTGGCGAAGATCGCGAACGTCGAGGCGTACGGCACCTTGCCCGTCGTCGCCAGCCCGCAGGCCATCGACATCATGTTGGCCTCCGCCGCGCCGACGTTGAAGAAGCGCTCCGGGAACCTCTTCCCGAACTTGATGCTCTGGGTGGAGACCGCGAGGTCGGCGTCGAGCGCGACCACGTCCTCGTGGCGCTCGCCCAGCGCGAGCAGCGCGTCGCCGTAGGCCATGCGCGTCGCGACGGGGTCCTTGTCGCGCACGGTGCTCAGCGCGACGCCTCCAGCTCGGCGTCCTGCCGCGCGAGCGTCGCCTCGAGCTCGGTCAGCGCCTGCTCCGCCTGCTCCGCCGTCGGGGGCTTGCCGTGGAAGCCGAACGTGTCCTCCATCAGCGACACCCCGCAGCCCTTGCGTGTCTGGCACACGATCGCGGCCGGCCGCGGGCGCGTGCGGCTCCACTCCAGCGCATCGACGACCGCGGCCATGTCGTGGCCGTCGATCTCGACGGTGTCCCATCCGAAGGCATCGAACTTCTTGCGCACGTCCTTGGTGTCCATGACCTCCTCGGTCGTGCCGTCGGTCTGCAGGTGGTTGTAGTCGACGATCGCGGTGAGGTTGGAGACGCCGAAGTGCGCGGCCGCCATCGCGCCCTCCCAGCTCTGCCCCTCCTGGCAGTCGCCGTCGGACATCACCGTGAAGACGTGGGCGTCGTCGATGCGGTCCAGCCGCAGGCCGAGCGCGATGCCGAGGCTCATCGACAGCCCCTGCCCGAGCGAGCCGGTGGAGACCTCGACGCCGGGCGTCCGCGTCATGTCCGGGTGGCCCTGCAGGTGGGCGTCCAGCTTGCGCAGGCCCATCAGGTCCTCGTGCGGGAAGTAGCCGTGCCGCGCCAGCGCCGCGTACTGGATCGGCGCGGCGTGCCCCTTGGACAGGACGAAGCGGTCGCGGCCGGGCCAGCGCGGCCGGGAGGGATCGTGGCGCAGCACCCGGTAGTACAGCGCCGCCACGATGTCCGCGGCCGACAGCGAGGAGTCCAGGTGCCCCGACTTCGCAACGGCCAGCATCCGCACGCAGTCGATCCGCAGCACGGTCGCATGGCGTTCAAGCTCGCGAATCGACGGCTGCCGGAGCCCCCGTGTGCCCTCGTCCGTCCGCAGGTCGATGTCTGCGACGGCCGCGAGATGAGGCGCGTTGGCGGGTGGCACGGACGAGCAGAGTAGGACGCAATCCGGACGTTCGCTTGACTTCCGGCGCGTACGCAGGCACATTCCAAGAATGAACCTCCCCGCGGAGCTTCGTGAGCTGACGGTTGCCGACGCCCTGCGCGAGCGGGTGATCGCCATCACGACCGACCAGACGCTCGAGGAGGCCGCCCGCACCATGCTCGACCGCGGGGTCACGGCCCTCGCGGTGATCGACGTCGACTCCCGCGATCCCGGGATCATCACCGAGCGCGACCTCGGCCGCGCGATGACCTCCGAAGCCGACCCGCGCAAGCGGCTCGTCGGCGACTTCCTCACCCGGGACGTGATCGCGGCGACCTCGGACTGGACGCTGGAGCGCGCCGCCCGCACGATGATCGCGGGTCACATCCGCCACCTGATGGTGGTCCTCGGAGACCACAAGGTGATCGGGATCCTGTCGATGGCCGAGATCATGGCCGCGTGGGTCCACGGGCCCGAGGACGCGGTGTCCGAAGTCAACGCCGAGACGGGCGAGCTGCCGGTGCTCGACGAGGCGCACCGCTACGTCTACAGCCTGCGCCGCACCGCCAAGCAGCACCTGGTGGCCGCGAAGTGCTCGTGCCAGTGGGAGTGGGTCGAGGTGCTCGAGGGCCAGCTCGAGGACCGGCCCGACCTCGACGAGGAGACCATCGCGCACCTCTGGGAGCTGCGCGAGCCGTGCCCGGCCCTGCATGCCGAGGGCGGCGGGGCCGACTAGGTCTAGTCCGGCAGGATCGCGACGACGCGCGCCGGCGCGGCGCTCGCTCCCACGATCTTCAGCGGGAAGCATGCGACCTGGAAGCCCGTGCGCGGCAGCGCGCCCAGGTTGAACAGGCGCTCGATCTGCGAGTACGGCAGGTCGGCCTGGTGCGCCGCCCAGAACACTCCCGGACGCCCGGCCGCGCGGGCCGCCTCGGCCTGGATGTGCAGCGGCCCGTCCCAGCCCCACGCGTCGATGCCCATCACGCGCACGCCGCGCTCGAACAGCCAGCGGGTCGCGTCCACGGTGACCGCCGGCCCGCGCGCGAGGTAGTCGAGCTCGGCGTAGAAGGCGTCGCGGCCCGTGCGCACGAGCACGATGTCGAGCGGCGCGAGCGTGTGGCCCGCCGCCTCCAGGCCGGACTCGAAGTCCGCCACGTCGACGCCTGCGCCGTCCTCCTTGCCGGTCGCGTCGATCACCACGCCCGGGGCCAGGAACCACTCGAGCGGCAGCTCGTCGATCGTCTGCGCACGCTCGCCGCGGATGCGCGAGTTGTAGTGCCAGGGCGCGTCCACGTGGGTTGAGTTGTGGGTGCCGAGCCGGCGGATGTCCTCCGTCGCCCAGGCCTCGCCATCCCGCAGCAGATCGGGCGTGACGCCGAAGAGCTGTTCCGCCATCGCGGCGCCCGCCGCGTGATCGGAGAACTCGATCTCCGTACGCAGCGGCTCCAGCAGCTCGACCGGGCTGTTCTCGATCGGGGCGGAGAGGTCGACGAGGTTCATATATCGAGGCGGCTTCGCCGCCACCTAAAGTCCAGTGCTTCACGCCTGCGGCGCTCGCCCATCATGAGGCTGGCGTCCACCCCGCCGCCGCGAGGTTCTGCGCCATCACCTGGGTCGTGACCTCGAACCAGCCCTCCGGCGCCGGCGGGCAGCAGGCCGCCGCGCGGCTCCAGCTCGGCCACGATGCGGTCGCGCGAGGCCTGGACCAGCGAGCGTGCCGCCTCCGCCCGCCCGCCTGTGAGCCGGCCGCCCTCCTTGACGGCGCGTCCGCCGACGAGCACGGTCTCGACGTCGGCGGGGCCCGCGTGCAGGACCACGTTGGCGACCGGGTCGTTCAGCGGCGACAGGTGGAGCCTGTCCGCGCGCAGCACGAGCAGGTCCGCCGCCTTGCCGGGCTCGATCGAGCCGCACACCGACCCCAGTCCGAGCGCCTCCGCCCCGCCGAGCGTCGCGAAGCGCAGCACGTCGCGGACGCCGAGGGTCAGCTCCTGCGGCATCTCCAGGTCGTCGAGCGCCGCCTGATTGGCCCGCGCGCGCTCGGCCTGCAACCCGAGGCGCATCTGCGTGAACAGGTCGCCCCGGTTGTTGGACACGATGTCGCAGCCGAGGCTCGGTGCGAGGCCGCGTTCCAGCGCCCGCGCGAAGATCGGGAAGCCCATGCCCATCTGCAGCTCCGTCTCCGGGGTGAGCGAGACCGACGCCCCGGCATCGGCCAGCAGGTCCAGCTCGCGGTTGGAGCAGGCGTTGCAGTGCACGTGCACCTGGCGGTGGTCGAGCAGGCCGGCGGAGTGCAGCAGCTCGATCTCGGGCGGGCGCTGCGCGCTGGTCACGGAGCCGATGTGCGCCGTCACCATCACGTCCAGCTCGCGCGCCAGATCGACCTCGGCGCGGGTCACGTCGAACGGCACCAGCCCCAGCTCGGTCAGCGCGACGCCCATGTCGAGCAGGTCGCCGGCGGCGGAGAAATGGCGCTCGCGCATCCGGCGTGCGTCCGCGAGCCGGTCATCCGGCGTCGCGAACACCGGCTCGGCGAGCGGCACGGGGAACATCCCGTACGCCCAGATGCCGCGCACCCCCGCCTCGCGCAGACCCCGCACCGCTTCGTCGGCGTGGTCGGGGGAGTTGAGGCAGTGGGAGAAGTCGAGCAGCGTCGTGACGCCCGAGTCGAGCGCCTCGAGCGCGCCCACGTAGTTCCCGGCGTACACGTCCTCGGGCCCGAACGCGGTCGAGATCTGCAGGCGGATGCCGCGGAAGTAGTCGAGCAGGGTCCAGTCCGCGCAGATGCCGCGCATCGCCGTCTGCCACGTGTGGCGGTGCGTGTCGACGAACCCCGGCAGGACCAGCGCGCCCGCCGCGTCGACCACCTGCGCGTCGCCGGCCACCGCATCGAGCTCGATCGCCGCGATGCGGCCGTCCTCGACCACCACGTCCGCGCGCTCGAAGCGCCCCTCGCCCGGATCGCCGACCAGCACCTCCCCACCGCGCACCACGAGTCTCATGCGCGGCAGTATCTTCGATCGCGATGCTCCCGACGTGGCCCCCCGGCACCCCGGCGATCCTGTGCCTGTCTGGCCCTCACGCGATCCCGGTGTCGAGCTACGTGCGCGGCGGAGACGACCGGATCCTGCTCGCGCTCGGCTCCCGTCGCGAGACGCTCGTGCGCTTACGCAACGACCCGGCCAGCGCGTTCTGCGTGCTGGCACAGGGAGTCGCCTTCACAGCGCATTGCAGAGCGGCGATCGCGCGGGAGTCGATGGAGGCGGCACCGGGCAACACTGCGGTGGAGCTGCGCGTGGAGCGAGTGCAGGACCACCTTGCCGACGGGCGCACGGAGATCCTCGACGGGACGCCGTGGCGGTGGCTCGACGAGGAAGCAGCAGACCTGCAGCCGAAGATTCTGAAGGAGCTCGAAGCGCTCTAGCCGATCGCGACCATGCGCTCGATCGGCAGGCGGGCGCGGTCGGCGACGTCGGCCGGCACGCTCACCGCGGTACTTCATGTCGCGCAGGGAGTCGCGCAGCTTGGGCAGCGTGATCATCTTCATGTACTTGCAGACCGCCGCCCGGTTCGCCGGGATGAACGTCTTGTCCGGGCTCTCCTGCTCCATGCGGTGCAGGATGCCGGTCTCGGTCGCGACGATCATCGTGTCGCGCTCGGAGTCGCGCGCGTGGCGCATCATTCCCTCCGTCGAAAGGAAGTGCGTCCCTTCAGCCGCCACGTCGCCGGCGGCGACGTATTCCATGACCTGGGTCGTGCAACCGCACTCGGGATGGATCAGGAAGTCGGCGTCGGGCTCGCTCGCGCGCAGGGAGTTGATGTCGGCCGGCCGGATCCCGGCGTGCACGTGGCACTCGCCGTCCCAGACGCGGATGTCGCGCCCGGTCTCGTGCGCGACGTACGCGCCCAGCCACATGTCGGGGCCGAACAGCACCTCGGTGTCGTCGCCGTGCTCGCGGAAGATGTGCTCGACGACCTTGACGGCGTTGGAGGACGTGCAGCAGTAGTCCGTCTCGGCCTTCACCTCCGCCGAGGTGTTCACGTACATCACCACGATCGCGCCGGGGTGCTGCGCCTTCCAGGCGCGCAGCTGGTCGGCCGTGATCGAATCCGACAGGGAGCACCCGGCGTCGAGGTCGGGGATCAGCACCGTCTTGTCGGGCGACAGGATCGATGCGGTCTCTGCCATGAAGTGGACGCCGCAGAAGACGATCGCGTCGGCGCCGGTCGTCGGCGGCCTGGCGGGAAAGCCCGAGCGAGTCGCCCACGACGTGCGCCACGTCCTGCACCTCGGGCCGCTGGTAGTTGTGCGCGAGGATCACGGCGTTGCGCTGCACGGCCAGTGCGCGCACCTCGGCCTGCATCTCGCCCACGTCCTCGATACCGAGGAGCGGAGCTGGCTGGGGCTGGAGTGTGGGGAGTGGCTTCATCGATCCTGGGTCGAGGACGGTTCGATGGTCATGGAGAGGTCGAGGGCCGGCGCGGAATGGGTCAAAGCACCCAAGGACACCAATTCTACGCCAGTGCTCGCGAGTTCCTGGAGGCCCTGCGGTGTGATGCCCCCGGACGCCTCCAGCTCCGCGCGGCCGGCGGCCAGCGCGGCCGCCTCGCCGCAGCTGAGCCGGCGTCCATGTTGTCGAGCAGCAGGCGGTCCGCGCCCGCGGCCAGCGCCTCCTCCACGTCGGCGAGCGAGGCGCATTCGACCTCGACCGGAATGCCCGGTGGGCGCCGTGCGAGCGCCCGGCGCGTGGCCTCCCCCACGCCACCGGCGAGCGCGATGTGGTTGTCCTTCACGAGGATTGCGTCGTGCAGGCCCATGCGGTGGTTCCGGCCCCCGCCCGCCGCCACCGCCTGCTTCTCGAGCGCCCGCAGGCCCGGCGTGGTCTTGCGGGTGTCGAGCACCTGCACCGGGCTCCCGCGCAGCTCGCGGACGGCGCGGGCCGTCGCCGTCGCGATGCCCGACAGGTGGGCCAGGAAGTTCAGCGCCGTGCGCTCGCCGGTGAGCAGCGCCCGCGCGTCGCCCTCGAGCGCCAGGACCACGGCGGGCGGCTCCTCCAGCCACTCTCCCTCGGGCCGCTTGCGCTCGATGGAGACCTGCGGATCGAGCCGCCGGAAGACCGCCTCGGCCACGTCGAGGCCGAACACGATCCCCGGCGCCTTCTGCTCGATCCGCGCACGCGCGCGCACGCCCGGCTCGACGACGGCCTCGGTCGTGAGATCACCCGCGCCGACGTCCTCGGCCAGCGCGCGGGCGATCAGATCTTCGATGTCAGGGCTCGGCACGGATCCATTCTTGCGGGCGGCCAGGCGGGCTACCCTTGCAGGCGTGAGCGAGGAACGATGGCTTGCCAAGCTCCCGCGCAGCGTGCGCCCGCCGTTCCGGGTGTTCATCAACGGCGTCGAGCAGCATGAGGGCGATGACTACACGGTGCGGGGCGACGCGCTCGTGTTCAACCGCCCGCTCGCGCAGGAGGGCAAGCTCGGCTTCTGGCGCTGGCTGTCGATGTTCCTGGGCATCGCCGGCACCTACCGCAAGCACGAGACCGTGGACGTGCAATACACGATCAACGGGAAGCCGATGGTCGCGACCGGGCTGAAGCCCGAGCCGCTGCGCGAAGGCCAGGACTAGCTCTTACCGCCGTTGGGGTCGGCACTGCCGGCGCTCTGCACGAGGTACTCGTGCACGAAGCCGTCGAGGTCGCCGTCCAGCACCCGCTGGGCGTCGCCCATCTCGTAGCCCGTGCGGTGGTCCTTGACCATCGTGTAGGGGTGCAGCACGTAGGAGCGGATCTGCGAGCCCCAGGCGACGTCCTGGGCCTCGCCCTTCTCGCGCGCCAGCTCCTCGCGGCGCTCGCGCTCCTGCAGCTCGACCAGCTTCGACTTGCAGCAGCGTCATCGCCGTCTGCTTGTTGGACGACTGCGAGCGCTCGTTCTGGCACTGCACGACGATCTTCGTCGGGATGTGCGTGATGCGCACCGCCGAGTCGGTCTTGTTCACGTGCTGGCCGCCGGCGCCGGAGGCGCGGTAGGTCTCGATGCGCAGGTCGCCGTCGTCGATCTCGACGTCCACGTCGTCCTCGACCAGCGGGGCTGACCTCGACCAGCGCGAAGCTCGTGTGGCGGCGGTGCGCCGCGTCGAACGGCGACAGCCGCACGAGCCGGTGCACGCCCTTCTCGGCCGAGAACAGCCCGTAGGCGTTCTCGCCGCGCGCCAGGAAGGTCGCCGACTTGAGGCCCGCCTCCTCGCCCTCGGAGGCCTCCGCCATCTCCACGTCGAAGCCGCGCTTCTGCGCCCAGCGCAGGTACATGCGCAGCAGCATCTCGGCCCAGTCCTGGGAGTCCGTGCCGCCGGCGCCGCTGTGCACGGTGACCACCGCGTCGCCGGCGTCGTAGCGCCCGCCGAACAGGCGCTGCTCCTCCAGCTCGCCCATGCGCCGCTCGACGTCCGCGAGCTGCTGCTCCAGCTCCGCCGCCATCGAGTCGTCCTCGGCGGCCAGCTCGGCAAGACCGCCGAGGTCCTCGACCTCCGACTCGAGCGCGCGGAAGGACTCGAGCTTGCGCGTCGCGCGGCGGTGCTCGGTCGACACGCGAGGCAGCGTGCTGCTGGTCGTCCCAGAAGCCCGGCTTCTGCATCTCGGCCTCGAGGCGCGAGGCCTGGCGCTCTAGCTCAGCGGGGTCAAAGGTAGTCCGCGAGCAGCTTCAGCTGGTCGCGGAGCTTGGAGACCCGCTCGGGAACGCTCTCGAGCTGGACCTGTTCGCTATGCGCCATGGCACTTCTTGTACTTCTTGCCCGAGCCGCACCAGCACGGGTCGTTGCGGCCCGAGCTTGTCGTGGTCGTCGACGTGGCGCGTCTCGACCTCCGGCAGCGCGGCGAACTCCTCGCCCTCGCCGTCCATCACGCCGCGTGGCGACGCCGCCCTGCGCGGCCGCGTCGTACAGCGCGCGACGGCTGCTCGGCGGCCGCCGCCCGTGTACGTGAGGCTCGAGGTGCGCTGGGTCTGCGAGCTGCTGCCGAAGGCGGCCGCCTGGGCGCGGCTCGATCTCGACCTCGCACGTGGAAGATGTAGCGGCCGAAGTCCTCCCAGATCGAGTTCATGAGGTCGCGGAACAGCGTCGAAGCCCTCGTTCTTGTACTCGACCAGCGGATCGAGCTGCGCGAAGCCGCGCAGGTGGATGCCCTCGCGCAGGTAGTCCATGTCGTACAGGTGCTCGCGCCAGCGCTCGTCGATGATCTGCAGCAGCACCGCGCGCTCGAGCTGGCGCATCAGCTCGTCGCCGAGCTCCTCCTCGCGCTCCGCGTAGGCGCTCGAGCGCGTCGTCGTACAGCTTGTTCGATCAGCTCCTCGCGGTCGACCGTCTCGACCTCGAGGTCGTCGGCGTCGAAGCTGCGGGTCGAAGATCTGCTGCACCTGCACGAACAGGGCGTCGAGGTCCCAGTCCTCGATGAAGTCGCCGGGCGTGTACTCCCCGCACGATCCGCTCGAAGACGCCCCGCATCTCCTCCTTCACGGGCTCGGACATGTCGCGGCCCTCGAGGATCTCGCGCCGGTACTTGTAGATCACCTCGCGCTGCTGGTTCATCACGTCGTCGTACTCGAGCACGCGCTTGCGGATCAGGAAGTTCTGCTGCTCGACCTTCTTCTGGGCGTTCTCGATCGTGCGGGAGAGCATCTTGGCCTCGATCGGCTGCTCGTGGCCCTCGTCGTCCACCGGGCCCAGCCGGTCGAGGATGCGGTAGATGCGGTCGCCCGCGAACAGGCGCACGAGGTCGTCCTCGGCGGACAGGTAGAAGCGCGACTCGCCCGGGTCGCCCTGGCGCCCGGAGCGACCGCGCAGCTGGTTGTCGATGCGGCGTGACTCGTGGCGCTCGGTGCCGAGGATGAACAGGCCGCCGAGCTCCTTCACCTTGTCGTGGTTGGCGTCGGTGTCGGCCTTGACCTTGGGAAAGACCTGCTCGTAGGTCTCCTCCCAGCCCTCGTCGCCGGGCTCGAGGCCGAGCTTGCGCAGCTCCATGTTCGTGAGGTGGTCGGCGTTGCCGCCGAGCATGATGTCCACGCCGCGGCCCGCCATGTTGGTGGCGATCGTGACCGCGCCGGGGCGGCCGGCCTCGGCGATGGTCTCGCCCTCGTGCTGGGCGTGCTCGGGCTTGGCGTTCAGCACCACGTGCTTCACGCCGTTGCGCTTCAGGTCGTCGGAGAGCTTCTCCGAGACCTCGACCGAGATCGTGCCCACGAGGACCGGCTGCTCCGCCTCGTTGCGGGCCTTGATCTCGTCGAGCACGGCATTCCACTTGCCTTCCTTGGTCTTGTAGATCTGGTCGTTGTGGTCGGCCCGCACCATCGGCCGGTTGGTCGGGATGTCGACCACGGCAAGCTTGTAGATCTTGATGAACTCGTTCGCCTCGGTGAGCGCGGTGCCGGTCATGCCCGCGAGCTTGTCGTAGAGGCGGAAGTAGTTCTGGAGCGTGACCGTCGCGAGCGTCTGGTTCTCCTCGCGCACGTACACGCCCTCCTTGGCCTCGACCGCCTGGTGCAGCCCCTCCGACCAGCGGCGGCCGTCCAGGATGCGGCCGGTGAACTCGTCGATGATCTTCACCTCGCCGTCGATCACCGCGTACTCCGTGTCGCGGTTGTAGAGCGACTCGGCCTTCAGCGCCTGGATCAGGTGGTTGACGATGTTGCCGTGCTCGGACAGGTACATGTTCTCGATGCCGAGGAACTTCTCGACCTTCGCGACGCCCCGCTCGGTGGGCGCGACGGTCTTGTGCTTCTCGTCGTACTCGTAGTCGTGGTCCGGCTCGGCCTCCTCGCCCGCCTTCGGCTTGGTGTTGTCGAGCTTGTGGACGCCCTTCAGCGTCGGGGCGAGTCGCGCGAGCTGGCGGTAGAGGTCGCCCGCCTCCTCGGGCGCGCCGGAGATGATCAGCGGCGTGCGCGCCTCGTCGATCAGGATGTTGTCGACCTCGTCGACGATGCCGAAGGGATGGCCGCGCTGCACGACCTCCTCGATCGAGCCGGCCATGTTGTCGCGCAGGTAGTCGAACCCGAACTCGGAGTTGGTGCCGTAGGTGACGTCCGCGGCGTAGGCCTGGCGGCGCTCCTCGGAGCCCATCTGGCTCTGGATGATCCCGACCTTGACGCCCAGCATGTCGTAGATGGGGCCCATCCACTCCGCGTCGCGGCGGGCCAGGTAGTCGTTCACCGTCACGAGGTGCACGCTCTCGCCGCCCAGTGAGTTGAGGAAGATCGGGAGCGTGGCCACGAGGGTCTTGCCCTCGCCGGTCTTCATCTCCGCGATCGACCCGTCGTGCAGGACCATGCCGCCGATCAGCTGCACGTCGTAGTGGCGCATGCCCATCGACCGCTTGCCGGCCTCGCGGCAGAGCGCGAAGGCCTCGTACAGCAGGTCGTCCAGGGACTCGCCCTCGCGGGCCCGTTCGCGCAGCGCGTCGGACTCCTCGCGGATCTCGTGGTCCTCGAGCAGCTCCGTCTCGGGCTCGATCGCGTTGATCCGCTCGACGCGCTTCTGGTAGGTCTTGAACTGACCGGCCTCGCCCATGCGCAGGGCGCGGTCTATGAGGCGGCGAGACACGAGAGTTGATGCTAGCAGCGGGTGGTGCCGCGTCCCCCAGGCCTCAGGCCTGTCCCTGAGCCAAAAACGAGCCGGCTACGCCGGTTCCGAGGAGGGAGGCGGAGGGGATGCGGCCCGGGCGTTCGGGTCCCTCCGGCCGCGCTGCTTTTCGCGATGGCGCTTGACCTGGCGCGCCAGCTTGTCCGCCACGAGGTCGACGGAGTGCGCCAGGTCCGACGAGGCCTCCCGCGCCCGCAGCGTGACGCCCTTCAGGTGGAGGGTCGCCTCCGCCACCTGATCCTGGCGCTCGACCAGCAGCTCGACCTCCAGCCTGGCGAGATCCGACACCTGCTTGCCGATGCGGGCCGTGAAGCGGTCCTCCACGTGCTGCCGGAGCCCGTCCGGGATCGGGGTGTTGCGGCCTCTGATCTCGATTCTCACGATCGACCTCCTGAATCTCTCCGCCAGTGGCTGGCCCACCATGCTACGTGGCGGCCGGGTCGTGCGCCATGATGGTTGATTCCGAATCCGCGTGCCTGCGGGGCGCGAGAACCGAGCTGGGCAAGGACGCAGGGTGAAGCCCATGCTGGTTGCATGGGCGAACCCGAGGACGCAGATCAGCGAAGGTTCGCAGCGTCATCCGCAGGTGCGGGAATTTGGAATCAACTTCCTGGACGCCTGCGCATGGTCCGGGCGAAGCAGAGGCCACCACCTCGCCCGCGCCGAGCAGGGCCAGCGCGCAGGCGTCGAGGGTCGCCCCCGTCGTGTACACGTCGTCCACGAGGATCGCGCGGCCGCCGCGGGGAACCTCTGTCCTCTGCACGCTCACGGAAGCGCGGGCGTTGGCGCCCCGCTCCGCGCGGCCGAGGCCCACCTGCGCCCGCACGGGCGCCCTGCGCAGCGCACCTGCGACCTCGAGGCCCGCCAGTCTGCCCAGCTCACGCGCGATCTCGTGCGCGTGGTCGAAGCCGCGCCGGCGGTTGCCGGCCGGCTGACCGGGCACGGGCACGAGCACTCCCCCGGCCAGCATCCCGGCGGGTGCGCGCGCGTTGATCGCCGCCCGCCATGAAGCGCGCCGCCTGGGTCGCGGAGCGGGCCTTCAGCGCCATCACGACGCGGCGCGCCACCCCCTCGTAGGAGAACGGCGCCCACGCGCGGGCGAGCACGACCGACCGGTGTCCGCCCTGTCCGGGGGCGAGCGGCACCAGCGCGCCGGCGCATTCGCCGCACAACGCTCCCCCACCCAGCTCGGGCTCGCGACACGCCACGCACAGCGGCGGTACCACGAGCGACACGAGCCTGTCCATCAATGCGGCGGGCATGCCGCAGACGATGCCGTGCACACGCAGACGGCTCAACACACGGCTGGGACAATCCCGTCGCATGACCGTGCCGGATCTGCCCGCCGCCGTCGAGTACTCGTGGTCGCTGAACCCGCCGGTGCTGCTGGCCGTGACGCTCGCGGGCGGTGTCTACGCCCTGCGGCTGCGCGACCTGCGCCGCGCGCCGGCTGCGCGCAGCGGCGACACCCCCACGCACGACACGCTGCGCGCGCTCGCCTTCGCGGGCGGCCTGCTGATGATCCTGATCGCGCTCGTCTCGCCGGTCGACGACCTCGGCGAGAACCGGCTCTTCACCGCGCACATGGTGCAGCACCTGCTGCTCGCGGACCTCGCCCCGATCCTGCTGCTGGTGGGCCTCAGCCGCGCCTTCCTGCGCCCGGCCGTGCGCCGCCTGCGCCCGGTGGAGGAGCGGCTCGGGCCGCTCGCCCATCCCGCCGTCGCGCTGGCGCTCTACGTCGGCCTGATGTGGCTCTGGCACCTCCCGGCGATGTACGAGCTGGCGCTCGACCACCCGTGGGCGCACGCGCTCGAGCACGCGTCGTTCTTCACCGCGGGCCTCGCCTTCTGGTGGTACCTGATCGAGCCCGTGCCGCCCCGCCACCGGCTGACCGGCCCCTGGGCGCTGGCGTATCTCGCGACCGCGAAGATCCTGATGGGATTGCTGGGCGTGGTGCTCGCGTTCTCACCCGACGCGCTGTACTCGACCTACGAGGACGCACAGCGCACCTGGGGGCTGACCGCGGTCGAGGACCAGAACGTCGGCGGCCTCGTGATGATGGTCGAGCAGTCGCTCGTGCTGGTGATCGCGTTCGCCGTGTTCTTCGCGCGCATGATCGACCGCTCGGAAGCCGAGCAGCGCCGGCGCGAGGCGCTGGAGGGGTAGCGCGGGCTGCCGGTCAGTCGCTGAGCTTGTCGGCCAGCGGGCGGTCGCCCGTGACGGCGCCGATCAGCACGGTGCCGGGATCGACGTGCGTGCCGGGCCACACGATCGTGTCGCGCAAAGCGGAGTTCTCGCCGATCGTCGAGCGCTCGCCGATCACGACCGGTCCCGTGAGCCGCACACCTGACGCGATCGTGCAGCCCTCGCCGATGAACACCGGAGCCCTCGACCTCGGCGTCGCCCGGAAGGTTCGCGCCGTTCGCCGACCCGGCCATCTCGACCTGCACCTTGCCCTCGAGCGCGTCGAAGTTGCCCTGGCGGTACTCCTCGAACGAGCCGACGTCGTTCCAGTACTCGGCGATCTCGTGGCCGTAGAAGGGCACGTCCTGCTCGAGCAGCGCCGGGTACACGTCCTGCGCCCAGTCGACGAACTCCGTGTCGGGGAAGTAGTCGAAGATCTCCGGCTCGAACATGTAGATGCCGCAGTTGCCGACGTTCGACAGCTCCTCGCCCGGCGCCGGCTTCTCCTGGAAGCCCTGGATGCGGCCCTCGTCGTTCACGATCACGACGCCGAGCTGGCTCGGGTCATCCACGTGCTTGAGCGCGAGCGTGGCGATCCCGCCCGCCTCCTTGTGCCGCTTGTAGAAAGCCGTCAGGTCGATGTCGGTGAGCGCGTCGCCCGAGATCACGAGGAACGTCTGCCCCTCGAAGTGGTCGCGCACGTTGCGCACGCCGCCCGCGGTGCCGAGCAGCTCCGGCTCGTACGAGTAGACGAGCTTGATGCCCTGCCGCGAGCCGTCCCCGAAGTGGTCGCGGATCAGGTCGGGGAAGTAGTGCAGGTTCGCGACCACGTCGTCGAAGTCGTGCCGGGCCAGCAGCCGCATGATGTGCTCCATCACCGGCCGGCCGAAGATGGGCACCATCGGCTTCGGCAGCTCGTATGTGAGCGGCCGCAGTCGCGTGCCCAGCCCCGCCGCGAGGAGCATGGCCTTCACGGCGGGGCCCCTAGGTGCCCTGGTCCCAGCTGGACAGGTACTTCTCCTGCTCCGCGGTGAGCGCGTCGATCGCGATGCCCATGCTCTCGAGCTTCAGCCGCGCGATCTCCTTGTCGATGTCCTCGGGCACGCCGTAGACCTTCTTCTCGAGCTGGTCGTGCTCCTTGGCGATGTGCTCCGCGGCCAGCGCCTGGTTGGCGAAGCTCATGTCCATCACGGCCGCCGGGTGCCCCTCGGCGGCGGCGAGGTTGATCAGGCGGCCCTCGGCCAGCAGGAAGACGTGGCGGCCGTCCTCCAGCTGGTACTCCTCCACGAACGGTCGCGCCTCGCGCTTGGAGCGCGCCATGTTGAGCAGGGCCGGGATGTCGATCTCCACGTTGAAGTGGCCCGAGTTCGCGATGATCGCCCCGTTCTTCATGACGCCGAAGTGGCGCCCGTCGAGCACGTGCATGTCGCCCGTGACGGTGATGAAGATGTCGCCCTCGCGCGCCGCCTCGATCCCGGGCATCACCTCGAAGCCGTCCATCACGGCCTCGAGTGCCTTGAGCGGGTCGATCTCGCACACGATCACGTGGGCCCCGTGACCCTTCGCGCGCATCGCGACACCCTTGCCGCACCAGCCGTAGCCGAACACGACCACGCGCTTGCCGGCGATCAGGATGTTCGTCGCGCGGATGACCCCGTCGAGCGTGGACTGGCCTGTCCCGTAGCGGTTGTCGAACATGTGCTTCGTGTTGGCCTCGTTGACCGCCACGATCGGGAAGGCGAGCCGGCCCTCCTGCTCGAGCGCCCGCAGCCGGATGACTCCGGTCGTCGTCTCCTCGGTGCCGCCGATCACCTCGGTGAGCTGGTCCGTGCGCTCGCCGTGCAGCACGCTGATCACATCGGCGCCGTCGTCCATCGTGATCGCCGGGTGCTTGTCGCACACAGCTTTGATGTGCGCGTAGTACGCCTCGTTCCCCTCGCCGTTGATCGCGTACACCTCTGCCCCATAGTGCACGACCAGCGAGGCGGCCACCTCATCCTGCGTGGAGAGCGGGTTCGACGCGCAGAGTGCGACGTCCGCGCCGCCGGCGATCAAGGTGCGGACCAGGTTCGCGGTCTCCGTCGTGACGTGCAGGCAGAGGCCGAGCTGGATGCCCTCGAGCGGCTTTTCCGCCTCGAACCGCTTCCGGATCGAGGCCAGGACCGGCATGTGGCGGTCGGCCCACTCGATCCGCGCCTGACCGGCGTCCGCGAGGGACAGGTCGGCGACATCGTGGTTCTTTGCGGCAGTCGTCATCGGCTTCTCCCGGTTAGCTCACATAGAAAGGCAGCGCGAACGCACTGCAAAAGGGGAATTTCGAAGGGGCGGCGTGACCCGGCCCCGGAGACGGCGAAGTATACGGACAGCGCGCGGGCAAGCCGCCTCAGGCGACCTCGGCCCGCGCCAGCGCGGTCTTCAGCCGGTCGATCGCCTCGACCGGAGTGGGGTCGATGCCGCGCAGCACCGCGAGGTAGACGGAGACCAGGTCTCCGAGCAGCACGAGCGACAGCAGGCGCTCCACCGGGTTCGAGCCGATGCTCTCCAGGCGCAGCGTCCCGGCCGCCTCCTGCTCGATCAGCTCGGCCGTCAGCGCGACACGCTGGCGCACGCGCGGGTGCTGGTCCACGTCCTCGAGGAACACCGCCATGAAGCTGCCGAAAGCGGACGCGTTCTGCCATCCGACGATCTCGTTGTGGTCGGCCTCGGGCAGCGCCGCGGCGAACGCCGGGATCTTCGCGTTCTCGTTCAGCTGGGTCTTCCACCGCGTTGCCACCGCCTGCGGTCGGCACGGCCCCGTACACGCACACGGACGTGCCGTTGATCCGCTGCGCGACGCGCTTCGCGAGGCTGTCCGAGTCGGCGTCGGGGCCCCACTCCTGCGCGAGCCGCTCGAGCCCGTCGGCGGCGGCGTCGATCTCGGTGCGCACGCCGGGCGCCACGCCGGCGAGCCTCGCGACCTCGAGTGCCGAAACCGTCATGTAGCCGACCGCCGCACGCGGTTGGAGGCCGGCGGGCAGCGGGATCACCGGCACGCCGTCCTCGCGCGCGCACTCGGCCAGCTTCCCGCCGGTCGTCACGGCGACCCGCGCGGCGCCGAGCGCGCCCGCGGCCTCGTAGCAGGCCATCGTCTCCTCGGTGTTCCCCGAATAGCTCGCACACAGGACCAGCGAGCTGGGCAACACCCACGAGGGCAGCTGATAGCCGCGCACCGTTGTCATCGGCCTGGTGAGGCGGTCGCCGAGCGCCGCCTGCGCGAGGTCGCCCCCGATCGCGCTGCCGCCCATGCCGCAGACGATCAGGTGCCCGAGCTCGTCGTCCTCGCCGAAGGTGCGCTCCAGCGCGGCCGACTCGACTCTCCACAGCGCGTCTTCGAGGTGCCGCGGCATCGCGAGCACGTCGTCGACCTGCCGCGCGGTGTCGACCATGTCTATCTGCTCGCGGGTGAGGCCCGGCATCCCGGCGCCAGTCTAGTGAGGAGGCTCGGTCATCGGGACTCGTACGGGACCGCGATCTCCATCATCCGGCCCGGCTCTGCCAGCGGGCGGAAGCCGAAGCGCCGGTAGAGCGCGTGTGCGTCGGCGGTCCCGAGGAAGAACCGGCGCAGGCCCTGGAGGTCGGGGTGGGCCATCACCGTCTCGATCAGGCGCTTGCCCAGCCCGCGCCCACGGTGCTCGGCCAGCACGAACACGTCCGCCATGTAGGCGATCGCCGCCCGGTCGCTGACCACGCGCGCGAAGCCGACCTGGCCTCCATCGCCGTACAGGCCGAAGCACAGGGAGTTGTCGATCGCCCGGTCCACGACGTCGCGGGGCACGCCCTTTGCCCAGTAGGAGTCGTCGTGCAGGAACCGGTGGATCAGCGCGCGATCGAGCCGGGAGACGTCCGTGGAGATCTCATAGGGATCCGCGGTCAAGCGACGATCGCGGCCTCGACGCGCTGCCCGGCGGCGACCTCGACTCCGGAGCCGACGATGCTGCCCACCACGGCCGCCCCCTCCCCGACCGTGACGCCGTCGTGCAGCGACGAGTCGCGCACGACCGCCCCGGCCCCGACCGTGCAGCGGTCGCCGAGCGTGACGTCCGGGCCGAGCTCGGCTTCGGCAGCGATCTCGCAGGAGGAGCCCGTCAGCACCGGGTCGAACACGAGCGCCTTCGGATCGGCCTGTGTCCCTTGCCCGTAGCCGGGCTGGACGGCCGTGTGGACCTCGCCGGACATGATGTCGCGCGTCGCCTGGCGATACCGCTCGAGCGTCCCGATGTCGAGCCAGTAGCCCTCGCGCTCGATCCCGTACAGGCCGGAGCCGACGAGCGACGGGAACACCTCGCGCTCGAAGGAGACGGCGCGGCCGGCGGGGATCTCGCCCACCACCTCGCGCTCGAGGACGTAGATGCCCGCGTTGATGAGATTGCTCGGCGCCTCGCCCTGGGGCTTCTCGATGAACGCTTCCACGGCCCCGTCCTCGTCGGTGAGGATCACGCCATAGGAGGAGGGATCCTCGACCGGCGTCAAGGTCAGCGTCACGCGGGCGCCGCGCGCGTCGTGGAAGCGGACCACCGACGACAGGTCGATGTCCGTGAGGATGTCGCCGTTCAGCACGGCGAACCGCTCGTCCAGCATCGGCTCGGCCAGCTTCACCGGGCCGGCGGTCCCGAGCGGCTCCGTCTCCTCGACGTAGCGGATCGTGATGCCGCCGCGGTCGCCCGAACCCAGCACCTGGCGCACGCCCTCGGCGAGGAACCCGCACGACATCACGATGTCGTCGAACCCGTGGCCTTCGAGCCAGTCCAGCATGTAGGAGATGAACGGCCGGTTGGCGAGCGGCACGACCGGCTTGGCCACCCTGGTCGTGAGCGGCCGCAGCCGGGTGCCTTCGCCGCCGGCAAGGATCAGCGCCTGCATATCGTCAGAGAGTAGGTGGACGACCGGTTAGGTACGCCCGATGCCTTCGTAAACGAAGCCCGCGCGTCTCACGTCGTCCGCGCTCAGCATGTTGCGGCCGTCCACGATCACCGGGTTCGCCATCCGCTTCTTGACCTCAGCGAGGTCGAGGTCCCCGAACTCGGGCCACTCCGTGACGATCACGGCCGCGTCCACGTCCGCGACGGCGTCCAGGGCCGTGTCGCACATCTCCACTCCGGTCAGGAGCTCTCTCGCGCTCTCCTCGGCGACCGGGTCGTACGCCTTCACGAGCGCGCCCTCGCCCTGCAGGCGGGCGGCGAGCACCACGCTCGAGGCCTCGCGCATGTCGTCCGTGTTGGGCTTGAAGGCGAGGCCCAGGAGCCCGATGCGCTTGCCGACCAGCGAGCCGAGGTGCTTCTTCAGCTTGCTCACGACGCGCCGCTTCTGCAGCTCGTTGACCTCGATCACCGCGGTCAGCAGCTGGAAGTGGTAGCCCGAGTTGCCGGCGAGCTGCTTCAGCGCCGAGACATCCTTGGGGAAGCAGTTGTGGACGACGAGGCCGCCGGTCGTGACGAAGGTCTCTGCTTCGGGCACCTCCAGCGAATAGACGAAGCCGTCGAACGACCGGCGATGTCACTGAAGCGATGGCAGCCCATCCGATCGCGACTCCGGCGTGCTCCATCTGCGCGGTGCTCGAGATCGCCGGCGCGAAGTCGATGCTCGGGCTCGGCGAGTCGGCCACTGCTACCGGTACCTGGTCCTCAGTTGTGAGCTGAGCAGCCAGCCTGGTAACGGCCTTGTCGCCGCGACGAACTATGAACGGGTGATCCGGAGTGCACGTCACGGGACGCCCGCCGTCTACGCAGACTTCGAGCACCTTTCCGCCGTGCGGACGGCGGGAAAAGCCGCTGACGGGGAACAGCTCGGCAAACGCATGGTCCTCTTGCCAAGCCAGGACTTCCATGTCGCGGGGAGCCACGAAAGCCGCCCCGTTGTGATCCACGACGGCCTGTTCCTTCAGGTCAGCGAACAGGTTCACGAGTGAGATCTCCTGCGTGGAACCGCCGCGTCGCACCAGCACGGTCTCGTCGCCCACCAGGCACGAGCCCCCGAAGCCAACGCCCGCGTTCAGGAAGCTGCCGCCGATGCGCGGGTCGAGGCCCATGCCGGCGGCGACCTCCTTGACGTCGGCGCCGACCTCCTCGCACACGTTCGCGATCTCGTTGATGAAGGAGATCTTGGTCGCGAGGAACGCGTTCGACGCGAGCTTGATCATCTCGGCCGAGGCCACGTCGGTCCGTACGATCGGGCCGTCCAGCTCCTCGTACAGCTTCGCCACCGCATCCGCCGCCCACGGCGATTGCGTGTCCGAGCCGACGACCACGCGGTCCGGGTTCATGAAGTCCGCCACCGCGGAGCCCTCCTTCAGGAACTCCGGGTTGGAGGCGTAGCCGAGGTCGCCCTTGCCCAGCTCGCCGAGCCGGCGCCGGACGTTCGCGCCGGTGCCGACGGGCACGGTGCTCTTCATCACGATCGCGTGCTCGGACGAGGAGGGCAGATCCTCGATCACCGCCTCGACGCGCGACAGGTCAGCGTCGCCGGAATAGGTCGGCGGCGTGTCCACGCACACGAACAGCAGGCGCGCGTGCTCCATCAACGGGCCGACGTCCAGCTCGAAGTGCAGGCGCTCGGAGTTGCGCGTCACGAGGTCGGCGAGGTCCGGCTCGAAGATCGGCACTTCGCCGCCGCGCAGCGTCTCGATCTTGTGCGCGTCGATGTCACGGCACCACACGTGGTGCCCCAACTCGGCGAAGCAGCTGGCGGTCACGAGACCGACCCACCCCACGCCGATCACTCCGATCGGGGGTCGCTCAGGCATGCCAGCACATTATCGGCCGCTCTTGCCTCAACGTGATCACCGCGCCCGGACGAGCGATCGGGCGACACCCAGCATCTCCTTCGCGGAGACGTTCTGGAGCAGGGTGTTCGAGATCCAGTACGAGGCGTGATCCGTCTTCCAGCCCACCAGTCGCAGGCGGTCGCCGTTGTAGAAGAGCAGGTACTCGCGGCCCCGGATCGTGCGCTTCTCGGAGGCGTGCTGGAGGATCGGCGGGTCGCGCCAGGACGTGCCCATCAGGCCGTAGTACTCGCCGATGTAGCCGGTGAAGAACACCATCTTGTAGGCGCGGTGGCGCCTGTCGTTGGGAGCGGTGATGGTGTAGGTACGCGGTTGGTCCTCCGCGTACGAGGAGCCCTTCACGAGCTTGCGGGGGTAGTAGACGGGGAAGCCGACGCGGTCCTTCGCGATCTGCCCCTGCGCGCGGCTCGCCATCGTCACGTCGGTGAGGTTCACGTTGGCGGCGCCGCGCTTGCCCTTGCGCGCTGTCTTGGAGAGCTCGCGGCCCCTGTTCAGCGGCCCCTTCGCGGGGCGCAGGTAGAGGAACTGGCGCGTCGCCGCCTTGATCTGCGCCGGGCTCGCGGTCACGTAGGACTCCCCCAGCCGGCCGTGGAACTTGACCTGCTTGATCGGCTTGCTCTGGACCCCGAGCATCAGCCGCAGCAGGCGGCGCAGCGCGCCGGTGGACTGGATGTCCGAGCGGGTGTTGTCCGCGAAGACGTCGATCAGCTTGTCGACGTTGTCCAGCAGCTTGCGGTAGGTCACCTGCGAGCGCACCTGGCGCAGGAAGTCCTGCTGGCGCGCGCCGCGCACGATGTCGTTGTCCGTGTGGCGGTAGCGCACGTACTCGAGCGCGCGCTGGCCGCACATCTTCTGGTACCCCGGCTTGACGTTGATCACCGCGTAGTTCCCCCCGTACCCGAGGCCCGCGTTGTTGTTGAAGTAGCGGCGGTCGATGTCGACGTACACGCAGCCGAGCGCGTTCACGCCCTCCGCGAAGCCGTGGAAGCTGACGTCGACGTAGTGGTTGATCGCGAGGCCGGTGAGCTGCTTGACCGTCTTGATGGCGAGCTTCGGCCCGCCGAGCGTATACGCGACGTTCAGCTTGTCCGTGCCGTGCCCGGGGATCTCGACCTTCAGGTCACGCGGGAGCGAGAGCAGCGCAACGCCCTTGCCCGGATCGATGCGCGCCAGGATGATCGTGTCGGAGCGCGGCTTCAGCCCGAGCTTCTTGTCACCGTGGCGGCGGTCGGAGCCCGCGATCATGATCGTCTGCGGACTGCCGCTCACGACCGGGCTGAGCTCGTGACCGGTCCCGCCGACGACCGGCTTGAACTTGTCGACCGTGTCGTCGAGGACGAGCAGCGCGGTCGAGGTCGTGGCGCAGGCGGCGATCACGACGATCACGAGCGCTCCGAGGAACGATTTCTTAAGCAATTCTCAAATGGGGCTTGTCGTCGGTGATCTCGTCGGGGATGCGCCGCACGAAGTCCACGAGCGTACGGCGGTAGCTCTGCGAGCGATTCGGCAGAGACCCATTCGGCGGGGCCATGGTGGCCTCCTCCGATGGGACCGAACTCGACCGCCGGCACGCCGGCGTTGATGAAGCAGATCGCGTCCGAGGCGCCGTCGCGGCCCACGCTGATCGTCGCCGAGTCGAGCACGGTGGACACGCTCTCGCTCAACACGCGAACGTACGCATTGTTGCGATCCACGATCGCCGGCTCGCGATGGAACTGGGACACGAGCACGACCGCGGGCAGGTCGGAGACCTGCTGCCGGATCTCGGCGGGATCCTGCCCGGGCAGGTAGCGGATGTCAACGTCGATCACGCAGCGATCGGGAACCTTGTTGAGCGCGTCGCCGCCGAGGATGCGGCCGAGGTTGATCGAGGGCCGGTCGAACAGGTCCGAGCTTTCGCGCGCGAACGGCAGCGTCTCGATGGCGCGGAACGCGTCGAGCGCTTTCAGGATCGCGTTCTCACCGAGCCACGGCGTCGCCCCGTGCGCCGCGGTCCCGCTGATCTCGAGGCGCATCGCGAGCACGCCCTTCGCCTGCACTCCCACGTGGAGGTCGGTCGGCTCGCCCGTGATCGCGAAGTCGCCGGTGAAGCCCTCCTTGATCAGGAACTCCGTGCCGCGGTCGGTCTCCTCCTCGGACTCCTCGTCCGGCACGATCGTGAGGACCACCCTCACGTTCTGCTCGTTGCGCAGCTCCTCGAGCGCGCCCATCATCGCCGCCAGCGCGCCCTTCATGTCGTACGCGCCGCGCCCCAGGATGCGGTCGCCCTCGATCCGGGGCTCGAACTGCTCCTCCCGCGCCGGCACGACGTCGAGGTGGCCGTGCAGGACCACCGTGGGGCCACGCGACCCTACGCGCGCCGCCAGGACCGGAAGGCCGCGAATCTCCAGCTCCTCGACGAGGATGTCGCGCGATTCGAGCCAGCCCTTGACGAAGCCGGCCGCGTTGCGGATGCCCTCGTCGTTCGACGTGTCGTAGCGGATCAGTCGCTCGGTTAGTGCTCTCTCGTCCACGCACACTCGGCGGCAGTGCGCGGGAGAAAGAAGGACGCGCGCGCCGCGATCTAGGTCTCGGCAGACCGAAGGGCGAGTCTACCGACGCGACCGGCTTATGCTCGACGTGCGCCGCCTGCGGGTCCTCAAGGAAGTGGCTGAACGAGCCGCCGCGGCCTAGGTGATTGGTTACAGCTAATCTGAGCGCCATGGCAACCGTCACCGACGATCAGGTTCGCTCCGGCCTCGAGGGCGTGGTCGCGTTCGCGACCGAGATCGCCGAGCCCGACAAGGAGGGCAACGCCCTTCGCTACCGGGGCGTGGACATCGAGGACCTCGTCGGGAACGTCCCCTTCGAGCACGTCTGGGGCCTGCTGGTGGACGGCGCGTTCCTCCCCGGGCTCCCGCCGGCGGAGCCGTGGCCGCTGACGGTGCGCACGGGCGATCCGCGCGTGGACGTGCAGGCCGCGCTCGCGATGCTGGCGCCCGAATGGGGCCTCAAGCAGCTGATCGACATCTCCGACGAGCAGGCCCGCACGGACCTGGCGCGCGCCTCGGTGATGGCGCTCTCCTTCGTCGCGCAGTCCGCCCGGGGGCCCGGCAGCCCGCCGGTTCCGCAGGCCGAGGTGGACAAGGCGCGGTCCATCCCCGAGCGGTTCCTGGTCCGCTGGCGCGGCGAGGCGGACCCCAAGCACGTGAAGGCGATCGACGCATACTGGACGTCGGCCGCCGAACATGGCATGAACGCATCCACCTTCACAGCACGGATCATCGCTTCCTCCGGCGCCGACTCCGCCGCCGCGCTGTCGGGTGCCGTCGGCGCCCTGTCGGGGCCGCTGCATGGCGGGGCGCCCTCCCGGGTGCTCCAGATGCTCGACGAGGTCGAGCAGACCGGCGACCCGGTGGCATGGGTGAAGCAGGCGCTCGACCGCGGCGACCGGCTGATGGGCTTCGGGCACCGCGTGTACCGCGCGGAGGACCCGCGCGCCCGGGTGCTGCGGCGCACCGCCCGCGAGATCGGCTCACCACGGCTGGAGGCGGCCGAAGCGCTCGAGCGCGCGGCGCTCGCGGAGCTGCAGGCGCGCAAGCCCGATCGCGTGCTGGCGACCAACGTCGAGTTCTGGTCCGCGGTCGTGCTCGACCACGCCGAGGTGCCGCCCGACCTATTCACGCCGATGTTCACGTGTGCGCGCGTGGCGGGCTGGTCGGCGCACATCATGGAGCAGAAGCGCGAGGGCCGCCTGATCCGCCCGACCGCCAAGTACGTCGGCGCACCGCCGCGCCCCGTGTCGGAAGTGCCGCGGCACATCGACGACCTCCGGTAGGTCTCGCCAGACGCCGCTGACGTAGCGCGCTCCCCGCATATGCTCCGGCCGTGCCCGCGCTGGAGGACTATCTCTCACGGCCGCTGACGGCGCCGGACCCGGCCGCGCTCGAGGCGATCGAGCGGCCCATGGATCCCCGCCAGGCTCAATCGGCCGACGACGTCGACGTGCTGCTGGACGCCGCGGAGCTTCCCGGGGAATGCGGTTGGTGCGTGCTGCCCGATGGCTGCGGGTACGTCGCGATGCGCACCCCGATGCCGGAGGTGACCGGGGCGATGGTCGACTGGTGGTTCGACTGGCACCCGCACGATCCGGTGCGTTACCGCGTGTGGCACCCGCTCGCGCACGAGCGCAACTCGGTCGAGCCCGCGCGCGTGCCGCGGCGAGAGGCCGTACTGGGGCACGGTCCATCATCCGGTCGAGGACATCGGGCACCGGAACGGTGCACGCGCGGATCGCCTTCCAGCGCCCCGAGGCCCTCGGCTTTTCCCCGGGCGCGCTCGAGCGTCCGGGCGTGGCGGCGATCGTCGGGGGCTTCGCCGGCGACGACAAGCGCAGGATGCAGCACACGAAGATGATCCACGTGTTCCTGGCCTCCAACGGCGGCGTCGTGCTGCGCAGCCGCTTCTGGCTCGGCGCGGCGATCCGTCCCTACGCGCCCGCGCCGCTCGCCGGCATCGCGGCGCGCGTGCTCAACCGCCCCGCCGTGCGGCGGCGCATGCTCCCCGCGGCGGTGCCGCCGGCGCTCGCACGTCACTGCGCCGAGGAGTACGCGAATCTCGCCGCGATCCTCCCCGAGCTGCACCGGCAGTTCAGTGCCTGACGGAAACGTTCTGCGACGGGGCGACGCGGGCTATGAGGCCGCGCGCCGCGACTGCGTCTGGAACGCGCGCATCGGGGACCGCTTTCCCGACCTGATCGTCCAGGCCGCCGACGAGGAGGACGTGGTGCGAGCGGTGCAGCTCGCGCGCGAGCAGGACATGAGGATCGGCGTGCGCTCCGGCGGCCACAGCTGGGCGGGCTCGCACCTGCGCGACGGCGGGATGCTGCTCGACCTCTCGCGGCTGACGGAGATGACCGTCGACGCCGAGGCACGCACCGCCGTCGTGCAGCCGGGAGTGCGGGGCTCGGACCTGGCGGGCGCCCTGCGGGCGCACGACCTCTTCTTTCCCGTCGGGCACTGCCAGGGCGTCGCGCTCGGCGGGTATCTGCTGCAGGGCGGGTTCGGCTGGCTCTCGCGCATCTTCG
This sequence comes from uncultured Solirubrobacterales bacterium, assembly GCA_963826005.1. Taxonomy (GTDB): domain Bacteria; phylum Actinomycetota; class Thermoleophilia; order Solirubrobacterales; family JBBDJG01; genus DASRIA01. The sequence goes on along the minus strand of CAWGVJ010000015.1, from coordinate 54,202 downwards.
GCCCGGCCTGCGCCAGCGTCACCGCGATCGATGCGGTGACCGCGGACGGCGAGCTGCTGCATGCCGACGAGCACGCGGATCCCGACCTGCTCTGGGCCGCGCGCGGTGCCGGCCCGGGTTTCTTTGCCGTGGTCACGCGCTTCCATCTGCGGCTTCATCCCTGGCCCAGCACCGTCATGAACTCGGTCTACCTGTACCCGGACGAGCTGCTCGACGAGATCTATGGCTGGGCCTACGAGATCGGCCCGTCGGTCGCGCGCAGCGTGGAGATGATGCTGTTCCTCCAGCGCCCCGGCGGCGAGCAGCGGATGGTCGGCGTGACCGGTCCGGTACTCGCCGCGAGCGAGGAGGAGGCGCGCGACGCGCTCGCGATCCTCGAGACGTGCCCGGTGCTGGACCGTGCGACCGCGGCGAGCCCTTACATGACCGCCGACTTCACGGACCTCATCGCCACCAGCCGCCTGCTGTTCCCCGACGGCAACCGCTTCGCGGTCGACAACATGTGGACGAGCGCTCCGGTCGCCGACCTCCTGCCGGGCCTGCACCGGATCGCGGACACGCTGCCGCCCGAGCCCTCGCACGCGATGTGGATGAACTGGGGCCCGTCGCCGGAGCGCCCCGACATGGCGTACTCGATCGAGGACGACGTCTACATCGCGCTGTACGCCTCCTGGACCGATGCCGCCGACGACCGGCGCTATGCGACCTGGCCCGGCGACCGGATGCGCGAGATGGAGCATCTCGCGACCGGCATCCAGCTCGCCGACGAGAACCTCGGCGCGAGGCCGGCCCGCTTCCTCACGGACGAGCACATGCGTCGCCTGGAAGAGATCCGCGCACGGTACGACCCCGCCGGCCGCTTCCACTCCTGGATGGGCCGCTAGCTCCGGCGTTACTCGGGGCGCCGCCGGCGATGCGCAGGAACGTCTCCGCGCGGCGCTTGTCGCGCAGCGCCTGTCTGCGTGCGCGCGCTCGCGAGGTCCGCGGGCGTCTTCGCCTCTTCGATCACGGCCTCGGCGTTGCGCAGGCGCTCCTCCTGCTCGGCGCGGTCGATCTGCTCGGGCTCGATGCAGTCCTCGACCAGCACGAGCGCGTGGTTGCCGTGCACCTGCAGGTAGCCCTCGCCCTGCGCGAAGTGCTTCACCTCGCTCTCGCTGAGATGCAGGCGCAGATCGGACGGCTGGAGCATCGCGAGCAGCGGCGTGTGGTTCGCGAGCACGCCGATCTCGCCCACCTCGGTGCGGGTCGAGAGCATCTCGACCTCGCCCTCGAACACCTGGCCCTCGGGCGTCAGGACCTCGATCGGGAAGGGGGTGCGAGCCACTAGCCGCTCTTCGCCTCCTCGGTGACCTGGTCGATCGAGCCCTTCATGAAGAACGCGCGCTCGGGCACCTCGTCGTGGCGGCCCTCGATGATCTCCTTGAACCCGCGGATCGTCTCGGCGACCGGCACGTACTCGCCGGAGCGACCGGTGAACGCCTCCGCCACGAAGAACGGCTGCGACAGGAAGCGCTCGACCTTGCGCGCCCGCTGCACCGTCAGCTTGTCCTCGTCGGAGAGCTCGTCGATCCCGAGGATCGCGATGATGTCCTGCAGCTCGCGGTAGCGCTGGAGGATCTCCTGGACCGCGTTCGCGACCGCGTAAGTGCTCCTCGCCGAGGATGTCCGGCTTGAGGATCGTCGAGGTCGAGTCGAGCGGGTCGACGGCCGGGTAGATGCCCTTCTCGGAGATCGCCCGGGACAGCGTCGTCGTGGCGTTCAGGTGCGCGAACACCGATGCCGGCGCGGGGTCGGTGAGGTCGTCGGCCGGCACGTAGATCGCCTGCACCGAGGTGACCGAGCCCTTGCGCGTGGACGTGATCCGCTCCTGCAGCTGGCCCATCTCGGTCTCGAGCGTGGGCTGGTAGCCGACCTGCGAAGGCATGCGGCCGAGCAGCGCCGAGACCTCCGAGCCCGCCTGCACGAACCGGAAGATGTTGTCGATGAACAGCAGCACGTCCTGGCCGCCCTGCTCACGGAAGTACTCGGCCATCGTGAGGCCGGACAGGGCGACGCGCATGCGGGCTCCGGGCGGCTCGTTCATCTGCCCGAACACGAGCATCGTCTTGTCGAGCACGCCCGGACTCCTTCATCTCGTTCCAGAGCTCGTTGCCCTCGCGCGTGCGCTCGCCCACACCGCAGAAGGCCGACAGGCCGCCGTGCTGCTTCGCGATGTTGTTGATCAGCTCCATGATGATCACGGTCTTGCCGACGCCGGCGCCGCCGAACAGGCCGACCTTGCCGCCCTTCGCGTAGGGCGCGAGCAGGTCGACGACCTTGATGCCGGTCTCGAGCATCTCCGTCGTCGGCGTCAGGTTCTCGACATCCGGGGCGTCGCGGTGGATCGGCCACCGCTCCTCGGTCACGACCGGCTCGCCGAGGTCGATCGGCTCGCCCAGCAGATTGAAGATGCGCCCGAGCGTCGCCTCGCCGACCGGCACCGTGATCGGGCCGCCGGTGTCGACGACCTCGGTGCCGCGCGCCAGGCCGTCGGTCGTGTCCATCGCGACCGCGCGGACGCGGTCGTCGCCGAGGTGCTGCTGCACCTCGCAGACCAGCGTGCCGGCCTCGCCGCGGTCGATCGTGATGGCGTGGTTGATGTGGGGCAGCCTGTCCGGGAACACGGCCTCGATCACGACGCCCTGAATCTCCTCGATGCGGCCCACGTTCCTGGTCTGAGTTGCGGCTTCCACATTCGCTCCTTTGCGGTCTAGCCCAGGGCCTCGGCCCCGGCGACCACTTCCATGATTTCCTGGGTGATCTCAGCTTGCCTTGCGCGGTTCATCTGCAGAGTGAGGCTCTCGATCAGGTCACCGGCGTTGTCGGAGGCGCTGCGCATCGCCGTCATCCGCGCGCCGTGCTCGGACGCCGTGGACTCGAGCAGCGCGCGGTAAACCGAGATCTCGACGTAGTCGGGAATCAGCCGGTGGAGGATCTGCTCCGGATCGGGCTCGTACTCGACGAGCGCGTGATGGCCGGTGCCGTCCTCGTCGTCCTCGTCGGCCACCTCGAGGATCGTGGCCTGCTGCAGCGGCAGCAGCGTCTCGCGCCGGACCTCCTGCGTGAGCGGGGAGATGTAGCCGTTGTAGAAGATCTCGACCTGATCGAGGTGGCCGTCGACGTAGGCCGCCATCACGTCGTCGGCGATCTCGCGCGCGTTCGCGTAACCGGGCCGGTCGGTGAAGCCCGTGTAGCGGCCGTCGAGGTCGTGCCCGCGAAACGTGAGCGACGACACCCCGCGCTTTCCCGACGCGTAGTACCCGATGTCGCGGCCCTGGCCGCTGTGCTCGTGCGCCGCGCGCAGCCCCGCCCGCAGGATCTGCGAGTTGAACGCGCCCGCCAGCCCGCGGTCGCCGGTCACGAAGATCAGGCCGACGCGGCGCACCTGCTCGTGCTCCTGCAGGATCGGCAGGCTGGGGATGTTCTCCGCCGCCGCGGCCGCCTGGCGGGTCATGCGCCGGATCGCGCCCGCGTAGGGGCGCAGGTGCTCGATCCGCTGCTCCGCACGGCGCAGCCGTGCGGCGGCGACCATCTCCATGGCACGCGTGATCTTCTGGATGTTCTTCACGCTGCCGATGCGGCTTTTCAGGTCCTTCTGGGCCATATCTAGACTGCTGCGGGCTCCTGCTCGGGCTCTTCGGCCTGCTCGGCCGCCGGCGCGTCGCCGTCCTGGTCCGCCGCCGGGGGCCGTGCCTGGGGCCGCGCCTCCAGCGCGGAACTGTCGTCGAGCGGCTGGCCCTCCTCGTCGAGGTCGTAGCCGAAGTCCGACGCGAAGTCCTTCACGAAGCCGTCCAGCGCCTGCTGGATCTCGTCGGTCCACTCGCCGCCGGCGACCTGCTTGCCGAGCTCCTGCTGCTCGGCCCGGAACCGCAGCGTCAGCTGCTCGAGGAACTCCTCGACGCGGTCGACCTTGATGCGGTCCAGGTAGCCGTTCGTGGCGGCATAGATCTGGACCACCTGGTCCTCGACCGGGAGCGGGTGGCGCTCCTTCTGGTTCAGCGTGCGCACCAGGCGCTCGCCGCGCGCGAGGGTCTGCTGGGTCTCGGCGTCCAGCTCGGACCCGAACTGCGCGAAGGCCTCCAGCTCGCGGTACTGCGACAGCTCCAGCTTCAGCCGCCCGGCCACCTTCTTCATCGGTGTGAGCTGCGCGTTGCCTCCCACGCGGGAGACGGAGATGCCGACGTTGATCGCCGGCCGCACGCCCGAGAAGAACAGCTTCGGCTCGAGGAAGATCTGCCCGTCGGTGATCGAGATCACGTTGGTCGGGATGTACGCGGACACGTCGCCGGCCTGGGTCTCGATGATCGGCAGCGCCGTCAGCGAACCCGCCGCCAGGTCGTCGTTCAGCTTCACCGCCCGCTCCAAGCAGGCGCGAGTGCAGGTAGAAGACGTCGCCCGGGTATGCCTCGCGGCCCGGCGGGCGCCGCAGCAGCAGCGACATCTGGCGGTACGCGTAAGCGTGCTTGGTGAGGTCGTCGTAGATGCACAGCGCCTCACGGCCCGAGTACAGGAAGTACTCGCCCATCGCGCAACCGGCATAGGGAGCCATGAACTTGATCGGCGCCGCCTCGTCGGCGGCGGCCGCGACGATGATCGTGTTCTCGAGCGCGCCGTTCTCGGCCAGCACCTCGGCGAGCTGCACGACGGTCGACATGCGCTGGCCGATCGCGACGTAGATGGACACGAGCCCGCTGTCGCGGTTGTTGATGATCGTGTCGAGCGCGATCGCCGTCTTGCCCGTCTGGCGGTCGCCGATGATCAGCTCGCGCTGCCCGCGCCCGATCGGGATCATCGCGTCGATCGCCTTCAGGCCCGTCTGCACGGGCACCTTCACGGGCTGGCGCTGGACGACGCCCGGCGCCTTGAACTCGGCCGGCCGCGTCTCGGTGGTCTCGATCGCGCCCTTGCCGTCGAGCGGTTGGCCGAGCGGGTCGACGATCCGTCCCAGGAGCCCCTCGCCGACGGGGATGTCGAGCAGGTGCCCGGTGCGCTTCACGGTGTCGCCCTCGACGATCTCCTCCCACTCGCCGAACAGCACCACTCCGACGTTGTCCGACTCGAGGTTCAGCGCGAGCCCCGTCACGTCATGCGGGAATTCGAGCATCTCGAACGACATGCAGTTCTCGAGCCCGTGCACGCGGGCGATGCCGTCCGCGACCGAGAGCACCGTGCCGACCTCTGCCAAGTCGGCTCCGGCGACGTCGAGCCCTTCGATGCGGCTCTTGAGGATGTTCGTGATCTCGTCAGGCTTGATCTGCATGTCTCTCCTTAGGTGGCCTTCGCCACTTCGCGTCTCAATTGCTCCAGCCGGTGGCGAATCGAGGCATCAAGAATGGAATTGCCGACCCGCAGCACGATGCCGCCGAGGATGTCCGGGTCGACGTGGCTCTCCAGCTGCACGTTCTGGCCGGTCTGCTCGCGGATGCGCTGCTCCAGCGCCTGTACGACGGTAGCGTCGAGCTCGACGGCGCTGGTCACCTCGACCGGCAGGCGCTTGTGCTCGCGGTCGTACAGCACGTCGAACTGCTTGCGCACCCGGAAGATGACCGGCATGCGGTGCTTCTCGATCAGCAGCTCGAGGAAGTTCACGAGCGTGGGGTCCGCGTCCACGATCGCGCGGCGCAGCCCCGCCTTCTTCTCCTCGGTCGAGAAGTAGGGCGAGAAGAAGAACACCGCCAGCTCGCGGTTCTGCTCGAGCGCATCGGCGAACTCGGCCAGCTCGTCGCGGATGCGGTCGAGCGTGCCGTGCTCCTTGGCCACTTCGAACAGTGACCGGGAGTAGACCTGGGCGATCTCCTCCACCCGCTACCTGCCCTCTCCGTTCCGGGCGCTGAGCGCGGTGAAGTCGAGCTCGCCGAGCGCCTCCTCGACCAGCCTGCGCTGGTCCTCCCCGGTGAGCGCCTTGCGCGTGACCTTCTCGGTGGCGAGCACGGTGAGGTCGGCGACCTCGTTGCGGATCTCCTGGATCGCGCGCCGGGTCTCGGCCTCGACGTCGCGGCGGGTCTGCTCGAGCAGCTCCTCGCGCTGATGGCGGGCGGCCTCGAGCGACTCGCGCTCGGCCTCCTCGCCGGACCGCCGCGCACGGGCCACGATCTCGTCGGCCTGCTGGCGCGCCTCCTGCAGCCGCTCGCGGTACTCGCGCAGCAGCTCCGCGGCCTCTGCCTTCGCGCGCTCGGACGCCTCGATCGACTCCTCGATCGCCTTCTGGCGCTTGTCGAGTGCCTCCTGGATCCGCGGGAAGGCGAACTTCGACAAGAACCACAGCGTCACGCCGAAGGCGATCAGCGTCCACAGCATCAGCCCGACCGCGGGCGTGACGAGGAAGTTCCCGCCCTCGTCCGAGCTCGAGCCGCCGCTTTCGGTGGCGGCCAGCACTACGGATGTGATGGCGCTCAGCATCTGCTTAGAGGAAGAACGCGATCAGGCCGAAGATGAACGCGTAGAACACGATGGCCTCGGTCAACGCGAAGCCGAGCCACTGGATGCTCGTGATCTCGTCGCGCATCTCGGGCTGGCGGGTGACCGACTCGATCACCTTCCCGAAGATGTAGCCGACGCCGATGCCCGGCCCGATCGTGCCAAGCCCGGCGCCCACGCCCAGCGCGATCGCCTTGCCGGCGTCGGTGCCGTAGGCAGCGGGATCCGCCGCCTGGGCGATTTGGGTGATTGTCGTTGGGTCAACCACGACTTCCTCCTAGTGATGCTCGGCGACAGCGCCGCCGAGATAGATGGCAGAGAGAGTGGCGAAGATGAATGCCTGCAGGGTCGCCACCAATCCCACTTCGAAGATGAAGAACGCAAGCGCCATCGGCAGCGTGAACCAGCCGATTGCCGCAATGCCCAGCAGCACCACGAGCCCCCCTCCCATGAACAGGATCAGCAGGTGGCCGGCGAGGATGTTGGCAAAGAGACGCACTGAGAGCGAGATCAGCCGCACGAAGTGCGAGATCACCTCGATCACGAAGATCGGAATTACGGCAGCGCCCTCGACGCCGGCGGGCACCCAGCCGCGCAGGTAGGGGACGAAGCCCTTGGCCTTGACGCCCTCGTAGTGGTAGAGGAACCACACCATCAGGGTCAGGGTCAGCGGTATCGAGATGTTCGCGGTTGCCGCATACAGCGACAGCGACGGAACCTGCAGTCCGAAGATGTCGACCTTGTGCTCGGTGTTGGTCGGGAACGGGATGTACCCGATCAGGTTCGCGAACCAGATGAAGAGGAAGAGCGTGCCGATCAGCGTGAACCACCGCTTGGCCATCCGCGTGTCCATGTTGCCCTCGGTGATGTTCTTCTTCATCAGCTGGTAGAGGGTCTCGACCGCCGTCTGCACCCGGTTCGGCCGTGCCTGCATGCGGTTGGCGATGTACATCCACGTGGCGATCGTGAGCGCCGATCCCATGAACAGATAGAGCACCGCCTTGTTGATGCTCATGTCGAGCGGCCCGATGTGGAGCGAGATCCAGTTGTCGAGCTTGAACTCGTTCTGGGGCTTGAACTCCTCGTTCTTGCCCTCGTCGCCGAGCAGTACGTAGAGCAGGATGCCGATCAGCAGGTAGATGCCGACGCCGATCAGGATCTTGTTGCGGCGGCTCAACCCACCACTGCGGGGCTGCGGAGCGGTCGCGCGTCGGTCATCGCGCCGCCTCGATCGGCCGGAGGATCATGCGCACCACGAAGTAGACGGTGAACAGCGCGATCACGAGCACGGCAGCCGACAGACCGGCCTCGTCGCCCGCGGCGAGGCCGACGCCGAAGATCGCGAGCGCGCAGAACCAGCCGCGCGCGATCATGCTGCCCGCCGTCCACCCGGCGACGACCCGCGGGTCGTCGGATGCCTCCGCGCGGCGCTGCATCAGGAGCTGGACGACGCGCTGCAGCACCCATGCTCCGCCGGCTACGACGTAGGCCGCGATCGGCAGGTCCGCGAGCAGGAAGATCGGCAGCGCTACGACCACCAGCACCACCAGGTCGAGATACCGCACGAATGCAGGGACCCTGAGGGGCGGCAGCGGCCGGGGGTCGCTCACGTCAGAGGTCTTTGAAGCGGCTATAGACAATCCAGAACCCCACGCCGACGCCGACGAAGCCGCCGGCCAGAGCCAGCAGCGCCGGGACGCCAAGCAGCGCGCCGATCCCCAGTCCCACCGCGGCGCACGCAAGGATTGCGCCGATCAGCAGCGCCCCGGCGCCGGCCGGGCTGCTGTTCACTGGGGTTGTCGCGGTCGGGAAGCATCGGTCATCGTTGCCCGCCGCCCTGGGAGCCTGGCGCGAACCACGGGCAATCTATCCACCCGCGGTCGCAGGCGGAGGGAAAGCCGGATGGTCACCGGCCCACTGTCGAGACAGCCACCGTGTCTGGGGGGCTGATGCCCGGGCGATCGGCCCGGGCCCCGTCCCGATCCCCGAAAACGTCGGGGTGGCAGCGGCGCCGCTAAGGATAGCGAAAAACTGGACTTTGTAACAACTTTGTGACACCCGCCACGCGCCCTTCCAGGAACGCGCGCTCGACCGGGCTGGTGGCGAGGTCCAGCGCACGGCGGTATGCAGCGGCAGCTTCGTCGTGGCGGCCGAGGCGCCGCAGCAGGTCGGCGCGCGCCGCGTGCAGCAGGTGGTAGCCGTCGAGCGTCCCGTCCCCGGCCAGGTCGTCGATCAGCTCGAGCCCGCGCTCCGGGCCCTCGCGCCATCGCCACCGCGACGGCGCGGTTCAGCGCGACCACCGGCGTGCGGGTTCACCGACATCAGCAGGTCGTAGAGCGCGACGATCCGCGCCCAGTCCGTCGGTCAGTCACCCGCGTGCTCGGCGGCGATCGCCGCCTGCAGCGCGTACGGCCCGACGCGGCCGATCGCCAGCGCGCGCTGCACGAGCTGCCTGCCCCGGTCGATCTGGTCCTGGTCCCAGCAGCGCGCGGTCCTGGTCCTCCAGCAGCACGAGCTCGCCCGTCGGCGTCGACCCGCGCGTCGCGGCGCGAGTCGTGCAGCAGCATCAGCGCGAGCAGCCCGAGCACCTCGGGCTCGTCGGGCATCAGCGTCGCCAGCACGCCGGCGAGGCGGATCGCCTCCCCGCACAGGTCGCGGCGCACGAGCGCGTCCGTGCTGGTCGCCGAGTAGCCCTCGTTGAAGATCAGGTAGAGCGTCGCGAGCACGGTGCGCAGCCGGTCCGGCAGCTCGTGGTCGGGCGGCACCACGTAGGGGATGTGCGCGTCCTTGATCTTGCGCTTGGCCCGCACCAGCCGCTGCGCCATCGTCGGCTCCGCGACCAGGAACGCGCGCGCGATCTCGGGCGTCGCGAGCCCGCCGAGGGTGCGCAGCGTGAGCGCCACCTGCGCCTCCGGCGCGAGCGCGGGATGGCAGCAGGTGAAGATCAGCCGCAGGCGGTCGTCGGGGATCGCGCATGTCGTCCTCCTCGTCGCCCGGCCCCTCGGGCGGCAGGGCGCAGCGCCTCGAGTCCCGCCAGGATCGACGTCTTCTCGTCGAGGCGCTGCGCGCGGCGCACGCGGTCGATCGCCCGGTTGCGGGCGGTGGTCGTGATCCAGGCCCCGGGGTTGTCCGGCACGCCGTCGCGCGGCCAGCGCTCGAGCGCCTTGACGAAACGCATCCTGCACCGCCTCCTCCGCGAGGTCGAAGTCCCCGATGACCCGGATCAGGGTGGCGACCACCCGTCCCGACTCGCGCCGGAACAGGTGGTCGACGAACTCCTCGGTGGCGCGGCTAGGCCCGCGACGTCGCCGCCGCTCCCGCGTCTGCCGGCCCGCATGGCCTCGTAGTCCATCACCGGGCGCACCTCCACGGCCCCCTGCTGTGCGCCGGGGATCTTGGCCGCCCAGCCGAGCGCCTCGTCGAGGTCCTTGCAGTCGAGCAGGTAGAACCCGCCCAGCTGCTCCTTCGTCTCCGCGAACGGGCCGTCGGTCAGGATCCGCTCGCCGTCGCGTACCCGGACGGTGGTCGCCGTCGCGGTCGGCTGCAGGCCCTCGCCCGCGACGTGGACGCCCGCGTCCTCGATCGCCTGGCCGAAGGCGCCGTAGGCCGCCATCGTCTCCCGGATCTGGTCGGGCGTGGCCTGGGTCATGCCGCTTTCGTCGGTGAAGATCGTGAGCAAGTACTTCATCTGGCTACCTCCTCGTCGTGATTGCCCTTGTCGCCCATACGACGAACGGGCCACCCCAGAATCGACACCCATCATCCCGCTCACGGCACTACGCTGCCGGGATGGACGAGCGAACCGTGCTGATCACCGGCGCCACCGGCGCGGTGGGCGCGGCCGTCGTGGACGCGATGCTCGAGGCGGGCTGGCACGTGGTCGCGACCTGGGTCGTGCCGGAGGAGCAGGAGCGCATGGGCGAGCGCGAGGGGCTCGAGCTCGTGCAGGCCGATCTGCTGAACGAGCAGGACGTCACCGATGCGGTCACGCGCGCGGCGTTCGGGCCGGGAGGACTGCGCGCCGTCGTGAACCTCGTCGGCGGCTATGCCGCCGGAGCCCCGCTGCACGAGACCAGCCTCGAGGACTTCGAGAAGATGTTCCGCCTCAACCTGCGCCCGACCTTCCTGGTGACGCGCGCGGCCGTCCCCTTCATGCTCGACAAGGGCGGCGGATCGATCGTCTGTGTCTCGGCGCGGGCGGCGGTGCAGCCGTTCGGCGGCGCGGTCGGCTACGTCTCGTCGAAGGCGGCCGTGCTCGCGTTCGCGCAGGCCGTGGCGGCCGACTACCGCGACAAGGGAGTGCGCTGCAACGCCGTCCTGCCGAGCGTGGTCGACACGCCCGCGAACCGGTCGGCACAGCCCGATGCCGACCACTCGCGCTGGGTCGCGCCCGCGGAGATCGCCGGCGTGATCCGCTTCCTGTGCTCGGACGAGTCCGCGCCGGTGAGTGGCGCGGCCGTACCGGTCTACGGCCGCGCGTAGATGGTTGGTGCCATCTACTACTGCTCGACGACGCGCACGTCGAAGACCTCGGCCCGGAAGCTCTCGGAGGGGCCGGAGTCGGGGTCGAGCACCTCGTAGGGCTCGGCGTTGAACTCGACCTCGACGCGGTCGCCCTCCGACAGTGCGGGCGCGACGCGATCGCGCAGCTCCCCGGTCAGCTCGAACGTGTGCGGATCGCCGGGGTCGTCGGGCTCCAGGTTGAGGAGCATGTGGCCGTCGTCGTCCCAGATGAACTCGACCGTGCCGTGCACGGTGCGCGGGCTCACGGCTCCCGCCGGGGACGAACGATGTCGAACTCCCCGGTCTCGAGCTCGTAGGCGACCTGCGCGTCGACCTGCGCGTCGTCGGGCGGCGGCTCGCCCTGCAGCGCGTGCTCGCGGCGCAGCTGGAACTGGCGGAAGCGCTTGAGCTTGAGGATCTCGAGCACCAGCACGAGATAGATGCTGGCTGCGACGGTCGCGAGCGCGAAGGCCGCGATCACGAGGCTCCAGCCGACGTTGAAGTTGCCATGGTCGTCCGAGTACGGCACGAACCGCAGCGCGAGCGCGAGCGCCGCGAGCACGATCGTCCACCCGTACAGGTAGAGCACCGTGCGCCGCTGCGAGAAGCCGATGTTCGCGAAGCGGTGGTGGAAGTGCCAGCTGTCGGCCTGGTAGACGGGCTGCCCGTACTTGATGCGCTTCGCGATCACGAAGCTCGAGTCGAGGATCGGGCACCGCCAGGATCACGAGCGGGAACACCAACGCGACCACGGCGTTCGTTTTCAACGCACCCTGCACGGCGATCGCCGCGAGCATGTACCCGAGCAGGTTCGACCCGGAGTCGCCGAGGAAGATCGAGGCCGGGTGGAACCCGTGGCGCAGGTACCCGAGCGACGCGCCCGCGGTCAGCATCGCCAGCACGCCGGCGGCGTTACGGTCGAGCGACAGCGCGATCACCGCGAACGTGGCGGCGGCGATCGTGCAGACGCCCGCGGCCAGTCCGTCGACCCCGTCGATGAAGTTGACGATGTTCATCACCGCGACGATGCCGATCACCGTCAGCGGATACGACAGGTCGCCGAGGTCGAGGTGGCCGACGAACGGGAGCGTCATCGTCTCGACGCGTACCCCCGCGGCGACCGGCACGACCGCCGCCAGCACCTGACCGGCGAGCTTCACGTCCGCCGACAGGTCGAGCAGGTCGTCGGCGACTCCCACGGCCACGATCACCGTGGCGCCGATCAGGATCCCGGTGGTCTGCTGGTCGGAGGGCATGAACACCAAGCCCGATGCGAGCACGCCGGCGAGGATCGCCACCCCGCCGAGGCGCGCGGTCGGCATCTGGTGCAGTCCTCGTGCGCGCGGCTCGTCGATCGCGCCGATGCGCCACGCCATCGCCTTCACGACGGGCGTGGAGATCCAGACCACCACCAGGGCGAGCGCGAAGGCGAGGAATGCGTCTAGGAGGTCGGGCATTGAGGTCCAGTGCAGTTCGGCAGTTCGCGGTGCGCGACGTTGCCTGCCCGACGTAGCGATCGTGCCAGAGGGAGAACATTAGAAGTCCCCAGATCTGGCGGCTGAGGTCCTCTTTCCCGGCGGTGTGACGGTCGAGCAGGGCGGTGACCGTCTCGGGCTGGAAGAAGCCCTGGGCGCGCAGGCGATCGGGCGAGAGCGCATCGCGCGCGAACGGCTGCAGGTCCCCGCGCAGCCAGGCGGCGGCCGGGATCGAGAAGCCCTGCTTGCGGCCGCGCAGGACGTCGCGCGGGACCAGGCCGGCCACCGCCTCGCGCAGCAGGCGCTTCTTGGCCAGCCGGCGGACCTTCATGGAGCGCGGCAGCGCGAGCGCCAGCTCCGCCACCTCCTGGTCGCAGAACGGCACGCGCGCCTCCAGCGAGTGCGCCATGCTGGCCCGGTCCGTCTTCACCAGCAGGTCGTCCGGCAGGTAGATGCCGATGTCCACGTCCTGCAGGCGGGCAAGCTCGTCGGCGCCCTCGGTCTCGGCATAGCGCGCGCGATAGATGTCGAGCGGGTCGACCTCCCCGCGGCGGCCGTCGAGCAGCGCGCCCCGCGCCTCCGGCGTGAAGATCTCCTTCCAGCCGTGATGGCGCTCGAGGGGCGGCAGGTGCGCCGCGCGCGCGAACCGCTTGGCCTTGTAGTCGAGGCTGACCTTCGAGGACGAGCTCGGCAGGCGCTCGACCAGCGGGCGCAGCGCGGAGGCGAGCGGGCCGATGCGCGGTGCGAGCGTGTCGGCCACGTAGGTGTAGTAGCCGCCGAACAGCTCGTCGCCGCCCTCGCCCGAGAGCGCCACCTTCACCGTCCCCGCCGCCAGCTGCGACACGAGGTAGGTGGGCAGCGCGGACGAGTCGGCGAACGGCTCGTCGAACGCCTCGGCGAGGCGGGGCAGCAGGTCGACGGCGTCCGGGCGCAGCACCAGCTCGTGGTGGTCGGTGCCGTACAGCTCGGCCACCTGGCGGGCGAGGTGCAACTCGTCGAAGGAGCGCTCCTCGAACCCGATCGAGAAGGTGCTCACGCGGTACGAGCTCTCGCGCGCGGCGAGCGCGGCCAGCGCCGACGAGTCGATGCCGCCCGACAGCATCACCCCGACCGGCACGTCCGCGACCAGATGCGCGCGCACGGAGTCGCGCAGGCGCTCGCGCAGCTCGGCCGCGAGCTCCGCCTCGCTCTCGCCGCGCTCGCGGCCCGCCGCCACCGGCCGCGGGCGGGCATAGCGGCGCAGCCGCACGTCGCCACGCTCGACGATCAGCAGATGGCCGGGTGGCAGCTTGCGCGCCTCGCGGAAGATCGTCAGCGGCGCGGGGATCGAGTTGAAGGCGAGGTATGCCTCGAGCGCGTCCATGTCGATGTCGCGCGACATCTCGGGCTGGCGCAGCAGCGCCTTCAGCTCCGAGGCGAACGACAGCATGCGATCCTCGATGCGGTAGTAGAGCGGCTTGATCCCGAACCGGTCGCGCGCGAGCACCAGCCGCTGCTCGAGCTTGTCCCACAGCGCGATCGCGAACATGCCGCGCAGGTCCTCGACGAAAGCCGGCCCGCGCTCCTCGTACAGGTGGACGAGCACCTCGGTGTCGCCCTGCGGTGGAGAATCTGTGCCCGGAGCGCTCGAGCCGCTCGCGCAGCTCGGCGGTAGTTGTAGATCTCGCCGTTCTGCACGACCTGGATGCGGCCGTCCTCGTTGCCGACCGGCTGGTCCGAGCCCTCCAGGTCGATGATCGACAGGCGCCGCGCGGCGAGCGCGACCGACTCCTCGACGAACGCCCCCGCGCTGTCGGGCCCGCGGTGGACGAGCGTCTCGTTCATCGCGTGCACGACGCCCGGGTCGACGGGCAGGCCGTCGAGCGACAGCAGGCCGCAGATGCCGCACATGGCTAGCTTGCTGAAGACTCGCGCGCCGGGCTGGAGATGATGCGCCAGGCCGTCGCGGCGCACACGCGCAGGTACAGGCGCACGGAGCGATCCGCGACGTACTCGAGGTCGTGCGCGAGCTTCTCGGCCCACGAGGTCTCGCGCGTCATGCGCAGCTGCGCGAAGCCGGTCATTCCCGGCTCCACCACCAGCCGCTGCCAGTACTGCGGGATCTCCTCGCACAGCTCCTCGAAGAACGCGGGCCGGATCGGACGCGGGCCGACGATGCTCATGTCGCCGCGCACGACGTTCCACAGCTGCGGCAGCTCGTCGAGGTGGGCGAAGCGCAGCACGCGCCCCAGGCGGGTGACCTCCGTGCGCGTGCGCTGGGTGAGCTCCTCGCCGAGGTACGGGCCGAGGCGCGCCTCCGCGTCGGGCGTGAGCGTCCGGAACTTCAGCATCGTGAAGATGCGTCCCGCTCTGCCCACGCGCGGGCCGCGGTACGTGATCGGGCTGCCCGAGGTGACCCTGATCGAGACCGCGATCGCGGCCAGCACGGGCGACAGCACCACCAGTGAGACACCGGCGATCCCGAGATCGAGCGCGCGCAGCGCCGTGTCGACGCCGCGGTGCTGGTGGCCCTCGTGGGCCATCTGCTTGTAGCGCTCGGCGAGCGACTCGCGCGCCGCCGGCCCGATGGCGTCCGCCTCGGCAGGCGCCCGCTGCGACAGCGGATCGTGCGCCGCGATTCGATCTCGGACTTGGGTGCGGGGAGCGCTCATTTCACAGCGCCGAGGATCATGTCTACCAGCAGCGCCGGATCCCGGCGGTGCTGCTCCCCGGCGGTATTCCTCTTCTGGAGCTCCAGTCCTCGGGGATCGGTCAGGGGCCGCAAGCGGTTTTCCCTGATGAGGGCCTCGTCAACGCCCCCAAGCCTACCCCCATACGTGGTGTAGACCGGCGTGCCGAGCGCCACCGCCTCCCTGTTCATGGTCCCTCCGGCCGACACGACCAGATCGCCCAGCGCCACGAGGGTCTGGGCGTCCACGGCCCCGTCGGGGACCACGACCGAGGGCAGTTCCAGGGCCTTTACGTACTCGCGCTGGGCCTGCGTGCGCGGCAGGACGACCGCCTGCACCTCCTCGTGGCGGCCCAGGTGGGTCAGCACCTGGGGAAACAGCGGATTGGACTTGCGGTGATAGAGCGACACGTCGGGGGGCGGCCGGACGACCACGACCACCTTCTCCATGTCCAACCCGAGCCGCTCCGGCAGGGTGCGGTCGGGCGTGAAGTCGGCCAGGTAGTACTCCTCCTTCAGACCCGGGTACTGCGCGAGCTTGTCGGGGCCGACGC
Organism: uncultured Solirubrobacterales bacterium; assembly: GCA_963826005.1. Lineage (GTDB taxonomy): Bacteria > Actinomycetota > Thermoleophilia > Solirubrobacterales > JBBDJG01 > DASRIA01. Next base: position 38,546 of record CAWGVJ010000015.1, on the reverse strand, counting down.
CGTAGCGGCGCAGGCGCTCGGCGGGGATCGAGTCGGGGGTGATCACGCGGCGGGCCGGCCGGCAGCCGATGTTGTGCTGCACCGTGGCCCACTCGTAGTCGAACATGTTCACCGCGGGGATCTTCAGCCGGCGCGCCGCGATCGCGAGGTCGTTGGACCCGTGCGCGAGGGCCAGGTCGAAGCCGCGCTTGCGCCCGAACTTGCGCATCGCGCCGGCGCGCGAGAGCAGCTGAGCCGAACTTGCCGAGGCGCGACGCGCCGCCGTGGCTGCCGAACGCGGTGTGCTCCATGCCGTGCAGCGCGAGCAGGTCGAGCGTCTGGGCGTAGTCGCGCGCGGTCACCTCGACCTCGTGTCCCGCCGCGCGCAGGCGGCGGATGATCGGCCCGAACACCAGGGGGTGCGCGGGCGGCGGTCATGTCGATCCAGATCTTCATTCGGGACCAGGAAGAGCCTCTCAGGAGCGCTAGACGCGAACGACGAGCATCGCGGCCGCGAGCAGCACGAGGGCGAGCGCCATCGCGCGCAGGGCGGTGTCGAGCGGCGCCGCCATGCGCGCGGCGGACAGCTCCACGACGCTGCCGTCCTGCAGGCGCTGCTCCCCGCTGACCGAGACGGTCCGGCGGCGCAGCTCACGCACGGGCGTGCTCAGCGCCCGCTGGGCCGCGCTCAGGCCGAAGCAGGCCGCGGCCACCAGCACGCCCGCGGCGTCCACCGACGAGCGAGTTGACCCAGTACGCGGTGAACGCGGGGAACGCGCCCCATGCGGCCGCGAACCAGAAGTCCGAATGGAAGCGGCCGCCGAACAGCTCGAGGTTGTAGGCCAGGACCAGGAATGCGCCCGCGACGATGAACGGCAACAGGCTCGCGGACACGATCACCGACCCCTGCAATGCCGATGCCGACCGCGCCTCCGACGCCGGCGACCGCGAGCCCCCACAGCGTGCGATCAGAGAGCTGCGTGCCGAGCGGCCGGCCGTTCAGCTCGTCGAGGGCGTGCGCGCCGATCCCGACCGCCAGGAAGAAGGCGCCGAGCGCCGCGAGCAGGCGGTCGACGTGGACCACCGGAGCGGCGGCCGCGCCCAGCGCGACATAGCTCAGGTGCCACGCGGTGTAGGGCGGATGCAGCAGCGTGACGAGGTCGCGCCAGCCGCCCGGCCGCAGCGCGTAGAACGCCGGCCGCTCAAGCTGCCGCGACGCCGTCGTGCTCCCTCACCCCCCACATCACGACGCCGCCGCCGAGGCTCATCACGCGCGTCTCGACCGCGCCGATCCCGGCCCGCCTCCAGAGGTCCACCAGCGCGGCGAGCGGGTAGCGGCGGTAGAAGCCCGAGATGCTCGGCCCGAGAAAGCGGCCGACGTCGTACCAGTCGCGCGACGCCAGGCGCCCGAGCGCCGGCAGCCCGATCCGCGTGTAGAGCGTCCACAGCGCCCGCGTGATCCGCCGCCGCGGGACGGCGAACTCGAGCGAGGCGATCGTCCCGCCCGGCTTCACCACCCGCGCCAGCTCGCGCATCGTGGCGGCGGGGTCGTCGACGTAGCGCAGCAGATAGGTGAAGGTGAGCGCGTCGAACTCGCCGTCATCGAACGGCAGGCGCTCCGCTTCGCCGACGACCAGATCGATGTGCCGCGCGAGGGCAGGATCGGCGGCGAGCTTTGCGCGCGCGCGTCCGAGCATGCGCTCGCTCTGGTCGAGCCCGACCACGGCGCACCCGTAGCGCGCCGCGAGCTCGCAGGCGACCATCCCCGTGCCCGTCGCGACGTCGAGCACGCGGTCGCCAGTGCCAGCCCGCACGGCCCCGACCATCGCCCTGCGCCAGCGCGGGTCCTGTCCGAAGCTCAGCACCGACGAGAGCAGGTCGTACCGCTCGGGCAGCCCCGCAAACAGCTCGATCGCATGTGACTTCCGCTCGACTGCCTCCACCGGCGCAGCGTACTGCCGCGCGGGCGGCCTGCTCTCAGACCGTCGCGGCGATGTCGGCGTAGAGCGGGTACCGCTCCACCAGCGCCTTCGTGCGCTCCGTCAGCTCCTCGCGGCGGGAGTCGTCGTAGCCCGCGTCGAGGGCGGCGCAGATCACCTGGCCGATCTCGCGCATGTCGTCCTCGGCCATCCCGCGCGTCGTCAGCGCCGGCGTGCCGATCCGCAGGCCGGACGCCTGCATCGGCGGGCGCTGGTCGAACGGGATCGCGTTGCGGTTGACCGTGATGCCCACCTCGGCGAGGCGGTCCTCCGCCTCCCGGCCGTTGAGGCCGTCCATGCCGAGATCGACGAGCACGAGGTGCACGTCGGTCCCACCCGTGAGCACGTCGAGCCCGCCCTGCTGGAGCGTCTCGCCGAACGCCTTCGCGTTCGCGATCGTCTGGCGCTGGCGCTCGCGGAACGTCTCGCTCGCCGCGATCCGCAGGCACACGGCCTTCGCCGCGATGATGTGCTCCAGCGGGCCGCCCTGCTGGCCGGGGAACACGGCCTTGTCGATCGCCTGCGCGTACTCCTCCTTGCACAGGATCAGGCCGGCGCGCGGCCCGCCGAGGGTCTTGTGCGTCGTCGTCGTGACCACGTCGGCGTGCGGAACGGGGCTCGGGTGCTCGCCGGCGGCGACCAGGCCCGCGAAGTGCGCCATGTCGACGAACAGCTTCGCGCCCACGTCGTCCGCGATGCGGCGGAACTCGGCGAAGTCCAGGTGGCGCGGATATGCGGACCAGCCCGCGACGATCACCTTCGGCCGGTGCTCCTCGCGCGAGCCGCTCGACCTGCTCCATGTCGACGAGGTAGTCCTCCTTGCGCACCTGGTAGCTCGCGACCTTGTAGAGCTTGCCCGACACGTTCAGCTTCATGCCGTGCGTGAGGTGGCCGCCGTGCGCCAGCTCCATCCCGAGGATCGTGTCGCCCGGGTCGCACAGCGCCATGTAGACGGCGTTGTTCGCCTGCGCGCCGGCGTGCGGCTGCACGTTGGCGTGGTCGGCGCCGAACAGCTCCTTGGCGCGGTCGATCGCCAGCTGCTCCGACACGTCGACCCACTCGCAGCCGCCGTAGTAGCGCTTGCCCGGCAGGCCCTCGGCGTACTTGTTCGTCAGCACCGAGCCGGCCGCTTCGAGGATCGCGCGCGGCACGAAGTTCTCGGAGGCGATCATCTCGAGCGTGTTCTGCTGGCGCTCGAGCTCGCGCTGCAGCGCGTCCGCGATCTCCGGGTCCACCGCCGACAGCGGCTCGTTGAAGTAGCCGGGTTCCAGGTCCGTCAAGTTGCCTCCTTCAGGGCTCCATTCTCGATCATCGCAATCTGCTCCACGCGGCGCTGGTGACGGCCGCCCTCGAAATCTGCCGCCAGGAAGGCATCGACGATCGCCTGCGCCTCCCCGGAGCCGAGCCTGCGACCGGCCAAAGCCAGCACGTTGGCGTCGTTGTGGCGGCGTGCCATCTCGGCATCCTCGGGGTCGCGCGCATTCACCGCCCGCACGCCCGGAAGCTTGTTCGCCACGATGCTCACGCCGGTGCCGGTGCCGCACGCGAGCACGGCGAGGTCGACATCGCCGTCAGAGACCATGCCCGCCGCGCGCGCGGCGTGGATCGGGTAGTCCACCGACTCCTGCGAGTCGGTACCGCAGTCCACGACGTCGTGTCCCGCGCCCTCGAGCGCGGCGACGATCGTGTCCCTCAGCGGGTAGCCCGCATGGTCGAATCCGGCGGCGATTCGCATGGCTCCTGACTATACGGAACGTCCCCGGGGGAACCGCGCGGCAGGCGCCCGAGTCAGGCCGCGGCCGCTGCCGCAGCAGCGGTCTGGGCCTGCACGTCCGACGGCTTCAGCCGCATGGTCCACGAGAACGGGATGGCCAGGAGGATCACGAACGCGCCCACCCTGAAGGCGGCGCCGTACGCGTCGCGCAGCTCCTCGTTCACGAGGGTGCGCGCCTGCTCCTCGACCGGCGTGCGGGGCTTCGGCCGATCTGCGGAGGGATCCTCCTGATTCGGGATGGCCGTGCGCTCCAGGTTGCGGCGCGCCCCGGCGGAGAGCTCGCTCTTTCGCTCGAGCGCGGCGATCTGGGCACGCGCGTCGGCTACCCGGTTGTCGACGGCGCCCGTGAACACCGCCACGAACAGGGCGATGCCGATCGCGAAGCCGACCTGCCGGGCCGTGTTGACGATGCCCGAACCGAGCCCCAGCTCCTGGCCGCGGATCGCGCCCATCGAGCCGATCGACACCGCGGGGAACGTCGCCCCGACCCCGACCCCCACGACCGCGAGGCGCCAGAACGCCGCCCAGAAGCTCGGCTCCGCCGGCAGCGTCGAAAGCGAGTAGACGCCGACCGCCATCACGACCAGCGCGGGCACGCCAAAGACGCGCGGCGCCAGCCGGTCCGAGAACCGTCCCACCAGCGGCGAGACGAGCATCGCCGTCACCGCCACCGGCGTGATCGCCAGTGCCGCCTCCAGCTCCGAGTACCCCCAGAGGTTCACGAACACGAGCACCGTCAGGAACAGCGTGCCCATCATGCCGATGCCGAACAGGAGCAGGCTGGTGCTGGCGCCCACGAACTGGCGGTTCTTGACGAGCGCGGGCGTCAGCATCGGGTACCGGCCGTAGCGCTGCGTGAGCGCGAACGCCCCCGTCATCACCGCCGAAGTGACGAACAGGCCGACGATCAGCGGGGAGCCCCAGCCCCGCTGGTTGCCCTCCACGAGCCCGAAGGTGAGGCAGAAGATCGCGATGCCGAGTGTCGTCATGCCCCACCAGTCGACTTTGGTGCCGGCGTACGGATCACGCGTCTCCGGCATCACACGCACGGCCAGCGCGATGCCGAGGATGCCGATCGGCACGTTGATCATGAAGATCCAGTGCCAGCCCGCGTCCCAAGGCCAACCGGCCAGCTCGACGAGCACCCCCCCGATTGGCGGCCCGAGCACCGCGGCCCCGTTCGCCACCACCGCCATCAGCGCGAGGCCGAGGCCGCGCTGAGCGGGCGGGAAGACCATCGCCGTGGTCGCGAGCGCGAGCGGCGCGAGGATCCCTGCCCCGACCCCCTGCACCACGCGGAACGCGATCAGGGCGCCGACCGACCACGACAGCGCGCACAGCAGCGACCCGACCGTGAAGATCGTCATGCCGAGCAGGAAGAACCGGCGCCGGCCGAACTGGTCCGCGAGCCGTCCCATCGACACGAGCAGCACGGCGAACATGATGTTGTAGGCGTTCAGCACCCACGAGACCGTGTCGACCGACGCGCCGAGGTCGCGCTGCGAGCTGCGGGATCGAGATGTTCACGATCGTGACGTCGATCAGCGCCATGAAGAGGCCGATCATCACCACGCCCCAGATGCGCCACTTGTTGGCGTACAGGTACTCGGTGGAGGGGACTCGGGCGGCCTCATCGAGCCCAAGAGTTTTTCAGGTCGGCGTACACTGCCGGGACCCCGCCACGAGAGAGGAGGCACGATGTCCCGTCTGCTGAGAATGGACCGCTCCGGCCACACCGAACTCGCCGCCTGGAGCGCCGGTGACCCCGCTTCGCACGAGCGCGCCGCCTCGATCTTCGCAGGAGCAGCTGGAGGGCGGCTACATGGGCGTCGCGAAGCTGCACGACGAGTCCTTCGAGCAGGTCAAGCAGCTGCCGGTCGACGTCGAGTACGTGCTGCTGCGCAGGCCCATCGTTGGCGGCTAGCGCCCTTCCCGAGCTGGAAGGCGTCGCCTGGCGGCGGCGCACCGATGAGCGCTCGCTGCGGCTGCGGGAACGCGTCTCGGCCGCCTATACGGCGCTGTACGTAACACCCTTGTTGGTAGTGGCGGTGGTGCTGGTGTTGATCGAGCCGCTGCTTGTGCCCGTTGCGCTCGTCGGCCTCGTTCCTGGCCTGGGTGATACCGGAGCTGTTCGCGAACCGGGGCGCGGGCGTCGTGCGCGTGTCGCGCCGGCGCGACGGGAACGGTGAGCAGGTGGCGCAGGGGCTGCTCGGCGACCTGCTCGCGCACGAGCCCCGCGAGCTGCAGCGCCGCACCGGCCTCGCGCTCGAGCGCGGCCGGATGGGCGTCTGGCTCGTGGGCGACGCCGGCGCGCTGCTGGTGCGCCCCGGCGGGCGCCGGGTGCACGCCTTCTGCGTGCGCGTCGCCGACGCCGATCTCCCCCGCTCCGACCGCGTGGCCCACCTGCTGCTGGCGCTACGGGAGGACGAGCAAGGCTTCGCCACGGTCGCCAACCACGCCTTCGCCGGCGCCACATGGCGGATGCGCCGCCGCATCCCGCCCGCGCGCCGGCCCGCGCTCGACGCAGCGGTCCGGTTGTCCTAGCCGAGCACGTTCTCCAACGCCGCCGAAGGCATGGCGCCGTCGCGCAGCACCGACCACTCCCCGGTCTCCTCGTACCTACCCAGGTCCACCACCGTCGACGGCGTCCCCGGCAGCTCGCCGCCGTCGAGCACCAGGTCCGCGCCGTCCCGGATCGCGGCCGGGACGTCGGAGAGCCGCCGCGGGTCGGGCCCGCCGCTCAGGTTCGCGCTCGTCTGCAGCACCGGAACGCGCACGCCCGCCAACTCCGCGACGTCGGGCACCCGCACCCCCACCCCACCGGGAAGCACCACCAGCACCGGGCCCGGGCAGGAGCCGCTGCAGCGCAGCACGCGTCCGCGGCCCCACCGGCGGCGAGCACATCGAGGGAGAAGTACATGACCGCCGCGGGCTTCTCCGCCGGCCGCCCCTTCAGCCCGTAGACGCGCGCGATCGCGGCATCGTCGTCGGGCCGGCACCCGATCCCGTAGAGGGTGTCGGTCGGGAACACCGCGACGCCGCCGCTCCTGATGCACTCCTCGAAGGCGGCGACGTCCTCCGTCGAGATCAACGCCGGCCCTTCACCACCCGCGGGATCCCGGCCAGGTCCCGATCGGTCTCCACCGAGCGCAGGCCCGCCTTCTCGAACAGCGCCTCGACCGCTCGCGACTGTCCCTGGCCCACCTCGACGGCGAGCATCCCGCCGCGCACCAGCGCTTCGGCGGCGGCGGGCACGAGGTCGCGGATCACGTCGAGGCCGTCCGGCCCGGCGAGCAGCGCCTCGCGCGGCTCGTACAGCGTGATCTCGGGCGCGAGGCCGGCCCACTCCGGCTCCCGCACGTACGGCGGGTTCGACACGATCAGGTCGTAGGGCCCGCCGACGATCAGGTCGGCGATCATGAACTCGACCTCGAGGCCGTTGCGCTCGGCGTTGATGCGCGCGACGTCGATCGCGTCCGGCGAGTTGTCGATGCCGGTCACGCGCACGCCCTGGCGCTCCTGCGCGATCGCGAGCGCGATCGCACCGCTGCCCGTCCCCACGTCGAGCACCCGCTGGCCGTTCTCGGCCAGGTCCACGAGCAGCTCGGTCTCCGGGCGCGGGACCAGCACGCGATGGTCGACGACCAGCTCGAGCTGGCGGAAGTGGGCGCGGCCGAGGATGTATGCGACGGGCTCGCGCCGGACACGGCGGCGCATCAGGTCGTCGAACGACAGCGCCTCGTCCATGTCGAGACCTCGCCGGGGGTCGGCATACAGCGCGGCACGGTCCACGCCGAGCACCGCTGCCAGCAGCACCTCGGCGTCGAGCTTCGGCGTGCCGGCGCCCGCGGCTTCGAGCGTCTCGGTGGCCTCGGCCAATGCGTCGCGCAGCGGTGAGGTGGCCTCCGCCAAGTCCGGTCCTAGGCCGTCAGGCCGCCTGGGCCTCTAGCTTGCGGCGTCGCTCGTCGGCTGCCAGTGCGTCGGTGAACTCGCCAAGCTCTCCTTCGAGCACCGCCTCGAGATTGTGCGCGGTGAGCTTGACCCGGTGGTCGGTCACCCGCCCCTGCGGGTAGTTGTACGTGCGCACCTTCTCGGAGCGCTCGCCGTGCCAACCTGCGCACGGCGGTCGGCGGCGAGCCCCTCCTGCTGCTCGCGCAGCGCGTGCTCGTACAGCCGTGCGCGCAGCACTCGCATCGCACGCTCGCGGTTCTGTAGCTGGGACTTCTCGTCCTGCATCGAGACCACGAGGCCCGTGGGCTTGTGCGTGATGCGCACCGCCGAGTCGGTCGTGTTGACGGACTGCCCACCCGGCCCCGAGGAGCGATACACGTCGATCTGCAGGTCGTTGGGGTCGATCTGCGACCTCCACCTCCTCGGCCTCGGGCAGGACGGCGACCGTCGCGGTCGAGGTATGGATGCGGCCCTGCGACTCCGTCTGCGGAACCCGCTGCACGCGGTGCACGCCCGCCTCGTACTTGAAGACGCTGTAGGCGCCGTCGCCCTTGACGGCGAACGTGACCTCCTTGAACCCGCCCGCGGGCGAGTCGCTGTGACCGAGCGGCTCGGTCTTGAAGCCCCGCCGCTCCGCGTACTTGGTGAGCATCCGATACAGGTCGCCGGCGAACAGCGCCGCCTCGTCTCCCCCGGCTCCCCGCCCTGATCTCGACGATCACGTTCTTGTCGTCGAAGGGATCGCGCTCCACCATCGCCAGCCGCAGCTGCTCGGCGATCTCCTCCATCTGGGCGCGTGCGGAGACCAACTCTCCTGCATCTCCTTCTCGCCCTCGTCCAGCAGCTCCTGCGCGCCCGCCGCGTTGCTCTCCGCCATCCGGTACTGCTTCACGAGCTCGTGCGCGTCGCCCAGCTCGCGATGGCTGCGGGCGACCTCCGCATAACGGTTGCGGTCGGATATCACGTCCGGATCGGCGAGCTGCTGCTCCAGCTCGCGGTAGCGCTCCTCGACCTGCTCGACGAGCCGCTCGATGACTGTCGGTGCTGCCGCCATGGTCGCGCCTAACGAGTTAGGCCACGACTTCCATGCCGAGGCGGTCCTCCTCGCTCGACTTGGACGGATCCTCGACCGCGAGCACGGCCTCGAGCGCGGCCACGGAGACCGCGAGCTGGTCGAGCGACGGCTCGCGGGTGGTCAGCTTCTGCAGCTGCAGGCCCGGCCACATCAGGGTGCGCACCCAGTGCTTGCGCCGGTTGCGCCCGGCCCACCGGATCACCTCGTAGGCGAGCCCGGCGACCAGCGCGATGCCCACGATGCGGGACAGGATCAGCCAGTACAGCGCGGGACGCCCGATCGGCGCGAACACGAACACGGCGATGATCATCACGATCAGGAGGAAGCTCGTCCCGCAGCGCACGTGCAGCCGCGAGTACTTCTGCGCGTTCTCGGGAGTGAGCGGCTCGCCGGCCTCGTAGCACGAGATCACCTTGTGCTCGGCGCCGTGGTACTCGAACACGCGCCGCAGGTCCTTGATGTGCGAGATGGCCCACAGGTAGCCGAGGAAGATCGTGATCCGGATCAGCTTCTCGACGACCACGAACATGACCGAGCTGCCGAGCTCGTCCTTCCAGAAGTTGGCGACGGTCACCGGCAGGACGAAGAACAGGCCGATCGCAAACGCGAGCGACAGGAAGATCGTGAAGCCCCAGGTCTTGCTCGAGATCTCATCGTCGGGCTCCTCGAGCTGCGCGTTCGCGGAGATGCCGAGCGCCTTCATGCCGATCTTCAGCGACTCGTAGAGCGCGACCACGCCGCGCACAATGGGCCAGCGGAACAGCCTGCGCCGCTTCATCGCGGACTCGAAGGACTCGGTGTGGACCTCGATCGGCCCGAGCGCCTCCTCCTGTCTCGGCCTCGGCCACGGCGCCGTTGCCGGCCGCGGGCCCGATGCCTGCGACGGTCGCCGCCGCCGCCTCGGCCTCCTCGACCAGATGGTGCTCGTGGTGGCTCGTGATGCCCGTTGGATGACCCGTTCTGGCCGGCGAACTCCGCCGGCACGCGCACGGCGACCGCCCACGTCGAGACGCCGCGCATCATCACGCCCTCGAGCACGGCCTGGCCGCCGACCGGGGCGTCGCGGGAAGGCATGATCCGCCCGTCCGCGAGCCGCACCTGCGGCCCCCGTATCGGGTGCGCCGTTGGCGGTCGTCGGCTTGTGGCTGGGATCAGCGCTCATAAGGATCCCGGGATCCCTCCCGGTACACCCATGGTAATCGGCCTCCGGGGGGAGGTGCTGAACCTAGCCTGAGGCCTTGCGCTTGGCGGCGCGGCGCTGGAAGCGCTCGACCCGGCCGCCGGTGTCGACCAGCTTCTGCTTGCCCGTGTAGAACGGATGGCACTCTGAGCAGATCTCCACGTGCAGCTCCGGCTTGGTGGAGCGGGTCGTGAACTCGTTCCCGCACGTGCAGCGCACGTGAGCCTCGACGTACTCAGGATGGATGTCGGTCTTCATGGGCCTGAGTTTAGCGACGGGTCTCGGAAGTTCCCTTGCGGCCCACAGGGTGCCGGATTACGATCGCCGAAAATCCCAAGGAGGGAGAGATGTTGCGTCGGAGCCTCGTCGTTCTCGTGGCCCTGTGTCTGGTCGTGCCGGTCGCTGCGCCGGCGATCGCGCCCGCCTCTGGAGGCGACGCGCCAACCGCGACCACGGCGAAGAAGAAGTGCAAGAAGGGCTACAAGCGCGTCAAGGGAAAGTGCAAGAAGAAGAAAAAGAAGTCGTCGGGGAACACCTACAAGGGCACGCCGCCCGAGATCACGGTGTCGGTGAGCGGCTCCACGGTGACCTTCAAGTGGTCGCTGAGCAAGTGCAGCGCCACGGGGCTGCCCGCATCGATCACGGAGCAGACGCCGCTCGACAAGAGCAATCCAGCGCGGTCCCAGTTCAGGATCAACAAACCGCTGGGCAGCAAACAACCTGAGAGTGCTCGGCCTGTTCGTGGCGCCGACGACCATCCACGGCACGGCGACGATCTTCGCGCCGGACGGCCACCAGCTCTGCTCGACCAGCCTCACGTTGAGGAAGTAGCGCTCAGCCGGTAACGAGTCGCGCCGCCAGCACGAGCACCAGCGAGCGTCGCGAGGAGGTTCAGGCCGGAGACGACTCCGGCCTGGGCCGACTTGCGGCGGATCTCCCTGCGCAGCTCCTTGTCGTCGGGGTAGGCGACCGCCTCCTGGCGCAGGCGGGAAAGCTCCGGCCCCTGCACGAGCGTGTGGAACAGCGTGAGGCCGATCACGATGGCGACGACCACGAGCTTTTCGAACAGCCGCTCCCCGTAGTCGGTGTCGAACAGGTCGCCGACCGAGCCGAGGCGGTCGGAGGCCATGTCCGTCCCGGTCGCGATCAGTACGAGCATCGCGATCCCGCCCGCGACTGCGAAGCGCCGCCCGAGCGCGCGGAACAGCGCGATGCGCTCGTGCTCGGAGACGGTGCGGCGCGCGGCGCCGACCGCAAGGGCGAGCATCACCATCCCGCCGGCCCACACGGCTGCGCCGATCAGGTGCAGCGAGCGAACGAGCGTCTCGGCGGCCAGGAGCATCGCGGCCGAGGATAGGCGCGCTTACGGAACGAACAGGCCCTGCACGGCGAACAGGGAGCCGGCGTCGTCGAGGATCCGGACCTGGCCCAGCTCCTGGTTGGACCGCATACCCTCGGGCGCTAGCCCCGGCACGACCGAGTCGAAGGTTGTCTGCGCGTCGCAGGCGGCGCCGAGCGTCGGGTCCGCAGTGGCAGTGCATGGGACGGTCATGTCCAGCGGGAAGTCCTGAATCGTCGAGGGGGCGCCCGAGTCGCGGCCGGTCATGCGCATCGTGGCAGTCGCCCGCAACTGGCCCGTGTAGTCGGAGAGGTCGGACACGCGCATCACGTTCGAGAGGCTGATGGTCACGACCGCGTCCGCCGTGTCCGGAGGGCCCGGCGCGCCGAGCACTGCATCAACCCGCACATACCCGGAGGACTTGGCGGGCGAGGTGCCGCCGCTGCCGCCCACCGTGAGGTTCGGCGACGCCGCTGCGGGCGGGCTGCACGATCCGAACGAGAGGGGCGGGCCGTGCTCGCGGTTGGGCGACGCGCAGGGCGCGTAGGCGGGGACCAGCGCGACGTGAAACGGGGTCGCCCCCTTGGGGCGGGGGTATCCGCCTGGCTGGGACGAGGGTATGGGCTGCCAGCTCGGGTACCAGTTGCAGCAGGCTGAGATGACGTTCCCGTAGTCGCCGGCGGTCGCCGACATGACGTGCAACTCGTAGTCCTGTGCCCACGCGATGTACTGCCCGTCCGGCGACCAGGCGACGCCTGTGTCCGGGTAGTCGCTGCCGTACGAAAGGGTCAGCAGCCTCCCGCCCGGCCCCGTGGTGAAGATGCGGTTGGCGTAGAACTCCTCGAAGTAGTCGTTCTCCGCCGATTGATATACGAGCTGCCCGCCGCTGGGAGACCAGTCGGGGTGGTAGTGGTTCTCGGTGCTGTGCTCGCTGCTGCTTGCCCGCGTTACCGTGATTCGCGTGACGTCGCTCCCATCGGCGCTCATCGTGAAGATCCTGAACGTGGGCTCCGGCGTGCAGTGCGGATTGCCCGCGCACACAATGGACTCACGGTTGCTCGCGAACGCGATCTTGGACCCGTCTGGCGACCAGGACGGGTCGCGCTCGGTTGCCGGGTTGTTCGTGATCCGCGTCTGATCGGATCCGTCGGCGTTCATCACATAGAGCTCGCGATTGCCGTCACGGTCACTCTCGAAGACGATCCGGGACCCGTCCGGGGACCAGTAAGGATCGCCGTCGAAGGATGAGTTCGTCGTGAGCTGCGTTACGCCGGTGCCGTCGGCGTTCATTACGAAGACGTTTCCGTTTCCGCCACTGTATGAGTGGAATGCGAGCTTCGCGCCGTCGGCGGACCAGGCGGGACTTGACCCCGGATCGCTTGGCGTGAGCCATGTGTCCCCGGTCCCATCGGGATTGACCGTGTGGATGCCGTCGGTGAAGCTGTCGAACCACAAGGTCGCGATCTTGCCGTTCGCTCCGGGGAACGCGCCATAGGCGGGCGCGGCGGGCGCGAGCAGGACCAGCGCCACCGCGAGCAGCCTTCTCACGGCACGAACACGCCTTGCGTCATGAACAGCGAGTTGTCGTCCTCCGTGTCCGCGTCCTCGTCGGGGCCGCCGTCGTAGACGTGCAGGGCCTCGAGCGCCCAGACCGTCGCGGTTGAATTCCCAGATCGCGCTCGGCACCAGCGCGTTCACGCTCGTCGAGAGCGCACAGGTGGATGCGTCGAGGCTGGATCCCGGGGTCGGCGCGCACGGCACCGAGAACGCGAACGGCAGGTCCATGGATGTGGAGCGCGGCCCAACGCCCGGCCCGCCGGTGTTCGGACCGAGGTCGGCGTCGGTTCGCCGCACGGTCAGCTCCGGCGCAGCTCGCCGGTGTACTCCGACAGGTCGGCCGCCCGCATCACGTTGGTGAGGCTGAAGCGGATGAACACGTCGGCATCGTTGGGCGCGCCCACACGCCGAGCTCCACGTCGAGGCGGACGAAGCCCACCGACCGCGAGAGCGTGGGGCTCCCGTCGCCCGCGCCCGCGGTCAGATAGGTCGACGCGGGCTGGGCCGGGTTGCACGAGCCGAACGCAAGGGGCGGTCCGTGCGTGCGATTCGGTGCCGGTGCAGGGCTGTTGCCGCCGGCACGAGCGGCACGCGCAATGGCGTCGCGGCCTTGGGCCGGACGTGGCGGGCGATCTCCTGGTCCGACGGGTAGGGGTTGCCAGTCGACATCGAATGCCGGTTCCGCTGCTATCGACGGTGTAGTCCGTACCGTCGGGCCGCACCGTGAAGATCCGATTGAGGTAGAGGTCACTCGCGGCGATCAGTGTCCCGTCCGGCGACCACGCCCCTGGACTTATCCAACTCCCGTTGAAGTCGCCGCAGTCAGGCTGTGCACGATGGACGATCCGTGCCGTCCGCTTTGATGAGTGCGGAGACTTGGCATTCCGGCGAGTGGCTCCCGTCGCGGAGGAGATGCGCGATCCGGCTGCCGTCGGGCGACCAGTCGGGCTCACTGAACCCGCCGCTGCAACAGGAATCAGGGGTGATCTGCGTGAGGTGCGTGCCATCAGGTCGCACGGATTTGATCACCATGTCGTAGAAGTCGGCGACATAATGGCCGAACGCGATGCGCGAACCGTCCGGCGACCACGCGGGACCGGTCTCCGAGCCCGGCAGGCTTGTGAGCTGCGTTTCTCCGTGCCGTCCTCCTCCATGGTCCAGAGATTGCCGGTCCTCGAGAAGGCGATGCGCCGACCATCCGATGACCAGGATGGCCCCGTGGACTCCCCCGGAGGATCGGTGAGCCGCGTCAGGCCCGTCCCATCCTCATTCATCACGAAGATCTGAAATCCCGCTCTTCGGTTTCGCCGGCGAAGGCAATGCGCTGACCGTCCGGCGACCATGCCACGTTGCCGTTCAGTAGGCCGCCGCGGTTCGTCAGCTGGGTCACACCCGTCCCATCCGGATTCATCGCGTAGATGTCACCGGTGGTGTAGGACGAGTAAGCGATCTTTCCGTTCGCGCCGGGGAACGCCGCCTCGGCAGATCCTCCGCCAGCCGCGATCAGCACGACGACCGCTACGGCGACAGCAACACTCCACGCTCGCACTCAACCCCCTTTCCCGGGGGGGAATGTACCGCGGGCGCTCGGGCCCTACAAGTGGGCGCTCAGACCTGCGTGTAGAGCGGGCCGTCGCCGCCCTCGGGCGGCGTCAGGCGCCCGCCCTTGGCGGTGATCGCGCCGCACTGCACGCAGTTGGAGGGAACGATCTGCACGTGCACCGTGCCGTCGCCCTCGCCGTTGCGCGCAGCCTCGAGCTGGTCCTCGGGGATCTCGTAGACCTGCGCCGGGCACATCGACACCCACGTCTGCGCGACCTCGAGCGGCACGTCGGTCTGCACGCGGATGTGGTTCGGCGCGTCGTCGCGCGTCGCGTTGCCGGACGCGAACACCGACGACAGCTTGTCGAACGTGTACTTGCCGTCGGGCTTCGGGTAGTTCTTGGAGGCGCCGTCGAGCACCATCTCGTTCTCGGCGTCGTGCTCCTGGTTCCAGTGGCCGCCGGGGAACGCGCCCCTCGTGATCGTCATCGCGCTGGCCATCGCGCCGCCCACGAAGAAGCCCTTCGAGAACGGCTGGCGCATGTTGCGCGAGCGGTAGATGTCCTCGCCGATCACCGACTCGCGCACGCGCTTGTCGTAGGCCTCGAAGTTGATCGAGTCCTGCTTCAGCGCGTCCACGATCGCCTCGGCCGCGTACATGCCGGCGTGCATCGCGTAGTGGATGCCCTTCAGCGTCGGGACGTTGACCATGCCCGGCGCGCGTCGCCGGCGATGCACATGCCGGGCACCGCGAACTTGCGCGGCATCGCCCAGTAGCCGCCGGAGGGAATCGTCTTCGCGCCCCAGCGCAACGCGCTTGCCGCCGTCGAGGATCTTGCGCACGAACGGGTGCGTCTTGAACTGCTGGAGCACGTCGTGGCACGGAGAAGGTCGCGTCCGTGTAGTCGAGGCCGGCGACGAACCCGATGCAGACCTTGTCCTCGCCCATCGGGTAGATGAAGCTGCCGCCGAACTCGTTCCAGCTTGCGCGCCCTTGCGCAGCGGCCAGCCCATCGTGTGGATCACCCGGTCGAGCGGCTTCGGGACCTCCCACACCTCCTTCACGCCGAGCTCCCAGCGCTGCGGGTCCTCGCCGTGCAGGTCGAAGTAGTCGATCGCGGCGCCGCGTCAGGTGGCCGAGCGTGCCCTCCGCGAGCACCGTCGCCTTGGCCATCACGTCGGAGCCGGGCTCGAAGTTGCCGAGCGGCTTGCCGTCGCGGTCGCGCCCCTTGTCGCCGGTGCGCACGCCGCGCACGATGCGGTCCTCGACGAGCAGCTTGTCGGCGGCGGTCTCGGGCAGGATGTAGACGCCCGCCTCCTCGGCCTTCTCGGACAGGAAGCGCCCGAGCTCCGCGACCGACACCACGTAGTTGCCGTGGTTGCGGAAGTTCGGCGGCATCGGCTTCAGCGGCAGCGCCTGCTTCTCGGTCAGCAGGTAGACGGCGTCCTTGTCGACCTTCCACCGCGTCGGCCACTCGGACTCGTCGAGGTCGGGGAACAGCTCCCGCATCGCCGACGGGCGCATGTTCGCGCCCGACAGCAGGTGCGCGCCGGGCGTCTTGCCCTTCTCGATCACCGCGACCGGCACCTCGCCCAGCTTCTCCGTGAGCTCGGGCTCGTGCTCGAGCAGCTGCGTCAGCCGGATCGCGCAGGCGAGCCCGGCGGGGCCGCCGCCGACGATCGCGACGCCGACCTCGATGCGCTCGTCCTCGGCATCGGTCGGCGGGCCGATGAACTCCTCGCGGGTCGACCGGAGGCGGGAACTTCGCTGGTGCGACGCCGCCCATCTGCGCGCTACCCGGCCTTCTTCGCCTTCACGGCCTCGGTCAGCTTGGGCATGATCTTGTGCAGGTCGCCCACGATGCCGAGGTCGCAGAACTCGAAGATCGGCGCGTTCGGGTCCTTGTTGATCGCGACGATGTTCTCGGAGGCCTGCATGCCCACCTTGTGCTGGATCGCGCCGGAGATGCCCGGCCGCCAGGTACAGCTTCGGCGCGACCGTCTTACCGGTCTGGCCGATCTGGCCGGCGTAGGGGAACCAGCCCGCATCCACGACGGCACGTGTCGCGGCGACCGCGCCGCCGAGTGCCTCGGCGAGCGCGTCGCAGAGCTTGAAGTTGTCGGCCTCGCCCAGCCCGCGCCCGCCCGCCACGAGAAAGTCGGCGTCCTCGATGTTCACGTCGGCGCCGCGCTGCTCGCCGCGCGTGACCATCTTCGCCTTCGTGGACCACGGCGACAGCTCGACGTCGACGTCGACCACCTCGGCCGAGCCGCCGTCGCGCTCGGTCGCGTCGAAGGCGTTCAGCCGGCCGATGATGATGCCCGGCTTGCCGACGTAACCGACGTCGGCGATCTGCGAGTCCTGGAGGATCGGCCGCTCGGCCACGAGCTCGCCGTCCGCGACACTGCACGCTCGGTGACCTCCATCGTCACGCCCGGCGCCGAGCCGCGCGGTCAGTCCCGCGCCGATCTCGAAGCCGAGCAGGCCGCCGCCGAACAGCACGTAGTCGTAGCCGTCGTCCTGGATGACCTTCGCCATCACGTCGACGATCGGCTGTGCGAGCCCCTCGGGCACGTTCTTGGCGCGGTGCACCTTCGCGGCGCCGTACGCGCCGAGGCTCTGGGCAGCCTCGTCGGAGACGTCGCCCACGACCACCACGCCCGCCTGCGTGCCGAGCTCGCCGGCCAGGCGCGCGGCCTCGGACACGGCGCCCTGCGAGTTCTTGTTGAAGTTGCCCTCGTCGTCGTGCAGGGCGTAGACCAGGATGCCCGCCATCTAGATCAGCTTCCTTTCGTCGAGCCAGGCGACGATCTCCTCGACCGTCTCGTTCGTGTCCTCGTCCTCGATGATCTTGCCCTTCTCCTTCGGCGGAGGCGGGTTCAGCCCCACGACCTTCGTGCGCGACCCGTCCGCGCCGATGCGGCCGGCCTCGATGCCGGCGTCGGCCGCGGACAGCTTGTCGAGCTGCTTCTTCTTCGCGCCCATGATCGCCTTGAGGCTCGGGTAGCGCGGCTCGTTGATCGCGTCGCCGACGCTGATCACGGCCGGCAGCTCGACCTCGACCGTGTCGTAGCCGTACTCGGCCTGGCGCTCGCAGTGAGCTTGCCCTCGACGGTGTCGATCTTGATCACCTGCGTCAGCGACGGCATCTGCAGGTGATCGGCGACGACGGCGCCCATCGTGTAGCACTCGCCGTCGTCCGACTGCTGGCCGAGCAGCACGAGGTCGGGGCTCTCCTTCTTCAGCACCTGTCCGAGCGCGTAGCCCGAAGCGCAGACGTCCGAGCCGGCCAGCGCGTCATCGGTGAGCTGCACGGAGCGGTCCGCGCCCAGCGACACCGCCTTGTGCAGCGCGCGCTGCGCGGACTCCGGGCCCATCGTCACGGCCACGATCTCGTCCACCTGGACCGTGCCGCCCTCCTTGATCTGCATCGCGGCCTCGATCGCGTGCGTGTCGAAGGGGTTGAGGTTCTTCTCGCCGCTGCGGTCGAGGCGCCCCGTCGAGGGGTCCATCCGCTTCTCGACGGCGGCGTCGGGAACTTCCTTTACGAGGACACAGATCTTCAACGAAGGCCTCCAGTTTCTAGGCGGGGCGCCAGGGCGTCTGCCGGCTGCAAATGGTACTTGACTGACTGGTCAATCGTGTTTCGTTTCCCAAACGGATACGCAGCCCTGGCTCAGGCCGGGTTTACCGCGCCCCGCACGAAATCCACGATCTCCTGCGTCGATGCCCCCGGGGTGAAGATCTCGGCGACGCCGATCTTCTTCAGCTCCGAGATGTCGTCGGCCGGGATCGTCCCGCCCGCGATCACCACCACGTCCCCTGCCTGCTTTTCCCTCAGCAGGTCCACGACCCGGGGCACCAGCGTCATGTGGGCGCCCGAGAGGATCGACAGGCCCACCGCATCGGCGTCCTCCTGGATCACCGTCTCGGCGATCTGCTCCGGAGTCTGGTGGAGCCCCGTGTAGATGACCTCCATGCCGGCATCCCGCAGCGCGCGAGCGATGATCTTCGCGCCACGATCGTGCCCGTCGAGGCCCGGTTTGGCCACGACGACGCGGATCTTCCGCTTGGATTCCGGCTTGCCGGCAGCCGTGTCGGGAGTCGCTTGCATGGAAACAGGGACGTTTTCCGGCAAGGCGAGCCGCACGGCCCTCCTGCCGGAAAGCCGCGGGATTGTACCGGCGCGCGCCCCTAACCGGCGGGCTGCGCCGCCTGGGCGCCCGTGGTGTCGAGCGCTCCGTCCGCCAGCTGACCGCGCAGGACCTTCTTGTCGAACTTGCCCACGCTGGTCTTCGGCACGGCCTCGATGAACGCGAACTCATCCGGCAGCCACCACTTGGCCACGAGCGGCTCGAGGTGCCTGCGGAGATCCTCCGCCGACGGGCTCGTCCCCTCCTTGCAGACCACGCAGGCCAGCGGCCGCTCGGTCCAGCGCTCGTCGGGTTTCGCGATCACCGCCGCCTCCAGCACGTCCGGGTGCGACATGATCGCGTTCTCGAGCTCGATCGAGGAGATCCACTCCCCACCGGACTTGATCAGGTCCTTGGCGCGATCCGTGATCTGCATGAATCCGGTTGAGTCGATGCACGCGACGTCGCCCGTGCGCAGCCAGCCGTCGTGGAACTTGTCCGCTCCGGAAGGATCCTCGTAGTAGGAGGAGGCAATCCACGGGCCGCGAATCTCCACCTCGCCCGTCGACGTGCCGTCCCACGGCACCTCGCCCTCGTCGCCCATCAGGCGCACTTCGACGAACGGAATGACGCGGCCGGTCATGCGCCGGTAGGCCCAGTGCTCCTCGCCCTCGGCGTCGGCGGGCGGGCGGGCGACCGCGCCGAGCGGGCTCGTCTCCGTCATCCCCCAGCCCTGGATGATCTTTACGCCGTGACGCTCCTCGAAGGCTCGCATCAGCGACTCGGGCACGGCGGCACCGCCACATACGACGGTGCGTAGGCTGGAAAGGTCGGGCTTGTGCTCGTCCGAGTAGCGCAGCAGGTCCATCCAGATCGTCGGGACCGCGCCGGCCATCGTGACCTTCTCGGCCTCGATCAGCTTTGCCAGTGGCTCGCCCTGGAGGAAGCGTCCCGGCATCACGAGGTCGGCCCCGACCAGCGCACAGAGATACGGCAAGCCCCACGCGTTGACGTGGAACATCGGGACCACCGGGAGCACGCGGTCGGAGGCCGTGACGCCGGTCACGTCGGACAGGCCCGACCCGAGGCAGTGCAGCACGTTCGAGCGATGCGAGTAGAGCACGCCCTTCGGGTTGCCGGTGGTGCCGCTCGTGTAGCAGAGGCCCGCGGCCGTGCACTCGTCGAGCTCCGGGTAGTCGTAGCCGTCCTCCTGCTCTGCGATCAGGTCCTCGTAGCGCAGCGTGTTCGGCAGCGAGCCGCCGTCGCCGTCACCGACGATCACGTAGTGCTCGACTGTCTCGAACGTGGGTGCGACCTTCTCGAGCAGCGGCACGAGCGAGTCGTCCACGAATATGACCTTGTCCTGCGCATGGTTCGCGATATACGTGAGCTGCTCGGGGAACAGCCGGATGTTGAGCATGTGGAGCACAATGCCCATGCACGGCGTCATGTACAGCTCGAGGTGCGCCTGCGAGTTCCACATGAACGTCGCGACGCGGTCACCCTCCTTCACGCCGAGCTTCTCGAGCGCCTTGCACAGGCGGTCAACCCGGCGGGCGACGTCGCCGTACGAGGCTCGCGTGACGCCATCCTCCTGCAGCGTGACGACCTCGGCCGCCGCGCACGGCCCCCGCATCCGGTCGAGCAAGTGCTTCAGCGTCAGCTGGTAGTCGTTCTGCATCAAGCCTTCGAGCATGTCTCCTCCTCCAACCGCGAACTAACTGCTCGGATCGAGCACGACTTTCAAAGCTTCCTTCTGGTCGAACAACTCATAACCCTCCGCCGCCTTCGAGAGCGGCATGCGGTGGGAGATGATCACCCCCGGGTCGAGCCTGCCGTCCCGTACCAACTCGATCACCTCGTCCATGTGCCCCTGGATGTTGGCAGCGCCTGCCGTGAGGGTGATGTTCTTCAGCCAGATGTCGCCGATCGGCATCGGGCCCTCGACCTCCGTGTACATGCCGGCCATTGAGATCGTGCCGCCCATCCGCACGAGCGGGAAGCACGCCGCCAGCGCCGACTCGTGGCCGACCGCGTCGACGACCACGTCGGCGCCGCGCCACGACGTCAGCTCCAGCACGACGTCGTCGGCATCGGTCTCCTTCGGGTTCACCGGGATCGCGCCGAGGCTCTCGGCGAGCTTCAGCCGCTCGGGCACCATGTCGACGGCGACGATCTTCCCGGCGCCGAGCGCGCGGGCGGCCATCACCGTGCACAGCCCCACCGGGCCGCAGCCCACAACCGCGACGACGTCGCCGGGGCGGAAGTCGGTCTTGCGCACGGCGTCGTAGCCGGTCGTGAGGATGTCGCCCACGAAGAGCATGTCGTCGTCGTCGAAATCCGCTCCGTCGGGCTCGGGCAGCTTGCGCAAGGTGAGGTCCGCCTCGGGGACACGTATGTACTGCGCCTGCGCGCCGTTCAGGTCTCCCAGCACGAATCCCATCCCGAAGACCCTGATCATCATGCACTTCATGTAGAGGCCGCGGCGGCAGAACCAGCACTTGCCGCAGGCGACGAAGAAGGAGCCGACCGCGCGCTCACCCTCCTCGAACTCCGTGACGCCGTCCCCCTTGGCCTCGATCGTGCCGAGGTACTCGTGACCCAGCGTGGCTCCCTCCTCCATCTCCATGCGGCCGCTGTAGGGATGCAGGTCGGTCCCGCAGATCGCGGCGCGCTCGACCTTCAGGAGAACGTCGCCGGGCTCTTCGATCTCGGGCCGGGGCACCTCCTCGACCCGCACGTCGTGCGGCGCGTGGAAGACGACGGCCTGCATGGTGTCCATGTCTCCGACCCTATCTAATAATTCCGACATGTCCGACGCCCTCGACCCGCTGTTCGAGCTGCGCGGCGTGCACGCTGGCCCGTGGCGGAGAGGTCGTGCTGCGCGACGTGACCGCCCGCCTGCCGTCCGGAGCCGTGCTGCGTCGCGGGTCCGTCGGGATGCGGCAAGTCGACGCTGCTGCGCCTGCTGAACCGGCTCGCGGACCCGGATCGCGGATCGGTCCACTACCGCGGCGACCGACATCCGCGAGCGCGACGTGCTCGCGCTGCGCCGGGAGGTCTGCCTGGTGCCGCAGCTGCCCGGCGCTGCTCGAGGGCACCGTTGCGGACAACATCGACTACGCGGCGCAGCTCGCCGGCAAGCAGCCCGACGCCGCGCGCCTGCTGGACCTGGCCGGCCTCGACGCGTCGTTCGCAGATCGCGACGCGGACCGGCTCTCGGTCGGCGAGCAGCAGCGCGTGATGCTCGCCCGCGCGCTGGCGCTCGAGCCGGCGGTGCTCCTGCTCGACGAGCCCACCTCGGCCCTGGACGAGGCGGCGCGCGACTCGGTCGAGCGCACGCTGCTCGGCCTGCGCGAGCGGCTCGGCGTCTCCTGGGTGCTGGTCACGCACGACGCCGAGCAGGCCGCACGCATGGCCGACTGGGTCCTGACGCTCTCGGACCAGGGCACGGTCGTCAGCGAAGGGGCGACGCCCGCCGCCGCACGCGCATGAGCACCACCATCCACCTCAGCCTCGGTCAGGTCGCGGCCTCGCTGGCGCTGGTCGCCGTCGCGATCGCCATCTCGATCTGGGAGCGCGTGGACCTCGAGCGCGACATCGCCGTCGCGGTGGCGCGGTCGTTCGTGCAGCTGAGCGCCATCGGCCTCGTGATCAACTTCATCTTCGACCAGGACCAGCTCGGTGTTCGTCGTCGCGCTGCTGGCCGCGATGGTCTTCTTCGGCGCGCTCACCGCGCGCCATCGCGCGCGCAACGTGCCCGGGGCGTTCGGCCCGCTGCTGATCGCGCTCGCGCTCGCGGGCACGACCACGCTCGTGCTGGTCGTGGCGCTGGGCGTGTTCGAGCCGGAGCCGCGGTTCCTGGTTCCCGTGGGTGGCATGGTGATCGGGAACGCGATGACGGCCGCCGCCGTCTCGCTCAACCGCCTCGGCGACGAGATGCGCAGCATGGCGCCCCGCATCGAGGCCACACTGGCGCTGGGAGCGACATCGACCCAGGCCGCGCTGCCGATCGTCCGGCGCAGCCTGCGTTCGGGGATGATCCCCCTCGTGGACTCGACCAAGACCACCGGCCTGATCTTCTTTCCCGGCACGATGGTCGGCATGCTGCTCGCCGGCGCCGACCCGATCGACGCCGTCCGGCTCCAGCTCGTGCTGCTCTGGGCACTGCTCGGCAGCGTCGCCGTCGCAGCCGTGGTCGCGACCTCGCTCGCGTATCGTCGCTTCTTCACTCCCGCGCACCAGCTGAGAGACCCACCCAGTCCCTGAGATGAGATGACTGAATCAGGAGGATCAATGGCCGCCACCGACCAGACCGCGAACCCCGTCCTGCACATCGTCCCCACCGACGAGGAGCGGATGCTGCGCGAGACGGTGCGCAAGATCTGTGCGGACTTCGGTCCGGAGTACTCGCGCCGCAAGACCGCCGCGGGCGAGCCGCCGACCGAGCTGTGGGATGCGCTCGCGAGCCGCGGCTTCCTGAGCGTGAACCTGCCGGAGGAGTACGGCGGCGGCGGGCTCGGCATGTCGTCGCTGGCCGCCGTGGGCGAGGAGATCTCGGCGAGCGGCTGCTCGCTGCTGCTGATCGTCGTGTCGCCCGCGATCGTGGGCAGCATCCTCGTGCGCCACGGCAACGAGGAGCAGAAGGACGTCTGGCTGCGCGGCATCGCGGCGGGCACGACGAAGGTGGCGTTCGCGATCACCGAGCCGGGCGCGGGCTCGAACTCGCACAACCTCTCAACCTCCGCGCGCCGGTCGAACGGCGGCTACAAGATCCGCGGGGAGAAGACCTTCATCTCGGCGGTCGAGGACTCTGACGCGATCCTGGTCGTGACCCGCGCCCGCGACGACGACGGCAACCTCGGGCTGCCGCTGCTGTTCATCGTGGACTCGGACGCGCCCGGCCTCGAGAAGCAGCACATCCCCACCGCCCTGCGCGCGCCCGACAAGCAGTGGACGCTGTTCTTCGACGACGTCGAGGTGCCGGCCGACCGCCTGATCGGCTCCGAGACCGGTGGGCTTGAAGGCCGCCTTCGACGGGCTCAACCCCGAGCGCATCATGGGCGCCGCGGTGGCCTGCGGCGCCGGGCGCCGCGCGCTCGACCTCGCCTCCGAGTACGCCCGCGAGCGCGTCGTGTGGAAGGTCCCGATCGGCGCGCACCAGGGCATCTCGCACCCGCTCGCCGCAGGCCAAGATCGAACTGGAGCTGGCGCGGCTGATGACGCAGAAGGCCGCCGCGCTGTACGACGCCGGCGCGCCTGCCGGCGAGGCCAGCAACATGGCGAAGTACGCGGCCGCCGAGGCCGTCGATCAAGTGCGTGGACCAGGCGATCCAGACGCACGGCGGCAACGGCTTCGCGCTCGAGTACGGCCTGGCCGACATGTGGTGGGGCGTGCGCCTCGTGCGCACCGCGCCCGTGTCGCGCGAGATGATCCTCAACTACGTCGCCGAGCACTCGCTCGGGCTGCCGCGCAGTTACTAGGGCGCCGGAGGCTCCGGCTTCGGGCGCACGGTGACCGACCCGCGCATGCCCGCCCACACCTTGCACACGTAGCGGTAGACGCCGGGGCGGTGGAACGTCCGCTTCCACTTGCCCTCCGAGCGCAGGCTCGCGCCCTTGCGGGCCGTGCCGTCGGGCACCTTGGTGAAGCGGATGCTGTGGCGGTTCGCGCCGCGCCACTTCCAGATCACCTGGCCGTCCTCGAGCACCTCGCTCGAGCGCGGCTCGAAGTAGTTGTCCTTCACCAGCACGCGCGCCTTCGCCGGCACCTCTTGCTGGGCCGACTCCGTGCTGCCGCCCGGCAGGGCGATACCGGCCGCCTGCAGGCAGAAGAACACCGTGGTGGCCGCGAGGGCCGCGGCCGACACTGCCGTCCTGGCTGTCATGGACCTACTTGACCCTTACGGACCCGGTCATGCCCGAATCCTCGTGAATCGTGCAGACGTACCTGTAGGTACCGCGCTTGGTGAACGTGCGCGTGAAGCTGCCGCCGGACCTGGTCTTCGCACGTGGCCTCTTGCTGGCGCCCTTCGGCACCTTTCTGAAGGTCACGTTGTGATCCCCGTCGTCGCGCCAGGTCCACTTGACCTTGTCCCCTGAATTGATGATGACGCGGTTGGCCACGAAGAAGTCGTTGCGCACCTGGACGCCCTTGGTCGCGGATGCGTGCGCCCCCTGTCGCCCACGGCCGTCGCGACCTGAACGAGCCCGAGCGCCGCGAGCGCGGCGCCGATCGCGACCAACCCCCTGATTGTCGGTCCTCGCCCCTTCACGAAGGATCTAGCTAAGCAGAAACCGCGGCGGACGGACGCAGTTCGGCGAGCCCGCGCACGGCCCCCGTCAGCGCGGCCACTAGAAAACCGGCGACTCCGTGTAGCTGCCGAAGACCTCCTGCAGCGCCTCGATCATCTCGCCCTCGCTCACGTTCGCGCGGGCGCACTCGACGATCGGGTACATCAGGTTGCGGTCCGGTGTGGCCGCCGCTTCCTTCAGGGCGGCGAGGGTGCGCTCCACGTCCGCAGCGTCGCGCCGCGCGCGCGTGACCTGCAGGCGCCCGATCTGCTTGCGCTCGAGCGCCGGGTCGATGCGCAGGATCTCGATCGGCTGCTCGTCGTCCTGCTGGTACCGGTTCACGCCCACGACCAGGCGTTGTCCCGCGTCCACCTCCTCCTGGTACTGCCAGGAGGCCTCCGCGATCTCGCGCTGCGGGAAGTTCTTCTTGACCGCCTCGACCATGCCGCCCAGCTCCTCGATCTTGCCGAAGTACTCGTAGGCGGCCTGCTCCATGCGGTCGGTGAGGGCCTCCACGAAGTAGCTCCCGCCGAGCGGGTCGATCGTGTTGGTCACGCCGGTCTCGTGGGCGATGATCTGCTTTCCTGGAAAACAAGCCGATAGGGACCCTGCAACTCAGTCACGCGCTGGGGCTCAATAAATCGACGGTCAGCAGATTGATTCAAGTGCTTGTGCACTTCGGACTAATTCAGCAGGATGAAGAATCCAGGAAGTACTCCTTAGGCAGAACCGCTGCACTCTTAGGAAAGGCCGTCGAGGGTTCGCAAACGGATCGATTAATCCAATTCGCGAGGCCGGAAATAGAATATTTGAGGGACACCATCGGTGAAAGCGTCTGTTGTGAAGTGCTTTTATCCGGCGGGAACAAAGTCATTGCTGAAGCGATTGGACCACCGCCACTCAGTGTGACCTTCGAAGAATATCTTCCAATGCACGTCGCCGCCGGGGCCAAGGCCATATTGGCGTTTAGCGACCCCGACGTTGTTGACAGTATGATCAAAGGCGATTTGGAGAAGTTCACTGAAAATACAATTACGGATATTAAAATATTTAAAGACCGGCTCAAGGAAATCAAGCTGCAGGGAATCGCTTATGATCACGGGGAAGCCAATCAAGATGTTCATGCTGTGTCTGCCCCGGTTTTTAATCAATTTAAGGAACCCATCGCCGCAATATCCATATGTGTCCCCGCGAGCAGGATCAACAAAATTTTGAACAACAAGGTCGTCGCCGAATTGAAAGAAGCGGCAAGCCGGATTTCAGAACATCTGTTTCCCCCCGGATCAGAATAGTTGTCTCTTCCAATAAAGCTGTTTTCGAATATGATTTTGTGAACATCGATGGCGAAAAGTCTGACCACAGCTATGGTCATTGACCGGCCATCATTCTTTTGTCATGTTCCGCACCGGAAACAGCACGCTGCGATCTTTCACTCATGCAAAGGAGGTAAACCCAATATGGAATTTGCTGCACGGGCTGACAACGTCTACATGATCGATACACACATGATGGGATTCGAGCACTATCAATCCTGCTATATCGTCAAAGGCAAAGAGGTCGTCCTGATCGATGCCGGCATGCCCCCGGCTGAGGAGATCGTGCGCGCAGGGATCAAGGCACATGGTTTTTCGATCCAGGATATTTCCAAAATCTTTGTTTCCCATTGTGAACATCCGGACCATGCGGGAAATGTGGGGGCCTTTGTGAAGGAAAATCCCAACATCAAGGTGTTCATCAATCCTGTGGGCCTTGAGTACATGACCCACCCTGAAATCGAAGCGGAGGCACGCAGCAGGGTGATGCTGCCCCAAATGGCCGCCCGATTCGGCAACCAGCTTCCTGTACCGACTTCGAATATCGAGATGTTGAAAGACGGCGATGTTTTCGACATCGGTGACGGCGAGGAATTGAAGATCATGTTCACCCCGGCACACCAGCCAAGCGGATTCGTCACCTTCGAGAAGAAGAACAAGGGATTGTTCATCAATGACCTGGTAGGCAATTACTTCCCGGATTGCGATTTCAACCTGACGCTGACCCCTCACCGATCAGATATCCAGAGGGCCAAGGAAGATCTGTTGAAGTTCGAAAAGATGGATTTAAAGAGATTGTACCTGGGACATTTCGGCATCGCCGACAATCCCGCCGCAGTTTACAAGAGCGCGCTGGCCGGTATTCAGAGACAACTGGATATCGGAGCGTGGTGCCTCCGAGACGGCAGACCGCAGGACATCGAGATGAGAATCCTGGGGAGCAAATATCCCGAGACCGAGAAACTGCGGCAGAGAAGCGAAGTCCTTTTTGAGTATACGAAGACCGAACTCATCACACATCATGCAACGTATTTCGCCGAGTATTACATGAAGCATATCGCGAAGAAGAAATGAGATTATTGCCTGAAGTTTGCGTTAAGGGTTACCTTCCAATGCTCTTAGACGGATCACGTTTGGCTTGTAAGGGTTGTTGACCCGCGAGCGCTCACGCTCGCTGCCCGCGTTACCTGTCGCCTTGAGCGATAAAATAGAACTCCCACAACCTCTTCAACAAATCTCCATGGATCTCCTCGATCAAAAACCTTTCCTCAGGAGACCAGGAGGATGAATCCTATCCTCGCTTCGATAGAATAAACGAATGGGAGCCGCCAAAAAACTGATTTGACAAAGAAATTCAACAGTGATATCGGTAAAAAGATTTCTTTGTCATTTCGGATGTTCGAAAGGGAGGGTTTATGGACACCGTTACGGTTTTGAAACTAACCCGGGAGGGGGCGATGAAGGTTCTTGAGGCCGCACTGGGAGCAGCCCAGGAAGCCGGTCGGCCGGTGAGTGTCGCCGTGGTGGATGACGCAGGCCACCTTCTCGCGTTTTCCCGCTCGGATCATGCCGAACTCTACTCAATTCCCATTGCCATAGCCAAGGCGCGCGGTGCTGCGCTGACGCGCTTTCCTACCGGCAAGAAGAGTCCCAGCGGTAACGAAAGAAGTGATCACCATGCCCTGGCGATTACTCTGGCTGCGGGTCCTGACTCGTTCGTGAGCATCCCCGGGGGAGTCCCCATTGTTTCGAACGGTCAAGTCGTAGGCGCGGTGGCAGTCAGCGGAGCAGGCAACCATGACCAGACGATTGCCGAGGCCGCGGCGGCGGTCATCAAGAAATAGGAGGATCCATGGAGCTGTCCCAGACGTTGAAGATAAAAGAGGTACCGAACCTGGCGGGTGGTGCTTCGCAGAGCGGTTGCATGGAAGACCGCCCGTTATACAAAAGGGGATATTGAGGCCACGGTGGTTGGTCTCACGGATGAAAGCGGCATGACGGGGTACGGTTATGTTCCCGCCATGCTCTTAGAGGGAGAATCGGCGCCGTCGGCGGAGGCGCTTCTCCATGGTGTTTTGAAACCGCTGATCCAGGGGAAGGAGATTGCAGGGATTCAGTCTCTCATGATGGAAATGGACCTGGCTCTTGCCCACAATCTTCAAGCTAAGTTCGCGGTGGAAGAGGCATTGTTGGACCTCCAAGCGAAAAAGCTTCATACGCCGGTATACAATCTATTGGGCGGACTATGCCGCGCCGAAGTTCCGGTTATGCGGATGCTTGGCATCAAGACACCCGGAGAGACGGCGGAAGAGGCCCGATCCCTGGTGGGACGGGGGTACACGCATATCAAGTTGAAGGTGGGCCTTGATGAGAAGCGGGATGTGGAGACCATGCGCATCGTCAGAGAGACTGTCGGCGACGGTATTTTCATCTCCGCTGACGCGAACCGGTCTTATACTCCGATGGAGGCCGTGAAGGTGATCACTCAGTTGGAGAAATGGAGACTGGATGCCATTGAGCAACCGCTGAGAGCAGACGACATACGCGGGATGGCTTTTGTGCGGCAGCATATTCGGACTCCCCTGATGGCGGATGAAGGCGTGCTCACCTCGGCGGATGCGTTACACTTCATTGAAGCCGGGGCCATGGACGTGGTGAGCATTAAACTCTGGAAAGTCGGCGGGTTTATGAAGGCGAGGGAAATCGCCTCGGTCTGCAATGCGGCCAATGTCAGCTGCCACATTGGAAGCACCGCAGGAAGCCAGCTCATGGAAGCCGGTCAACTCCATTTTGCCGCCTCCGTGCTCAACCTGATGGGAGGGGCCGAAATCGGGGAGTTCGAGGGCCTGTCGGAAGACCCCGCATCGGGTTTCGTGGTCACAAACGGATGTTTGAAGGTTCCCACTGTTCCGGGCCTGGGAGTTGAAATCGATCTGAGCAAGGCTCGGGAAACCACGATTTGAATTGAAAATCTGAAGAAGGAGGCTGCAAGATGAGAAAGGTCCGGTTTCTAATTGCTTTTCTATTTGTTTGGTGCTTCGTGACCGTTCTTCATGGACCCATAACAATGGCCCAATCAGCGGCAGAGTTTTACAAAGGGAAAACGCTTACCCTCGTTGAAGGGTTTGGCTCGGGATCGGACTTCGATGCCCAGGCACGCACGATCTCTCCTTTTCTGAAAAAGGTGACAGGGGCCAGTGCGGTCGCTGTTGAAAACAAGCCGGGAGCCGCTGGGACCATCGCCCGTAATTTCCTCTTTACCGCCAAAACAGATGGTTTGACCATCATGCTCGACCACGGGCCGAGACTTGTCTTCAACGGGTTGCTCAACTCAGCCGGCGTCAAGTACGAGTGGAGCAAATTCACCTGGATCGGAAAAGTTCTGCAGGAAGATGCGCTGATCGTGATCGACAAGAAACTTCCCTGGGAAAAGCCGCAGGACCTGGTAGGGAAACCATTCATTATGGGTGTGAGCCGGCCTTTTTATGAATCTCTTTTTGCGGAGGCGCTGGGCTGGGACGGAACGAAAATGGTCCCGGGATTCCAGAGCCCCAGTGAACGAGCGATCGCGATCGCCCGGGGCGAGATTCAAGCCAGCCTCGGGAACAGCGCTTCGTTCGTCAGCCTCTGGGATACGGTCAAGCCGATCGTGATCACGACGAAGCACAAGAATTACGCGAAAGTCCCCACGCTTCGCGAGAGCGCGCCCCGTGACCGGGAGAAGTGGGTGACCCTTATGGAAGATTTCTCGAGGATTCAGTTCAGTTTCCTTGCCCCTCCGGGAATGCCTGAGGACCGGGTGAAGTTCCTGGAGGACTGCCTGCGAAAAATCCACGGCGATCCGGAGTTCCGCAGCAAGGTGGAGGCTCTATCTCTCGATGTCAATCCGGAATTCGTGGCAGCAAAGGACCTCAGGGAGATTACGTCAAGGATGTCGAGACTGAACTCTGATGAGATCAAGAATCTGAAGTTCGTTGTCGAGGAAAAGTACGTCGTGAAAAAGTAGATCCTCCCAACGAGGTTCCTGAGAAACGGCTTTCATTGTGTGCCAAGGAGATAGAAAGGCAGGTTCGATAATACATGCTTCAAGCGGCAGAATTGGCTTTGGCCATACTGTTTACCCCCCTCCATATCCTGATGTTTACATTAGGCATTGTGATGGGACTTTTCCTCGGGGTGTTGCCGGGGATTGATGCCGTTTTTGGCCTCGCCGTGCTCCTCCCCTTTTGCCTCGTGATAGACCCCACCGCAGCGCTGCCTCTTATCCTGGGCATGGCTTCCATCACTTTTACCTCGGGGCCGATCCCCAGTATTCTTATCGGGGCGCCGGGAACCGCCGGTAGCACGGCAACGATTGTGGATGGCTTTCCTATGGCGAAGAAAGGGGAAGCGGGCAAGGCGATGGGGGCCGCCTTCACTGCTTCACTGATCGGAGGCCTCTTCGGTGCCCTTGTACTGACGGTTTCCGTGCCCATCTTCAGACCTCTTGTGCTGATGTTCGGCTCCCCCGAATTTCTGGCGATGAGCCTATTGGGCATCTCCCTGGTATCCGTACTCTGCGGGGGGTATCCTCTGAGAGGGATTATCGTTGCGGGTCTCGGGGTGCTTTTCTCACTGATCGGCCAGGATCCTATCCTGGGCGTTGAACGTTGGAGCTTTGGGGTGCCCTATCTCCTGCAGAGGGTGTCGATCATCACGGTGGCTTTGGGTTTTTTTGCTCTTGCCGAAATCATCGACCTGGCCATCAAAAGGACCCGGATCAGTGTCAGTCATTCGTCGGCGGGTAAATGGGATGGCATGAGGGAAACCTTAAAACATAAAAAACTTGTCCTGAGCTCTTCCGCAATAGGCGCCCTGGTTGGATTCATGCCGGGTCTGGGAGCGGCAGTAGCGTGCTGGATCGCGTATGCCTGGGCCCTGATCGTGTCCAAGCCGAGGAGCGGTTTCGGAAAGGGAGACATCCGAGGAGTCATCGCCCCGGAGGCCGCTGACAACGCCTCTGTCGGCGGCGCGCTGATTCCCACCATCGCCTTCGGCATCCCCGGTGGAACGCTCATGGCCCTCATGCTGAGCGCCTTCTGGATGATGGGCATGAAGCCCGGCCCCGAACTGCTGACCAAAAACCTTCACCTGGTCTACCTCATCATCTGGACGATCGCCCTGTCGAACATCCTCGGTGCAGCCCTCTGCTTTCTCTTCACCGACTCGGTTGCCAAGCTGGCCACGGTGCGGATCGAGATCCTGGCGCCGATCGTGATTATGCTCATCTACGGCGGTGGACTTGTCACGACGATGAATATCGGCGACATCATCGTCGTCGTCGTCTTCTGCATATTCGGCTGGGGGATGAAGCAGCTCGACTGGCCCCGGCCACCACTCCTGCTCGGGTTCATTCTCGGCCCGCTGATCGAGCGGTTCTATTTCGCCTCGACGATGGTTTACGGTTACCGTATGGGTCGACCCGTCCGGGGGTGCTGGTCATCTTTGCGCTCACGGCGATCTGCCTTTGGCTCGGGCCTTCGCATTCAGCGGAAGGAGATTGAGGTTCAGTCGACAGGCGGAGGAGAGTCATGAAAAGTACAATTCAGAAGCAAGATGGATTCCCCATGTGGGCGTGATTGTCCTCATTGCTCTCGGTTTGTGGCTCACGCGGGATTGGCCCTATGCGGACGGCGCTCTTCCCGCGGGTGGCCTGCATTGTCGTGCTCGATCATGGCGACCATCCTGTCGTCTCGGCGGTGAACTCCTGAAGGAGGCGTAAGGAGGCGTCCAGCCATTCGGACGCGTGGGTTTCGAGCCAGACCTTGAGGGAGAAGGCTCGTCAAAGAGGGCCGCTCATCGTCTTTCGCTTCGCTGATTCTCTTTATGGCGGGTGTGTGGATTTTCGGCTACGAATTTGCTGCGGTCGCCTTCGTCTTCCTCTATCATGAAGATTCTACGGCAAATCAGAGCTGGAAGATTTCGATTGCTGTTCACCGTTTTCAGCTTTGCCTTTCTCGTATTCGGTCTTCCGGCTGCTGTTGGAGGTGATCTGGCCTCAGGGCGCACTATGGGAGATGTTGGGTTTGTAGCTTACTCACATGCAAGATTTTGATGTTTTGTTTCGGTTTTTTTATTTCATTTTAGGCACTTTAAGCATTTGGTCGCGGCTATGCCGCGCTGTATTATTATTTATGTTGAAATCCGCTTCGTCCGGTTGTTGCACAGCCGGGTTTCTGCCTCCTCGAGACACCGGTATTTCGAGATACGTGATGCCTGGGGTCCAGATGCGAAAGAACGCGGCGTGCAAGTGCGGAATTCGAAACACGCCGCTGCCCTGGCGAAGAAAATCGGCGATGCGCCCGTCGTGATCTTGCGCGGCCATGCCCATAACGTGGTCGCCGATTCCGTGAGACGCGCGGTCGTCCGTGCCGCGTATGTCAATATCAACGCCCGGGTTCAGATGGACGCGATGCGGCTGAGCAGCCAGATTACTCTCTTCGACCAGAAAGAGATCGCCTATAACGTCATCGAGAACTTCGACGTGGAACGCCCGTGCAGAACTTTGCCCGCATCTTAACCGAGAAGACAAAACGTTGATGAAGGATGGACAGACAGGCTGATCTATACGGCGGACGGAGCTTTAGGTTGTTCCCGCAAGCCGTTGCGGTCAGACGAATTCGACGAGAGGTATTCACAATCGCCTCGATGCGACGCCAAATAAGAAAGGAGATTGAATATGAAGCCGTGGGATATTGAAGGGAAATGGTCTGTGTCGCACTTTGGTTGGGCGGAGGATGTGCGAAAGGAAATGCCCCTCCTCCCCAAGAAAGTGACTGATCCGGGACGTGACGTTCCGGGAAGGGGATGACTGCGTGGGGTATCGGGTCAGCGTGGAGGACAAGCTCGAAATGCTCCGCCTGGCGGTCGAAATGGGCATCGAGGAGATCGATATCGGGGGCCCTCGATGCACGTCCACCAGTATGAGTTCGGGAAGGCCGTGGCGAAGTCAGGGATCAAGGTGCGAAAAACGGGTCGTTTCTTTGCCAACAACACAAAAAATTACAAACGGGATGTGGATATCTGTGTGGAGGCCGGGAGCGACAATTTCCGCATCATCTTGATGTACCTCAACGAGCAGACGATCTACGAACAGCTCAAGGTCTTTCCCGCCATGGTGGATTACATCCACAGCTACAAGAAAGAGATCTGCTTGGGCATGTCGGATATCCCCCGGGCCAGCATGGACTTGATCCGGAAGGTTTACACGGAAGGGGTGGCTGCGGGCGCAGACAAGGCCGGGATCTTCGACACCTTTGGCGTGGCCAACGCGGCCACCATGAAATACATCTCCACAAAGGTCAGGGAGATCATCCCGCCCAAGATGAACCTGATGACCCATTGCCACAACACCTTCGGCCTGGCCGTGGCGAACAGCCTGGCCTGCGTGGAAGGCGGAGCGAACGAGGTCGATGGGGTCATCAACGGGTACGGTGATGAAGCAGGCAACGCCTCCCTGGAAGAGTGTGCCGTGGCCCTGGAAGCCCTCTACGGAATAGACACGGGCTTGAAACTCAACCTAGCTGAACAAGTACTCCAAAATGGCCATAGAGAAGGGGAAGGATTCCGATTCAGCCCCACAAGGCCATCGTGGGCGACAACGCCTTCCTTCGACCCATGTACATCTGGGCGGGGATCGATATGGCCAAGGAATCCTGGATGCTCCATGAGCCCTTGAGTTCCCATCTGGTAGGAACCGAATCGACGGTCGTCTTCGGGCCGGAGGGGAGCCTCGACGATGCCCCGATCGAAAAGAAACTGAAGGAACTGGGGATTCCCTATACGCCTGCGGACGTGGTCCGGGTTCGGGAGACCGTCGAGTCAATGCTCCTTGAAGAGCACACGTATAAAGCGAGAAGGAGATATGTGAGCGAGCTGGAGTTCGAGGATGTCCTCCGCAAGGTGGTAGCGAAGAAAAAATAAGCTTTGGTTCCTGAATTCCCGTTACGCGGCTCAGAGTTCTGGACAGGCTCTTCGAAAGTTAAGTGAGAATCACGTACGTGAATACAGCTCGACGTTGCACTCCTTCCCTTCTCCCCCTACGGGGGCGAGGAGGAGGGCGCTCGTCAGTGAAAGAGGAGACTCAGAGATGGGAGCGGATATTCGCAAATCGGATCGATTGCTTTTGACGGCTGTCGGCGACGTGTTCCTGCCGGGAACGGTTCGCTTTGTTGACGGAAAGGTTCTCTCTTCCGATGAGGAACTGGGAAAGACCGTCTTTGACAAGGTGGCCCCGTATTTCCAGAAGTCGGATGTCAATTTCTGCAATCTGGAGTCGGCTCTTTCAAACAAGGGGAATCCCCAGG
Organism: uncultured Solirubrobacterales bacterium; assembly: GCA_963826005.1. Taxonomy (GTDB): domain Bacteria; phylum Actinomycetota; class Thermoleophilia; order Solirubrobacterales; family JBBDJG01; genus DASRIA01. The sequence goes on along the minus strand of CAWGVJ010000015.1, from coordinate 4,084 downwards.
CCGGAAGGTATGCGGCCTTCAGGTCCTTCCCGAGCATGATTGAGGTTCTGAAGAAGGGAACGATCGATTTCGTTTCCGTGGCGAACAACCACAGCATTGACTACGGCTGGGAGGCCTTGTCGGACACCATGGACCTTCTCAGACAGAACGGGATCGGCTTTTCAGGGGGAGGGAGAAACATCGGAGGAAGCCCGAAAGCCGGCCCTGGTTGAAAAAAAGGGTCTGACCGTGGGGCTTCTCTCCTATACCGCGAACGTGAACACTCCCTTCGGGTTCAAAGCCAGCGAGGAGAGAGAGGGTTTGGCCCCGGTGAGGATCTCCCCGTTTTTTCAACCGGATCATACGAATCAGGAAGATATCGAGGCGATGCGAGAGCGATGTGCAGAAATGGAAGGCCCGGGTCGATTTCCTGGTCGTCTCCTTTCACTGGGGGATTTCAGAAGGCGGCACCCACACGGTCGCATTACATCAGAAAGTGATTGCCCGCCATGCTGTCAATGCCGGCGCCGACCTTGTCCTCGGCCACCATTCCCACGCGCTCCAGGCGGTCGAAATCTATCGGAATAAGCCAATCTGCTACGGCCTGGGAAATTTCGTTTTTGCCCTGGAGGAAGGGTTCCCGAGGGAGACCATGCTCTTTCAATGCCAGATCTCCCGCCACAAAGTCCACGAGGTGAAATTTCTGCCCGCCTATGTTTCAAAGCAGGGGCAACCCGAGAGTCGTTTCTCCCGAGCAGGGCCATGGGCTGGAAATCGTTTCCCTCATGAGGAAGCTCTGTTCACGATTTGGGACGAAGCTTGTTACTCAAAAGCAGGTCGAAGAAGTGATCCTGAAAGGAAAGAGCCTTGCCAAGAAGTGATCGATACGCAGCGCTTTTCTTTATCGCTCTTTCCCTTTTTGTCTGCCAGCAGGCAACGGTGATCGGAGTGGGGAGCCTTCGCAAACCGGGACCCGGGCTCCTGGCCTTTGGTGCGGGAGTCGGAATAGGTCTTCTGGCCCTGGCGGTTTTCATTCAGAACCTTTCTTTCTAAACCGGCCGCCAGACGTTGATCAGGACGAAGAAGACATTCGCCGAGGAAAATTCTTCCTGATTTGTATCTCCCTGTTTGTTTACGCAGCCCTGATCAGCTGGCTGGGGTTCGCTCTCTCCACCTTTCTTTTTGTCTTCTTTCTCCTTCGAGCTGTCCGAATCAGAGAGATGGTGGCGCAGCCTGGTGAAAGCCGTGCTGATCACCGTCGGCAACTATCTGGTCTTTGTCGTATGGCTGGGAATCCGTTTGCCCGGAGGGTTTTGGGCCGGGTAGGTCTTTGGTCTTTGACCCTAGCCAAGTGATCTCATCACTTTGAGAATCCAAGGAGGCCGTTATGCGAAACAGAATGATGTTCCTGTGTGGGATCCTGGCGATGGCGCTTGTCTCAATCGTCGGTCCGACAACGGTTCACGCTCAGGAGGGAAGTTTCCCTTCAAAGCCTGTCACGATCATCGTTCCCTTTCGGGCCCGGAGGCATTATCGATGTGGGGACCCGGATCTTTGCAGAACCGTCTTTCCAAAGAGTTGAAAGTCCCCGTCGTCGTAGACAACCGGACAGGAGGAGCAGGGCTGATCGGCACGACCGCCTTTCTTGGGCATGAAGCCTGACGGCTACACCTTGCTTTCAGCGAGCGGTGCTGCGACGATCTCGACTGTCCAATTGTCGAAAACACCCGCCTTTGACCCCCGGAAGGATTTGCTTCCCGTGGGTTACCTTGCGGACGCACCCTGTGCGATGTCGGTCGCGAAGAATACCCCGTTCAAGTCCTTCAATGAGTTTCTGCAATATGCGAAGAGCAACCCGGGAAAGCTCAAGGGGGGGATGTCGAGCCTGGGCGGAGAAACCCACATCATGTTCGAGTCGATCGTCAGAGGCGACAAGATCGACAGCAAGATGGTGCCGTATCCGGCGACGGGCGGGCTGATCACGGCGATTCTGGGAGGACACGTGGACTGGATGAGCCTTTCACTCCCGGCAACCATGCCCTATGAAAAATCGGGTGACGTGAAAATCGTTTTGCTGACTCGAAGATCGCCGGAACTTCCCGGGGTTCCCTCAGGAGCGGACGTGGGCTTGCCGGATATCTCGGTCAATCTGTGGATGGGACTTTTTGCACATCCCAAAATTCCGAAACCGGCCTACGAGAGGCTGGTCTCCGCTGTGAGCGCGGCGATCAAAGATCCCGAGGTTTCCAAAAAGCTCTCCGAGGCCGGCTTTAGCGTGGCGTACAGAAACCCTTCTGAATTCTCCAAGCTGATGAACGAGCAATGGGATATTTATGCCAAAGTCATCAAAGAGGCAAACATTAAGGTCGATTAAAAGGCTACGGTCTTTCGTGCCGGACCGCCATCCGGTCGTTTCCTTATGAATGAATTTTTTGGCGGGCTGTTGATTTTTTGGCGGGCTGCCATTGCCCTGCAGCCCTATAACCTGTTTTATTGTTTTATCGGCTGCCTGGCAGGAACCCTGGTCGGGGTCCTGCCGGGAATTGGTCCTACCGGAGCGGTGGCTCTTCTCCTGCCTGCGACGTATCACCTGAATCCCATCTCTGCAATCATCATGATGTGTGGAATTGCTTACGGCGCCATGTATGGAGGGTCAACGACATCCATCCTGGTCAATGTTCCTGGAGAGGCGGCTTCCGTGGTGACGTGTCTGGACGGATATCAAATGGCCAGAAAGGGCAGGGCTGGGCCTGCCCTTGGTATTTCGGCCTTGGGATCCTTTATCGCCGGGACGATCAGCGTCATTGGGGTGATGTTTCTTGCACCGACCCTGTCACGAGCCGCTCTGATCTTTGATGCTCCGGAATACTTCTCCTTGATGCTGATGTCCCTCGTCATTGTCACCTATCTGGTGAGAGGCTCTATGGTGAAAGCCCTTATCATGGTGGGGATGGGATTGGTTCTTGGCACGGTGGGAATGGACGCCCTCAGCGGCAGGGAGCGTTTTACTTACGGACTTCCGGAGTTAAGGGATGGCATCGGAATCATTCCAGTTGTCATAGGACTGTTCGGTGTCAATGAAGTTCTGGAGACTCTGGACTTCCGAGATAAAAGCAGACATCTTTCAGAAGAAGATCAAAGGGTATTGGCCCAACCGCCAGGACTGGAAGGCTTCCGGGGGCGCCATTACGCGTGGCACCTTGCTGGGATTCATCATGGGCATTTTCCCCGGGATCTCGCCGATGATCCCGACCTTTTTGGCCTACGGGATCGAAAAGAGGCTTTCCAAACATCCGGAGAAATTCGGAACGGGAGTGATCGAAGGGGTTGCGGGACCCGAATCCTGCAACAATGCAGCTGCCGTGGGATCTTTCGTGCCCTTGCTGAGTCTGGGGATACCCTCCAATTCCTTCAATGCCGTCCTCCTTGGGGCGCTCATGATCTATGGGCTGCAACCCGGTCCGCTCCTGATTAAGACGAATCCAAATCTCTTCTGGGGGGTTGTCGCCAGTATGTACATCGGGAATGCGATGTTGCTGGTTCTTAATTTGCCTTTGATTCCCCTCTGGATAAAAGTACTGCAGATCCCCCATAAACTTCTCTCGGTCCTGATCCTTCTCTTCTGCTTTCTGGGTTCCTACAGCATTAACAATAGCATTTATGATGCGGTCATTAGCTTTGCATTCGGGATTTTTGGCTATCTGATCAAGAAGTATCAATTCGAATCCCCGCCTCTCATCCTCGCGTTCGTATTGGGTCCTTTAATGGAAGTGGCATTTCGTCAAACGATGATCGGTTCGGATGGAAGCTTTACTGTCTTTTTGACTCGACCCATCTCTGCGATCCTGCTCCTTGTAGCGGCGGGGATCATCCTTACCGCCTTCGTCAAAGGGAGAACCTTCGCCGGGTCCATTACGAGGGAAGAATAGCAGGCGTTTTGATGAATCGAATTCGAAAAAAGGAGTTCGAGGCCTCTTTTAGGGTTTGTCTTCTTGACAAGATTATAACATTATGATAATAGAATGAATCATGGAAAAACTGGCATCCAAGTCAAAAAAGATTCCCCTGTACGTCCAGCTGGAACAGATGATCAAATCCAGGATTC
>CAWGVJ010000014.1:0-80424 GCA_963826005.1 uncultured Solirubrobacterales bacterium | reverse complement strand
ATCGCCAATTGCTAGCCCTGGGATTACTTCAAGAGTCACGTCCAGCGCACCTTCGTCGGTGGTAACAAAGTCGTGACGGTCGTGAGATTCGAGGCGAAGGGTAAGCAAAGCGGTGCCGAGGTCGAGTTGCCCTTCCTCACAAACGTCATGGAGCTCGAAGACGGCCTCGTCGTTGAGTTCAACAACTACTACTCGCTCGAAGAGGCTCTCGAAACCGCAGGGCTGTCGGAGCAAGACGCTCACGCCGACTCCTCCTGAGGCATCGTCGTCGATGGGCGCGGCTGGGATCGAACCAGCGACCTCTCGCGTGTGAAGCGCGACGACCCGCGAGGCTCGAAGTCGCGGTTTCCCGCTGGGCATTGGGCACTGCGGCGCAATTAAGGCATCCGGTCCGCCCGACCGAAATGTGGCCGGATACGGCTGGATCTATCCGGATATGGGCACTGAAAGCCGCCAGTGCCCAAACAGTCAAGCCCGCAACAGACGGACGCGGGTGCCATCGGCAGGAGCACCGCTAGGCGGGATACTGCGCGGGCCATGTCGCAGGAGAACGTGGAGGTTGTGCGGTCGATCTACGCGGACTGGGAGCGCGGGGACTACAGCTCAGCCGAGTGGGCTCACCCTGAGATCGAGTACGTGATCGCCGACGGGCCCACACCCGGTAGCTGGACGGGGCTGGTTGGCCTGGCTGAAGGCTTCCGCAGCATCCTGGACGCCTGGGAGGGTTACGGTGGCGAGGTGGACGACTACCGCGAGCTGGACGATGAGCGTGTGCTCGTGCTCGTCTACCGAAGTGGGCGCGGCAGGACGAGCGGGCTGGAGCTCGGAGCTATGCAGACGAAGGGAGCAGACCTCCTCCACATCAGCGGCGGCAAGGTAACGAGGCTCGTCTTCTACTTCGACAGCGAGCACGCTTTCGCCGACCTCGGCCTCTCGGAGTAGGCGATGTCGCAGGAGAACGTGGAAGTCGCGCGAGCCACCTTCGACGCATGGAACGCGGGAGACATGGATGCCCTCCGTGAGCTGTACGACCCCGACGTGATCGCGCGAGCGATCGAGGGGTGGCCGGAGCCAGGGCCGTACGTAGGTCGGGAGGTGGTCATGCGTTGGTTCGCGCAGCTCCGCGAGACGTGGGACGCCGACACCATGGAACTGGCAAGCGACTTCATCGCGGTGGGTGATCGGGTTGCCGTGAGGCAGATCTGGCATGGTGCGGGGCGCGGGCCTGAGGCGAATATGGGGATGACGGTCGTCTTCACGGTGCGCGATGGCCGCATCTACTACGTGGAGTTCTTCTGGGACCACGCAAAGGCCCTCGAAGCCCTGGGGCTGTCGGAGCAAGACGCTCACGCCGACTCCTGAGCCTGCGGGATACTGCGCGGGCGATGTCGCAGGAGAACGTGGAGATGGTCAGGCGCCTTCAGCCAAGTCCTGACACCGACCTGGTGGCGCTGTTTCGTGACGATCCGACGGCCCTGCAGGCACTGTCTCCGTTCTTCCACGAGGACTGCGAGCTGGTCGCGCCGAGGGTCATCGGCGATGGCCAACGTCTGGCGGGAATCGAGGGCCTCCGGGCGATGTGGCTCGATTGGCTCGATCCGTGGGAGAGCTACCGCGCCGAGATCGAGGACGTGATCGACGCGGGTGACGACGTAGTTGTCCTGTTCCGAGATCACGGACGACGCCCGGAGATGGACGTCGAGGTCAGCGTCTCGGGTGCCACCACGTGGACGGTGCGGAACGGAAAGGTCGCGCGGGTGGTCTTCTTCGTCGACCGAAGCGAAGCCCTCGAAGCCGTGGGGCTGTCGGAGTAGGCGATGTCGCAGGAGAACGTGGAGCTGGTGCAGCGGGGGTCGCGGCAGTCAACGACCGCGACGTCGACAGCTACCTCGCCTGTTGCACAGCGGACGTCCGGATGGAAAACGCGAACGCGCCGATCGAAGGCGCCTACGAAGGGTCCGATGGAATCAGGCGATTCTTCGCCGATGTGCTCGATACAGCTCCGGATTTCCGGGTCACCATTGAAAGGCTGGAGTCGATAGGGACTGATCGAGTGCTGGGCTTCATGCGCCTCAACATGAGCGGGCGGGCGAGCGGCGATCAGCCTCGGCAGCGATATCCCCAGTGCAAACCTCTACGACCTCACTGACGGCAAGATCAAGCGTGTCCGGATCTTCCTCGACCGCCGAGAGGCCCTCGAAGCCGTGGGCCTCTCGGAGTAGGCGATGTCGCAGGAGAACGTGGAGCTGTCTCGCCGTTCCTCGACGCCTTCAACCGGCGCGACCTCGATGCCTACCTGGCGCTGATGGACGATGACGTCGAGGTCATCCCACGCGCAGTCGCCTTGGAGGGCGGCGATCACTACCACGGCCACGACGGCGTCCGCCGCTGGTGGAAGGACCTGTTCGAAATCTTTCCCGACTTCACCGTCGAGGTCGTCGAGAGTGCAGGACCTTCGGAGACATCGACGCTCGCGCCCTGCGCCAACGCGGCCACGGCGCGGGTAGCGACATCCCTTGCAGAGGACGATCCCCGTGGAACGTCCCGGTGGCGGCGCGGGAAGTGCGTCTGGTGGCGCACCTTCCGACACGCGGGCCGAAGCCCTCGAAGCCGTGGGGCTGTCGGAGTAGGCGATGTCGCAGGAGAACGTGGAGATCGTGCGGCGTGTCTACGCCTTAATTGATCGCGGGGACGAAACAGTTTGGGACCTAGTCACGCCGGAATTCGTCATGGACGCCTCGCGCCGCCAGATAGAGCCGACAGTGGTGCGCGGTCGTGACCAGGTGCGTGCCTACATCAACAGTGGGCGTGAGGCATGGGAGGAGGGGACGAACCGCTGGGAACCCGAAGAGCTGATCGACGCAGACGACAAAGTGGTCGCGTTCATGAGGACAAGCGGCAAGGGCAAAGAGAGTGGGGCCCAAGTCGAGGCCCATGTCGCGCACGTGTGGACATTCCGTAATGGAAAGCCCATCGCACAGGAGTACTTCGGGGATGATCGAACGGCGGCCCTGGAAGCTGCCGGGTTGAAGAAGTCAGACGACGGTCGCTGACCGAGGTGGGCGCGGCTGGGATCGAACCAGCGACCTCTCGCGTGTGAAGCGCGACGACCCGAAAGGCACGAAATCACCGTTTCCGGCTTGGCACCGGGCACTGCGGCGCAATTAGGCATCCGGGCCGCCCGACCGAAATGGGGCTGGATAAGGCTGCGTCCCGGAACAGGACGGACGCGGGCGCCATCGGCAGGCGCACCGATAGGCGGGATACTGCGCGGGCGATGTCGCAGGAGAACGTGGAGATCGTGAAGCGCTTCTTCGACGCCTCTGCCCGAGTCGGGGAGGCCTACTGGAAGAAGCCCTACTCCTATGCCGCCACGTTCCAGGCAGGCACGCTTCCGCCAGAGGCCGAGGATCTGATGACCTATGTGCACCCCGAACTCGAATGGACGCCTGCCTTTTCGACCAAGACCTACCGAGGCTATCTCGGCGTGGCGCAAGCCTGGGATGAGTTCCTGGAAGCGGCCGAGAGCTACGTCCTGACGATCGCCGAACTGATCGCTGGCGATGACGATCAAGTCATCGCCGTGGTCGATGGTGCTCTCAAGGGCAAGGGCAGCGGAATCGAGGTCAGCGCGCGGATGTCGACTGTGGTGACCCTGCGCGATGGATTGGTGTGGCGAATCCACGACTACCTCGACCGGCGAGACGCCCTCGAAGCCGTGGGGCTGTCGGAGTAGGCGATGTCGCAGGAGAACGTGGAGATCGTGCGAGCCTCCTACGAGGCGTGGAATAGCGGAGACACGGATGCTCTTCGTGAGCTGTACGACCCGAACGCCATGACCCTGACCGACTTGGAAGGTTGGCCAGAGCCGGGGCCCTTGATAGGTCGAGAGGCGGTCATGCGCCAGTTCGAGCGGCAGCGGGAGGCCTTCGATGCCGACGCCGTGGAAGCGATCAGCTTCATCCACGCCGGCGACCGGGTAGTGGTGAGGATGGTTTGGCGTGGGGTTGGCCATGGCCCTGAGGCGAACATGGAGATGACAGCGGTGTTTACGGTGCGCAAAAGCAAGATCCGCTACCTGGAGTTCTTCTGGGACCACACGGAGGCGCTCGAAACTCTGGGGCTGTCGGAGCAAGGCGCTCACGCCGACTCCTCCTGAGGCATCGTCGTCGATGGGCGCGGCTGGGATCGAACCAGCGACCTCTCGCGTGTGAAGCGCGACGACCTACGAGGCCCGAAGTCGCCGTTTCCCGCTTTACGCCGCGAACCTGACGCAATGGACGATCCGGGCCGCCCCACCGAAATGGTGCCGGATACGGCTGGATCTACGCGGATATGGGCACCGGACGGCCGCCAGTGCCCAAGGCCTGACCCCTTGCCGCAGCGCTACCCGCGCCGGTAGGGTCGGATCGCGAACGGAGGGAACGGATGCCCAGACTCAATTGGCCAGGCCTTCTAACGGCGCTCACGGTGACGGCGCTTCTCGCGAACGGCAGCCAGGCGCTCGCGAACCACGTCCAGTGCGGCGACGTGATCACGCAGGACACGACGCTCGACTCGGACCTGGTCGACTGCCCCGGCGATGGCCTCGTGATCGGGGCCGACAACGTCACCCTCGATTTGAACGGTCACACCGTCGACGGCGACGGCGATCCTCGTCCTGGTCTTGGCTGCGACACGGGCATTCGGAACGGTCGGTTCGACAGCTGCAGTCGGCCAAGAGGCAGGGCACGACGGGGTAACCATCCGAGACGGCACCGTGCGCGAGTTCGCGCACGGCGTTCAGGTCATCATCGCGGATCACAACTCGTTGCTCCGACTTCGGCTCCACGACAACAGCGGCTTCGGCGGCATCGTCGACCTCTCTCATGTCGAATGGCCGAATAGAGGGCAACCGCGCGCTGGACAACAACAGCGCCGGCATCGCGGTCTACGAGCCTCAGGGGCGCACGACGATCACCGGGAACGTCATAGGCCGAAACTCCGGCTTCGGGATCGAGCTTGCCGGCGGTGTCGCTGGAGACCGACTGGAGGACAATGTCGCGTTCGGCAACGGCATCGGCCTGTTCCTCTTTAGCACCAGAAACCTGTCGATCAGGGGAAATCGCTCCTTCGCGAATCGCGGTGCCGGGATCAGCCTCGTGGACGGGGCCTCCGAGAATTCCATCGAGGGCAATCGTGTGTGGGACAACGGCTCCACCGGCATAGACATGAGCGAGGGAGCGCAGACGAAACCGGGTGGAGCGGAACATCATTTCTCGCAATGCCCCGACGGCCTCCACATCCGATCAACTGGTCGGGCGGAATCACGGTGGGGGAGAGCGAGGACAACCGGATTGCCGGAAACCGGATCGTCGAGAACGGCGGTCTCGGCGGGATCGTGATCAGCGGCGAGAGCCGCCGCAACGCCGTCGCATCGAACCTTCTTCGCAGCAACTCTGGACACGGGATCTTCATCGAGATCCTGTACGAGGACGCAGGGCGGCATGGTCATCGCCGGAAACCGCTCGGTTAAGAATGGCGTGGACGGCATCCACTTCGGCCGGGAGATGATCGGATCCGGATACGCACATCCAGGTCTCCGAGCTGCGCGGCAACCGCACGGATCGAAACGGTGACGACGGGATCGACGTGAGGAGCGACAAGGTCGCCCTGGTGGCGAACAGGGCTAGCTCGAACTTCGATCTCGGCATCGAGGCGATCGCGGGCGTGCTCGACGGCGGCGGGAACAGGGCCTTCGGCAATGGCGACCCGCTGCAGTGCATGAACGTCGCCTGCCGGCGTAAATAGGCGACCCGACATGGGCGCGGCTGGGATCGAACCAGCGACCTCTCGCGTGTGAAGCGCGACGACCCGAAAGGCGCACAGTCGTCGTTTCCCGCTTTGCGCTGCCGAACGCGGCGCGGGACACGAACCGCGCCGCTTGAAGAAATGCCGCCGGATACGGCTGGATGTATGCGGATATGGGCACTGGAAGCCGCCAGTGCCCAAACCGAGTCTGGTTCGCAATAGACGGACGCGGTCCATAGGCAGGCGCACCGTTAGGCGGCGATACTGCGCGGGCGATGTCGCAGGAGAACGTGGAGATAGTCCGGCGCTGGGGAGAGGCAATCGAGCGCGGGGAATTCGCTGAGGCGCTCTGGGCTCCGGACCTCGAGATCGTGAACGCCAAAGGTTGGGCGCTCGAAGCGACGTATCACGGTCACGAGGGCCTGCGGCGCTGGTGGAGCGATCTGGAGGAGGCGTTCTCCGATTTTGCGATGCGGGTCGAGGAGATCAGCCCGGTGGACGGCGAGAACTTCCTCACCGTGCAGCGCTTCATCGGTCATTTCCGGCAGACCGGGATCCGATTCGATGCTCCCTGGGCATCGGTGGTGACCGTCAAAGGTGGCCGCATCACGCGCGCGGTCGGCTACATGTCGAAGCGGCTCGCCCTCGAAGCCGTGGGGCTGTCGGAGTAGGCGATGTCGCAGGAGAACGTGGAGATCGTGCGAGCCGCCTTCGAGGCGTGGAACGCGGGGGACATGGATGCCCTTCGCGAGCTCTACGACCCGGACGTCATCGTGCGGGCCGCGGAGGGTTGGCCGGAGCCGGGGCCGTTCGTGGGTCGGGAGGCGGTCATGCGCCAGTTGGAGCAACTGCGCGAGACCTGGGACGCCGACGCCCTGGAACCGATCAGCGACTTCATCGACGGCGCCGACCGAGTTGCCGTGAGGTTCATCTGGCGTGGCGCAGGCCACGGTCCTGACGTCGAACTTGGAGATGACGGGCGTCTACACGGTGCGCAAGGGCAAGATCTTCGACCATGGAGTTCTTCTGGGATCACGCGGAAGCCCTCGAAGCCGTGGGGCTGTCCGAGCAAGACGCTCACGCCGACTCCTGAGCCTGCGGGATACTGCGCGGGCGATGTCGCAGGCAGACGTTGAGACGCTCCGCGGGGTGTACGAGGCCATCGGTCGCGGACGACTGTGACGCCGTCTTCCGTGATACGCACCCGGACTTCGAATATCGGATCCGGATCGGGACCCTAGGATCGGAACGTATCGCGGGGGCCAGGAAGTCAGGCGCGCCCTTGAGGATGAACTGGCCGCGTTCGACGAAGTGGTCCCTGAGAGCCAGAACAGTTCTCCTGCGTGGCGATCGATCGTGGTATTCGTGCGGGTACGATTCCCGACCCAGGGGCAGTGGCACGTGACGTCGAGATACGTGTCGCACATCTTCGGACCATGCGGGACGGCAAGCTGTCCGTTTCGAACTCTTCCCTGGCGCGAGGATGCCCTCGAAGCCGTGGGGCTGTCGGAGTAGGACGCTCACGACTGACTCCTGAGGCTGCGGGATACTGCGCGGGCGATGTCGCAGGAGAACGTGGAGATCGTGCGGCGCTACTTCGAGGCAGTGGAACGAGCCTTTGCCGCCTACTGGCAAGCCCCTCGTTCCGTTGCGGACAGCCTGAGGGCGGGTGAGGTCTCGCCCGAGTTCGCGGACGCGATGCGCTACTTGCATCCGAATATCGAGTGGAAGTCGGCCCTTATCGGTATCACCGCCCGCGGTTGCGAGGACGCAGCGCGTGGTGTCGATCAGATGCTGGATGCCGCCCAGGACTCCCGGGTCACCGTCCTTGAGGTCACCGATCTCAGCGACAGCCAAGTTCTCGCGGTGCTGCGACTGGCGATGAAGGGAAAGACAAGCGACATCGAAGTCAACGCAACGATCTTCACGATCGTCACCGTGGAGGACGGCCTGATCATCCGATTGGACGACTATCTGGAACGCGCCGAGGCCCTCGAAGCCGTCGGGCTGTCGGAGTAGGCGATGTCGCAGGAGAACGTGGAGATCGTGCGGCGAGCCTGGGACCTGTTCACGGAAGGCATTGACCAGGGCGATCCGGCCATTGCCTCCGACGCCGTCTTCGACCAGGGCCTCGATGCCTGCGCGTCCACCCTCGCCCGCGCGTGAAGCATCCGCCCTACAAGACCTACGTTGGCCGAGAAGGATTTCGCCGAGTTCCTTCGCGCCTGGCTCGAGGATTTCGTGGAATGGAGAATCGGGCTCGAGAAGATCATTGACGCTGGCGATGACCGTGTCGTCGCAGTCGTGCGTCAGTCCGCGAGAGGCAAGGGGAGCCGTGCTTCTGTCGACCTTCAGTTCACTATCGTCTACACGCTCAAGGACGGCCAGATCATCGATCAACGGCACTATCTCGACACGCGCGAGGCCCTTGAAGCCGCGGGCCTCTCGGAGCAGGCGATGTCGCAGCAGAACGTGGCCTACCAGCAGCCGCCTTCAGGCCGCATCTCTAGCCGAGCAGTCGGGGCTGATGCCCAAACGCTCCCGCCGACGAGGGTCGGCTGAGAACGGTCCTGCATCGGAGACGGACGCCTCGCAGGCGTTTCTTCGATGGGCGCGGCTGGGATCCAACCAGCGACCTCTCGCGTGTGAAGCGCGACGACCGGGAAGGGACGAAGCCGCCGTTTTCCCGCTCTACACCGCGAACCTGAGGCACGGAACGATCCGCGCCGCCCGACCGAAATGGGGCCGGATACGGCTGGATGTATGCGGATATGGGCACTGAAGCCGCCAGTGCCCAAAACCGAGTCCGGTCGGCAATAGGACGGACGTGGGTGCCATCGGCCGGAGCACCGCAAGGCGGGATACTGCGCGGGCGATGTCGCAGGAGAAGGGGAGAACCTTCGAGCATTCTTGGAGACGTGGCCTCGGGAGCCATGGACGCTCGATGCATGGCAACAGGGATCGATCATCGATATGTCCTTCCTGGACCCCGATGTCGTTTACGAGGACACGACTTTGCCGGACCACATTGGCGAGTCGTATCGCGGCCATGAGGGTGTCGCTCGGGCAGCGAAACGCTGGGTCGAGGGCTCGGAGTGGCTGCTGGTCGAGTTGGAGCAAATCGTTGGCGAGGGTGATCGCCTCGTCTCCGTCCACCGAACGCGATCGAAGGCGCGGTACACCGGCATCGAGTTGGAGGGGCCGGTCGCTTACGTCTGGACGTTCCGAGATGGGAAAATCATTCACTTCCGGTCGTTTCGGGACCCGGATGAGGCCCTCGAAGCCGTGGGGCTGCCGGAGCAAGACGCTCACGCCGACCCCTGAGCCTGCGGGATACTGCGCGGGCGATGTCGCAGGAGAACGTGGAGAGTCGTGCGAGCCGCCTTCGAGGCGTGGAACGCAGGGGACATGGACGCCCTCTGTGAGCTGTACGACCCCACGTCGTCGTGCGGATGCCGGACGATCTGGCCGGAGCAGCGGCCGCGAGCTTCGATGGGTCGGGACGCGGTCATGCGCCAGGTCAAACAACTCCGCGACACCTGGGACGCCGACACCCTGGAACTGAATCCAGCGACTTCATCGACGCCTGGCGACCGCGTTGCGGTGCGGTCACGTCTGGCGGGCCGCAGGCCGTGGCCCGGAGTCGAGACATTCGGTCCTACGCACGTCCTTACCGTGCGCAAGGGCAAGATCGTCGGCGTGGAGGTCATCCGGGATCACGCCGAAGCCCTCGGAACACTCGGCCTGTCGGAGCAGGACGCTCGCACCCACTCTTGAGCCTCCGGGATACTGGGCGGGCGATGTCGCAGGAGAACGTGGCAACGCTCATGCGTGCTCAAGCGGCCTATAACCGAGGCGACTGGGATGCCGCCCTCGCAACGATGGACCCGGATGTGGTGTTCGACCTGACGCGCGTTGCACCCGATGGCGAGATCCATCACGGCCATGAGGGCGTGAAAACGTTCTGGCGGATGCTTCGCGACGTATTTGGTGATTTTCGGATCGACCCCGAAGAGCTCATCGACGGCGGCGACAGACTGTTCACCCTCATGCACCTCCGGGGCAGCGGAAGGGCCAGCGGGCCGGAGGAGAGGACTTCCTCTACCAGGTCGTCACGCTCCGCCACGGCAGGGCCGTACGCGTGGACTTCTTCCGCGACCGTGACGAAGCCCTCAAAGCCGCCCGCCTCTCGGAGTAGGCGATGTCGCAGGAGAACGTGGAGATCGTGCGGGCCGCCTTCGAGGCTTGGAACGCCGGAGACATGGGCGCGTTCGGCGACTCGTTCGACCCGCACGTCGTCGTGCGGTATGCGGATGGCTGGCCGGAAGGATCCGAGCCTTTCACGGGCCGAGATGCAGTCATGCGCCTATGGGAGCAGCAACGTGAGCCCTTCGACGCCGACACCCTTGAACTGATCGAACTCCTCGACCTGGGTGACCGAGTCGTCACGAGGTTCGTCTGGCGTGCCGAAGGCAGTGGTCCTGACCTGAAGATCGAGGTCACCTCCGTCATTACGGTGCGCAAGGGCAAGACCATCCTGGTTGAGTTCTTCTGGGATCACCGGAAGCCCTCGAAGCCGTCGGCCTGTCGGAGTAGGCGATGTCGCAGGAGAACGTGGAGCTGCGTCGGCCGTCATAGATGCTGTCGCCCGACAGGACGTCGCGCGTCTGATCGAGCTGACCGATCCGGAAATCGAGTGGCATTCGTTCTTGGCTCAACTTGGCGAAGGGGGCGTCTACCACGGCCACGACGGGCTGAGGCGATACGTGAACGACCTCAGCGATGCGTGGGAGTTTCTGCGAACCGACATCGATGACGTTCTCGCGGCGGGCGATGTCGTGGTTGTCGTTGGCGGCTGCGCTACCGCGGCAAGGGCAGCGGCGTCGAAACCGAGTCGGCGGCGGGTTATGTGGCCCAGTTCCGCCATGGAAGGATGGTCTACATGCGGGCGTTCCAGACCCTGATCAAGCCCTCCTGGCCGTCGGCTTGTCGGAGTAGGCGATGTCGCAGGAGAACGTGGAGCTGGTTTACCGAGCCGCTGACGCCTTCAACCGGCAGGACCTCGACGCCTCTCTGGCGCTGATGGACGATGACGTGCAGGCCTTCCCCCTGGTTGCCGCCATGGAGGGCAACTACGACGGCCACGGCGGAATCCGCCGGTGGTGGAAAAGCCTGTTCGACGTCTTCCCCGACTACACGGGCGAGGTCGTCGAAGTGCGCGACCTTGGAGACCTGACGTCGCAGCCGTGATTCTTCGCGGCCATGGCGCCGGTAGCGACGTCCCCACCGAGGACATGGTTTGGCTGGTGCACAGGTGGCGGGACGGGAAGGCATCTGGTGGCGCAACTTCAACAGCCGGGACGCGGCCCTCGAAGCCGTGGGGCTGCAGGAGTAGGCGATGTCGCAGGAGAACGTGGAGATCGTCCGTGCCGCGTACGCTGCGTGGAACGCAGGAGACATGGAGGCCTTCAGCGCGTTTTACCGTCCAAAAGAGGTCATCTTGCGGCCTCCCAGCATGTGGCCGGAACCGGGGCCCCTCGTAGGCCGGGAAGCCGTAATGCGCTTCTTCGAGCAGACCCGCGAGATCTGGGAGACGGACACACTTCATCCGATCGGCGACTTCATTGACGCTGCCGACCGAGTCGTCCTCAGGTACGCCTGGCACGGCGCAGGCCGTGGTCCCGAGTCGAACATGGAGATGACGAACGTCGTGACGGGCGCAGGCGGAGGATCTTCTACCAAGAGATCTTCCAAGATCACGCCGAAGCTCTCGAATCCGTAGGCCTGTCGGAGCAGGACGCTCAGGCCGACTCCTGAGCCTGCGACTCTGAAAGATCGCGCCCGCCGCTGGGTCCGAGACGGGCGCCCTGCGATGATTGGACTCCGCGCAGGAGGAGGGAGACGCAATGATCGGAGCGCTGCTAGTCGGTTTTGTGGCCGGAGTGATCGGGAGGGTGCTGATGCCTGGTGACCCGTTCGAGCACATGGCTGGCCCGCGATCGTGGGGCGTGTCGCTACTCGTGGGGCTGGGCGGAGCGCTCATGGGTTTCCTGATCTTCACGGTCGGTCTCGGTATCGGCGACACCAACGTGTTCGACTGGGGCGGCATCGTCGGCGCGATCATCGGGGTCATCATCGTGCTCGTCGTGGCACGCTGGGTCATCAGGGGCAGAGAGGGACCGAGGGCGCCGAGCAGCATGTAGACAGTCGGCCTCCCTCCGACGTGCTTTTAGGGCAGCCGACTGGACCGTTGGCCGTACCGAGACTGCGGGACATTCGGCCCGCCTTCGTGACCTTGAGACGCGGTCCGAAGCGCAATACGCAAGGCCTCACGGGTCGACTGGATCGGCTCGAGCGGACGGGTCACGCCGACTCCTGAGCCTGCGGGATACTGCGCGGCGATGTCGCAGATGCGAAAGGACCTGCGCGACTACCTGTTGGACCACCCCTGGCTGTTGTTTCTCTTACGCCGTCCTCTTTGGAGGCCTTACGCAACTCCTCCAGGTGGTGCTTTGGGACGATTCCTTCAGCCTGCTGGAAGGTGTGGTCTCTGGGCTGCTTTTCGGAGCATCCATGACGGCGATTGAGACGCGACGGCTTAGAGGGCGGTCCCAAGACGCTCACGCCGACTTCTGAAGCCTGCGGGATACTGCGCGGGCGATGTCGCAGGAGAACGTGGAGGTCGTGCGGCGCATGTACGCGTTGGCCGACCAAGGGGACGAGGCGATTTGGGACCTGATCCCGCCCGAGGCCGTCGTTCGACTTCTCGCGGCGGCTCATGACCCGGTGCTTCTGCGTGGTCGCGACAAGGCGCGGGCCTGGTTCGAAGCGCGAGATGGAGCTGGTGCGAAGGGGGACGCACCCGTTGGCGAACCCAAGGAACTGATCGACGCAGGCGACAAGGTGCTGGCGTTCATCCGGACGGGCGGTCGGGGGAAGGCGAGCGGCGTCGAGGTTGAGGCATACGTCTGGAACGTATACGACGTTCCGAGACGGCAAGCCCGTCGAGTGGACGTACTTCGGAGAGGACCGAGCGGCAGCGCTCGAAGCCGTGGGGCTGTCGGAGCAAGACGCTCACGCCGACTCCTGAGCCTGCGGGATACTGCGCGGGCGATGTCGCAGGAGAACGTGGAGTTTGTGCGCCGGGCCCTTGAGGCGTTCAGCCGCGCAGGCTTGGACGCCCTCCTCGAACATGTCCATCCCGACGCCGAATACGACATCACGGCTGCGATTGGCCCCTACGCCGGAACGTATTACGGCCGTGCAGCCATCCGAAATCTCCTTGCGGATTCTTCGAGACTCTGGGAATACGTGCGGATGGAACCTGAGGACTTCATCGAAGTAGGTGGGGATCGCGTTGTCGTCGTCTTGCGTGTACACACGCGCGGCAAGGGAAGTGGTGCCGAGGTTGAGGCTCAACTGACCCAGGTGTGGACCGTCCGCGACGGAAAGGCCGTGCGGGTAGCGACCTACAACGACAAAGCCGAGGCCCTCGAAGCCGTGGGGCTGTCGGAGCGGGCGATGTCGCAGGAGAACGTGGAACTGACTTACCGAGCCTTCGACGCCTTCAACCGGCGCGACCTCGACGCCAGTCTGGCGCTGACGGACGATGACGTGGAGGGCGTCCCGCGGGCGGCTCGCATGGAGGGCAGCTATCACGGTCACGAAGGAGTCCGCCGCTGGTGGAACGACCTGCTCAGCGCCATCCCCGACTTCACCATCGAGGTTGGCGAAGTCCGCGACGTTGGGGACCTGACGGTGGCGACTCTGCACCTGCGCGGCCACGGCGCGGGTAGCGACGTGCCGTTGGACGAGACGGTCTGGTACGTGGGCCGGTGGCGGCGCGGGAAGTGCGTCTGGTGGCGCACCTTCGAGACGCGGGCCGAGGCCCTCGAAGCCGTGGGGCTGTCGGAGCAAGACGCTCACGCCGACTCCTGAGCCTGCGGGATACTGCGCGGGCGATGTCGCAGGAGAACGTCGAGATTGCGCGCCGATTCCACGATCACTTTGACGAGACCGGCGAGCCTCTCTGGGACGTCATTCGACCGCGAGATCGAGGTCTACGACCACGACATCCCGGACGCGGGCACGCTATCACGGTCTGGCCGGGTACACGGAGTGGCTGACCAACTGGGGCGAGACGTTCGGGAGCTATGCGATGAAGTTGGAGCGCCTCGTTGACGCGGGCGATCAGGTGGTCTCGCTCTTTCTCATGCGGGCCATCGGACGCGGTAGCGGCGTTAGCGTCGAACGCCGGGACGCCATGGTCTCGACCATCCGAGACGGCAAGGTCACGCGGATCGACTCTACAACGACCAGCGACGAGGCCCTCGAAGCCGTGGGGCTGTCGGAGCAAGACGCTCACGCCGACTCCTGAGCCTGCGGGATACTGCGCGGGCGATGTCGCAGGAGAACGTGGAGATCGTGCGGAGCATCTACCGATCGGGCGATCCGAGCGGGTTCTTCGATGTGCTCGACGAGGAGGTCGAGCTCGACGCTTCGCTGTCCTCGCTCTTCCCCGACCACCCCGAGCACATGCATGGCAAGAGCGCCGTGGTCGACTACTACCGCGATTACTGGGGCACTTGGGACGAGTACTCGCTGGAGCCGATCGAGATCGTCGACGCCGGTGAGGATCGGGTCCTCGTCGTCCATCACGAGCGAGGACACGGGAGGGGAAGCGGTGCGCCGTTTGAGCGGCGTTGGGCCGTCTTGTACACGCTTCGCGCGAGCAAGTTCGTGCGCATCCAGTCCTTCGCAACCCGCGAAGAGACCCTGGAAGCCGCCGGGCTGTCGGAGTAAGGCGATGTCGCAGGAGAACGTGGAGGTGGTGCAGCGAGTCTACGAGGCGTTCAACCGGGGCGATCTCGACGCCGTGGTTGCGGACATCGCTCCAGATGCCGAGTACCTCTCAACGGGGACGATCCCCGGCTTCGCGGGTGCGTACGGGGGCATGAGGGACTCAGGCGGTTCCTAAGCTGGTTCAGGGAAGAGTTCGACGAGCCCCACATCGAGGTCCACGAGATCATCGAGGCGGGCGATCAGCTGCTCGTCTCTGTGACCATGCGGGGCCGTGGCAAGCAGAGCGGCGTGGATGTCAGCTGGCACATCTGGCACGTAGTTGCGGTGCGAGACGGCAGGCTCATGCGGGGCCAGGGATTCACAAGCAGGGCCGAGGCCCTCGAAGCCGTGGGGCTGTCCGAGCAAGACGCTCACGCCGACTCCTGACGCTGCGGGATACTGCGCGGGCGATGTCGCAAGAGAACGTGGAACTTGTGGAGCGAGCTGTTGCGGCGCTCAATGAGCGGGACCTCGACCGCTATCTCAGCTGCTGCACCGAGACTTCGAGTTGCGAACGCCGTGGGCGGCGATCGGGGGCCTGTACCACGGACAGGGCGCTATTCGGCGGTTCTGGGCGACGTTGAGGACTCGCTCTCGACTTCCGAGTCGAGATCAAACGCTTGGAGGCGATGGCGGGACCCAAGTCCTCGCCTTTCTGCACGCCACCGCGACTGGGCGAACCAGCGGCCTGGCCGTTGACCTGCATAGCGCAAATGTCTATGACTTTGCCGAGGGCAAGATCAGGCGCATCCGAATCTTTCGCGAACACAACGAAGCCCTCGAAGCCGTGGGACTGTCGGAGCAAGACGCTCACGCCGACTCCTGAGCCTGCGGGATACTGCGCGGGCGATGTCGCAGGAGAGACCATGACGACGGCGTCGTCACACGCGACCCATGAAATAGCCATTTGAGGGCCGGGTGAAGGCGTATTTCTGAGCAAAACGTGGAGCTACTACGTGAAGCGACCGACGCTGTCAACCGCCGCGACTTCGATGCCTTCGTGGCTTTTCTCAGCCCTGACGTCGTATGGGAGTCCCGGAGCAGCTCCCCCTTCCCCGGGTTTAGAGATGTGTACCGCGGACGGGCGGAGGTGCGCGAGTGGGTCGCGGAGTTATTCGACGTCATCGAGGACATCCGCATCGAGGTCGGGGAGATAACGGACTTGGGTGATGACCGGCTCCTGGTTGCATTCGTTCGCACCGGGCGCGGTAAAGGCAGCGGCTTGCCCGCCGAGCTCCGCGACTGGTGGGTGGTCGGGTTCGCGGAGGGCCTAATCACGAGGCGTCAGGCCTTCTGGGCCAGGGACGAAGCCCTCGAAGCCCTCGGGCTCTTGGAGTAGGCGATGTCGCAGGAGAACGTGGAGATCGTGCGCGAGCATTTCGAGAACACCAACGCTCGGAGATTCAACGTGGCCATGCAAAGTTTCGACCCGAGCATCGAGCTCGTCGTGTCGGAGGACGTGGCAGTCGATCCAGGCGTCTACCGTGGAGCCGACGCCGTAGGCGAGTGGTTCGGAAGCTGGTTTCGCACCTTTGCTCCGAACTATCGACTCGACGTTGTCGAGCTGATCCCGGTCAATGAGGCGGTGGTCGCGGCTGTCGATCACCGAGGGGTCGGTCGGCGCAGCGGAGTCGAGGTAACGAGGCGTTCCTACAACGCGGTCTGGATTCGGCAGAACAAGATCGTTCGGGTCGCGGTGTTCCGCGAGCGCTCGGAAGCCCTCGAAGCCGTGGGGCTGTCGGAGCAAGACGCTCACGCCGACTCCTCCTGAGGCATCGTCGTCGATGGGCGCGGCTGGGATCGAACCAGCGACCTCTCGCGTGTGAAGCGAGCGCTCTCCCGCTGAGCTACGCGCCCGGGAACGGGGATTCTAGAACCGGAATGGCGTGTCGCCCTTCCCTTATCCGGATTGCGGGAGTATGGTGATCGAGCGGTCGCGACATGCAATGGGACCATTCGCCGGCCTTTAACCTCCTCCCCGAAGGACGGCACGGGTTGGGCCCCTCGTTTGTCGAGGCTCGTCATGGAAGGACTCGAACGCAAATGGATAACGCCCGCGAGCGAGAACCTTTCAAGCGACGTGTACGCCGCGGCCGCCCTATTTAGGAGTTGACATCTTCAGCGAATGAGCCTGAAGCTGCGCCGTGCGGTGGTCGCGTTGCCGGCCAGGTCCCGTGCAGTCACGACGATCCTGACCCGAACCTTCTGGCGCCTGCCCAACGCGCGACGGACCGTGCGGGAGACCCTCTTCGGGAAGCGCAGCTCGAGCTTCGCGCGGCCGCCCTTTGCGATCTGCGCGGACGCCGGCCGTAGCTTGAACCCCCGCGCCGCGCCCGACACGACGATCCGCCCCGAGGCGGTCGCGGTGCAGGCCTCCGTGAAGCAGTTGACCTCCAGCACGACGCGCCCGCGCTTGCGCTTCACCCGCAGGTTGACCGCCGGCGACGTCGAGTCGGCGAGGCCCGCGGCAGTTGGAGCCACGGCGAGGGCGGTTGTTCCGGCCGCAAGGACCTCCCAGTTCCAGGTGGCCGGGTTCGGGTCGACGTTGCCCGCGAGATCCGTGGCGCGCACGGAGAATGTGTGGGAGCCGACGGCCAGCGCCGAGTAGTGGGTGGGGAAGTAGCAGGTACCCCAGGCGCCGGCATCGAGCCGGCAGGAGAAGCCGGACCCCGGCTCGCTCGAGGCGAACTCGAACCGCGCCGTGTTCGCGGTCGTCGACACCGGGCCGTACGTGATCGTGGTTTCCGGCGGCGTGGTGTCGGGGACGGACGGGTCGACCGTCCAGCCGTGCGTGGCCGGAGTCGGGTCCGCGTTGTCGCCCGCGTCGATCGCCGTGACTTCGAACGTGTGCGGCCCCGCGGACAGGTTGGAGAGCGGCCAGGGCGAGGCGCACGGGGCCGAGGTCCCACCGTCCAGCTTGCAGCGCAACGTCGAGCCCTGCTCGGTCGAGCGGAAGCGGAACGTCGCCGACTTCGACTGCGTGACGGACGGCGGACCCGAGTCGATCACCGTGTTCGGCGGGCCGTTGCCGGCGCCGAACTTCAGGCGCAGGAACCTCGCCACCGACGGGACGCCGTTGTCGTTCAGCACGAACAGCATGTAGTAGGTGGGGGGAGCGAGATCGGGACTCGCCGGCGCCGTCACGGTCAGCCTTCCCGCGGGTCCGACGGTGGCGGTCAGCGGCACGTTGCGCTGGCTCATGTCGTTCGCGTGGGTGACGGCCGCGGGCGCCATCAGCACGGCCTTGGTCGCGTCGGTCGACGTGTCGACCGTGAAGGACTGGCCGTACTCGATCGAGTCCGGCGCCGACTGGATCGTCGGGCGGGCGCCGCGGAACAGGTAGGGCGGCTCGTAGATCTCCGCGGTGTCGTTGGTGCTGCCGCCGTAGCCGTCGTCGCCGGCGGACAGCACGCGCGCGTCCGGCAGCAGCAGCGCGGTGGAGTGATAGGTCCGCAGCTCGTCCTGCGCGGGACCGAGGGTCCACTGCTCGCTCGCCGGGTCGTAGATCTCGATGTTGCGGTGTATCGCCGGGTCGCCTGCGCGCCGGTTGCCGTTCAGGATCCCGTAGCCGCCGCCCACCGTGACCATCGAGCGATCCGGCAGCTCGACGGTGTTGTGGTGCGCCCGCCCGTAGTTGAGCGGCGGTGCGGTGGCCCAGCCCGCGGACGGGTTGGCCTCGTCGAACGTCTGCACGATGGGCAGCGGAATAGAGGTGCCCGTGTCGGGCAGAGCGTCACGGTCGACGCCGCCGATCAGCGCGACCCGTGTCGAGCCGCTCGGCGTGCCCGGCAGCAGGACGCCGCTCCCGAACGTGTGGCGCACCGGGTCGGGCGCGTCCTCCCACGACAGCGACCCGATGTTGCTCACCCGGAAGAACCAGCTGTCGCTCGGCGTCGGTCCCGCGACCAGCACTCGCCCGCTCGGCATCTGGAACATGTGCGGGTACAGACCGCCCGCCGGGGGATGGTCCGCCTGGCCGCGCACGCTCAGCATCGTCACGAAGTCGAGGTCGGGCGTGTAGCTCTCGATCTGCGAGTTGACGTGCGGCTCGCCGCGCTCGTCGAGGCCGTCCATCACGACCGTGCGCCCGTCCGCGAGCAGCACCTGCGTCGGGTACCAGCGCCCGTGCTGCATGTTCGCTCCCTGCCGCCAGGTCTCGGTCACCGGGTCGAACAGGAAGATGGTCTTGAGTCCCTCCCGGCGCCCGACGGTGCCGCCCATCACGATCACGGTGCCGTCGTCGAGGAACGACTGGCCCGCGCAGAAGAGGTTGGCGGGCTCGTCCTCGCCGCCCGGGATCTTCGGCGGGTACACCGACCGCGTGGTCTTCGTGACCGGGTCGAGCAGGTACGCGCGGCCGGAAGTGGTGCCGGTGAAGTAGAGGATCTTGCCGGTGTGCAGCATCACCGCGTGCACGGCCACGCCGGGAATCGCGAACTTGGGCGTCCACTGGCCGACCTGCGCGGGATCGGTGCTGACGGCCGCGGTCCGGATGGGCCCGCTGGTCGCGCCGCCCTCGTTCGCCGCGGCGGACGCGGAGCCGGATCCCTTGTCGGCCGCGGCCTCCTGCCTTGCGAGCTCACGCATGCGCGCGTGCTCGGCTGCGTGCTCCGGTCCGAGCGTGCGCGTCTCGACGTCGCGCAGCCACCGCTCCCCGGCGGGCGTGTCCGCCGTGCCCGCGTGGGGGGCGCGCGGCGAGCCGGCCTCGCTGTGACCGAGCGCAGGTGCCAGCGCCAGCGCTGCGCAGACCCCCAGGACGGCGATCCATGCCTGCCAGGGTTGCTTCCCCGTGTGTGATTTGCCTCCGGTGCTCGTGAGTACACCCTAATCGCGCAGTCACGGTCGGGGCAACTGCGGCAGATTGCCGCCCGGTGGACTGGATAGGGTGCCGCCTCGCATGACCACCGCCTCGCCAACGCCGGCCGCCGCCCCCGATCCCGGCACGGGCTGGCGGCGCGGCGCCGGGATCGCCTACGTGGTGGTCGCGGCGCTGTTCATCCTGTCGGTGTTCGTGCAGTTCTTCCTCGCCGGGCTCGGCGTCTTCGGCGCCGAGAGCTTCAAGGCGCACAAGGACTTCGGCGGCGTCTTCCACCTGTGGGGGCTGCTGCTGATAATCATCGCGCTGCTGGTGCGCCGCAACCGCGTCGACCTGACGCTCGTGATCACGCTGTTCGTGATCACCACGATCCAGTTCAGCCTCCCCGAAGCAAACGACGGCTACGTCCAGGCGATCCACGTAGTGAACGCCCTGATCATCTACACAGTCGCGTACCACGTACTGCAACGCAGCATCAAGAGCCTGCGGGCGCAGGCCCGTGAGCGCTAGAGTTCGCACCGGACCGTGCTAGGCGGGGCGCTAGCGGTGCCCTGCACCCGTAATCCGCTCTAGCGGGGCTGAATTCCCGTCCGAGGGTTCGGCTTTCAGGGCCAGTACGCCGCGCGAGGCGTTGATGGCCAGGTCCCGCGCGATGGAGTCCCGTGAACCAGGTCAGATCCGGAAGGAAGCAGCCTTAAGCGGTCTTCTCTATGCGCCGCGGAACAGCCTGGCTGGAGCCACAACGCAGCTGACACGCCTGGGGGCCCGTTTTCGACGACGGGTGCACGGTCCATTTATCTAGTGGCCACTATTCGCAGCCGCGCGCGTAGAGCACCCATGACTCGTTGCGAGCCACGGACGTGAAGCCGGGCGGCACCGCGGCCTCCACCCGCTTGGGGTCGCGCGGGTCGAGCACGAACTTCTGCTCCACCACGCGATTCGCCGGCGCGACGTAGAGGCCGCGCACGGGCCGCTCCAGCTGTGCCGACACGAAGACGTCCGGGTCGCGGTCGAGATACCAGGCGAGGATCGGCACGGGCCGGTGGTTGGGCACGTACACGGGTGCGCAGCGCTCGAGCAGTGGCTCCGCCGCGTCGTCGCGGGTGAGGTCGCGCAGGTCGTCCTGGATCGCCCCGCGCAGCTGGATCCCGTCGCGCAGCCGGTCGAGCCGATCCGTCTGATGGGAGATCGTGGAGCCGACGAACGCGATCATCAGAACCGCCGCGCCCCCGAGCCAGAAACTGCGCACGCGATCGCGCGGCATGCCGATCCAGCCGAGCGCCGCGTACCCGAAGAAGATCGCGATCATCGCCGCCGGCAGGAACAGGTAGCGGCCGAGGAGCGACAGACCCGCGATCCCGATCCCGACGAACGCGACGCCGCCGAGCACCGCCAGCGCGGCGGGCACCAGCGCACGCTCGCGCGCATACTTCAGAGCGAGGAAGAAGCCGGCCGTCCCGCCCACGAGCGGCACCCAGCGCAGGATCTCGCCGAGCCGCCGCGGCATGATCTCCGGCACGTTCCCGACGCCGTGCGGCCGGCCGAGCGTCTCCGCGGTGTCGCGCGTGAACGTGAGCGAATGGAGGGGATCCCCGGTCACGGCGAGATCACTCAGCGCCCACAGCAGGGGCGGCGCGATCGCCACCGCGGCCAGCGCAATGGCACGCGCGCGCGGCAGCTCCCGCGCGACATACACCCAGTACACGCCGCTCAGCAGCCACGCCTCCGGCCGCAGCAGTCCGGCCAGGCCGAGCAGCACCAGCACCGGCAGCCCGCGCCGCGGCCGCCGGATCTCGAGCACGGCCGCGCTCACGATCAGCGCCAGATAGGGGATGTCCACATACGCCCGCACCGCCTGCGAGAGGAACGGGTCGCGCGTCGCCACCACGAACGCCGCCAGCGCTCCGGCTGCCCACCCGAACGACTCGCGGCCCAGCAGGAACACTCCCCAGACGAGCGCGCCCCACGCGAACATCGCGAGCGCGAGCATCGCCGTGTAGCCGCCGTCCTCGCCGAGCCAAGACACCGGCACCGCCACGGCTTCCAGGAGCGGATGTGGAGTGGGGGCGAGCGTGACCTCGTAGTCCGGCGTGCGCCCGCTCGCCACGTCGCGCCCCCAGATCAGCCCGTAGAGGGTGTCGTAATTCAGGAAGGCGCGGCTGAAAATCAGCCACGTGACCCCTCCGATCGCCGCCGCGGCGGCCGCGTCGAGCAGCCAGGATGGGAGGCGTGAAAGGGCGCGCACGGAGCGCGGACGATATCTCCGAAGGCCCCGGAGGCTCTGGACCTGCCAGCTAGGATGAAGCCGCCGCCCATGACCAGCCTCTATCGCCGCCACCGCCCGCAGACCTTCGCCGACGTCGTCGGCCAGAAGGCGATCGTGCGCACCATGAGCAATGCGGTCATGAACGGCCAGGTGCATCACGCCTACCTGTTCGTGGGCGCCCGCGGGACCGGCAAGACGTCGGTCGCGAAGATCCTCGCCCGCTCGCTCAACTGCATCAACGGCCCCACCCTCGAGCCGTGCGGCGAGTGCGAATCGTGCACCACGATCGCGAGCTCGACGTCGCTCGACGTGATCGAGATGGACGCCGCCTCAAACAACTCCGTCGACGACATCAGGGACCTGCGCGAGAAGGTCGGCTTCGCGCCCGCGATGGACCGCTGGAAGGTCTACATCCTGGACGAGGCGCACATGCTCTCCACACAGGCGTGGAACGCCTTCCTGAAGACGCTGGAGGAGCCGCCGCCCAACACGATCTTCGTGCTCGCGACCACCGAGGCGCACAAGGTGCTTCCCACGATCGTCGACCGCTGTCACCGCTTCGACTTCCAGCGGCCCTCGCTCGAGGAGATCTCCACCGTGCTCGAGCGGATCTCCGCGGCCGAGGGCATCGAGGCGGACGGACGCGCGCTGATGATGATCGCGCGCTCCGCGGGCGGCAGCTTCCGCGACGCGATCGGGACGCTCGACCAGCTCGTCACCTACGGCGGAAAGCAGGTCTCCTTCGACGACGTGCTGGAGCTGCTCGACGTCGCGGATGCGGACCTGATCTTCTCCGCGACCGACGCGGTGGTCGCGCGCGACCCGGCGGCCGCGCTGCGGCGCGTGCGCGAGCTGAGCGAGTCCGGCCGCGACCCGGTCCAGTTCATGCGGGACCTGACCGCCCACCTGCGCCAGCTGATCGTGGTGCAGACGCTCGGCGAGCCGCCCGACACCTTCAGCGTCACGGCGGACCAGGTTTCCCGGCTGGAGGACCAGGCGCGCGACCTCACCCAGGCGGACGCCGTGCGCACCATCGACCTGCTCGCCGACGCGATCGCCCAGGTGAAGGAGGGCTCCGACCCGCGCACGCAGCTCGAGGTCGCGCTGCTGAAGGCGGCGCGGCCCAGCGCCGACGCGTCGGTGGACGCGCTGCTGACGAGGATCGAGCGGCTGGAGCGGGGATCGGCCGAGCCTCCGCCCGACGAGCCGCGCGTGACCAGGGCCCCGACGCGCGCGGCCGCACCCGTGGAAGCGGCTGCTCCCGCGCCCGGACCTGTGCCGGCGCCCGCGCCGTCACCGAGCCCGACGCCTGAGCTGCACACGCTGTGGCCCGCGGTGCTCGAGCGCGTGGGCGAAGGAGAGGGAGGCGAGATGCTCGCCGCGCTGCTCGCCGACGCGCGGCCCGTGGCGCTCGAGGAGGACGTGCTCGTGCTGGCCTATCCCGCCTCGGCATCGTTCAGCAAGCGCAAGATCGAGGATCGCGCCAACGGGCAGCGGCTCGGCCGCGCGCTCGAGCTGGTCGCCGGGCGTCCCTACTCGGTGCGGTTCGAGCTGAGCGACGAGGAGCAGGCCGACGCAGCTGCGCCCCGGCTCACCGAGGACGAGGCGTACGAGCGCATGAAGAGCACCTTCGACGCCGAAGAGGTCCAGGAGGACTGATGCCTCAACCCAACATGAACAAGATGCTCAAGCAGGTGCAGCAGATGCAGGCCGAGATGGTCAAGGCCCAGGAGCAGCTCAAGCATGAGGTCGTCGAGGCCTCGGCCGGGGGCGGCATGGTGACGGTCAAGGTCACGGGCGACCTCGAGGTGAAGGAGATCGTGATCAGCCCCGACGCGCTGGGCGGCGAGGGTGAGGCTCCCTCCCCAGAGGACTTCGAGATGCTCCAGGACATGGTGCTGGCGGCGGTGAACGAGGGGATCCGCTCCGCGCAGGAGCTGGCGAACCGCAAGCTCGGTGGCCTCACCGGCGGGCTGGACCTGGGTGGCCTGGGCCTCCCGGGCATGTAGTTGTTCGCTCCTCCCGTCAACAGGCTGATCACCGAGCTGGCAAAGCTGCCGGGCATCGGCCAGCGCACGGCGCAGCGGCTCGCCTTCCACATCCTGCGCGTGCCGGAGCAGGACGCGCTCGCGCTGAGTGCCGCGATCAAGGAGGTGAAGGAGCGCATCGGCCTGTGCGAGGTGTGCTTCAACCTCGCGGAGGGGCCGCGCTGCGGGATCTGCCAGGACGAGCGCCGCGACAGATCGGTGATCTGCGTGGTGGAGGAGCCGGCCGACGTGGTGCCGATCGAGCGCACGCACGAATTTCGCGGCCTGTACCACGTGCTGGGCGGTGCGCTGTCGCCGATCGACGGAGTGGACCCAGAGCACCTCAAGATCGCGCAGCTGGTCGACAGGGTGCGCGACGGCGACGTGAGCGAGGTCGTGATCGCGACCAACCCCACCACCTCGGGCGAGGCGACCGGCTTCTTCATCGCCGAGGCGCTGCGCGCGCTCGGCAAGGAGGTAGTGGTCACGCGCCTCGCGAGCGGGCTGCCGGTCGGCGCCGACCTCGAGTACGCGGACGAGATCACGCTCGGCAAGGCACTGTCGGGCCGTCGCGCGCTGTAAGGACCAATGCCCTCCCCGAGCATCGAAGTCGTGCGGCGCGGAACCGATGCGTGGGCACGGGGGGATGTCGAGATCGAGGCGCTGGTCGAGGTCGGCGACCGTGTCGTGCTCTTCCAGCACCACGTGGGCCGCGCGAAGGGCAGCGGGATCGAGCTCAACCAGCGCGGCGCGCTGCTCGTGGAGGTGTGCGCCGGCAAGATCGTGCTCCACCGGCCCTACACCCTGCGCGCCGAAGCGCTCGAGGACGCGGGGCTCACCGAGGGGGAGAGCTGGCGCACCGCGATCGAGACGATCCTCGCCGGCTACGCGGCCTGGAACCGGAGCGACGTCGATTCGCTGGTGAAGATGTTGGAGCCGGACGCCGAGTTCGTTCCGCTCGAGCAGTCGATGATGCAGACCTTCACCGGCCCGGAGGGCATGCGGCAGTTCTTCGACGCCTCGATGGAGGTATGGGAGGAATTCACCTTCGTGCCGATGGCTTTCGTCCCGATCGGCGATGCCGTGCTTGTCGAGCTCGACGTGAGGGGCACGGCGCAGGGCAGCGGCATCGTGATCGAGGAGCACTGGGCGCACGTATACACGCAGCAGGGCGGACGGCTCGTACGGTTCCAGGCCTTCCGTGCAAAGGACGAGGCGCTCGAGGCTCTCGCCTATCCTGATCGGCCATGAGCTCCAACGGCATCGTCGTGATGAAGTTCGGCGGCACCTCCGTCGCCGATGCCGAGCGCCTGATCGGCGCCGCGAAGCGCATGGTGCGCGCGCGCCAGGAGGGCAGCTCGGTCGTTGCCGTGCTGTCGGCGCGCGGTGCCACGACCGACCAGCTGGTCGAGATGGCGCACGAGATCTCGCCCGAGCCGCACCCGCGCGAGATGGACATGCTGCTGTCCACCGGCGAGCGCATCTCGTGCGCGCTGTGCGCGATGGCGCTCAACGACCTGGGCATCGAGGCGATCTCGCTGTCGGGCTCGCAGGCCGGGATCGTGACCGACACCTCGCACACAAAGGCGCGAATCGTGGACGTGCGCGCCGACCGCATCCGCGCCGGCCTCGAGGAGGGCCGCATCGTGCTGGTCGCGGGCTTCCAGGGGGTCTCGACCTCCCGCGACGTGACGACGCTCGGGCGCGGCGGCTCGGACACCACCGCGGTCGCGCTGGCGGCGGCGCTGGGTGCGGACGTGTGCCAGATCTACACGGACGTCGACGGCGTCTTCTCGGCCGACCCGCGCATCGTGCCGGATGCCCGCAAGCTGCCGGTGCTCTCGTTCGAGGAGATGCTCGAGATGTCGGCTTCCGGCGCCAAGGTGCTGCAGCTGCGCTCGGTCGAGTACGCGCGCAACTACGGAGTGCGGATCCACGTGAAGCCGAGCTACGGCGACGGCTCCGGTACCCTCGTTCTCGGCGAGCACGAGACCATGGAGCGACCTCTCATCACAGCTGTCACCCATTCGACCGAGGACGCTCGCGTCACCGTCACGGGCGTGCCGGACCGGCCGGGCATCGCGGCGCGCATCTTCGGCGCGCTGGCGGCGGCCGACGTGAACGTGGACATGATCGTGCAGAACGAGCCGGTGTCGAGCGACCGCAGCGCGGAGATCTCCTTCACGGTGCCGAAGTCGGATGTCAACGTCGCGCGGCGTTCGCTGGAGGCGCTGACCGGTGACCTGGGCCTCGATGCCGTGATCACGAACGACCAGATGGGCAAGGTCTCGGTCGTGGGAGCGGGAATGCGCAGCCATCCCGGTGTCGCCGCAAAGGTGTTCGCGACCCTCGGTGAGAAGGAGATCAACATCGAGATGATCTCTACATCCCCGATCAAGATCTCCTGCGTGATCGCGGCCGACCGCGTGCCCGACGCCGTGAGAGCGCTGCACGACACGTTCGAGCTGGGCAAGGACGAGGTCCAGCGCGAGGACGGTGGGCCGCGATGAGCGTGCGCGTGGCGGTCGTGGGAGCGACCGGCGCCGTCGGCTCCACCATGCTCGCGGTGATGAGCGAGCGACGGTTCGACGCGTCCGAGGTCGTCCCGCTCGCCTCCGCCCGATCCGCGGGGAAGAAGGTCCCGTACGGCAAGGGGCAGCTCGAGGTGCGCGCCCTGGCCGACGACGCGATCGATGGCTTCGACATCGCGATCTTCTCCGCCGGCGGCAGCGTGTCACGCGAGTGGGCGCCGAAGTTCAAGGACGCCGGCTGCGTGGTCGTGGACAACTCCAGCGCCTGGCGCATGGAGCCGAACGTGCCGCTGGTCGTGGCCGAGGTGAACGGCGACGCGCTGGAGCGCCACGAGGGCATCGTCGCGAACCCCAACTGCTCCACGATGCAGATGGTGATGGCGCTCAAGCCGATCCTCGACGCGGTCGGGATCGAGCGCGTGATCGTGTCCACGTATCAATCCACGTCGGGCACCGGGCAGAAAGCGGTCGAGGAGCTGCGCTCCCAGGCCGAGGCCGTGCTGGGCGAGCGCGACGTCGAGGCCGCGGTGTACCCCCACCAGATCGCGTTCAACATCGTGCCCCAGGTAGAGGTCTTCAAGGACGGCGACGACTACACGACCGAGGAGCGCAAGATGATGGCCGAGACGCGCAAGATCCTCGGCGACGAGGAGATCGCGATCTCCGCCACGTGCGTGCGCGTGCCGGTCTACAACGCGCACTCCGAGTCGGTCAACGTGCAGACGCGCGAGGATCTCTCGCCGGAGCGCTGCCGCGAGGTCCTGAGCTCGTTCCCCGGAGTCGTCGTCGTGGACGATCCGGCCGCGGGCCGCTACCCGATGCCGATCGACGCGGCGGGGCACGACGAGGTTTTCGTGGGCAGGATCAGGCGCGATCCCTCGCACGAGCGCTGTCTCAACATGTGGATCGTCGGCGACAACCTCCGCAAGGGCGCCGCGACGAACGCGGTGCAGGTGGCCGAGCAGCTCGTCGCGCGGAAGCTGGTCGGCACCAGGGCCCAGCGCATTCGCCGGCTGACCCGCGCACTGATCGTCGCCTTCGCGCTGCTGTGGCCGGCACTGCCGGCCCACGCCGACGTCCCGGCGGCTCCGCGCGACACGTATGCCGAGGCGAAGCGCCCCGACGAAGTGGTGCTCACGTGGAAGTCGGGGTCGGACCCGGCGCCGCCGCTCGAGTTGTACGCGGTCTATCGCGACGGCATCAAGCTCGGCGAGATCGCCGAGCCCCGCTTCGAGGACGAGTGGCTGCTCGCGGGCAAGACCTACCAATACGTCGTGCGCGCGATCGGCCCGGACGGCGAGAGCGCTGACTCGCCGCCGGCGCGCATCACCACTCCGCCGTCGCGTGCGTTCGAGATCGGCCCCTACCTGCAACAGCTCACCGCGACCGGCACGTCCGTGGTCTGGCAGACCTACGAGCCCGCCACCACGGCGCTCGCCTTCGGCCCGGCCGGCGGGCCGCTCGCGGTCGTCAAGCGCGACGCGACATTGACGCGGCGGCACGCCGTGCCGGTCGGCCCGCTCGCGCCGAGCACGACGTACGAGTACCGCTGGGAGTCCGACGGGAAGGTGGGGGAGCTTTCACGCTTCACGACTCCGCCGGCCTCCCCGGGCGACTTCTCCTTCGGCGTGATCGGCGACTACGGCATCGGCACGCCGGCGGCGCGTGCCAACCTGCGCCGCCTGTCCGAGGACCCGCGCCTGTCGTTCGCGATCACGACCGGCGACAACGCTCAGATCTACGGCACCGAGGAGGAGTACCGCAGCTTCGTGCTGGGCCCGCTGCGCCGCCTGATCGGGACGAAGCCCTTCTGGCCCAGCGTGGGCAACCACGACTACTACAACCTCGAGAACTACAAGCGCTTCTTCGCGACGCCCAATGGCAAGCTCTACTACAGCTTCACCTACGGGGGCGTGCTGTTCGTGTCGCTCGACTCGAACAGGTTCGACGGCGCCCAGCGGCGCTGGCTGCGCAACGAGCTGAGCACCTCACAGGCCCGCTGCAAGGTCGCCTACTTCCACCATCCGCTGTGGTCGAGCGGGCGTGGCTACGGCGGCCACACACGGCACCTGCGCCGCGGCCGGTTCGTCCCGATCCTGCAGCGCGGCGGCGTCGACCTGGTGCTCAACGGCCACGTGCAGAACTACGAGCGCTCGAAGCCGCTGCGCTCCGGGCGTCGCAGCCGCAAGGGGATCGTCTACATAGTCAGCGGAGGCGGGGGCGCGCACCTCAACGGGTTCGTCACGCGCCGCCGGCCGAAGTGGTCCGCGCGGCGCGGCCTCTTCTACCACCGCCTGCGCATCAGGGTCGCCGGCCACGAGTTCCACGGGAGCGCGATCGACGCGGGCGGGAATACGCGCGATCGTTTCAGGGTGCCCTGCCGGCCGGGCTAGCTGTTCAGCCAGGGCTCGCGCGAGTCTTTCGACAGACCCGCCGCCTCGAGACCCTCGGCCACGTCGGTGTACGTGCGCCAGCGCGTGATCTTGCCGTCCGTGATGCAGGCCAGCCACACTGCCGGCTGGTCGGTGATCTCGACGCCGCTGGCCCGCCCCCGGGCATGCCAGCAACCGAGCGCGACCACACGGTCCCCGAGGTCGTGCCACTCGTGCTGGATCGTCTCGAAGAACTCCCAATGGTCGCCGAGGTCCTCGAGGAACTGGCGGACCCCCGCATGACCGGAGTACTCGCGGCCCTCCATCGCGGAGGTGATGGGCACGAACTGGATGTCCTCAGCGCTGAGCGCGACCATGCCCTCCGCGTCTCTGCGGGTCGTGGCTCTGAGGAACTGCTGAATAACCTCGACGTTGCCCAGGGCTGGCCTCCCGACGGTCTACCGGCGTGCGGAATTCTAGTGGGCGTATCTTCTCTTCCTGACACTCGACCGCACGACCCTCTCGGTGGTCGTGCTCGAAAGGGGCGAACTATGGCGACGGGCACTCTCGATCAAGCGGCGAGCAGTCGGTTGGAGTCGGATTTCAGTGGTGACCTGATCGCCCCGGGCGACGGTCGCTACGACGAGGCACGCAAGGTCTACAACGCCATGATCGACCGCCGGCCGGGGCTGATCGCCCGCTGTGCCGGCGCAGGCGACGTGACCGCGGCGGTGAACTTCGCACGCGGCGAGGGCGTTCTGGTCTCGATCCGGGGTGGCGGTCACAACGCGGGCGGGCTGGGCGTGGTGGACGACGGCCTCGTGATCGACCTCTCGGGGATGCGCGAGGTCGAGGTCGACCCAAAGCGGAAGACGGTGCGCGTACAGGGCGGCGCGACGTGGGGTGAGGTTGACCGGGCCACGCACGAGCACGGGCTCGCGGTGCCGAGCGGCATCATCTCCACGACGGGTGTCGGTGGCCTGACGCTCGGCGGTGGGATCGGCCACCTCAGCCGCAAGTACGGGCTTGCGCTGGACAATCTGCTGTCGGCGGACATGGTGCTGGCCGACGGCAGCAGCGTGACGGCCAGCGAGGACCAGAACGAGGACCTGTTCTGGGCGGTCCGCGGGGGAGGCGGCAACTTCGGCGCCGTGACCTCGTTCGAGTTCCGGGCAAACCCTGTTGACACCGTGCTGGCCGGCCCGATGTTCTGGCCACTCGAGCAGTCCGAAGAATTGCTGCGCTTCTACGACGACTTCATGGCGGATGCGCCGCGCGACGTCAACGGCTTCTTCGCCTTCCTGACGGTCCCGCCCGGGGATCCGTTTCCCGCGGAGCTGCACCTGCAGAAGGTGTGCGGCGTGGTGTGGTGCTGCACGGGCGATCTGGACGAGGCGGAGGAGGCCCTACGCCCGGCGCGCGAGTTCGGCCCGCCGCTGCTCGACGGCGTCGCGCCGGTGCCCTTCCCCGGTATTCAGTCTGCCTTCGACGCGGTCTACCCGTCGGGACTTCAGTGGTACTGGAGGGCCGACTTCGTCGACTCGCTGCCCGACGAGGCCATCGCGGCTCACGCCGAGTACGGACGGCAGATGCCGAAGATGCACTCGACCATGCACCTGTACCCGATCGACGGAGCGGTCCACGACGTCGGACAGGACGAGACCGCCTTCGCCTACCGCGACTCGCGCTGGGCGGAGGTGATCGTGGGCGTCGACCCCGAGCCGGCGAACGCGGCCGCCATCACCGATTGGACAAAGAGCTACTTCGATGCGCTGCACCCGCATTCGGCTGGAGGCGCGTACGTGAACTTCCTCATGCACGACGAGGGACCGGAGCGCGTGCGGGCCACGTATCGCGGGAACTACGACCGGCTCGTCGAGGTCAAGCGCCGCTATGACCCGGACAACCTGTTCCGGGTGAACCAGAACATCGCTCCCTAGCGGCGCGAAGCGCAACTCCTCGTGCCCCGGCGAGTTAAAGCCGCCGGACCGATCGACCGATCGAGCTTTGGGGGTGCGAGGATGATCACGAGTCGAACAGCTCTTGCACTGGCAGTGGTGGCGGCGATCATCTGTGTCACCCCGGCCTCCACCCCGGCCGCGGTCACCGTCGGTCACTCGGGCTGGGAGTGGGGCAACCCCAACCCGCAGGGCCAGACGATCCAGGCACTCGAGTTCGATGGGGCGAGCGGGTATGCCGCGGGCTTTTTCGGGACGCTGCTCAGCACCGATGACGGGGGCACGACCTGGCGCGGCTCGGCCACGGGGCTGACGGTTCCGCTGGACCGCATCAGCCTGATCGACGCGGACTCGGTCGTCATCGGCGGAGATTGCGCGTTGCGCCGTTCGGACGACGGCGGCCAGACGCTCACGCGGCTCCCGTGGACGGCAACCGACCTGCGCTGCTCCTCCCAGCTTGCGGCCTTCGACTTTCCCACCGACCAGACCGGGTATCTCGTGCTCGAGGACGGCTCCGTGCTGAGCACTGCCGACGGGGGGCGCACCTGGTCACGCAAGACATCGGTACCGGTCACCGGTGCGGGCAGCCAGCCATACAAGCCGACGGATGTCAGTTTCCTCACGCCGGACACCGGGGTGGCCGTGAGCCTGTCCGGCGGGATCTACCGGACCATCGACGGGGCGAGCTCCTGGACGCAGGTTCACGCGGGCAGACCCACCGCTCAACAGCGTCCACTTCCCCACCGACTCGTGGGCTACGCCGTGGGCACCGGCGGCGTCGTGCTGAGCACCACCGACGGCGGTCTGACCTGGACGCCAGCGGCGCCCGCCTGGCGTGTCAGGGCTACGAGGCATCCGCTGCGCCACGGCGCTCGTCTGTCTGCTGGCGAACGGCAGCCAGGCCGTGCTCCGTACCATCGACGGGGGTGCGACGCTGGTCGTCGGTCACTGCCTCGACCCAGAAGATCCTGGCGGCGTCGTTCAGCTCGCCCAACAACGCGGTCGCGGTCGGAGACGGCGGGACCACGGTGCTCACCGATGACTCGGGCGCGACGTGGCGTCCGGTCGGCAAGCGGCTCAGCCCGACTTTCCAGCGGATCCGTGCGCTCTCCGGCTCGGTGGTGTTCGCGACCGGGCCGAGCGGTGCGCTTGCACGTTCTGACGACGGTGGCGTCACATGGTCCGAGGTCGGCGTGTCGACGTCGGAGGACGTGATCGACGTGTCCTTCATCGACGAGGAGACGGGTTACGTCCTTGACGCGGCGGGCACGCTGCTGCGCACCGACAACGCGGGCGAGTCGTGGCAGATCTTGAACACGGGCACCGCGGCACGACCGCAGGCGGTGCTCGCGCTCGGCACGCAGACCGTCCTGCTGGTCGGGCCCAAGGGAGTGCTGCGGTCGACTGACGGAGGCAGCACGTTCACACGCATCCGCGGCCGGCTGCTGAACCGGTCCAAGCTCTTCAACGTCGACCGCGGTGGGGGATCCGTGTTCGTCTACGGCTCGAAGAACATCCTCGTCTCGACCACCGCCGGGCGGACCTGGCAGAAGGTGCGGCTGCCACGCAAGACGCTGATCCAGGCGGTCGACTTCGTCTCGGCGCGCACCGGATTCGCGCTCGGCCAGGACGGTCAGGTGTACAAGACCCGTGATCGCGGCGATCACTGGCTCGACCTGTCGGGCGTGGGCAACGACGACGCGACCGGCCTGTCGTTCTCGACGACGTCGGCAGGCTTCCTCACGCTCAAGCGGTTCGACTCCGAACCTGGGGGCTACGTGCTGCGCACGACCGACGGAGGCCGCACTTGGCGCCCGCAGCTCGTCGGCACCGACGAGCCCTCCCCGGATGGGCTTGTCGCGACGGGCTCGAACAGCGCGTTCCTGCTCGCGGACAGCCGCGCGCTGCTCTTCACGACCAGCGGCGGTGACCGCGGCGACCCCTCGAAGGTGACGTTGCGGACCAGCCGCCGTACCGTCCGGCGACGCGCCGTGATCAGGATCACCGGTCGGGTCTCCGGGGCCAAGGGTGGCGCCACCGTGGTGGTCTCGCGGCGCGAGCGGGGGGAGCGGGGCTGGGTCTCCCTGACGGCCACCGTGGCATCCAACGGCACCTTCACCACCAACTGGAAGCTGGTCAAGACCGCGGCCTTCGTCGCCCAGTGGGCGGGTGACGAGAACAGCGCCGGCGACGGCTCAGTCCCGCTCGTCGTGCGCGCGAAGCGGCGCTAGGGATCGTCCGGCGGTGGGATCTCGCGGCGCAGGCGTTCGCGGGTCGCGTCCAGCCGGCGCTCCAGCTCCTCCGCGGTCCGGCGGTCGGGAGCGTCCGCGTCCGGCGGCCGCTCCGGGCGGCGCCGCACCGATTGGCGCAGGTCGGCGGCGAGGTCCTTGAGGAAGACGATCCGGCGGCGCGGCAACGGCGCTACGCGGCCGTCGGTACCGCGGCGAGCTTGCGCTCGACGTCGGTCGTGCGCACGACGTGCTTGTTCATCCCCAGCTCCTTCGGCTCGAGGCCGAGCGCCAGGCCCACGAGCTGCGGCAGGTGCAGGACCGGCAGGCCGAGGTCGCGGCCGACGACCTTGGACGCGTCCGGCTGCTGCAGGTCGAGGTTCAGGTGGCACAGCGGGCACGGCGTGACGAGCGCGTCCGCGCCCTCGTCGATGGCGTCGCCGATGTGGCGGCCGGCCTGCTTCAGTGACGTCTCGCGGTTCATCGTGATCACGGGGAAGCCGCAGCACTTGCGCGAGCCGTCGTACTCCACGACCTCGCCGCCGAGCGACTCGATCAGCCACTCCATGTAGAGGTCACGCTCGGGGTGCTCCTGGTATCCGAGCCGCGTCGTGGGGCGCAGCACATAGCAGCCGTAGAACGGCCCCACGCGCAGGCCCGCGAGCGGTCGCTTGATGTGCGTCACGAGCTGGTCGAGCCCGTAGTCCTCGATCAGCAGCCAGAGGAAGTTCTTGTTGGTGACGCCGGGCTCGTAGTGCAAGTCTTCTTGGGCCAGCACCTCGTTGATGTGGTCCCGGTAACCGGTATCAGCGTCGAGCCGCTCCTGGCACTCCGACTGCGAGCCCTGGCAGGTGGAGCAGATGTTCATCATCATGTGCCCCGTCTTCTGCGCCATCGCGAACGTGCGCGCGTTCAGCGTGTCGGCCAGCTCGGGGTTGTGCTCGGCGATCACGCCGGCCCCGCAGCAGTTGGCGCGGTCCAGCTCGACCAGCTCGATCCCGAGCCGCTCCGCGACCAGCGCCATCGAGCCGTGCAGCTCGGGCGTGAAGCCGCGCGACACGCAGCCGGGCCAGTAGGCGACTTTCATGCGAGCTGCTCCTCCTCGGCCGGCTCTGGTTCCTCGCCGCCCTCGCCCACGATGTAGAGGTTCAGCTCGATGCGGTGCTGCTCGGCGTGGTCGTAGATGCGCTGCACGTTCTCCATTCCCGGGAGCTTCTCGTGGAACAGCGCGGTCTTCGGCGCGATCTTGCCGCGCGCAAACCCGCGCAGGCCGGTGGGGAGCGCCTTCAGCAGGGCGATGCCGCCCTGCGGGCGCAGCGGCCCCAGGCTGTCCTGGAGGAGCTTGCGCTCGTCGAGGGTGCCCTTCTTGCGGATGATGTTCGTGAACGCCCCTTCGTGGCCGCGCCCCGTTGTTCTGGTCGTTGATCTTTGCGTCGTGCACGGCCTTGCGGCGCAGCCGCATGATCTGGCTCATCGGCGCGACGCCCTTCGGGCACACCTCGATGCAGCTGAAGCAGTGCGTGCAGTCGTAGATCCCGTGCGGGTCCTCGGCGAGGTCGCGCAGCCGCTCCTCGGTCTGGCCGTCGCGCGGGTCGCCCACGAAGCGGTATGCCTTCGCGAGCGCCGCGGGGCCGATGAACAGCGGGTCCACCTCGAGCGAGAGGCAGTCGGAGTTGCACGCTCCGCAGTGGATGCACGCCATCGACTGGGTGATGTCGATCATCGACTCCGGGGGCACGACGTACTCGCGCTCCGGCGGAGGGCCCTCGGGCAACAGCCACGGCACGACGCGCTGCACCTTCTTCCAGTGGACCGCGTCCATGTTCACGATCAGGTCTTTGAGCACCGGCATGTTGCCCATCGGCTCGACCAGGATCGCGCCGTCGTCCGCGCGCTCGACCGCATCCTGGAGCTTGGTGTTGCACGCCAGCTTCGCCTGTCCGTTGACGCGCACCCCGCAGGAGCCGCAGATCGCGGCCTGGCAGGAGCAGCGGATGCCGATCGACCCGTCCTCGCGGTCCTTGGCCTGGAGGATGCCGTCGAGCACGCTGCGGTGCCCCTCGAGGTCGACCTTGTAGTCCTGCCAGTAGGGCGCATTGCCCGTTTCGGGCTCGTAGCGGCGGATTCGAAGGGTGTAGTCAGCCATGGGAAATAGTCTAGTATTTCCGTTCCTCCGGCTGCCACTGTGTAATCGTCACAGGCGAGTAGCTGATGTGCGGCTCGCCGTCGCCGCCGAGCGTGAGGTTGATGTGCTTCAGCCACTCCTCGTCGTTGCGCTCCGGGAAGTCGGTGCGGAAGTGCGCGCCGCGGCTCTCCTTGCGGTGGATCGCGGACATCACCGTCGCCTCGGCGCAGTCGATCATGTAGCCCAGCTCGATCGCGCCGATCAGGTCCTGGTTGAAGACCGAGCCGTGGTCGTCGATCGCGACTCCCTGGTACTCCTCCTTCAGGCGCTGCACCGTCTCGAGCGCCTGCTGGAGGCCCGCTTCCTCGCGGAACACGGCGCAGTGCTTGTCCATCGTGGTCCCAAGCTCCAGTTTGAGCTCGGAGACCCGCCGCGCCTGGCCGGGCTCGCGGCGGATCAGCTCGCCCACGTGGCGTTCCTCGTCCGCGAGCACCGCGGCCGAGGGCGGGTTGAGCGCGTGCTCGGTGGCACGCTCGGCGGCGTGCGCGCCGGAGCGGCGGCCGAAGATGAGCGTGTCGAGCAGCGAGTTCGCGCCCAGGCGGTTGCCGCCGTGGACCGAGACGCACGCGCACTCGCCCGCCGCGTACAGCCCCGGGACTTCGGTCTGGCCGTCCACGTCGGTCTTCACGCCGCCCATCACGTAGTGGTTGCCGGGCTTGATGTGGATCGGCTCCTTGGTGATGTCGACGCCGGCGAAGTCGCGGCCCACGTTCACGATCTCGCGCAGCGCCTCGTGGATCCGCTTGCGCGGCACCACCGTGATATCGAGCGACACGGTGCCGTCGGGGAAGCCGCGGCCCTCGTTGATCTCGGTCTGCTCTGCCCGGGAGACGACGTCCCGCGACGCCAGCTCCATCTTGTTCGGCGCGTACTTCTCCATGAAGCGCTCGCCCAGCGCGTTGTAGAGGTGGGCGCCCTCGCCGCGTGCGCCCTCGGTGATCAGCAGCCCGTTCCCGGCCAGAGTGGTCGGGTGGTACTGGACCATCTCCATGTCCATCAGCGGCGCGCCCACCTTGTATGCCATCGAGATGCCGTCGCCCGTGCAGATCAGCGCGTTGGTGGTGGGCTTGAAGCACTGCCCGTTCCCGCCGGTCGCCAGGATCACGGACTTCGCGCTGAACAGCTCCGTCGAGCCGTCGCGCAGGTCGCGGGTGATCGCCCCCGCGCAATGGCCCGACTCGTCGAGCGCCAGCCCGGTCGTGAACCACTCCTCGTAGCGGTGCACCTCGTCGTGTTTCATGAGCTGCTCGTAGAGGACGTGGAGGATCGCCTGCCCCGTGATGTCGGCGACGTAGTAGGTGCGGGCGGCCGAGGCGCCGCCGAACGCGCGCGTGCCGAGCAGCCCCTCCTCGTTGCGGTGGAACGTGACGCCGATGTGCTCGAGGTGCAGCAGCTCCTCCGGCGCCTCGCGGCACATGATCTCGATCGCGTCCTGGTCACCCAGGTAGTCCGACCCCTTGACGGTGTCGTACGCGTGCGACTCCCAGGAGTCCTCAGGGTTGAGCGCGGCGTTGATCCCGCCCTGGGCCGCATTGGAATGGGAGCGGACAGGGTGGACCTTGGAGATGATGCCCACGGAAGCCCCTGCCTGAGCAGCGCTGAGGGCGGCGCGCTGGCCGGCGAGGCCGGCGCCTATGACGAGGACATCATGCTCGGGCACGGCGCGGGATTCTATGCACACGCCTCAAGGAGCTACGGGGTGGCCGCCCCGGTCGGCTGCTGGAGTGCACGCCGGACCTGGTCCCACGTGACGATCCCCTGGAGGCGCCCGTCGCGGTCGACGGCCATCAGCGCTCCGAGGCGCATGAGGGCAGCGGAGCCGAGCAGCGCCTCGAGCGGCTCGTCGGAGCTGACCCGCACGTTGTCGTCGTCGGCTCTCAGTATCTCGCTCACCGTGAACACCGACTGGCGGTCGTCGGGGATGCGCTCGGCGCGCTCGCGATCGACGATCCCGAGGAACCGCCCGTTGCGGTCCACGACCGGGAACCAGTCGTAGCGATAGCGCAGGAAGTACTCGTGCAGCGCCTCGCCGATCGTCATGTCACCGGGGACCGCGACCGGCTCCGCGTCCATCACGTCGGAGACGGTGATCCCCTCGAGGCGCGACAGCAGAGCGGTCTGGTAGGTCGCCGTGCGCGCCGCCTGCCCGAGGAACATGCCGATGAAGATCAGCCACAGCGCCGAGACGAAGTCCGATCCCACGAGCGGGACCTCCACTCCCACGAGCACGGCGATCCCGAGCCCGATCAGGATGTAGGAGAAGCCCTGCCCGAGCAGCGCCGCGCTCTGGGTGGCCTGCGTGCGGTCGCCCGAGACCTTCCAGATGATCGCGCGGGCGATGCGGCCGCCGTCGAGCGGGAACGCCGGGATCAGGTTGAACACGAGCAGGATCACGTTGATGCTCATCAGGTACGCGAGCATCGCGACGAGTGCTCCGGTCGAACCCTGCGCGTCGAATGCCCTCGAGCTCCAGAACTCGTCGGCACTCCCGGCCACGAGCATCCCGAGCCCGGCGCACACGATCGCGATCACCAGGGTCACCACCGGCCCCGCCACCGCCACGCGGAACTCGACCCCGGGGGACTGCGTGTCGCGGGACATCTTCGCCACGCCGCCGAACAGCCACAGGTCGATGCCGGCGATCGTGATCCCGTTGCGCATCGCCACGACCGCGTGGCCCAGCTCGTGCAGCAGGATCGACACGAAGAAGAGCAATGCGCTGATCGTGGCCAGCCCGAACGCGGAGCTGTCCTGCCCACCCGGCAGCGCTGTCTGGTAGTAGTCGGTCAGCCACCAGATGAAGATGAACAGGGCGATGAACCAACTCGGGTCCACGCCGATGCGGATGCCGAAGATCCGCAGGAGAGGTATCGATCTGCCGCCCAGCATCTCCTTTGATGGTAGGGGTTGCCGGACCAGGACCGGCGCCCTCTCGAACTTTCGCGTTTCGCGTGCTGCGGCTTGGCTTAGCTCGCGACCGGCAGGTGGCGATCGATGATCGCCCGGTTGTCGACGCCCGCCGGCAGCGTGCCGAAGGCGTGACCCCAGTCGCCGGCCAGCCGTGACGCGCAGAACGCGTCAGCGACCGCCGGGTCGCCGTGGCGCACGAGCAGCGCACCCTGCAGGGTGAGCGCCATCCGCTCCACGATGCTGACGGGCGCGCGTCTCCGCGCTCTCGAAGTCCGACAGCTCGCCCTTCAGCGCGGACAGGGCGTCGCGCACACGCGCATCCGACCCGGCCGTCTGCTCGATCTCGTCGAAGAAGATCTCCACCGACTCCGGGCTCTTCACCATCGCGCGCAGTACGTCCAGGCAGGCGACGTTGCCGGAGCCCTCCCAGATCGAGTTGAGCGGAGCCTCGCGGTACAGGCGCGGCATGCCGGACTCCTCGACGAAGCCGTTGCCGCCGAAGCACTCGAGCGACTCGTGCGCGTGGGCCGCGCCGCGCTTGCAGATCCAGTACTTCGACACGGCCGTGGCGAGCCGCTTGAAGAGGTTCTCGCGATCGTCGCTGCCGGCCTCGTCGTAGGCGCGCGCGAGCCGCATTCCCGTGATCGTGGCGGCCTCGGACTCGACGCACAGGTCCGCGAGCACGTTCTGCATCAGCGGCTGGTCGATCAGCGTCTTGCCGAACGCCGCCCGGTGCGCCGCCTGGTGCGTGGCGCGCGCGACACCCGACCGCATGCCCGTGGCCGACCCCAGCACGCAGTCGAGCCGCGTGTGGTTGACCATCTCGATGATCGTCGGGACGCCGCGGCCCTCCTCGCCCAGCATGCGCGCCCAGGCGCCGTCGAACTCGACCTCGCTCGAGGCGTTGGAGCGGTTGCCGAGCTTGTCCTTCAGCCGCTGGATGTGGAAGGCGTTGCGACTGCCGTCCGGCAGGATGCGCGGCAGCACGAAGCACGACAGGCCGCCGTCGGCCTGCGCGAGCACCAGGAACACGTCGCACATCGGTGCCGAGCAGAACCACTTGTGGCCGGTGATCTCGTATTCGGCGCCAGGACCGCCGCCGTTCATGGGCCGCGCGACCGTCGTGTTGGCGCGCACGTCGGAGCCGCCCTGCTTCTCGGTCATCGCCATTCCGATCAGCGACCCGGCCTTGTCGTCGGCGTTCACGAGCCGCGGGTCGTACGAGTTGGAGGTGATGCGCGGCTCCCATTCCTCCGACAGCTCGGGAGTCGCGCGCAGCGCGGGCACGCCCGAGTAGGTCATCGAGATCGGGCACAGGTGCCCGCCCTCGGCCTGGCCCATGACCATGAACAGCGCGGCGCGCGCGACGTGGGCGCCCGGGCGCGGGTCGGTCCAGGGAAGGGAATGGATGCCGTTCGAGATCGTGACCTCGAGCAGCCGGTGGTAGGAGGGGTGGTACTCGACCTCGTCGATGCGGTGCCCGAACCGGTCGTGCGTGCGCAGGACCGGCTCGTTCTCGTTTGCCAGCCGTCCCCACTCGACGGCCTCGCCGCCGGCGATCTCACCCAGCGCGCGGACGCGGTCGGCCGCCCAGCCGCCGCCCTCGCGCTCGAAGGGCCTCGACGAGGGCGCGGTCCTGCTCGAACACGTTGTACGGCTCGAGCGGCGGCACCTGGTTCACCACCTCGTGCGTCGGCCCGGAGCGGGCGCGCTGTGGCTCTGCGACGGCCATCGGGACCCACTTTACCTGCACCCGCCGTCTACCTCTATGTTTCGGGGAACCCGCACCGATATTCCGAGCGAGAGGAAGCGACTTGAGCTACACCGTGACGTTCATCCGCGGCGACGGCACCGGCCCCGAGCTGGCAGAGGCGACCGCGCGCGTGCTCGAGGCGACCGGCCCCGAGTTCGAGTGGGACTGGCAGGACGCGGGCGTGGACGTCTACGAGCAGGAGGGCACGCCGATGCCCGACCGCGTGCTCGAGTCGATCCGCCGCAACAAGATCGCGATGAAGGCCCCGATCACGACGCCGGTCGGGTCCGGCTTTCGCTCGGTCAACGTGGCGCTGCGCAAGGACCTCGACCTGTACTGCTGCCTGCGCCCGTGCAAGGCCTACGAGGGTGTGCGCACCCGCTTCCCCGAGACCGACATC
Source organism: uncultured Solirubrobacterales bacterium (assembly GCA_963826005.1). GTDB lineage: Bacteria > Actinomycetota > Thermoleophilia > Solirubrobacterales > JBBDJG01 > DASRIA01. The sequence goes on along the minus strand of CAWGVJ010000014.1, from coordinate 40,347 downwards.
GTGATCGTGCGCGAGAACCACGAGGACCTGTACGCCGGCATCGAGTTCGAGATGGGCACGCCCGAGGCCGCCCGCCTGCGGGAGGTGGTCGCGGAGATCTCCGGCAAGGAGATCCGCGAGGACGCCGGCATCTCGATCAAGCCGATCTCGGTCTACGGCACGACGCGGATCGTGAGCTCCGCCTTCGAGTACGCGAAGGAGAACGGCCGCCGCAAGGTGACCGCCGCGCACAAGGCGAACATCATGAAGTTCTCGGACGGCCTGTTCCTGCGCGTCGCGCAGGAGGTGGCGAAGGCCTACCCCGACATCGAGTTCGAGGACCGCATCATCGACAACCTGTGCAACCAGCTCGTGTCACGCCCGGAGGAGTACGACGTCGTGGTGCTGCCCAACCTGTACGGCGACATCGTCTCCGACCTCGGCGCCGGCATGATCGGCGGCCTCGGGCATGGCGCCCGGCGGGAACATCGGCGACGAGTACGCCGTGTTCGAGGCCACTCACGGCTCGGCGCCCAAGTACAAGGGGATGAACAAGGTGAATCCCGATGGCGCTGATGCTGAGCGGTGTGATGATGCTGCGTTACCTGCGCGAGCACGAGGCGGCGAACCGGATGGAATCGGCGATCGCCGAGGTGATCAAGGAGGGCAAGTCGGTCACCTACGACATGAAGCCGAGCCGCGACGACCCGACCGCGGTCGGTACATCAGACGTGGCCGACGCCGTGATCGAGAAGATGGAGGCGGGAGTAACGGCCTAAGGCTTCAGGTGCGACAACTTTTGGGCGTAGTACAACCGAAAAACCGCGCACCCCTGGAGCACCCGGTCCTACTTCGCGTGGAATCCGCCGTTGCGGCGCGGACCTTGCGTTCCTTCTGTAGCTCCTGCGTCACCCGGTACAGGTAGTTCTGGCGGATGCCCATGCGGTCGGCGATGTCGGCGACCGTGATGCCCGGGTTCTGCTTGATCAGCGTCAGCGCCTGGTCCGCGCGGGTGCCGCCGCGCCGGCGCCGCGTCGTCTTCTTGCGCGATGTGGTGGTCTTGCGCCCGCTTCCCGGGGGGCGGCCCGGACCGCGCTTGCCCGGAGGGCGGCCGGGCCCGCGCCTGCCGTTTGCCGGCTTCACGCCCGCGAGCGCGTCACGCGCTTGAAGCAGTGTCAGATACTCTTCGTGCGCCGGCTGCAGCTCCCTCAGCCGCGCCTCGATTTGCTGGCGCTGCTTTGTCAAGAAGTCGGTACGGGGCGGCATGCTGTCACCTCAAGTTCGTGTGTCTCCAAAGTAGATGCGCGTCAACTCTGTCACATCCGATTAGTGCACGTGACCAAAGGGAGGAACCGAACACGATGAGACGCAAGATCACAGTGGTGGGTGCCGGAAACGTCGGTGCCACCACCGCACAGCGATTGGCTGAGCGTGACTACGCGGACGTAGTCCTCGTCGACATCGTCGAAGGCATGCCGCAGGGCAAGGCGCTCGACCTGAACCAGGCCGGGCCCGTGGTCGGCTACGAGCCGAACATAGTCGGCACCAACGGTTACGAGGAGACTTCCGGGTCCGACATCGTGGTGATCACGTCGGGCCTTCCGCGCAAGCCCGGCATGAGCCGCGACGACCTGCTCGCCGCGAACAAGGACATCGTCGGCGCGGTGACGCGCGAGGTGTCCGAGCGCTCTCCCGACTCCATCATCATCTGCGTCACCAACCCGCTCGACGCGATGTGTCATGTGACGCTCGACGTCTCCGAGTTCCCGCGCCAGCGCGTGGTCGGCATGGCGGGCATCCTCGACTCCGCCCGCTTCCGCACCTTCCTCGCGTGGGAGCTGGGTGTCTCGGCCCGTGACGTCACCGGATTCGTGCTCGGCGGCCACGGCGACACGATGGTCCCGATCGTCAGCTACACGAACGTCGCCGGCGTGCCGGTGTCGCAGAAGATCGACGGGAAGCGCCTCGAGGAGATCGTGCAGCGCACGCGCGACGGCGGCGCCGAGGTGGTCAAGCTGCTGAAGTCGGGCTCGGCGTTCTACGCGCCGTCCGCGGCGGTGGCGGAGATGGTCGACTCGATCCTGTACGACCAGAAGCGCGTGCTCCCGTGCGCGGCGCTGTGCCAGGGCGAGTACGGCATCGACGGCCTGTTCGTGGGCGTGCCCGTGAAGCTCGGCAAGGACGGCGTGGAGGAGATCATCGAGATCGAGCTCGCCGACGAGGAGAAGGCGGACCTGCACAGCTCGGCCGACGCGGTGCGCGAGCTCGTGGACGCGATGGCGGCGCTCGAGCGCTGACCCGGTGAGCCTGGAGCGGCTGCCCGGCACGCTCCTGCGCCTCGAGGGCGCGGTGGTGGGAGGGGCCGCGATCGCGCTGTACGTGCACGAGGGCTTCAGCGCGCTGGCGTTCGTGCTGCTGATCCTCGCGCCCGACCTGTCGATGCTCGGATACGTGGCCGGCGACCGCGCCGGGGCGCTGCTCTACGACATCGTGCATTTCGAGGCATGGCCCGTCGTGCTCGCCACGGTGGGAGTGGTGGGCGGCTCGGACGTGGCGATCCAGGTCGCGCTGATCTGGCTGACGCACATCGGGTTCGATCGCCTGCTGGGATACGGCCTCAAGTATCCGTCCGCGTTCACGGACACGCACCTGCAGCGCGTCTAGATGCCCCGCCCCAAGGTGGTGATCGCGCGCCATCTGCCCGAGGCCGGGCGCGCGCTGCTGGCCGACCGCTTCGATGTTGAGGACGGCGGTTCGGGAGATCTGACGGCGCGCGTCGCCGGCGCAGCCGCGCTGATCGCCGACCCGACCGTGCCGGTGGACGCGGAGCTGCTGGAGGCCGCCGGCGACTCGCTGAAGGTGGTCGCGAACTTCGCGGTCGGCCACGACAACATCGACCTCGCCGCCTGTCGCGAGCATGGCGTCGTCGTCACGAACACTCCGGACGTCCTCACGAACGCGACGGCGGAGCTGGCGCTGGCGCTGATGCTGGCGGCCGCGCGCCGCGTCGGCGAGGCAGAGCGGATGGTGCGCGCCGGCGAGTGGGTCGGCTGGGAGCCCGCGCAGCTGCTCGGGCGGGAGCTGTCGGGAAGCGTGGTCGGCATCGTCGGCCTGGGCCGGATCGGGACTCGCGTGGCCGAGTTGCTGCGCGGCTTCGAGGTCACGCTGCTGTACACGGCGCGCTCCCGCCACACCGAGCAGGAGGCGCGGCTCGGCGCCGAGCACGTGTCGCTCGACGAGCTGCTGGCGCGCTCGGACTTCGTCACCCTGCACGTGCCACTCACGCCGGAGACGCGTCACCTGATCGACGCCGCGGCGCTCGCGCGCATGAAGCCCGGCTCTGTACTGGTGAACACGTCACGCGGCGGGCTGGTCGACACGGCCGCGCTCGCCCGCGCGCTGGAGGAGGGACCGCTCTTCGCGGCCGGCCTCGACGTCTACGAGCAGGAGCCGGAGGTGCCGCCCGCGCTGACCCGGCTCGAGAACGTCGTGCTCGCGCCGCACGTCGGCTCCGCCACGACGGAGGCGCGGAACGGGATGGCACGGCTCGCGGCCGAGAACGTGATCGCCGTGCTCGAGGGACGCGACCCGCTCACTCCGGTCCGCTAGCTGCCTCCAGCAGGTGCCGCTCGGCGTTGGCCGATCCTTCGCGCGGGTCGATCCGCACGAGGTCGGCGGCCAGCGGCTCGAACGACGGGCTGGGACTTGTAGGTGAGGATCGCGAGGCCGTAGGGCTGGTTCTCGTGGAAGTTCCCCGCGCCTCCTCCGCCGACGGTGCCGCCGTTCAGCAGCACGACATGCTCGGACTCGACCAGCGCCTGCTCGTGGGTGTGGCCGGTGAGGAACACCAGCGGCGCGGCCGGCGGGCTCGCGCGCAGCTCGTCCAGCGCCAGGGCGGCAAGCGCGGGCGAGTGCACCATCACCGCGTCGATCCGTCCCACGAGCGGGCGCAGCCAGCCCCAGAACGCGCGCTGCTGCGGTTCCGTCACGTCGGGCTCGCGGCGCGCGCGGTACCCGTCGGCCCGGCGGCGCTCGAACGGATCGCTGTAGCCCGCCACGCGGATGCCCCCGGCCCGCACGACCGTCGCGCCGTGCCGCCCGTCGGGCAGGAGCCGTCCGCGCTGGGTCAACACGATCGCGCCGCGCCGGGCGAGCGCGTGGGAGAGCGTGTCGGAGTCGTGGTTGCCGGACACGAACACGAATGGCCTGCCCGCGCGCACCACCTCCCTGGTGAGGGCCGCCTCCAGCGGCACGCCGCTGGTGGTGAGGTCGCCGGCGAAGAACAGCGGGCGGCCCCGCGCGGCGCGCTCGAGCGCCGGCAGCGCCAGCACGTTGTTGTGCAGGTCCGAGGCGAGCGTCAGGCGCGGCAGGGGACGCAGGTCGGGCCGCTCGCGCGGGATCGCGATGAGGCGCGCGAGGTTGAGCAGCTGGTCGTCGATGTCCTGGCTGAGGGCGTTGGCCGACCGGGTCGCGTCCTGGGCGGCTCGCAGCGCGACCGGGATCGCCGACCCGTTCGCGTAGTACTCCGGGTTCTCGACGGGCTCGTGCGGGGGAAGGAGCAGTGCGACCGCGCCCGCCGCGAGCACCGCGGTCGCGGCCGCGCAGCCCAGCTTTGCGGCCACCCCGTACCGCGAGGTGCCGCGCAGCGCCAGGGCCACGAGGGCGCCGAGGGCAAGCGCGGCGCCCGCCACCAGCAGCACCAGGCGGCGGATGTAGGTCTCGATCGCGTCCCGCGCCTCCAGCCGCAGCCGCTCCACGTCCACCTGGCCGCCGGCGACGCGGCCGATCGCCTGGCTCTCGATCGTCCGCGCCTCGATCTTGAGGCGCGCGGGCAGCCGCACGGAATGGAAGCGCGCTCCCCAGTCCACCAGCGGCACGTAGATGTCGAGCGCGCCCCGGTGACCGGGATCGACTCCGAGCCGCACCGTCCCGGTCGACAGCTCCTGGTCCGAGCGGTAGACGCTGAGGGCGCCGATCGCTCCCGCGAGCGTGGCGAGCACGATCAGCAAGGAACGGCCACGGCCGCAGCCACGAGCGGCGGGGGAGAAGACGGCGCACGCCCGTCATCTAAACAAGCCGTCGTTCCCGCTTGGTGCGGACTACGGTGCGGTGGGGCGGAGGCGAAGTTCCGGCGATTTGGGTGAAGCGTACGTATGTTCGCCTGGACAACCCGGCGCGGCTTGGCCACGATGGCGCCCGGTCACGAACATGCTTACGACTAAGGGGAGGCAAGCGGTGCAGCAAACTGAGGTCCGGGAGGTGAGCGCCGGTGCCCGAAGCGGGCTCAGGCAGGGACGCGGAACACACGCAAGCCGCGCTGCGAGGACTGCTTCTTCCATCAGAACATGCTGTGCGCGCTCGAGGACAAGAAGCCCTGCCCGACCTTCCGCCCCGCCCACCCCGACGGCCTGCGCCCGCCCCGCCAGCTTTCGTTCGTGTTCCGCCAGGGCCGCCGGCCCGACCTCTTCGCATTCGACGCCCCCAACGCTCAGGGATGAGCAACGCCGCCTACACCGTCCCCGGGGGGCCCCAGTCGGGCCCGGGCTCCTCGGGGACGCGGCGCGCGATCCACCGGCTGCCGACCGTGTCGGTCAGCCCGTGCGCGAGGATCGAGGCGAGGATCACGAACGACGCCGCGCCGAAGATCAGCTCGTTGTGGGGCGCGGCCGAGTTGAGCACCAGCAGCGAGAACAGCATCGAGGCCACTCCCTTCGGCCCGAACCACGCGATGAAGAGCTTCACGGGCCGGGCCAGGCGCGTGCCCGCCAGCGAGACCAGCACGGCCGCCGGCCGCGCCACGAGCAGCGCGAACCCGATGAACAGCACGAGCGCCGCGGGCCCGTGGCCCCAGTGCGTGTCGACGATCAGGGCCCCGAACAGGAAGAATGTCGCGACCTGGAACACGGCGCTCACGTTCTCGTTGAACTGCTGGAACGCCACCGGGATGTCGTGCTCGGCCACGCCCAGCGCAACGCCCGCCACGAATGCCGCGATCAGGCCGTTTCCGAAGGTCGCGTCCGCGAGGCCGTAGGCGAGCAGCGCGAGGCCGAGCGCGAAGACGCCCTCGTAGTTGCGCGCGATCCCGCCCTCCGGCAGCCGCCGGAGCGCGTGGCCGGCCGAGTACGCGAGCACGAAGCCGATCAGGGCGCCCCAGGCGACCTCGCCGAGCAGCTCCAGCGCCGACTGCGCGGCGTCGCCCCCCGGCTCGGCGAGCACGAGGAAGAAGAGGACCAGCGGCAGCGCGAGGCCGTCGTTCAGGCCGGACTCCAGATTGAGCGTGTGCCGGACGAGCCCGGGGACGCGGCGCATCGTGACCACGCTGGACGTGACGACCGGGTCGGTGGGCGAGAGCACGGCCCCGAGCAGGAAGCACTCGGCCCACCCGAGCTCCGGGAAGGCGAGCTGCGCGCACACCGCCAGCAGGCCCATCGTCAACGGCATCGCGATGATCAGCGCGCGGGCCGCGGGCCCCCAGTGCCTTCCGAGCAGCTCGCGCTCCACCAGCAGGCCGTCGGAGAACAGCGTGATGATCAGCGCCAGCTCGATCGAGTGCCTGACGACGTCGGACCGGCTGTCGACGTCGACCACGTCTCCCGACGCCAGCGCCATCCCGGCGACCACGGCGAGCACCGACACGCTCAGCACGCTGGTCCGCAGCCAGCCCGACAGGACGGCGGCCACGGCGAGCATCGCGCCGAGCAGCAGCAGCGCCTCTGAGAACCCGACGCTCATGCAAGCGCTTGTGTGATCACCGTCACACGGTGGATTCGCGACCGGGATTTGGTGTCAGAATGCACTTGAGGTGAGGGAAGCGAGACTATGCGGTTGACCGTGCTCGGGAAGTCTCCGTCCTGGCAGGACGCGGATGGTGCCTGCAGCGGCTATCTGCTCGAGGAGGACGGCAGCACCGTACTGCTCGATTGTGGCAACGGCGTGTTCTCGAAGCTTCGCCGCTACCGCGACTACACGAAGGTGGACGCGGTCGTGATCTCGCATCTGCACGCCGACCACTTCCTCGACCTCGTCCCGTTCTCGTACGCGCTCACGTACGCGCCGCGCCAGCAGCCGATGCCCGTCGACCGGTGGCCGGGAACGGATCGGCCCGGCGCGACCGAAGCTGTTCGCGCCGCGGGGCGCGACCGAATGCTTCCGCCGCGTGGTGGGCGCGTGGGGCAACGAGGACCTGATCGAGAACGCGTTCGAGCTTGTGCGAATTCTCCCCGGACGACGTGATCGAGATCGGCTCGATGCGCTTCACGTTCCAGGACGTGCCGCACTTCACCGAGACGTTCGCGATCGACATCGCGTCGGTGAACGGCGGCGGGCGCATCACCTACGGCGCCGACTGCTCTCCGAACGAGAAGCTCGTGGAGTTCGCGCGCGACACCGACCTGCTGATCGTCGAAGCGACGCTCCCGCGCCCCGAGCGCACCGGCATCCGCGGACACCTCACCCCCGCCGAGGCGGCGGAGCACGCCACCCGGGCGAACGTGAAGGCTGTGCTGCTGACCCACGTGTCCGACGAGCTCGACGAGCTGTGGGTGCGCCAGTGCGCGACCCGCGCTTTCTCGGGGCCGGTGTCCGTGGCCCGCGAGGGGGCCGTCTTCATCATGGGTGAGCCGCAGCCCGCGGAGGCGACGGAGGCGGCGCCGGCCGAAGCCTCCAGCGCCCGCGCCGGACCTCGCTCAGCCCGCACCCGTGCCGGTCGTCAGCAGATCCTGATCCCCCGGGCCAGCCCGGAGCTCAAACGCTAACCTTGGCCGTGTTCCTGCCACGGGCCGACATGGTGCCTTTTGACGGCGTGCGGTGCGGCGCCTATCGAGGAATAGAGAGATGACCCCACCCGAGAGATCCCTTCGCCAACTTCGACCGCATGCGCCGGCAGATCGACGAGCTGTTCGGCGACGTGTGGTCCCGCGCGGGCCTTTCCCCGCACCGGCGCGCCTTCAGCCCGCGCGTCGACGTGTACTACTGCGGCGACCCGCCCAAGGCCGTGATCCGCGCCGACCTCGCGGGGGTCGGCCTCGACGACGTGAACCTCGAGGTCCGCGGGCGCGTGCTCGTGATCTCGGGTGAGCGCAAGCCGCACGACACCGAGGGTCGCGTGTACCAGCAGATCGAGGTCGAGCAGGGCCCGTTCCGGCGCGAGATACAGCTCGGCGCCGACGTCGTGGCCGACCAGGCGCGCGCCACCTACGAGGCCGGCATCCTGCGCGTCGAGCTGCCGGTCGCCGACACGCAGGAGCCCCGCCAGGTGCCGATCTCGGCGCGTGAAGAGGACGGCGAGGTCGAGTCGTGACGATCGAGGTCGTCCAGAGTCTCGAGGACGCGCTGCACGAGCCCGTCGCCGAGGTGCAGCTCCCGGACGCGCTGCCCGTGCTCCCGCTGAAGGAGACGGTGGCCCTCCCCAACTCGATGACGCCGCTCGCGGTCGGCCAGGAGCGCTCCGTGCAGCTCGTGAACGACGCGCTCAGCCGGGACCGCATGCTGGTGATGGTCGCGAGCAAGGACGCCGACGTCGAGCAGCCCGGCCCCGACGACCTCTACCGGGTCGGGGTCGCGGGGACCATCGCACGGATGCTGAGGATGCCCGACGGCACCCTGCGGATCCTGGTGCAGGGCGGCTCGCGGGTGCGCCTCGACGAGTTCGTGTCCGAGGACCCCTATCTCGTCGCGCAGATCACCGAGGAACCGGACATCCTCGAGCTGTCGTCCGAGCTGGAGGCGCTCACGCGCCACATCCAGACCACCTTCTCGACCATCATCGAAGGGGTTCCCTACCTCCCCGAGGAGCTGCAGATCGCGGTCGCCAACCTCGACGACCCCGAGGCGCTCGGGCACATGATCGCCGGCTCGCTCCGCATCAGGGTCGAGGAGAAGCAGGCCCTGCTCGAGGAGCGCAACGTGACCAAGCGGCTGCGCCGCCTGTCGGAGATCCTCGCGCGCGAGCTCGAGGTGATGGAGCTCGGCTCGAAGATCCAGTCCGAGGTCCAGTCCGAGATGGACAAGACGCAGCGCGAGTACCTGCTGCGCGAGCAGATGAAGGCGATCCAGCGCGAGCTGGGCGAGGAGGACGAGGGCCAGGCCGAGATCAACGAGCTGCGCCAGCGGATGGAGGAGGCGGAGCTTCCCGAGGAGGCGGGCCGGCAGGCCGAGCGCGAGCTGTCGCGGCTCGAGAAGCTGCCGCCCGCGGCCGCCGAGCACGGCGTGATCCGCACCTATCTGGAGTGGATCCTCGACCTGCCGTGGAACAAGTCCACCGAGGACAACCTCGACATCGCGCACGCGCGCAAGGTGCTCGACGCCGACCACTACGACATCGAGAAGGTGAAGGACCGCATCCTCGAGCACCTCGCGGTGCGCAAGCTGAAGCCGGACGCGCGGGGCTCGATCCTGTCGTTCGTGGGACCGCCCGGCGTCGGCAAGACCTCGCTCGGCAAGTCGATCGCGCGGGCGCTGGGGCGCAAGTTCGAGCGCATCTCGGTCGGCGGCGTGCGCGACGAGGCCGAGATCCGCGGGCACCGCCGCACCTACATCGGCGCGCTGCCGGGCACGATCATCCGCGCGCTGCGCGACGCCGGCTCCAACAACCCGGTGTTCATGATCGACGAGATCGACAAGATGGGCGCGGACTTCCGCGGCGACCCGGCGAGCGCGATGCTCGAGGTGCTCGACCCCGAGCAGAACTCATCGTTCCGCGACCACTACCTCGACCTGCCGTTCGACCTGTCGCAGCGTGATGTTCATCACGACGGCGAACATCCTCGACACGATCCCCGGCGCCGCTGCGCGACCGCATGGAGGTGATCCAGCTCTCCGGCTACACCGCCGAGGAGAAGCACGAGATCGCGCGCCGCTACCTGATCCCGCGCCAGATCGAGCGCAACGGGCTGACGCCGGAGCAGATCGACATCAAGGACGACGTGATCGACATCGTGATCCGCGACTACACGCGCGAGGCCGGCGTGCGCAATCTCGAGCGCGAGCTCGGCGCCCTCTGCCGCAAGGTCGCGCGCGAGTTCGCGGAGGGCAGGGCCAAGCGCAAGGTGACCGTCACGGTCGCGAAGGCGCGCGTCGATGCTGGGCAAGCGGCGGTACTTCTCGGAGGTGCGGCGTCGCGTGAAGCAGCCGGGCGTGGCCACGGGGCTGGCGTGGACGCCGGTCGGCGGCGACGTGCTGTTCGTCGAGGCCACCGTCTACACCGGGCACCGGCAGGCTGATCATCACCGGCCAGCTCGGCGACGTGATGAAGGAGTCGGCCCAGGCGGCGCTGTCGTTCGTGCGCGCGCACGCCGCCGAGCTCCAGCCGGGCCTGGCCGACGACTACTTCCAGACCCACGACCTGCACATCCACGTGCCGGCCGGCGCGATTCCCAAGGACGGTCCGTCCGCGGGCGTCACGATGGCGACCGCGCTCGCCTCGCTGATCTCGGGGCGCACCGTGCGCGAGGACACCGCGATGACCGGGGAGCTGACGCTCACCGGCCAGGTGCTGCCGATCGGCGGCCTGAAGGAGAAGGCGCTCGCCGCGCAGGACGCCGGGCATCGAGCGCGTGATCGCGCCCAAGCTCAACGAGCAGGACGTCGACGAGTTCCCCGACCACCTGCTCAAGGACATCGAGTTCATCTGGGTCGACCGGATCGAGCAGGTGCTCGACGAGGCGCTGGAGCCGGAGCGCGCGCGCGCGCAACGGCGCCCGTCCGCCGGCGCTGAGGGGCGCTCGCGCGCGTCCGTGTCGCGCGACGGCACCGCCACGCGCCGGGCCCGCGCGGCCCAGGCCGCCCGCAAGCCGGCGCGGACCAAGGCCCGCTCCAAATAGCTCAGTCGCAGATCCGGGCGGCGAGGTCGTCCAGCTTCTGCCAGTGCGGCGCGCCAGCACCGGCTCGTCGAAGCGGACCCATGCCTACCGGTGAGACTCTAGGTGCGGTGGGTGCCTGCGCGTTCGTATGCGTCCGCGCGCAGCGGACGCGGCTGGCCGATCGTGCCGACCTCGGCGATGTCGCGCTGCGAACGGCAGGCCGACGGTCCAGTCCACCACCGCCCGCACCTTGCGCGCGGCGCCCGGGATCTGGCTCAGGTGGTAGGTGCGGGCGAGCCACCACGCGGGGAAGCCGCGCAGCTGGAAGCGGTACACCTTCGCCACCGCCTTGTAGCGGCCGAGGTTCGCGAACTGGCCCATCGACTTGTAGCTGAACGGCTCGCGCCTCGCCCGACGCCGAGCGACGCGGCGACGTTGTGGCCCGCCGTCCTGCCCTGGCGCACCGCGTGCTGAGACGTGGGCGGGCAGAACTCGACGTCCTTGCGTGGATCCGGCACGGCGGCGCAGTCGCCGAGCGCCCAGACGTCGTCCTCGCCCTGGGCGCGCAGGTAGCGGTCGACGACGATGCGCCCGCGCGCGTCGGTCGGCAGCCCGAGGTTGCGCACGGAGGGATGGGCCGCCACCCCGGCCGTCCACACGACCGTCCGGGTCGCCAGCACCTCGCCGGTCGTGAGCCGCACCGAGTTGGCGGTGAGCCTCTTCGAGCGTCGTCCCCAGGCGGACGTCGATGCCGCGGCCGCGCAGCTCGCGGATCGCGTAGTCGGCCAGCGACGCGTCGATCTCGGGCAGCACGCGATCCGTCGCCTCGATCAGCATCCAGCGCATCCCGTGCAGGCGCGCGCGCCGGGTACTGCTCGATGCGCGTCGGCGGCGAAGTCCTGCACCTCGGCCAGGGCCTCCAGCCCGGCGTAGCCGCCGCCCACCACGACGAACGTGAGCAGCTCCTCCCGGCGGTGCGGGTCGTCGGTGGCGTCGGCCATCTCCAGGCACTGGATCACGTGGTTGCGCAGCCAGATCGCGTCCGCGAGGGACTTGAAGCCGATCGCGTGCTCCTCGAGGCCCGGGATCGGCAGCACGCGCGAGACCGACCCGTGTGCGACCACCAGCCGGTCGTACCTGCACTCGTGCTCCGCACCCTCCTGGTCGACCATCGTGACCGTCCGGCGCGCCGCGTCGCGCGCGGTCACCGCGCCGATCCGCAGCCGCGTGTGCTCGAGCACGTCGCGCAGCGGGGTGACGACGTGGCGCGGCTCCAGCATGCCGGCCGCGGCCTCCGGCAGGAACGGCGTGTAGAGCAGGAAGTTGACGTCGTTGACGAGCGTGATCCGGGCGCTCTGCGGCGGCAGGAGCCGCTCCAGCGTCCGGGCGGCGTAGAAGCCGCCGAAGCCACCTCCCGATATGACTACGTCCCAGGCGATTGGCCGATGCTAGCGAGCCTCCGGTTCGGTCTCCGGCGCGGTGCCGTTGCGCCGCGTCTCGGCCGCCGCCACGTCCTCGAGGCGCTGCAGCCGGCGCATGCGCTCCGGCAGGTCCTCGCGGCGGAACAGGCGCCAGCGCACCTCGCCGAGGAGAGGATCTCCGCCAGACGCAGAGCGCGCCGAGCGAGGGGGACGAGGAGCGCTGGCCACGGGTCGATGGTGGCGGCCGGGAGGCCTTTTCGCCACGGCCCGCGGTCCAATGATCTCGGGCCGGGACTTGTACACGTGGTCCGGATTCCCCGCAGGGAGGGGCTTTTCGACCACGATTTGCCCACGATCGGGGCTAATGTGTCCTAATCGCCCAGTTTCCGCTCCGTATCCACTAGATGTGGTGTCTCGAGGTGGAATTAGGGACTACATCTTGTAGACTCGGTACATGCGTTGTCCCTTCTGCGGCCACGACGACTCACAGGTCGTCGACTCACGCCTGAGTGACCCTGCGGACACCGTCCGCAGGCGCCGCGTGTGCCGCTCGTGCGAGCGCCGGTTCACGACCTACGAGCGCTACGACGAGGGACCGCTGTACATCCGCAAGCGCAGCGGGCGCCGCGAGGAGTTCGACCGCGCCAAGGTGCTCGGCGGCCTCGAGCGGGCCGCGATCAAGCGGCCGGTCGAGCGCGAGCACCTGGAGGCGCTCGTCGACCGGATCGTCGCCGAGCTGCGCGCCCGCGGAGGCACTCCGGGCGTCGAGGAGGTGGGCGAGCTGGCGCTGCGCGGCCTGCGCGAGCTGGACGCCGTGGCGTACGTGCGCTTCGCCTCCGTGTACCGCAAGTTCGAGGACGTGGAGGAGTTCGAGCAGGAGCTGGAGCGGCTCGAGAGCGAGCCGCCGCTGCAGCGCGAGCACCTCTTCGAGCAGTCGCGTGACGAGGCTCGCGGAGGCGGCCGGAAGCCCAAGTCTGTCCGAACCCGGCGTCAGTCTGCGCTGTTACCCCCTGAGACCGGAAATGCGGCTCCCAAAGCCGCTCTCGCGGGGTTGACCGAGGGAAATTTCGAGAGTTGGAGGAGTAGGTAGATGGCCAGAATCGGAGACGGGATCGGCACCACCCATGGAGTCCGCGCGGCGGACGCAGGACTGGCCATCGAGCGGCGTTTCACGCGCCCTGACGTTCATCCGTTCGACGAGATCGAGTGGGAGACGCGGCACGCTTTGATCGGCGATCCGGCCAAGCCGGCCTTCGAGCAGCGCGACGTGGAGTTCCCCAAGAGCTGGTCGCAGAACGCGACCAACATCGTGGCGCAGAAGTACTTCCGCGGGCAGATGGGCTCCCCGCAGCGCGAGCACTCCGTCAAGCAGATGGTCGGCCGGGTCGCCGGCACGATCGCCGAGTGGGGGCGCGAGGGCCGCTACTTCGCGACCGCGGACGACGCCGACGCCTTCGAGGCCGAGCTCACCCACATCCTGGTCAACCAGCTTGCGGCCTTCAACTCGCCGGTCTGGTTCAACGTCGGCTTCGAGGAGACAGCCGCAGTGCTCGGCCTGCCAGCCCTATCACGCACTCGATGTCGACTCCGAGGGCATGGTTCCGATCGGGGAGATGGTCGAGAGGAGCAAATCGGCCGAGAGGTCTACGACGCGCACGGCGTACACGCGCGTAGTCGCCGTCAAGGCGAATGGCCGCAAGCCGGTGTAGCGCGTACGGCTTCGCAACGGAACTTCGTCGAGGCGACCGCTGACCACGTCGTCAAGGCGTTGCGCGAGCGGCGCACCGAGCCGCAGTGGCTGCGCGTCGACCAGCTCGAGCCGGGAATGCGCATGCACCTGCATCCGCACCGAGCCGTCGTCTCAGCCGGTCCTTCGTGGCTGCTGGCCCGCTGGGGGCGAATGCGATCCCGCCGAGATTGAGACGCGAGCTCGTCGACGACCAGACCACGCGTGTCTCTGCTGCCGAGGCCGCGCTTGCCGGCTGGCTTCAGGCCGACGGTTTCGTCGGGCAGTACGAGGCAGGAACCAATCGATCGCTGACGATTGAGTTCCAAGTCGCGAAGCGACGACGAGTTCGAGTGGGTGATCGAGAACCTCGACATCGCCTTGCCCGACGTTCACTGCAAGGTTCGCGAGGCCGACACCGCGGAGACGCGCGTTCGTCGCATCCGCCTGTACGGAGAGGTCTTCGCGAGTTCGTCGAGCGCTGGGAATTGCTCGATCGCGGAACCGAGATTCGGGTCCCATCCCGCCTTTGGACGGCAGCCACCTAGAGGTCGCCAACTACCTGCGAAGCATCTTCCAGGCGGACGGCTACGTGACGCGTGCGACACGATGAGCGGTACTCGAGAGCGCCGGGTCGCTTTCGCCGTCATCGGTGAGCGCTGGACAGAAGACGTCCAGCTCCTGCTGAATATGCTCGGCATCCACTCGCGCCGGCTTCGCAAGCAGGAGAAGCGCGACGATCGCCACGACCTGCACGAGGTGATCGTCGGCATCGGCTCTGAGCGAGCTCGCTTCGCGGAGCTCGTCGGCTTTGTCGGGCGAGACAAGCAAACGAAGCTCCTCGAGTCGCTTGGCGCTTCCTGGACTGAAGGTGTGCCCGCGACCTGCGCGAAGAAGAGATCGTCGCGATCGACAATTGCGGCGTTCAGGAGGTCTACGACATCCAGACGGAGTCCGGCGAGTACCTGTCGCAACAACATCGCCGTTCACAACTGCTTCATCCTGACCGTCGACGACACCATGGAGTCGATCCTCTCCTGGAACACCAAGGAGGGGATGATCTTCCGCGGCGGGTCGGGCTCCGGCATCAACCTCTCGAAGATCCGCTCCTCGAAGGAGCAGCTCTCCAAGGGCGGCCTCGCCTCCGGCCCCGTCTCGTTCATGCGCGGCGCCGACGCTTGGGCCGGCACGATCAAGTCCGGCGGCAAGACGCGGCGCGCGGCCAAGATGGTCGTGCTCGACGTCGACCACCCGGACATCCGCGAGTTCATCTGGTGCAAGGCGAACGAGGAGGACAAGGCGGCGGCGCTCGCCGAAGCCGGCTTCGACATGTCGATCGACGGCGAGGGCTTCCACTCGATCCAGTACCAGAACGCGAACAACTCGGTGCGCGTGACCGAGGAGTTCCTCGACGCCGTCGAGCGCGGCGACGAGTGGAAGACCATCGCGCGCGTGAGCGGCGAAACGATCGACACGCTCAACGCCCGCGACCTGATGAACGAGATCGCCGAGGCGGCCTGGCGCTGCGCGGACCCGGGCATCCAGTACGACACGACGATCAACGACTGGCACACGTGCCCGAACACCGGGCGGATCAACGCTTCGAACCCGTGCTGCCTTGTCGGTGAGACGTTGGTCCAAACATCCGAAGGCATGGTCCGTTTCGATGATCTCTATGAGCGGTCTACATCCGGCGAAGAGCTGCCTGAGGTCTTCTCGTTTGACGTATCGGCGGATGAGCACGTTCTACGCCCGATCTCAGATGTCTGGGTAGCAGGCCACACCCAGGACCTCGTAGAGGTCCGCACTGCCCGCGGCTATAACGTTCGCTGCACCCCCGAGCACCGCTGGCTCACCCACGACGGCCGTTACGTGGAGGCTCGGCACCTGATCGTGGGGACGCCTCTTCGCGAGGGCGCACTGGAGAGAGTTGCTGTCGGAGCGGCACCTTCATCTGCCGATGCGACCGCATCAGACTCGGTGTCATCGGTGACTCGAATCCGGACCAACAATCCGGTGCCCGTTTATGACATGCAGGTGGAGGGCACGCATAACTTTGCTGTCTTTGGCGGTGATGGACCGGGCGTCATCGTGCACAACTCCGAGTACATGCACGTCGATGACTCGGCCTGCAACCTCGCGTCGATCAACCTGCTCAAGTTCCTGAGCGACGACGGCACCTTCGACACGGCCGCGTTCGAGCACACGGTGGACGTCATGTTCACCGCGCAGGAGATCGTCGTCGGGCCGTCCAGCTACCCGACCGAGGAGATCGGGCGCAACGCGCGTGCGATGCGCCAGCTCGGCCTGGGCTACGCGAACCTTGGCGCGCTGCTGATGGCGCGCGGGCTGCCGTACGACTCGCACGAGGGCCGCTCCGTGGCGGCCGCGATCACGGCGCTGATGACCGGCCGCGCGTACCGGACCTCGGGTGAGCTCGCTGCGGCGATGGGCCCGTACGACGAGTTCGCAAAGAACCGCGAGCCGCACCTGCGCGTGATGCGCAAGCACCGCACCGCCGCGTACGAGATCGACGAGCACGTCGAGGCCGGCCTGCTCGCGGCCGCCCGCCGCTCGTGGGACGAGGCGGTCGAGGTCGGTGAGCGGCACGGGCACCGCAACGCGCAGGCCACCGTGCTGGCTCCGACCGGCACGATCAGCTTCCTGATGGACTGCGACACGACCGGCATCGAGCCCGACTTCTCACTGGTGAAGCTCAAGGAGCTGGTGGGCGGCGGGCAGATGACGATCGTGAACCGCACGGTGCCCGCGTGCCCTGCGCAAGCTCGGCTACACGGAGGAGCAAGTCACGGAGATCGAGGCCTACGTGAACGACCACCGCACGATCATCGGCGCTCCGGAGATACGGGACGAGGATCTGCCGGTGTTCGACGTGGCCGTCGGCCAGCGCGCGATCTCGCCCATGGGCCACATCCAGATGATGGCCGCGACGCAGCCGTTCATCTCGGGCGCGATCTCGAAGACGGTGAACATGCCGGAGGACTCGACCGTCGGCGACATCCGCGACGCGTACATGGAGGCCGGCCGCCTGGGCGTGAAGGCGCTCGCGATCTACCGCGACGGCTCGAAGACCGCGCAGGCGCTGCGCACCGACGCGAAGAAGTCGAAGGACGCACCGGCCGAGGCCGCCGCCCCGGCGCGCAAGCGGCTGCCGCGCGAGCGCGAGTCGCTCACGCACAAGTTCTCGGTCGCCGGCCACGAGGGCTACATCACCGCCGGCCGCTACGAGGACGGCGAGCTCGGGGAGATCTTCCTCACCGACATCGGCAAGGACGGCTCCACGCTGCGCGGCATGATGAACGCGTTCGCGACCGCGATCTCGATCGGACTGCAGTACGGCGTGCCGCTCGAGACCTTCGTGCGCAAGTTCAGCTACATGCGCTTCGACCCGGAGGGCATGACGACGAACCCGGAGATCCCGTTCGCGAAGTCGCTGCCCGACTACATCATGCGCTGGCTCGCATCCCGTTTCCTCGACTCGTCCGTGCACGAGGAGCTCGGCATCATGAGCGCCGACGTGCGCGCGAAGAAGATGGCCGAGGAGTCGGGCGCCGGCGGGAACGGCCACGCGAACGGTGGCAACGGCCACTCGAACGGCGAGGCGAAGGCGGAGGCACAGCCTGCGACTGCAGCGCTGACGGACACCCCGCCGGTGGTGCCGGCCAAGATCGAGGGTCTCGACCTCGGCCCCGCCTGCTCGCAATGCGGAGGGATGATGCAGCGCACGGGCAGTTGCTACACGTGCTCGAGCTGCGGCAACAACACCGGCTGCGGATAGCTGTAGTCGCCACGGTCGCCGAATCGCGCGCAGGTCCTCAGCGATCTCGCGTGAGGCGGAATACTGTGCGCCGGATGTCGCAGGAGCAAGTGGAGATCGTCCGACGCGAATACGCCGCGTTCGCCGCGAGAGACTGGGCGGCACTGGCCGACCTCTGTCATCCGGACATCGAATACGAGACGCTCAAGACGGCTCCGGGCGTTTCGGGCTGCTATCGGGGACTCCAGGAAATCACGGAGTTCTTCGACTCATGGTCCGACCTCTACGCTGAGTTTCGTGTGGAAGCCGTCGAGATAGTCGATGCCGGTGACCAGGTTGTGACCGTGGAGCGGCAAAAGGCGCGTGGGCTCAAGGGAAGCGACGCCGACTCGTGGGTTCAGGACTCGTTCGCTTGCCTGATCAGCTTCAAGGGTGGACACATTTGGCGAATCGAGGAGTTCCCGACGTTCGAACAGGCGCTCGAAGCCGCGGGTCCGCGGGCGTAGGAGCGCATCCCAGCTATTCGCGCACCCCGGGAGCGAGCTCGAGGAGGACGTCGACCAGCGCGTCGACATCTTCGGGACGGGTGCGCCAGTTGACTATCGCGGGACGAAAGGCGACCTTGCCCTCGAACACGGTCAGGCCGGCGAATACCCGTCCGTCCCGTAGCAGCGCCTGCCCGAGGCGGCTGTTGAGCCCGTCGAGCTGAACCTCGGTCGCACCTGCGGGCCGCCATCGGAAGCACACGATGTTCAGCGGCACCTCGGCGAGCCGCTCCAGCTCCGGTTCCGCATCGACGCGCTCGGCGAGCCGCCTAGCGAGCTCCAGGTGACGCTCGACCATCGAGCGGTAGCCCGAACGACCGTATGCGCGCAGCGCCGCCCAGATGGTGAGTGCGCGCGCCCGTCGCGAGCCCTCGGGCCCCATGAACCCCCAGCTCGGCCGTGACTCCTCTGGAGACGGGAGATAGGCCGCCTCCTCGGAGAAGGTTGCAACCAGACGCTCCGGATCGCGGACGAAAGCGAAGCCGCAGTCGTGCGGCACGTTGAGCCACTTGTGGCCGTCCGAGGAGACAGACCGTGCTCGCTCAGCTCCGGCGGCGAGGTGTGCGGACCTTGGCGAGATGCGAGCGAACAGTCCAAAGGCACCGTCGACGTGGAGCCAGACATCATGCTCGTCTGCCAGGTCCGCCATCGCAGCGATCGGGTCGAAATCGCCGGTGTTCACTTCGCCGGCGTTCGCGACGACGATTGCCGGCGCTCCCTCCAGCCCGACCAGGCTCCGCTCGAGCGCAGCAAGGTCGAGGCGGCCTGCGGGATCCCGCGCGAGCTTGTGCACATGGTCCGTGCCAATCCCCAAGAGCGCCAGGGACTTCACGGCGCTCGCATGGATGTATCCGCTCGAGAAGACGGGGATCTGGGGAAGGCCGGCCAACCCCGCTTCCCGCGCCTGCGCGCCGAGACGCTCCGCACACCAGTCCCGCGCGACTGCGAGGCAGACGAAGTTCGCCATCGTTCCCCCTGTCACCAGAACCCCGCCGAACTGCGGTGGGAGCTCGAACATGTCGCGCAGCCACTCGAGGCAGATGCTCTCGAGCCGGCTCGCGAACGGGGAGCCGACCCAGGCGCCGGCGTTCTGGTCGAAGCTCGAGGTGAGCCAATCCGCGGCGAGCGCGGCCGGCGTGACGCCGCCGATCACGAAGTGGAAGAAGCGGGGACCGGCTGAGCGCGTAGCAACAGCGCGCCCCATGGAGCCCAGCTCGCCGATCGCGACCGGGGCACCCTCGCCGTCCTCGGGAAGCTCACCACCGAGCGCGACGGCGGCGTCCTCGCTGCCCGCGGGCTGCACGGGATCGTCGTCCAGTCGGCCGAGGAACCCGCGCGCCTCCGCCGCGGCGACCTCCAGAGCTTGGTCCAGCTCGGCGCGCCACTCGCTCGGATCCGTCATGGGAAGGATGCTACGGGCTCCTCACTTTGCCAAGCCTAAGGTCTCGGTAGGTGCAGAGGGTCACTGCGTAGTCCGTTTGCCGTCAGATCAACCGGCGCTCCTGGGGCGCTAGTCCGAGGGCACCACCTCGAAGCCACCTGCGCGCCAGGCCTGGAACCCGCCGGCCAGGTCGGTGGCGTCCAGGCCGAGGTCGCGCAGCGTGGCGGCCGCGAGGCTCGACTGGTAGCCCTCGTCGCACATCACGATCACGCGGGGGGCGGCCTGCATTTGCTCGACCCGCCACTCCAGAACGTTGCGCGCGATGAAGGTCGCTCCCGGCACGACGCCGTCGCGCTGGCGCTGGCTCTCCGAGCGCACGTCGACCAGCTGCGCCCCGGCCGCCATCGCGGCCTGCGCCGCGGGCGGATCCAGGCGCTGCAGCCGCGCGCGGGCCGCGCCCAGCAGCTCCTCGATCGTCATCTTCGCCATCGCCCTTGCAGCCTAATTGCCTCCGGCGCCGGGACGGCCTATCTTCAGGTTCGTGCTACTCCGGTTCCTCGC
Organism: uncultured Solirubrobacterales bacterium; assembly: GCA_963826005.1. Taxonomy (GTDB): domain Bacteria; phylum Actinomycetota; class Thermoleophilia; order Solirubrobacterales; family JBBDJG01; genus DASRIA01. The sequence continues at coordinate 20,157 of CAWGVJ010000014.1, read as the reverse complement.
CACCTGGGCCTCCAACTTCGTCGCGCTGTGGGTCGCCGCCGCGCTCCTCAGCGGCATCGACTACAACGGCATCGGGGTACTGATCGTCGCGAGCCTGGTGTTCAGCGTGGTCAACATCTTCGTGCGCCCGCTGGTCATCCTGTTCACGCTGCCGCTGGTTCTGCTGACGCTCGGCATCGCCCTCTTCTTCATCAACCTCCTCATGCTCTACCTGACGAGCTGGATCGTCGACGACTTCACGATCGACACCTTCTGGTGGGCCGTGCTGGCCACCATCATCATCTGGTTCGTGAACGCGGTGCTGGAGGCGTTCTTCGGGGGCGGCCTCCGCGAGGACCGGCGTCGCCGACCCGACGTGGTCGACGCCCGCTACTGATACGGGAAACCGCCCGGCGGCCCGGCGGGAAGCTACCCTGCCCGGCGATGCGCGGTCTCCTCAAGCAAATCTCCGTTCTCGTGTCGGTGGTGCTCGTGCTGGCGGTCGCCGGGTGCGGAGGAGGCGGGGACGACAAGAGCGATATCGGGCGGATCCAGGCGAACGAGACGGACCTGGCGTTCGCCGCCGAGATGCTGGACCACCACGAGCGCGGGATCGATGCGGCAGACCTCGCGCTCCGCCGTGCCCGGGATCCCGTCGTGCGCCGCTCCGCGCGGGACCTGATCCAGCTGACGTCGGTGGAGGCGCAGACCCTGCGCACGGTGCGGCGGGTCCTGACGGAGGGCGGTGTGGAGCAGGGCTCGCTGGGCGTCCCCCGGACGACGCTCGACCCACCCGCGCTGCGCAAGGCCGAAGACTTCGACCGCGCATACGCCGACGCGATGATCGCTCACCACCGGCTCGCGATCCGGATGGCGGCGCTCGAGCGCCGCAAGGGAGTCCACGAGGAGCTGCGCCGCATGTCGGGCGACATCACCGACCTCGCACGCTTCCAGATCCGCCAGCTGCAGCGCCGGCGTCAGAGCCTCTGAGACCGGGCTAGCGGCGCCCCTGGGCGGCGCGCACCCGGGCGCCGTTCATCAAGCCGGCGGCGTGCCCGTTGAGGCGGGTCCCTGGATCGATCAGCGGCGCGACCAGCTCTCCGAGCGTGAGGTCGCCGAGCATCGAGTTCTGGAGGTTCGGGTGCTGCATGACCGTGTCCGGGTGGAAGTGCGGCTCATGCGCGACGCACAGCAACACGTGGGCATGGTTGGTAAGGAACTTCCACTCTGCCATTCGGCTACCTCAGTACAGGGGGTCAGGGTCCCGTGTCCTTGCGATACAGGTACCCTCGATCGCGGCGAAATAGTCGCGATGGGCCTTGACAGGGGTCACAGGCTTGTGTTTATTGGCGCGATGAGGCCGGGCTGACCGGTGGCCGGCCGTGGGGAGAGGGCAGGGAATCAGTGACGCGCAGCGCACGGAACGTCCTTCAGATGCTGCTTGCCCTGGCGGTGGCCATGGCGGTGGCTGCGCCGGGCGCCTGGGCCAACCACTCGCTCAAGGACCACCTTTCGATCGGCCCCACGGGCGGCAACGCGAACGCGAGCGTGTTCTTCGATTTCGCGGCCAGCGACGGCTCGCGCATGTTCTTCGAGACTCCCGAGTCGCTGGTCGCGGCCGATACCGACGCCAGCTACGACCTCTACCAGCGCGAGTGGGGCACCACCACGCTGATCTCCACCGGCCCCACGGGCGGCAACGGCGGGCTCGACGTGTACCCCTCCGACGCATCGAGTGACGGCACGCACGCGTTCTTCGAGACCGACGAGTCGCTCGTGGCCGCCGACACCGACGGGGTCTTCGATGTCTACGAACGCGTGGGGTCCACCACGAATCTCGTCTCGACGGGCCCGGCCGGAGGGAACGCCGACGTGGACGCGTACTTCGATGCGATCTCCAAAGACGGCTCGCGTGTCTTCTTCGACACGGACGAGCCCCTGGTCGCCGCCGACACCGACACTCAGACCGACCTCTACGAGCGCTCGGCGGGGACCACCACCCTGGTCTCGGCCGGCACGCCCGGGAACGACGAGCTGCCCACGTATTTCGCGGGGATCTCCGCGGATGGCACCAAGGTGTTCTTCGAGACGGAGGAGTCCCTCACCGCGGGCGATACCGACGCGGTCCTCGACGTGTACCAGCGCGCGGGCGGCACGACCACGCTGGTGTCGACGGGCCCGCCCGGGGGCAACGGCCCCGACGACGCGACCTTCCAGGGCTCCTCGCTGGACGGCTCCCGCGTGTTCTTTGCGACGGAGGAATCGCTGTCGGCCTCCGATACCGACGCGAGCGAGGACGTGTACGAGCGCTCGGGCGGGACGACCACGCTCGTGTCCACGCCCGGCAACGGGGCGTTCGCCGCGACCTTTGAGGGCAACTCCAGCCTCGGCACGCGCGTGTTCTTCGAGACCCGCGAGGCGCTCGTCGCCGGCGACACGGACGCGTTCGTCGACGTGTACGAGCGCTCCGGCGGCACCACCAAGCTCGTGTCCGCGGGGACGCCCGGCAACGGCGGGTTCGACGCCCGCTTCGCGGGGACCTCCGCGGACGGCACGCGCGTGTTCTTCGAGACCAGGGAGTCCCTCGCCGCCGGCGACACGGACACCGCGTTCGACGTGTACGAACGCACGGGCGGCACGACCACGACGCTCCTTTCGACGGGCCCGGCCGGCGGCAACGGCGCGATCGACGCGAGCTTCGCGGGGGAGGCGCTCGACGGCGGGCGGGTGCTGATCGAGACGGCCGAGTCGCTGGTCGGCACCGACACGGACACGGTCACCGACGTCTACGAGCGATACGCGGGCACCACCACGCACATCTCGATCGGGCCGAGCGGCGGCAACGCGGCAGTCGCCGCCTTCTTCGCGGGCACGACCGACAACGGCTTCCGCATCTACTTCGACACCCTCGAGTCGCTGATGACCACCGACACCGACACGGCGCGCGACGTGTACGTCGCCGACGTGGCCGGGTACCCGCGGCCGAAGGGCGCGACACCGATCCGTGTGTCGCTCGTACCGACCTACCGGCAGTGCACGTCCCCGAATCGCACGCACGGGCCTCCGCTCGCGTCCCTCTCCTGCGCCTCGCCGCTGCTCGAGTCGACGCAGCTCACGATCGGATCCCCGGACGCCAACGGCCAGACCGCGAACGCATCCGGCTTTGCGAAATTCGACGTGATGGTGGGCGCGCCCGGCGGGGTCGACGACTCCGATGTGTCATTCATCTTCAGCTTCACCGACGTACGCCTGCAAGGTTCGCTGGCCGACTACGCCGGACAGCTCCAGGCGACCACGCAGGTGCGCATGACGGACAAGTTCAGCGGCCCGTCAACCACGGAGCCGGCGACGGGCAGCGACGTCGCGTTCCCGGTGACGGTGCCGTGCGCGACGACCGCGAGCACCACGATCGGGTCGACGTGCTCGATCGCGACCAGCCTCGACGCGGTCACTCCGGGGTCGGTGCCCGAGGGCAAGCGTGCGATCTGGCAGCTGGACCGCGTGCGGGTGAACGACGGCGGTCCCGACGGCGTCGTCTCCACGACGCCGAACACGCTGTTCGCGACGCAGGGCGTCTTCGTCCCTTGATCCTGGCGCGGGAGGCGGGCACCCCTCCTCCTGTATAGGCTGGCCGCGGTGCCCGGCCTGCTCTCCATCGAACCGCACGGCGACGTGGCCGTGGTCACGCTGCAGCGGCCGGAGAAGCGCAACGCCCTCTCGATCGACCTGCGGCTGGAGCTGGCCGACGCCTTCGAGCGGCTCGCCCGCGACGACGGGGTCGCGTGCATCGTGCTGACGGGTGCCGGGACCGCCTTCTGCTCGGGCATGGACACGTCGCAGTTCGGAGGCGACCTCGAGCACCGCCGCCGCCTGTTCGAGACGAGCACCGGTGCGTTCCACGCCGTCGGGCGCTGTCCGAAGCCGGTCGTGGCCGCGGTCAACGGCCCGGCGCTCGCGGGCGGGTTCGCGCTGGCGCTCCTGTGCGACGTGCGCATCGCCTCGCAGCGGGCGACGTTCGGCTACCCGGAGCTGCCGATCGGCATCCCGCCGAGCTACGCGGCCGCGCGCGCGGCGCTCAGCCCGGGCTTGGCGCGGGAGCTGTGCCTCACCGGCCGGGTCGTGGAGGCGGCCGAGGCCGCCCGGCTCGGCATCGTCAGCGACGTATGCGACGTGGACGCGCTGTCGCAGGTCGCGCTGGCGAAGGGCGAGGCGATCGCGCGCATGCCGCGAGCCGCGATCATCGAGACGAAGCGGCGGATCCTCTTCGACGGCGAGCGCACCTGGGGCGCCCTGTTCGACGAGGAGGAGCGGGTGTTCCGCGCCGCGCTGCTCGACGGCGAGCCCGAGCCGGCGGCGTAGGACTAGGCGAGGCCGGCGGCCGCGACCAGCGCGGTGGCCGGCGCCGAGGGATCGTCGAGCGCCCCGTCCAGGCGGTCGCCCGCGCAGCTCGTGCAGCTTCTCGCGCAGTCGCTGCGCGTCCATCGGCCGGCCGGGAGAGCCGAGCGGCGACTCGACCCGGGCCGCCGGCAGCCCGGCGACCTCCACATGCGCCTCCATCTCGGCGAGCGCGGCGTCGGTGCGCACGGATATCCGCCCCGCCAGCGCGCGCGCCTCGTCGTCGACGCGGTCGAAGTCAGACACCCGCGGGGCTCCGCGCAGCAGCGCGAAGGCGGCCAGGTACGGGATCGAGAACTTGGCCTGCAGGCCGTCGGACACGTCGTCGAGCGCCGCCGCGGATCGCGCGACGGGGTGCACGACGACTCGCACCGCGTCACCGCACCGGTCCGCTGTCGCGCAGCTGGAGCGCGGCCTCGATCACGCTGTGGGTCGCGAGACAGCACGGGTAGGCCTTGATCCAGTTCTGGTGCACGGCCTGCCGCTGCGCCCTCCGGCGGCCACGCCGCGCCGAACACGTCCGTGTAACCGGCCGGCCCGGCCGAGACCGCATCGAGCGGCACGCGGGCGCCGCCCTGCGCGAGCCGCGCGGCGTGCAGCCCGGCGGCCGCGGCCATGCCGACCTGCAGCGCCTTGCCGTCGGAGCCGAAGGCCGCGCGCAGGCCGCCGGCGCGCAGCAGCGCCAGCGCGACGGCGTCGTCCGTGCGGTCGGCCGTGAGTCCCAGCAGCCGCGCCGCCGCGACGGCGGCGCCCGCGGTCCCGCAGACCGCCGTCGGGTGCCAGCCCCGCTCGTACAGCGCGGGATGGCCCGCGCGTGCCACTGCCGCGGTCATCTCGAAGCCGGCCGCGTGGGCGTCGAGCACGGCGTCGATGTCGCGTCCGAGCTCCGCGCCCAGCAGCAGCGCGACCGGCGCGACGGGCGCGGTGCAGTGCACCAGGCCGGGCGAGTACGTGTCGTCGTAGTCGAGCACGTGCCCGGCGCATCCGGCCCACGTCACGCGCTCGAGCAGGCCGTCGCCCACGGCCCGCGCGGCGCGCGCCGCCGGCTGCCCCGATCCACCGACTGCGCAAGCGAGCCAGTCGAGCAGCGCGACGCGATAGCGCTCCGGCGCCTCCATGCGCCGATTCTAGGAGTGGCTTCTTTCTCCATCGGTTTGGTGAAGAGGCCCACCGGCTACCATGCCGAAAGCTAAATCAGTCTTTGTCAATCGGATTTAGAGGGTTTCTGGTATCGTGCCGCGCTGTAACCTTTCCTATGGGTCCGATAGACAAAGGGGGATACTCTGCCCATGACCGTCGGTAAGCGCATCACCACCGCGGCCCTGCCGCTCCTGCTGCTCGCCGCACTCGGCCTCGCCGCGTGCGGTGGCAGCAGCGATTCATCCGGGAGCGCCGGGAACATCAGCCTCGTCGCCTACTCGACGCCGCAGGAGGCGTACGAGGCGATCATTCCCGCCTTCAAGAACACCGCCGACGGCAAGGACGTGGGCTTCAAGCAGTCCTACGGTGCCTCCGGTGACCAGGCGAGGGCGGTCGAGGCCGGCCTCAAGGCTGACGTCGTGGCGCTGTCCCTTGCGCCCGACGTCGACAAGCTCGTCGAGGCCAAGAAGGTCGCGGCGGACTGGAACAAGGACGACTACGACGGCTTCGTCACCAACTCGGTCGTCGTGCTCGCGACCCGCAAGGGCAATCCCAAGAACATCAAGTCATGGGACGACCTGACCAAGGACGGCGTCGAGGTGATCACGCCCAACCCGTTCACCTCGGGCGGCGCCAAGTGGAACATCATGGCCGCGTACGGCGCGCAGCTCGAAGGCCGGCAAGTCCGAGCAGGAGGCGAAGCAGTACCTCAAGGACCTGTTCGACAACGTGCCCGTCCAGGACAAGAGCGCCCGCGAGGCGCTGCAGACGTTCGTCGGCGGCAAGGGCGACGTGCTGCTCGCCTACGAGAACGAGGCGATCACCGCCCAGCAGAAGGACCAGGAGCTCGACTACACGATCCCGACGGGACGATCCTGATCCAGAACCCGATCGCGGTCACGATCGGGTCGTCCGACAAGGCAGCGCAGTTCGTCGACTTCACGCGCACCGACGAGGCGCAGAAGATCTTCGGCGAGAAGGGCTACCGGTCGGTCAACAAGGACCTCGTCGACACGACCAAGTACCCGACGCCGCAGAACCTCTTCACGATCGACGACCTCGGCGGCTGGCCGGCCGTGAACAAGGAGTTCTTCGACCCCGAGGACAGCGTGATGGCATCCATCAACAAGGACCAAGGATTCCCGACTGAGAAGTAGACGCCACAGCAGCGCCGGCTCCCTCCGGCTTCCGCACGCGAGTGCCGCGCTTTCCCGGCGCGGCGCTCGCAGGCGGTATCTCGATGCTCTACCTGAGCGTCATCGTGCTGATCCCGCTGGCCGCGGTCGTGTCCCGATCGCTGGACGGCGGGATCGACGCGTTCTGGACGGCGGTCACGAACGAACAGGCGGTGGCGTCGCTGAAGCTCACGCTGATCGCGTCGGTCGTCGTGGCGGTCATGAACGCGTTCACCGGCACGCTGATCGCGTGGGTACTGGTGCGCGACGAGTTCCGCGGCAAGAACTTCGTCAACTCGCTGATCGACCTGCCCTTCGCGCTGCCCACGATCGTGGCAGGCCTGACCCTGCTCGCGCTCTACGGTCCGCGCAGCCCGGTCGGCATCGACATCGCCTACACGCAGACCGCGATCGTGCTGGCGCTGCTGTTCGTGACGCTGCCGTTCGTGGTCCGGACCGTGCAGCCGGTGCTGATCGAGCTCGACCGCGCAGATGGAGGAGGCGGCCGCGTCGCTCGGCGCGAGCAACTTCACGATCTTCCGCCGCATCATCCTGCCGAACCTGATCCCGGCGATCCTGGCGGGCGTCGCGCTCGCGTTCGCGCGCGCGGTGGGCGAGTTCGGCTCGCTCGTGCTGATCACCGGCAACCTGCCGTTCAAGACCGAGGTCTCCTCGGTGTTCATCTTCGGCCAGATCGAGAGCGATCGCGTGACCGGCGCCGCGGCGGTGTCGGTGGTGCTGCTCGTGATCTCGTTCGTCGTGCTGCTCGGCATCACTTTCCTCTCGCGCTGGGGGTCCAGGCATGCGCAGTAGGCTCGCGCTGCGCTTCATCGCGCTCGGCTATCTGTTCCTGCTGCTGGCGGCGCCCGTCGGGCTCGTCTTCTTCCGCACGTTCGAGCACGGCTTCGGGCCGGCGTGGGAGGCGATCACCACGCCCGAGGCGCAGCACGCCTTCTGGCTCACGATGGTGATGGTCGGTGTCGCGGTCCCGATCAACACGGTCTTCGGCGTCATCACCGCGATCGTGCTGGTGCGCCAGCGGTTCCCGGGCAAGGCCCTGATGAACGCGGCGATCGATCTGCCGTTCGCGGTCTCGCCGGTGGTGATCGGGCTCGCCCTCGTGCTGGTGTACGGCAACACAGGGTGGTTCGGTGGCTGGCTCACCGAGCACGGCATCCAGGTGATCTTCTCGATCCCGGGCATGATCCTCGCGACGATCTTCGTCTCGCTGCCGTTCGTGGTGCGGGAGGTGGTGCCCGTGCTGCGGGAGATCGGCACCGAACAGGAGCAGGCCGCCTCCACGCTGGGATCCAACTGGTGGCAGACGTTCTGGCGCGTCACGCTGCCCGTCGATCCGCTGGGGCCTGACCTACGGCATCGTGCTCGCGACGGCGCGGGCGCTCGGCGAGTTCGGCGCTGTGAGCGTGGTCTCCGGGAAATTGTCAGGGGAGACCGAGACCGCTACCCTGTTCGTCGAGCAACGGTTCCACCAATTCGATCTGACAGGTGCATATGCGGCATCGGTCGTGCTTGCGCTGATGGCAATGATCGTCTTGCTGTCGATGAACCTGCTCAACACGCGCCGGAGCGGGAGGACATAGGTGGCAACGGGGATCGAAGTAGAGAACGTCTCGAAGTGCTTCGAGGACTTCCAGGCACTGCGATGACGTCTCGATCACGGTGCCGGAGGGCTCCCTCACCGCCCTGCTCGGCCCCAGCGGCAGCGGCAAGTCCACTCTGCTGCGGGTGATCGCCGGCCTCGAGCGGCCGGACAACGGCAGGGTGTTGATCGCCGGCCAGGAGGCCACGCTCCTGCGTCCGCAGGATCGCGGTGTCGGCTTCGTGTTCCAGCACTACGCCGCGTTCAAGCACATGACGGTCTTCAACAACATCGCGTTCGGCCTCAAGATCCGCAAGCGCGAGAAGAAACAGATCAGGGACCGGGTGCACGAGCTGCTCGACCTCGTCCACCTGAACGGGTTCGCCGACCGCTACCCGGACCAGCTTTCGGGAGGTCAGCGACAGCGCATGGCGCTGGCGCGGGCACTCGCGGTCGAGCCCAACGTGATGCTCCTGGACGAGCCGTTCGGAGCGCTGGACGCGCGCGTGCGCAAGGACCTGCGCGTGTGGCTGCGCCGGCTCCACGACGAGGTGCACGTCACCACGGTGTTCGTGACGCACGACCAGGAGGAGGCGATGGACGTCTCCGAGCAGATCGTCGTCATGAACGAGGGCCAGGTCGAGCAGTGCGGCCGGCCGCGGGAGCTGTACGAGCATCCCGCGAACGCGTTCGTGATGAGCTTCATCGGCCCGGTCAACCAGATGGGCGACGAGTTCGTCCGCCCGCACGACATCGAGGTGATGCTCGAGCCGAACGGCACCAGCACCGAGGCGCAGGTGGACAGGATCGTGCACCTCGGCTTCGAGGTGCGCGTCGAGTTCACCCTGCCGGACGGCGAGACCGGGTGGGCCCAGCTCACGAAGGCGGAGGCCGACCAGCTCGAGCTCGCGGACGGCCAGATCGTGTACGTGCGCCAGGGCGAGGCGCGAGTGTTCTCAGAGGAGGACCGGAAGACCCTCGACGAGGGCGACGAAGTCCTGGCTCAATGACTCAGTGAGTGACCCACGCCTGCGGGTCGTTCGTGATCTCCTCGATCACGCTGGGGAGCTCGCCGCTGGCGATGTCGGCGATCGTGGTCTCCTCCAGCACCGCGCGTAGGTTCGCGCGCACCGCGACCCACAGCTTTCCCGAGCGGCTCGGCGGCGCCCATGTACTTGACCGTCTCCGGCGGCTCGCCCCGGACGCTCGCGAGCGGTCCCTCGACGGCGCGGATCACATCGGCGATCTTGATCTCGTCGGCCGGGCGCGCCAGCCAGTAGCCGCCCTCCGTCCCGCGCTGGCTGCGCACGATGCCGGCGTGCTTGAGCTCGCCCAGGATGTTCTCCAGGAACTTCAGGGGGATGCCCTGGGCCTTGGAGAGCGTCTCGCCCTTGATCGGGCCCTCGCCGCCGGACGCCAGCTCGGCGGCGGCTCGGACGGCGTAGTCGACCTTTGCGGATACACGCATGCCACGCATTTTTCCACCTGATCGCGGGAGAACCTTCCTTGCCTCGTTCCGCGAATCCCGGCGGCCGCCCGGAGGGGGGCGGCCGCCGTGTGATCTGCGAGGCCTGACCATGCGGGGAGGGAGGCGCTGCAGGGGGCCTGCCTCGTCCCTGGACCTCGATATGAGCGCCCCGCTCCGTGAGGCGCCGCGCCATGTTAGCATCATCTCGTCTATCTTACTGACAAAGTAGAGAATCCTGGAGAAAGGAAGGGAACCATGGGCGAGCGCGGTGACCAGGAGGTGCGGAGTTCGTGATTGCGGGGGTCCGGCAGCGGCTCCCTTCGATGGTGCGCCTGGGTATGTCCGCAGACCAGATCGAGGCCTGCTTCGTATCGCTGAACGAGACCGAGGCCGATCTGGTGTGGCTGCTGGCGCGGCACGCGGTGGCGCAGGCGGGCCGTCCTGCCGAACCGGCGCGCGCGGCCTAGTTCGCTCAGGTGGCGGCGCGCAGAGCGCGAGTTGTAGCTCTCAGCGCCGCCTGAGCAGCAGGATCAGCAGCAGCACGATCAGCCCGCCCTGAGCGCGCAGAGCGATGCTCGTGGTGTCGACCGCAGGCTTCCATTCGACCTCTCCCGCCCGGATCACGAAGGCCCCGACCGGGTGTGCCATGAACCCGAACCCGAGCCCCCCGCCGGAACCCGTGCCGCGCTCCGACTGGCTCCCCTCGCCACCGCCACCGCCCCCGATGCCGCGCACGCTTGCGGCCGGAATCACGACGACGCCGTCGCGCTCGTACGGGTCGCCGTACACGCGCCTCACCGATATCGCGTCCGTCGCCTGGGAAACGACCTCCTGTATCTCCATCCGGCACCTCCGCCCGATCGTGGTTTGGTGGGGCGGCCCGCGAATGCGGGTCGCACAGGACTTTAGGTGGGGCGGAGCCCCTAGATAGGTAAGCCTGTTGTACCTGTATCCGGGACCGTCAGTCGAGCAGGCCGCGGCGCTCGGCGGCCTCCACCGCCTGCGCGCGCGAGCGCACGCCGAGGCGCCGGTACAGGCGGGAGGAGCGGTTGCGCACGGTCTTCGGGGCGACGCCGAGGGCGGCGGCGATCTCCGCCGTGGGCCGGCCGCCCGCGAGCAGGCGCAGCAGGGCGCGATCGTCGCCGGCGCGGCCGGTGCGTTCCGCGCGGTGAAAGGCCAGCAGCAGGCCGAGCAGCGACGGGGCGACGTAGTGACTCCCGCGCGGCGCGCCGCGGACCGCGGCGAGCAGCTCGGCGCGCGCGTCGCCCTCCAGCACGAAGCCGCACGCGCCCGCGGCCACGCAGTCGAGCAGGGTGTGCACGTCGGGCACGGACAGCACGACCACGACCTCCCGGCCGACGTGGTCGAGCGCGGCCGCGACCGCGCCGGCGAGGTCGCCCGCGCCGCGCTCGCACAGCACGGCCACCGCTGCCGCGTGGGCTGCGGCCGGGAGCGCGGAATGCGACGTCACGGTCAGCCCCGAGTCCTGCGCGAGGAGTCGCTCGAGCCCGAGCCGCAGCAGCTCGGGGCGGCAGACGAGCTGCACTCTGGCCTTCGACGACGTCCGTGTCCACGGGCATAGCTAACTCATACCGCTTCCCCGCTTCGACAGGGCTACGCCTGCTCGGCTACCTGGACCGGCAGCGCCGTGTTGCTCGAAGTCCAGCCCCTGGTGCTCGGACACGTCGTGCGTGTCAGGCGGAGCGACGATGCGATCCGCCTCGATCACCTGGTTGCGGGCGTCGGCGGCCATGCGCTCGCGCTGAACCGCGGCGTAACGGCGCACGTACCAGTGCCGGATGTGGATCCTGTAAGCGATCGCGAGCGTGTCGACGAGCATCCTTCGCACTGCCGCATTGGTGATGCCGCTGCCCGAGAACCTGGTAGTCGAGCCGGATCGGGATCTCCTCGACGCGCTCGAATCCGAACTCCGCGCCGACTGCCAGCAGCTCCAGGTCGTAGGCGTATCGCTTGATCAGGAGCAACGGGACGACCGTGTCGAGCATCTCGCGCCGGAACAGCTTGGCCCCCACCTGCGTGTCACGCACGTTCACCCGGAAGAGCAGCCGCACGAGCAGCTGGAAGCCCCACGAGTAGATGCGGCGGGTGAGCGGATACGAGACCACGCTCTGCGGATGGCGCTTGCTGCCGACGATCGCGTCCACGTCCGGCGCCTGCTCGAACCGCCGCGCAGCAGCCACGATGAGATCGGGTGCGATGTCCAGGTCCGCGTCGAGCCAGCCCACGAGCCGCCCCCGAGCGTGCGCGAGCCCGCACGTGACCGCGACGCCCTTGCCCCGGTTCTCCTCGTACTGGAGGATCCGGACGCGCGGGTCGCCGACCGCCAGTGCCTGCTCGGCGGTGCCGTCGGTGCTGCCGTCGCAGACCACTATCAACTCGAACGGCCGCTGCAGCCGCTCGAAGGCGCGCAGCATCGCAGCGATGGTCTGCTGGATGAAGGCGGCTCCGTTGTGGACGGGGGTGACGACGGACAGGTAGGGAGCCGGGGCCGGCATCAGCGGTCCTCTCCCTTGGTGCCCCGCGGTCTGGTCAGGAGCCGGTGAAAGCCCACCTCGTTCCCGATCAGCACGATGCCGATCAAACAGCAACGGCGAGCTGTGGCGCCGCCAGCGCCGCTTGATCCAGCCCGCGTTTCGTCGCGAGCGCCTGGAGGAGTATGCCGAGCTCATCCTCGAACATACGGAGCAGATGCTCGACGGCTGGCAAGACGGCGCATCGCTCGACGCCAGCCGCGAGATGATGGAGCTGACCCTGCGCATCGTCAGCAAGGCGCTCTTCAACCACCGCGTCACCGACGAAACCGATCGCGTCGCCACCGCCATGCGCGTGCTGCGTCAGAGCTTTGGAGGTTTTCAGGCCTTGCTTCCCGGCCTGGCTCCCGCTGCCGAGCCGAGGCGCGCACGCTCAAGGCGCTCGCCGACATGGACGCGATCATCTACGAGCTGATCGACGCCCCACGCGACAGCGGGGGACGCGACCTGCTCAGCACGCTGGCGGCGGCCTTCGGTGCAGAGGGCGGTCATCGCGATGAGCAGCGCAGGCAGTTGCGCGACGAGCTCGTCACGTTGTTCATCGCCGGTCACGAGACCACCTCGCACGCCCTGTCCTGGACCTGGCACCTGCTCTCGACCCATCCGGAGGTCGAGCAGAAGCTGCATGCCGAGCTCGCGCGTGTGCTCGGCGGGCGCGCGCCCCGCTGGTCCGATCTCGAGCACCTGCCCTACGCCGAGCAGGTGCTGAGCGAGTCCATGCGCCTCTATCCCCCGGCGTACGTGCTCGCCCGCGTCGCCAACGCAGATGCGGTGGTGGGTGGCTACACCATCCCGCGTGGCGTCCGACGTGGTGATGTGGACCTACCTGACTCACCACGACGCGCGCTGGTTTCCCGACCCCGAGCGCTTCGACCCCGAGCGCTTCAGTGCGACGAGCCGCAAAGCGATCCCGCAGTGCGCGTACATTCCGTTCGGCGCAGGCACGCGCACCTGCATCGGCAAGCAGTTTGCGCTCATGGAGGCGCTGCTCATTCTACGCGCACGGCCCAGCGCTTCACGCTCGCGGCGGTACCGGGCGCGCAGGATCGAGCGCGACATGTCCGTGACGCTTGCACCCAAGCACGGTCTCACGCTGCGCGTGTGCAGCCGAGGCGACGACGTCAGCAGCATAGAAGCGTCGGTCGACAGCCCCTGACGTAGCCGCCCGAGCACCGCGATGCTGCCGGCGTGAGGTGGGGCTGCAGCGGACCGTCCACTTTTTGGCAAAGCGGGCCCGCGCAACGAGTTGATTACCCGTCTGCTCGCGCACTTGTTCCAACACCAGATTCACCACCGCGGGCAAGCGCAACGCGCAACGCCGGCCGGCAGCGCGGTCGCGCCCCCGCAGCTCGACGAGTTCTTCAGCGCCGACGAAGCGGACCTACGCGCGCGAGACCTGGCCGAACTCAACATGAGCGAACTACAGATCTGGTCGCCTGAGCAGTGAACGGCTTGGCTTTGCCGACGCTGCACGGCGACCGTCGGTCGCAACGAATGTCCTCGGCCAGACGTAGTACGACTCGAGCAGTCGTCGCGCCCCTTCACCGCCCTGGCGAGCTTGCTGGGCGTTGGTTTGCGCGAGCCTCCGGTGAACTTCGCAATCTGCCGAGTTGAGCCGTAACGACCCGTGCGGGCGCCACGAACCCGCCAGCAGGAGGTTCCGATGGACGAGACGAAGCTTCAAACCTTCATGGGTAAGCTCGTGAACGACATGGGTGGAGCTGCGATGCTGGCCAGTGTCGTCCTGGGCGAGCACTGGGGCTGTACCGCGCGATGGCTGACGGTCAGGCCATGACGTCCGAGGAACTCGCGACCAAGACGCGGTGCAATGCCCGGCTCGTCCACGAGTGGCTGAGCGCGCAAGCTGCATCGGGCTACGTGGAACACGCTGACGGGCGATTTCGTCTTCCGCCTGAGCAAGCCCTGGCGCTGGCGAACGAAGACTCTCCCGTGTACGTAGCCGGGGGCGCCTCGTGCTCGCGAGTATGTTCCTCGACAAGGACAAGATCGTGGACGCGTTTCGCGGCAACGGCGCGCTCGCGTGGGGTGACCACCACGCGTGCTTGTTCTCCGGTACTGAGAAGTTCTTTCGCCCCGGCTACCGCGCGAACCTTACTTCTTCCTGGTTGCCCGCGTTGCACGACGTCGTGCCCAAGTTGGAACGTGGGGCCAAAGTTGCGGACGTGGGCTGCGGCCACGGCGCATCGACCGTGGTGATGGCGCAAGCATATCCCCAGACGCAGTTCTTCGGCTTCGACTATCACCAGCCGTCCATCGAGACCGCCACCGCGCGCGCCGCGAGGCCGGCGTGGGCGAGCGCATCCGATTCGAGCGCGCCAGCGCCAAGAGCTACGACGACAAGGACTTCGATCGAATCGTTTCTTCGACTGTCTCCACGACATGGGCGATCCCGCGGGTGCCGCGCGGCACGCGTTCGAAGCCCTCAAGCCAGACGGCACCGTGCTGCTCGTGGAGCCTTTCGCGAACGACGCGCTGGACCAGAACCTGACCCCGGTTGGGCGCATGTTCTACGCAGCCTCCACCTTCGTCTGCACGCCCAACGCACTCTCGCAGGAAGGCGGGCTCGCGCTCGGGGCGCAGGCGGGAGAAGCACGCCTCCGCGCCGTGTTCATGGACGCCGGCTTCAAGCAATTTCGGCGGGCCACCGAGACGCCCTTCAACCTGGTGCTCGAGGCGCGCAAGTAGCCGGCTGGAGGGCGGATGCCGATCGGCCACCACGCCGACGTCGCGCAAGCCGTCGCTCGCTTGCTCGATACCCCGTCGCCTGCGCATCGCATCTACAACGTGGTCGACGACGAAGCCCCCGACCTCGCGACGCTGTTCGCGTCCGTGGGCGCGCCGCCGCCTGACGGCTCGAACGCCGAGCGCGCGCGCGCCTTCGACGCGCTCCTCGACGGTCGCCGCATCCGCGAAGACCTCGGCTTCGAGCCCAGTTCCCCCGCCTCGCAGACGCGATCGCCGCGGGCGCCGAGCCTGACCTCACCGTTCGTACGGGTTGTCACGGCGCAGCGGCGCTGCTCCCCGAATGGGTCTAGCGCTCGGCGTGCGCCAGGTTGCGTGTGGCGAGGTAGCCCTCGACCAGCGCCTGCGTGCTCTGCAGATCGAACGAGAAGAAGGTCTCTTCGGAGCGCGGCCCGCGGCGAAAGTAGTCCGCACCCGTGGCGCGCGGGTAATCCGGCGGATCCTTGCTGAGCACGCCGCACGTCTCCTGCTCCGCGGGACAGATTCAGATCATGCATGCTCTCGAGGGCGAACAGCTTGCGGCGCTGGAGGTCGTGGCTGATCGGCAGCGAGTAGATCCGCTGCACTGGCAGCGCGGGTCCGTTCCACGGAGGCAGCGCCATGACGGTCCCGGCAGGACCGAACGGGTACAGGTCGCCCGACGCATGGTTCGTGTAAAGCAGAAAGGTAAGGGGGCGGTTCCAACGGCGCGCCGCCTCCACCACGGCCACGGTCGCGAACTGGTGGTCGAGGTGGGTATCGAGCGAAGGATGCGGCGCGACCACGACCGTCGGCTGTACTTTCTGAAAGACCGTCAGGAGGTCTTCGACCAAGTGACGCCAGGTGGCCGAACGAGCGCTCTTGGGAAGCCAGTGGCTCACGTTCGCTCGACGATAGACCGACACGTCCTCGTTGGCGCCATGACGCTCGCTGAATACCCGGCTGGGCGACGCGTGCATCTCGGCTAGCCGGCTGTCGAAGTAGCCGAGATTGAGACAGCGCTCGGGCGGCACACCGCCCTGCCAGGGCACGGTCACGCTGTCGATCGCGCGTAAGGTTCCTTTGAAGCGATAGTGTCCGACGAGGTCGTCGCCGAACGCCTGCTGATAGTTCATGTCGCCCGCGCTGCCGGAGGTGATCGTGACGACGCTGCTCCTCGCGGCGTAGGTCGCATACAGCCCGAATGCCGCGATCTCGGCGTCGTCCGGGTGCGGGGCGATCACCATGATGGTGCGCGCGCGCTCGATTCGGCGCGGATAGACGCGCAGGGTCGCCTGCTGGGGGCTCGAGGACGGCGTCGGCGAAGCTGCAGCTCCAGCACGGCCCCGGGACGCAGCGCGCCGCGCAGGCTGGTGAGATTCAGCCAGCGCTGTCCGTTCGCCGCGGCATCGAGGTGCTGCCGGCCGCGCGCGTCCGCGACCGTCACTTCGACGTAGGGCTCCGCGCCGCTCGCGCGCACACGCACTCCGAGCAGCGCCGCGTCGCACGTGCTCGCGTCGAGGTCGGGCCAACGCAGGCGCAAGCCGCGGCCGCCGGTCTCGATGGAAACGGTGTGCATCTCGTGCGTCCCAGGGAGGAAGCGGTACTGGTCGTCGCCGGGTTCGGCCTGGGCCGCGACGGGCGCGAGCCGAGCGAGCACGAGCAGCGCGCATGCGGCGGCTGTCGGCAGCCAGCGCGAGCGCTTGTGGACAGCGCCGCTCGCCCGCGCGAAGGCCGCCCTCACGGCGCGCTCCTGTGCCGCGGTGCCGGCTCCGAGGGGCCGGCCAGGGCCGCGTGCGGCGCGCGCAGCGGACGCTGCGCGAACAGGCAGCGCGTTCCACGCGTCGGCGACGACGACGCGCGGGAGCTGACTTGCGGCATGGTTCACGTGCACACTGCGGCGCTCGCCCGGCATCAGCTCGAAATCGTCGTCCCAGTAGACCGGCAGAATCTCCTTTTTGTTCGCGCCATCGAGCAGCTCGAGATGCACTTGGAAAGCGAGCGCGGCGCCGGTGTTTTCGATTGCGACCTCGGCGTCGGTACCTGCCTCGTCGAATCGCGCGGAGATTGCGCAGCGTGGTCGCCGGCAGCCGCTGCAGCACGGAAAAATCGGCATGGCGCGCGGTGGGCGTGTGGTGCGTCTGGGCGCTCGCCCACTCGATGATGTCGTGCTCGGTCGAGAGCCAATAGAAGTTCGAGCTGCGCAGCGAGCCGGCGGCGTCCTGCCAGCCCTCAGCCGCAAAAAGTGCACCCCCTTGGAGCTTGTCTGGCAAAGGGGAACCGTGAGCACGCGGTGCGCGCCGTCTGGTTGCACGTCGAGCCGGGCTTTCTTCGCGAAACAGAGTGTTCAGGCCGAAGGTAACGAACAAGCTCCGCTGTGACGCGCATCGCGGGGAGAACCCCGCGCGGTAAGTCGTTGACCACGACACCGAGCGGTCGTCATAGGAAAACTGGGACATGCAGCGGCTCGCACAGGCCTTCTTGGTGCCGTAGTAGCCGCCCCCGGGTCGCAGGAAGTAGTCGTAGAGCTGCCACGTGAGCGCGGGCCAGGCGTTGTTGAGCATCCACTGGATGACTCCGGTCGACACGTACTTGTTGCGGCCGTAGGCCTCGAACATCGCGCGCTTGGACTCGTACGCGAACGCTTGCGCACTGCGGGCGGTGACTTCGAGGCTGCTGGGCTCGCCGAAGCGCGCCGTCAGTGCCGGCAGGTAGTGAGAGAGCCCGGCAAACGGCGGGATGCTCGCGTGAAAGTGCCAGGCCGGACCGATTGGCCAAAGCTGCTCCTGCGAGAACATCTCGCGCAGACTCTCGATTGGCGGCAGCGCGGCGCCCAACCCCACCTCGGTCGCAAAACCAAACGCACCACCGCGCTCGTGATTGGCGAGCCAATAGTGGGGAGGCACGTAGTCGTACGGCCCGAGCATCTTGACGCCGGTCAGGCCCGAGACTGCGCTCTTCAGCTCGGTGGCGCTCGAAAGGATTGGCTTCGGCCAGTCGAGCGCGCGGGCGATTCCAAGATAGGCGCGCTCGACTGGCTCGCGCGGGGGCTCGTCGCTCGCATTCAGCCAAACCAACACGCTCGGGTGGTTGCGCAGGCGGCGCAGCTGGTCGCGCAGGGACGCGCGCGCGACTCGCTCGTCCTCTTCGTCCCAGTCGTCCCAGCGTCCCCACTATTGCAGCAGCCAAAGCCGGTGACGATGACGATGCCGAACTCGTCGGCCAAGTCGAACAGCAGGTCGCTCTCGGGCTTGCCCTCGAGCCGGATGGTGTTGAGCCCCATCTCGCGTACGTAGCGAAGTCGGCCTCGAGCCGCGCGCGCGACTTCGGCCGCAACAACAATCCGGGGCCCACCCGCCGCCACGCACGAGCAGCGGCTTGCCGTTGAGTTCCGACCACAGGTGGCCTTGCGCCGTGAGCTCCGAGGTCGTGCTTTGCATTCCGAAGCGCACGCTCTCGCGATCCGAGACGACGCCGTCGACCTCGACCGACAGCTCCATGCGATAGAGCTCCTGCTTACCCATACGGTAAGGCCACCAGACGCGTGGCTGCGCCAGGGTCAGCGCCGGGTAGGTCAGGTCCTCGACGTTTTCTTCCTTTTCGAAATGGGTAAAGAGATTATCAAACAAGAAGAGTCGTGCTTCACTACCCGGCACCGGACAGCCCAGGCTGGCAAGATAGTGGACTGCCCGAAGGTGCGGGCGAAGGTCGTCTTGCCTCCCTGATGCGGGCCCGAGACCACCAGTATGCGCTCCTTGTCCTTCATGGAGAAGTCATTCCACACCATAGGCCTGCCTTCGGGAAGAAGCTTGTCGGCCAGGGCCAGGTCGAACCCTTCCATCCCGAAGATTTCTTTGCTGGTGTCCGAGACCTGGGGATAGCAGAATTTTAATCCCGACGTCCTGAGGGAACTAATGAATTCCAGGTAAGCAACATAAAACTGGACTTCACGGTCGAAGTCGGCGATTTTCCATTGAGAAAACCCGCGTGCTTTTCACAATAGGCATACAGGTCTCTAAAAACACCCGGATACAATTGAGACACCATACCCAGAATTAGCGCTTCAAGATCGTTCATCTCTACCGGCTCGGAAAACTTGGTCAGGTGATCATTAGTTCTCCCTGTTTAAACCTCTCGAACGTCTTGTCCACCGCGGCGCTGTAGTCACTTCAGACTCGAAGCTGGACGGTGAGGGTTTTCCCCTTGATACGTATACTGTAGTCCACCGCAGCGAGGTCGGCCTTCAATCGCTGTGTCTCTGCCCAACAGGAGGCGATGAGATCCGAATTCGAATAGTCCTTCAGGTACTCGCGGAATGCCAGAAGCCCCCGTGATTTCAGCTCGGCCGCCGATAAATCACGAAGGAGAGAACCAACTGCATCGCGGTAGACATCAACCGAGTCAAGGAACCACCGTTGTTTCTGGAGCAGGAAGGAGACCCTGTTACCCCGCGTAAGGTAATCACGCACAGTATGCATCCGTTGCGCGAAGGTCCCGATGACACGGGCGATCTCTTGCCGCTCAAGCTCCTGCATAATTTCGTGACGATACTCGATGGCGCCGAGAGCGGGTAAGAGGAGACCAGAACAACGGCCGAAGATTGTATTCCTGCTTACCCTCGACTACGGCGTCAACCATCTGATCAAGATTCAGGTCGGCGAAGAAACCGGGCAGTTCCGGTTTCTTCACGGTCTGTCTTCTGCCCTCTCAAACAAGATACTCTCAAAACTCATCGGTAGAACTCATTGTGTGCGTTGCCGCGAAGCAACCGGCCATTGATTTCATTCGCGCTTTGGGAAATTAGAGCAGCCTCTGCCAGCCTGGTGGAGGCTTTCGTCCCTAAATTTGGCGTCACCGGACCATGCTCAGCGAACTTCATCATTTAACTGAATATGCATTGAGAACCGCAGCCGCAGACCGTTTCAGGTTTCGCCACAAGTATTATAATAGCAGATTGTGAATCCTCTGTGAACTTTCGCATCAGGCAAATGGTAGCCGGTGTACCGCCGGTTTTGACTTTTAAATTCATACTTTATACGGATGAGAAAGCTGGTATTAGCGACGGAAACGATTAAAATATGGTTTAATACATCTGAAATAAAAGGAGGTAACCATTATGGAACGAAC
>CAWGVJ010000013.1:0-172025 GCA_963826005.1 uncultured Solirubrobacterales bacterium | reverse complement strand
TCGACGAAGCAGTACGAGTCGCTCGACGCGTCCCCGCCCTGGAGCCGGGTCTGGTGCACCCGCAGCCCGCGGAAGTCGTCGCCGTGCGGGAAGAACCGCTCGTCGACCGTCATGCCGCCGGTGTCCACATCCGCGTCGATGCGGGCCATCCAGGCGCCCACGCCGTCCGGGTAGAAGACGTCGTCCCACGACGCATACAGCGAGTTCGTGAAGTACACGCGCCGCCCGTCGCGGCTCACCTCGACCATCTGCGGCCCGCCGGCCAGCGGCAGGTCCGGCGCCGCCGGGTGCGGGGTGCGGCCGACGATCCCGCCCATGCGCACCGAGCCCGCCTCCTTCGGGTTGTGCGGATCGCTCACGTCGTACTGCTTGAGCTCGCCGGTTCCCCAGCACGACACGTACAGCCAGCGGTCGTCGACGGACAGGTCGATGTCGCTGACCAGCGGCGGCACCGCGCCGAACGGCTTGCAGCGCGGGCGGTAGCTCCGACTCGTCCGCGGGCTCGGCGGGAATCGTGATCACCTTCTTCGCCGTCCCACTGCTCGCCATCCCGGTGCCACAGCCACACCGAGGCGGACAGATCCTCGACGCTGATCACGACGCCGACGAACCCCCAGGTCTTGCGGGGGTCGTGAGCCGGCCGCAGCTCGAGCACCATCTGATGCTCGTCGCCCAGGTCGACGCGCTGGAGCAGCTTGCCCTCGGAGAGGCTCCAGAAGTCGAGGTGGTGGCCGAACTTCCGCCCCAGCAGGTCCTCGGGGTTGAGGCCGGGCTCGATCATCGACGGGGTTGCCCACTCCGACGTGATCGCGACGTCGTCGTTGAGATGCCACCACACGTCGTAGGCGAAGCTGCTGGTCGCCGCGGTCGGTCTCCCACGCGCGCGTGACCTCGAAGGTGTCGTGGTCGATCAGCGCCACACCGCCCGGGCCGTCCGCGCCGTTGGCGCCCCCGAGGGCGGACATGAAGATGCCCCCGGGACCGCAGTGCACGGTGTGGGGACGGGAGTAGCCGGCCTTGGCGGCCAGCTCCTCGGGCTCGATCGTGCGCACCACCTGCGGCTGTCGCGGATCGGGCTTGGTGTCGAGGATGTACGTGCGCGACGAGCGGATGCCCGGCACGACCAGGTAGCGGCGCTCGAGGCCGCCGTTGTGCGAATGGCCCTCGTGGCACAGCGCGCTCGAGCAGGCGTTCCACCCGAAGTGGTGCAGCTCGTTCCCTGCGGTCGGCAGCTCCGCCCAGCCCACCACCTCGCCGTAGGTGGAAGAGCCGGCATCGCAGTCGACCACGGTCATCGCGTCGCGCTGCTTGCCGGCCGGGTCGAAGGCAGCGACGTAGGCGAGCTCCTCGGCCGGCGCGGCGATGGCCGCGGCGGGCGACCGATAGAAGGTGGGGTCAGCCTCGGGCACGGGAGCCTCCTCTGGTCGGTTTGCTGAGAGTCGGATTCTATGTAGGGCGGAGTGCGTAGTTGTCCCGCGTCCGGTCGCGGGTGCCTGCGGATGCCGGCGCCGACGGGCTTCCATAGCCTGACTGTCCCGAAGTCAGGACCAACGGTTCGATGAACACCCCCGAAGGACAGGCCCCAGACCAGGGCTTTCCCCCACTGCTCGCCGCATCGCGCGCGCTCGGGTGGTTCGTGAACCCGCGCGGCAGCGTGAGCGATCGCAAGCTGCGCGAGGCCGTGTCCGGCAAGGTCGTGCTCGTGACCGGCGCGTCCTTCGGGATCGGCGAGGCGACTGCGCGCCGGCTGGCCGCGGCGGGGGCGACCGTGCTGCTCGTGGCCCGGTCGCCGGAGAAGCTGGAGAGCATGCGTGAGGAGATCCACCGGCAAGGTGGTCACGTGCACGCGTATCCCACCGACCTGTCCGATCCCGACAGCGTGGATGCGCTGGCTGCCCAGGTGCGCGAGCACCACGGACACGTCGACGTGATCGTCAACAACGCCGGCAAGTCGATCCGGCGCTCGATCGAGCTGTCCTACGAGCGCTTCCACGACTTCCAGCGCACGATCGACGTCAACTACCTCGGCCCGGTCAAGCTCCTGCTGGCGTTGCTGCCGTCGATGCGCGCGCGCGGACAGGGTCACATCGTCAACGTCTCGACCGTCGGGGTGCGCGTCCCTCCGGCTCCCTACTGGGCGGCCTACCAGGCGTCCAAGTCCGCGTTCGACGTCTTCCTGCGCACCGTCGCGGTCGAGGCCGCGGCCGACGGTGTCACCACCACATCGGTCTACATGGTGCTGGTTCACACGCGCATGAGCGCGCCGACCCCGGTGTTCCGGTACGTGCCCGGGCTGACTCCCGAGGAGGCGGCGGGCCTGGTCTGCAAGGCGATCGTCGACCGGCCGAAAGTGATCAGCCCGTGGTGGGCCGGGGCGGCGGAGGCCGGGTTTGCCATCACGCGCCGGCCGTGGGAGCTGGCGACCGGCTTCCTGGCGCGCCGCACGAGCGACACAAAGGCAGCGGTGTCGAGCACGCAGGCGGAGCAGACGGAGCAGCCGCCCGCAACCGTCTCCAGACGGGGAGGCCCTGGGGAGTGATCGCCGCCTCCCACATGCGGCTCGGGGTGCAGGCGCTGAGCGCGCTGTCACGCGCGGGCTTCATCACGCCGGTGCGACCGGATCGCCTCGTGCGGATGGCCGCTGCCCCTCTGCAGCTCGGCACGGGGCTGGCCACGCTGGCCGCCGTCGCCGCCGCCCGCGACCCGGATCACCCGGCGATCATCGACGAGCGCGGCGCGCTCACGTACGGTGAGCTGGACCGCCGTTCTGCGGCGATCGCCGCGGCCCTCCGCGACGACTTCGGCGTGGGACCCGATCGCGCGCTGGCGGTCATGTGCCGCAACCATCGCGGCTTCGTGGAAGCTGCGCTCGCCGCCTCGCGGTGCGGCGCCGACCTGCTGCCGCTCAACACCGAGCTCCGGGGATCCCAGCTCGCGCGCGTGCTCGACCGTGGGCGGCCCGCCGCCGTCGTGCACGACGAGGAGTTCGCGCCCGGGTTCGACGAGGCGGGCTTCGCCGGCAACCGCGTCATCGCCTGGCACGAAGGCGGCTCGGCCGGCCCGACGCTCGACGCGCTGGCCTTGCGTCCTGCCCGGCGCGCGCCGGCCTCTCGCCGGCAGGGCAGGCTCGTCCTCCTCACATCGGGCACGACCGGGACGCCCAAGAGCGCCCCTCGCAGCCCCTCCGGGCTCGCGGTGCTGGGGCCGTCGATCAGCCTGCTCTCGCAGCTTCCGGTCCGCACGCGCGAGCCGATGCTGATCGGGCCGCCGCTCTTCCACGGCTTCGGGTTCGCCTTCCTCGCGCTCGGGCTGTTCCTCGGCTCGACCATCGTGGTGCGCCGCAAGTTCGACGCGGAGGCGGCGCTGGCGGCGATCGAGGAGCACGAGATCACGATGGTGGTCGCGGTCCCCGTGATGCTGCAGCGGATCGTCCAGCTCCCCGAGAGCGCGCGCCGCCGCCATGACACCGGGTCGCTGCGCACGGTCGTCTCCGCGGCCGCACCGCTCGGCCGCGACCTGTCGACCGCGTTCATGGACCTCTTCGGAGACGTGCTCTACGACATCTACGGCACCACCGAGACCGGCTTCGGTGCGCTGGCCACCCCGGCCGACCTGCGGGCCGCGCCCGGCACCGTCGGGCACCCGCCGTACGGCACGACGGTGAAGATCCTCGATGAGCGGCGCGCCGCGGTTCCGGTGGGGCGGACGGGCCACGTCTTCGTCGGCGGCGCCCTCCTCTTCGAGGGCTATTCGGGAGGTGGCGGGGCCAAGGAGACAGTCGACGGGCTGATGAACACCGGCGACCTCGGCCATCTCGACGCCGACGGCCGGCTGTTCATCGACGGCCGCGAGGACGACATGATCGTCTCGGGCGCCGAGAACGTCTTCCCGCAGGAGGTCGAGGACGTGCTGGGCGCTCATCCCGCGGTCGCCGACGTCGCGGTGGTCGGGGTCGAGGACGCGCAGTTCGGCCAGCGGCTGCGGGCGTTCGTCGTCGTTCGCGCGGGCGCCGACATCTCGGAAGACGAGCTCAAGGACCACGTGCGGACCAAGCTGGAGCGCTACAAGGTCCCGCGGGACGTCGTGTTCGTCGAGGAGCTGCCGCGCAACGCGGTCGGCAAGGTGCTGCACTCACGGCTCGCGTCGCCGTCCGGCGGCGGTGCAGCGGTCAGCTAGGAGCCCAGCCGGCGCGCCACGGCGATCCGGTAGAAGCCGGCAGCGGGCTTTCGCTCGTCTGCCGGGCCGAAGTACTCACGCGCGAGGTCGGCTCCGGAGCGCTCGTGCTCCAGCGCGAAGCCCCGCTCGCGCACGTAGTCGCCGACGCGGGCCGGATCCAGCCCGAACTTGAAGGGCTCGCCGACCCGGCGCACGGCGCGCGTGGCTGCCCGCGCTGCCGGGATGTCGGCCTCGCCTGTGACCGCGTCACGGTGCAGGTAGGTGAACACGACCGTGCTCCCGGGAGCCGTGAGCGCGGCGAGCGAGCGAAACGTCGCATCGACCGCGTCCGCGCCGAGGTAGGAGGCGACGCCCTCCCACACCACCACGCTCGGCGAGTCCGGCCGCAGGCCCGCCGCCAGCAGTGCGGGCGCCAGGTCGTCCCGCTCGAAGTCGAGCGCCACGTAGCGCACGTGTGCGGGCGTCTGCTCGAGCACGCGCCCGAGCCGCTCCCGCTTGAGCCGCTGGGTGGCGGGCTCGTCCACCTCGAAGAACCGCGCGCGGCCGGCTCGTTCGATCCGATGCGCACGCGTGTCGAGGCCCGCCCCGAGCAGCACGACCTGTGTCGCGCCCTCGTCGATCGCGTCCCGCACGTGGTCGTCGATGAACCGGGTGCGCACCACGATCCAAATGCGGCTCCCCGGCCAGCGCCGGTCGATGGTCTCGTAGACCAGCCTGCCGGTCACGGGGACGCGTGCGAGCGCCACCACCGCACGGAGCGGCGGACCGAGCAGCGCCTCGGCGTAGGCGTCCTCGAACAGCCGCCGGCCCGGCGGCCGCGCCGTCTCGAGCGCGCGGAACAGCGCGACGAACTCGGCGGTCCGGCTCGGGCGGGCGGCCATGGCAGGCGACTGCTAGGTCTGGGTCGGTGGCGCGAGCGTGGAGCCCGCCTCCGCGTCACGTGCCAGGCCGCCGACGGCGGATGCAAGGCTCGCGGGCTCTCGTGCCGGCGTCGCGACCACCTCGAAGGTCTTTCCGCGTGCCTCGGGCATCGAGAGCAGCTGGGTGCAGACCTCGGCGAGGTCCGACCGCGCGATCCGGCCCTCGGCCACGTCGCCCTGCGACACGGCCAGCGGCTCACCGCCCGCTCCGTCCGTGAGCCAGCCGGAGCGCACGATGCAGTAGGGAACCCGCGAGCCGCGGATCACCTCCTCGGCCCTTGCCTTCCATCCCAGGCTCGTCGGCTCCACGTCCTGGTAGTGCTCGGGGCGGGTGGCGTAGATGGTCGAGACGAAGACGATGAGGTCGACACCCGCCTCGGCCGCGTGCGGGATGAGGTTGCTCGTCCCGTAGTAGTCGACCGTCTCGGCGTCGTTGCCGCCCTCGGCCGTGCTGCAGGTCGCGATGACCACGGCGCCCGCGCCGGCCAGCGGCTCCGCCAGAGTGTCGGCGTGGCGCACGTCTCCGACGAACTGCGGCACCTCCGGCGGTAGGACCTCGCCTCCCTTGGCGGCGTCGCGGACCAGGGCGCGAACCGGAAGGCCGCGCTCGAGCAGGCGCGCGACGATCAGGCGACCGGTGCGGCCGGTCGCTCCCACGACA
The DNA here is from genome assembly GCA_963826005.1 of uncultured Solirubrobacterales bacterium. GTDB lineage: Bacteria > Actinomycetota > Thermoleophilia > Solirubrobacterales > JBBDJG01 > DASRIA01. The sequence continues at coordinate 166,268 of CAWGVJ010000013.1, read as the reverse complement.
AGAACGGGGCGTTCGGACATCTCCCGCAAACTCTCCTGCCCTCGTTTCGGGAAACGCTACTCCCTTCCACTCGGGCCTGCCTGGTGGGACAATCGGCCGGTCTCTATACGCCCACCCGCCAAGGGGGTGACGAACGATGTGCTTCCGGAAGTCGCATTACCTGGAAGAGAACATCGAGGAGGAAGTGCGTGGCCGGCGCCTGTGGGATCTCTTCTACCGGGAGACCGAGGCAAACGAGCCACCGCTCCCCGTCGCGGAGCAAGAAGACGATCCACCCGTGACGGTGCGCGAGCGCGAAGAGGTTTCGGCGGGGGCGGAGCGCTAGCTCCACCTGCTCGAGCTGTGGGCGCGGCCGGGCCCACACCGGCCGCGCCCACGTACAACGGGTAGCCTCACCACCCATGCGGCAGATCGCCCCCGACGTCCAGACGTGGAGCGTGCACATGGCCGACCGCGGCTACGACTTCAACGGCTTCGCGGTCGCCACCGAGGACGGCACGATCCTGATCGACCCGCCCGAGCCGAGCGACGAGGGCTGGGGCGCGGTCGACCTACTCGCGCCCTTCGTCGGCGTCTACATCACGAACCGCAACCACAGCCGCGCCGCCGCCGCGTTCCGCGAGCGCTACGGCACCACGGTCTACGTGCACGAGGCCGACGCCGGCAAGCTCGAGGCCGGCGCCGACGAGACCGTCAGCGGCGGCGAGCGGCTCCCCGGCGACGTCGAAGTGGTCCATGTTCCCGGCAAGTCACCCGGCGAGATCGCCTTCCACCTCCCACACAGCAACGCCGTGATCGTCGGCGACGTCGTGATCGGCGTGCCGGCCGGGGAGCTCTCGACCTATCCCGAGAAGGTGATCGACGACATGGACGAGTTACACCGCTCCGCCGCGCGCCTGCTCGAGTACGACTTCGACGCGCTCCTGCTCTGCGACGGCGAGTCGATCCCGCAGGGCGGGAAGCAGAAGCTCGAGGAGTTCGTCTCCCACATCCGCTGAGCCGGCCCGGATTCCCTTGCCGGATCGCACCCTCGGTGTTAACGTCCGGCGCTCCACCGAGAAGGGGGTTGGGGATGCGTCCGAAGCTGACTACTCGCGGCGCTGATCGCCGCGGCGACGATGGCAGCGGCTCCGGCCGCGCACGCGAAGTCGATCGAGCTCAGTGTCCTATCGAGCCGGGCCGACCAGGTGAGCGGGGGCGATGCGCTGATACGCGTGGACGCGCCGCCCGGCCTGCTCGACAAGGTGGGGGTGAAGCGCAACGGCACCGATGTGACCGGCGCGTTCCACCGCGAGGGCGATCACCTCGTCGGGCTGGTCAACGGCCTCCAGCTCGGCAACAACGAGCTGACCGTCACGCCCAACCGCAACTCCTCGGCGCCTCCGCACGCGCGCCTGACGCTACGCAACTACCCGAACGAAGGGCCGATGTTCTCGGGCCCGCACCAGGAGTTCTTCGTCTGCAACACGATCCAGGCCGGGCTCGGCGAGCCGCTGGTCGACAACCAGCAGGGCAAGGGCTTCCGGGTGCAGAACCCCGACGGCTCGACCGCCGGCTACAGCGTCAACTGCTCGGCGAACACCCAGGTCGACTACCAGTACCGCACGACCGGCGGCAGCTTCCAGCCGCTGCCGAGCGACGGCTCGCGCCCGAGCGACATGGCGCAGACCACGCTGCTCGACGGCCGCACCGTCGACTACGTCGTGCGGCGCGAGCGCGGCACGATCGACCGCTTCATCTACTCGTTCGCGATGCTCGCCCCGTTCGGCGAGCAGCCCGGCGCCGCGCCCGACACCTCGCTCTGGAACAGACGCCTGATCTACACGTTCGACGGCGGCGTAGCGATCGGCCATCGCCAGGGCACTCCCAGCGGCAGCGCCTCGCTCTACGACATCGGGCTGAGCAAGGGCTACGCGATCGTGCACTCCTCGGGCACGCGCACGAGCACGCACTACAACCTCGTGCTCGGCGGCGAGACCGCGCTGATGACGAAGGAGGAGTTCATCGAGCGCTACGGCGTGCCGCTCTACACGGTCGGCGTGGGCGGCTCCGGAGGCGGGATCCAGCAGTACGTCTATGGGCAGAACCACCCGGGCCTGATCGACGCGGGCATACCGCAGTACTCGTACCCCGACATGGTCACCCAGACGATCCACGTCGGCGACTGCGAGCTGCTCGAGAACTTCATGGACAACACGGACGGCACCAATCCGAAATGGCAGACCTGGAACAACCGCGAGTGGCTCGAGGGCCTCAACGCGGACTCGAACATCCCCAACCCCTACCGGCTGGGAGCGCCCGGCAACAGCGAGTGCGTGAAGGGCTGGCGCGGGCTCACCCCGCTGGCGCTGAACCCGCTGTGGTTCCAGTCGTTCAGCGGGATCGAGCGCATGGACCCGGCGGAGATGGTGAAGGTGCAGTGGAACCACGCCGGCGACCTGCTCAACATCTATGGCGTCGAGCCGGACGGCCAAGCGCGCAACACATACGACAACGTCGGCGTCCAGTACGGGTTGAAGGCGCTGAAGGACGGCAACATCACGCCGGCGGAGTTCCTCAAGCTGAACGCCACCGTCGGAAGCTGGAAGGAGGCGCGCGACATGGTCCAGGAGGCCTTCCCGTTCCCGTCGCCACCGCCGCCGATGCCACCGGCGACAGCGGGATTCGACCCGTGGAGCGCCCGCAACATGCGACTCAGTTCCGACGGCGGCACCACTCCGGCGCCGCGGCGTCAGGGCGACCTGATCGCGATGCACAACGCGTACAACCGCGGGCTGTACTTCGACGGCAAGATCGACATCCCGCTGATCGACTGGCGGCACTACCTCGAGGAAGAGCTCGACATGCACAACAGCCATCAGTCGTTTGCCTCACGCCAGCGCATGCGCGACCGCGACGGCGACTCCTCGAACCAGGTGATCTGGTTCACCGACGCGCGCCCGGCGCGCGCGTTCGACCAGACGCCCGAGGCGTTCCAGGTGATGGACCAGTGGATGGCGAACATCCGCGCCCACCCGCAGCGGGGCGTGGCGGGCAACAAGCCGCCGCTCGCGACGGACCGCTGCTTCACGACCGCCGGCACGGAGATCGCGCACGGCGACGCACGTCTGGGACGGCATCCTCGACAACCGGCCTGCCGGCACGTGCACGCAGCAGTTCCCGCTGCACTCGACCTCGCGCATCGTGGCGGGCGGCCCGCTGCGCGGTGGCGTGTACAAATGCGCGCTCCAGTCGGTCGACGCCGCGATCGCGAAGGGGCTGTACGGCTCGTGGACGCCATCGGCGGCCGAGGTCGCGCGGCTCAAGCAGATCTTCCCGACCGGGGTCTGCGACTACACGAAGGGGGATGTCGGCCGGCCCTGATCCGCAGGGTCGCCGTCATGGGGCGCCGCGGTGGCGATGGCCGCCGCGGCGCACCGCCGTGGCATCCGGTCCAAGCTTGGGTCCCGCTATCCTTATCCAAGGTTAGGTCTTAAGCTTGGATATAGCTTTGCCGATCCCAAGCAACGATGGCGCGTTATCTCACACGAACATCGGCCGGAACCCGGCCGGACAGACCCGGAAGGACCGCGGCCGTTCAAATACCGGGCGTACGTCCCGGACCCGATCGCGGACGCCGACCTCCCGCTGCCGGGGCCCTTGGCAGCGGCGGTCTCCGGAGCAGAGCGCGCACTCGCCGAGCTAAATCGCGATCCACCAGCGCTCAAGAGCCTCGAAGCCCTGGCGAGACAGCTCCTACGGGCCGAGTCGGTCGCGTCCTCCCGGATAGAGGGCCTGGAGGTATCGCACAAGCGACTCGCGCGAGCCGCCTACGACGAACGCGCCAGAGACGCAGACGGCCCGTTCGGTGCTGGGGAACATCCGCGCGATGGAGCGTGCCGTCGAGATCGGTGCCGACGCCCGCACCCATCACCGTCGACGACATGCTGGAGCTGCACCGGACGCTAATGGCCGTGACCCGCGACGCGCACTTGGGCGGAGTGGTTCGGGACAAGCAGAACTCGATCGGCGGGGAGATGTTCAGCCCACGTGGCGCGGAGTTCGTTCCGCCGCCTCTGCAGTACGTGCCAAAGCTGCTCGAGGATCTCGCCGCCTTCCTGAATCGCGAGGATCTTCCCGCGGTTCAGCAGGCCGCGATCGCACACGCGCAGTTCGAGACGATTCATCCGTTTGCGGACGGCAACGGCCGCGTCGCCGCTCCCTCATTCACGTCGTGCTGCGCCGACGAGGTCTGACTCCGCGGTACGTGCCGCCGATCAGCCTGCTGCTCGCTGCCAATGCCGACCTCTACATAGAGGGATTGACCGCGTACCGCGCTGATCGCGCCGGCGAGTGGTGCTTCTTCTTTACCCAGGGAGTAACCGCAGCGGCTCGGGAAGCGAGAACCTTCGCGAACCGGGTGGCGCGGCTACAAGAAGACTGGCGTCAACGAGCCGATTCGCCGCGGCAAGGTCGGCGGCCTCCCGCATCATCGATCAGCTCCCGGCGCATCCGCTGATCGACACGAAGACCGCAGAACAGGTCATCGGGGCTTCCGATGAAGCGGTCCGGCTTGCGCTGCAAGGCTCGAGCAGGCCGGTGTGTTGACGCGGGTGAACACCGGTATCGCAACCGCGTCTGGAGGCCGCCGAGCTCTACGACGCGCTCGACGAATTCGACGCGCGCTGGGGCTAAGAGCGCCGACGAAGTCAGGCGCTCAGCGCTTCGTCGTGTCCTCGCCGCTTGCCGCGGCGATGTGCTTCGCGGTGTCGGTGTAGTGGCGCAGCCGGTTGATCTTGCCGTCGGCGTCGAAGCTCCACAGGTGCATCTCTTCGTCGCGGTAACGCCCGCCGCCGGGCACCGTGGCCTCGATCACGATCTCGGCCGACACCTGCTTGCTCGCTCGCCATGATGTCGAGCACCGAGAACTCGGCGATGTCGAACGTCCCGACGATGCCGAAGAACTCGGCGACGCCGTCGCGGCCGGTCCGCGGCTGTCATCCAGGGACGCCGGCGCGGTGCGAGAACGAGTCGGCCCACGGCTCGAACTCGACGTCCTCGGACATCATCTCCAGGATCGCCGGGACGTCGCCGCGGCCGAAGGCGTCATAGAGCGCCTTCACGGTCTCGAGGTTGGTGGAAGTGGCAGCGGTGGTGTTCATTGGGCCTCCTCTCGATGTGGCGAATACTCCGCGCGCACCCTCTCACAATGAACTCACAACCTGAAGCCAGCGGCCGGACCGCCTGGGCCCGGAACCTCGCCGCGCCGGTCCGGGACTTCCTCAGCACCGAGTCGGGCGGCGCCGTCGTGCTGCTCTGCGCCGCGCTCGCCGCACTCATATGGGCCAACTCGCCGTGGCCGGACTCCTACGAGGACGTCTGGACCACCGACCTCTCGATCCGCCTCGGGGACGCCGGCATCTCGCAGGACCTGCGGCAGTGGGTGAACGAGGGCCTGATGACCTTCTTCTTCCTGGTCCTCGGGCTGGAGGCCAAGCGCGAGCTCGACCTGGGGCAGCTGCGCGAGCGGCGGCGGATCTCGATCCCAATAACCGGGGCGCTCGGCGGCATGGCGGTGCCGGTCCTGATCTACCTCGCGTTCAACGCCGGCAGCTCCAGCGCCGACGGCTGGGGCGCCGCGATGTCGACCGACACGGCCTTCGCGCTCGGCGTGCTCGCGCTGGTGGCTCCCAGCGGCACGCGGCTGCGCGTGCGCCTGCTCACGCTCGTGATCTTCGACGACCTCATCGCGCTGCTCGTGATCGCCACCGTCTACACGAACGACCTCTCGCTCGTCCCGCTCGCGATCGCCCTCGCCCTCTTCGCGCGTCCTCGTCGCGCTCCGGTACGCGCCGATCGCAATGGCGCGGGCCGGTCGCGGTGATCGTCGGCGTCGCGATCTGGGTCGCGCTGCACGAGTCGGGCATCGACCCGGTGATCGCCGGGCTCGCGGTCGGCCTCGTCACGAGCGCATATCCGCCGGCCCGCAGCGACCTCGAACGCGTGACCGAGGTGGCGCGCTCGTTCCGCGAGCAGCCCACGCCGGAGCTTGCCCGCGCGGCGCAGCTCAGCGTCGCGTCCGCGATCTCGGCGAACGAGCGCCTCCAGTACCGGCTCCATCCGTGGACCAGCTTCGTGATCGTGCCGCTGTTCGCGCTTGCCAACACGGGCATCCACATCGACGGGCAGCTGCTCAGCGACGCCGCCACCTCCCCGATCACGCTGGGAATCCTGTTCGGCTACGTGATCGGCAAGCCGGTCGGGATCGTCGCCGCCACCTGGCTGGCGGCGCGGCTCGGGCGGATGCGCCTGCGTGCTCAGCTGGCCGACGATCGTCGGCGGCGGATTCATCGCCGGCATCGGCTTCACGGTCGCGCTGCTGATCTCGGACCTCGCCTTCCAGGGACAGGAACTGGACGAGGCCAAGCTCGGCATCTTCAGCGCGGCGATCGTGTCGTCGCTGCTGGCCTTTGCCATGTTCCGGCTGATCGAACGGCTCCCCGCGCGGGTCAGAGCGCGCCAGCTCGCCCGCACGGCAGAGGAGCTCGTCGACCTGGCCGACGACGTCGACCCCGACCGCGACCACATCCGCGGCGCGCACGACGCGCCGGTCACGCTGCTCGAGTACGGCGACTACGAGTGCCCCTACTGCGGGCAGGCCGAGGTCATCATGCGCGAGCTGCTCGACTCGTTCGGCGACGACCTCCAGTACGTCTGGCGCAGCCTGCCGCTCAACGACGTCCATCCGCACGCCCAGATTGCCGCGGAGGCGGCGGAGGCCGCCGGCGCCCAGGGCGCCTTCTGGGAGATGCACGACAAGCTGCTCGACCACCAGGACGCGCTGACGGAAGCCGACCTGCGGCGCTACGCGGAGGAGATCGGGCTGGACGTCGACCGCTTCTGGGACGAACTACGCAACCGCAGGTATGCGTCGCGAGTCGAGGAGGACGTGATGAGCGCGGATGCCAGCGGCGTCGCCGGCACGCCCACCTTCTTCATCAACGGGAGGCGCCACCACGGCGCCTACGACGCGCAGATTCTCACCGACGAAGTGCAGCGGGCGAGGAACCGGGCACGCCTGACTGAGCGCGCCGCGGTGTCCTCGCCCTGAGCTGTCGCTCCTAGGCTGCCGCTCCTAGGGCCCGGTCGCGATCAGCAGGCGCGGCCGCTTCGCCGCCGTGCCCTGCTCGCGTGAGCCGAAGTCGACACCGTCGATCGATGTACCGACCAGAACGAATGTGACGGTGCCGTTCCCGCTGACGACCGACTTCACGTCGTAGTCGACCGTGGCGTTCGCGTTGATCTTGCCCGCGTCGCCGATCAGAGTTGTGTTGCGCGCCGGCCTGTTGTTCCACTTGATGCCGGTCTCGGTCCAGGTGTTCGAACCGGTGTACAGCGCCGGACCGTCCGCAGTCGCGTTGCTGCCCGCGGTCAGACGCAGCTTCGCGCTCTGGATCGGACCGGTGATGCCCGACACCGTGAAGCGCAGGTAGCTCTCCGCCACCTGCTTGGTGCCGCCGCGAACGAGCAGTGAGTTCTGCGTGCCGAAGTTCGACGTCGCCTTGTCCTGCTCGACGCGCGCGTCGGCCTCCGCCACGATCTCCTTCGCGACGGCCGCCTTCCCGACGGTGATCGTGATCGCCGCGGTGGTGACGCCGCCGCTGTCTGTCCTTCACACGCAGCTGCACCTTGTAGGTGCCGGTCTTCGTGTACGTGAAGGTCGGCTTCTGCGCCGTCGAGTCGTCGAACTGGCCGTCGCCGTCCAGGTCCCACTCGTAGGTGAGCACGTCGCCGAGGTCGGGATCGGTCGATCCCGCCGCGTCGAACGCGACGATCAGCGGCGCGACTCCCGACGTGATGCTCGACACCGCGACTGCGGTGGGCGGCCGGTTCGCGGTCGTGCCGCCGTACGCGACGCGCTGCACCACGTTGTCGCGCTGGTCGACGTACAGCATGTCGCCGTTCGGCAGGAACTCGAGGTCGTTCGCGCGGTTCGCGGCGGACGCGAACTGCACGACCTTGCCGCGCTGCGGCAGGCCGTCCGCTCCCGGCAGGAGCGCGTAGATGCAGTCCCGCAGCCGGTCGGAGAAGAACAGCGCACCCTTGTACAGCGCGGGGTAGTTCCCCGCCTTCGGGTAGAACGCGGCGCCGCTCAGCAGGCTCCCCGCCGGCGAACCGAGCGCGTCCTTCGTGCACTTCTCGGTCGGCACGACGGGCAGCTCGTGGTCGTATCCCCAGTAGGGAGCGACCGTCGCGTTGACCGCCTTGTAGAGGTTCTCGCAGATGTTCAGGTTCTCGGCGTGGCTCGCCGGCCGGATGCGCGCGAACGGGTTGCCGGTCGCGTCGATCCCGCCCTCGTAGCACGGGTAGCCGAAGTTCTGCACCGCGCTGACGGGCGTCTGCACGCGCATGAACTCCTCCCAGTAGCCGCCGCCGCGGTCCGTCACCCACACCTCGCTGGTGCCGGGCCGGATCGCAAGCCGCACGGAGTCGCGCAGGCCGTAGCCGATCATGCGCCGCTCGTTCGCGTCCTTGCTGTTCTTGAGCGGGTTGTTCGGAGCGCCCGCGCCCGTCGCCGGGTCGATGCGGATGAGGCTGCCGTCGAGTCCGGTCGGGTCGCCGGCACTTGCCGGAGTGCGCAGGTCCTGCACGCGCAGACGGCCTCCCTCGGACGTCGGCGAAGTCAGCTTGGTGCCGACCTTGCCCGGCGGGTCACCGCACGGGTTGAGCGGCGTGCCCGTCTGGCCGAAGTCCCACAGCGCAGCGGTGGAGCCGTCGGCGCCCGAGACGTACAGGTAAGCCGTCGGCGCCGAACTCCAGGCCGCCGCCCGAGTGGAACCGGGTACTGGTGGCAGTAGTCCTCGACCAGCACCTTCTCGGCGGTCATCACCTCGCCGGCGAGCTGCAGGCGCGAGACGCGCACCGCGCCGACGCAGTTCTCGTCCTTGCCGAGCGGCGCCTTCTTGCAGTCGTCGTTGGTGACGCCCGCCGTGCCGTAGAGCGGCGGCGTGCCGCCGATCTTGGCGTCGAGGTTGTAGTAGACGTAGATGTAGGGCTTCGCCGGGAAGCCGGGGTCCACGGCGAGCGACTGGAGCCCGCGCGAGGAGAAGTTGTGCACCTGCGTGCGCAGATCGGCTGCGACGGTCGCGGTGGTGTCCGCGATCGAGTCGTAGGTCTTCACGATGCCGCTCTTCTCGGCCACGAAGATCCGGCCGTTCGGAGCGATCTCGACATCCATCGGCTTGGTCAAGCCGGTGATCGCCGTCGTCTGGGTGAACCCGGACGGCAGCGTGGTTGCACCCGCGAGCGCGGGCGTGAACAGAGCAGCGAGGCAGGCGACCACAGCGGTCGCCAAAACGGCAATCGAATGCCAGCGAGTAGACATTGGGCCCTCCCAGACCAAGCCCTCGCCGCGACACGAGGAGCGAAACACAGACGAATTCGAGATTAGCTGCGACGGCGCTGCCTCGCGCGAAAAAATTGGAAAACCGGTCAGGTACGGCCGCGTAAAAACGAAGCGCGGTGACTTTTACCCCCTGATGGGGGGTAAAATCGACCACAGCATGTGGAGCGGGAGCTCGCCCGGATGGCGACTCGAGCGCATGGAGTCGTGACTCGTGCGCAGCTGCTCGAAGCCGGGATCACAGCCAAGCAGATCGATGGGCGGCTCGAGAGCTGGTGCTACTGCTGCGGCAATATCGCGGCGTTTATCGGGTTGGTCACCAGGCACCAAGTACAGAGGCTCGGTACATGGCCGCAGTTCTGGCCTGTGGCAAGGAAGCCCTGCTGGCCGGTCACGTCGCTGCCGATACCTACTAGGAATTTTGAAGGGCCGACCACCGGCGCCCGAGGTCGTCGCGCCGACGAAGCGCGTCGTCAAAGGCATCGCAGACGAGCCGCGGAAACGTCAAGCGACGCAACGGTCTGGCGCGGCATCCCGGTCACCACCGTCCCCCGCACGCTCGTGGACCTCGCCGCGCTCATCTGGAGATCGACGACCTGGCCCGCGCCTGCCACGAGGCCGGCGTCCGCCACCACACCACCCCCGCGCAGGTCGAGGCCGTGCTGGCCCGCCGTCCCAACAGCCCTGGCGCTGGCAAGCTCCGCGCCATCCTCCACGGCGACGAGCCGGTCACCCTCAGCAAGCTCGAGTCTGGTGCGTTTCGTGCGCTGGTGCGACGGGCGGGCCGGGTCTTGCCGGTCACGAATCGCCCGGCCGGCGGATATCGCGTGGACTGCCGCTGGCCGGAGCAGAAGCTGACCGTCGAGCTCGACAGCTTCCGTCACCACAGCTCGCGCCACTCGTGGCAGCACGACCGGCGCCGCGAGCGCGAGGCGCGAGCCCGCGGCGACGAGTTTCGCCGCTACACCTAGGGCGATGTCTTCGAGGATTCCTCCGCCATGCTCTCCGAGCTGCGGGCGCTGCTCACGTGACCGAGAACCGCAGCCGCGCGCGCTCGAAGCGCGCGAGCGACTCGGTGCCGAGCGCCGTCGCGGGCGTCAGGCATCCAGCGCGGTCCGGCGTCAGGCCCGGCTCCGCAAGCATCAACCCGGCCTCGCCCAGCATCCGCGCGGTCGCGAGGTATCCGGGGTGGCCGTCGGCGTCGACGTCGACGCGCACATCGTGCCCGCCGGTCGTGCGGGCCGCCGACCGTCATGTGCCAGCTCCACCCTTCCAAGCGTTCGCCGGAGGGGCCGAACCCGGATCCGGGGAGGATCTGGGTGAGCACGTCGCCCACGCGATTCCGAATCGCTGGCCGGGCGTGCGCGGCGGCCGCCACCGCGGCCTGCGTGCCGGACAGCAGGCCCGCGGCCATGAAGCGCAGCGGCAGCGTGATGGGCGGGCCCTCCAAAGGAATGCCCTCGCGGTAGCGGAACGGCTCCGCGCCGGTGAGCGCAGCCGTGCGCTGGATCACGGCGGGGTTGATGAACGCGGCGGGAGCCATCGGCGCGATCACCGCGCCGTTCGCGCCCTGCCGCGGCATCACGTTGATCGGGCTGACGCGGCGGACCTCCTCGGCTCGCGCCGCATCGGTGATCAGCGCGGCCGGGTCGGTGACCGCGGCGGCGTCGTCTCCGCCCGCCGCGGCGGCGAGGCTCTGCAGCGTTCCTCCCGAGATCATGTCGGAGGGCCGCGGCATCCCGGGCGGACCCGAGATGGTGACCTCGAGGTCGGCCTCCGCGAGCCCCTCGCCGAAGCGCTCGCGCGCGGTCTCGGCGGCAAGCAGCACGGCGAGGTCGGGCGGCAGCGCCTCGAATCCGGAGACCTCCACGATCTTCGACCCCGGCTTCGGCGGCGCGCGCGTCGTACGCGTCGATCATCTGGCGCGCGAACGGGATCTCTCCGGTCAGGTCCATGTAGTGCGCGCCGCCGGACACGCACGCCTCGATCACGGGCCGCCCGTACAGCGTGTACGGGCCGCAAAGGTTCAGCACCACGCGCGTGCGCGACGCCATCGCGTAGAGCGAGCGCCGGGTCGCCCAGCTCGGCGACGATCGTCTCCGGAGCCGTGACGCCGACCTCGCCCAGCACCTGCTCGCAGCTTCGCCGGGTTCCGCGCGGCCGCCGCCCAGCCGCGCGCCCTGCTCATCCAGATACGCCGCCACCTGGCGCCCGGTGATCCCGGTCGCGCCGAAGACGACGACGTCGAAGTCCCGCTCTGCGGCCACCCGCGTAGCCTACGCCGCGCGGTCCGTCAGTGCGTCAGCCGGCCGCGACCGGCTCACCGCGCCGCTCGGCGAAGACGCGCTCGGCGTACTCCTGGCCGGCCTCGGAGTCGCCCAGCGCCAGCCCGGCGATGTCGCCCAGGCCCACGACGCGACCGCCGCCGCCCCACGTGCCCTCGGGCACCTCGAGCGTGAAGACCCAGACGCGCATCGGGTCGCGCGGGTGGGCGCCATCCTCGGCGTCGAGCACGGCCTCGGTGATCGTCGGCGGTCATCGCCGCGCGGCGCTCGGGGTTGAACTGGCCCTCGGGCACCGAGGCGACGAAGCGGTACCGCGGCGCGTCGGCCGGCTTGCCCGCGACGTAGACCGTGTGCGGCGCGGTGCACGAACAGCCACGCGATCGAGCGCACCGTCTCGTTGGTGGGGTCGGCGCCCTCGTGGCGAATCAGCAGGTCGGTCAGGTTTGCCATCAGGGTGCGCTCGGCCTCGGGGGTCGAGGGCACCGGCGGGGATGTAGGCGTCCAGCTGCGGCATATCGGCCTCCACGGGTCTGGGTAGAAGAAGGAAACCGAGGCTACAGGGCTAGGTTGTGACTGTCAACCCAGCTACTATGTGCAAATGGACACGGTTGCGGAGCGCCTGCGCTACACCGACGAGAACTGCACGATCAAGGGAGACGCTCGAGATCGTCGGGCGAGAAATGGTCCCTGCTCGTGCTGCGCGAGGCCTTCTTCGGCCTGCGCCGCTTCGACGACTTCCACCGGGCGCTGGGCTGTGCGCGCAACCTGCTGAGCGAGCGGCTGGCCAAGCTCGTCGACCACGGCGTGCTCGAGCGCGTCGAGTACCAGGAGCCGGGGCAGCGCCGCCGCCACGAGTACCACCTGACGGAGAAGGGGCTCGACCTCGAGCCGGCGCTCGTCGCGCTGATGCAGTGGGGCGATCGCTGGACGGCCGACGATGACGGCCCGCCGGTCGAGGTGTTGCACCGCGGCTGCGGTGGCAAGGTCAGCGCGGTGCTCGCGTGCGAGCACGGTCACACCGAGTTGTCGCCGCTCGAGACCGAGTCGGTCGCCGGACCTGGCGCACGCATCGCAGCGGCTTAACGCCTAGAGTCGGCCCACACGATCGAGGAGGGCCGCCGTGAGCGTCTTCTACAGATTGCTGTACCGGCTCGGTGTCACGCCGTGGGAAGAGGCAACCAAGCACGGCCCGATGGTGGAGATGGCCGCGTCGATGTTCGACCGCGAGCAGGCCGGCCGCGAGCCGCCCTACGGGTCGGCGCTGGATATCGGTTGCGGCGGCGGGCTGTGGTCGATCGAGCTGGCGCGCCGGGGCTGGGCCGTCACGGGGATCGACCTCGTGCCGAAGGCCCTGCGCACTGCGCGCGACCGCGCCCGCGAGGCCGGCGTTGAGGTGCAGTTCATCGAGGGCGACGTCACGGCGCTGCGCGCCGCCGGCGTCGGTTCGGGCTTCCGGCTCGTGTGGGATCTCGGCACCGTGCACGGCCTGACGCCGGCGCAGCGTGCGGCAGTCGGGCGGGAGGTCAGCGCCGTCGCCGCCCCGGATGCAACCGTGCTGATGCTGGCGTGGGCGCCGGGGCGCCGCGGGCCCATGCCGCGGGGCGCAAGCCGCGCCGACATCGAAGCCGCCTTCGCCGGGTGGCACGTGACCGATGACGACGCCGTGGACGTGTCCGATGCCAACGTGCCCAGGCCGGTGAAGAAGGCCAAGCCCCGCTGGTACCGGCTCCGCCGCGATGGGCAGAGCTAGACCTTCCTGAAGTGCTCCAGCAGTCCGCGCGCGTAGTAGTCCTCGAACTTCTCGTCGGGACCCTCCATCGTGTACTTCTTGTCGAGGCGCACGAGCATGTAGGTGAGCTCGCTGCGGACGGGCGGAACGTCGAGCAGGTCCGGCAGCTCCGAGTGGTTCACGAGCCAGTCCGCGTACCAGGAGGCCCAGTCCGGGTCGTCGCCGTCGGTGCTCCGGTACACGGTGTGATGGGTCTCCGCCGCCTCGTGCAGCAGGTCGCTGATCTGCCCGGCTCGCTTGTCCATCTCACGTCCTCTCTCGGTAGGCTGCTCCGCGATGGCCATTGTCTCGCCTGAAGTCGCCGGCGTGCAGCACCGGATGGTCGAGGCCGGCGGGCTGCGCATGCACGTCGTCGAGGCCGGTCCGCCGGACGGCGACCCGGTCCTGGTCCTGCACGGCTGGCCGCAGCACTGGTACCAGTGGCGCCACCAGATCCCTGCGCTCGCCGGTGCCGGGTACCGCGTGATCGTGCCCGACCTGCGCGGCTTCGGCGAGTCCGAGGCGCCGCCCAAGGGCTACGACAAGGAGAACATGGCCACGGACGTGCTCAACCTGATGGACACCATGGGGCTCGAGCGCGTCAAGCTGCTCGGGCACGACTGGGGCGGGTGGATCGGGTTCATCCTGTGCGTGCGCGCGCCGGAGCGCTTCGAGAAGTACGTCGCGCTCAACATCCCGCACCTGTGGGCGAAGACCGATGCGCGCCTGTTCCTCAACATTTGGCGCTTCTGGTACATGGTCGTGATCGCCAGCCCGTTCGGCGCGGTGGCTGCTTCGCAACCGCCCCGGGTTCGTGCGCCGCATCATCCAGGGCTCGTCGCCCAACCCGCGCGTGGACCGACGAGGACCTCGACGCCTACACCAAGCCGCTGCAGGAGCCTGACCGCGCCGACGCGAGCGTGCAGCTGTACCGCACCTTCCTGACAAAGGAGTTCGGGGCCGTCGGCGCCGGCCGCTACCAGAAGACGCGGCTCACCGTCCCGACGAAGCTGCTCTTCGGCATGGATGATTTCGCGATCCCCAAGGCCTTCTACAGCCGGCCCACGAAGGAGTTCGCGGACGACTTCACGATCGAGTACATCCCCGACACGGGCCACTTCATCGGGGAGGAGCGGCCGGAGCTGGTGAACGACCGCACGCTCGAGTTCTTCGCGCCGGCCCTAGGCCGCCTCCTCCTCTTTCGCCTCTTCCTTGGGCGGCTCGCCCGTAGCCCACTCCTCGTCGAAATCCACCCGCCACTTGCCCTCGTCGGCGGGCTCGATGCTTCAGCTTGGCGCGGAACGTGCGCCCGAGCGGCCCTTGAAGCCGGTCACCTGCTTGGCCGTGCGACCGGTCGGCGGCTCGTCGCCGCGCTCGATCGACTGCTTCAGGCTCTCCATCAGCTCCTTCGCGACCGACACGGGGAGCATCTTGCCGGCCTTCTTCTTCCAGATCGCGAACCCGCAGCCGGGGTCCTCCTTCGACCAGCACGAGTAGCCCTTGCGGTTCTCGTTGACGTCCTTGCCGCAGACCGGGCACGGGCCGAGGTTGGCCCGCTCGATCTTCACGTCCTTGAGCCCGTCGAGCTGCTCGACCGTGCGCCCGGTGAAGCGCACGATGTCGTTCATGAAGGACGGGCGGCTCTCCTCGCCGCGGGCGATCAGCTCCAGGCGCCGCTCCCACTCACCGGTCAGCTCGGCCGAGGTCAGCTCGTGCTCGCCGAGCAGCCGGATCACCTGGACGCCCTTCTCGGTGGCGTGGAGCGCCCTGCCCTCGCGCTCGATGTAGGCGACGGAGATCAGCCGCTCGATGATCGCGGCGCGGGTCGCCGGGGTGCCGATGCCGGAGTCCTTCATCGCCTCGCGCAGCTCCACGTCCTCGATGTCCTTGCCCGCCGTCTCCATCGCCCCGAGCAGCGAGGCCTCGGTGAAGCGCCGCGGAGGCTGTGTCTCCTTGCGCAGCGACTCGACGCGGCGCACGTCGACCTCCTCGCCCTGCTCGAGCTTGGGCAGCATCTGGTCGCCACCGGAGTCGTCCTCGGTTCCGCCGCCGGTGTCGGCCTCCTGCCCGTAGACCGCGCGCCAGCCCGCCTCCATCAGCACGCGCCCGCTGGTGCGGAAGACGTGCTCGGCGACCGTGGTCTCGACCCGCGTGCGCTCGAAGACGGCGTCGGGGTGGAAGATCGCGAGGAAGCGCCTGGCGACCAGGTCGTAGATCTTGCTGCTCGTCCGCGCTCATCTTCGCCAGGTCGTGCGCGGACTTCGTGGGGATGATCGCGTGGTGGTCCTCGACCTTCTCGTTGTTGACCACGCGCCCGAGCGGCAGGTCGGCTCGAGCGCGGTGACGTACGCCGCGCCCTTCGCGTACTCGCTGTTGTTCCCGACCAGCTCCGCGGTGGGCCGGATCTCGGGGATCATGTCGCTCGAGAGCCAGCGCGAGTTCGTGCGCGGATACGTGATCGCCTTGTGCTGCTCGTAGAGCTTCTGGGCCGCGCCCAGGGTGCGCTTCGCGGAGAAGCCGAACCGCGTGTTGGCGTCGCGCTGGAGCGAGGTGAGGTCGTAGAGGAGCTGCGAGCGCTCGCGCTCCTCCTTCTTCTCGAGCTTCGTGATCTCGCCGCGCTTGCCGGTGCAGTCCTCCACGACCGTGGCCGCAAGCTGCTCGTCGATCCGCTTGCCGCCGAGGTAGCGGCCCGAGTAGAGGCGCTCGGCGTCCGCGGCGAAGTCGGCCTCGACGAGCCAGTAGGGCTCGGGCTTGAACGCGCGGATCTCCTCCTCGCGCCGCGCGACGAGCGCGAGCGTCGGCGTCTGCACCCGCCCCAGCGAGACCACGCCGTCGAACGCCGCCCGCAGCCGGATCGACGCCGCGCGCGTGGCGTTCATGCCGACCAGCCAGTCGGCCTCGGAGCGCGAGCGCGCCGCCGCCTCGAGCGGCTCCATCTCCTCGCCCGCGCGCAGGTGCTCGAACGCGTCGGCGATCGCCTTCTTCGTCATCGAGTTGAGCCACAGCCGGCGCACCGGCTTCTTGGCGCTCGAGGTCTCGTAGACGTAGGCGAAGATCAGCTCGCCCTCGCGCGCCGGCGTCGCAGGCGTTGACGACGTCGTCGACGTCGTCGCTCCTTCATCAGCTTGTGGATCGCGTTCAGCTGCTTCTTGGACTTCTCGTCGTTGGGGACGAGCGTGAACTCGTCGGGAACGATCGGCAGGTCGGCGAAGCGCCACTTCTTGAAGCGCGGGTCGTAGGAGTCGGGCTCGGCGAGCCCGACCAGCTGCCCGACCGCCCAGGTGATCACGTGGCCGTCTCCGACCAGGTGGGTCTTGTCCTTGCTCGCGGCTGAACGAGCCGGGCAGCGTGGAGGCGATGTCCTGCCCGACGGACGGCTTCTCGGCTACAACGAGTGTCTTGCTCATGGTGGGAACGGTAGCGTGGCGGGCATCGACCTCCTGCGCACTGCCTTTACCGACCGCCCGGCCTTCGACACCGCCGTCTCGCGCGCGGTGCTCGAGCGCGTCGCGCGCGGCGAGCTACCGGAGACCTTCCGGATCGGGCGGCCCGGCGCGATGGTCGCGTTCGGCAAGCTCGACCTCGCGAGCCCCGGCTATCCCGACGCGGCGCATGCCGCGCGTGCCGGCGGCTTCGAGGCGGTCAAGCGGCTCGCCGGCGGCCGCGCCGCCGTCTTCCACGAGAACACGATCGCGTTCGCGTGGGCCGGCCGCGCGCAGGACACGTGGTCCGGCACGCACGATCGCTTCCGCAACGTCGCCGGCATCGTGGAGCGCGCGCTGCAGCGGCTCGGCGTGGACGCGCGCGTGGGAGAGGTGCCGCGCGAGTACTGCCCGGGCGACTACAGCGTGAATGCGCGTGGGCGCACGAAGCTGGCCGGCATCGGCCAGCGGCTGATCAAGGGCGCCTGGCACATCGGCGGCGTGATCGTCGTGAGCGAAGGCGAGCGCGTGCGCGACATCCTGGTCCCGGTGTACGAGGCGCTCGGCCTCGACTGGGATCCGGCGACGGCGGGAGCGGTCGCGGACGAGGCTCCGGGCGTCACCTGGGAAGACGTCGCGCAGGCGCTGGAGCAGGAACTGCCCGCGCATGACGAAGCGCAACTCGACCCCGCGACGCTCGCGCTCGCGCAGCGCCTCGAGCCCGAGCATGCCGGTTGACTAGCCGGTGCGGTTGAGCTCGTGCGGCTCGTGGAGAGGCGCGCCGCCCGTCAAGTTCGCGACCGCCGCATCGATTGCCTGCAGCTCCTGCCGCAGCGAGCCGGCAATGCCGCTCACCGAGTCGGCGAGCCGGTCGAGCTCCTCCGAGTGCCGAGACAGCCCCCCGAGCAGCCGCTTGAAGGCCTCGCGCTCACGGCGGCTCGCCTCCTGCGCCTGGTCGCGGGCCTCGCGTACGGCCTCGGCCTGCAACGCGGCGACGTGCTCCAAGGTCCGATCGACGATCGCGTGCAACTCCGGCGCGATCCGTTCGGCGATCGAGATGTGCTGCTGTGGCTCGGAGGACTCTTGCGGCGGTTGTGCCGGCCTCGCCGGCTCTTGCGTCACACGGTGCGGGACGTCCCGCGGGAACCGTGTCTGCGGTCCCTTCTGTAGCCCCCAGCGATGATGGGGATGTGGATCTGAGGGCTTTTCCGTGCGCCGGCCGGGTCCGTCAGGCCGAGGCGAATCTGACGACGACACGCCGCACAGGGTAACTGGCCATCGGGGCTGCTGCAACGCTGCTCACGTAGGCTAGGCCCCTCCACATGGCAACTCCCGCTCAGCAGATCCGCGACCTCGTCGCGCAGGACACGGTCCTGATGCCCGGCGTCTACGACGCGCTCACCGCGCGCATCGCGGCCCGCGTCGGCTTCGACATCACCTTCATCTCCGGGCTACTCGGTGTCAGCGCCGCGCGCCTGGGCGAGCCGGACTTCGGCTTCCTCACCGAGTCGGAGATGGCGGAGGCGACCCGCGCCGTCACGCGCGTCGTCGGACGCGCCCGTGATCGTCGACGCCGACACCGGGTACGGCAACGCCGTCAACGTGATGCGCACCGTGCGCGACTTCCAGGACGCGGGCGCGGCCGGCGTGTTCCTCGAGGACCAGGTCTGGCCCAAGAAGTGCGGCCACTTCCAGGGCAAGCAGGTGATCCCCACGGAGGAGCACGCGGCCAAGATCCGCGCCGCCGCGGACGCGCGCGGCGAGCGCGACCTGTTCATCGTCGCGCGCACCGACGCGCGCCAGCCGCTCGGCCTCGACGCCGCGATCGAGCGCTGCCTCGCCTACAAGGAGGCGGGCGCCGACGCGCTGTTCGTGGAGGCGCCGCAGTCGACCGAGGAGCTCGAGCAGATCGCGGCCCAGCTGCCGCCGCCGCTGGTCGCGAACATGATCGAGCGCGGCGTCACGCCGCACCTCACGCGCAGCGAGCTCAAACAACTCGGCTTCCAGCTGATCGTCTGCCCGCTCGCGGCGCTCTACGCCGCGGCGAAAGCGGTCGACCGAGGTGCTCACCGAGCTCAAGACCGAGGAGACCACCGCCGCCATGTACGACCGCATGCTCGCGTTCGACGAGTTCGGCGAGTTGGTGGGTCTCGAGCAGCGCTACGCCGACGAGGCGCGCTATTCCTAGCGTGAGTCCGTAGCGCCTACGGACGGACATTTCATGACATTACGGTCGCGCGCTCGCCGGCCGCGGCCGTAGGCTCCATGCATGACGGAGCGTCAAGAAGGCGCCGGCCCGCGGATCGGGCTCGTCCTCGGCGCGGGCGGGGTGATCGGCGGAGCCTGGCTCACCGGCGGCCTCAACGCGCTCGCCCGGGAGACCGGCTGGGATCCCGCGACCGCCGACTACATCGTCGGTACTTCCGCGGGTTCCATGATCGGGGCGCTGTGCGCCTCCGGCGTGCCGCCGTGGTTCATGGTGGCGCACTCCGGCGGCGAGACCTTTGACGGCCTGCTCGACACGACCGGCCGGCCGGCCGCCGAGGCGGACCGCTCCGCCGGCGCCGTCTTCCACCTCGAGAAGGCGCCTCCGCCGATCGGCCCCGGCTCCTGGAGGCTCGCGATCAAGAGCCTCTCCAACCTGCGCGGTCACACGCCGGGGGCCGTCCTCAGCGGGTGGCTGCCGCGCGGCATCATCTCCACCGATCCGCTCAAGCGCACGATCCGCCGCGTGGTCCCGCACGGCTGGTGCGCGCACCCGGGCCTGTGGGTGATGGCGTGCGACTACGCCACCGGCCGTCGCGTCGCGTTCGGCAGCGAGCGCTCTCCCCACCAGGACGTGGACCTTGCCGATGCGGTCGCAGCGTCGTGCGCGATTCCCGGCTTCTACTACCCGGTCACGATCGACGAGCGCCGCTACGTCGACGGCGGCATGCACTCCCCCTCCAACCTCGACGTGCTGCGCCACAAGGGCCTCGATCTCGTGATCTGCATGAACCCGACCTCGTCGCTCGAATCAATCCCGCGCAAGCACCCTGTCGAGCGGCTGCACGCGTTCATGCGCTCCGCCTCCGGCCGCCGTCTCGGGAGCGAGACGAAGAAGCTCGAGGATGCCGGCACCGAGGTCGTGCTGATCCAGCCGACCGCCGAGGACCTCGAGGTCATGGGCGGGAACCTGATGAGCAGCGAGCGCCGCCACGAGGTGATCGAGCTGTCCATGCGGACTGTCGGCGAGCAGCTCCGCCACCCCGAACTGCGCAGAGCGCTCGCCGACCTCCCCCCGGGTGATCCCGACCGGATCAGGAAGCCGTCCGGGCCGCCCTCGACGTGGCCGCGGCCCAACTGGGTCGCCGGACGGGAAGCCTCCGCCGCGTGAGCGGGCCGGGCCCACCCGGCCATGCCCCGCCCAGCACGAATGGCGGGGCCCGACAGACCAACGGACACCGCGAGGGCGGCGCGCTCGCGCGTCTCGCCTCCAACGTCCGCGACCAGGTGGAGAAGCGCGTGCCGGCGGCGGACCTGCACGAGCGCGACCCCGACTTCCTGCGCGACAACCTCCCGTGGCTATGGATGCTGGCGAGCTTCTACTTCCGTGCCGAGGTGCGCGGGCTCGACCGGATACCGGCGCGGGGCCCGGTGCTGCTGGTCGGCAACCACTCGGGCGGGAACATGATCCCCGACACCTTCATCTTCACGCTCGCGTTCAGCACCTTCTTCGGTGTCGAGCGGCGCTTCTACCAGCTGGCGCACAACCTCGTGCTCGCCATGCCGCCGCTCGCGCGGCTGCGGAAGGGCGGCACGATCGCGGCCTCGCCGGAGAACGCCGCCAGGGCGCTCGACATGGACGCCGCCGTGCTCGTCTATCCGGGCGGCGACTACGAGACGCACCGCCCCTCCTGGGAGTCGGCGAAGGTCGACTTCGGTGGGCGCAAGGGGTTCATCCGGCTGGCCGTGGCGCGGGACGTGCCCGTCGTCCCCGTGGTGTCGATCGGCGGCCAGGAGACGGCGCTCTTCCTCACGAGGGGCGAGCGGCTTGCGCGCCGGCTGCGCCTCGACCGCCTATTGCGGCTGAGGGTGCTGCCGATCTCGCTCGCGTTGCCGTGGGGGGTGAACGTCGGCGATTTCCTCGGTCACATCCCGCTGCCGGCAAAGATCACGATCCAGGTGCTCGAGCCGATCGACCTGCGGCGCGAGTTCGGCGAGCACCCGGACGTGGATGTGGTCTACGACGAGGTCGTCGTGCGGATGCAGCGCGCGCTCGACCAGCTCGCGGCGGAGCGGCGGCTGCCGCTGATCGGCTGAGCGGGCATGCGCGTCGAGCAGCACATCGGCGTCGACGTCCCGCCCGAGCGGGTGTGGGATTTCATCACCGAACCGCTCAACTACCAGCGCTTCATGGCCGGCATCACGCGGTGGGACGTGGAAGGCACCAAGCGCACCGGCCTCGGTGCGCGCTACGCGATGCGCATGAAGGTCGGCTCCGCGGAGGTCGGCGGGCTGATCGAGCTCACCGAGTTCGAGGCGCCCTACGACATCGCCTGGACGGGCGTCACGGGGGTCGACCAGCGCGGGCGCTGGCGCCTGCGGCCGCGCGAGGACGGTGGCACCGACGTCACGCTGCGGCTCGGCTATCACGCCGAGGGCGGGCTGCTCGGCGTGCTCACGGACCGGCTCGCGGCGCCGATCGTCGGGGGCAACCTGAAGCGATCGCTGCGGGAGCTGAAGGGGCGGCTCGAGCGGCAGGCTCTGGTCGCCGGTTCGCACTGATTCGAAGGAAGCGACCCCCACGAGCGCGCGGTATGTGAAGCTTCCCGCGGGATGCGGTGGGTCATCGTGGCAGCGATCGTCGTCGGGCTCGCGTTTGGCATCACGCAGGGCGTGATCCCCAATCACGCCGAGAACAAGGTGAGGGACCGGCTCACGCAAGAACGGCGGCACCGCGGACGTGACGATCAAGGCGATCCCGGCGATCCGCCTGCTGTTCGACGACGGCGACGAGCTCGACGTCGACGCGCGCCGGATCGAGATCCCCGTCGAGGCCCTGCGCGGAGGCTCCCTCAAGCAGCTCGACGGGTTCGATCAGATGAGGTTCGCGATGACCCGCTCGCAGGTCGGGCCGTTCACGGCCGACCGTGTGCTCCTGAAGAGGGGAGAGGGAGAAAAGAACTACGACTTCACGTTCACGGGGAGCACGTCCGCGGGCCAGCTGGCGGCCTTCGCCCTGGGCTCGCTGCCACCGGCGCTGCGCACGCTGATCGAGACCCTCGGTGGCCGCCCGGCCGAGGCAGACATCCCGATCCACCTCGATGCCGAGCTGAAGAGCGAGGGCGGCCGCGCGGAGATCGTGCGCGGCACGGGCACGGTCGCGGGCCTGCCGCTCGGCGGGATCGCCCTGCCGATCGCAAGCGCGATCATCAGCCGGCTCACCGGTTAGGCCGACGCGCCCTCCCGGAACCGCGCGAAGTCCGGCGGCGCGCTTCTCGGTGAACGCGCGGATGCCCTCGCTCGCCTCCTCCGAGCCCACGAACAACCCCAGCCCCGTGAACGCGAGCTGGCCCACGCCGGCGAGGTGCTCCGTGTCCACGTTGAACGACTGCTTCAGGAACCGCAGCGCGGTGGGGGAGAGCGCCAGCATCTCGTCCGCCCAGCGGCGCACCTCCGCGCGCAGCGCCTCCTGCGGCACGACCGTGTTCACCAGTCCCCACAGGTGCGCGGTCTCCGCGTTGTACTGGCGGCACAGGAACCAGATCTCGCGCGCCCGCTTCTCGCCCACGACGCGCGCCAGGTAGGCGGAGCCGAAGCCCGCGTCGAACGATCCGACGCGCGGCCCGGTCTGGCCGAACACCGCGTTGTCGGAGGCGATCGTCAGATCGCACAGCACGTGCAGCACGTGGCCGCCGCCGATCGCGTAGCCGTTCACGGCCGCGATCACCGGCTTGGGGATCTCGCGGATCAGCCGGTGCAGGTACTCGACCTCGAACAGGCCGCTCTCGGACGGCCCGTAGTCGCCGGTCTCCGCGCGCTGCTTCTGGTCGCCGCCCGTGCAGAACGCGCGCTCGCCGGCGCCGGTGATGCACACGACCCCCACATCGCCGCTCGCCCACGCGCGCTTCATGCAGTGGTTCATCTCGTCGATCGTGCGCGCGCGGAACGCGTTCATGCGCTCCGGCCGGTTGATCGTGATCGTCGCGAGGCCGTCCTCCACCTCGTAGAGGACGTCGGTCAGCTCCTCCATCTCGTGCTCCCTTCGTCGCGGTTGGGCGATGGCGCCTAGTCAGCCCGCTCGGCCTCGCGCGCGAGCCGCTGCGCTGCGTCATCGATGAACTTCTGGAGCGCGCGCCGGATGAGGCCGCCGGTCAGCGGGTACTTCGAGTCGAACTGCGAGCGCCAGGTGATGTCCGTGCCGCCGTCGCTTGCCTCGGTCAGCGTGATCGACGCGTTGTAGTCGCGCAGCGGGAGCCCGGAAAGCAGCTTGTAGCCGAACCGCGCCGGCGGCTCGAACACGGTCACCTCCTCTCGCGAGACGACCGGCCGGCGGTTCTCGCTCGTCAGCACCTTCACCGCGCCGACACCGCCGGGCGGCGGCGTGCCCTCCCGCTCCAGCTCCGATGATCGCCACGCGCCCCAGCGCGACCAGCCCCGGCACGTCCGCCACGACCTGCCACACCGCCTCGCGTGGTGCCGTCGAATGCGCCTGCGCTTCGATTACCTGCATCTCACACCCCCGCCTCGATGCCCGCCTGGCGCAGCGCGTCGTCGCGCTCCAGGAACGCCCACATCCGGCGGATCAGCTCGCCCTCCAGCTCCAGCACCAGATACACCGGACCAGTCGAGGTCCATGCCGCTCGCCTGACCCTCCACCGAGTGATGCGCGGAGAGCAGCCACCCGTGCGGGCCGTGGGTGACATCCAACATCTCCACGCGGCCGGAGCTGAAGACCGATCCGAACTGCTCGGTCAGCGCGGCGGCGACCGCGTCGCGACCACGCCACAGCTCTCCCTCCGGAAAACCCTGCGGCGCGTGCCACTCGGCGTCCGGCGTCAGGTGCCCGACGAACGCATCCACGCCGCCCGCGTTCCAGGCATCGATCGCGCTGCGGATCACGGCCTCCTCGCTCATGCCATCGTGAGGCCGCCGCTCACGCTCAGCGTCTGGCCGGTGATGAAGCCCGCTTCGTCGGAGGCGAGGAACGCGACCGCCGCCGCGACGTCCGCCGGCGTGCCGAGGCGCTTCATCGGCACCGCGCGCGTCATCGCCTCGATCACCTTCGCGCCCTCGTCGCCGCCGGTCACCTCGCGCAGCATCTCGGTGTCGGTCGGGCCCGGGCAGACGGTGTTCGCGGTCACGCCGCGGCGCGCGACCTCGCGCGCGATCGTCTTCGTGAACGCGATCACGCCGCCCTTCGCGCCCGAGTAGACCGACTCGAGGGAGGAGCCGACCCGGCCCGCGTCGGAGCCGATGTTCACGATCCGCCCGTACCCGCGCTCGACCATTCCCGGCAGCACGGCGCGCGTGAGCCGCAGGCCGCCCTTGAAGTTCACCTCGATCACGCGGTCCCAGAACGGCTCGTCGGTCTCGATGAAGGGGCGCATCTCGTCCCAGCCGGCGTTGTTGACCAGGATCTCGATCGGGCCGAGCTTCTCCTCCACCTCGCGCACCGCCGCCTCCACGGAGCCCGAGTCGGTCACGTCGCACAGCACCGCGATCCCGCCGTCGCCGACCGGCTCCGCCTCGCGGATGTCGCCGATCGCGACCGTGTGACCGGCGCGCGCGAGCGCCTCCGCGATCCCGCGGCCGATCCCGCGGCTGCCGCCGCTGACGAACGCGACTCTGCCCATGGGGCGGAGGCTACCGCTGCTGCTTCTTGCGGTGTCCCGGCATGCCCACCGGGGAGGCAACGGCGGCGAGGTCCTTGCTCAGCTGCCACAGGTCCATCTCGCCGACCAGGTCCCGCAGCTCCTGCTTCTCGTGGTGCGCTGAGGTTGCGCGGCCGCCCCTTCGATCTGCGCACCAGCTCGACGGCGCGGCGCCGTGCCTTGGGGTCCACGCCGGCGAAGTGACGGTGGGTGGTGGTCAGCGCCTCCGCCACGGCGAATGCCCACAGCAGCGGCACGCCGCGCACCGCCTTGCGGCGCGTGAACCACTTCCCGGCCCTGTATCCGAATGTTCGCCATGCTCGATCGACCCTACCCAGCCTACGCCTCGGCGAACAGGCGGGTGTCATCGGTCTCCGCGCGCTCCAGCGCAGACAGCCCCACGCCCAGCAGCCGCACCGGCGCGTCGAGGTCCACCCGGCCGAGCAGCTCGTGCGCGACGACGCGGACCGTTTGCACATTCGCGGTCGCACCCTCCAGCGTGCGCGAGCGCGTGTACGTGCGGAACGGGCGCAGCCGGATCTTGAGAGTCACCGTGCGCCCGCGGTAGCCGCCCTTCTGCAGGCCCTCGCACAGCCGCGCGGCCAGGCGGTCGAGCGTCGCGAGCAACACGTCGTGGTCCGACACGTCCTCGGCGAATGTCGTCTCGCAGCTCTCCGACTTGCGCTCGCGCTCGGTCTGCACGCGCCGGTTGTCGATCCCGCGTGCGCGGTCGCGCAGCTCCGCTCCCACCCGCGCGCGGCCCGAGCACCTCGTCCGGCGCGCTCGCCAGATCGGCCACGGTCTTGATCCCGGCGCGCCGCAGCCGCTCGAACGTCTTCGGCCCCACGCCGGGAAGGAGCGACGCCGGCCGGTCGCCCACGGCCTCCAGCATCGTCTCGGGCGTCAGCACACAGAAGCCGTCCGGCTTGTCCAGGTCCGACGCGATCTTCGCGAGCAGCTTGTTGGGCGCCAGCCCGATCGAGCACACGAGCCCGGTCTCCTCCTTGATGCGGTGCTTCACGCGGCGACACTCGGACTTGGGGAACTCGGAGTCGCCGAGGTCGAGGTAGGCCTCGTCCAGGCCGACGACCTCGACCGTCGCCACCTCCTCCCGCACGATCGCCATCACGCGGCGCGACCACTCGAGGTAGTGCTCCATGTCGCGCGGGAGCAGCACCATCTGCGGGCAGCGCCGGTGCGCGGTCGCGAGCGGCAGCGCCGAGTGCACGCCGAACTTGCGCGCCTCGTACGACGCGGCCATCACGACGCCGCGCGCGTTCGGGTCGGTGCCGGTCGCGACCACGACCGGCCGGCCGCGCAGCTCGGGCCTTCGCCGCAGCTCCACCGCGACGAAGAACGCGTCCATGTCGAGATGTGCGATCAGCCGCCGGGGGCGGGACCGCCGACCGCGGCCCGCTCGGTGTTCTCGACGATCTCGTCGATGAACTGCGGCCACAGCTCGGGCGGCAGGTCGTGTCCCATGCCGGGGATCTTCACGAGCTTCGCGCCGGGAATCGCCGCGGCGGTCGCCTCGCCGCCGGACACGACGATCAGCGGATCGTCCTCGCCGTGGATCACCACGGTGGGCGCCTTGATCGAGCGCAGCGCCTCGGTGCGGTTCCCCGACGCCAAGATCGCCGCCGCCTGCCGCAGAAAGCCGATGGGGTCGTACGAGCGGTCATAGGACGCGCTGATCAGTGCACGCAGGCGTTCCTCGTCCGCCGGATAGCCGGGGGACCCGATGATGCCGAACACCCTCACCACCGCGTCGATATAGCCGTCGCGGTCGCCCGGCATCGGCGTGACCAGCGCCATCAGCGCGTCCTGCTTCGGCTGGCCCACCGCCTGGTCGCCGGTCGATGGACATGATCGACGCGAGCGACAGCACGCGGTCCGGGTGATTGGATCGGCGAGCGTCTGGGCGATCATGCCGCCCATCGACGCGCCGACCACGTGCGTGGCCGTGATCCCGAGGTGGTCGAGCAGGCCGGCGGTGTCGTCGGCCATGTCGTTCAGCGTGTAGGACGCGCTGGCGTAGTCGCCCGCCAGCAGCTCCAACGGGTTCGGGATCGGGCCCTCCGTGTGAGTCGACAACCCGACATCGCGGTTGTCGAAGCGGATCACGAAGAAGCCGCGGTCCACGAGCATGTTGCAGAAGCGCTCGTCCCAGCCCAGCATCTGCACGCCGAGCCCCATGATCAGGAGCATCGCGGGCTTCGTCTGATCCCCGAAGGTCTCGTACTCGAGCTCGATGCCGTTGGCGGGTGCGCGAGGCATTGGCGAAAGCGTACCGCTACGGCTTGAGGAAGCCGTGAAGTTCGTAGAACTCCATGGGCATCGGGCCAGCGGCCATCTGGTCTCCGAAGAGCTCGGCGAGCGCGGGCAGCAGGCGCGCCTCGTCGAACCGCTCGCAGGCCTCCTGCGACTCCCACACCTCGAAGACACGCCAGTTCCCGTTCTCGGCTCGTCCGCCGGAGTGGAGGATGAGGCCCTCGGGCGGGTCGTTGAAGATGTCCATCTTCGCGTTCACGGCGTCGTACTGCTCGGCGGTGAAATTTGGCAACTCGATCAGCAATCCAACGGGCATGTGGCTCCCTTGTCCGGTAGCGGGTGCGGCGAACCCTAAACCGTCAGCGCACATCCCATGCTCCCTGCGCCAGGCCATCGAGGCGAAGGCCCAGTCGTGCAGGTGCTCGCCGCCCTCTCCCAGACCCTGTCGGGCGTCATGTTCGGCCCGGCGACGTACCCGTCGAGCGACATCGTGATGTCGAAGGTGACTCGTGCCACCGTTACCTCGCCCGCAAGAGTAATGCGATCTGGGCGTGGCGCTCGATCACCTGCGCGACCACGAGCGCACGCGCCGGCGAGTCGCCGAGCGCGAGGACCCCGTGACGGTACAGCAGCGCGCCGTTGCGGTCCGCGACCGCGGCGACTGCGTTGGCGGCCAGTTCGTCGGAGCCGGGTGGAGCGTCGGCAGCGGTGAGCACCGGGCCGCCGAGTGCCTGCGTGAACTCCTTGATCTGGGTGTCGAGCGGCTCGGCCAGGCAGCTCCAAGCTGTGGCGTGGACGCTGTGCGTGTGGACGATCGCCGTGACCTCCGGGCGCGCGGCGTAGATTGCGTCGTGCACGCGCCACTCGCTCGACGGCTCGCGCGGGCCACCCGCGGGCAGCGTGACGAGATCGTCCTCGGTCATGTCGTCGTAGGCCAGTGCGGCCGGCGTGATCAGCATGCCGTCGCCCTCGCGCGCGCTGACGTTGCCGGCGGTGCCGACCACGAGGCCGAGCCGGTGCATCTCGCGCGCGGCGGCGACGACCTCAGCCCGCGGTGACACGCGCGATCGACTCCTCATATGGAGGCTCGAGCACCCCGGCCTCGGTGAATATGGCGGTGACCAGCTCGGCCGGCGTCACGTCGAAGGCGGGGTTGAACGCCTGGCCGTCGCCGGTGACCTCGGCCGGGTCGCGCTCCTCGATCGGGATCTGCGCGCCGCTCGGCGTGTGCGGATCGATCGTCGAGACCGGTGCGGCCACGTAGAACGGCACGTCGTGGCGGGCGGCGAGCACCGCGAGCGGATAGGTGCCGACCTTGTTCGCCACGTCGCCGTTCGCGGCGATGCGGTCGGCGCCGACCACGATGCGGTCGACGAGCCCGCGCGCCATCAGGCCGCCCGCCGCGGAGTCGGCGACCACGCGGAAGGGGATGCCGGCGCGCTGCAGCTCCCACGCGGTGAGGCGGGCGCCCTGTAATAGAGGGCGGGTCTCGTCGACCCACACCTGCGCGAGCCGTCCCTGCTCCCAGGCGGCGCGCAGCACGCCGCCCGCGGTGCCGAACCCGCCGGTCGCGAGCGCGCCGGTGTTGCAGTGCGTGAGCGCGCGGTCGCCCGGCCTCGAAGCGCTCCGCGCCGAGCGCGGCCATGCGCCGGTCCGCGTCGAGCTGGTCGCGATGGAGCTGCTGCGCGAACGCGAGCGCGTCGTCCGCCGCCAGCGCGCGGTCGAGCGCCCAGCCGAGGTTCACGGCGGTCGGGCGCGTCGAGCGCAGGAGCAGTGCCGCGGCGGCCGCCGGGTCGTCCGCCAGCGCCATCCCGTACGCGGCAGCCAGCCCGATCGCGGGCGCTCCCCGCACCGCGAGCGTCCGGATGCAATCCGCCACCTGCTCAGGGCGTCTCGCACCGCACCCACTTCTCCTCGCCCGGCAGCAGCCGCTGGTCGAGCACGAGCAGCGCGCCGTCGTTCCAGCGCAGTGGTGCGGCAACCTCCGTCGTCACATGCGCGACGCTACTACGACGAGGCGCTCAGCGGTTGCCCCTGCAGGAACTTGCGCACCGCCGAGTTGAACGCGGCGGGCTGCTCGATGTTGCTGATGTGGCCGGCGTTGCGCGATCACCACCAGACGCGCGCCGGGGATCGCATCGCGCATCTCCTCGGCGATGCGGAGCGGTGAGCGCGCGTCCGCCTCGCCCCACAGGAGCAGCGTGGGCACGTCGATCGTGGGCAGGAGCTCGCGGGTGTCCGTCTCCCCGATCGCCCGTGCCATCGCGCGGTAACCAGCCGGGTGGAAGTCGGACAGGCCGATGCCGACCTCTCTCGCCAGCTCGGGCGGCGCCGACGGTGACAGCAGCCCGGGCAGCCAGCGGCGTACGACCTCCTCCGCCGGCATCTGCGATTCCTCGATGCTCGTCATCACCCGCTCGGCACATTCGTCTGCGGGAAGCGATCCCTTCCAGCCCGCGTAGGTGTCGCCAGGATCAGCGAGCGCACCCGTCCAGGGTGTCGGCTGTAGAGCTCCTGTGCGAGCACACCGCCCCAGGAGAGGCCGAGCACGTGCGCGGCGTCGACCTCGAGCTCCTCCAGGAACACGTCGAGCACGTCGGCCCAGTCCGCCATCGCGAACGACTCCGGCGGATCGGAGGAAGCCGCCTGCGCCCGGGGCATCCCACGCGACCACGGTGAACTCGTCCGAGAGCTCCGTCTGGAGGATCCACGCCCGGTGCGAAGACAGCAGCCCGTGCAGCAGCACGAGCGGAAATCCGTCCCCTGCCTGCTGGTACGCGATCCGAAGGCCGTTGACACGAGCCTCGAGCATCGAGGCGCCGAGTGTACCCGCCGCGGCCGGTACGCCGGCCGCGTCGAAGGCGTCCGCGACTTCTCGGTAGACGACCGTCTCGACGATCTTCCCGTCGCGCACCTTGATGACCTGGCCGTAGCGGATCGTGACGGGAGTG
Organism: uncultured Solirubrobacterales bacterium; assembly: GCA_963826005.1. Lineage (GTDB taxonomy): Bacteria > Actinomycetota > Thermoleophilia > Solirubrobacterales > JBBDJG01 > DASRIA01. The sequence continues at coordinate 136,333 of CAWGVJ010000013.1, read as the reverse complement.
CCGCTGGCCTTGCCCGTGCCGGCCTCCCGGATCACCGCGACCACGAGATCGCCCGCGTCGACCACTTGCTCCAGCGAGAACGAGTGCTCCTCCCACGTCTCACGCCAGGAGCCGAGGTACTTGGCGAGCTCCGCAATGCCGGTATGGACCCCTTCGTCGGGCCGAAAGCGACTGACGTCCCAGACGGTGTCCTCGCTGTAGGCCTGTCCGGCCGCTGCCAGGTCGCCGCGCGAGTACGCGTCGTAACAACGACGCACCACCTCGACATCCTCGCGCGACACACAGCGAGGCTACCGCGACGGCGGCTGGATCGCCAATGCCCCGGGGCAGAGCCGGAGCCGGGATACTTCGAACGTGCCCTCCGAGGACTACGAGGTCGTGCGCACGGCGTGGGAAGCGTTCAGCCGGCATCGCGTCGAGGACCTCCTGGCCCACCTGCAGCCCGACGTCGAGGTGATCCCGTTCGGCGCGGCGATGGAGGGCAAGAGCTACCACGGCCACGCCGGCGTGCGCGACTGGTGGGAGCACGACATCGATGCCAACTGGGAGACGTTCGAGACCCACCCCGAGGACTTCGAGGAGGTCGGCGACCGGCTGGTCGTGTTCGGGCACTGGGTCGCGCGGGGCCGCACCAGCGGGGTGGAGCTGCGCATGAACGCGACCTGGGTTGTCGACATCGTGGACGGCAAGATCGCCCGCTGGCAGACGTACACGGACCGCGACGAGGCGCTGCGGGACGCGCGGGCCGGCTAACAGGGTCGGGGCAACGACCAGCAAGAGGCGAGGGCACCGTTCTCGTTGCCGTCTCGCTCCGCTGACGGGCAATCCACCGCAAAGCCCGGCCGCCCTCAGCCGCAGTTCTATCGCTTCCGGGATCGCACTTCCAGGTGTAGTTCCCAACCGCGTTGTTCAGGCCGCGGAATCGGCCTCGCGGGCGCAAGCTCGGGCGTGGAAAACCGGGTGGGTAAGGGAAGGGGGATGTCGGCGTCTGCGACCGGGCTGGGCGGCGAAGTGTCACGAGACTTCAAGAAAGGTCGCGATCACGGGCGAAAGCCTGCCGTGTCGCGCATCGGCCGCCGAACTTCCCCCCTCGCCATGCGTGAAAGTGGACGCCAGGAGGGAAAGTTCGTCGATCAGGGCCTGCCGATCGCCGCACCTCATACGAATCACGCGCCGACGGCTCTCTTACCACCGACGCGTGCGCTTTGCGTCGCAAACCACGCGTCGCGCGAGCCCCTGCGCGTCCCGGGTCCTCCCCTTACCCACCCCGCTTTTCGAACCCGCCACCAGCGCCACGCCCGCAACAGGAACAACGTGCGTGGGAACTACATCTAGACGAACGCGAGCTGGATGACGAGCACGGCCGTAATCGCCGGCAGGCACAGCAGGTGGTCGCGGCAGATCGAGCGTGCGATCGCGCTCTGCACCTCGGGCGGGTCCCGGCGCGCGCCGAGCCGCGCGCCCGGCGCTTGAACGTGTGCGTGAGCGCGATCGTCGCCCCGAAGACGACCAGCACCAGTGACACCCACCCGACCCAGGCCGGGTCATCTCCCTTGGCGATCTGCACCACGATCGCCGTGATCGTCCCCAGCATCACCGCGGCGACCAGCCTGTTCATCGGATACGCCTCCCTGGTCACTCGGCGGTAGTAGCCCGCGATCGAGGCCAGTTTCTCCTCCGGGACAATCCCGTCGCCGGAGCGCAGCGCCTGCACGTCGAACATCAGGTCGAACCACAGCACCGCCGCCAGGAAGCCGGCTCCAGCGGTCACGAACGCGTTCACGGCCGCGAGTATCCCCCACGGCAATGAACGGACGTTTACCAGACAAGCACTTCCGGGTAGACGCCGCCCAAGCAGTCATCGCCAGACCGCGTCGGTTCCACACTCATAGGGGGGTTCTCAGTGAAGCGTCTTGCCGTGCTCGCTGCGGTTTTCGCAGCCTTCGTACTCGCCGCACCGGCCTCGGCCGCGCCGACCAACTACATCAAGATGGCCGATGGCGCCAGCATCGCGATCAACGTCAAGGTGCCGCCGCACTGTCTCGTGAGCAAGTGCCCGACGTTCTTCGAGATGTCGGGTTACGAGAGCGGCTCCGACGAGGGCAAGACGCCTCTCGGTCACCTCGCTGACCAGACGGGCCTGCCGTTCCCACTCCAGACGGGAACCAGGGCAGCCCACGCCTCGCACGTCGACGACCGCTACGTGACCGTGCTCGCGAGCGTGCGCGGCACGGGTTGCTCGTCGGGCGAGTTCGACCTCTTCAGCTGGCGCTCCGCGCTCGACGGCAAGGAGGTCATCGACAAGTGGATCGCCAAGCAGCCGTGGTCCGACGGCAACGTCGTGATCTTCGGCCACTCCTACAGCGGAATCACCGGGATGTTCGTCGCCTCGACGCGTCCCCAGCACCTGAAGGCCGTCAGCGCTTCGGGGCTGATCGGTGACCTGTACCGCGACATCGTGTACCCGGGCGGCGTCACCAACTACGGTTTCCCGCTGCTGTGGACCGGCGCGATCCGCGTCGTCTACGACGTGGGCGGCGGCACGCTCGGCGGCCTCTACCCGGTCGAGGACACGAGCGCTCAGTGCGCGGCCAACCAGACCGAGCGCCGGCGCGCGATCCTCGAGGACCCGCTGATCCACGGTCTCGACGACACCGACGGCAACTGGTACCAGTCGCGCTCACTGGTCAACTACGTGGACCGCATCAACGTCCCTGTGCACATCACCTCGGCCTACCAGGACGAGCAGACCGGGCCGCGCGGGCCGACGAACGTGTTCGACCACCTCTCCGACTCGATCTCGAAGCGGCTGGTGCTGGTCAACGGCGTGCACGGCACGAACACCGAGGACCACATCTTCAAGGACCGCATCGCGTGGATGGACTACTGGATGCTGAACAAGACCTCCGCCGACCTCGACATGAAGACGGGAACCGTGAACCTCGCGACCGAGTTCGGGCCGAAGACCACGCCGACCAAGACCTCGCGCGTGATCCTGGGCTACCAGGGCGCCGGCAAGGCCGTCGGCGAGATCCGCTCTGACGGGTTCCCCCTCGGCCAGACCCAGTTCACCGACATCTACGCGACCGACGGCAACAGGCTGGTCTGGGGCCAGGACGCGGTCGAGCCCGGCAGCGCCACCTGGATCAACGGATCGCACCGTCAGGCCTACTCCTACCAGGCGGGCGTGAACACGGGCGGCGAGGTCTCGAGCCCGACCGGCCCGGACGAGGTCGAGCTGTCGAGCTTCGCGTTCGACCAGCCGACCGCGATCGCGGGGCCGATCATGGCGCACCTGTCCGTCTCGACGCTCGCGCCGGACACCGAGCTGTTCGTGCAGCTCCTCGACCGCTCGCCCGACGGGACGCTGCTCTACCTCAACCGCGGCATGCTGCGCGCCAGCCACCGGGCGATCGACGAGGCGGAGTCGCAGAAGACCGCCGACGGCCAGATCTACCGCCCGTACCGGCCGCACCAGCGCACCGAGGACGTGCCCCCGGGCCAGGAGACGGACTACCTGATCGACGTGTTCCCGGTCGGGCACGTGTTCCTCCCGGGCCACAAGCTCGTGATCAAGGTGCATGCTCCGCCGTTGGACGACAACGACTACACCTACATCCCGAAGACCCTGCCGGGCCAGAACACCCTGTACTTCGGCCCCGGCAAGACGCACTTCACGCTGCCGATCGTGCCCATGAGCCAGGTGCGCGGGTTCGAGGCGCCGGTCGGGCAATGCCCGTACGCGTCGATGCGCTGCCTCCCGGGCAGTTAGAGGATCTAGCTCAACGCCTCCGGACGAGGGGCGGGCTCCGGCGCGCCCGCCCCTCGTCCCCGGCCCGTCTGGTGCCTCTGGCAGGATGAGCGCCCCCGGATGCTGTGCGCGGCGATCGACATCGGTTCGAACACCACGCGCGTGCTGGTCGCCGAGCCCGAGGGCGGCCATCTGCGCGGTGTCATGGACCAGAAGGCCTTTACCCGGCTCGGCCAGGCCTCCGGTGAGGACGGCGCGATCGGCCCGGAGAAGATGGCCGAGGTCGCCGACGCCGTCGCCACGCAGGTGCGGCTCGCGGAGGAGCTGGACGCCGACGCGATCCGCATCGTCGCGACAGCCGCGATCCGCGACGCCGCGAACCGCGACGAGGTGGCCGGCGAGATCGCGCGCGCATGCGGCCTGCCCGTGGAGATCCTGAGCGAGCAGGAGGAGGGTCGCCTCGCGTTCATGGGGGCGACGCGGACGCTCGGGCACGTGGTGGCGGGAGAGGTCGCCGTGGTCGACGTCGGCGGCGGCTCCACCGAGATCGTGCTCGGCACGCTCAGCGGGGGCGTGCGCAGCGTGTCCTCGTTCAAGATCGGCTCGGGCTCCCTGACCGACAACTTCCGCACGGGCGACCCTCCCTCCGCCGCCGAGATCCGCGCGCTGCGCGAGCACGTCGACGCCGCCTTCGACGGACGTCGCAGGTGGATCGCCCGCAGCAGGCCGTGGCGGTGGGCGGCAGTGCGACCTCGCTGCGCTCGCTCGTCGGGACGGTGCTCGAGTACGAGACCCTCGAACGCGCGATCCAGGGTCCTGACCGGCGACTCCATCGCCGACGTCGCGAAGCGCTTCGAGCTCGACCCGCGGCGCGTGCGCTGCTGCCGGCGGGCGTGCTCGTGCTGGAGAAGCTCTCCGGCCTGCTCGGCTGCCCGCTGCAGATCGGCAAGGGCGCGCTGCGCGACGGCGTGATCATGGACCTGCTGGCCCGCGACCGGGAACGCCCGCTGCCCGCGTTACCTTAAGCCGATGGCGAAGGCGCGCCCGATCCCTGGGTTGAGCGCCGACGATCCCTATACGAGGGCGGCGACGAAAATCGTCGGGGTAAGGGTCGGTGAGCTGGTCGACCATGCGACGCGGAGTGCTCGACGTGGACGACATCGAGCGCGTGCACGACATGCGCGTCGCCACCCGGCGGCTGCGGGCGGCGCTCGAGATCTTCGGGCCGTGCTTTCCGCGGCGCGAGCTGAAGGCCGCACTGCGCCAGGTGAAGGAGCTTGCCGACGCGCTCGGCGAGCGCCGCGATCGCGACGTGTCGATCGCAACCCTCGAGACCATCCGGGAGTCGATGACGGCGCTCGACCGCCCTGGCATCGAGACGCTGATCGGACGGCTGCGCGCCGAGCAGGCGGCGGCGAACGAAGCGCTCGCGCGTCACGTGACCGCGGACAAGCTCGCGGCGCTGTGCGAGCAGCTCTCGGAGCTTGTCGCAGCCGCCGAGCCGGTGTCCGCGGAAGAGAGATTCCGGCACCGTTGGACTGTCGTCTGGCTTCCCAAGCGTGCGGAGAGCGCGGCATGAAGGCACGGCGTGTGAAGCGGCTCGACCCGGCCTCCTCGCTCGAGGAGAACGCGGCTCGCATCGTGTCCGTGCGGCTCCAGGAGATGCGCGCGTTCGTGCCGGCGGCGCTCGACCCGGCGAACTCCGTCGCGCAGCACGACATGAGAATCGCCGCCAAGCGGCTGCGCTACATCCTCGAGGCGACCGGCTTCTGCTTCGGCAAATCGGCGCAGACGGCCGCGCGCCGCGCGCGCGACCTGCAGACGCTGCTCGGTGAAGTGCACGACTGCGACGTGATGCTGCCCGCGATCGACACTCACATCGCGGACCTGCGCGCAGAGGACGCGGCCGGCGTGCGCGTGACGGCGGGGGACGCCCAGAACCTCGACCCCGCTCTCGCCGCCCGCGCCCGGCACCGGACGGCTTATCGTGGGCTCGAGGTGCTCGCCGTCTACGTGCAGGCGCGCCGCCAACTTCTGTTCGACCGCTTCCTCGCTTTCTGGCGGCGAGCAGGAGGAGGCCGGCACCTGGGACCGCTTGGAGCACACGGTGGGCAGCAGGCTGCGGCGAGATCAAGGAACGCCGCCGGGCCGACGAGCGGATCGAGACACGCGCGACGCGAGCTCGAGGAGGCCGAGCGCAAGGAGCGCGCCGCCGCCGAGCGCGCGCGCCAGGCGGCCGCGGAGCTGGCCGCGGCGAACGAGACCCAGGGCCGGGCCGGAACTACCGGAGGGCGGCCAGATTCACGTCCGCGCCGCGGCCGACAGCAGCGCGGCCACCGGGCTGCGATCGAAATAGACCTCGTTGCGCTTCACGAGGTTGCCCTCGAGGATCACCAGGTCGAGCCCGCCGATGGCGACGGAGTCCTCCTCGCCCGCGAGGGCCAGCGTGCCGGTCCAGCGGATCGTGACGCCGTCGCTCCCAGCGAGCGGGAAGATCTCGCCGGCCTTCCACGTCATGGTCCAGCGGCTGAACAGCTTCGTGAGGTAGGCGCGCATCGCATCGCGCCCTGACACGGGGCCACGGGTGTTCGGATCCAGGTAAAGGAGATCCTCGGTGTACCGGGCCAGGACCGCGTCGACGTCCTGTGTGTTCCAGGCGGACAGCACGTCGTCGGCGAGGCGCGCGAGCCGGCTTCGGTCAGCAGTCATGACAGCCTCCTATACTGGCGGTGTTTCAGAAGATGATTCTAGAAATATACTCTAAAACGTGAAAACCGAGGCGACCCGAAAGCCGCGCGAGTGGGGGCACCACGCCGGAGCGGCGCCGGCGGATACTCACCGCCGCGCTCGAATGCTTCGACGCCAAGGGCGTGGCTGCCACCACGATCGACGACATCTGCGCGGCCGCCGGCCTCAGCGTGGGCAGCATCTATCACCACTTCGCCGGCAAGGACGACATCTTCGAGCAGCTCGTGCAGGAGGCGATGGCCGAGTACAGGGCGGGGATCGTCGGCGCTCTCGAGGGCGGGAAGAGCCTCGCGCAGTCGGTGCGCCGCATGGTCCGCTTCCACGTCGGATGGGTGGAGGAGCGCCCGGCGCTGACGAAGCTGATGCTGCGGTGGGACGAAGCCGAGCGCGGCGGTCCCACCGGGCGAGACCACTACGACGAGTACAGCGAGTCGATCGGGGCGTGGCTGCGCAAGCAGGCCCGCGCCGGGACGATTCGCAAGATGGAGCCCGACCTCTACTCGACCCTGTTCATGGGCCCGCTGATGGAGCATGCCCGGCAGCGCAGCGCGGGCCTCACCGTCGCCTCTCCCAAGACGCTGGAGCGGGGCCTGGTCGAGGGCCTGCTGCGCGTGGTCGCGCCCGACGGGCCCTAAACTGCGCCGCGATGGACACGTTCCTCGCGATCGCCGGCAGGCGGGAGGTGCGCACCTACGCGGATCGCCCGGTGCCCGCGGACGTGCAGCGCCGCATCCTGGAGGCGGGCCGCGTGTCCGGCAGCTCCACGAACAAGCAGCAATGGCGCTTCGTCGTGGTGGAGAGCGATGAGGTCAAGCAGCGCCTCAGCGAGACGGTGTACACGCCGACCAACATCACGGGCTGCGCGTTCGCGGTGGCGGTCGTGGTGTTCGGCAAGGGGCCGAACTACTTCGACGCGGGGCGCACGTCGCAGAACATGATGCTCGCGGCCTGGAACTTCGGCGTCGGCTCCTGCCCGAACGGCATGCCGGACCGCGGCGCCGTGGGACAGGTGCTCGGTACCGGCGACGGCGAGGAGCCCGCGATCATCATCACGTTCGGCTATCCGGCGCGGCCCGTCGACCCCGAGAGCCGCTCGCCGGAGGAGTGGATCGCCGCCGCCAACCGCCGGCCGTTCGACGAGCTCATTCAGCGGCTTTAGCGGCCTCTTCGTCGGCGTGGCGGAAGAACGTCCCGAACGACCCGGCGAGCGACCCGACCACGGTGATCGCGAAGGCCATCAGGAAGACGTCGACGATCCTGCCCCCGGTCGTCACCGGGTTCTTCATCTGGGATGACACTGTCAGCAGCTGGGCGGTGGTCCAGAACAACGCATCGCCGACATTGGTGATCTGGCTCCCCGGCGCATCGTGCTCGAACTGGAGCATCAGCGCCGTGCCGGCCGCATCCACCACCAGAATGCTCAACACGATCTCGACCAGCCGCCGCCGCAGGTAGACGTATCGCAGCGTGGTCCCTCGACCCACATCGCGAACACCGCGCATGACGTGGCGAAGCGGACGATAGGGCGGGGCGGTGCTCACGCCGTGGCACCGTAGGCACGGCGCCGGACACTAGCTCTGGACCGGCGTGCCGTTCGCGCTCGGGAACGTCACGGTCAGCAGCGCGCCGCCGCCACGCGCGTTGCGCGCGCGGGCGCTGCCGCCGTGGCTCTCGGCGATCTGCTTCACGATCGCGAGACCCAGGCCCGAGCCCGGCATTCCACGTGCGGAGTCCGCGCGGTAGAAGCGGTTGAAGACGTAGGGCAGGTCGACCGGGTCGAAGCCGGGGCCGGAGTCCATCACCTGCAGCTCGCCTCCCTCCACGCGTACCGTCACGACGCCGCCCGGCGGGCTCCACTTGACCGCGTTGTCGAGCAGGTTGCTGGCGGCGCGCGAGATCGCGGTCGGCATGCCGTGCACGGTCGAAGGCCGCAGGTCCGTTTCGATCGTGACGCCGTTGTTCGCCGGCATGCGCTGCACGACGGCCTGGACGAGCTGATCCAGCCGGATGTCCTCGCGCGGCTCGTCGCGCTCGCCGCCGCGCGCAAGCTCCACCACGTCGCCGACAAGTGCCGACAGCTCGGCGAGCTGCGTCTCGGTCTCGCGCAGGATCGCCTGGCGCTCCTCGGCGGGCAACTCGTGCGCGCGCGCCATCACCTGCACGTTGGTGCGCACGCTGGCGAGCGGTGTGCGCAGCTCGTGCGAGGCGTCCGCCACCAGGCTGCGCTGCTGCTCGATCGAGCGCTCGAGCGCATCGAGCGTCACATTGAAGCTTTTGGCGAGCCGTGCCAGCTCGTCGGGGCCGTCTGCGTCGAGGCGGCGGGATGGATCGGGGTCGTCGGTCAGTTCCTCGGTACGCTCGGTGAAGCGGCGCACCGGACTGAGCGCCGAGCGGGCGACCACGGCGCCCAGCGCGATGCCGAGGCCCGCGCCGCCCGCAATCACCGCGGCGAGGATCCGCAGCAGCCGCCGCAGCACGCCGTCGACCTCGTTGAGCGGACGCGCCACTACCAGCGCCACGTCGGCGCTCGGCGCCCGGCGGACCAGCACTCGCAGGTGGGTGCCATTCACCGTCTTGTCGGTGAGGAGCGTCCCCGCCTTCCCCGCCGCCACCGCCCGCATGTCGTCATCGACCGGGACCGCCGCCTCGCTGGGGGCGCCGGCGGAAAGCTTCCCGTCTGCCTGCACCAGCTCGATCAGGCCCGGCGCGCCGCCAAACGCCGGGGGCCGCACGTCGGGCAGCGGTGCGCCTTGAGCCGGAAGCGGCGCGCTGCCACGCCCCGCGACTCCTCGTTGCGCGTTACGTTCGAGGGGTGAGACGCTCAGGACCTCGCTCACGACGGACGCACGTTGGCGCAAGGAGTCGTCGATCTCGCCGCGCAGCTCGGTGCGCACGGCGAAGTACACGGCCACGGCTGCGATCGCCACGGCAAGCGCGACCGCCAGCCCCGCGGCCAGCGCGAGCCGCGTGCGCAGCGTCATCGGTCCGGGTCGCGCAGCACGTAGCCCATGCCGCGCACTGTCTGGATCACGCGTGGCTCTCCTCGCGCCTCGAGCTTGCGACGTAGGTACCCGATGTACACGTTCAGCGAGTTCGACAGCAGGCCGAAATCGTACTCCCACACGTGCTGATAGATCTGGGCGCGGGTCAGGACCTGACCCGGATTGCGTATGAACAGCTCGAGCAGGCTGTATTCGGTGCGCGTCAGGGAGATGCTCCGGCCTCCGCGCGTCGCCTCCCGCGCGCCGCTGTCGAGCGCGATGTCGCCGAACCGCAGCAGCGTTGCGTCGCCGTTTGAGGATCGCCGCAAGAGCGCCCGCATGCGCGCGAGCAGCTCGTCGAGGTCGAACGGCTTCACGACGTAGTCGTCCGCGCCAGCGTCTAATCCTGCAACGCGGTCCGCGACGGTCTCGCGGGCCGTCAGCATCAGCACCGGTGTGCGGTCGCCTGCGGCGCGCATGCGGCGGCAGACCTCTAGGCCGTCGACGTCGGGCATCAGCACGTCGAGCACGACCGCGTCGGGTGACGAGCGCGCGAGCGCGGCCAGCGCCCGCGTGCCGTCCTCTGCCTCCGTCACCTCGTAGCCCGCGAACGTGAACGCCCGGCGCAACGCGTTGCGAACCGCACGCTCGTCGTCCACGATCAGGAGCTGCATCACTGCTTCATCGTAAAACCGTTGCCGGTTCCGTGTGCACCTTTAGGCAACTCTCCGCCGAAGTACCGCTGGCCGCATCTGACGCACGCAAGCTCCTTCATGACCGCGATTCAACCCGCTCGGTCTGAACGGAGCGTGAAGCCGGTCTAAGAGTTCCTAAGGTCAGGCAGGCTCGAGGATCACGACCGGGATGTCACGCTCGGTCTTGCGCTGGTAGTCCGCGTACGGCGCGTAGACCTCGACCATCTTGGGCCAGATGCGTGCCTTCTCGTCGGCGTCGGCCTGCCGCGCACGCACGCGGCGCACGTCGCCGTACACGTTCACGGTCGTGTCGGGGTGCGCCTTCAGGTTCGGCCACCAGAACGGGTCGCGCGGCGCGCCGCCGAACGACGCGACGAGGATCAGGTTGTCGCCGTCCTCGCCGTAGATCAGCGGGCTCGTCATGTGCTTGCCGCTCTTGCGCCCGACGTGGTCGAGCAGCAGCACCGGCGCACCCTTGAACGTCTTGCCGATGCGGCCGCGGGTGGCGCGGTACGCGCGCACGTGCAGCTGCGTGAACTGCTGCCAGCCGCGATAGCCGAAGCGCCGCGCGATGCGGCCGACCGTGCTCACCCTTCGAGGTCGCTCTTCAGCAGCTGCACGTAGTCGCTCGCTCGACTTCCGTATCCCGCGCGACATCATCGGGCCGAGCAGCTTCGCCGTGCCGTGCAGGTGCGGCTGCATGTGCATCACGACGTGCGTGTGCCCGTCGTGCTCGTGTATGTCGTAGAAACCGTCGGGCTCTATCGAGCCTCCGGGGAGCGCCTTCACCGCGGCGCCGTGCCACGCGAGCCGTCCGGGCGGCTGGTACTCCGACCACGAGAAGGTGGAGTCGGTGCCCCGCTTGTCGTGGTAGCGGAACTCCGTGCCCGGGCCGATCGGCCCGTCGCCGACCTTCTCGACGGCCGTGAACTCCTTCATCCAGCGCGGCATGTTCTCGCCGTTCGCCAGGTAGTCGAACACCTGGCTCGCCGGCCGCGCGACCTCGACCTCTGCGACAACGTCCATCGGGGACCTCCTCCGGTAGCTCGCGAAGAGACCCTAGCGCCTGCACGTCCTCGCAGCCCGTCGTCACGTCCAGCGCGTCGACGTCGGCGCGGTCGGTGCCCGGCCCGCAGTCGATCGTGTCCCGGATGCCGTTGTTGGCCGCCTGGATGTAGTCGTTCCCGTCGCCGCCGTTGAAGACGTTCTGGCCGAGGTTGTCCTCGAGGTAGTCGTTCCCGTTGCCGCCCTCCATGACGTCGTTGTCGAAGTTCCCCTCGAGGTGGTCGTTGCCCTCGCCGCCGACCAGGTGGTCCGCGCCCTTCCGGCCCTGGAGCCGGTCGTCGCCGTTGCCGCCGTCGATGAAGTCGTTGCCCGGGTCGCCCTCGAGGTGGTCGTTGCCGTCCAGGCCGAAGATCCGGTCGTCGCCGTTGCCGCCGAGCATCAGGTCCGGCCCGGGCGTGCCGAACAGCTCGTCGGGCCCGTCGCCGCCCGTGATGACGGACTCCTCGACCTCGTTCGGGTCCGTCAGCTCCGGCGGGACCTGGTCCACCTTCTCGCAGTCGACCAGGCCGTCGCGCGTGGGAGCGTCCTCCTCGACGTACACGGTGTCGGTGCCGGAGCCGCAGCTGACGGAGTCCTTGTTCCCGTCGGCGACGTGGATCGTGTCGTCGCCGTCGCCGCCGTAGATGATGTCCTCGCCGGTGCCGCCCTTGATCGAGTCGTTGCCGTCGGAGCCGGACAGCCGGTCGTCGCCCGATCCGCCCTCGAGCGTGTCGTCGCCGGCGTAGCCGAAGATCTTGTCGCGGTGCTGCTGGCCCTGGAGCAGGTCGTTGCCGTCGCGGCCCAGGATGCCGGTCGCCCGCGCGCCCGCCCTGGATGCGCGTCGTCGCCCTCGCCGCCGTCGATCCGGTCCACGCCGCCGCCGCCGTCGAGCTGGTCGTCGCCGATGCCCCCGTAGAGCTTGTCGCCGGCGCGGCCGCCCTCGACCATGTCGTTGCCGGTGCCGCCGTCGAGCAGGTCGCGGCCGAGCCCGCGCTCGATCGATCTTGTCGTCGCCGTCGCCGCCGAACGCGCGGTCGTCCGCGTCGCCCGGGTCGATGAAGTCGTTGCCGCCGCCGCCCTCGAGCGAGTCGTTGGAGTTCCCGCCGTACAGCTCGTCGTTGCCGTCGCCGCCCTTCACGCCGTCGCGGCCGAAGCTGCCGAACAGCTTGTCGTTCCCCAGCCCGCCGTCGAGCTGGTCGTTGCCGATCCCGCCGCTCGCGGTGTCGTCGCCGTCGCCCGCCTCGACCACGTCGTTGCCGCGGAAGCCGTTGAGGTTGTCGTTGCCGCCGAGCCCGCGGATCAGGTCCGGGCCGCGGTCGCCCTTGAGGATGTCGGGGCCGGGCGTGCCGATGATCAGCGAGTAGCCCGACTGCGCGGCCATGCCGTTGATGCGGCGCCCGACGCGCACGCTGCCCGGCAGGCGGCGGTAGGTGTAGCCGCTCGCGAAGGTGACCGTGCCCGATGCCGGAGTTCGCCACGTAGATGCGCGCGGCGGTGGGGGAGAAGGCGACGAACGAGGGACCGTCGCCGGCGGAGATGCGCTTGGGGCGAGCGCGGCCGGCGGTCTTGATCACGATCGCCTTGCGCGAGCGCCGGCCGGGCCCGATCACCGCGCGGTCGCCGTTCCCGGACACGGCGATGCCCGCGACGGGGCGGTCCAGGCGCAATGTCCGTGCCACGCGCAGCGCGGCGGTGTCGACGACCGAGACCGAACGCCCGGCGGCGTTGGTCACGTACACGACGCCGCCACCGGGATGCACCGTCACGCCGAACGGCCCGCGCCCGACGCGCAGCGATTTCACGACGCGCACGCGTGAGCAGGTCCACGACCGCGAGCTTGCGCGAGCCGCTGACGACGTACGCGCGCGCGCCGTCGGGCGACAGCGCGATCGCGGCGGGCCGCCGCGGTGTCGTGACCTCGCCGGCGATCGCGCCGGTGGTGAGGTCGACGATCGACAGGCGCCCCGCGCGGTTGCCCGACGTGACGTAGGCGCGGGTCCCGTCACCCGAGACGGCGACGCCGCGCGCGCCGGCGGGCACGCCGATCTGTCCGACGATCGTGCGGGTCTGCAGGTCGATGACGCTCAGGCGCCCGCTCGAGCCGTCGCTCGAGACCACGTAGGCGCGCAGGCCGTCGAGGGTCAGCGCCACGGCCCGGCTCGGCAACCCGACGTCCGGGCGTGCCACCACCTGCTTGCGGCCCAGATCCACGATCGCCGCCTTGGACTTGCCGGTCGTGACCACGGCCAAACGGGCAGAGGCCGCCGGGGCAGCCACCGAAAACATGCATGCGAGCAGCACAAATGTGCGCAGAGCAAAGCGCATTACCTACCGAAACTAGCGGGAGCGCTCGAAGTTCCGGTCGGTTCTACGATCCGGTGCATGCGTTTCGCCGCAGCGGCAGCCCTGTCTGCGCTCCTGCTCACCGGGTGCGGCGGGGACGAGAAGGTGTCCGGTGCACCGCCCTCCGCTCCCGCGCGGATGACCCTTGTCGGCGCCGCAGATCACGAAACGGCGGGCCGATCCCGCAGGAGTACACCTGCGATGGGCGCGACATCTCGCCGGCGCTGTCGCTGGCGCGGAACGCCCGGGCGACGCGCGCGAGCTGGCGCTCGTTGGTCGAGGACGCCGACGCGCCCGGCGGCACGTACGTGCACTGGGTCGTCTTCGGGCTCGACCCCGGCACGGACGGGCTCGAGGCGGGCGCGCGCCTCGACCACGGCCGTCAGGGGAAGCAACAGTGCCGGGGAGGCGAGCTATACAGGGCCCGTGCCCGCCGGAGGGCGACTCCGCCTCACCGGTACGTCTTCTCCATCTACGCGCTGCGCGAGCCGATCGATGCAGATGACGGCGCGTCGGCCGAGACGGTGCGCGAGCAGGTCCGCGAAAAAGCGCTGGCGACCGGGCGCCTGACCGGCCGGTTCGGTCGGTAGACGCCCCCGTTGATCGCCCAGTCCGCCCTCCCCAAGAGCGCACTTGAAGAAAAGCCCGCGGGCGGTGGCCTTTCGACCTGGTCTTTCGACCGTTTCCGCCCGCAAGCTATGAGCGAGATTATGCGCTATCGCACAAGGGATTGTCAAGTACCTTCTGGCACTTTTTCCCGCTAAGTGCGAACCGCGTCACTTCAGAACGACCGGGGGATTGTGCCCCGGGATCACCGTGTGGGGGTCGAGCTCCCGGATCCGCTGCCACTGGTGCAGCAGCTCGTCGCGCTCGGGCCCGAAGTCCTCGGGCAGGTCCATGTTGTCGAAGTACTCGGGCAGCGGGCCGACGCAGTCGGATGCGATCACGACCAGCCCGTCGTCGGTGTCGACCAGCAGCGAGATCAGGCCGTTGGAGTGGCCGGGGGTGAGGATCCAGCGCACGCCGGGCTCGATCTCGCCCTCCTCGCCGGTCAGCTCGATCGTGCGCACCATGTCGAGCACGCCCTTCTCGATCGCGGCGTACGGCGCCTCCAGCTCGATCTTGTGCACGTAGGTCTCGCGCTGCGTGAACTCGATCAGCGCCTCGACGTGGTCGAAGTGCGTGTGCGTGAGGATCACCTTGGTCTCGTGCGGCTCGATGCCGCGCTTGCGCAGCGAGGCGGTCACCGGCGCGCCCTGCATCATCACGCCGGGGTCGACCACGTAGTCCTCGCCCGCGCGGATCAGGCAGCAGTTGGGGATCGCGATCATCCCGGCGACCTTGCCCTCGCGCTGGAGCTTCTTGTAGGAGTGGAACCCCTCCTCCGAAGTCGATGCCGGCTGCGGCACCGCGCGCCCGTTCTCGAGCGCGAACACGTAGCGCTGGGCGGGGAGGAGGACTTCGACGGAGTGGGCCATCGGCCGGGAAGACTAGCGCCGGCGGACCAGGCGTCGCCTAACGAGCGAGGGCGCCCTCCGGGCGCCCTCGCGTCCTCCTATGTAGTGCAGCCTAGGCAGGAGAGGTCGTGGATGTGTACTCGAACTCCTCTTCCGCCCCGAACACCTTGTCCATCAGCGACTTGCGTGCTCCCTCGTTGAGGGCGACGAATGCGATCGCGCCGATCACGACGAGGAAGAAGAGCTTGCGCCCGCGGTGCCGGCGCTTCTTGCCGCGCAGCGTCTCGCCGGCGTCCTTCAGGTTGTCGGATGCGGCGCGCAGCTCCTTCTGAAGCTTCTTGTCCTCCATCAGGGCCTTCGCCGGGCCCTTTCCGTTCGACATGCGCTTGTACGCCTTCCGCGCGTGCTCGATCGCCTCGCGGACGTTTTCCCGCAGCTCCGCGTCCTCGACGAACCGCTGCACGTAGGGGTTCGTGCGGGCATCATTGGCGGCCTTCCCGGCCTTGACGGCCGTGGTTCTCGCGGCCTTGGTTCGTGTAGCCATGCCTCTCCCTCGAGTTCAATAACGGGTGGTGAGAAACATATACCCCCGGAAGGGTCGGGGGCGAACTCCCCGAAAATGGTGGATGACGTGGGGAAAAAGGAACGGATCGGGCTCGTGCTCTCCGGCGGAGGCGCGCGCGGAGCGTATGAGGCGGGCGTCATGTCCGTGCTCGGCCCTGCGCTCGACCGGCGCGGCGAGCGGCCCTCTATCTATATAGGCACCTCCGTGGGAGCCGTGAACGCGACCTACCAGGCCGCGGCCGCCCACCTCCCCGCCGAGGAGGAGGCCGCCGGCGGCGTCGCGCGCTGGCGCCAGGTCGAGAAGAACACGATCATCCGGCCGATCCTGCTGCGCCAGGCGCCGCTCACCGCGATCCGCTACCTGGGCGAGATCCTGTCCCTCCCCGGCGTGCGGCTCCCGAGCCTGCTCGACCCCAAGCCGTTCGAGCGCAACCTCGACCACTGGATCAACTGGGACGACCTGCACCGCAACGTCGAGTCGGAGGAGGTCGCCGTCGTCGGCACCGTCGCGACGGCCGCGCGTACGGGCCGCACCGTCGTATTCGTCGAGGGCCACCACGAACGGGTCACCCATCGCTCGCACGCGATCGACTACGTGCCGACGCGACTGGACGAGCATCACGTGCGCGCTTCGGCGGCGATCCCGATCCTGTTCCCACCGGTGCGCGTCGACGAGCCGCGCGATGCGCGCGGCTGGTACGTCGACGGCGGCACACGGTTGAACACGCCGATCAAGCCGGCGCTCGACCTCGGCGCCGAGCGGCTCGTGGTGGTCGGGACGGACTCGGTGGCGGAGCCCTCGAGCAGGCCCGGCCGTCACGACATGCGAGCCGCCCGACTTCGGTGACGGCGCGCTGCACGTGCTGCAGGGCATGCTCGTCGACCCGGTCGTCGAGGACATGCGCATCCTCGGCAACATCAACATGTTCTTCGCCGACAGAAACGGGAGCACGAAGGAGCGGCGTGATCTAACGAACCGGCGCGCAACGGACGCCGCGACCGAGCGCTACCGCGCGGCGCGCGGCAAGAAGCCCTACCGGATGATTCCGTACATCTTCATCGCGCCGGAGAAGCGCGGTGCGATCGGCCGGCTTGCGCGGGACGTGTTCAAGGACCGCTACGGCGGGCTGGAAGGGGATCCGGTCCGTGGACTTCCCGCTGCTCAACCGCCTGCTCGGAGGCGAGAGCCCGACCCACGGCGAGCTGCTCAGCTACCTGTTCTTCGACCGCGAGTTCATCGAGGAGCTGATCCGCATGGGCCAGCGCGACGCGCGCCGGTGGCTGCGCGCAGACCCCGGCCCCGACGACCCGTGGCAGATCGAGCCGCTCGACGCGTTCACGCGCCAGGCCGAGCCCGCCGCGCCTGCCCAGCGCGCACGCGCCAAGACTCGCTGAATCTAGAGCTAGGCCGCGGCAGCCTGCGTTTCCGCGACGAACTGCAGCGTGCGGCGGAGGCCGTCCGCGAGCTCGACGCCCGCTGTGAACCCGAGCTGCTCGGCCGAACGTGACGGATCCAGCGCCGAGCGCTGCACCTCGCCCAGCCGCGCGGGCGCGAGCTGCGCGCTCGAACGTGCGGCCGCCGCTGAGCATCCCCAGCTCGGAGCCGAGGTCGCGCAGCGCGTCGACCAGCTGCAGCACCGAGACCTCCTGGCCGCGGCCGACGTTGTACGAGCCGTGCACGTCGCCGTCGCCGGCGAGCATGCAGGCGCGCACCACGTCCTGCACGAACACGTAGTCGCGCGTCTGCAGGCCGTCGCCGAACACGGTCGGCTGGCCGCCCGTCTCGAGCTTGCCGCAGAAGATCGCGATCACGCCGGCCTCGCCCAGCGGGTCCTGGCGCGGGCCGTACACGTTGCCGAAGCGCAGGCTGACCGTGGACAGGCCGTGCATGCGGTTCCACAGGCCGAGGTAGCCCTCGCCCGCGAACTTCGCCTGACCGTAGGGAGCCTCCGGCCGGATCACGGTGTCCTCCGGCGTCGGCACGACGTCGGTCTCGCCGTAGATCGCGCCGCCGGTCGACGCGTATACGAACCGCCGCGTGCCTGCCCGCCGCGCGGCCTCGAGCATGTTGATCGTTCCGACCACGTTGACCTCCGCGTCGAACTGCGGCCGTGCCGTGGAAACGCGCACGTCGATCTGCGCCGCGAGGTGGAAGACCACCTCGGGCTTCTCCTTCTCGAGCAGAGCCCCGACCAGATCCGCGTCGCGGATGTCCTCCACGACCAGCTTCGCTCCCCGCGACAGCGCGGGCTCGATGTTCGCCCTGCGACCGGTCGTGAGGTTGTCCAGCACGATCACGTCGTCGCCGCGCTCGAGCAGCGCGTCGACGAGGTTGGATCCGATGAAGCCGGCGCCGCCCGTGACCAGAACCTTGCTCAACCTGTTCCCCTCCTCAACGCCTCTATTGGTGCCAGTTTCCTGCTGAGCCTGCCTGTAATTCTCACAATTCATTTCGGGCTGCCGACAAACACTGCTGCTACCCTCGCCAGACGTTTCGGCTATTTCGAGCCATTTATCAAGGGCTGCAATGCGACTGATCGTCACAGAAAAGGACAACAGCGCGAAGAAGATCGCCCAAATCCTGTCCGACGGGAAGGCCAAGCAGGACAAAAGCTACGGCATTCCGCACTATGGCTGGGACGACGAGGAGGGCGGCCAGCGCGTGATCGGCCTCAAGGGCCACCTCATGAACCCGGCTTTCCCCGAGGGCTACTCGGAGTGGCGCAAGGTCGAGCCGCGGGAGCTGATCGACGCCCAGCTCGATCAAGGAGCCCGTCCAGAAGAACGTCCACAAGGCCATCCGCAAGCAGGCCAAGGACGCCGACACGGTCGTGATCGCGACCGACTACGACCGCGAGGGCGAGCTGATCGGCCTGGAGGCGCTCGAGGAGATCCTCGACGCGAACCCGAAGCTCGCCGAGAACGTGAGCCTCGGCGACGCGGCGTCAAGCGCGCGCGCTACTCCGCCCTCACCAAGGAGGAGATCGAGGAGGCGTTCACCAACCTCGTCGAGCTCTCCGAGCCGCTCGCGCGCGCCGGCGAGGCGCGGCAGGACATCGACCTGATCTGGGGCGCGACGCTGACGCGGTTCGTGTCGCTCGCGACCGGCCGCCTCGGCTCGCAGTTCCTGTCGGTCGGCCGGGTGCAGAGCCCGACGCTCGCGATCGTCGTCGAGCGCGAGCTGGAGCGGCGCGCGCACGTGCCCAAGCCCTACTGGGAGGTGTGGGCCGCGTTCGAGCACCCCGACGGCGTGTTCACCGCCCACCACAAGGTCGACAAGTTCTGGGAGGAGGCCGAGGCCAAGGCCGCGCTCGAGAACACGCGCTCGCCCGGGCGTCGTCAAGTCGGTCGAGTCGCGGCGCAACACGCGCAAGCCGCCGTCGCCGTTCAACACGACCGCGTTCACGAGCGCCGCGTCGTCGGTCGGCGTCTCGCCGGCCCGCGCGATGCGCATCGCCGAGGACCTCTACATGGACGGCTTCATCTCCTATCCGCGCACGGACAACACCGTGTACCCGAAGTCGCTGCCGGTGCGCGAGCTGCTGCAGTCGATCTCCCAGGTGCCCGCTTTCAAGGAGGCGGCAGCCGCTCGCCGACGCGCCCCGAGCTGAACCCGACGCGCGGCAAGAAGGAGACGACGGACCACCCGCCGATCTACCCGACGCAGGCGCTCGACCCGACGCGTGCTGCCCGACGACGGCCACCGCAAGATCTACGAGCTGGTGGTGCGCCGCTTCCTCGGCCACGTTCGCCGACCCGTCGGTGTCGGAGTCCACGCGCGCCGACATCGAGGCCGGCACCGAGACCTACTTCGTGCGCGGGAACGTGCTGGTCGAGCCCGGCTTCCTGGCCGTCTATCCGTACGGGCGCTCGCAAGGACGAGGAGATCCCGAAGGTCGAGGAGGGCCAGCAGCTGGCGCTCGCCGACCGCGCCGCACGTCGCGCTGCCTCCGGGCGCCGAGGCGGACGGCGACGCGGGTCCGCGCCCCAACCCGTGGTCCGACGCCAAGGAGACGCAGCCGCCGTCGCGCATCGGCCAGGGCAAGCTGATCGAGATGATGGAGGAGCTCGGCCTCGGCACGAAGGCCACGCGCCACGACATCATCCAGAAGCTCTACGACCGCGGCTACGTGCAGAACAACCCGATCGAGCCGTCGCGAGACCGGGATCGCGATGGTGAAGGCCTTCCAGCGCTTCGCAGATCGCGTCGCGACGCCGGACATGACCGCGGAGCTCGAGGCCGACATGGACAAGATCGCCTCGGGACAGGTCACCAAGGACGAGGTGCTGGATATCTCGCGCAAGATGCTGCGCGAGTCCTACGACATGATGAACGAGCACAAGCGCGAGCTCGCCGAGATCATCTGGAAGGGCATGGACCAGGACCGCATCCTCGGACCGTGCCCCAAGTGCCGGGACGCCGGGCGCAAGAACGAGCTGGGTGAGACCAACCGCCTGCGCATCATCCGCGCCAAGAAATCCGGCAAGCGGTTCGTCGGCTGCGAGGGGTACAAGCCAGAGGATGAGCGCAGCGCTTCGGAACCGGGCTGCGACCAGACCTACGGGCTGCCGCAGCGCGGGGACCTGATCCGGCTGGAGGAGGTCTGCTCGATCTGCGGCGAGACGCCGCGCGTGAAGGTGATGGGCGGCCGGCGGCCGTGGAACCTGTGCCTCAACGAGGAATGCCCCTCGATGGAGGAGATGCGCGCTCAGCGCGCCGAGCGCGAGGCCGCGCGCGCGGCGAAGGAGGCGGCCGCCGCGGCGGAAGGCGACGGCGCCGAGGAGACGGACAAGGAGAAGGAGAAGGAGAAGGAGAAGGCGCCGGCAGCGAAGAACGGTGCCGGCACCCGCCGGCGCAAGGCGCCGGCCGGCACGTAGCCAGCCGCGCCGGGCGCCGTGTTCATCACCTTCGAGGGCATCGACCGCTCCGGCAAGACGACGCAGGCCCGCATGCTGGCGGAAGCGCTCGGGGCCGACGCGCTGCTCGTGCGAGAGCCCGGCGGCACACCGGCGGCCGAGCGGATCCGCGACCTGGTGAAGGGCGACACCGACCTGACGCCGATGGCCGAGACGCTGCTGTTCGGCGCGGCCCGCGCCGATCTGGTCGAGCGCGTGATCCGCCCCGCGCTCGATGCAGGGGCGGACCGTGATCGGCGACCGCTACGTGCGACTCGACCGTCGCCTACCAGGGCGGCGCGCGCGGGCTCGGCATCGAGCAGGTCGAGGAGCTGAACCACTGGCTGACCGGCAGACCTGCGAGCCCGACGTCACCTTCCTCCTCGAGGTCGACCCCGCGACCGCGGCTGGCGCGCGGCGGGGAGCTGGATCGCTTCGAGCGGGAGGGCGAGGAACTGCAGCGCGCGGTGGCGCAGGCCTATGACGAGCTCGCCGAGCGCCACCCCGACCGCTACGTGCGGATCGATGCGTCGCGGCCTCCCGAGGAGGTGCATGCGGACGTGCTCGCCCGGGTGCAGGTGCGAGCGTGATCGAAGCGCTCGAGCATCAGCCCCGCGCGCGCATCTCGCTGGAGGCGGCGCTGCGCGACGACCAGGCGCTGTCGCACGCCTACCTCTTCCACGGCCCCGCCGGCAGCGGCAAGCGCGGCGCGGCGCGCGCGTTCGCCGCGGCGCTGATCGCGGCCGGCGCGGACGATCCCGCCGACGCCGAGCGGCGTGTGATGTCGGGAGTGCACCCGACCTCACCTGGATCGAGCCACGCGGCGCGCACGACATCCTCGTGGACGACGTGCGCACCCGCATCGTGCGCCAGGCGGCGCTGCGCCCGTTCGAGTCGCGGCGGCGCGTGTTCGTGATCGTGGATGCGGACCGCATGAACGAGGAGTCCCAGAACTCCCTGCTGAAGACGCTCGAAGAGCCCGGGTCATTCGCGCACTTCGTGCTCGTCAGCTCGGCGCCCGGGCGGTTGCTCGAGACGATCCCCTCGCGCTGCCGGCCGGTGCGCTTCGGGGCGATTCCGCCGGCGCGGATCGCGGAGGCGCTGGAGGCCGAGGGCGTCGCGGGCGCAACCGCGCTTGCCTGCGCGCGCCTGTCCGGCGGCGATGCCGACCGCGCCCGCGCGCTCGCCGGGCCGGAAGCGGCGCTGCGCGCCGAGGCCGAGTCCGCGGCACGCGCCACCCTGGCGGCGCACGAGGACGCCGAATGGGTCGTGTCCGCAGCCCTGGGGCGCGCTGCTGGAGCGCGCCGCCGAGCGTGGGGCCGCGGCCGAGGCGGCGGTCAAGGAGGAGGCGAAGGGCCGGATCGAGAACGAGCCCAAGCGCGGCAGCTCGGGACTCGCACGCGAGTTCGAGACGCAGGCGCGCCGCGCCCGCCGCCGCGCGCACACCGCCTCGCTGGACCTCAGCCTCGACCTCACCGGCGCCTGGTTTCGCGACCTGATCGCCGTCGCGACCGGCTGCGAGGACCAGGTGCTGAACGCGGACCGCCTCGACCTGCTGCGCGCGGATGCGCAGGGCCGCGACGTCGCACGGCTGATCGACTCGGTCGCGCTCGTCGACGAGACACGCCGGCGGCTCGAGCGCAACGTGCTCGAGGACCTGGCGCTCGAGGTGCTCTTCGACCGGCTGCGCCGGCTCGCCTCCTGAAATGACCGCGGCGCTGGTGGGAGCTGCCGGTCTGGCGGGCGTGATGGCGCGCTACGGGATCACCAGGCTGACACTCCACACCGAGGCCCTGCTCTGGTCGACCGTGGGCATCAACGTGTTTGGCTCCTTCCTCTTGGGCCTGTTGGCGGCGGAGCACTGGTTCTCACGCGACGCTCGTGAGGCCCTGGGCGTCGGCTTCCTGGGCGGGTTCACCACGTTCTCGACTTTCTCCGTGCAGATCGTGCTCGAGACGGACGGCGGCCGGCCGGCAAAGGCGGCGTGGTACCTGCTCGCCTCCGTCGTCGGTGGCATCGCTGCCGCGGCAGCCGGCTACGCGCTCGGCCGCAAGCTCGCGTGAGGTCTCAGGCGCGCACGCCGAGCGACAGCCGGCCGACGTAGCCGTTGCCGCGCCGGGTGAGCGCGACGGTGGATTCCTTGCCGCCCTGCTGGTAGATCCCGTCGGACGCGTTCGTCGTGTCCGGGGTGCCGTGCGAGTCGTACGGCGACTGCTCGTACACGGCCGCGTTGGCGGAATCGTCGAAGTAGAGCTGGCCGGTGTGCACTTCCCGACTCCCGACGTGCACCTTCACGTGGATGTGCGTGGTGCGGCCCTGATACCAACCGGGATAGATCGTGCGGAAGGTCGCCTGCCCGTCCTTGGCGGAGCGCTGGCCGCCGCGCAGGAAGTTCCCGGCGTTGCCGTTGACGCCCGAGTAGTTGCCGAGCGCGTCGCAGTGCCACACCTCGACGGTCGCGTTCGCGATCGGCTCGCACGAGGAGGCTTGCAGGACCTGCAGCCGCAGCTCGAGCGGCACGCCCTCCTTGCCGCCGGTGATGTCCCGGCGGATCAGGTCGGTGTCGATGTAGTACGGGCCCTCGGTCTGCTCCGGGGCGAGCATGCAGTCCACGCGCTCGGTCGATGTCGATGTGGCCGCCGTCGAGGTGGACGACGTCGACTTGTCGTCGCTTCCGCACCCCAGCAGCACGTACGCGCCGGCCGCCGCGGATGCCGCCATCAGCTGGCGGCGGGTGAGGTCCCGTTTCATGGGCTTGTTGTAGCAGCGAGCTCCTCGGCGCGCGCACGCTCGAGCGCTTGGTCGAACGGCATGGGATCCACGTCAAACAGCGCCGCTCCCGAGGGGTCGGTGACGACCGTGGGAGTCGACAGCCCCTCGATCAGCGGCCGCGCAACGCCGGCGTCGACCGGCGTCACGAGCCCGATCCACAGCGACGAGAGCCGCGGGGTCAGGAAGGGAACCGGGCACCTTCGGCCGGCGCCGCCGCCCGAGCACGTCGGCCATGCGGTCGAGCATGTCCCCGT
The DNA here is from genome assembly GCA_963826005.1 of uncultured Solirubrobacterales bacterium. Classification (GTDB taxonomy): domain Bacteria; phylum Actinomycetota; class Thermoleophilia; order Solirubrobacterales; family JBBDJG01; genus DASRIA01. The sequence continues at coordinate 112,828 of CAWGVJ010000013.1, read as the reverse complement.
AGGAGAGGATGTCGGGGCCGCCGATCTGGATCTCGCGGCCGGCGGACTCCGGCACGTCCGGCGCCTGCTCCATGTATGAGAGCACGTCGTCGACCGCGATCGGCTGCGTCTTGGTCGACAGCCAGGCCGGGGCGATCATCGCGGGCAGGCGCTCCACCAGGTAGCGCAGCGTGCGATACGACTCGCTCCCCGCGCCCACGACCATCGCCGCCCGCAGATAGGTCAGCGGAGGTCCTTCTGCGGCCAGTGTCTCCGCCGTCTCGTGCCGGCTGCGCAGGTGGTCGGAACGCGGGTTGTCGCCGAGACCGCCCAGATAGACGACACGGTCAATCGACTCGCTGCGCGCCATCTGGGCGAACGCGCTCGCCCCCTCGCGGTCCCGCTGCCGGTAGTCGTCGCTCCCGCCGCGGCCCATCGAGTGCACCAGGTAGTAGGCGACGTCGACCCCGATGCCCGCTCCCTGCATGCTCCAGGGCTGCAGCACGTTGCCTTCGCGCACGTCGCAGCCCAAACGCTCCAGATCCGCGGCGCGGCGGCGATCGCGCACCAGGCAGCGCACGTCATGACCCGCGTCGACGAGGCGCTCGGCGAGACGCCGGCCGACGAAGCCGGTGGCGCCGGTGACGAGTGCTCTCATGCCTTGGATTCGAGGGCGCGGAGGCGGCGGATCACCTTTCTTAAGCGGCGCTTAACCCGCCGTCAATCCCAACTCAAGCAGTCGCGGAAACATTTCCCAACAATCTAGCCCTTTGGGGAAGGAGCAAGGATGACAAGACGTATGCACGGATTCTGGCTCGCGTTCGCTGTTGCGGGTTTGACGATCGTCTCTGCCGCCCTGGCCGTGACGACCACCGGTACGAACGGCGACGACCGCATCAGAGGTACGGCCGACGCCGACACGATCAATGCGTTACCCGGCAACGACGTCGTTCGTGCGTTCCGCGGAAACGACACCGTCACCGGCGACGAAGGCTTCGATCGCCTGTTCGGCGGCGCGGCGGACGACGTGGTTGACGGCGGACCCGGCAACGACCTCGTGGCCGGTGGGAGAGGCAACGATGTCCTCATCGGTGGTCCCGGCTTCGACAGGCTGTTCTCCGGAGGTGGAGACGACCGGCCGGACGGCGGACCCGGCAACGACCTGGTGGTCGGCGGCCCGGGTGACGATGTCACGAACGGTGGAGACGGCAACGACGTCATGTTCGCCAATCGCGGTATCGACGTTCACAACGGCGGAAACGGGGACGACCGGCTCTGGGCCCTTGCGCGCCATGACAAGCTCGCGCCCGACGGCACCGGAGACACATTGAACGGCGGGCCCGGCAACGACACGTTCCGCACACGCGAAGGCCAGCCCGACAAGATCGACTGCGGCCCAGGGGTCGACGTCCTGTTCGCCGACTTCAAGGACATCATCGTCGACGCCACGCCGGCGAATGCAAGCGGCTCGTGTGAGCGCGTCGTTCGCAAGCGCCCTCGCTTCAAGGAGCAGGGCGACGAACGCAAGGCGGACCGCGACGACGATCGCTTCGACAAGGAAGGCGAGAAGGGCAAGCACCGCGGCCGTCAGCGCGACCGCTAGGACGTAAGGCGTGTACGGGGGCGCGGCGATCGATCGCCGCGCCCCCGCCAGGTCCTAGCCGGAGACCGCGCTCGAGCGCGCCGCGCTGATCTTGATGGCGATCAGCTTCGCGTCGGCCGCCGACCAGACTCCCGCCGCGGCGCGGCAAGCGAGCACCGCCGTGCCGGTCCCCCCGAAGGTGTGGATCAGCTGGAGGTTGTGGCCCTCCGGCGTTCCCTGCTCGCGCAGGCCGCGATTCGAGTCGTCGTAGTCGCCCTCGGCCGTGATGCGGCAGCGACCCTCGGTGCGCGAGTTGGAGCTCTGGTTGACCTTCGCCAGCAGCACATACGCGCCGGGCTCGAGGCCGCCAAGTGTCGCGACCGGCGTGAAGCTCGTGGACGCTCCGACATTCGAGGGGCCCGCGTCGCGCGTGGCCTGCCCCGCGGTGGACTGGAGGGTCGCGCCGATCACGCCCTTCGCGATGTCCTTCGAGCGGATCGTGCGGTTCTTGATGTCGATGCTGCGGATCGAGTTGTTCTTGATCTTCTTGCTGTCGAACGTCGTGACCGCGTACGACGTGCCGCTGAGCGCGACGAACAGCGCCGAGAGTGCGACCACGTTGGAGAACGAGACATGCGCGCGAAGCTTTGTCAACACGGTGGGATTCCTCCTGATTTCTAGGAATAGGTGAACGCGAGGATCCGGCACCATCCGTGGTGCGGTCCCCTGCGTCAGGGCCAAGACGAGGGCATCCTAGATGAGAACCGGCGGCCGCGCGACAGCAACCTGACGGTCTGCTCGGAGGTTGCGGCTTAGTTGTCCGAGGCGAAGACGGAGAGGTTGGCCCGGACCGCCGTGAGCGGCTGGCCCGAGGTCTCCGAGCACGCGAGCTGCACGTTGTACGTGCCCGCTGCCTTGCTGGCCGCGCCCTGGAGCGCAGCGCTGATGTCATATCCGCTCTGTGCGGGGAAATCGAATGCGTATGCCTGGCTCATGGGGCTGAGGCCGTTGCCGGGCCCGGTCCCGTCGCTGATGCGCAGGACGCAGCTTCCCTCACGGGCGGCCGCGTCGGGGTTCTTGCCCTGCACGGAGGCGAAGGCCATGACCCGGGCAGAGTAGGGAATCGTGATCTGTGCGTCAGCACCGCCGTCGTGGATCGAGGCGAGGTCAATGACGGTCGCCTCTGTCGCGATGCTCTGCGAGCTGCCGCGCGTGACGCTGCGCGATGCGGTCGGCCCGGGCGGCCCGGTGGCGCCGGCGGGCCCGGTCGCTCCCTGCGGCCCGGCTGCGCCCGTCACGCCCTTGGAGCCCTTCGGTCCCTCTTGACCGTCGAGGCCGGTCGAGCCGCGCGGACCGTGGGGGCCCGGGGGACCGGTCTTGTAGGCGGCGGCGAGTGCCAGCTTGGAGCGTTTGTCGGCCTGCTTGGCGAGGCCGAATGCCCGCTTGGCGGTCTTCAGCGCCTTCGCGGCGCCGCCGGTCGCGGTCGGGCCGCCGAATGCAGGGCTGACCGTGCCGGCGAGCAGCACGATGCAGAAGACTCCTATGAGGATTGTGAGGGGGTGCCGGCCCTTGGGTCCGGCGGAGGGCTTCCGTGCCATGCCGACCTCCGAGTCAGTGAATCCAGCGTAGGCGAGAACCGTGGCCTGCGCGCGGGATTTCCGGGAAGCGGTCGCCCACCCCGAGGCACTTTCAAACCGCGCTCTGCGACTGGTCTGCGCCGCCGGGAGCGGTGGAGGGAGCCGCTATTCTGGCCCGAGCGCCGACGTAGCTCAGCTGGCCAGAGCACTTCACTCGTAATGAAGGGGTCCCCGGTTCGAATCCGGGCGTCGGCTTCCCAGCGAATCCCTCATGCCAAGCTCAGCGCGCCCGGCCCCCGCGCTTCCTTCTCGCCTTGAGCGTCACCGTCGTAGTCTTGGTGGCCGCGGACGGGGCGCCCTTGGGCGTGAAGCTGACCAGCAGCTTCACCCGCAGCTTGCTCTCGCCGCTTCAGGAGCTTCTTGCCGTCCTTCGAGGGCCTGATCCGGACCCTGACGGTGCCGGCCTTGGTCGTCGTGCGCGTGACCGGCTTGATGCGCGACTTCCGCTTGCGCTTCCTGGCGGCGGTGGCGTAGGCGAGGTGGTTGGCGGCCAGGACACCGCGGGCCGCATCGGCCACCCGCAGGGTTCCGGGCCCCGGAACGTTGACGTCGAGGACGTTGTTGGTGAAGCGGACCGGGCCTAAGCCGGGTACGGCATTACCAGCGGCCGGGTTGGGATTCCAGTCGCCGTTCAGCAGGATCGCGGCGCCGGTGATGCCGTATGTGCCGGCCCGCTCCTCGTTTGCCTGCCAGGCCGGGAACCAGCCGCCCGCGACGGCGCCCGGATCTGCGGCGAACGGGATCCGCACGTCCGGCCGGAGGATCTGGAGAGCGAGGAAGTCGCCGACGTAGAGGTCGGTGGTCGGATCGGGTGCGAGATCGTTGCGCGTCGGGAGGTTCACGGGAATTGCCGTGACGGTCCCCGGCGCCGGCGTGAAGACCTGGCTCGCGGCGACCGCCTTGCAGCACGAGTACCCGGCGCTGCCGGGGAATCCGATGTCGGGATTGCTCGGCACTACCTTGGCGCTACGCAGGCCGCGGAGCACCACGACCTGCATGGGCCCGGTCGAGCCTCCCACCCGCACCCGCACCTGCGAGACCACGCCGTTGCCCGCGGGCGGGAAGGGCGACTCGCCGGTCTGGAGGTTGACCGAATACCACGCGCAGCTCGGCTGCGGCTGGAAGGGGTGAAGTTGGGGCAGAAGCCGGCCTGGATCGACGGCGGGCGCGAGAGGTCAGTCCCGAAGGGGATGGCGTGAGCCGTCTGGGTCGCGCCGCACAGCACGCCGACGAGAAGGACCATCCTCACCAGCGCGCGCATGAACCGATCCTAGTCAGCACGGCCTTGACGCGCCCGCCTATTTACAGCACTGCTTGCATTCGGGCGTCGGCTCCGTCCTCGTCGGCTTCGCGGGCGAGACCTCGACGTCGGAGAACCCTCGGATCGTGCCGTCGGCCAGGCGGATGTTCACGCCGTACTTCTGGCAGCCCCTGGGCGTCCAGGCAGCGGGTGGTGGGTGTTTGACGTGCGTGACCCCGTCGCTCGCGGGGTCTTATTAGGGTCCATCAACTAGTCGCCTGGAGGCTGGAGCCGTCCACTGGAGTCCCGCCGTTGCTGCCTTACCTGCCCTCCAGTGGACTGCTTTGCACGCCCAGGCTTCCCTCGTAATGAAGGGGTCCCCGGTTCGAATCCGGGCGTCGGCTTGGGGGAGAACTCGCACGACCACAGGGGTTACGGCGGGTGCGCGCCGCCACAGGCTGATACACCCGCCGGCGCTGTTGCCGGCGATCAGTTGAGCTGCGCGGTAGCAGCGGCGGCACCGTGCTGCCTCACATTCCCGGGCTCCAGAATTACCAGTAGCGGACGGGCGCAGAGTGGACCGCACCCGCGAAGGGCAGCGATCGGGATGCGCAATGATGCCGACTGATCGCCGGCGCTACTGGGCGTCCGTCTCCCGCGGTTGATCAACACGCGGACGGCCGGACGGTCCTACGGACCGGGCGGGCCGGGCCACGCTTCCTTGACGAGGAGCATCCCGCGCTGGCGGAAGGACGCCGCGGCGCGCGGGCCTGTGAGGTACTTCGTGAAGGCGGCGACGATCGGGCCCACATCGCGCAGGCGCCGGAGGGTCACGAACGAGATCGGGTAGGCGTCGGGGTGCGACAGCGCGCGCACGGACGCGTCACTTGGCGCCGCCCCGCCGACCGGGACCGCGCACGTCGTCCCCTGGAACGCACGGGCTCGCGACCAGCTCGTCACAGCCGCGACTGCGAGGTTGCCCGATGCGGCCTCGGACAGGCCGCCGTCGGATGCAGCCCGGGCGCCCTTCGGCAGCTGGGCGCCGGCGCGGAAACGCGGCTCCACGAAGCGATCGACCCCGGTGCCGGCGCGGCGCAGCGCGATCGCGTCCCCGCTCGCCGGGGTCGGGACGCCGGCCTGCCGACCATGTGCGGATCGTCCCCGCGGCGATCCCTCGGGCGGCGGCACGGGACACCCCCGAGGCGCACGCGGGATGCCCGCCGCTCACGGCCAGTACGTCGGCGTCGCGGCCGAGGTCCGCGCGCACCCGCACGTGACGACGCTCCGAGGCCTTGAGCCGGCGGTCGAGGAAGATTCCCTGCGGGCTCGGGTAGCGCCGCCCCCGGATCATGTTCCTCATGAAGATGTTGGCCGACGGGCCCACCACCGCGGCGGCATTGCCGAACATGTACCGGTGGTTCCGCCCTCCGACGCGGACCGAGATCGGCTCGACCCGCTGCCCGAGCGGGTGAATGGCGAAGGTGGTCGGTGTGAAGCCGATGAGGTGGTCGACTCGGCTCGGGATGACCGAGTTGAAGAAGGTGTCCTCGACGCGCTGTGCGGAGGCCGTGGCGGGCGCGAGCAGGAAGGCGGCAATGATTAGAGCGGGCCAGCGCATTAATCCAGTAGACCATCGAGTCAGCCCGGATGTCAATCAAAGTTGTTGACGGACCTGCGCGAACGCACCGTAGGACGCTGCAAGCCTGGCGGCTATTGCGCTGGTGAGCTGTCGGCTGACGGATCCGGCTTCCTCGCCCTAGTGGCGCGTCCTTCATGACTCATGGCCAGGTACGATCTGCTCGTGTCACGCGCCGCACCGCTCGTCGATGAGATCGCCAACGAACTCGACACCTGGCCGGGCGTGCGTATCGAGCGGCGTTCGGATGGCACCGCAGTCGTGCGCTACGAGCATCTCGAGCTCGGCATCCTTGATCGCGAAGCAGCCGCCGTGGAGCTGCGCTTCTCGCATCCGGTCCACGAGCAACTCATCGAGCACGGCGACGCCGATCCGGCCGAGTCGAGGCTCGATTCCGACATCGTCAGCCACGGCGTTCACGGACCGTCGGACGTGACTGCGGTGCTGGAGCTCTTCGACCGCCGTTACCGCGAGCTGCGCGGCGAAGACGAGCCCTACAGCTCTCAGGACCCTGCCTAGCCGCCGCTGTCGAACATCACCTGCTCCTCTGTCAGGAACAGGGACGACCGCTCGAGGTCGATGAACCTCGCCTCGTCCTCCGCCAGCTCGGCGTTGGCGCGCTGTCCGTCCTCGCTGGCGAACACGGCGAGCAGATCATCGAGCGAGTCCCACCACAGCTCGGCGACACCGTCGAAAGCCTGAACCGTCCCGCGCGCGGCGGCGAGCTGCGCGTTGGCATCGGTGTCGAGCGTGTGGGTCTGGACGTAGCGGCGCAGGTTCAGGGGCGCGAGCAGCCGACAGGCCAGGGGGCCGTGCTCCTCGCGCCAGTAGCGGTGGAACTCCTCGGGCGTCACGTCATCGCGACGCCGGATCGCCATGACGACCTTGATCACCGTCGTTACCCCGCGCGCGTTCCCTGCTTGGCCAGAACACCGTCCATGTAGCGCCTGGCGTCCTGGTCCGCCTCCTCAGGAGACCGTCCTTCGTCACGCGCGACGATGTAGGCAGCATAGAAGCCTGACCAGTGGTGCTTCGGGGCACTCGCCTCGTAGGGGCCGTGGTGCTCCTCCGCCTCTTGCAAAAGGTCCGTAAGGGTCGCGATGTTCATTCGTTGGTCCTCCTCCTCGGGGAACGGTCGGGGCACGCGTCTTTCAGCGTCCTGGAAGACGCACCTTGACCTCTTGCAGCAACCACCCGTTGCCATCGGGATCGCTGAAGGAGGCAAAGGAGCCGTAATCGGCGTGTTCCGGAGCGGGGCCGGTTACCCGACCCTCGGTGCCGGCATGGTGAAAGACCCCGCCGGCGTCGTGGAACACCTCACTCACCTCGATTCCCCGGCCGATGAGTGCGTCGCGCGCCGCGTCGATGTCGTAGACGGTGAGCTGAAGGCCCTCGCTCGAACCCGGCGCCGCCGAGGTAACCCCGGTGCCGAAGATGATCGAGCACTCCGAGCCGGGAGGCGTGAACTGGACGACCCGGAAGGCATCGCCGGTGGCGAAGTCGGCATCCTCGCGCCACCCCAACTTCGCATAAAAACTCTTGGCGCGGTCAACGTCGGACACCGCGAGCACGACCACCTCGAGCTTCATATCCGTGGTGGCCTGCGCGTTGCTCATCTCCGCCTCCTTGGTCGGCGCTCGTCAGCGAGTCCAGCAACCGTCCCAGCGGCCAACCCTACACAGCGCGCCGTTGCCCGAGGCGTGGGCCGAGTAGGCCGGGTGCGGTAGTGTCGCCACAATGGCTCTACTTAGCCAGATGATTCGCACGGTCGCCATCACGGGACGCACCGACTCCGTCAATGCGTGGTTCGCCGACCGTCAAGGCGGACGCTGGGCCGAGCAACAGATCGGTGCAGCATTCCCGAACCTGGGGCCCCACGCAAAAGCGGGCCCGCCTGCGGATCCGGCCAAGACACTCCGGGAACTGACGGAACTGCGCGATCGCGGCGTCCTCACCGACGTCGAGTTCGAGCGCCTCCGCGCCGGCCTGCCATGACGTCGACCTCAATCAGTAACAGTCTCGTCGCCGTCACCGGTGGCGCCCACGGCATCGGGCGTGCGGTCGCGGAGCACTTCGCGCGTGCGGGTGCACGGGTCGCGATCGGCGACCTCGACGCTGAGGCGGCGCAATCGCTCGCAGCGGAGATCGGCGGCGGTCGCGCGATCGGCGTGGAGCTCGACGTCACCGACCGCGATGCGTTTGCGGGGTTCCTCGATTCGGCAGAGGAGGCGCACGGCCCGCTCACGATCATGGTGAACAACGCCGGCATCGATTGGATCGGTCCGTTCCACGAAGAGCCTGACGAGGTGAGCCGCCGGGAGGTGCAGGTCAACCTCATGGGAACGATCTTCGGCTCGCGCCTGGCGCTGCAGCGCATGCTTCCGCGCCGCACCGGACACCTGGTCAACATCGCCTCGGGCGTCGGCCGCGTGCCGCTCCCCGGAAGCGCCGTGTACTCCGCGACCAAGCACGGAGTGGTGGGACTGACCGAGTCACTGCGCCTGGAGTACCGGGGAAGCGGCATCGCCTTCTCGGTGGTGCAACCGGGGCAAGTGGAGACCGCGATGCTGGAAGGGCAGGCGCGGCCGTCGCTGGTCGCGCTCGTAACGCCCGACGACGTTGCGGCCGCCGTGCTCGACGCCGTTCGCCGCGAGCGGTTCGAGGTGTGGGTGCCACGCTCGCAAGCGATCGCCTTCAAGCTCGGGAGCCTGTTGCCGCGCGCGGCGCGCGAGGGCGTCCTCCGCGCCACGGGGCTCGACAAGATCGCGGGTAAGACCGACCAAAGCGCCCGCCGCAGTTACCACGAGCGGATGTTCGGGAGGTCCTGACACCGCGCCGGGCAAGGCCTTTTCTTCCCTGACGCTGCGCGGTTTCTGGCTCAAGTGCAGGGAAGAATGCTCCGATAGCTTGCTGCATGGGCCGCGTCGGGCATGGATGTCCCCTACCACCATGCCTGCATACGGCGCGGTCGCTGGCACGCGTCCTGGCGCTTGCGATGGTGATGAGCATCGCCGTCACGCAGCCGGCAAGCGCGGCACCAGGCGACATCTCCACTGTTTCGGGCAGCGGTGCGTACGGATCGTCCGGGGACGGCGGGCCCGCCACGTCGGCGGACACGGGCGACGTCGAGGGCGTCTTCTTCTCTCCCGGGGGCGGGTTCTACTTGATCGACGGCGCAGGCAGGAAAGTGCGATACGTCAACGCGGGCGGCGTGATCTCGACCTTTGCCGGCGGCGGCGCGAGCGATCCCGGCGACGGTGGAGCAGCCACGTCCGCATTGCTCGGCTATCCCGAGCAGGTGATTCGCGACCACAACGGCAACGTCTACTTCACAGAAGGGAACCGGGTCCGGCGAGTCTCGAGCCTGGGCATCATCAGCACCGTTGCCGGCACCGGCACCGCGGGGTTCTCGGGCGACGGGGGACCCGCGACCGCGGCTGAAGTTTCCCGGCCCCACGGGTTGGCGCTGGACGTAAACGGCAACCTCTATATCGCGGACTGCGACAACTACCGTGTCCGCCGGGTTACCGCCCTCGGAGTGATCACGACCGTTGCGGGCACCGGCACTGCCGGCTACACGGGCGACGGTGGCCCGGCGACGGCAGCTGAGCATGGATAGCCCGGTCGACGTCGGGGTCGACTCCGCAGGGCGCGTCTTCATTGCGTCCAACGGGAACAACGCGGTGCGAATGATCAACGCCGCCGGGAACATCTCCACGGTCGCCGGCACGGGTACGGCGGGCTACTCGGGAGACGGAGGGCCGGCCACCGCTGCGCACATCAACGGCCCCCAGGGCGTCGACGTTGACGGCGCGGGGAATGTCTACATCGCAGAGGCGAATAACCACGTCATCCGCAAGTTCACGGTCGGAGGCAACATCACGACCGTCGCGGGCTCGGGGACGACCCCGGGCTTTGCGGGAGACGGCGGGCCGGCCACCAGCGCGCTGCTGGACGGTCCGCGCGAGGTGAGCTTCGACTACGCCACCGGCGACATGTACATCGCGGATCGCTTCAACAACCGTGTTCGCAGGGTGCAGGCGCTCGGCGTGCCCGAAACCCCGCCCGCGGTGAACATCAACTCTGCGCCGGGCAGCCCGGGCAACGACTCTACGCCGTCGTGGAGCTTCTCGGTCTCGTCGGGTCAGCAGGTGACATTCGAGTGCCGCCTGACGCGCGGCGCGACGATCGTCTCGGACTGGGCCGCGTGCTCATCGCCGCGCACGTACGACTTGTCGGCGCAGCCCGACGGCGCGTACACCTTCGCGGTCCGCGCAGTGACCGTGTCCGGCGTCGGCAGCCCGACCACTTCCTCCTACACGCTCGACACCACCGCCCCGGCGGCGCCCGCGATCGGCTCGAGCCCGTCATCGCCGGGCAACGACCAGACCCCGACGTGGGGCTTCAGCGGCGAGGCCGGCGCGAGCTTCGAGTGCCGCATCACGCGCGGTGCGACGATCGTCTACGACTGGGCCGCGTGCTCGACGCCGCGCACCTATGACCTCTCCGCGCAGCCCGACGGCGCCTACAGCTTCGCGGTGCGCCAGACCGACGCCGCCGGCAACACCTCCGCCAGCTCGACCAGTTCCTACACGCTCGACACCGCGGCCCCGGCCGCGCCCGCGATCGGCTCGAGCCCGTCCTCGCCCGGCAACGATCAGACGCCGAGCTGGGGCTTCACGGGCGAGGCCGGGGCCAGCTTCGAGTGCCGCATCACGCGCGGCGCCACGATCGTCTACGACTGGGCCGCGTGCTCGACGCCGCGCACATACGACCTCTCCGCCCAGCCCGACGGCGCCTACAGCTTCGCGGTGCGCCAGACCGACGCCGCCGGGCAATACCTCCGCCAGCTCGACCAGTTCCTACACGCTCGACACCGCCGCCCCGGCGGCGCCTGCGATCGGCTCGAGTCCCGCCTCTCCCGGCAACGACCAGACGCCGAGCTGGGGCTTCACGGGCGAGGCCGGCGCCAGCTTCGAGTGCCGCATCACGCGCGGCGCCACGATCGTCTACGACTGGGCCGCGTGCTCGAACGCCGCGCACCTACGACCTCTCGGCCGCAGCCCGACGGCGCCTACAGCTTCGCCGTGCGCCAGACCGACGCCGCCGGCAACACTTCGGCAGCCGCGACCTCCTCCTACACGCTCGACACCACCGCCCCGCGGCGCCCGCGATCGGCTCGAGCCCGTCCTCTCCCGGCAACGACCAGACGCCGAGGTGGGGCTTCACGGGCGAGGCCGGCGCCAGCTTCGAATGCCGCATCACGCGCGGCGCCACGATCGTCTACGACTGGGCCGCGTGCTCGAACCCGCGCACCTACGACCTCTCGGCCGAGCCCGACGGCGCCTACAGCTTCGCGGTGCGCCAGACCGACGCCGCCGGCAACACCTCGGCAGCCGCCAGCTCTCCTACACGCTCGACACCGCCGCCCCGCGGCGCCTGCGATCGGCTCGAGCCCGTCCTCGCCGGGCAACGACCAGCGCCCGACGTGGGGCTTCAGCGGCGAGGCCGGCGGCGAGCTTCGAGTGCCGCATCACGCGCGGCGCCACGATCGTCTACGACTGGGCCGCGTGCTCGACGCCGCGCACCTACGACCTCTCCGCCGAGCCCGACGGCGCCTACAGCTTCGCCGTGCGCCAGACCGACGCGGCGCGGCAACACGTCCGCGAGCGCCACGTCCTCCTACACGCTCGACACCGCGGCCCCGGCGGCGCCCGCGATCGGCGCGAGCCCGTCCTCGCCCGGCAACGACGCGACGCCGAGCTGGGGCTTCACGGGCGAGGCCGGGGCGAGCTTCGAGTGCCGCATCACGCGCGGCGCCACGATCGTCTACGACTGGGCCACGTGCTCGAACCCGCGCACCTACGACATCTCCGCCGAGCCCGACGGCGCCTACAGCTTCGCGGTGCGCCAGACCGACGCGGCGGGCAACACCTCCGCGCAGCGCCAGCTCCCCCTACACGCTCGACACGACCGCGCCCGTGGCGCCCGCGATCAGCTCGATCCCGCCCTCGCCGGGCAACGACCAGACGCCGAGTTGGAGCTTCACGGGCGAGGCCGGCGCCAGCTTCGAGTGCCGCATCACGCGCGGCGCCACGATCGTCTACGGACTGGGCCGCGCTGCTCGACGCCGCGCACCTATGACCTGTCGGCGGAGCCCGACGGCGCCTACAGCTTCGCGGTGCGCCAGACCGACACCGCCGGCAACACCTCGCCGAGTGCCAGCTCCCCCTACACGCTCGACACCGCGGCCCCGGCGCGCGCCCGCGATCGGCTCGAGTCCCGTCCTCGCCGGGCAACGACCAGACGCCGACGTGGGGCTTCACGGGCGAGGCGGGGGCGACCTTCGAGTGCCGCATCACGCGCGGCGCCACGATCGTCTCGGACTGGGCCGGCTGCTCGACGCCGCGCACATACGACCTCTCCGCCCAGCCGGACGGCGCCTACAGCTTCTTGGTGCGCCAGACCGACCCGGCCGGCAACACCTCCGCAAGCTCGACCAGTTCCTACACGCTCGACACCACGGCCCCGGCCGCACCCGCGATCGGCTCGAGTCCCGTCCTCGCCGGGCAACGACCAGACCCCGAGCTGGGGCTTCACGGGCGAAGCCGGCGCGAGCTTCGAGTGCCGCATCACGCGCGGTGCGACGATCGTCTACGACTGGGCCGCGTGCTCGACGCCCCCGCACCTACGACCTCTCCGCGGAGCCCGACGGCGCCTACAGCTTCTCGGTGCGCCAGACCGACGCCGCCGGCAACACCTCGGCGAGCGCCACCTCCTCCTACACGCTCGACACCGCGGCCCCGGCGCCGCCCGCGATCGGCTCGAGCCCGTCCTCTCCCGGCAACGACCAGACCCCGACGTGGGGCTTCACGCGGCGAGGCCGGCGCGAGCTTCGAATGCCGCATCACGCGCGGCGCCACGATCGTCTACGACTGGGCCGCGTGCTCCACCCCCCGCACCTACGACCTCTCGGCGGAGCCCGACGGTGCCTACACCTTCTCCGTGCGCGCGACCGACGCGGCCGGCAATACCTCCGCGAGTGCCAGCTCCCCCTACACGCTCGACACCGCTGTGCCCGCGCCGCCCGCGATCGGCTCGAGTCCCGCCTCTCCCGGCAACGACCAGACCCCGACGTGGGGCTTCACGGGCGAGGCGGGGGCGACCTTCGAATGCCGCATCACGCGCGGCGCCACGGTCGTCTACGACTGGGCCGCGTGCTCGACGCCGCGCACCTACGACCTCTCCGCCGAGCCCGACGGCGCCTACAGCTTCGCGGTGCGCCAGACCGACACCGCCGGCAACACCTCCGCGAGCGCCACCTCCCCCTACACGCTCGACACCGCTGTGCCCGCGGCGCCCGCGATCGGCTCGAGTCCCGTCCTCGCCGGGCAACGACCAGACGCCCGACGTGGGGCTTCACGGGCGAAGCCGGCGCGAGCTTCGAGTGCCGCATCACGCGCGGCGCGACGATCGTCTACGACTGGGCCGCGTGCTCGACGCCGCGCACCTACGACCTGTCGGCCGAGCCCGACGGCGCCTACAGCTTCGCGGTGCGCCAGACCGACGCGGCGGGCAACACGTCCGCGAGCGCCACCTCCCCCTACACGCTCGACACCGCCGCCCCGGCGGCGCCCGTGATCGGCTCGAGCCCGTCCTCACCGGGATCGACCCGCACGCCGAGCTGGTCATTCGCCGGCGACATCGATGCGGTGCACGAGTGCCGGCTCATGCGCGGCGCGACAGTCGTCTCGGACTGGGCGCCCTGCGCCGCCAGCGCGGCGTTCGACCTCGCCGGCGAACCAGACGACGACTACACCTTCTACGTTCGCGGTCGCGACCAGGCGGGCAACACCGGCCCCGCGGCCAGCTCTGACTACCACCTCGACACAGTGGGCGCCGGCGCGACGATCGAGAGTGGGCCGGGACCGCTCGGCAACTCCGCCAAGCCCGCGTGGTCGTTCTCCGGCGAGCCTGCGGCGACCTTCGAGTGCCGCCTCGAGCGGGCCGACGCGCTCTTCGCCGACTGGGCGCCCTGCTCGAGCCCACGCAGCTACGACCTGAGCACCGCGCCCGACGGCCGCTACACCTTCAGCGTGCGGGCCCGCGACCCGGCGGGCAACGTCGGCGATGCGGCCAGCTACGTCTACAAGCTCGACCGCGCCGCCCCGGACGCGCCGCGGTTTACGAAGTCGCCCGGCGGGCTGGGCAACGACACCACGCCGCGGTGGGAGCTGACCGCAGAGCTGGGTGCGGTCGTCGAATGCCGGTTGACCAGCGACCGCGAGGGTTTTGCGGGTCGCGCGATGGAGCCCTGTGCTGTCGCGCACACCGAGGATCTCAGGGGTCAAGCCGACGGCGACTACACGCTTGAAGCTCGCGCCACCGACGCCGCGGGCAACACGGGGCCGGCTGCGCAGTCCACCTACCGGCTCGACACGACGCCGCCGGACGCCCCGGAGATCACGGCCGGTCCCGGCGCCGGCGGGCACGACTCGAGTGTCAGCTGGGCATTCACGGGTGAGCCCGGCGCGGAGTTCGAGTGTTACTTCGCGCGCGGAGAAACGGTCCTCAGCGGATGGCAGTCATGCACGCAGCGCGCCCGCTATGACCTGACGGGCAGCTCCCTTGGCAAGCATCTCTTCAAGGTCCGCGCCCGCGACCGGGCCGGCAATCTCGGCCCAGCGGCCAGCTCGGAGTACGAGCTGCTGGCGCAAACGGATCCGCTCCCGATTGCTCCCCTCCCTCCGGGAGTCACAGCGTCTCCGCGCGATCCAGACCCCCCGCGCGATCCAGGCCACTCGCGCCCACCACGCGATTACTTCTCGCCGTATCGGCCCAAGCCCAGCCCCCGCGTCAGCCACGGCGAATCCGCCGGTTCCGGCGATTCGTTCCTCGCCAACGCCGCCACAGCCGCAAGCGGCGTCGCGCAACGCACGGCATTTCCGGCATTGCTCTCTTTTCTGATGCTGTCCTTCTTCGCGATCCAGGACCGGATCGACCGCCGCGAACCAAAGCTGGCGCTCGCGCCGATAAACGACGAGCCCTATCTGAGCTTCGAACCCGACACCAAGGAGACCCCGGATGCGCTCTCGCCCATCAAGCGTTGACTTCGTGCCGCTTGGCGAGCGGCTGCGATTCCTACGGCTGTTCAGGCTGGTGGGCGCGATCGTCGTGCTCGCCAGCTGGCCGGTGCTTCCGATCACACAGCAGATCGACGTGCGGGAGGCCGCGGCGATCACCGCGGGGTTCGTGCTCTTGACCCTCGCCGCCGAGGCGATCTGGCGCGCCAGGCGCGAGCGGGGCCGGCACATCCAGGCCGTGATGCTCTTCATCGACGGCCTCTACCTGGCAGTGATGGCATATGCGAGCGGGGGAGTCATGAGCCCGCTGCGGATCCTGATCCTGCTGCACCTCATCGCCGTCGTACTGCTCGCGTCCTTCCGGACCGGTCTCAAGCTTGCCCTCTGGCATTCGATGCTGCTGTACCTCACGTTCTACGCCCAGGAGGCCGGGCTGCTCTCCGACCTAGGTCAAAACGTCGCGATGTGGGGACCCGAGTTCCGCCTCGTCCTGGTCTGGGTCGCGGCGTTCTGGCTCGCCGCGTTGGCCACCGCCAGCTTCGCCGCCGTCAACGAGCGTGAACTTCGCCGTCAGCGATACGACTCCCAGGCATTGGCGCAGCTCGCCTATCGGCTGGAGCGAGAGACGCGAGCCGCTCCGATCGCAACCACCCTTGTGGGTGCCGTCGCAGACGACCTCTGCTTCGGCCGAGTCCTGCTGTTCCGGCTCGACGCGGACAAGCTCCTACTGCTCGAGGGCCATGGAGCGGGTGTGGCGGAGGTCGGCGGTGGATCGCCGAGCGCCGCGTCGCCGGTGCGCCGCGCGCTGACCAGCCGCGAAACGGGCCTGGTCGGAGCGAACGAGGCGGGCGCGGACCCGTGGCTCACGAAGTGGCTTCCCGATCCCGGCAACCTCGTCCTCGTGCCGCTGCAAGCCGAAAACCGTGTGCTCGGGCTGTTGGTGGCCGAGCACGATCTGCGCCGCGACTCGCGCATCGAGCGCAGCCTTGTGTCGATGCTCGAGCGGTTCTGCTCGCAGGGTGCGTTGGCGCTCGACAACGCCTGGCTGCTGGCGAAGGTGGAGCGGGCCGCTGTTACGGATGGGCTCACCGGTCTGTCAAACCGCGGCCGCCTCGAGGCAGAACTCAGCCGCGAATTGGCGCGCGCAGAGCGCTCGGGCTCGCCGGTCAGCCTGGTCATGCTCGACATCGACCACTTCAAGGCCCTGAACGACAGCTGCGGTCACCAAGCGGGCGATATGGCGCTCCGCGCCGTGGCCGGTGCCCTGCAGGACAAGGCTCGCGACGGGGACCTCGTCGCCCGCTACGGCGGCGAGGAATTCGCGCTTGTGCTCCCGGAAACGGACGAAGACGGCGCCGTGGAGATCGCCGAGCGCCTCCGGCACGGCATCAGCGGCTTGCGCGATCCGGTACCGGTGACTGCCAGCTTCGGTGTCGCTGCCTACCCGCGCAGCGCCGTCGACCATGAGTCGCTCATCCGGGCCGCCGACAGCGCCCTCTACGTGTCCAAACGGGCGGGACGCAACCGGACGACCTCCGTGTCATCGCCGGCTCCTGCCACCGTCAACGGCACCGGCGAGCGATCGGAGGCCACTGATGGAGATCCGCTCGAGGCCGAACTGCTCGACCACGCGCTGCGTGACCCACTCACCGGCCTGCCCAACCGGCCGTTGTTCCTGAACCACGTCAGTCTTGCGCTTGCTCGCGCTCGGCGCAGCGGGGCATGTGTGGCGGTCATGCTGCTCGACCTCGACCGCTTCAAGCGCATCAACGATTCACTCGGTCACGAGTGGGGGGACCGTGCGCTTGTCAACGTCGCGCGCAGGCTCGACGAGGCGCGGCGGGCGAGCGAGACCGTCGCCCGCGTGGGCGGCGACGAGTTCGCAGTTCTCTGCGAGTTGGAGGATGGGTCGGAGGAGGCCGTGGTCAGCACACGCCTGCTCGAAGCGCTGGGCGCACCGCTCAGCCTGAATGGGGACACGGTGGATCTGGGTGCAAGCGTGGGCTCTGCGCACGCGGTCGCAGGACAAGCCCAACCGCACGACCTGCTCAGGGACGCCGAGGCCGCGGTCAGCCGAGCCAAGGAGCTCGGCGGTGGGCGCGCAGCGACGTTCGACCCGGCATTGCGGGAGCGCATCCTGGCGCGCATCTCGTTGGAGAACCAGGTACGCACAGCGATCAAGCAGAACGATTTCTGCGTCGTCTACCAACCACGGCTGCGGCTACGAGACCGCCGGGTCGTGGGCTTCGAAGCGCTCGTGCGTTGGGACCACGAGGACCGTGGACTCGTAGCACCGGCCGAGTTCGTCCCGTTCTGCGAACAGAACGGACTGATCGTGCCGATCGAAGCCTTCGTGCTGCGGGAGGCGTGCCGGCAGAACGAGCAATGGCGGGCACTTCATCCGGAGCTCGGGTTGGACATCGCGGTCAACCTCTCGGCCCAGCACCTGTGCGACCCTCGCTTGCTTGCGACGCTCGAAGAGGTGCTCGTCGAGACGGGAATCGAGCCGGAGTCCCTCACACTCGAGATCACGGAGACGGCGATCATCAGCAACCTCGAGGCCGTCGCTGCCACGCTGCGAGTGATCAAGCGCCTCGGGGTTCGCATCGCGGTCGACGACTTCGGGACGGGCTACTCCTCTCTCGATTCCCTGCGACAGCTTCCCGTCGACACGATCAAGGTCGATCGCACGTTTGTCGCCGGGCTCGGGACGGAGGACAAGGACCGCGCGATCGTCGAGGCGGTCAAGGGAATGGCCGATGCCTTGGGCTTCTCGCTGGTGGCCGAGGGGATCGAAAATTCCGATCAGCTCGAAATGCTGCTCGCGCTCGGCTGCGAGACGGGCCAGGGCTTCCTTTTCTCCCCGCCGTGCCCGGCCGAGGATGCAACGCAGCTGCTCGCGCAGAACGGCAATCACGCTGCGCCCGTGCTATCGGCGGACGAGGGAACCTTGGCCTGACCTGCCTCGGTTCAGCCCGTCAGGTTTCCAAGCTGGTCGAGCAGGTCGCCGCCGCCGAACAGCTTGCTGCCGTCCTCGATCAGCGCCACCGCCTCGTCGACCGGGAGGCGCGCCGCGATCACCCGGAGTCCCGTGGCGATCAGCGGGTTGAGCGCCCCGGCAGCCTCCGCGTCGTCGATCCCGCGCTTGACCCCAGCGCGGACTGCCGCCTCCAGCTCAGCGTCGTCGATCTCGTGGGTGGCGGCGAACTCGGCGCGACTCTCGGGGGTCGCGAGCGCGACCGCGAGCGTCTCACGGCTGACGCCGAGCTCGCATGCGGCGCCATCGAGCGCCGAGAGGCCGAACTGCTGCGCGGACTCCTCGACCCCGTGCGGATCGCGCCACTCGCGGGGGGCGCAGGGATCGGCGATCTGCGTAGGCTCATAAGAGCCGCCGCCGAGCACCAGGTAGAGGGCGACGAGCGCCGTCGCGGCGGCGATGGCGACACCGACGAGCGCGCGGCCGCTCACAGCTGCACCCGCCGGCGAGCGATCGCGATCGGGATCAGCGCCGCGAGGGCGAAGGCGGCGGCGATCAGAAACGAGGCGCTGAATGCGTGCGTCGCGGCGGCGTCTACCTCGTCCTCGATCCGACCTCGCAGCGACACCGTCTCGACCCGCTCCGCCGGATCGGACGGCAACGGCTCGAACGCAGGGGCGATGATCGGGACCTTGTCGCCCTCGGCATCGATCTGCTTGGAGATCCGGTCGGCGAGCTTCAGCTTGGCGCCCGGCGAGAGGTGCGCGTCGAGCAGCGCCGCGGTGCCGGCCGCCTCGGCGTCGACGCGCTCGGTCTCGAGGTCGGCGGTGAACACCGGCGTCAGCAGCAGCAGGCCCACGACGACGCCGGCATGGCGCGACGCGATCGTCCAGCCGCCGTGGATCGCCTGCGGCGCGCGGCCCGCCAGGGCCGCCTCGGTCAGCGCCGAAAGCGTCAGCGCGAGGCCGACGCCGACCAATGCCTGGGGCGGGAACGTGAGCACCACCGACGCGTCCGGGAGCAGCCCGAGCGCCGCGAGGCCGCCCGCGATCAGGATCGCGCCCGCCGCCGCCCGTGCCTCGACGGCGGGGACTCGCCGGGCGAGCGGGGCGGACAGCAACGCGCATGCAGGGAGCACGGTGACCGCCGCCGCGGCCGCGATCGGACTCAGCCGCCATCCTTCGATCAGCATCAGGACGACGAGGAACAGAGCCGCCGCGAGCGCCGCCGAGATCAGGCCGAGCGCGGCGTTGGCCGCCAGGTGGGGGCGCCCGGCGGCACTCGCGCCGCGCCGGGTCGCTTCGCCCCGCGCCGTTCCGATGATCGGGACGGCCAGCAGAATCGCCGCCGGGACTTGGACGAGGAAGATCGATTGCCACGACACGAGCTCGGTGAGCAGGCCGCCGACGGCGGGCCCCAGTGCGGCACCGGCGGCGCCCGCGGTCGCCCACGCTCGCGTCGCCGCGCGCTCGGATCCGTACACGGCAGGCATCAGCTCGAGCGCGGCGCACACCGCGGCGGCGCCGCCGACGGCCTGCAGGCAGCGAGCCGCGATCAGCACCCCGATCGACTGTGCGAGGCCGCACGCGAGGCTTGCTACCGCGAAGAGCCCGAGCCCCGCCGCCGTCAACCTCGCCGGGCCGACCCGCGACGCGGCGTGCGCGGCCGGTACCGCACTCGCCGCGAGGACGAGATTGAACCCGATCAGTACCCAGGTGACCTCAGCGACCGAGACGTCGAGCTCGCGGTAGATGTCGGGAAGCGCGAGGACGACCACGGAGGAGTCGGCGAGGACCAGGCCGACCGCCGCGGCGAGCGCGGTGCGCGCTGTCCGAGGATCACGTGCAGGCATCGATAAGCAGTGACGTCCCTCAGTCGACGACGGACAGCACGACGACCGACGGGTGTCGCGCGTCGTGGAAGACCTCGTGGTCGCTGGCAAGCAGTTTCGTGGCGCTCACGAGCGGCTCGCCGGTACCGGGGTTCCGGGCGTAGCGGGGATGGGCGCCCGAGCTGATGAGCACGCGCAGCCGGTGCCCGGCGGCGAAGCGGTGAGCGGTCGGCCAGAGGTCCACTGTCACGTGGCTCACGCCGTCCTCGTCCCGCGGGAAGCCTCCCGGCGCAACGCGCACGAGCGCATCGCAGACGTTCCATGAGATGTCAGCCGCGTCGACGTCACACAGCCGGACGAAGACGTCGTGGTGCTCCAGGCTCGAGCGGGCGAACACCTCGGCGCTGACGGGCCCGAGGACGGTGAGCGGGCGCGGGAGTGGATCGCTTGTGAACGTCAGGACGTCGGCGCGCACTTCGAGCGCGCGGTTGTCCACAACCGGCTCGCGTGTGAGGAGGACCGGGCCGCCGACCGCCGGGGTGGGGTCGGCCGGGTCGTAGCGGTATCGGCTTGCGGCGCCGGACTCCTCCAAGCCAGGCGCCGTGTCCGCGAGCCGGCCGCCGGGGGTCAGATACCAGCGGATCGCGCGCGCATCCGGCGGCGGCCAGTCGGGCAGCTCCAGCCAGCCCGGCTCGTCACCGGTGAGGTACACGCCCACCGGGGAAGGCCGCAGAAGCCGGTCGTCGCCCAGCAGGTGGGCGCGCAGCCAGGCTAGGCCCTCGCGCAACTCCGCGCGCTTGAGCCCGATGGACGCGTGCGCCCAGGGCCCGATGATGAGCTGCGGCGCGCGGCCCGCCCGGCGGAGCGCCGAGAAGTCCTCGATCATCCACGGCAGGAAGATGTCGTGCCAGCCACCGACGAGCTGTACGGGCGCCTCGACGGACGCCACGCTCGCCGAGAAGTCCCGGGCCATCCAGTATGCGTCATCGCGTGCGCGGTGCTCGAGGCCGTCGCGGTACCAGGCGAGCTTCGAACCGCTCGCGCGCACGTCGAGATCGCCGATGGGAACCTGGTCGAGGAGGGCCGGCAGGCGGTGAAGGTCTCGCAGCACGCGGACCGCGGCGAAGCGGCGCTCCTGCTCGGCAACGAGGACCAGCCACGAGGCCATCGACTGGAGTGAGAAGCTGCCACCGGCGTGGGCCTGCCCGTAGAACTGCGAGGCGCTGACCGACGTCGCCATGGCGCCCAGGATCGGTCCGGCGTCGGGCGCGAGCGCCCATTGCACCAGCCCTAGGTAGCTTCCACCGGTCATCCCGATCTGCCCCCGATGCCATGGTTGCTCCGCGATCCAGCGCAGCGTGGCCAGCCCGTCCGCACGCTCGTCGAACGCGTTGAAATCGCCGCCCGATCCGAATGTGCCGCGGACGCTCTGGACGACGACCTGCAGGCCCCGCTCGGCGAGCAAACGCGCATGAGTTCCGATTCGCCCATATGGAGTGCGCATGAGCACCGTGGGTTGCGGGCCGGTCGCGCCGGACGCGGCTACCCACCGGTCGGTGAGCAGCACGACGCCGTCGTCCATCGGCACGCGTAGGTCGCGCTCGACTATCACGTGGTGCGTCTGCGCACGCGGCAGCCGCAAGCGGCGGGCGATGATCTCGCTGGCGAGGGTGATGTCGAGAGGCTATTGCGCAGCGATCACTTCTGACGCGGTATCGAGAGGGGTTAGGGTCTCGGGCGATGCCGCGCAGACGCTGGGCTCCGGGAGAACGTCTCTACCGCGCGCTCATCATCCTCCTATCGCCGTTGCGCACTTGGGCCCGGCTCGAGGTGCACGGCGTGGAGGAGCTGCGTGCGCCGGGCGGGGTCCTGCTGGTCGCAAACCACGACAGCTCCGTCGAGCCGCTCGCGCTCGCCGAGGCCGCCATGCGGGTGCGGCGCCCGCTGCGGTTCCTGACCAGGGCGAATCTCTGGCGCCTCTGGCCGCTGGGAGTCGTGCTCGACGGCACCCGCCAGATCCCAATCGAGCGCGGCGCCGGTGACCTCCCTGCGCTCGAGCAGGCGGCGACCGCGCTGCGGTCCGGGGAGGCCGTGTGCATCTTCCCGGAGGGCACGGTCTCCCGCGGGGAACGGCTGCGTGCCCACCGCGGTGTCGCCCGGCTGGCACAGGCGGCCCCGGAAGCACGGATCGTCCTCGCCGCCGTCAGCGGCGGTACCGACTTGGTGCGCTTCCCCCGGCGCCCGCGGGTCGTGGTCGAGCTGTTCGCCCCGCAGACTGGCCAGGCGTCGCCGGATGAGGACCAAGCCGAGCTCGCCGGCCGGCTGCTTCGCGAGATCCGCGAGCGTGTGTCTCCTGCAGCAGCCGGACGCCGCGCGCCATAGCATCGAGCGCCGCGCGGGACGTAGCTGCCGGTCGCTGTTCGCCTCGGCGGAAACGGAAACGATGCGGCGATTGCATGACGACTGAGCAACAGAGAACAGGACGGTCTCGGCAACCGGCTGAGCCCGACGGGCAGGCGGTCTGTATCGTGAGCGCCTGATCATGGCCCCACGCAGCTTCACGAGCGAGGAAGCGCGCCGGATCGGGGAGGCGATCGGGATCGACTGGGAGAGCGCTCCCTTCGACGTCGACCAGTTCCGGCTCGGACTCGGCGTGGAGCTCGAGCACGGCGCGCACGATCCCGAGACCAACGTCACCGGCGACGACGAGTCGATGACGGGCAAGATCGCATGGGCGCACCTCAAGGAGCTGCCGGACTACTACACGCGGCTTGCCCGAATGGAGGCTGATGCCGGGTCGTGACGTGCGCTGGGAGAGCCGTTAGGCTCACCCGGCTATGGCTACGGTACGGAACCGCCTGGAAGGGACCGACTCGGCCAGTGCTGCGGACGTCCTCGCAGCGGCCGACAAGCTCGCCGGCGAGGGTCGCTTCCTCGAGGCCGTGGACCTCCTCACCGAGGCGAACCGGCGGGAGCGCGCGGACGAGATCGAGCTGCGCCTCGTTCGCTTGCGCAACGCCGCGTACGCCGAGCTCGACCGATCACCGACCGAGCCGCCGTGGCCCGACGACGCAGCGCGCGCCCGCGCGACGACGAAGCGCTCCCGCCGATCGACCGCGGGGACCTGACGCCGGACGCCGTGCGGGACTCGATCCTGCGCTACGGCTGCGCGTTCGTCCCGGGCCTGCTCGGAAGCGACGACGTCGATCTGCTCGTCGCCGGCATCGACCGGGCCTTCGAGGGGTGTGACCGCCAGGCGGAGCGGGGGTGGTCGCGGGAGACGGCGGGCGACGATCCCGTCGCGGACATGGCGACCGCGCCCTGGTACGTCCGCTTCGAGGGCGTCAACGCCCTCGACGGCTCCCCGATCAAGGGCGAGACCCGCAAGTTCGTGCGCGAAGGCGCCGGCGTGTGGACCGTCGAGTCGCCGCGGATGCTGTTCGAGTTCCTCGACGTGCTGGAACGCCGCCGGGCTGCGCCCGCTGATTGCCGATTATCTCGGCGAGCGGCCGGCCCTGACGCTGAAGAAGTCCACGCTGAGACGCACTCACCCGCTGCCGTTCGCCGACTGGCACCAGGACGGCGCGTTCCTCGGCGACGGGATCAGGACGATCAACCTGTGGCTGTCGCTCTCTGACTGCGGCGTCGATGCGCCCGGCCTCGACCTGCTCCCCCGTCGCCTCGACCGGATCGTCGAGACGGGCAGCGGCGGTGCGATCTTTCCCTGGTCAGTCGGACCGGGAACCGTCGATGAGGCGGCGGAGGGCGTTGCGGTCGTGCGACCGCGCTTCAAGCCGGGCGACGCGCTCCTGTTCGACGAGATGTTCCTCCACCGGACCGCGACGGACGAGACCATGACGAGGGAGCGCTACGCGATCGAAAGCTGGTTCTTCGCGCCGTCCGTATACCCGGGCGATCAGATTCCGTTCGTTTGGTAGAGGGCGCCAAGCGGGCGTTCGAGCGCAGCATCCGCGCGCGACATCCACGGTTCCGGGAGGCGGTCGTTGCGGACGCGCGCATCACGGCTCGCTTCCGAGGGGAGCGCTCGGAGTTCAGCTCGCAGCTCGACACCGTGCTGCAGATCATCCGCCTGATGCTGCAGTCGGACGCCTTCCTCGCGCAGGTTGCGTACCGGGCGAAGGCACGCATGCAGGCGCTCGGCGTCCCGGTCTTGCCGCGGATCGCCCACCGGATCGCAATGGTCACCGCACAGGTCTCGATCGGCGACCCGGTGATCGTGCAGCCGGGCGTCTACATCGTGCACGGCCAGGTGGTCGCCGACGGAATCATGGAGATCCACTCGGGCGCCGTGCTCTTCCCGTGGGTCACCCTCGGGCTCATCGGACCGGAGTTGATCGGCCCGACCATCGGGCCCAGGGCGCAGATCGGCAGCGGCGCGCGGGTGCTCGGAAAGGTGCACGTCGGAGCAGACGCGCGGGTGGGAGCGAATGCGGTCGTGTTGCAGGACATCCCCGACGGTGCGACCGCCGTCGGCGTTCCCGCGCGGATCGTCGGGGCCTGACGGCGAGGGCTCAGTCGGGGCGGCCCCGCCCGGGCGCCTTGCCCTCGTGGCGCAGCTTGCGCCAGTGCACGTAGACGAGCGCCTCCTTGAGCTGGTCGAGATCGGGCTCGATCGCCTTGAACGCGCTGCGGTCGTATGGGACGACCGGAAAATCGAGGTCGCGCCAGTAGTACTTGAGCTCGTCCGACTCCCAGCCCGCGTAGATCTGCTCCCAGCTCAATCGCTGGAAGTGGGGCTCCAGGACGAGGTCCGAGGCCGGCTCGCCCTCGCACTGGTAGCGGAAGTCGACCGAGAGCCGCATGCGACCGGTCGCGTTGTGCAGCGACGCGTGAACCGTCAGCGCGCCGAACAGCAGCACGTCGCCGGCGGAGAAGTCGTTCGTGACCCAGGTGAGCCGGTCGCGCATCTCGTTCGGGACGACGGCCTGGCTGTTCCCCGCCCCGAGGCTGAACTCCAGCGGGAGGACGCCGTAGCGCTGCGAGCCGCGCAGGATGGCGAGCGTGCCCTGCTTCATCGGGCAGTCGCCGAGCGGTATCCACGCCGCGGTCAGCGCCGGAGCTGCCCTGGTTGTTCAAGAAATCCTGGTGCGGTGGAGTGCTGACCTCGGGCTCGCTCGGGAACACGAGCCGCGCCACCTTGAGGGGATGGGGGAACGCCGTCTCTCCGAGCGCCTCTCTGACCGCGCTCAGAAGATCGTCGTCGTGCGCGAGCGCATGGAAGGACTCGAGCGTCTGCAGCTCGTCGTATGCGGAGAAGTACTCCTCGTCGTTCTCCCGGAGGGGCATGCCCACCGCCACGGCGTCGGCGAGCTTCGTCGCCGCCCGCGATCCAGCCGTGGTCCGCCAGGACCTCGAGAATGTCATGGCGCAGCGCGAGGACTCTGTCCCGCTCGATCAGGCCCCTGAAGTAGAGGTAGCCCTCGTCCTCGAGTCGCGCGCGCAGCGCCTCGCGGTCTGCGAGCAGGTCGTTGGAGGCCGTCATGTCCGCGAAAGCCCAGTCGTTGTTCATTCGGTCGCCGTCGCCTCGTAGCGGTTCTCCCATGGGAACGGGACGTCGGGGGCGGGCTTTCCGAGGAACTCGCACAGCGGCTCCCAGTCGCCGTCCACCGGCTTGAAGCAGAGCAGGTCCTGTGGCCGATTCGCGAAGTAGGTGCGTATCACCGCCTCGTGGCGTCGGTACTCCTCGGCCCAGGTGTCGAGATCGACGGTGAGGAACTCGCCGCCGTACTCGCCCGATTCCGTCGCCTGCTGGTTGCGCTCCACGTGGCGCCGGCGGCTGTCGAGCCACTCGTCCATGTCGCGCAGCGTGAGGATGAACTTCGAGCCGGGGTACTGCAGATCGGCGAGATAGAAGTAATAGATGACCGCGACCACGTCCGAGATCGCATCGGGTTCGGGGTCGAGGTACTCGAGCATCGGCTTGCGGTCGTCCAATGCGCGCAGTACGCGCTCGTGCGTCTCCAGACCGCCAAAATGCAGACTGCGATATCCGAGTAGCTCGAGCGCCCGGTGCAGCGACGAAGTGCCTGTCTTGTTCAGGCCGATGCCGAAAACCTTCGGGACGACTCACGTGCCGGGCTCCTTCACCCGTTTCAGGAAGCCCCCGGGGTTGAAGGTGAGCGCGTAGCGCTCCGGTGTCGGGTCCCGCTCGAACTCGCCGCTGTCGACGAGCCGCCTGGCCGCCTCGCGTGGCCCCGGACCGAAGCCCGTCCAGACGGGATTGCCGTTCAGGATCGTGTCCTCGAAGATGACGTAAGAGCCGACCGGAACCAGCGCGCCGTAGTGCTCGTAGAGAGCCATCAGGCGCGACAGCTTGTCCGCCGCCAGGATCAGCAGCGCGTGCGGGTCGCTCCCCGCCAACTCGCGCACCGCCGCCGCCGCCTCCGCCTCGGCCGGGTCGTGCCGCACGTACTCGATCCTGGGATGCTGGACCAGATTCGGGACGGGGTAGTCGTCGATCGAGATCACACGCCCGTGATCGAGCAGCTCGCAGACCGTCGCCAGGAAGAAAGCACGCCCGCCGCCGCCGGTGCCGGTTTCGATGATCCAGTCCGGCCGCACCTGTGCGACGAGCTCCTGGTAGGCCATCAGGTCCGTCGGCGGCCTCGCGGTCCAGCTGCCGAGCCAGGGCGTCTGCTGCCACTCCTTGCTGCGCCAGAAGGCGTCGACGAACTCGGTGCGTAGCTCCTCCGGCACGGGAATCGGGTGCGCCGGGCGCCCGTCCGTGCCCTCGACGTGCGCCAGCTTGAAGTAGATGGGCGCTCCCATGCGCCGCGCCTTGGTGCGGCGGGCGGCGTCGGGCAGCGCGCCGACGTAGTGCGCCACCTTGGCAGGTGACTTGAACACGTTGCCCCGGATCTCGGCGTACTGCTCGCCGTAGGACGCCAGCAGGCTTCCGGCGCTCGGCCGACTCCGGCGCGTTCGTCGTCGTGCCGCCGTGCACCTGATGGAACGAGCCCTCGCCGAGCATCGTCACGAGGTTGATGCGCGGCGACGTCGTCATGCGCTCGAAGAAGTCGAGGTTCGCGAAGCCGCCGCCCGGCGCGTTGAAGTCGTCGTCGATCGCGCCGACCTGGTCGAGCAGCGAGTGCGGCACGAAGATGCAGTTGCTCTCCCATTGGCCGTCGAACCAGTCGCGGTCGCCGATGAAGTGCCCGATGTCGAACAGCCGGTAGCCGTCGACCGGCCATTCGACCTGCTCGAAGAGCCGGTCCTCGTAACCCTGGTCGTAGCCCTTCGCAACGGCCTCGTTCTGCTGGCCGGGGCCCACGTACCACTGCTGGATGCTGACCACGGCAGGGGCGTAGCTCGACAAGCCGAGCATGCCGAAGTGCAGCACCCCCGGCGTCAGGACGTGGGCGCCGTCGATCATCACGGCGACGGACCGCCCGCGCGCGACCTCGAGGCCGCGGTTGAGGGCGTGCGCGGGCGAGGGCGACGCGTCGTCACCGAGGTCGAGGTACTGGAACTCGGGGCCGAAGCTCTTGACGAAGTCCTCGCCGAGGCTCTCGTCCGGGGACGAGCCGTTCTCGACGGCGATCACCTCGTAGTCGAGGTCCTCGATGTCGTGCTGGTAGGAGCGCGAGAGCGAGTGCAACGTGCGCGCGGCCTCGCGCCGCATGTTGTAGAAGACCACCAGCACCGTCAGGGACAGGTCGCGCTTCGTGGGCCGAGGGGAGCGTGGCGCGTCCACGGGCGCCTCACCCTCGGTCTTGCGCCAGTAGGAGCCGCTCCAGTCGATGCGCTCCAGCCGGCCCGGTACGGCGCGCTCGGTGCGAAATGCGTCTACCGCCTCGGCGCACTCGGCCGACCCGTAGTCGTCGATGACCACGAACCCGCCCGGCCGCACCTTGTCGTAGAGGGCATGGAGGATCGCGGACACCTCCTGCGGCTCCTGGCGATCGATCCGCAGCAGCGCGATGTCCTCGATCGGCGCCGCCGCCAGGGTCTCGCTGGGAGTGCCCTGCAGAAAGCGGATCCTGTCGTCGAGCAGGCGAAAGCGCTCGAAGCCCTCGCGCACCGTGTTCAGGTCCGGTGGGAACCACGCGGGGCCATCCTCGTCGGGCGGCGCTCCACCGCCGAATCGATCCGCGACCCACAGCTCCCGGCCGAAGACCCCATGGCCGGCGAGGTACGCCGCGAGGAAGATCGCGGTTCCGCCCCGGCCGGTGCCGCAGTCGACCAGGTCGCCCGGCACGGCCCCCTCCCGGATCGTGTCCAGGCACCGCTCCAGATGGTCCAGCCGCGTGCGGCCGACCTGCGTCAGGGCCAGCGCGTTCTGCACGTCGCCGTTGGACGATGCGGTCGCCAGCTCTCCGGCGCGGCGCGCCTGCTCGAGGCGGCGCAGGTCCGCGGTCAGATAGCGGCCGGGATCGCGCAAGCCGCGGCGGCTGAGGCTCTTTGCGCCCATGACGCACGCGATCAGATGCTGGATCCGGACCTCGTTCTCCAGATAGTGCTCGTCCAGCACGGTGCTCTTGACCAGATCGAGGTAGCGCGACGCCGCGCCCGCGGACTGCCCCGTCCTCCCGTGGTGAAGGTTGTGGAATTCCACCTGCTCGTCGATCCGGATCGATTCGCCGAGCTCGATCAGCTCGTAGCGGCCGGCGCCGCTCTCGAGCCGGTCGAGCACCTCCCCTAGCTGCGGGCGCTCCGCGAGCAGTTCCTCGGACGCGACGATCGCCATGCCGAAGTAGAGGGGCAGCAGCACGACCCGCAGCGTGCCGTCGTGCTCTGCAACGAAGTCCTCCAGCGCCGTCAGCACCCCGTTACGGGGGCCGCCCTCCTCGAGCGCATTGGCCAGATGCGGATTGAGGCCCTCGCTGTCGCTGAGGTCGCGCCGACCCGGCAGCAACCCGCGGCGCGCATAGGGTTGGCGATGCTCGGCCGGGATCCGGTCGGGCTCGTAGTAGAGGTCCCGTCGGCCGTACGGCCACAAGACATCGTGCAGGACGAGCAACGGCAGGGGGCGCGCCGCCGCTTCGGCCGCCGCCTGCAGGAAGCGCAACTCGTGGTAGACCGTGTACCAGTTGTGATCGCCGTCGACGAGCGCCGCGTCGACAGCGGACAGGTGCGGCAGGACGTTGTGGCTGATGTCGCGGTGGAAGACGTAGCGGCCGGGGAAACGCCGGCTGTGCTCCTCGGGGTCGAAGGTGGGAAGCGGATCGATGACGTGCAGCTCCGACTCCGGTCCCAGGAGGTCGAGCAGCAGCACGGTCGTGTCGCCGCGCAAGGCTCCGATCTCGACCACCCGCTTGGCTCCCGCCGCGGTCAGGACGGGCTCGACGATCGTTTTCCAGAGGGGATACAAGCGCTACGGGGCGGCGGAGGAGGAGCTCATGTAACGGGATCCGCGTCCGGCGCGTGCCGGTGAGTGCCGTGGTACTCGACGATCACGCGGTCGTAGTAGGGCGGCGCGCGCAGGGGCTCGACACCGTGCTTCCAACCGTACTTGTACCGGTGCGCGAGGAGCAGCATGTCGGCCCGGTCGTCCTTCGTGACGGAGCTGCGACGCGCGTGGGTGACGCGGGCGGCCGGAACGGGCGAGAGATGCACCCCCAGCTGCCAGGCCCTGTGCCAGTAGTCGGTGTCCTCGCCGTACGCGGGGCTGAACCACTCGTCGAAGGGACCCAGCTCCGTGAACAGCTCGCGCGTGAGCATGAAGCACCACCCCGCGGTGCCGCCTTGGTCGGGCTGACGAAAGCCTTGACCGTCGCAATGGTCGGTATAGGGGAAGGCGATGCGGTGGCCGGTGGTCACCGCCTCGTAGAGGGCCTCGTCCCATCCCGGCTCGACGAGGCAGTCGCTGTTGAGCGCCGCGATCGCGGGCGCGCGCGACAGGTTGATGCCGGTGTTCCAGGCCGTCGCGACGCCACGATTGACCGGGTAGCGGTGCACGCGTGCCGGGAACTGCCGCTCGACCGGCGAACCATTGTCGATAACGATCACCTCACTCGGGATCCGCGCTACCTCCCACACGCGCTCGATCGTGCGCGCCGCCATCTCGGCCAGCTCCGGGGTGCGGCTCCAGACCGGGACGACGATCGACAACTCCGGGTCCTCCGCACCGGGATCGCCGCCGTTGGCGTGCGACGTATGCGCCACCGGGCCGTTCGTTGACGACTCCGACGGCACGGCGCCGTTCGCCGACATCTCGGGCGTCGCGGCGCGGTTCACCGGCGCTGCCGCCTGCACGGTCGTTGAGCTCGACACCGCCTCGCCGAGGACATCGGCAATGCCTTTGGCGTTGTGGGCGAAGAAAACCTCCCGGTAGCACCGGTACAGCTCGGCCAGATCGGGCGCGGCGCCGTTGTCATTCCCAAGCAGCTCGAGCTCGCGGACGCGCTCCTTCAGCCGCGACAGCTCCGGCCGCGCCGCCTGCCAGCGCGCCGCGGCGCCCTCGATCTTGGTGTATTCGCGGACCTCCGGGTGGTCGTGCAGCGATGCGATGGCGGCCTGGGCGCGCCCCTTCGCCTCGTAGCGGCGGCAGAACTCGTCCAAGCCGATCGGCCGCTGCATCACGCTGCGCGCGGGCGGGTGGTAAATGACCTCGATGCCATGCTCGCGCAACCGCCAGCCGAGCTCCACGTCGATCGAGTACTGGAGCCGCTGGTCGTGCAGGCCGTGACGCAGGTGCAGCGAGCGTTTCGACGACACGCGCCCCTCCCAGAATCCCTGCCAATCGATCCGCTCGCCCGGCTCGAAGTTCGGGTAGGCAAAGAGCAAGCGGTCCACTTCCGTCAGGTAGTGCATCAGGGCGGAGACCTCGAGACGCGGGTCCCAGTCGGTGTGCCCGAGGACCGCTGTCGCCTCCCCTGGATACCGCGCATGGGCCCGGATGTGCTCCTCCAGGAGGTCCGGGTCGGGGCGGTCGTCGTCGTCGAAGAACAGGACCAGCTCGCCCCGCGCGAGCAGCACCGCAAGGTTCTTCGCCGCGCTGCGACCGGAGTGCTCGATGCGCGTCCAGGTCAGCGGCATGCGCGCGGCGAAGTCCGCCAGCACGCGCTGGGTCTCGGGACCGGTTGATCCGTCGTCCACCACCACCACCTCGAACTCGGAATGGGCAATCGTCTGATGGCGGAAGCCCTCGAGGCACTCCGCCAGCAGCGCCGGCCGCTGGTAGGTCGCGATCACGACGCTGATCCGCGGCGCGTCTGCACCGTCGCTGCGCTCGACGTCGCGGCGTGCCGCATCCCCCTGGACACCGAAGACGTCCTGCACGTTGCTGTAGCGGAGCGGGTCCCCGCCCGACTCGATGGGCCCGGCCAGCGCGATGGGAACGGCGTCCACCAGCGCGGTCGGGCCGTCGCGCTCGGCGTCCGCACGCACAGCCGTAACCGGGAGCGGCGTTAGGCCGGCGACTTCCCGCCCGAGAATGCCCTGCAGCCGCTCGGTCACGGGCGGCCCGGCCTCCGGCCCGGATATGTGAGCCGGCTGGGCGCGCTCGACCCCGAGCGCGGCCAGGGTGCTGACGATCCCGAGGAAGTCGTCGACGAACCGGGACGGCAGGACGGCCGCAGCGTCGACATGGAGGATCCAGTCCGCCTCGCCGCGTTCGGCGGCGGCCGGCTCTGCCTCGCGCGGCCGCCAGCGCTGCTCCACCTCGAACCGCTCGGCGCGGTTGAGCTCCTCGAGGAGCCGTGCCGGTGGTGCGCTGCGCGTAGGGTCGTAGGACCCGATGACGAGCACCCGCTCGCGGCCACCGGCCGGTTCGTGGTAGCGGATCGCGGACAGCGGCTCCGGCGCGAGGTCGAACATGATCAGGTGGTCGTCGGAGTAGATCCGCCGGCAAGCCGAGTTGAGGTGTGCGGTCAACTCGCCGTAGTGATGCAGCCACCAGAACTGGGTGCTTGGAACGACGAGGTAGCGCGCCCCGCGCTCCCGCAGGACCTCGAGGTGTTCGATCGCCGCCGCGCTGTCGCCCGGATGGAAGCCCGCCCACCGGCCGTCCGGCGCCTGCGGGAAATGCCCCATGCGGCGTCCGCCGCAGGCAAGCAGCGCATCGTCCCCCCGCGACACCACCAGCACGGTCGAGCCTGGGGCCGTCATGCAGTGCAGAGTCGCCGCGATCGCGTCCCTCACCTCACCGTAGGCGACCTCGCGGCCGCTTGCGCCGTCACGGGTGTCGTCTGCTTTCAGCCATCGTGCCGGTGCCGCAAGCACCCGCTCGAGGACCTCGTCGAACCGCTCGGCCACGCGTTCCGGAGAATGGGCCGCGGCGACCTCCGCATAACCCTGATCCGCGAGACGCTCCCAGCACGCACGGTCCGTCAGCAGCTGCGCGATGGCGTCCGCAAGCTCCTCCGGCGTGTCCGCGATCAGCAGTTGGTCGCCGTGGCGGAGCGGGGTTCCCTCGGCTCCGAGCGTGGTCGTGACGACCGGCGTCCCGGCCATCAGCGACTCGAGGGTCTTCCCCTTGACGCCGGCGCCGTGGAGGATCGGGGCGACACAGATCCGCGCTCGCTCGAGGTACGGCTCGACGGACGGGACCCAGCCAACCATCCTCACGTTCGGGAGCCCTGCGCCGTGCGCCGCGACGCCCTTGTCCTCGAGACGGCTGCCGATCACGTAGACGGGGTGCTCAGCGAGGAGGTCCGGATCGAGCCGAGGCAGGATCTCGCGACAGAGGTACTCGACCGCCTCGCCGTTCGGCAGGTGCCGGAAGTTGCCGATGAAGAGAATCCCGTGGCGCTCGTCGAAGGGCACGGGCGACCGTGACTCGGGCATGGCCAGCGGTATGTCGTGGATCCGCTCATGCCCGATCAAATCGCCGAGGAGCCTCGCCTCATGCGCGGAAACGGTCAGCACCGCGTCGGCCCACCGATAAGCATCGAGCTCGGCCGCAAGCCCCGCACCGAATCCCGCGTCGAGCTGCTGCTCGCCTCCGATCAGACGCCGGGCCGTGCGGAGGAAGTGCACATCGATCGAATCGATCACGACGCGCGCCTGGGGCGAGAGGCTGCGCAGCATCGGAAGCAGTCGCGCAGCAGGCTCCCAGAACGCGAGCAAGGCCAGGTCGAAGTCCCCGTCGGCGATGACCCCCTCCGCCTCGTGCCATCCGGCGTAGGTGGGAACGCCGAGTTGCTGCAGGCGATGGGCGTGCCGCGGCTCGCCGTCGGTCTCGGTCCCGAGGAAGGTCACCGACCAGTCGCGCTCGAGCAGCCAGCGTATGAACATGTCCACGCGCCGGGAACCCGAGTCGCGGTCGATCTCCGGGAAGCGTGTCTGCGACACGAGGGCGCGTCGCCGGGTCATCGGACGGCTCCCACTTCGGCCCGCGCGAGCAGGCGGCGCCAAGCGGCGTGATCGAGCTCGGCGGGACGTGCCGGCAGACCGTCCGCTGGTTGCGGCCAGACGGTCGTCGCGGCTCCCGCCGGAGAAAGCGCGCGCACGGCGGCGGCGGCGGGTTGGTAGCGCAGCTCCCACCCGCTCGACCACAGGCCGGCCGAGAGCGCTGTCAGGTCGAGCGCCCCCACGCCGTCGCCGCAGCACTGCCGCGCGGCGGCCGATCGCAGGACGACGAGTCCCACCGCGGCGGCGACGGGACGAACGTATTCGTGCCACGGTGCCGCTGCGGGAGCGCCCCGCGCGATGCCTTCCACCGATCCGTCCGCGAAAGCGGCTCCGCCGGCCGCCTCGAGCGATCCGTCAGCGTCGAAGAGCTTCACCGCCACTCCGCCAACCTGCGGGTCGGTCGCCAGGAGGCGCTCGGCGGCCTCGATGCAGCCGGGGAGAGGCAGAACGCCGCGCTCGGCCAGCACGAGGGTCGGCGCATCCGTCGCAACGAGCGCCGCAACGGGCTTCACGGCCGCTTCGACGTCGACTCCCGGGCGCCCGGACACAGCTTCGGCCAAGCGCCCGAGCCACTCATCGTCTGCTTCCGTGGCGACCAGGACCAGTATGGGCGCGGCCGCCGCACGACGCTCGAGATGCACCGGGCGCGTCTCCACCGCGATCGCCCCGCCGGTTTCATCGATGGTCACGAGCACGGCCGCGCCGCTCGCCACGCGCGCCGCTTCGTCCATGCGCGCGGCGTCGTCTGTGAGCACTACATCGATCGTGTGATCGAGATACGGGAGCGTTTCAGCATCGGGCTCGACCGGCCGGAACAAGGTCCGGCCTGGCAGAAGGCCGGCCATCCCGAGCGAGGTCCAATCGAGCATCGGCGCGCGACCGTCCGCGCTGACGCTGTCGATCAGCTCTTCGAGCGCCGAGGCGAGCCGCGGGGCGGCGTTCTCCAGAGCGTCGAACCCCTCCAGGTCCAGCTCCTGGCCCAACTCCAACTCCGGGGGAGCGCCGGGCGTCCCTTCCCGCAAAGGTTCCATCAACCCGGGTTCAAGCCCTGCTGCGCACAGCCGCTGATGCGGCCCCAGGGAAAAGACCTCGTGCAAGCCGCGTCGTGGCAGCCAGCCGCGACCATTCAATCCTGTCTGTCACACAGCGATTTGACCGGCCCCTGCGCCCCCGGCTGACAAAGGATCTCCAACATCAACTCGGCATAGCGTATCCGCGTGCGA
Source organism: uncultured Solirubrobacterales bacterium (assembly GCA_963826005.1). Taxonomy (GTDB): domain Bacteria; phylum Actinomycetota; class Thermoleophilia; order Solirubrobacterales; family JBBDJG01; genus DASRIA01. The sequence continues at coordinate 78,326 of CAWGVJ010000013.1, read as the reverse complement.
TTGCCGCTGAAAGGAACTTTCCGCTCGGCGGCAGGGTCGTGATCCCGGCGGTGAGACACCCGCGCCCCAGATGACCGCGGGGCGATCCTCTCACCTTGCGCCCGGGGCGATTAGTTTTCGTCTCGGTCCGCCTGTCTCTATCGACAGAACCCCGATACGGAAGGGAAAGCCGAGATGAAGACACCGCCGATCGTGTCAGCCCAAGAGTGGGACGCCGCCCGCGAAAGCTGCTGGTCAAAGAGAAGGAGCACACGCGCGCCCGCGACGCGCTGGCCGCCGAGCGCCGCCGCATGCCGTGGGTGCGCATCGACAAGGAGTACGAGTTCGACGGGCCCGACGGCAAGGCCAGCCTGCTCGACCTGTTCGATGGGCGCCGGCAGCTGATCGTCTACCGCTTCTTCTTCGAGGAGGGCGTGAAGGGTTTTCCCGAGCATGGGTGCCCGGGCTGCTCAATGGTGGCCGACCAGGTGGCCCACCTCGGTCACCTGAACGCACGCGACACGACGCTCGTGTTCGTATCGCGCGCGCCACAAGAGGACATCGCGCGTTGGAAGACGCGGATGGGATGGGACATGCCGTGGTTCACGATCACCGACGACTTCGATGCGGACTTCGGTGTCGACGAATGGCACGGCACCAACGCCTTCATCCGCGACGGCGACGATGTCTTTCGCACGTACCTCATCACCGATCGCGGTGACGAGGCGATGGGCAGCACCTGGAGCTACCTCGACATCACCGCGCTCGGCCGCCAGGAGGAGTGGGAGGACTCGCCGGAGGGTTATCCACAGTCACCGCCGTACCAGTGGTGGCACCTGCACGACCAGTACGACAAGAACGATATCTAGGGCTTCGCCCACCTAAAGTCATGTGCTTCGCGCCTTCGGCGCTCGCCGGTCAATCAGTAGCCGCGCACGACCGGGCCGGTCTGCACCGCCTCGAGTGCGCTCGCCGGGATCGACTTCAACCCGTTGAGGTCGTTGTCGTTCCAGCCCAGGTCGACTGCGCCGGAGATGTAGACGCGCGGCGACCCGGCGTTGTCGGCCACCAGCGCGCCGTAGGTCTTGAGCGCCTGGGCGACCGCCCGCGCCTGGCCGCGCAGCGCCGCTGATGTCATAGCTCGCCTTCAGGCGCACCCGCAGGCCCATCGGCGGCTGGTTGGGATCGGTGTTCGACGAAGCCCAGTGAGTGGCCGGGTGGATGTAGGCCTTCTGCGTCGTCGGGACCGTGATGCGCAGCGCGTGCCTGATCACTCCGGCGTCGGCCTCGTCGCGGCGCGCGAGCCCGGGCAGGATCGGCAACCCGGCCGCGTCGGCGGACGTCCAGCGCTCCGGGCGCAGCGCGTTCGAGTGCAGGTCCCAGGCCGCGCCGCTGTATGCATGCCAGCCCTGGCCCTGGCGCACGGCGGCGTACAGCTCGAACAGCTTGCAGTCGCCGTGCGCGCAGCGCGATCACGTGGCGGTCGCCGCCGCCCTCCACCGGCGCGTCGAGCGGGATGGGGTAGGGGCCGGGATCGGACTCGTCGGCGACGTCGAAGGAGATCGGGACGAGCGGCTGTGTGAACGGCACGCCGACCCAGGGGATGCCGTACTGCCCGTTGCCCGCCGAAGTCGGGCCACAACGTCATCGAGCCGAGCGAGCCGATGTAGTCGTGTGACGTGTCGACCGGCGCCTGCGAGATGTCCGTGTTCCAAGGGTTGTCGGGAGGGAAGATCGAACAGCCGCCGGCGGTGGCGCTGCCGAGCGAGACTTCCCGGGACGGCTGGGTTGCCGCCTCCCGGGCGTCGTCACCTTCACCGACCGGCTCTTGGCGCAACGCTTGGCGCCGGCACGGCCGCACTCTGTAGCGATACGTCGTGGCCGGCGCCACCTTGCGGTCCGTCCACGCTGTACGGCTGCGCCTCAGGCGAACCTTGCGCCCCCGGCGCCGAACCTCGTAGCGCGTCTCACCGTGCGCGCGGTCCTTCCAGGTGAGGCGCACGCTGCCGGCCTTCGCGGCGGCCTTCAGATGTCCCGCGGCCTTCAGCCGCCCTTCGGCGGGCGCGGCGGCCAGCAGAGCCACGCCGAGGGCGATCACGAGCAGCCTCATGCTTATCCATTCGATACGCCGGTCCCGGCCGGTGAGCGAACTGGACGGAAATCAGCACGGCTCTTGTTCGTCTCGACTGCCGCTTGACCCAGGTCGCCCAAGCACACTAGGGTCGATTTGGAGGGAGGTCATGGATGCATGTCTAGCCAGGAGAGCGCCTACCGGCTGAGAAACCTTTGCCTGGTCGCGTCGCTTGTGGCGATGGCGCTGGTATGCGCACCGCCTGCTCGCGCGACGCACGGTCCAAATGTCTTCAGCGGAACTTGGACGACGAACATCGGCGGGGTCAGTTTCCGCGTCGTGAGCGCGACGCAGGGCGCGCCGGCGCTGCAAGGATTGGCCGGTCAACCGTGCTTGGCTCCGACGACCTATTACCGTGGCGATTACCACGACAAGTTCCATACGGGGACGATCTTCGCCTGCACTCGGAGTACGGGACGTCTCGTCGGGCGCTACGTCGCCGATGGATCGACGTCGGCTCACGGCGACGGGGGCATCGACCTGATCTTCGTGGCGCCGAACCAGTTCTCCGGCGTCTACACCGGCGACAACTTCCCCGGCATGACATTCCCGTACACGGGCGCGTTCCAAGCGCACATCGCGGGTGACGGTTGCTGCTCGGCGCCGTCCCCCGGGAAGGCGAAGCGGAAGCGGATCAAGGGCTGCCCGGCCGCGCGCGCGAGCCGCGCCGGCGCGCGCGCGGCGTCTGCCTGTCACTGGCAGGTGCGCTTCATCATCAGCCAGAAAGGCCTCCCGGCGAGTTCGTTCCCGGACCCCGCCGCCGGATTCGTCGAGAGCGAGACGGCCTTCGTGGGGAAGGTGTTCTTCAACGCCAAGCCGAAGCTGGGGCGAACCTCGACGGGCAGAGCAGCGGGCCTCCTGGTACACACCGACACGTACCAGTCAGCGCTCAGCCCGTTCCTCTTTCCCGAAGGAGAGGTCAGGGTGACGCCTCTGACTGCCAAGTACCGGCCGGGGAGTGGCGAAGTCCGGCTCGATGTCTCCGCGGTGGTGAGCAGCGTCACGGGTCCCGTCTACAGCGAGAACCGGGACGGGAAGAGCACACAGGGAGGAGACGGCGCCAGGATTCTTGCCACATACGACTTTCCTGCTCACAGGGATGACGTGCTGCAGACCCTTCTGGGCTGTTCCCAGTGCAAGGGCTCCTCCCTACTGGGATTGCACCATCACCGCTTCCTGGTCGAGCCCGCAGGACAAGCTGCGAGTGTCGATCGGCGCGCCGAGACAGCTCGCAGGCTCCTGCCGCTGCCTCGGCACGACCAAGTAGGTCCATTCGCCGCGCGATTCGGGCGCGTCGGCCAGTGGCCCGCGGCCGCCTCCGCTGTGCTTTCGACCTAACCCGCGTTTTGCGCCAAGAACCGGACGAACCTGGTTCGCGGGGCGACCGTTATGCCGCCCGCATGCCCCGCAGGGCGGTAAATTCGGGGGTCCAAGTACCCGCCGTGGATCGGACAGCCGAGGACGAGCCCGGAGGTCGCAGATCGGGAAAGCGTTGAGCGGTCAAGGAGCTGCTCCGTGGGCCGGTCGCTCGAACTGAACCGACCAATGGAGGACGCGGTGCTCGACCGGCCTGTCGTTCAGCTTGCGCAGTATTGCTCGATGCACGCGGATCGGGATTTCGGCACGGTCATCCTGCGGCTCACCGGGGAGTTCGACTCCGCTTGCGAGGAGCGATTCCGCGGCCAGTTCGAGAATGCTCTGATTGATCCCGTGCGGTGGGTGGTGCTCGACCTGCGCAGTCTGGAGTTCATGGACTCGACCGGGCTGCGGGTCCTCGTGCAGATCTATGCGCGGGCCCGTAGCGATGAATTCCGGTTCGTGATCCTCTGCGGCGATGGCAACGTGCGCCACGTGCTGAGAGAAAGCGGGCTCGACGGCATCTTGCCGGTAGTCGATCGCTACGGCGCGGTGCCGGCCTCAGACTCTCCGGTCTAGTCCTCGGCTGCCTCGGGCTGCGGCTCCATTACGAAGATCTCGACCGCCATGTCGGGGTCGATGTGGTTGTCGCTCATGAAGGCGATCACCTTGCGCTCCGACAACCGCTCGACAGCGGCGACGAGGTCGTCCTGCATCGCATGCTGGAAGCGATGGCGCATGTCGATCACGAAATTGGCGTCACCGTTCGCGGCAAGCGTCCGCTCCGCCTTCGTCATCGTGTCCTGAAGCACGACCGCGATCAGGTCGCGGCTGATGGTGGTCTTTGCCTTCGTGGGACCCCGGCCGGTGTACTCGTTCAGCAACTTCACCGTGGCGTTCGATATGGCGGCAGCGATACTGCCCTGGGGTGATGGTGGGGACTCGGACACTTGAGGTCCTTCCGCGCCCCCTTCTAATCAGTGGCCGCCGCGGAAGAAGAAGAAGACGAGAAAGTCCCGAGCAACGGTTGGACACAAGAGGCCCCGCATCCGGGAATTTCGCCCCCTCGCCCCCCGGCGCCCAGGCGCCGAAAGCGGATGAGAGTCGTTGGCCGACCGAGTCGCAGCCCCGGAAGCAGGGCCACAGTGTCTTACGAGCGTAGCGCCTTTCGAGGCGACCAGGGGAAACACGTCCCAAGTATTGGGCCGCGATGCTGCTACGCCGCCGCCGGCACCACACAGAGATCCGGACGGTCCGGGTCGTTGAGCCCACGCCGCAGCAGCATGAACGCGACCCCGCCGATGATCAGGGGCAGCCAGAACAGGATCACGCGGTATGCGAGCACGGCCGCCGCCGTGACCGCGGCCGGCGTCCCGAACAGGATCAGGCAGCCGAGCAGCCCGCCGTCGATCCCGCCGACACCGCCCGGGATCGGCAGCAGGCCGCCGAGCTGGCCGATCAGGTAGCCCATCAACAGCACGGCGATGTCGGGCGAGTACCCGAAGGCCTTGAACGTCGCCCACAACACGGCGTTGTCGAAGGCCCAGTAGCCGATCGCGCCCCCGATCACCTGCCAGTTCCCCGATCGCAGGATCTGCACCGCCTCGCCGGTGCCTCCGATCAGTGCGATGCGTGCGTGGGCCAGGAACCGGCGCACCCGTCCCGCACCTTCCTCGGGTGCTTCACCGACGTGCAGCCGTGGGATCAGCAGCACGAGCCCCATCACGATCACCGCGGCCGCCGCCGGCAGGGCCGTCAGCAGCAATGACTTGTCCGGACCGAACAGTCCCAGCGCCATCGCCGTGCCGATCACCGCGACGGCCGCGAAGTTGACCGAGCTCTTGATCAGGAAGAACGCCACCGACCGGCGCGCGATCCGATCCGCCGGCATGCCGCCCTCGTGCAGGATCCAGCCGCCGAGCGCGAGTCCGGCCGCCCCGCTGGCGGGCACGATCGAGCCCATCGCGAGCGTCGACCATGCGATCTCCCAGCTCGTGCGCCACGGCATGTGGAGGCAGAAGATCGGCCGGAACATCAACACGTAGGAGACGCCCGACAGGAACTCGAGGACGATCGCCACCGCGATCCAGGCGGGCTGCGCGGCCCCGAGCTTGCCCCGCACCTCGCCGAGTCCCGGTGCCAGCAGGACGACCAGCACCAACACGCCCAGGATGGCCACGACCTGAAGCGCCCGGCGCGCCAGCAGCCGCGGGTCGAACTCGCGCGGCATGACGACGGGCGCGGGACCGGACACGGGTCGGGCAGTCAGCGGAGTGGTCATGGTCTGCGGGTGTAGAGTCTGCATGATGCCGTTTCCTCTGCGCTCAGCAGGGGATAAGGCTCACACAGGGGCCGCAATCCAGCGGGCGGGGTCAGGGAAGAAATGGGAACCAGGATGGTTTGGGCCAGGTCGCCCCGTTGTGTCATGACGTTACTGGTGGTCGCCGCCACCTGGTTCCCGACAGCGCCCGCGCGGGGTGCGGATCCGGTGATCGCGGCGGCGGGCGACATCGCCTGCTCCAGCACGACGCCCACGGGCTCGGGCTCGACCGCGCGCTGCCACCAGCGGGCCACGTCCGACCTGGTCTTGGCGGGGGGCGTCAGCGCCGTCCTTCCCCTCGGCGACGCGCAGTACCAGAACGCCACGCTCTCCAGCTTCACCAAGTCCTACAACCCGACCTGGGGCCGCCTGAAGCCGATCACCTTCCCCGCCGCCGGCAACCACGAGTACAAGACGGCCGGGGCGAAGGGCTACTTCGACTACTTCAACGGAGCGGCGTATTCCACGGGTCCCGCCGGCGACCGCGACAAGGGCTACTACAGCTTCGACGTCGGGACCTGGCATCTGATCGCGCTCAACTCCGGCGATCACTGCGTCCCCGTGGCGTGCGGGAAGGGCTCACCGCAGGAGACGTGGCTGCGCGCCGACCTCGCCGCACACCCGGCGTCGTGCACCCTCGCGTTCTGGCACCACCCCCGCTTCAACTCCGGTCACCAGAGCAATGCAACCTTCATGCAGGCGATCTTCCAGGACCTGTACGACGCCGACGCCGACCTCGTGCTCGGTGGCCATGCGCACGACTACGAGCGCTTCGCGCCGCAGAATCCGGCGGGCAAGCTCGACAACGCCCGTGGCATCCGGCAGTTCGTGGTCGGCACGGGCGGCGCTTTCTTCACGGCGCTCAGCACCACCAAGCCCAACAGCGAGGTGCGAAACGCCAGCACCTACGGCGTGCTGTTCCTGACCCTGCACCCCAACTCATACGACTGGCGCTTCGTGCCGGAGGCGGGAAAGAGCTTCACCGACTCGGGCAGCCAGTCATGCCACGGTCTCGTCGCCCCGTCGCCGACCTCGCCCGCCGGCGCCTCGAGCAACCCGATCCCTGACGGCGAGCGGCCCGCGGTCAAGGCCCACGGGCAGCCGGCCGCGGGCTGCACGATCATCGGCACCCCGGGCGACGACGTGATCATCGGAACACCGCATGCGGACGTCATCTGCGGCTTGGCCGGGAACGACCGCATCAACAGCCTTGCCGGCGACGACCTCGTGGGCGGCGGCGCGGGCAACGACCGCATCCGCGGGGGCGATGGCCGCGATGAGCTGCTCGGCGGCCGCGGTCACGACGCCGTCTTCGGCGGCAAGGGGAACGATGCGCTGCACGGCAACTTCACGAGCGACACGCTGCACGGCCAGAGCGGCGACGACCGCATCACCGGCGAGGGCGGCAGGAACCGCCTGTACGGCGATTCCGGCAACGACGTGCTGATCGCCTTCGCTGAATCGCCGCGGCGGGGACCGCGTCTACGGGGGGAGCGGGCGGGACCGCGCGGTCGTCGATCGCGGCGACCGTGTGCGCTCGGCAATACCGAAGTTCAGTAGGCAGCGGCCCTGAGATATATCGGCGGGCCGTAGGTTCGCGCGGCTACGACCCGCCGCCTCAGATTGCGCTTGTCGGCGCGTCTCCGAAGATCGTCGAGCGGCCTCAGGCCGCTCGTATGAGCACCCGCATGCCGTTCACCCGGGCCTCCTGCTGCGCCGCCGAGCCGACTGTGGACAGTGCGCGCTCCCGGACGCGCCTTCCGCGGCTCGGCGGCGGGCTCCAACGCAGCCGGAGGAGGTCGGCTGCGGTCGGGTTGACCCAGAGGAGGTGTGGGGCAACCCGGGGGAGCTCGGCGGCCGACACCCTGCGGGGGCCTCGCCGTATCTCGAGATCGGCTCGAGCAGCGGCCCTGCAGGTCGCGTCGAGGACTTCGTCGCCGGTCCGGACGGCGATGGCTCCGTCCAGGTCGCGCACGAAGACCACGTCGTACCTGATGCCGGGCTCGAGCCGGTTTGCGAGGTGGCGAGGATAGGTGTCGTGCCGCACGTGCATGGAGGTGGGATCCCGAGGTGGTCGGTAGCGGGTGTCCCAGATCGAAGTTACTGCCGGGCGGTCTTCTTGTGATCCGGCAATGGGGCGATCTTCTGGCTACTCCTCCCGAAGGAGAAAGGCCCGGCCGCCTCCTACTCGGGTAGGAGATTCATGGGAGAATCGGCCCCGGGCCGGGCGTGCCGCCGGGGCGCACGACACCAGATTCGTACGCGACCACCACCGCCTGCGCGCGGTCGCGCAGTCCGAGCTTCATCAGCACGTTGCCAACGTGCGTCTTGACCGTGGTCTCGCCGATCACGAGCTCCCGCGCGATCTCCGCATTCGAGAGGCCGCGGGCGATGGCCCGCAGCACCTCCATCTCGCGTTCGGTGAGCGCCTCGAGGTCACGCTGCTCCTGCCGAGGCTGAATGCGGGCGAACTCTTCGATCAGGCGGCGCGTGACGGACGGCGCCAGGAGTGCGTCGCCGGCGGCGATCACGCGCACCCCGACCGCGAGCTCGTCGGGCGGCGCGTCCTTCAGCAGGAAGCCGCTCGCGCCGGCGCGGATCGCGGCGTACACGTATTCGTCCGCGTCGAACGTGGTCACCACCAGCACGCGGGTGCCGCCGGGTGTGCCCTTGGAGATCAGCTCGGTCGCTTGGATGCCGTCCATGCGCGGCATGCGCAGGTCGAGCAGCGCCACGTCGGGACGCAGCTCGTTGGTGAGGTCGACCGCCTCCTGCCCGTCGGCGGCCTCCGCGACGACCTCGATGTCGCCCTCCGCCTCGAGCATCATCCGAAAGCCCGAGCGCACGAGCTGCTGGTCGTCCGCGATCAGCACCCGGATCACAGCGGCAGTCTCGCCTTGACCTGGAATCCCCCATCGGGCCTCGGTCCGGCAGCGACCGCGCCGCCGAGCAGCGTCGCGCGCTCGCGCATTCCCACCAGGCCGTGGCCTCCGTTCGCGCCTTCGGACGACGCGCTCCCACCGCCTCCGTCGCTGCACTCGATCTCGATCGTGCCGGGCGCATAGCGCAGGAGGACCTCGGCCTTCACCTGGCCGGCATGCTTGAGCGTGTTCGTGAGCGCCTCCTGCACGATCCTGTAGGCGGACAGTCCCACGGCCACCGGAACGCGCCGCGGCTCTCCCTCCACGTGCATCTCGACCTGCAGTCCGGCCGCCTCCATCTGCTCCACGAGCGCGGCCAGGTCGTCGATGCCCGGCTGCGGATAGAGCAACTCGCCGTCCGGCCCGGGCCGCAGCACGGAGACCATGCGCCGCATCTCTCCCATCGCCTCGCGGCCGGTGCGCTCGATCGCCTCCAGCGCCATCGCGGCCCGCGGGGGGTCATCCGCGATCACGCGCCGCGCGGCCGTGGACTGCACGGTCATGACGCTCACGCTGTGCGCGACCACGTCGTGCAGCTCACGTGCGAGCCGCTCGCGCTCGATCGCCGCCGCCCGAAACTGCTCCTGCTGCTGGAGGGCGAGCTGCGCGACCCTCCGTTCCGATCTGACCACCGCGGACTGCGCCGCCCGCAGGCGGTCCGCAAACGAGCCCACGATGATCCCGGCGGCGAAGTAGGTCATGCCGCGCGAGAAGTAGCCGAGCGGGCTGAGGGTGATGGCGTGCCAGGCAACCACCCACGCCAGCGCGATTGCCGCCGCGATCGCGCCGCCGCGCCACCCGAACTCGAACGCGATCATCACGACCGGGATCGTGTTCAGCGTCAGTACCGCGTCGGCGTTCGACGCGGCGGTCGCACGCAGGGTGATCGTGGCGATGAAGACCAGGATCGCCGCGACGACGATCCGTGCGCGCCGGGTCGAGGGCTTCATGCGTGAACAGTAGAGGCGTGGGCGGCGCTCAGCCCACGCAGACGACTCCCACGTAGAACTGGCGTGGCTGGTCGGACAGGTTCTTGACGCCGACGCTCCAGCTACGACCCCTCTTGAAGGGCGTCGTGTCCGCGATCACGATGTCACCCGCGTTCGCGGCCTGGGCAGATCCGCCGTAGCCGGCCACCGCACGCGGCGCCTTCTTGGGACAGGTGAAGCTGTAACCGTCGGAGGCGCCGGGACCGAGCGGCGTGGAGTCCGATTCCAGGTAGCGGACGACGGCGCCCTTGGCGGCAGCCGCGTGCGCCGACCCGTGCGCGGGCGCAGCGAGGTGCTGTGGCTGCGGGTGCAGCTTCCGATCCGCGGCCGGCGCCGGTCCGTCGCTGCGGCCGAAGCTCGACGACGCCAGCAGTATCAATACGGCCGTCCCCAGCAGGACGGTGACGGCGATGCTTCGTCTCAGGTCCATGTGTCGCTCCTCCCGGGCAGGGGCACCCATCGGCCCCGCATGGGGCGAGTCTTTCAGACGAGTGGAGGCGCGTCGCTCAGTGGGCGACGCTCACGATGCTCTCGCGCACCTCGGTGAGCTCCGTCGGCGGGCGTCCGTGCAGGAGCCATGAGCCGTCGGGCCGGCGCTCGACCGTGCCCTCGTGACGAAGGCGGGAGATCGCGGAGGTGACGCTCGGCCGGCGCACGCCGACGAGCTTCGCGAGGAACTCGTGACTGAAGCGCAGGGGCAGGATGACGCCCTCCCGGCTGACGCGGCCCCACCGCTCGGCGAGATGCCAGAGCATCGTCTCGAGGCGCTTGTCCAGCCCGACGATGTGACACACGGCGAGATGCTGGTTCACCCACATGGAGCGCGCAACGTAACGGTCCATCAGCGTCGCGACGATGGCGGGATGGCGCAGCGCGACCGAGCCGAAGCGAACGTCCAGCGCCGCGATCACGCTGGTCTCGAGTGCGGCCCACTCGATGTTGACGGCAACGTTCGTGTCGGCCGGACGCACCCACGGGCGCAACACGTCGCCCGGACCGAGCACCTCGATGCTGCTCGCGTCGGGAAGTGCGGTCTCGCAGGCGAGGAACCCGCTCAGCAGAAGCAGGCCGAAGGGCGCGCGATTCGGATCGATGGCCGGCGGCGACCAGTGCCCCACTTCGACCTGCCAGGCGGGCACGATTGCCTCTTGCGCATCATGCAGGGAGGCGCTGTCCAGCCCGGCGAACAGCTCAGGGTCGTGCTGGGCCAGGGGGATCCCGATCATCGAGCGGCGGGCCCATCCTGCTCGACGCGGATGTGGAACTGCTGCGGAGGAGGGTGATTCACGCGGGAACCTCACGGCCGATCTTCCGGCAGTCCACCCGGTGCCCTGCCCGAGCACGGGCGTCCCACTTAGGCGGTCAAATCTACCAGTCCTTGCCTCCTCCAACGGGCGGATCGAGGGTCCCTGACGGAGTGTGCCGCCGGCCGCACGTGGCCATACTGCAGCCATGGCCGCCAAGCCCCAGCCGAAATCCAGGGCAAAGCCCAAGGCAAAGCCGAAACCGAAGCCGAAGCTCGACCGGTATCGGGCCAAGCGCGACTTCCGCCGCACGCCCGAGCCGGCCGGCGGCGAGCGCGACGGAGCGGGCCGGCGGAGCCGGCCGCTTCGTCGTCCAGGAGCACGACGCGACCCGCCTGCACTGGGACCTGCGCCTCGAGCGCGACGGCGTGCTGGTCTCGTGGGCGATCCCGAACGGGATCCCGATGAGCCCGAAGGAGAACCGCCTGGCGGTGCACGTGGAGGACCACCCGCTCGACTACATCGACTTCGAGGGCGTCATCCCCGAGGGCTACGGCGCCGGCACGGTGAAGCTGTGGGACACGGGCACCTACGACGTGCGAGAAGTGGAAGCCGAAGGAGGTGATCGTCACCTTCCACGGCGAGCGCCTGAACGGGAAGTACGCGCTGTTTCAGACCCGGTCGGCGAAGGACTGGATGATCCACCGCATGGATCCGCCGGCCGATCCGGAGCGGGAGCCGATGCCGGCGCACCTCGTGCCGATGCTGGCGAAGCTGGGCTCGCTGCCCGCCAAGGAAGCGGACTTCGGCTTCGAGATCAAGTGGGACGGCATCAGGGCGATCTCGTACTACGAGCCGGGGCGGTTCCGCATCGAGAGCCGCAACCTCAACGACATCACCGCGCAGTACCCCGAGCTGCGCCGTCTCGGCCGCCAGCTCGGCTCGCGCGACGCGATTCTCGACGGCGAGATCGTGGCCTTCGACGACCAGGGGCGGCCGAGCTTCGAGCGGCTCCAGCACCGCATGCACCTGACGCGCGAGGCGGAGATCAAGCGGCGCGTCAAGGAGATTCCCGTGCGGCTACCTGCTCTTCGACGTGCTGTACCTGGAGGGACGCTCGGTCATGGGCCGCCCCTATGAGGAGCGCCGCGAGCTGCTCGAGTCGCTCGGGCTCGAAGGCCCGAGCTGGCAGACGCCGCGCTACCACCGCGGCGACGGCAGGGCGCTGGTCGAGGCAAGCGCGAGCAACGGGCTGGAAGGGGTCGTCGCCAAACGGCTCGACAGCACCTATTCGCCGGGTCGGCGCAGCCCTCACTGGATCAAGGTCAAGAACAAGCGGCGTGTACGGCTCGTGATCGCGGGCTGGCTGCCGGAGAAGGAGCGGGCGCGACCGGCTCGGTGCGCTGCTGGTCGGCTACTTCGACCGCGACGGGAAATCTCCGCTACGCGGGCCGTGTCGGCACGGGCTTCGATGCCAAGGAGCGCAGCCGCCTGGAGCGCCTGCTCGCCTCGCAGGCCCGCGAGCGCTCGCCCTTCGAGGGCAAGCGCGGCCCGCGGGGCGCCCGCTACGTCGAACCACGGCTCGTGGCGGAGGTCGAGTTCACCGAGTGGACCAACGACGGGATGCTGCGCCACCCGTCCTACAAGGGCCTGGTCGAGATGGATCCCGAGGATGTCGTGCTCGAGGATCCGTCACACGACTACACGACGCCGGAGGAGGCGCGGAAGACAGCGGTGAGACGAGCGCCACCATCGGGCCGATGAAGGAGCTTGGCCGCAAGGCGGTCGAGGTGACCGTCGAGGGCCGGCGCCTGCGGCTCACCAACCTCGACAAGGTCATGTATCCGCAGACCGGCTTCACGAAGCGCGACCTGATCGACTACTACGTGCGCATCGCGCCGGTGCTGCTGCCCCACCTCCATGACCGTCCCCTCACGCTGAAGCGTTACCCGAACGGTGTCGAGGGCAAGTTCTTCTACGAGAAGCAGTGTCCGTCGCACCGGCCCGACTGGGTGCGTACCGAGGCTGTCTGGAGCCGGCACAACAAGCGCAACATCGACTTCTGCCTGGCCAACGACCTGCCGACGCTGGTGTGGCTCGCGAACCTCGCGGACATCGAGCTGCACACGTCGCTGTCGTTCGCCCGGGACGTGAACCGCCCGACCATGATGGTCTTCGACCTCGATCCCGGGCCACCGGCGGACATCGTCGCGTGCTGCCGCGTCGGCCTCCAGCTGCGCGACCTGTTCGCGCAGCTCGGCTTGGAGTCTTTCGCGAAGACGTCGGGCTCGAAGGGCCTGCAGCTCTACGTTCCCCTGAACGTGCCGGTGACCTACGACGACACCAAGCCCTTCGCGCGGGCGGTCGCGGAGCTGATGGAGAAGCAGCACCCGGAGCAGATCGTGTCGCGCATGACCAAGTCGCTGCGCGACGGGAAGGTGTTCATCGACTGGAGCCAGAACGACGAGCACAAGACGACCGTCAACGTGTACTCGCTGCGCGCCAAGGAGCGGCCGACCGTGTCCACGCCGGTGACGTGGGACGAGGTCGCCGACGCGCTCAAGCGCCGCAGCGCCAAGCGCCTTACCTTCGACCATGCCGACGTGCTGGACCGCGTGGAGCGTGACGGCGATCTGTTCGCCCCGGTCCTTGCCCTGCAGCAGGAACTTCCTCAGTTCGGAAAGGAGAAATCGTGAAGCTCCCCGCATTGCGAGACGCCGACGTCCAGACGCGCCTCGCGACCTATCTCAACGACCACCTCGGCGGAGCCACCGGGGGGGTCGAGCTGGCCCGGCGCCTCTGCAACAGCAATCAGGGGACGGAGTACGCGGCTCCGCTGAAGATCGTCGCCGGCCAGATCGAGGAGGACGTCGAGTCCTTGCGCGAAATCATGGCGCGCTTCGGCGTCGAGGAGGATCGGATCAAGCAGACGGTGGCGTATGCGGCCGAGAAGGTCGGCCGCCTGAAGCTGAACGGGCAGCTGCTCGGATACTCGCCGCTCAGCCGCCTGGTCGAGCTCGAGGGCATGGTGCTCGGGGTGACGGGCAAGCACGCGATGTGGGCCGTGCTGGCCGAGAACTACGACCAGGATCCTCGTCTCATGGGCATCGATCTGGCGCAGCTCATCGCCCGGGCGAAGGAGCAGCGCGCAACGCTCGAGCGCCTGCGCCGCCGCGCCGCCGCCGAGGCGCTTACGTAAACCGTCGAACTCTCGGCCGCAAATCCGGGTGCATCTGCGGGCTAACGCCGCAAATGACGGTCTGTTCCGGTTTTGCCTGCAAAACCAGGGACGAGGTAGAAAGTCGCGCGCGGGGTCCGGGGCACAGGAGATGATGTTGGTCGACGTCGTGAAGATTGGATCGATACCGCTGACGCCGATCTGGCGTGAGGGCCTGCTGGGTGTGGAGCTCGCGGCGCTGCTGCGTCACGACGTCTTCCGCGACCCGCCCCAGGCCCCGGAGTCCTTGCCCGTGATGCTCGTGCCCGGATTCCTGACGGGCGACGCGCAGATGGGGGTGCTGGGAACCTGGCTGCGTAGGTGCGGGCACCGGACCCACGCCTCGGGGATTCGCCTGAACGTCGATTGCTCCGCGGCGGCCACCGGCCGGCTCGAGCAGCGCCTGGAGGAGTTCGTCAGCCGCGAGGGCGAGCCCGCGGTGGTGATCGGCCAAAGCCGCGGAGGCCTGTTCGCCCGCGTGCTGGGCGTGCGGCGCCCGGACCTCGTGCGCTCGATCGTGACGCTGGGCTCTCCACATCTCTCGCCGCTGGCCGTGCATCCGCTGGTGTGGATCCAGGGCGCCGCGATCGCGGGCCTGGGTCTACTGGGCGTGCCGGGGCTCGCGACCCACCGATGCCGCAACGGGGACTGCTGCGCGCAGTTCACGACGGACCTCGCGGCTCAGGTCCCCAAGGGCATGCGGTTCGCGTCGATCTACTCCAAGCGGGACGGCATCGTCGACTGGCCCGGGTGCCTCGACCCGCACGCCGTACATCTCGAGGTCCGGTCGACCCACTGCGGCATGGGGGTGAACCCGGCCGTCTACGAGCTGCTCGACTCGGAGCTCCATGCCCCCCGGCCGCGCGCCCTGCGCAGGGCGTCCGGCGGTCGCAAGCGCCGCGGCCTGAGCCGCCCGGTCGGGCCGCTTTAGTCGCTGCAAGATGCCGCTGCCGATATCGGTAGTGCCCCAATCGGGACGGACGCGTCCCGACTCCTGAACCATGTGTCACTCGTGCCGCATGCCTCCGCGGCCGAAAAGAGAATGAGAATGGCGCCGCTTCGCGGAGACCACGAACGAGTCCTGATAGTCGACCCTGAGCCGGAGTCGCAGACAATCCTGCTCCAGGTGCTGGAAGGCGCCGGCTACCGCTGCGAGGTCGCGCCCGACGCGCTCTCGGCGCGCGCGCTTGTCGCCGCGGAGGACTTCGAGCTGCTGGTCGCGGACGTCGACCTTCCTGACGAATCCGGCCTCGATCTCGTGGCCCACGTGCTGGAGGGGTCGCCGCGCACGGCGACCGTGACGGTCATGAGCCTGGACTCGCCCGAGGTGGCGGACCGCGCGATCGAGCTCGGCACCTTCAGCTACGTGATCAAGCCGTTCACGCCCAACCAGGTGCTCCTGGCGGCGCGCAACGCGCTGCAGCGGCGCAAGCTCGAGCTCGAGAACCGCGCCCACCGGGAGACGCTGGAGCAGATCGTGCGCGCCCGCACCGCCGCGCTGGAGCGCTCCGCCCAGCGCCTGAAGCTTTCCCGCGAGGAGACCGTGCGGCGACTGTCGCGCGCGGTCGAGTATCGCGACGAGGAGACGGGCGGCCACACGGAGCGCATGAGCGCGTATTCCGCGCTGCTGGCCGGCAAGCTGGGACTCGACGTGGAGTCGATCAGGATCGCGAGCCCGATGCACGACGTCGGCAAGGTCGCGCTCCCTGACCACCTGCTGCTGCGCCCGGGGGCGCTCAACCCCGAGGAGCGCGCCGAGATGGAGCGCCACACCTGGATCGGCTACCAGATCCTGGCGGGCTCGGGCAGTGCCTTGCTCGAGCTGGGCGCGACGATCGCGCTCACCCACCACGAGAAGTGGGACGGCACGGGCTACCCGCGCCAGCTGTCGGGCGGCGCCATCCCGATGGAGGGCCAGGTGGCCGCGGTCGCGGACGTCTTCGACGCCCTCACCAGTGACCGGCCCTACCGCAGGGCGTTCTCGCTCGAGGAGACCATGCGGATCATGCGCGACGAGCGCGGCAAGCACTTCGACCCGCGGCTCATCGACCTGTTCTTCGAGAACGTCGATCAGCTCCTGGAGATCCGGGACCGCCACACGCAGCCCTTCGTGACCCAGGAGCCGCCGGTTGTCGTCGCTTAACCCGGCCTAGGCCGTGTCGAAGACACGGTGCGGCCGCGGCCGGCACCGCATCAGCTCGAACCAGACGCGCGTGTTGCCGTTCGTCTCGACGCCCCAGCGATCCGCGAGGCGGTCGACCATGAAGAGGCCCCAACCCGAGACCTTCCCGGGCCGCGGCGGCCCGTTCAGGTCGAATCCGGCGCCGTGGTCGCTCACATCCACGCGCACGACCTCGTCGGAGCGCCAGACCTCGAGCTCGATGCTGGAGGTCCCGGTGTGCCGCAGGCTGTTCGTGACCAGCTCGGATACGAGCAGGCGCACGTCCTCGACGAGGTCCGGGTCGATCGAGCCGTTCAGCGAACGCAGCGCGCTGCCGGGCAGAGCCTGGCGCCTGGCTATCGGACCGGAAGGTGCGGGCCAGGAGGCACGTCCAGTTTCGGCGATCGAGGGTGCCCCATCCGTGAGTCCACGCGCGATTCGGCCTCGATGTGCCCGGGAGTGAGCATTCCGCGGTTGGTTTCGTTGAATCCTGGCGTGACTCAGTTAGGGTGCCCGCCCCGAAAGAGGGCGAAACGTGCCGATATGGTCCGCAATGGCCAATCCGCGGGAGTAAAGCGCGCCCACGAGGTACCGATAAGTGGTTCATGGGACAGGTGGGTCACGAGCACGGCGTCGACTTCTCCGAAGTCCGCGCGCGTACCGAGAGCATCGGCGCCGGCGTGCGTCTCACCCTGGTGCTGTGCGCCGCCGGCTGGCTCTACGTGGTCGCCACCTGGGACAGCCCGGACCGCCAGCTGATCGCATCCCTGTTCGGCATCGGAGCGATCGTCGCGCTGCTGTTCGTGCTGATCCCGCACGAGCGCGTCGTGCGCAGCGGCTGGCGGGAGCCGTTCTTCCTGCTGTGGAGCGTGACGCAGATCGCGCTGACCGCGGTCGTCGCGTGGGCCGACGGCGGCGCCACCAGCCCGCTCGCGCTGCTGTTCTTCGTGCCCGTCATCTTCGCGGCGCTCTCGTACCCGCTCGCTTCGGTGGTGGCGATCGGGGCGCTCGACTACATCGCTTACGTCGCCGTTGGAGTGCTGGGGTCGCGGCCGGACCCCGCGTACACCGGATTCTTCGCTCTCTGTCTGGGCGTCACCGCGGCCCTGTGCGGCTGGCATGCCCGCAACCAGGAGAGCCGCCGCGAGGCGCTGTCACGCGTGTCCCGCGCCGATCCCCTGACCGGGTGCCTCAACCGCCGGGGGTTCGAGGAGCGCTTCGACGGCGAGCTGTCAAACGCTTTGCGCCACGGTCGGCCGTTCGGGCTGATCAGCCTGGACCTGGACCACTTCAAAGAGGTCAACGACACGCGCGGCCACGCGGCCGGCGACGACCTGCTGCGTTGGGCCGTCGACGTGATGCGCGACACGGCCCGTCCGATGGACACGGTGGGGCGCGTGGGCGGCGACGAGTTCGCCGTGATCGTGCCCGGCGCCGGCCCCGACGACTCCGCCGCGATCGCACGGCGCCTGCAGACCGCGCTCGCGGCGCGGGCCCCGACGTCGGTGGGAGTCGCGTGCTTCCCGACCGACGGGGCCGACCGCGACGAGCTGCAGCGCTCGGCGGACGAGAAGCTGTACGCGGGCAAGCGCGGCCGCAACGCGCCGATGAAGCTGACCGCCAAGGAGCTGAGCTGGGCAACGGCGCTGGCGCGCGCCGTCGACGACCGGATGGCGGTGCAGCAGGAGCACTCGTGGAAGGTGGCGCAGTACTGCGTCGGCATCGCGCAGCGGCTGGGATGGCCGGAGCGTGACCTCGAGCTGCTCCAGATGGCCGCGATCCTGCACGACGTCGGGAAGGTCTCGATCCCCGACCACATCTTGCGCAAGCAGAAGCCGCTGACCGACTCCGACTGGGAGGCGATCCGCCAGAGCCCGGTGCGGGGCTCGGAGATGGTCTCGCGCATCCAGGGCCTCGAGACGATCGTGCCGTGGATCCGCCACTCGCTGGAGCGCTACGACGGGTCGGGTTACCCGGCCGGCCTGAGCGGCGACGCGATCCCGCCCGCCTGCCGGATCCTGCACGTGGCCGACGCGTTCGACGCGATCACGAGCGGGCGCCCGTACCGCGAGCCGCAGTCCAAGCGGGACGCGATGGCGGAGATGCAGCGCAACGCCGGCACGCAGTTCGACCCGGTCTGCGTCGAGGCCCTGGGCCGCTACGTCGACGAGGTCGACGTGACGACCGAGCGGCCCGCCATGGCCTCCTGAGCGCGGCCCGCACCCTCTACATATAGAAGAGCGGGCGGCTCTCGCCGCCCGCTCTCGTTACTGACTAGCTATTTCCGCTGGCTACGGACCGTACGTCTGCGTGCAGAACGTGGTCGGCACGTTCTGGTCGGCGATCACGGTTCCGGTGCTGTCCTTGGAGGTCAACACCGTTGTGCCCGTGGTCTTGTCGAAGGCGTAGTCGCCGTATGAGTACTTGTCCAGGTGACGGCAGTCGATGTTCACGATGTTCAGGATCTGGTTGAACGCGAACAGACCGATCGGGCCGGCCAGCGCGAGCACCTCGTTCTGGAAGGTGTTCGTGGCGATCGGTCCGGTGATCCCCTCGTTCGCGATCGTCGCGTTGTCCGTGAAGTTGTCGATGAACACCTGGTTCTGAAGCGTCCCATGGTTGTCCGTCGTCATGAACTCCACGTTGTCGATGCCGTTGTCGCGGATGAAGTTCAGGATCTCTGAACGCTCACCGCCGTAACCCTCCCAGCGGTCGTACGGCAGCGCGTAGAACTGCTGCCATGCGAGCTCGCTGATGACGACCTTGTGCTTGGCGTTGGAGGCAAGCAGGTCGTGCTTGAGCCTCGCCTTCTGCACCGGCCCCAGCATGGTGCGGTTGGGGTCGTTGATCGCCGAGAGGCACCCCGGTAGCGGGGTGGGTGTCAGGAACAGGCTGAACGGGAACGTCGTCCTGACCGCAGTCGGGAGCGTCGGGCCGAGGTCGCCACCACAGGTGACTTCGAGACTGGCGTCCCGGCATGACCGCTCGTCAGGGATGAACAGCTCCACGTCCTTGCCCCACTTGACCGTCCGGTACAGCGGGTCGCCGGCGCACGACGTGTCGTGCGGGAGGCCCGTTTCGCGGATCGGCATCCATTCCAGGAATGCCTGGCGGCCGGCCGCGTAGCGAGCCGGGTCCACCGTCTTGCCGTCGTAGTCGTTCAGGACCTCGTGGTCGTCCATCAACGGGTAGGTCGATGTCGACTTCAGCAGGTCCGTGAGCGCCGAGTAGGTACGGCCTTCCTGGTACGTGTCACGGTACTCGTCCAGCGTTACCGCCGGCCCACCGGTCCGGAAGCTGGAGTCCGCGTAGATCGTGTCGCCGAGGTAGACGAAGAAGTCCCCGTCCTCCCCGCGTGCAGCGTCGAGCGTCTCCCAGTTGTTGAACGGGTTCACGCCCGCCACCCTGGTGGTATCAGAGTCGCCCGTGTACGTGAAGTTCACGTCCGAGTGCTTGAACGTCCACGGTGCTGTCCGGAACGTTCCGACGTCGCTGTACACGACGTTCTGGTTGTTGTCGGTCGGCGAAGCCTTGAACCGGTACCAGTACCTCAGGCCCGGCCACAGCCACTTCGCGTCGATCTTGACCGTGTTGTCCCGTGCTGCCGAGGTCGTGAACTTGCCCGTGAACGAGTTCCAACCAAAGAACCACGGGTTCCAGGAAACCTCCACGGTCACCTTCCGCGGCGAGTTGACTCGCGTCCACAGAACAGCTCTCGACTGGGTGACGTCCCCGACCGCGATGCCGTCGTTGAACTCCACGGGCGGCCCCGGTGGCGGCGGTGGCGGCCCATGATTTGCACCTGCGATCACGGGCACTGCGAGTGCGACGAGCGCACCCGCGAGCGCCGCAGTGATGAAAACCCTCTTCAATTTGGCCTCCCAAAGTAGAACCCGTCGCGCTCCCGACGCGACCCAGTCGAACGACTTTCGTCCGGCACTTGGCCGTCCGGTCGATCATCCGTTAGGGTGACCCTAACAGGGCGGTTGGTGTCGGCGATAGGTGTTTCCTGAATCTTTTTTCGGGATTGGTCGCCAGCCGCGGGCAAAGCTGTTCGGGGGGAAAATTTGAGCACCGGGAGAGCAGGCGCAAGCGCCGTTCTGGCGATGGCATGGTCTCTGCTGGCGTGCGCAGGCGCGTTCGCGGATCACAACACGACTGGTCTGATTTCCACCGGCCCGACGGGCGGAAATGGGACGCCGGCGTCCGTCTACAGAGGCGCCGCGACGGACGGCAGCCGTGTCTTCTTCCAGACCTCCGAGAAGCTCGTCGCCGCCGACACGGACAACTCCATGGACGTGTACGAGCGCGAAACCGCGACCGGGGTCACGAACCAGGTCTCGGTTGGAGTGACCGGCGGCAACGGGGCATTCAGCGCAACCTTCGCCGGTGTCTCGGCGAACGGCTTGCGAGTCATCTTCCGGACGCTGGAGCCGCTGGTCGCCGGCGACACCGACGCGGCGGTCGACCTCTACGAGCGCGCGGCCGGGGTCACGACGCTCATGTCGACCGGCCCCGACGGGGGCAACGGCGACTTCAACGCCGTCTTCGACGGCCTCTCGTCGGACGGGCTCACGCTCGTGTTCGATACCGACGAGGGCCTGGTGTCCGCCGATACCGACGAGGCCAATGACATCTACCAGCGCGTCGGGGGCACGACGACCCGGCTCTCCACGGGCCCGGCGGACGCGCAGGCCGGCCTGCCGGCAATGTTCGCCGGCATGTCGCGCGACGGCTCCCACACCTTCTTCCACACGGACGAGCCGCTGGTCTCATCCGACACCGACACGTCGCAGGACGTCTACCAGAGCGCCGGGGGAGTCACCACGCACGTCTCGATCGGGCCGGCAGGCGGCAACGGGGACGAGGACTTCGACTACGACGCGGCGTTCGACGGCACGAATACCAACGGGACGAAGGTGTGGATCCACACCGACGAGACCCTGACTGCGGACGACACGGACTTCGCAAACGACGTCTACGAGCGCGTGGGCGGCACCATTACCCGTCTGACGACGGGGCCCGCCGGCGGCAACGCCGAAATCACGGCGTTCTTCACTGGCGCCTCGGATGACGGCTCCCGCGTGTTCTTCGATACCTCGGAGTCACTCACCGCGGGCGACACCGACGCGTCCACCGACATCTACGAGCGGGCGGGTGGGACCACGACCCTCATTTCGGTCGGTCCGAACGGCGGCAACGGGGCGTTCTTCGCGTCCTTCCAGCGGGCCTCCGCCGACGGCGCGCGCGTGGTCTTCCAGACCCCGGAGTCCCTGGTGGCGGAGGACACCGACACGCAGACGGACGTGTACCTGCGTGCGGGCGGCGCCACTACGCTGATCTCCACGGGGCCGCAGGGCGGCAACGCCGCGCTCCCGGCCATGTTCAGGGGCGCATCGAAGGACACCCAGCGCATCTTCTTCGACACCAGCGAGAATCTGGTCCCGGCCGCCACGGGCACCTACCCGGACCTCTACGAGCGCGCGAACGGCGGGACCACATTCATCTCGACGGGACCGACGGGCGGGAGCGGGAACTTCTTCGCGTTCTTCGAGGGCGCGTCTGACGACGGCACGAAGGTGTACTTCACGACGGCCGAGGCATTGGTGAGCACCGACACCGACAGCGCTCAGGACGTCTACATGGCCTCGAGCGCGCTGGGGTACGTGCGGCCGAAGGGCGCCACTCCGATTCGCGTGCCGCTGGTGCCCGCGTTCGTGTCCTGCACGTCGCCGAATCGCACGCACGGCCCGGCGCTGGCGTACCCCTCGTGCAACCCCCCCGCGCAGGTGTCTCCCTACGTCACGATCGGCACACCGGACTCGAACGGGAAGCTCCTGAATGGGGTCGGGTCCGTCAAGCTCCAGGTGCTGCCGGGGAACGCATCCACGCCGGCCGACGAGGCCGACGTCAGCTTCATCATCTCCATGACCGACGTCCGCCGCCGGTCCGACCTTGCCGACTACACAGGCCAGCTGCAGCTGGACATGACATTGCGCATGACCGACAAGGTCAACGGCTCGACGCCGAACGATCTCGCGACGGGGTCGGACATCCAGTTCCCGGCCACGGTGCCGTGTACCGCGACGTCCGATCCCAACATCGGGTCGACCTGCGCCGTCTCGACGTCCGCGGACTCGGTGGTGCCCGGATCCGTGCCGGAGATCAAGCGCACCATCTGGGATGTCGGCCGCATCGCCCTGCTGGACGGCGGAGCGGATGACCTGGCGTCCACGACCCCCAACAGCGTGTTCGTCACCCAGGGCGTAATGGTTCCCTAGTTCGCGGTTCCGGAGCGCGGCCGTCGGGTGGCGCGTCTATACGTATCGCTCCGTGTGGATCCGCAATACGAGCCGCCACCCCGACGACGAGGTCCGCGAATGCCTCCTCTTCGCCGTGCAGGACGTCGACATGCGGCGCGTGTGCGTGAACGTCAAGAACGGAGCGCTCGGGGGCGCCGCCTACAACGGCGTGCCGGAGATCAGCAACGCGCCGCGCTCCGCCCGGTATCTCGTGACGCTGCGGCTGGGGCGCGGCCGCGAGCGCTGGCCGCTGGGCCCGATCAACTACCACTTCAAGACGCCTGCGGACACCGGGCCCCGCAACCGGTTCCCCTTCTTCGTGTGCCACGACTGGCGCGAGTGGCTCGTGAAGCTCGCCGCTCACGAGGCCAAGCACATCGAGCAGTTCCGGGCCGGCTCCATATGTAGTGAGATCGATTGCGAGGAGTTCGCGGTGGCGCGACTCGAGCGGTGGCGCGCGTCCCTGTCGGTGGCCGAGGCGGGCGGCGAGCAGCTGGCGTTACCGGGCCTCTGGGTCAACGGACCGTCAGCGACTTCTTGACGTCAACCAACGGAGTACCGCTGACCAGCCGCTCAGCCGCCGTGAATGGGCGCTAGCACGTACCAAGGGGTTGCATGGCTGTACCGAACGGACAAACGCACCCGTTAGATGTTTTGACCATGTGATAGCGCCGTGTCTCACTTTCCGATGGTAATTTCCCGTCAACCTGGGGGCGAAACGAGGTAAGCATTCCTCGTGAAACCCGAGCAGGGATTGCTCATGAGCATTTTCCCCTTTCTGAAAAAGGGGAGGGAGGCGTTATATGACCATCAGAAAGAGGATGGTGTTGCCGCTGGGGCTTGCCCTCGGAGCGGTTGGCATCATGGTGGTGGCCTCGGTGGCCTCTGCCACCCACCCGCGTCCAAAGGGTGCCACGCCACTGCGCGTGTCGCTAGTGCCGGCATTCGCACAGTGCACCGCACCGAACCGGACGCACGGGCCGCCGCTGGCGTTCCCGTCCTGTAACCCGCCGGTTCCGCTCTCGACGGCCGTCACGGTCGGTACGCCGGACGCCAATGGCGCCGCGGCGAACTCCGAGGGCAACGTGAAGCTGGAAGTGCTCGTTGGTGTCCCGGGTCCGCCCGACGACTCCGACGTGCTGATCACGTCGAGCATCACGGACGTGCGTTGCCTGGCCGGTACGACCGCATGCGGCAGCGCGAACGCTATCGCCGGTGCGGACTACACCGGCGCTATGCAGGGCAATGCCACAATCCGGATCACGGACCACTTCAACGCGGTCGCCGCGGGTGGTGGAACGGACCCGGCAACAGTCGTGGACATTCCGTACCCGATCGCCTCTTCATGTATAGCGACGGCGAGTACGGCAATCGGCGGAACGTGCACCGCGAACACGTCGGCTAACGCCGCGGTTCCCGGTGCCGTCAAGGACGGCAAGCGTGCCAACGTCGAGGTCGGTCAGATCACCATCACCGATGGTGGACCTGACGGCGTCGTCGGCACCACGCCGAACACGCTCTTCGAGGTCCAGGGAATCTTCATTCCCTAACCGATCGAGGATTCTGTGCCCTCCGGGGCGCATAGCTGAGGGCCGGGAGCCGCACTTCTCCCGGCCCTTTTCTATTCGTGGGTGGTTGGTTGGCCGCCGGGGGCAATGCTCGTTCGGAGACGCTCTTTTAAGTCTCCGCCCGAGCGTCGACACCCCGGCGGCTCGCGCCCACAAGCAATCCCGGTCTCAGCGTCCCCGAACGGGCATGTCCTGACGCCGCACCTGGACGGCGGCATCGGTCGACTGGACACGGCCTCCAAACTCGGACATGCGTCCGGGGATGTGGATCTTCCTCGCGGGACCCCGTTCAATTCCCTGATACAGGCCTTGGAGACCGTCGCGCTCAGCTCCTCTGCGGCGGTCGGGGAACCAGCACGGAAGCGATGTACACCGAATCGACGCCCGCGATCGCGGACACACGCCGACCCCACGCCGGGACGCTGTCGCAGGCGTCGCTGATGCATCAGAGCGACGACCGCGTGGTCGCACTGGCGCGGTCGGGGTCCGAACGCGCCTGGGCAGAGATCACGCGCCGCTACGGCCGCCAGCTGCGCTCCTACTGCGCGCGGTTCGTGGGACCGAGCCGCGCGGAGGACGCGGTCCAGCAGACGTTCCTGCAGGCCTTCCTGGCGCTGCGCGACGGGGCACAGCGCGACATCGCGCTGCGCGCGTGGCTCTACCGGATCGCACACAACTGCTCGATCGATCTGCTGCGCAAGGGCACGCCCGACTACGACCAGCTCGACCTCGAGTACGACGGCGTGCCGCAGCCGCCCACGCTGTTCGAGCAGCGCGAAGAGGTGCGGCGGCTCGTGGCGCGGATGCGCGACCTGCCCGCGGCGCAGCGCCAGGCGCTTGCGCTGCGTGAGCTCGAAGGCCGCAGCTACGAAGAGATCTCGGCCCAGCTCGGTCATTCGGGTTCGGGCGTGCGGCAGTTGATCTTCCGGGCGCGGACCGCCCTGCGCAACAGCGCGGCGGCGGTCGTGCCGCTCGGGTTCCTGAAGGGAAGGGTGCAGTCCGTGCCGCTCGAGTGTCATCACGTGGCGACCGCCGTCTCCGTGCCGGCGTCGTCCGGGGGTGGGCTGGATGCCGTCGGCGCTGCGACGCTCGCTGTTGTCGCCGTGCTGGGCGGCGGGCTCGCGACTGCCGACGGCGGCCCCCGGCGGGCGAGGCCCGCCCCAGAGAAGGCCGGTGCCTCGCCGTCGCCACCCGTACCGGGCACGGGTACCGCTCGTGTCCACGCAGGTCGCGGCACGTCACCTGCGCATGGGAAGCGGGCTCTCCGTGCGCCTCGCGGACGGCGGCGCGGACGGCGGCGTGGCGATCTTGGCGGCGCCCCTGCCGCCGCCCCGGCGCCGGTCGTGACCGTGCCGCCCACATCGCTCCCGGTAGCCACGGTGACGCCTGCGGCGCCGGCGACGTCAGCAACGCCGACGCCGGTGCCCGAGGACGCCATGCGCCAGCAGTCCGTCGTCGCGGGGCCCGGCGATGCGATGGGCACCCCGGGCGGCGGCGCGACAGGCGTCGGCGGATCGACCGCAGCGCCGGTGACGGCGCCCACATCGGCGCCGAGCGGTGGCGCGATGCTGCCCGCTCCGGCCGGTGGCCCGGGAACGGGCAACGCGAACGGAAAGCCACCGGCACCGTCCACGCCTTCATCTCCCGCTCCGCCGAAGCCGGTCAAACCCGCCCCGCAGGCGCAGGCGCCCAAGGCTCCCGCTCCGAAGGCGGCGGCCCCCAAGACCCAGCCGCCGAAGACCTCGTCTGCGAAGGCCTCGGCGCGTAAGAGCGAGCGCGGATGACCGGCGCGCGGCGCCCGCGCAAGCGCGTCCTGCTCGCCGCCTGCGTGGCCGCGCTGGCTGCAGCTGTTTGCGCGTTTGCCCTCGCGGCGGCGCTGGCTGCGCCCCGGACCGCCGAGGCGGCTTCGGTCTGCGCACAGAAGACTCCCACCCAGCTCAAGTTCCAGCGCCGGCCGGGCAAGCGGCACGGCCGGCTCTCATGGCATGCGAGCCGCGGTGCACACGGTCGCTTCCGCGTCTTCCGGAACGGAGCGGTCGTGGGCCAGACGCTCAACCGGTCGATGCGGGTCTCGGTAGAGCCCGGGCGCCAGTACATATTCTCGGTGCGGCCGGTGAGCTCGGCGGGCAGTGTGTCGAACTGCGCGGGCGAGTTGAGCCAGACGCTGCGCTGGTATCCGCCGTTCAAGGTGCTGCACATCGCGGTGAGGCGGATTCCCGGCAAGCTGCGCGCCACGCTCAGCTGGGGCAAGGTGAGGCCGGGTGACGGGCGGCTTGCCGGCTACCGCGTGTTCCGCGACGGGAAGGTGTACCGGCAGGTGAAGCCGCGGCGCCGGTCGATCCCGGTGCGGGTCACACCCGGCATCCACGTCTTCCGGGTCATCGCCGCGGACACGCGGGGCGCGATCGGCCTGCCCAGCCGCATCGTGCGTGTGCGCGTACGGCACTCCGCCCCCAGCGTGCCCGGCCGGCTCCGCATCGGGACCGTGTCTGACACCAGCGTCGAGCTCGGCTGGGGACTGGCCCGCAAGCGCAGCTCGCCGATCGCCGGCTACCGGATCCTCCGCAACGGCGTACCGGTGGGGCAGGTCGCGTCGCTGAGCGCGAACATCACCAACCTCGCACCGGCCACCGGGTACCGGTTTGCGGTCGCGGCCGTCGACCGGTGGGGCTACGCGGGCCCGTCGACGGTGGCACAGGCGACGACCGCGATGCCGCCTCCGACCGTGGGCAACCTGCACGCCTTCCTGCTCGCGACGACGGACGAGAGCTTCCTGGACCTGCAGCGGCATTACCGCGCAGATCGGGACTGTCTACCCGACGTACTTCGACTGCCGTCGCTCGGACGCGGGGATCATCGGCAGAGAGGACCCGTTGGTCACGCGCTGGGCACAGCTGCGGAAGATCCTGGTGATGCCGCGCTTCAACTGCCAACACTCCCAGACCCTGAGGACGATCCTGCGCGACCCCGCCGTCAGAGAGGCGACTCTCACCAATCTCATGAGCATCGTGCAGCAGCATGGGTACGACGGCATCAACCTCGACTTCGAGGCCGGTTTTGAGACCGACCGCGACGCGCTCACGAGCTTCGTGACAGAGCTCGCTGCGCGCCTGCACGCGCTCGGCAAGCGCTTGGCCGTTGAGGTGTCGGCGAAGTTCGCGGAGACCTACACCGGGCGCTCGGGCTTCTACGACTATCCCGCGCTCGGCAGGGTCGCGGACACGGTGTTCGTGATGGCCTGGGGCTGGCACTGGACAACCTCCGCGCCCGGGCCGTCGGACGAGCTTGCGAACGTGCTGAAGGTGGCCAACTACACCGCCACGATGCCGCACAAGGAACGCTACGTGCTGGGGCTGCCGCTGTACGCGCACGACTGGCCGAACGGCGGCGGCGCGTCCAATCCTTCCACGCCGCGCGAGTACGGTGAGGCGATGGAGGTCGCGCAGCGGTTCGGCGCAACGCCGCGCCTCGACGAGAACGCATTCGTGTGGACGTTCAACTACGTCGACGCCGGCGTGTCGCATGAGGTGTGGTTCGGGGACGTGACTACCGTGTCGCGTCGCATCCGCGTCGCGCGGGTGAGAGGCCTCGGTCTCGGGTTCTGGCGGCTCGGCCGCGAGGACCAGCGCATCTGGGACGACCCCCAGATCGCCCCCGGCACCGTCTGGCCGTAGCGCGCGCCTAAGCGCTTCACCAAAGTCGTGCAACGCACGCATCGACCCGACGGCCGGTGTGCCCGAGCGGAGACTAAAAACGGTTTCAGCGTCTCCGATCGGGCACGCCGGTCGGCGGGTGACCTTGCACGCGCTGGACACTTTCAAACCCTAAACGGACATGCGTACGAGTGAGCCTGTGTCCGTCCAGCCGTTTGACCCCACATAGCCAATGGGAAGCGGCTCTGTGACAACACCTGATGCTCTAGCGCTCGGCACCGAGCAGGACGTCGCGCAAGCGCAGCCGGGATTTCCGGCTGACGCGCAACAGCAACCGGGATTTCCGGCTAAGGAAATCCCGAATCGTTCCGTGGCGGTGCTGGGACTCGGATACGTCGGGCTACCGACGGGGATCGGCCTGGCGTTCGCGGGAGCAAAGGTAACCGGGGTCGACGTGAGCGAGCGGCGACTGCAGGACATCCGCGAGGGCAGCGTGGACCTCGCGGCGGGTGAGAGAGAACGCCTGCAGTCGGCGCTCGAGCTGAACGAGCTCATGCTCACGTCGAGCCCCGGTGCGATCGAGGCCGCCGATGCGGTCGTGATCTGCGTCCCGACGCCGGTCGACGACCGGCTCGAGCCCGACCTCCGGCTCCTGCACGCTGCCTGCGAGACCGTGGTCGCACACGCGCGCCGCGACCAGGTGATCGTGCTCACCAGCACGACCTACGTGGGGAGCACGAAGGAGCTGCTCGCCCAGCCGCTGGCCGAGCGCGGCCTGCGGCCCGGCCGTGAGGTGTTCGTCGCCTTCTCGCCCGAGCGCATCGACCCGGGCAACGGGCGGTGCGGACCAGCACGACGTGCCGCGGGTCGTCGGCGGAGTGACCGAGCGGTGCGCACGCGAGGCGGCGCAGGTGGTCGGCGCGGTGGCCGCGGGCGTACACCTCGTGTCGTCCTGCGAGGCGGCCGAGATGACGAAGCTCTACGAGAACACGTTCCGCGCGGTCAACATCGCGTGGGCGAACGAGATGGCCGGGGCCAGCCGCGCGTTCGGGCTGGACCCGACGGAGATCACTCGCGCCGCGGCCACCAAGCCGTACGGCATCCTCACCTTCTGGCCCGGCGCCGGCATCGGCGGGCACTGCATACCGTGCGATCCGCACTACCTGCTGCAGGGCCTGCGTGACCTGCGCGCCGACGCGCCGCTCACGCGCCGTGCGATGAAGGCGATCGAGTCCCGGCCGCACGTGGTGGCCGAGCGCGTGGTCGAGCTGCTCGAGGAGCAAGGGGTCGACCGGGCCGAGGCGCGGGTGCTGGTGGTGGGCGCCTCGTACAAGCCGGGCGTGCGCGACACGCGCGAGTCGCCGGCCGTGCGCGTCATGCGCAGCCTCGCGCGCGACGGCATCGAGGTCGCCTACCACGACCCGCTGGTGCGCTCCCTGGAGGCAGGCGATGGGCTGGCCGTCCTGTCCGTGGCGCGCCCCCGGCCGTGCGACTACGACATCGCGGTGCTGGTGACGCTGCACGACGGCTGTGACTACAGCTGGCTCGGCGAGTTCGACCACGTGCTCGACTGCACCTACCGCACGCCACTGGGCGCGCAGAGGTCTCTCATCTAGTGGCCGCCACTGCAGGCAGGTCCACGAGGCTCGCGCAGCGCCGGCGGACCCCGTGGTTCAACCATGCGCTGCGCGCCGTGTGCGCGATGTATCTCGTGACGATCGTGGCGGCCGTGATCGCCTACAAGACCATCTTCATCGAGATGGTCGTGGGCGACCCGTACTTCGGCGTGTACAGCGTGGTCGTGTGCGTGTTCATCCTGAGCCGCTTCGGGTTCAGCCTGTTCTACCACCCGGCGCCGGACCCGTCCTTTCCGCTGGAGCCGACCGTCGCGGTGGTGATGCCGGCTTTCAACGAGGAGGACGCCGTGGCGATGTCCATCCGCTCGTTGCTGGCAGTCGACTATCCGGCGCAGAAGATGGAGATCGTGGTCGTGAACGACGGCTCCACCGACAACACCAGCGCAGAGATCCGCGCGGTGGCCGCCGTCAACCCGATCGTGCGCGTGATCGAGTTCCCCGAGAATCGCGGCAAGCGCGCCGCGATGGCGGCCGGCATCAGAGCCACGCGCGCCGCCGTGATCGCGTTCGTCGATTCCGACAGCTCGCTGGAGCGGGACGCGCTGCGCCGGATCGTGCGCGGCTTCGCCGATCCCGCGCGTGGGGGCGATCGCCGGCCACGCCGATGTGCAGAACTCGCGCGAGACGTGGATCACGCGCATGCAGGCCGTGCGGTACTTCGTCGCGTTCAGGGTGTGCAAGGCGGCCGAGTCGATCTTCGGCGCCGTCACGTGCTGCTCAGGATGCTTCTCGGCCTACCGCCGCGAGGCGATCGGGCCGGTGCTGGAGCGCTGGGAGGGACAGCGCTTCCTCGGCCGGCCCGCGACCTACGGCGACGACCGCTCGCTCACGAACTACGTGCTGCGCAACTGGAAGGTCCGCTACGACGAGACCGCGCGCTCGGTCACGATCGTGCCGGCCCACTTTCGCCTGTTCCTGCGCCAGCAGCTGCGCTGGAAGCGCTCGTGGACGCGCGGAGTCGCTGATCGTCGGCCGCTTCATCTGGCGCAAGAGCCCGCTCGCGAGCCTGTGGGCGTACCTCGGCATCGTCCTGCCGCTGCTGGCGCCGATCGTCGCGGTGCGCGCGATCGTGTGGCTGCCGCTGATGGGCGGCTCCGGAGCGCCGTTCATCTACCTGATCGGCATCTACGCGATGGCGCTCGTGTACGGGCTCTACTACGGGTTGAAGCACGGCCGCTACGACACGCTGTGGGTATTCGGGGTGATGTTCGTGTTCTTCTACATCGCCTTTCTGCTGTGGCAGACCTACTACGCGATCCTCACCTCGCGCAACTCGAGCTGGGGCACGCGCGGCGCACCGGCGGAGGCGGCGCAGTGACCTCCCCGATCGAGGCGCTGCGCGGCGCGTTCGCGTTCCTGCTCCTGCCGCTGTCGCTCGTGCCCCTGTACTTCGCCCTGCCCAGGATCCGCGACGAGGTGGGGCCCGACCCGGACCGCGCGCCGCTGGCGGTGTCGGCCGTCGTGCCCAGCAAGGCGCAGCAGGATCGCTGGAGCCCGTTGCCGGCGGCGAAGGACGCGATCCCGGTGCTCGCCTTCCACGGCATCAATGACAACAACGACCACTACTCGGTCAGCAGCGCGCAGTTCGCCGAGCAGATGGCAATGCTGCGCCGGGCGGGCTTCGAGTCGATCGGCATCGCCGACTACGTGCGCTTCCTGCAGGGAGTCAGCAACGGGCTGCCCAAGCGGCCGATCCTGATCACGTTCGACGACGGGCGCCTCGACTCGTATCGCGGCGCCGACAAGATCCTTGCGGAGAACGGATTTCGCGCGACCATGTTCGTGATCGTCGGCCACACGGAGGCGCACAGCTCCTTCTACCTGAACTGGGACGAGCTGCGCTGGATGATGAAGAGCGGGCGCTGGGACGTACAGGAGCACGCCGGCGTGATGCACGAGAACGTCGTCTACGACGCCGCCGGCAATGCCGGTCCCGCGTATGCCTACCGCCAGTACCGGGAGGGCGAGGGGCTCGAGACCTTCTCGGAGTTCCGCGCGCGCGTGCGCCAGGACATCCTCTGGGCAAAGGACACGATGTCGGACGAGCTGCCCGGCTTCATGCCGTGGGCGTTCGCGGTGCCGTTCGGCAGCTACGGCAACGACGGCACAAACGACCACCGGATTCCCGGCTTCATGCGGCGCTTCCTGCAACGCAACTTCCAGGCCGTGTTCATGACGGAGCCGTCGGCGTACTCGACGCCGTCGAGTCGCACCGCGGCGCTGCCCCGCTTCGAGATCCACGGGGACACGCGCACGGATGACATGTACCGCTGGCTGCGCGACCGCATGCCGGCCCGGCCGACGCGGCGCGAGCCTTTGACGAGGACGCCGACGCCGGTCAGCGTGGTCGGCTCAGGTCCAGCAAGCGGCTGATCGCCTCCAGCTCGTCGGCCAGCGACATGCCGGGCTTGGGACCGGGCTTGAAGGCGCGGGCCGTGACCGCGCGCGCCTGGCGCTCGGGCAGGCCGGACTGGCGCTTCAGCAGGGCTACGATCGAGTCGTAGTCCCATCCCTTGGCGACGAGGCGGCGGGCGGCACGCAGGGCCTCCTGCCCACTATGAATCACGAGCAGCCTTTCGTGGCATGGAGAACGCATCGGCGGGATGGGCCGCTCGCTTGAGTTCCGGTCGGCGGTCGGCAGGCGCCGGGCGAGCTGCGGCCACTAGCCGCTCTGGGCCGTTGGGCGCACCAGGATCTCGTTCACGTCCACGTGCGCCGGCTGCTCCACCGCGTACATCACCGCCCGGGCGATGTCGTCGGGCTCCAGCGCGTTCTGCGGCGGGGTGTCGAAGAACGGCGTCCGGACCATGCCCGGCTCGATCAGGCTGACGCGGACGCCGGTGCCGTCGACCTCCTGGCGCAGGGCCTCGCCCATCGCGGTGACCGCCCACTTGGTGCACGAGTAGAGCGAGCCGGGAAGCGCGCGCCGCCCGGCGACCGAGCCCGTCAACAGCGCGTGCCCGCGCGACTCGTACAGTGAGGGCAGGCTGGCGCGGACCGTGAGCGCCGCGCCGTACACGTTGGTCAGCACCATCGAGCGCCAGTGCTCGACGGTGGACTCCAGGAAGCCGCGCGGCGCCCCGAAGCCCGCGTTGGCGAAAACGACGTCGAGCTGCCCGAACCGCTCGAGCGCGGCGGCGACCATCTGCTGCTGGTCGTCCCATTCGGTGACGTCGCAGCGCACGGGTAGCGCGTCGAGCTCTTTCGCAAGCGCCTGAAGCTTGTCCTCGGAGCGTGCCGCCAGCACCAGCCGATAACCCTTCTCCGCGGCGTGGCGGGCGGTCGCCGCGCCGATGCCGCTCGACGCGCCGGTGATCAGGAACACGGGATCAGCCATCGAGTCTCCTATCTGTTCTCTTTACGTATGACGAAGCGCAGCCCGGACCAAGTCTCGTCGATCGCGCAGACCTTGGTGTCGACCAGGCCCTGCGGCAGCCCAACCTCACGCAGCGTGTCCTCGGTCAGGTCTGTCGGCACCCCGGATGCCCGCTTGGGCCACGCGATCCACAGCGCCCCGGCCGGGTCGAGCGCCGCCGCGAGCTTGCCGAACCGGCGTTCCAGCTCGGCGCGGGACTTCGTGAAGAACACGATCACGTCGAGCGGCCCGCGCACCCGGGAGCGCAACTCCACCTGGTCGGGGAGCGGTGCGAGCGCGGACTCGAGGAAGGCGTCAGGCGCCCCCACGAGCGCGAGGCGTGAGCCCTCCTTGATCCCGAGTTTCCGTGGTAGCGGGGTGCCCGAGTACCCGGCCATCCGTCACCACCTGAGAACCGATCAGGGGAGGAAGAGGCCCTGCCGCAGGAATGGCGAGTTGTTCGGCGTCGAGGCCTGGCCGTCGGGGCCGCCGTCCGAGACGCGCACGTCGCCCATCTCCCAGACCGTGCGCTTGGTCTCCGTCACCGTGCCGCCCAGCAACGCATCCGCCGTCGTAGTCAGCGCGCAGGTCGCGCCGACGGTCCCCGAAGGCGTCGCGCTGCACGGGATCGTGAAGGCGTACGGCACATCCGACACCGTTGCGGCATCGGTCGTGGCCGGTCCGCTGGCCTTGTCGGTGATCCGCAAGTTGACCAACGCCTGGAGCTCACCGGTGTAGTCGGTGAGATCGGAGCGCAGGCGCACGTCGGTGATGCTGGCGATGATGGGCACGTCCGCCTCGTCCGCCGGCGTGAGCGGGTCGCCGAACAAGATCTTGAAGATGAGGGAGCCGTTCATGTTCGCGCCCTGGCCGTTCGCGTCGGGGCTGCCGATCGTGAGGTTCGGCGAGGACATCACGGGCGGGTTGCACGACGGGGACTCGAGGCTCGGCCCATGCACGCGGTTGGGCGACGTGCACTCGTTGTACGCCGGCACCAACGAAGCCTTCAGCGGGCCGGCGCCCTTCGGGCGCGCATAGCCGCGCTGGTTGATGAACGTGCACGTCACGGTCTCTCCGGCAGCGACGCTCACGTTCGAGACGGGGCTGCCGTTCGAGCACGTCGCGCTGTACAGGATGAAGCCGAGCGCCCCCGCCTCCGACACCGAGTAGCCGGAGCCGGGCGCCAGGTCGTTGAACGTGAACGAGTTGGACAGCGTGCCGTCGGAGTCGTCGTCGAGGCTGAAGCTCGTCGGCGACAGGCCGCCGCCCGCCGTGAACGAGAAGTCCTGTGGGTCGTCCGGCTGCGTGTCCTTGACCACGATGATCTTGCCCCGCTTGCGGTTGGAGAACGTGCAGGTCACGTTCTCGCCGATGGACACCGAGACGTCCGAGACCGGGCTGCCGTCGTCACACGTGGCGCCGGTCTGGTCCCAGCCGCTCGGCACGGTCTCGGCCACGGAGTAGCCGGACTGCGGCGGCAGGTTGCTGAAGGTGCGGGAATTCGACAGCGTTCCGTCCGAGTCGTCGTCCAGCTGGAAGCTCGTCGGGCTCAGGCCCCCGCCCGCCGTGAACGAGAAGTCCTGCGGGTCGTTGGGAGTCGCGTCCTTGACGACGGTGATGGAGCCGCGCTTCTGGCTCGTGAAGGTGCACGTGACGGTCTCGGCGGCAGAGACGCTGATGTTGTTGATCGGGCTGCCGTCGTCGCACGTGGACGACGCCAGATCCCAGTTCGGCGGCACGGACTGGGAGAGGAAGTAGCCCGAGCCGGGCGCCACGTCGTTGAACGTGCGCGTGTTGGACAGCGTGCCGTCGGAGTCGTCATCGAGGCTGAAGCTCGTCGGCGACAGGCCGCCGCCCGCGGTGAAGGAGAAGTCCTGGGCGTCGTTGGGTTGCGCGTCCTCGACGACGATCACCTTGCCGCGCTTGCGATTGGAGAAGGTGCATGTGACGTTCTCCGCGGGAGCGAGGTTGACGTTCGTGACCGGGCTGCCGTCGTCGCACGTGGCACTGGTCTGGTCCCAGCCGCTCGGCACGGTCTCCGCCAGCGAGTAGCCACTGCCCACCGCAACGTTGGTGAATGCGCGCGTGTTGGACAGCGTCCCGTCCGTGTCGTCGTCGAGCGAGAAGCTGGTCGGGCTCAGGCCGCCGCCCGCGGTGAAGGAGAAGTCCTGCGGGTCGTCGGGAGTCGCGTCCTTGACGACGGTGATCGAGCCGCGCTTCTGGCTCGTGAATGTGCACGTGACGATCTCGCCGGCGCTGACGTTGATGTTCGAGACCGGGCTGGCGTCGTTGCAGGTCGCGCTCGAGAGGTCCCAGCCGGCGGGCACGGTCTCCGACACCGAGAAGCCGCTCCCCGGCACGAGGTCCGCGAACGTGCGCGTGTTGGACAGCGTGCCGTCGGAGTCGTCGTCGAGCGAGAAGCTCGCCGGGCTCAAACCGCCGCCGGCCGTGAAGGCAGAAGTCCTGCGGCGTCGTTGGGTTGCGCGTCTTCGACGACGACGATCTGCCCGCGCTTGCGGTTGGCGAAGGTGCACGTCACGTTCTCACCCGGGCTGAGGTTGACGTTGGTGACCGGGCTGCCGTCGGTGCACGTGGCACTGGTCTGGTCCCAGCCGCTCGGCACGGTCTCCGCCAGCGTGTAGCCGGAGCCCGGCAGGACGTTCGTGAATGCGCGCGTGTTGGACAGCGTGCCGTCCGTGTCGTCGTCCAGCGAGAAGCTCGTCGGGGCTGAGGCCGCCGCCCGCGGTGAAGGAGAAGTCCTGCGGGTCGTCGGGCGTCGCGTCCTTGAGGACGGTGACCGACGCGCGCTTCTGGCTGGTGAAGGTGCACGTGACGATCTCGCCGGCACTCACGTTGATGTTCGAGACCGGGCTGGCGTCGTTGCAGGTCGCGCTCGAGAGGTCCCAGCCGCTCGGCACGGTCTCCGCCACCGAGTAGCCGGCGGCAGGCACGACGTTCGCGAAGGTCTGGGTGTTCGACAGCGTGCCGTCGGAGTCGTCGTCGAGGTTGAAGCTCGTGGGCGTCAAGCCCCCGGCGGCCGTGAAGGCGAAGTCCTGGGCGTCGTTGGGCACCGCGTCTTCGATGACGATGATCTGCCCGCGCTTGCGGTTGGCGAAGGTGCATGTCACGTTCTCGCCCGGGCTGACGTTGATGGCGGACACGGGGCTGCCGTCGTCACACGTGGCCGACGGTCTGGTCCCAGCCGGTGGGCACGGTCTCCGCCACCGAGTAGGCGCTGCCCGGCAGGATGCTGCTGAAAGTGCGCGTGTTGGACAGCGTCCCGTCCGCGTCGTTGTCGAGCGAGAAGCTTGCGGGGCTCAAGCCCCCGCCCGCGGTGAAGGCGAAGTCCTGCGCGTCGTCGGGAGTCGCGTCCTTGATGACGGTGATCGAGCCGCGCTTCTGGTGCGTGAACGTGCACGTGACGACCTCGGCGGCAGCCACGTTGATGTTGTTGATCGGGCTGCCGTCGCTGCACGTCGCGCTCGAGAGGTCCCAGCCCGCGGGCGCGGTCTGGGCCAGCGTGTAGCCGCCGGCAGGCACGACGTTCGCGAAGGTCTGGGTGTTCGAGAGCGTGGCATCGGCGTCGTCGTCGAGGCTGAAGCTCGTCGGGGTCAGGCCGCCGCCGGCCGTGAAGGCGAAGTCCTGCGCGTCGTTGGGTTGCGCGTCCTCGACGACGACGATCTGCCCGCGTTTGCGGTTGGAGAACGTGCAGGTGACGCTCTCACCGGCACTCACGTTGATGTTCGTGACCGGGCTGGCGTCGTTGCACGTGGCACTGGTCTGGTCCCAGCCGGCCGGCACGGTCTCCGCCACCGAGTAGCCGGCGGCCGGCACGACGTTGGCAGAACGTGGTCGTGTTGGACAGTGTCGCGTTGGCGTCGTCATCGAGCGAGAAGCTCGTGGGGCTGAGGCCGCCGCCCGCGGTGAAGGCGAAGTCCTGCGGGTCGTCGGGAGTCGCGTCCTTGACGATGGTGATCTGCCCGCGCTTGCGGTTGGAGAAGGTGCATGTCACGTTCTCGGCGGCAGAGATGTTGACGTTCGTGACCGGGCTGCCGTCGCTGCATGTGGCAGAGGTCTGGTCCCAGCCGCTCGGCACCGTCTCCGCCAGGGAGTAGCCGCTGCCCACCGCGACGTTGCTGAAGGTGCGCGTGTTCGACAGCGTGCCGTCCGTGTCGTCGTCGAGCGAGAAGCTCGTCGGGCTGAGGCCGCCGCCCGCGGTGAACGCGAAGTCCTGCGGGTCGTCGGGCGTCGCGTCATGGACGACGACGATCGAGCCGCGTTTCGTATGCGTGAAGGTGCACGTCACGACCTCGGCGGCAGCAATGTTGATGTTCGTGATCGGGCTGCCGTCGCTGCAGGTCGCGGTCGCGAGGTCCCAGCCGGTGGGCGTGGTCTGGGCCAGCGAGTAGCCGCTGCCCACCGCGACGTTGGTGAAGGTGCGCGTGTTGGACAGCGTCGCGTCGGCGTCGTCGTCGAGCGAGAAGCTCGCCGGGCTGAGGCCGCCGCCGGCCGTGAAGGCGAAGTCCTGCGCGTCGTTGGGCTGCGCGTCCTCGACGACCACGATCTGCCCGCGCTTCGTGTTGGTGAAGGTGCATGTCACGCTCTCGCCCGCGCTCAGGTTGATGTTGGACACGGGGCTGCTGTCGCTGCAGATGGCAGAGGTCTGGTCCCAGCCGCTCGGCACGGTCTCCGCGACCGAGTAGCCGCTGCCGGGCACGACGTTGCTGAAGACGCGCGTGTTCGACAGCGTGCGCGTCGGCGTCGTCGTCGAGCGAGAAGCTCGTCGGGCTCAGGCCGCCGCCCGCGGTGAAGGCGAAGTCCTGCGCGTCATTGGGGACGGCGTCCTTGACGACCGTGACCGTGGCGCGCTTCGTGTGCGTGAAGGTACACGTCACGACCTCGGCGGCAGCGACGTTGATGTTCGTGATCGGGCTACCGTCGTTGCACGTCGCGGTCGAGAGGTCCCAGCCCGTGGGCGCTGTCTGGGCCAGCGAGTAGCCGCTGCCCACCGGGACGTTGCTGAATGTGGTCGTGTTCGACAGCGTCCCGTCGGAGTCGTCGTCGAGCGAGAAGCTCGTGGGGCTGAGGCCGCCGCCGGCCGTGAAGGCGAAGTCCTGCGCGTCGTTGGGTTGCGCGTCCTCGACGACGATGATCTGCCCTTGCTTCTGGTTCGTGAACGTGCAGGTGACAGCCTCGCCGGCACTCACGGCGATGGCGGTGACCGGGCTGCCGTCGTTGCAGGTCGCGCTGGACTGGTTCCAGCCGGTCGGCACCGTCTCCGCGGCGGAGTACGTGCCCACGTTCACGTTCGTGAAAGCACGCGTGTTCGACAGCGTGCCGTCGGCGTCGTCGTCGAGCGAGAAGCTGGCCGGGCTGAGGCCGCCGCCGGCCGTGAAGGCGAAGTCCTGCGCGTCGTTGGGCACAGCGTCCTTCACGATCGTCACCGATCCCTGCTTCGGGTTGGTGAAGGTGCACGTGACGGTTTCGTTGGGTCCGACGTCGATGTTGGATATCGGGCTGCCGTCGCTGCACGTCGCGCTCGCCCCCCATCCCGTCACCGCGGTCTGCGCCAGGGTGTAGCCGTTGCGGGCCACCAGGCTGGAGAACGTGCGCGTGTTGGACAGCGTCCCGTCCGCGTCGTCGTCGAGCGAGAAGGTCGTGGGACTGAGGCCTCCGCCGGCCGTGAAAGCGAAGTCCTGCGGGTCGTTGGGCTGGGCGTCTTCGACGACGATGACCTGCCCGCGCTGCTTCTCGGTGAAGGTGCAGGTGATGTTCTCACCGGCACTCACGTTGATGTTCGTGATCGGGCTGCCGTCGCTGCACGTCGCAGTCGCCAGGTCCCAGCCCGCGGGCGCGGTCTGCGCCACCGAGTAGCCGGACCCGGGTGTGATGCTCGTGAAGGCTCGCTGGTTGGACAGCGTCGCGTCCGCGTCGTCGTCGAGCGAGAAGCTGGTCGGGGAAAGCCCGCCGGCCGCGGTGAAGGCGAAGTCCTGCGCGTTGTCCGGTTGCGCGTCGAGCAGCACCGTGATGGTGCCCGTCGCGGGCGGAATCGGCTGCCACGAGGGCGTGGCGTCCATCAGCGTGTTGTTGGTGATGCGGAGCGCTCCGGTGCCGTCCGCGTTCATCGTGTACACCTCGGCGTTCTTGAAGCCGTCCCGGATGAACGCGATCTTGTCGCCCGCGGGCGACCACACGGGCGCCTCGTCCACGAGGCTCCCGTTGTTCGTGAGGTTGACCTGCGAAGTGCCGTTGGCGTTCATCTTCCAGATCTCGTCGGTGATGCCGACGCCGGCGTGGTAGACGATCAGGGTGCCGCTCGAGGACCAGTCGGGCTCGATCTCGTCCGTCGTGGCCGTCGTCAGCCTCACGAGACTCCCCCCGGCCGAGGTCATGGTGTAGATGTCGCCGTCGCGGGTAAAGGCGATCGAGGAGCCGTTCGGCGACCACGCGGGATAGTCCTCGTTGATCGTCGGCGTGTTGGTGATGTTGACCTGGTTGGTCCCGTTCGCGTTCATCGTGAAGATGTCGAACGTGCCCGTGGTGCTGTCACGGTCGCTCGCGAACACGATCTGTGAGTTGTTGAAGTTCCACGCCGGGCGCACGTCGGTGGCCGTGTTGGTCGTCAGCTGGACCTGGTTGGAACCGTCGGCGTTCGCCGAATAGATGTCGCCCTTCGTTCCCGCGGTGCGCTCGAACGCGAGCTTGGTCCCATCCGGTGACCAGTGCGGGTTGAGCTCGTCCTGGCTGAGGCTCGTGATGCGGGTCTGGGTCGTGCCGTCCGCGTTCATCGTGTAGAGGTCGTTGTCGGCGGGGAAGCCGTTGCGCGCGCTCGAGAAGGCGAGCTTGCTGTTGGTGCCGGGCCACGCGGCGCCGGCCGTGCCGGGCAGCATGGCCGCCGCGGCAAGCGCGACCAGCGCGAACACGAGCACGCGGCGCCTCATCAGGGGCCCCCGGTGAACTGGATCGGGATCCGGATCAGGTCACGGTCGAGCGTGCCGTTGCAGCCGTTCATGTGGTACCAGGTGTAGAAGAGCTGGGCGGTCTGGCCGACGATGTAGAAGTTCCGTGAGGGGCTGTTGGGATCGAGGATGGAGGGATCCTTGATCGGGTCCGGCGGCATGCAGTCGGTGACCCATCTGACCTCCGCCTCCATCAGCAGGGTCGCGTCGGTCCAGTTCAGGAGGTCATCGGACAGGGAGAAGTAAAGGCCCGGCGGCTTGTTGAAATTGGGGTCGCCGATGGACATGCCCATCAACATCCACTTCTTGAAGTACGAGTTCCAGGTGAGGCTCTCGCTGATCGTGCCGATGCTCATGAAGTCGACCGGCGCGCACACGTAGCTGCTCGCGGGCGTGACCGTCTGGGTATATGGATTGTGGAACTGGACCGAGAAGCTCGTGCCGTTCCACGCGCGCCACGACGTGGGATCGCTCACGTCCCGCGTGCGCATGATGCACGTCCCGAACTGCTGCGCGAGATGCGGCTCCGCGCGGAACATCGTGTAGTAGTAGCCGTCGCGCGTTTTCACGATGTTGCTGGGCGTGAAGTACCCGTTGGGGCCGTCCTGCGAGAACTGGTACGGGATCGCCGCGACGAGCTGTGCGGGGGCGGTGGGCTGCGTGAAGGTGGCGCCCGCGTTCGTGGACGTGGCGCTCGTGAGCGCGTTCATACCAGCACGCGTTGCTGGAAGGGCATCCGCTCACGCACGACTGCCCCTGGTACTCCATGTGCACGATCGCGTAGATCGTCTGGCCGTCCGGGGTCCACGGTGAGGCGAGCCATTCCTTGTGGTTGTAGTTGGACGCCGTGCAGTTGTCGCTGGACGACATCGTCAGGGCGCAGGGGTGCGAGTAGCTGCTGTCAAGGGTGCTGCTCGCGATCCAGCGGCGGTTGACGTGGTGGGTGTTCATCAGCTGGATCGCTCCGGTGTTGTCCCGGAACGCCCGCGCGGGCTCGTCGGTGATGTCGTTGTCCTCGCACTTGTTGACGGACCAGTCGTAGACGAACACCTCGGGCCCGGTCTGGGATGCAACCGACGTGTTGAACACGAAGTTGGACCAGGGAGGAGGCAGGGCGCCGGCTCGACGACGGCTGAATGAGCGCCACGCAGAGCGTGGCCAGGCATGCAGCGAGTAGCAGGCCTCGTGCGCGACGCGTCGTGCCAGTTATGGCCCCCAAAGGTCGACTCCCGTTTCTCCCAGCGGGTGAACGGCTTAGCCCGTCCGAAATTGCCTCCATCCGCCCGAGTGGGAGAGCCTATATCGACTGGCGACCAAACGCAACACATGTGGCACCGGGACTCGGTGCGATAGGTTCGCCAGATGCTGCGGGAAGGGCGCGGGGAGCCCCTGGTGCTGTTCCATGGCCTCACCGGGGGCGAGCGCATGTGGCGGCACGTCGTGCCGCTGCTCGCCGCGCATCACGAGACGGTCGCACCCACGCTGCTGGGCCACCGGGGTGGAAGCCCGGTGATCGAACGCCCCACTCTGGTGTCGTATGTGGTGGACGATGCTGAGCGGATACTCAACTCGCTCGGCTTCGACAGGCCGCACCTGGCGGGGAACTCGATGGGCGGCTGGGTGGCCCTCGAGCTGGCGCGGCGCGGCCGCGCGCGCAGCGTCTGCGCACTGTCCCCGGCGGGTACCTGGGAGGCCGGGACGGAGGACCATGCCCGCGGCCGCGCCAAGCTGCGGCGGACGCTGCGCGACTCGAGGCGCGGCCGGCTGTTCCTGCCGCTGCTTGCACGGTCGAAGGGCTTTCGCCGCCGGGCGTTCATCAATGCCGCGCAGCACGCGGACCGCCTGACGCGGGCCGAGGTGGTCGACGCGGCCGACGACATGATCGGTTGTAGCGCCGCCGAGGACCTGCTGGCGACGATGGAGCAACTCGCGCCGCTCGACCCGCTGCCATGTCCCGTCACGATCGCGTGGTCCGAGCGTGACCGGATCCTGCCGCTGGACGTCAACGGCGTGCGGGCGCGTGTGCTGTTCCCGGCCGCCGACTTCCTGGTACTGCCCGACGTCGGCCACGTCCCGATGTTCGACGACCCACGCCTGGTGGCCGACACGATCCTGGCCCGCACGAGCAAGTTGTAATCCCGTATCCCAACACGGTTTTTCCGACTAAGGAAAAACCGGATTCATGTTGATCGCGTTCGCGGTCAATACGAAGCCGACGCCGACGATCACGACCGCCGACAGCGCCGGCAGCGCGGTCGTGACGCCGGACGGGATCGAGACGCGCGATACGACGCGCCGCCCGAGCACGACGACCAGGCCGAGTGCGGTGAGCGTCATCGCGAGCCCGGCGCTGAAGGCCACGATCAGCAGCAGCCCGAGCGCGACCTGATGCTGCGCGATCGCGCCGAGCAGGACCACGAGCGCCGACGGGCACGGGATCAGTCCCGCGGCGGCGCCCATCGCGATCAGTCCCTTCCAGGTCACCTGGTCCGGGACGTGATGGTGATGGTGGCTGCCTCCATGTGAGTGACCGTGGTCGTGCGAGTGGTGGTGATCGTGGTCGTGGTGATGGTCGTGATCGTGGTCACCGTGGGAGTGGACGTGCGCCCCCACACGCCTCGCGCGGGCCCACCGCACGCGCGAGCGCAGCACGCCGACTCCCACGATCACCACGAGCAGTCCGGAGGCGAGGTTGAGCCAGGGGTAGAGGTCCTCCGGCAGGATGTATTGAGAGAGCAGCAGCGTCACGAGGCCGAGCGCGAACACGCCGATCGTGTGCGTGAAGGTCACCGTCGCTCCCAGCGCGACCGCGTGCCTGGCGGTGCCGCGCGTGCCGATCAGGTAGGCGGCCACCATCGCCTTGCCGTGTCCCGGCGAGAGCGCGTGCAGCGCTCCCCACCCGAACGCGGCGAGCAGCAGCAGGAGCAGCACGCTCTCGCCCGACGCCGCGTCGCTGAAGACGCCGGTGAAGCCGTCGTTGCCGCCGCGGCTGGTCGTGGTCTCGCCCGCGCCGGGCGCCTTCGGCGCCTCCAGCGTGCCGCCGCCCGGGCGCACCGCGAAGCTCGCGGACGTCTGCGCCAGCGGGCTCGACAGCGACTCCTTGGGATAGCCGCGCAGCCCGTTGGTCGGATCGCCGGACGGCGCGGTGGAGCGCACGGCCGTGCCCTTGCCCGGCTGCGCCACGATCGCCTTCCAGCCCGCGCGGCCGCCGAAGGTCTCGTCGCGCAGGCGAACGCGCGCCGGCTCGCTGACCGCGGCCGCGAGCGGGAGCTCGACGCGCGTCGTCTTCAGGCCGCCCTGTCCGTCCGGGAAGGTGATGCGCGCGGCGCCGCGCGGGGCGCAGCGCGACCTCGCGCCCGTCCACCTCGAGATGCAGCCCGCCCGCGACCTGGTCGCGCTTGCGCGGTCAGGACCTCCGCGGGGGAGAGGCCGCGCTCCTGGAAGGTCGGGATCTCGGCCTGGTCCAGTATGTAGAGCGCGTCGACGCGGTCGCGCGAGATCTCGACCTGCGTCAGGTGGTTCACGGAGAAGTTGCCGAGCGGGTGCGCGACCGCCTTGCCGGTGCCGAACGCCGACAGCAGGAACAGGACCGAGAGGAGGAGCGCGCGCTTCATCGCAGTCCCCTCAGCGCCGCGCGCGCGTCGCGGGCATGCAGCGGCGACAGCGCGTCGCCCGCCAGCGCCCGTGTCAGATAGCGGCGCGCGGCGGCCGGCCGGCCGGCGTCGCGGGCGGCGATGCCCGCGTGGTAGAGCCACGTCGCATCGCGGGAGCCGAGCCGCAGCGCGCGCTGCGCGTACCCGAGGCCCTCTTCCGGGCGGCCGGCGCGCGTCAGCGCCCACCCGAGCGCGTCCGCGCTGCGCACGCTGGGCGCCGCCGCGTACGCCGCGCCGTCCCAGCTCGACGGCGCGCGCCGGGCTGCCGTGATCGGCCTCGACGAGCGCCATGTCGGCGTCGACGTTG
This sequence comes from uncultured Solirubrobacterales bacterium, assembly GCA_963826005.1. Lineage (GTDB taxonomy): Bacteria > Actinomycetota > Thermoleophilia > Solirubrobacterales > JBBDJG01 > DASRIA01. Next base: position 34,574 of record CAWGVJ010000013.1, on the reverse strand, counting down.
ACGCCGCCGCGGCGCAGCAGGCGCTGCTGCACCTGCACCAGCGCGAAGTCCTCACGCGCCGCGGCCTTGCGCCCGGCCACGAGCTCCGCGTCGGCCAGCCCGACGACGTACTCGGGCATCGGGAGCAGCGTGACCACCTTGCGATAGCGGCGGATCGCCGCGCCCAGCTCCCCGCGGCTCGCGCTCACGCGCGCCAGGCCGGCCTGCGCGGGCACGTAGCCGGAGTACGCGCGAGAGCGCCAGCCGGTACGCGCGCTCGGCGCGCGGCGGCGTTGCCGCGGGCCAGCTCGAGGTTGCCGAGCAGCGTCTGCACGTAGGCGAGGTTCTCGCCCGCGTCGCCGCCCGCCGAGGCCGCCAGGCGCATCGCCTCGATCGCGCCCGGCAGGTCCCCGTGCAGCTCGCGGAAGTACGACACGCGCGCGTACGAGGAGAGGTTCGGCTTCAGGTCGACCATGCGCTGGAGCGTGCGCTCGGCGGCGTCGTAGCGGCCGAGCTCGACCTGCGCGTCGACGATCACGCCCAGCGGCTTCACGACGCCCGGCGCCGCGGCCCGGGCACGCAGCCCGTACCGCAACCCGGCACGGAAGTCATGCCGTGCGTTCGCGAGCGAGCCCGTCGCGGTGAGCGCGCCCGCGTCGCGGGGGTCGCGCTGCAGGGCCGCGCGCAGGGCGGAGTCGGCGCGCGCGTAGAAGGCGGGGTCGGCCGTCTCGCGCGCCTTCTGCAGGTACGCGTCGCCGAGTGCCGCGTAGGGAGCGGCGCGCGAGGTGTCGGCCTTCACGGCGGCCTGCAGGGAGCGGATGCGCTGGTCGGTCGTGCGCGCGTCGGAAAAGCCCCCCGCGCTCGCGCCGGCACCCGCTCCCGCAGCGCCTCCCCCGGAGGATGAGTCGATCAGCTTCACCGCCGCGAGCGTCGCGAGGAACACGAACAGCGGCGCGATCAGGAGCTTGATCAGGTTCGGTCTGGTGAGAGTCAAGTTATCGGTGGGAGTTGAGTCGTCTGAAAGTCTTGTGTTGAGTTCCGGATGGGGGCCCCTGGTGGGAGCCCCCGTCCGGTAGTTGTCCTACGGGTAGCCCCGCTTGATCGTCGAGTCGAAACCGGAGTCGGTCGCGACCAGGTACGGGAACGTGCTCGAGAACGCCTTGTCGTTCGCGGGCACCGCGTCCCCGAGGTCAGTCGGGTTCGGGCACTTCGCGGGCGCCTTGCAGGCGTCCGCGCCCAGGACCGCCGGGTCGGCGAGCTCGCCCGCCACCACCTGGATGGCGATGTCGACCACGTCGTCGGTCAGCCTGCGGCCGTTCGGGTAGCCGGCCAGGTCGCCACCGAGTGCCCCGAGGGGGTTCGGGTTGGCCGCCGGCGGAGTGCCGAGGTTGAGCTTGATCGTGTCGACGGGCTTGGGGTTCTTGCTCTGCTGGTTCAGGCCCGGCAGCCCCTGGAGCACCGCCTGGACGATGTCCAGCCGGTTGGTCTCGGGAGCGCCGACGTTGAACAGCAGGTTCAGGATCCCCGCCAGCTCGGGCTTGACCACGAACTGGCCGTACAGCTCGGCGTCGCGGTCAGGCGTCGTGCGGTTGAACTGGTCCTTCTTCCCGACAGGGATGATGACCTCGTTCACGAGCGGGTTCCCGAGGCGGGAGACCTGCACGTAGTCGCTGCCGTCATCGTCGTTGTGCGACGCCAGGACCGAGACGCGCCTGCGCTCGGTCGACGCCCACACGCCGACAACTGCGTTCTTGTCGCTCGCGGAGTCGACTTCCTCGCCGTTGCGGGTGACCTTCTCCTCGGGCACCTGCAGGACGATCGAGTGGACGCCGTAACCGGCGAGGTCGTCCTTGCCCTTCCCGGCACGACCCTCGAGGTTGATCGCGTCGAACGTCATGCCGAGGTCCACGAAGAACGGGTCGTCACGCTGTCCCGCGAACACCTTGCCGCCACCGGGCAGGTCGGTGATCGCCTGGTTGGCGACCTTGTCGTAGTCCGGGATCGTCTTCGGCCCGACGTTGTTGGGCGCGACCGGAATGTTGCGGGCAACCGTGCGCACGCTGCGCAGCACGCGCTTCTTGGAGTGGTGCTTGGCCTTCGCGCGCTTGCGGCCGTGGCCCTTGCGCGAGTGCTTCTTGCCCTTCTTCTTCGAGGCCGAAGCGCTCTTCGCGTACCCGTAGCTCAGCCGTTCCACGTCGTAGAACTGCTTCTGCAGCAGCTTCGGGTCGTCGATCGACGACACCCCGGGAAGCGCGTACAGGAACGAGCTTCCGCCGTTCTCGTACTTGTCCCGGAACTTGAACCGGTAGCGGACGTCGTACTTGCCGTCGCCGGTGTTGTCGATGTTGATGTAGTACCGCGCCTTCTGGTCGAACTTGTAGAAGTTCGGGCCGCCGGCCGGGTCCTCGAACGGCACCCAGTTGGCGACGACCGTCAGCGAGTCTTGGGCGTCCTTTGCCGTGTAGGCATAGACGTCCGTGTCGTCGGCCGTCGGGTCAATCGAGCTGAGCGGTGCCTCCCTGTGGCTCGAGCCAATGCTGAGCGGCACGGCTACCACGATTGCCACCAACGCGGCGACGATCGAGAGCCTCTTCATGTGTCCTCCTTTTGGGACCTCCATGGCTTTGCGACGGGCGGGGCCTCCCGGCTCCCCCGTCCTCAGCAAGCCCCTTACGTGGCTGTCCCGCAGGTGGATCACCCGCGGTACGCTGATCCGCTGACGTCAAGCTCCCGTAGTTAGTTGAGAACTTGGACGTCGAATCCCTACAGCGCCTCGCCGACGAGGACCTCATGCCGCTCGTGGAGCGCAAGGATGCGAGCGCGTTCGAGATCGTCTACGACCGCCACGGCGGCGCGGCGTATTCGCTCGCCTACCGGATCGTCGGCGACCGCAACACCGCCGAGGACGTCACGCAGGAGGCCTTTCTGTCGGTGTGGCGCAGCGGCGCGCGCTTCGACCGCACCCGCGGCAGCGTGCGCACGTGGCTGCTCGGCGTGGTGCGCAACCGCGCGATCGACGTGCTGCGCCGCGACGCGGGCCGCGCGCCCGCCGTCAGCCTCGACCTCGACACCGTGCCCGAGCAGGAGTCGCGATGGGAGCGCACGGACGCGGAGGCGCTGCGGCACGAGGCCGCGCGGGAGGTGCGGGGCGTGCTGAGCGACCTGCCCGAAGATCAGCTGCAGGTGGTGCAGCTAGCCTATTTCGGGGGGCTCACACACTCAGAGATCGCCCAGGTGCTGGGCATGCCGCTCGGGACCGTCAAGGGCCGCATGAGATTGGCGATGGAGAAGTTGCGCGCGCAGCTCGCAGAGGGCGTATGAACGACCAAGATCACCATCGACTACGAGGACAACCTCGCCGCGTACCTCCTCGACGCGCTGCCGAGCGACGAGGCACGCGCATTCGAGCGCCACCTGAACGGCTGCGCACGGTGCCAGGAGCGGGCGCGCTGGCTACAGGGCTCGGTCGACATGCTGCCCGCCACCGTGGAGCAGGTCGAGCCGCCGCCCGAATTGCGCAAGCGCCTGATGGAGACCGTGCGCGCCGAGGCCGAGCCGGCCGCCGTTCCGCGACGCCGCCGGTCGTGGCGAGACCTCTTCGCGATCTCGCGTCCGGCGCTCGCGATGGCTGCGGTCGTGCTGGTCGCGGTCGCGGTCGGCGCCTATGAGCTCGGGTCCAGCGGCGGTGACGGTGACCAGGCCGTCACGGCGCACCGAGCGCCGCCCGGCGCGACCGCCGTGGTGGAGCGCACCGGCGACACGGGGATCCTGCGCGTCGTCGGGCCTGCCGCAGCACAAGGACGGCATCTACGAGGTGTGGATCGCGCGCGGCGGCACGGTGCAGCCGTCGACGCTGTTCCAGGTCCACCGCAACGGGAGCGGCGCCGCCGCGATCCCGGAGGGGCTCGACGACGCCGACCAGGTGATGGTCACGCTGGAGCCGCCCGGCGGCAGCCGCAAGCCCACGCGCGCGCCGATCATCGTCGCGAACATCTAGCCGCGAGGAGCGCTAGCCGCCGTTCGCGAAGCGCATCGCGAGCAGTGCGAGGTCGTCGGCCTCGTTGCCCTCGCGCCGCAGCGAGATCTCGTTCTCGACCTTCGTGACGACCTCCATCGCGTTGAGGCCGGCGCAGCGGCCGAGGATCCGCTCGAGGCCCTCGGTCTCGATACGACCGCGCTTCGTCTTGGTCTCGATCGCGCCGTCTGTATAGAGGAGCAGCGTGTCCCCGGGCTCCATCCTGGCCTCGAACTCGCGCAGGTCGGGGTTCTCGAGCACGCCGAGCAGCGAGCCGGGCAGGCCGGCGGTGTCGACGCGGCCGTCCGCCCGCAGGATCAAAGGGGCCGGGTGGCCGCCGAGCGTCAGCGTCACGCGCGCGGAATGCGCATCTCGCTCGACCACGCCGAGGGCGACCGTGCAGAACTGACTGCCCTGGAAGTTGAGCCGCAGCGCATCGTTGACCGTCTCCAGCATCTCGGCCGGTCCGGCGCGGTGCAGGGCGGCCGCGCGCAGCGTGTGGCGGGTGAGCGCGGTGACCGCCGCCGCCTCGACCCCCTTGCCGCAGACGTCGGCGATCGCGACGGCCCAGTTGCCGCCGCAGGTCTCGAACACGTCGTAGAAGTCGCCGCCGACCTCCGTGCCGCCGGCGGCCGGCTGGTAGATCGCGGCGAGGTCGAATCCCTCGACGGCCGGGAGGTTCGCCGGCAGCAGGCTCTGTTGCAGCGTCTCCGCAATGTAGGTCCGCTCTGCGTACAGCCGCGCGTTCTCGATCGCGGTCGAGGCCCGGCGCGCCAGCTCCTTGATCAGCGCCACGTCCCGGTCGCCGAAGTCCTGGCGGCGCGGTGACAGCGCGATGGACAAAGTCCCCAGCAGCCGGTCTCCCGCCTTGATGGGAGCGACCATCCCGAGCCGCCCGGGAAAGCGATGCAGGTCCTCGAGGTGCTCGGGCGTGCTCGCCCACTGCGTCCTTTCCTCCTGCTCGATCTGCGCCGGCAGCTGCGCCTGCCCGGTGCGCATCGCGCGCGCGATCGGATGCTCGCCCGCCGGGTCGATCGGGTGCTGGTGCAGGCGCACGAAGGCGTCGTGCAGCTCGTCGTCCACCGCCGCCAGCGCAAAGCGCTCGATCGTGCCGTCGTCGCGGCGCACGTCCACCATGCAGCCGTCACCGATGAAGGGCACGGCCAGCTCGGCCAGCTGCTGGAGGGTCACCGACAGCTCCAGTGACGAGTCGAGGATCGAGCTCGCCCGCGCCAGGTACGCGAGCTCGAGCTGGTCGCGCTGCCGCTCGGCCTCGTGGCGGCGCTCCATGGTCACGTCCGTCGAGAAGCCGACCATCGCGACAAGCTCGGCGGCCGGGTCGTAGAACGGGACGATCCGGGCGTGCACGGTGCGTGCGCTCCCGTCCCGGTGCCGGACCTCGAAGTCTCCCTCCCAGGTCTCACCGCGCGACACCTTGCGCATGACCTTCTGGGCGAACCGCATATCTTCGGGGCCGATCGCGAGGTCCTGCAGCGTGTGGCCCACGGCCTCCTCGGCCGTCCAGCCGTAGATCTGCTCGGCGTGGCGGTTCCACCGCAGGACGACCCCGCCGGGGTCGGTCGCGATCACGGCCACGTCGACCTCGTCGACCAGCCGTGTGTCCAGATTCTGCGGCGAGACGCCGATCCTCTCGCTTGTCGCGCGCGCCATTCGGATTTCCTCCCGCGCCGACTCTATCCGCACCGCAGCTCCAGTCCTATGATCCAGCCATGCCTGGGAACACCCCCGTCACCCAGAGCGACTCGCCCGCCGCGCTCGAACGGGCGATCGACCGCTACAACGAGGCCTGGAACGACCACGACGTCGAGGCGATCATGGCCATGCACGCGCCGGACATGGTTTTCCACAATCACACCGCCGGCGAGAGCGCGCAGGGCGACGAGGTACGGGGCCACCTGGCCGCGATCTTCCAGACGTGGCCCGACATCCACTTCGAGACGCGCCGCCTGTACGTGCGCGACGGCCTCGTCGTGCAGGAGTGGACGGCGAGCGCCACCCACACGAGCACGATGCGCCGCGGCGACATCGTGGCCGAGCCGACCGGCCGGCAGGTCAAGTGGGACGGCATGGACGTGATCCCCTTCGAGGGCGGCCTCGTGAAGCGCAAGGACGTCTACTCCGACTCAGTCTCGATCCTGCGCCAAGTCGGACTGATGTAAAGCCGGAATTCCTAGCCGGCTAAGTCCGGGACATCCCGACCTATCTAGCTCTCCAGCTGGTCGATGGTGCACTCGCGCGGGTCCTTGTCCTCGCGCCAGCGCTTCAGCTTCGCCCCGTGCCGGATGCGGTGCCCGCTGACGTGGTCGAACGTGACCTCGGCGACCAGCTCCGGGCGCACGCTGCGCCACTCCAGCTCGCGGCCGGCGTCCCAGCGGCTCGGGTCGCCGCTGCCGCGTTCGCCCGTCTCATAGGGAGCCAGGAACGCCGGCAGCTCCCGCTTCTCCTTCGCGCGGAAGCCCGAGGTGTGGCCGACCACCTGCAGCTCGCCGCCCTCTTCATATAGACCGAGGATCAGAGAGCCGAGCGTGCCCTCCTCCTTGCCCGGGCGCCAGCCCACGATCACGGCGTCGATCGTGCGCACGCGCTTCACCTTCACCATCCCCTTGCGCTCACCCGGGCGATACGGCGCGCTCAGCTCCTTGGCGATCACGCCCTCGGCGCCCTGCAGCCACGGCTCGGCCTCGCCGCGGTCGGTCGTCCAGGGCGTGAGGTCGAGCGGCTTGCGCACCAGCTTCTCCAGCCGCTTGCGGCGGCGCGCGAAGGGCTCGTCCAGCAGCGACTCGCCGTCCGCGGCCAGCAGGTCGAACGCGACGAACCGCACCGGGGTCTCCTCCGCGAGCCGCTTGACCCGCGACTCGGCCGGGTGGATCCGCTGCTGTAGGACCTCGAACTCCTGTTTGCCGCCCTCTCCAAGGATCACCAGCTCACCGTCGAGCACGTACTCACCGGGCGGGAACTCCAGCTCGGGGAAATAGCGGCCGAGCGGCTTGCCGTTGCGCGATTGGAGGAAGCTCTCGTCCCCGTCCACGAAGGCGATCGCCCGAAAGCCGTCCCATTTGGGCTCGTAGGACCAATCCTCGCCCTCGGGCAGTGCCGCCCGGGAGAGCGCAAGCTGGGGCATCAGGGGAGGGGAAAGCGGGGGCATCGACCGTCCGGCATTGTTTCGCATGCGGATCAGGGGCAATACAACAGGTATGGCCCAACAGCCCCTGCTCGAGCCGGATTCCCTCCAGCTCTTCCTCAACGAGGTGAGCCGGCACCGCCTGCTGACCGCCGACGAGGAGATCGAGCTGGCCCAGCGGATCGAGCGCGGCGACTTCGACGCCAAGGAGCGGATGGTCAACTCCAACCTGCGCCTGGTGGTGTCGATCGCCAAGCACTACCGGGGCCAGGAGATCCCGCTCACCGACCTGATCCAGGAGGGCATCATCGGCCTGATCCGCGCGGTCGAGAAGTTCGACTGGCGCCGGCGCCTGAAGTTCTCGACCTATGCCACACCCTGGATCCGCCAGTCCATCGAGCGCGGCATCGCCTACAAGGCCCGCACGATCCGGATCCCGGTGCACGTGCTCCAGCGCGAGCGCAAGATCCGCCGCACGGTCCCCGCGCTCACCGCCCGTTACGGCCGCGAGCCGACCGACGACGAGCTGGCCTCCCAGGTGGACCTGCCGGTGCACCAGGTGCGCGAGGTGCGTGAGGCCGCTCGCACCGTCACGAGCCTCGACCGCCCGGTCAACGAGGACGACGGTGCTTCGCTCGGCGAGCTGTTCCCGAGCGACGACGGGGAGCCGGCGGAGGAGGTCGACCGCGAGGTGCGCGAGGAGGTCGTGCGGCGCGCGGTGTCGGAGCTGCCCGATCCGGAACGCGAGATCGTGCGCCGCCGCTACGGCCTCGCGGACGACCGGCCGCAGTCGGTCGAGCAGGTCGTGCGCAGCCTCGGGGTCTCGCGGGCGGAGGTCAGGCAGATCGAGCACCGTGCGCTCGAGCGGCTGGCCGCACGGCGCGAGGTCGAGGCCGTGAGGGAAGTGGCCTGACGGCTAATCTCGTGGGAGCGGCATGCTCCCTCTGACGTTCCCGAACATCCTCACGCTCCTGCGGATCCTGCTGGTGCCCGTGATCGTCGTCGCGCTGCTCGGGGAGACGCCGAATGCGGACACGATCGCCGCCGTGGTGTTCGCGGTGGCAGCGTTCACCGACGGGCTCGACGGCTACATCGCGCGTTCGCGCGGCAGCATCACGAACTTCGGCAAGCTCATGGACCCGCTGGCCGACAAGCTGCTGATCATCGCGCCGCTGATCTCGCTGGTCTCGCTGGACCGGATCCCGGCGTGGGTCGCGATGGTGATCATCGCGCGCGAGCTTGCGGTCACGATGCTGCGGATCGTGGCGGTGGAGCGGGGTGTGGTGATCCCCGCCTCGCGGCTCGGCAAGGCCAAGACGATCCTGCAGGTCGCGGCGATCTTCGCGGTGATCGCGTTCGACGGCTCGGCGGCCGCGAACGCGCTGCTGTACGCGGCCGTGGTGGTGACCCTCGTCTCGGGTGCCGACTACGTCTTCGGAGTGCGCCGCCACATGGAGCGGGCGCGGCGCGAGGCCTCAGCTCGACGCAGGACTCTCTAGCCACTCGCGCATCGTCAGGTGGTGATGCGAGTGACGGCCGGACTCGAGCTCCGTGCGGATCTCCTCCAGTAGCCCGTAGCGCTCGGCCACGACGTTGTGCTGGTGGATCGTCTCGAGGTTCTCCTGGCGCGCGAGGACGAACGCGTGGCCTTCGAGCCCGGGCAGGGTCTCGATCAGGCCGCGCAGCATCTCCCGCACGCAGTCCTCGACGAAGCGCGGCCGGCGGTGCGCCTTCTCGACCACCGCACGCTCGTCGGAGCGCTTCATCAGCTCGAAGATCTCCGAGCTCATCGAGTCCTCGACGATGCGCAGGAGGGTCTCGGCCCGCACCTCCGTGTCGCAGCCCTCGGGGCAGCCGATGTAGAGGCTGCCGATGCCGCGCTGGTTGTGCGTGGCCACGGGGACGGCCTCGAACACCCGCTCGATCTCGTCGTCGGTGAAGCCCTGTTCCACGAGCCGCTCCCGTGACGCGCCGGCGACCAGCTCCTGCGCGCACGGGCAGGCGGTCATCCCCTGCGCCTCGACGCCGACGAGCCGCCTCACGCCCTGCTCGGATGCGACGGCGGTGCCGATCAGCGTGTACAGCTCCTGGGTCGTGAGCCCTGACACCGGCGTCTGCTTGTACTCGGGGTAGCGCGCCTTGATCGTGACCTCGGCCCGTAGCCCGCGCTGGCGCTCGCGGACACGCTTGGCGATGTGCGCCGCGAGGCCCTCGGCCATCAGCGCTTCGCCGATCACCACCGCGTCGACGGCCTCGTTCACGATTTCCTCGAACCGCGACATGTGGACGCCCGCCTGCAGCGGGTTCAGGTCGACGTAGCATTCGAGCGACGCGTGGTAGAGCTGCTCGTTGCCGTTCGCGCGGATCCGCAGGATCTTCTCGACCCCGGTGACGCCCACCCGCGAGAGGCTCACGCCGGTCGCCGGGCGGCGTGCCTGGACATCAGGATCTGGCTGCGTAAGCCTGGTTTTCGGGGGAGCTGTCATCAGGGTGACGAGATTAGCGATCCACAGCTATACTCAAGCGCGGCTGAGGTTCTGCTCGGTCTTTGTACTGGGGAGACAAGGCCGGTCGCGGCGCAAGTCGCGGCTTGGGAGGGTGAAAACGGAGGATACGTGCTGAAGCCTGGATCGGGAGGCCTGGGCACGGTTCGCAGCGACAACGGGGCTGAAAAGCTGGCAGCACGAGAGGAAGCGCTTCTCGCCGACGCAGCACTGGAAGGCGAGGAGCTACGCGAATTGATCACGGAAGGTCAGGAGCGTGGCTACCTGACCCACGACGAGGTCGCCGCACGCCTCGAGGAGTTCGACCTCTCGGACGACCAGCTGCGCGAGCTGCACGGCCACCTCGCCGAAGTCGGCGTCGAGGTGATCGCGGGCGACGTGGAACCCGCCACGATCCAGACGCCTGACGTGAAGCCGCTCGAGGTCGTCGAGGCCGAGGTCGAGGCCCAGCCGGTCAAGCGGCCGGAGATCGACCTCACCGTCGAGCCGAGCCTCGACTCCCTGCGCCTGTACCTGCGCTCGATCGGCAAGGTCGAGCTGCTCACCGCCGACCAAGAGGTCTTCCTCGCCAAGCGCATCGAGCGCGGCGACATGCACGCGAAGGAGCAGATGGTGAAGGCCAACCTGCGCCTGGTCGTGTCGATCGCGAAGGGCTACCTCGGGCGCGGTCTCACCTTCCTCGATCTGATCCAGGAAGGGTCCCTGGGCCTGATCCGCGCCGTCGAGAAGTTCGACTACCGGCGCGGCTACAAGTTCTCCACCTACGCGACCTGGTGGATCCGGCAGGCCGTCACGCGCGCGATCGCGGACAAGGCCCGCACGATCCGGATCCCCGTGCACATGGTCGAGAAGCTCAACAACGTGGTCCACGTCGAGCGCCAGCTGGTGCAGAAGCTCGGGCGCGAGCCCACGGCGGAGGAGATCGCCGCCGAGCTGCGCTGCTCCTCGCGCGAGGTGCGCGACGTGCTGCGAATCTCGCAGCTGCCCGTGTCGCTCGAGAAGCCGATCGGCGAGGAAGAGGACTCAGCGCTTGGGCGACTTCGTCGAGGACGAGTCGGCCGAGTCGCCGTTCGAGTCCGCGACGGTGATCATGCAGCGCGAGGACGTGTGGCGCGCCCTGAACGCGCTGCCGGAGCGCGAGCGCCAGGTGATCGAGATGCGCTACGGCCTGACGGGCGAGCGCCCCTACACCCTCGAGGAGGTCGGCCAGGCCTTCGGCGTGACCCGCGAGCGCATCCGGCAGATCGAGAACAACACGCTGCGCAAGCTCCAGCGGCTGCCCGAGGCGCAGCGGCTGCGCAACCTCCAGTAAGTCGGTCTACCGCCTCTCTAAAATGGACGAGCCCCGGGGGGAGTGCCCGAGTGGTCAAAGGGAGCGGTCTGTAAAACCGCCGGCTCAGCCTACGTAGGTTCAAGTCCTACCTCCCCCATAGCTCGCAGGTCGAGCTTTATCGGTCTGCGGTCCAAATCGGAGTCAGACTGGAACGCGTCTCTTGCCACATACGTGACCTCGCCGAGGTGGACCAGCATCTGGCCGAACATGAGCAAGTGCGTGTCACCCAGGAGCCGGTCGAACTCCTTGCGGTCGTCCTCGCTGTGGTACTCGAGATGGATCACCTTCACGCTGGGAAGGAGATCCCCCAGGGCCTCGAGAATCGGCACCTCGCAACCTTCGGTGTCGATCTTGAGGATGTCGATCGTGGAGATCGAGTTGTCCTCGAGCCACTCGCGCACCGATCTGAGCGTGATCATTTCGCTCTCCTCTCGCGTGCTCTCGCTCTTGGCAACCGACGACATCACGCTGTCGTAAGTGCCGCTGTAGAGCGGGGCCCGCAAGTTGGACGAGTACAGGCCGAAGTTGTGAGCATGGACGTTGGGCCGGCCGTCCGTGTTCGCCCTCAGAAGACCGTAGGGCCGGCTGCCGGGCTCGAAGGCGAAGATCGTCGCGTCCGGGTACGAGAGCGAGAAGAAGACGGCCGCAGCGCCCACGTTCGCGCCGATGTCCATCACCACATTGACGTCGCGCACGAACGGGATCGGGCGATACGTCTTGCCGGCGAGGATCGTCTCGCAGGCCAGCCTGGAAAGATCGTTGTCGAAGCACTCGAACTCCAAGGTTTCACCGCCCCACTCGAATTTCATCGGTGCAGGTACCGCCCTGGGTCTGCCGCGTACTCGTTCAAGAACGTCTCGAGCTTCTCGGCGCTGACGTCCCAGTCGAACGTCTGACGGACGTACTCTGCGCCTTGCTTGGCGAGCCGGATGCGTAACTCGTCGTCATGCAGGAGGCGCTCGATGTGGTCGGCCATCGCGGTGATGTCGTCGGGCTCGCAAACAAGGGCGGTCTCGCCGTGGATCGCATAGTCGTCAGATCCGCCGTTGGAGGTGGTGACCAGCGCCGCACCGCATGCCATCGCCTCGATGCATGGCAACCCGAAACCCTCGACGCGACTGGAGCACAGGAAGATGCGGCTGCGGTTGTAGATCTCATTCACGATGAACTCCTGCGGCGGATTCGTGAGAACCGTCATCCATGGGGCTGTCTCGTGGCCGGGAGCCAGTCGTGAGAAGACGGTGGCCTCGACCTCGGGGACCCGCCTCCTGACCTCGGAAAGAGCCGCCAGGCCCGCTGCCGAGCCCTTTTGGTGGTGGCTGTGGTAGACGGTGGAGACGAGCGGGGGACGCTCCTCGACCGCAGAGACGAGGCGATACTTCTCGTGCTTTAGTCCATAGGGAATGAACACGAGCTCGTCGGCGGGAACACCCTTGTGCCTTCCTACATCGATGAGCCATCTCGCGATGCAGATCTTTGGGCAGGGCGCCCTGAACAGGGCGTCTTCGATTGTGGGGAAGAGTGTCTGATAACCCTGCACGAATAGGAATGGCAGCCCATGGCGCAATGGGATCTGCTCGTCGTAGGCGGCGATGAAGTCGGCCTGCGGTACGTCATGTCCCACATGCAGGGGGCGCTGCTCGCCGGGGAAGACGTGTTCGATCCCGTCCTCGACGCTGATCCGCAGCAGGGGGCGCTGCTCGCCGGGGAAGATGTGCTCTATCCCGTCCTCGAAGCTGATCCATGGCAGGTCGTCGAGGCCCGCGATCCGATCGTCCCAGCCGATGTGCATCACGTGCACCGAGTGTCCCCGTCGTGTCATGGCGTTGGCGAACTCATAGGGCGCGAGGGCTCCGCCGATGGGGTGGGGGCTGGTCAGGACCAGAAAGGTGATGTTCATCCGGATCGCACCTCATCAAGTGTGGTCGTTCAAAGCAAGTTGACTTCGCCTTTGAGGCCCCCTAGGGTGATTTCGGATTTGCGGTAGGGACCGCGCCTCGCACGGACGGCCACGGGGGTTCTAATGTCACGGAGATTCAGACTTGCGATCGCGCTCGCGACGTTGGCGGCGATATCGATGCTCGGCGCGCAGGGCGCGAGCGGCCTCGGCGTGTTCGGCGCGAAGCAGAACGACGGCGGTGCCTTCCTTTCCGTTTCCCAGGACGCAAAGGTCGTGGTGTGGGAGACGCTTGCGACCAATCTCAGCCTCGACGATGCCGACACGCTTTGGGACGTCTACGCCCGCGACACCGACACCGGCGTGACCCGGCTCGTGAGCCGGGCAACCGGATCGGGCCCAAAGGGCAACGGCAACTCCCGCTATCCCACGGTTTCGGCCGATGGGCGCTTCGTCGCCTTCACATCGGAGTCGACGAACCTCAGCCCCGATGACACCACCACGCGCGGTGACACGTATGTGAGAGACCTTCAGACCGGAACCACGATCCTGGCCGACCGGGCCACCGGTGTGGCAGGGGTCAAGGGCAACGGAGACGGATTCGACGGCATGTCGCTCTCGGCCGACGGCCGCTACGTCGCCTGGACGACCCTTTCCAACAACCTCGATCCGGCCGACACGGATGGCGGCGTCAGCGACGTGTATGTGCGGGACCTCCAGACCAGCACGACCACGCTGGTCGACCGCGCGACCGGCGCGGCGGGCGCCAAGGCCAACACGGGCTCGCGTAATCCCGAGGTCTCTGCCGACGGCCACTACGTCGCGTTCGACTCGCTTGCCACGAACCTCAGCCCCGACGACACCGACACCACCCAGGACATCTACGTCCGTGACCTGCAGGCGAACACCACGACGCTCGTGAGCCGTGCTGCGGGCGTAACCGGCGCGAAGGGCAATGGTGCATCGAGCAGTCCCTCGATCTCCGCGGACGGCCGCTACGTCTCCTTCAACTCGCAGGCGACGAACCTGAGCCCCGACGACACGGACACGACGACCGACGTGTACGTCCGCGACCTCCAGACCAATACGACGACGCTCGCGAGTCGCGCCAGCGGCGCATCCGGAGCGAAGGGGAACGCCGGCTCGTTCTACGACTTGGATCACAACCTTTCCGCGGACGGTCGCTACGTCTCCTACATCTCGAACGCGACCAACCTCGATCCGGCCGACACGGAGAGCTTCCCGGACATGTACGTACGCGACCTCCAGACCAGCACGACGATCCTCGCGAGCCGCGCGAACGGTTCCTCCGGCGCGCAGGCCAACTTCGCCGCGCAGGCGCCGTCGCTCTCCTCGGACGGTCGTTACGCCGCGTTCATGACCGGCTCGACCAACCTCAGTCCGGAGGACACCGACACGAAGGGCGACCTCTACGTGCGCGACATGCAGGCCAACCTGATCTACCTCGAGAGCCGCGGCGCTCCCGGGTATCCGCGACCGAAGGGCGCGAATCCCCTCCGAGCCTCGCTCGTGGTCGCGTTCAAGCAGTGCACATCGCCCAACCGGACGCACGGTCCGGCGCTGTCATTCCCGTCATGCAATCCGCCGGCCCTGGCTTCCGACTATCTGACGATCGGCGCGCCGCCGCAGGCCAGCGTGAACGCCAGCAGTCGCGTCATCTACTACCCGGTCCTCGACAACACCACGACGGTTCCCGACGAGGCCGACGTGCTGATCGACATCAAGCTCAACGACGTGCGAAAGAAGAGCGATCTGTCGGACTACACCGGCGAGCTCGGGGTCGGCTCGTCGCTGCGGGTCACCGACAAGTCCAACGGGCCGACCGGGCGTGAGGACGGCACGGTGTCGGACACCACCGAGCTGTTCACTGTTGCCTGTGCCGCCACACCGCCGACACCACCGTGGGCAGCAACTGCAACACGCTGACGTCCGCCAAGGCGGTCGTGCCGGGTCTGATCACCGGCGGCAAGCGCGCGATCTGGGAGCTCGGGCAGGTGAGCGTGTACGACGGCGGCGCCGACGATGACGCCGACACAGCCGGTGACAACACGCTTTTCATGACCCAGGGGATCATGGTCCCGTAGAGCTTCCGGCCAGGTTCAAGTCCTACCTTCCCCATAAATCACGCAAATTCGGCTTCTTTCGCAGCACGGGCCGCGATCAGGCCGCCTACAATCCGTGTTCACGGCTCGCCGCCCTCGCAGCAGGCAGGGTGAGGCTTCTTCGACGCAGTCCGTGGATCGCAAAAACTTGGCCCTTTCGTCGGAACGCATTTGGCTCGCAGCCATGGTCGCACTCCTGGCGATCTCGCTCGCGGTCGCCCCGAGTGCCAGCTCGGCGCCTGCGAATGACATCTCCGTCGCCTTCGATTGGGCCCCCGCGTCGCCGACCCCGGGCCGGGTCGTCACGTTCACGGCAGCGGCGAGCCCGCCGGCCGGTGTCGGCATCAAGAACTACGACTGGGACCTGAACGGCGACGGCAGCATCGACAAGCGCGGCATGTCCGTGACGTGGAGCTATCCGGCGGCCGGCTCCGTCGACGTTCGGCTGCGGGTCAAGGGCCAGGGGAAGCACCGTGGCGAGGTTGTCCAGACGGTCTCGATTCAGGCCGCAGGCCCGCTCGACCCGAGGCCCCCCGTCGCATCGTTCACGCTCACGCCCGCCGTGCCGGTCGCCAATCAGCCGGTGCTGTTCACCTCCACCTCCAGCGACCCCGACGGTGCGCTCACGGAGCAGGTCTGGGATCTCAACGGCGACGGCAACTACGACAACGGCGGGGGCGGAACGGCGCTTCGCACGTTCGCCGATGCAGGGGAATACGTGATCGGGCTCCGGGTGACCGACAACGCCGGGCTCGTCTCCTTCGACTTCGCAGACGGTGACGGTCGTGCCGGCGCCGGGGAGCGTCGGGGCGCGGAAGGGATCGCGCCTGCTGAGCCCCTCCCCGGTCGTGCGGATCGCGGGCCGGATCACCAGGCGCGGAACGCGCGTACGGATGCTGCGTGTGAGCGCGCCCGCGGGTACGCGGGTATCCGTCCGCTGCAGCGGACGCAGCTGCCCGTTCAGAAAGCAGGTGCGGACGATCTCGACGCGCGCGCAGTCGCGCACGACGGTCAGCATCCGTGTGCGCCGCCTCGAGCGGCTGCTGCTCCCCGGCGTCCGGGTCCGTGTCTACGTCACCAAGGGCGGGGCGGTCGGGAAGTACACGAGGTTCCGCTTCCGCGCGGGCAAGGCACCGGCGCGCACAGACAGCTGCCTCCTGCCGGGATCGTGGACCCCGGCCGAGTGCCCAGCCTCCTAGAGCGGAGCGTTAGACCCCCGCCTCGCGCGCTGTATCGAGCCCGGCCGGCGCCGGTTCGCCGCCCCGCCCGTCGTGCTCCGCGAGCGCCGATGGCCACCAGATCTTCGGCCCGATCTCGAGCACGAGCGCCGGCACCAGCACGCTGCGCACGAGGAAGGTGTCGAGCAGCACGCCGAACGCCACCACGAAGCCCAGCTCGGTGAGGAACACGAGCGGCAGCAGGGCGAGCACCGAGAACGTGCCCGCGAGCACGATGCCGGCGCTCGTGATCACGCCGCCGGTGACCGCCAGCGCGCGCAGCATTCCCTCGCGCGTGCCGTGCTCGAGCGTCTCTTCGCGTGCGCGCGCCAAGAGGAAGATGTTGTAGTCGACGCCCAGCGCGACCAGGAACACGAACGCGAACAGGGGCAGCGACGGGTCCGAGCCCGGGAAGTCGAAGATGACGTCGAAGACGAAGTAACCGACGCCCAGCGCCGCCACGAAGCTGACGATCACCGTGCCGATCAACAGGAGCGGGGCGATCACCGCGCGCAGCAGCAGCACCAAGATGAGGAACACGACCAGGAGCACGATCGGCGGGATCACCCTCGTATCCCATGTCGCCGCGTCGCGGACGTCGAACTCGACCGCGGTCGCGCCACCCACGAGCGTGCCGGCCGCCGCCCCGTCCGCCGCCTCGCGGATCGGCTCCACGAGGTCGAAGGCCTCGGTGGAATAGGGCTCCGGGTCGAGCGTTGCCTGCACGAGGACGCCGCGCTCACCCTGGGCCACCGGCGCGGACACCGACTCGACCCCGTCGACGCCCTTCACGGCCTGGGTGACCGCGGCGACCTGGGCATCCCGCGGCACGACGATGTCGGTCGGCGCGCTCGCGCCGGCCGGGAAGCTCTGGCTGAGCAACTTCTGGCCCTCGACGGACTCCACCTCGGTGCGGTAGCCGTCGTTCGTGGTCAGGTCGGTGGAGATAGAAGACGAGGCCTGCGCTCATCACGAGCAGCACGGCGATGGAGCCCAGCATCACGCGCACCCGGTGCGCTGACACCACGTCGCCGACTCGTTTCCAGAACCCGTGCGTCGCATCCGCGACCTCGCTCGCGTCTGACCCGGCGCAGCTCATACGGCTGGAAGATCGCGCGGTCGAGCGGGCCGAAGATGAGCGACGGGATCGCCCCGCGGGTCAGCTTGCGCAGCAGCGCGTTGAGGAGCACGAGCGGCAGCAGCACCGCGACGAGCAGGCACGCGCCGATCACGGGGAGCAGGGCCCTCAAGCGCGAGCCTTCCACGCACCCGCGCCCGAGCCCGCTCGCCGGCGTCTGCTGGGCCGCGACCCAATCCGGGGTGTGGGGGACGAACGGCCAGAAGGCGCGCCGGCCGAAGATCGTCAACAGCGCCGGCAGCAGAGTCAGCATCGAGATGCAGGCGCAGGCCACGCCCATCGCCGCGATCGGCCCGAGGCCCGACGTCCCGTTCACCTTGGCCAGCGTCAAACAGAACAACGCCGCGATCACGGTGCGCGGCCGAGGCGAGCACAGCAGGCCCGGCGGAGCGCATCGCGGCGCGCATGGCCGCGTGCCGGTCGGTGGTGCGGTGTAGCTCTTCTCGGTACCGCGCCACGATCAGCAGCGCGTAGTCCGTGCCCGCGCCGAGCACGAGGACCGACATGATCGAGCTCGACTGACCGTTGATCGTCACGCCGAGCTCCGAGATGCCGTAGCCGATCGAACGGGACAGGATCTCGGCGAACATGACGGCCGCAAGGGGGATGAACAGGAAGATCGGCGAGCGGTAGATCAGGATCAGCAGGACGATCACGAGGGTGAGCGCGGCCAACAGCAGCGTGCCGTTGATGTCCTCGAACACCTTGATGGCGTCGGCCGAGTAGCCCGCGGCGCCCGTGATCTTCACCTCGAGACCCCCACCCGGATCGGACACCGCGTTGCGCCAGGCGTCGACCGGGTCGAAGATCCTGTCTCCCTCGCCGTTGCCCTTGAGGTAGGCGGTCACGATCGCCGCCTTGCCGTCCTGCGAGCAGATTGGGCCGACGAAGGGCGCGTAGCCCGCGGGCTGGCCCGGAATCGGCGTGGTGGGACCGGCGCAACCGCTGGGCGCCCCGCGCGGCGGGGCGGAGTCCCGTGAAACCTCCTGGCCGCCCGCCGCGGCCCGGGCCCCGTCCGGGACCACACCCGGAAAGCGCTTCTCGGTCAGGCGTCGTGCGTCCGCGACGATCTTCTGCCGGTCGGCCGGCGTCAGGCCGGACTCGCGCCGGTACACGATCACGGCCGACGCCAGCTCGCCGCCCTGCAGGTCCTCGGTCGCCGCGAGCGCCTTGGTCGACTCGGCATCGCCGGGCAGGTAGGAGGTCGACTCGTTGTTCTCGGCGTCCGCGAACTTGCCGGGCAGGTTCGCCGGTCCCGCCGCGACGAAGATCACCACCAGCCACACGAGAAAGACGACCCACTTGGAGCGAGGGCCGGCGGCCAGGGCGAAGATCGAGCGGCGTGCGGAGGTCATCAGCGAGAGGCGCGGTGGACGCTGCACTGTAGTGATCGCGATCGGTCGTCTCCACGGACTGTCATTCCCGCGGTGGCCTGGTATCCGGGTGCGAATTGTGATTCACTGTTCACATGAAGATGCGGGAGCGGCTGCTGGCAGCGGGGCACGAGCAGGTGGCCTCCGGCGGGTGGGCCGCGACCAGCGTCGTCGACGTCGCCCGCCGGGCGGGCGTGTCCACGGGCGCCCTCTACCGCCACTTCTCCGGCAAGGGCGAGCTGTGCGCCGAGATCTTTCGCGCCGCCGCCGAGCGCGAGGTCTCGCTGATGCGCGAGATCGCCGCCGGCGACGGTGACGCGCGCGAGCGGCTCGCCGCGTGCGTGGAGGCGTTCCTGCGCCGCGCGCTGGCCGCCCCGACGCTCACCTATGCCCTGATGGCGGAGCCCGTTGACCCGGCCGTCGAGCAGGCGCGCATCGAGAGCAAGGCCGCCCACCGGGCGGTGTTCGCCGGACTGCTGGAAGAAGGCGCGGAGTCGGGCGAGTGGCCGCCGCTCGACGTCGACGTCGCCGCCGGCGCGCTGGTGGGCGCGCTGCAGGAGGCAGTCGGTCTCAATCCCGCCGGGGGCGACGCGCTCGTTGCCTCGCTCGTCAGCTTCGCGCTTCAGTCCGTCCAAGCCCACGCACCAGATCGGAGTCCATCGCCATGACGACAATGCCGCGCACCGCCGCTCACGAGACGCACGAGGTGATCAACCAGTCCGAGCCGTTCGTCGACGTGAACGTGTTCGACTCCGACGTCGCGCTGCAGGAGGCGGTCGTGCGCGAGGGCGGCGGCTGGGGCGTCGACCGGATGCGCGACTTCGGCCAGGTGGCGGGATCGGCGGAGGCCGACGAGCACCGCGCGGCGGGCGCAGCGCAACATTCCCGCAGCTCCACCAGCACGACCGCTTCGGCCACCGCGTCGACGAGATCGAATACGACCCGTCCATGCACTGGATGCTGCGGCTCGGCGTCGAGCGCGAGGTCAACTCGCTCGCATGGCGCGACCCGCAGCCGGGCGCGCACGTGGTGCGCTACGGGCTCTTCTATCTGATGAACCAGCTCGACACGGGGCCCTGCTGCCCGATGTCGATCAACTACGCCGCCACGCCGACGATCCGCCAGGACGCAGCGCTCGCGGCGGAGTGGGAGCCGCGCCTGACGCTGCCCGACTACGACCGCTTCGCGCAGGCCGGAATGGTGATGACGGAGAAGCAGGGCGGCTCGGACCTGCGCGCGAACACCACCGTCGCCGAGCCGGTGGGCGACGGCTGGTACGAGCTCACCGGGCACAAGTGGTTCTGCACGCATCCGGTGTTCGAGGTGTTCCTCACGCTCGGGCAGGCCCCGGGC
This sequence comes from uncultured Solirubrobacterales bacterium, assembly GCA_963826005.1. GTDB lineage: Bacteria > Actinomycetota > Thermoleophilia > Solirubrobacterales > JBBDJG01 > DASRIA01. The sequence continues at coordinate 14,500 of CAWGVJ010000013.1, read as the reverse complement.
GGCATCACGTGCTTCGTGGCCGAGCGCCCGCACCCGGGCTTTCGCCTCCAGCGCCTGAAGGACAAGCTCGGCGGGCGCTGCCTCGCCTCCAGCGAGGTCGAGTTCGACCACCTGCCCGCGCGCATCCTGGGCGAGGAGGGCCGCGGCACCGCGTTCATGATCGAGCAGATCATCTGGACCCGGATCGACACGATGATGGGCGTCGCCGGAATGATGCGGCGGCTGCTGAACGAGGCGGTCTGGCACACCCGCCGCCGCAGCGCGTTCGGCGCGCCGCTCGCGTCCCAGCCGGCGATGGTGAACGTGCTCGCGGACCTCGCGTTGGAGGCCGAGGCGGCCACGCAGGCTGCGTTCCGCGTCGTGCGCGCCTTCGACGAGGGCGACCGCACGTTCGGGCGCATGGCGCTCGCGGTGATGAAGTACTGGATCTGCAAGCGCGGCGGCTCCGTTCGCGGCCGAGGCGCTCGAGTGCCTGGGCGGCAACGGCTACATCGAGACGCAGCAGGCGCCGGTGGCGCAGTTCTACCGCGACATCCAGCTCGGCACGGTGTGGGAGGGCTCGGGCAACGTGATCGCGCTCGACGTGCTGCGCGCGATGGCGCGGCAGCCCGAGAGCGTCGCCGCGTTCATGGCGGAGTGCGAGTCGGCGCGCGGGGCGGACCCGCGCCTCGACGCACACCTCGACGCGACGCGCGCCGCGCTCGACGACCTGCACCGCACCGAGCCGCAGTTCGCCGCCCGCGCGCTGGTCGAGGACATGGCGCTCGCGCTACAGGGATCGCTGCTGGTCCGCAACGGACCCGCGGCGGTGGCGGACGCGTTCTGCGCGGCGCGCCTGGGCGGGCGCCACCGCGCCTTCGGCACGCTCCCGCACGGCGTGGACGCCGCGCCACTCGTGGACCGCGCGCTCGCGGCCTGAAGTAACCTCGGGCGATCGACCCTGCACTGCTCGAACAGACCCTCGTCCGAACGCGGCGAGCCCGCCTTTCGCGCCCGCCAGGTGTGGGAGTGGACCGCGCGCGGAGCACGCGGCTACGACGAGATGACGACCCTGCCGACGACCCTCAGGGCAGAGCTGGCGGAGCGCGTGCCGTTCTCCACCCTCGTGCTCGAACGCGAGGCAAGCTCGCGCGACGGCACGGTCAAGGCGCTCTTTCGCACGCACGACGGACTGCCGGTCGAGGCGGTGCTGATGCGCTACCGCGACGGGCGCCGCTCGGTGTGCCTCAGCTCCCAGTCGGGATGCCCGCTGACGTGCACGTTCTGCGCGACCGGTGCGATGCGCTTCGGCCGCAACCTCTCCGCCGCGGAGATCCTCGACCAGGCGCTGCACTTCCGCCGCACCACGGAGACCAGCAACGCGATCTTCATGGGCATGGGCGAGCCGATGATGAACCTCGACGCCGTGATCGGGGCATGCCGGCGGCTGCCCGACATCGGCATCACGCATCGCCGCACGGCGATCTCGACGGTCGGGTGGATCCCGGGGATCGAACGCCTCACGCGCGAGCGTGCGCAGGTTCGCCTCGCCCTGTCGCTGCACGCACCGGACGACGCGCTGCGCTCGCAGATCATGCCGGTCAACGAGCGCTATCCGCTCGCCGACGTGCTGGCCGCGTGCCGCCGGCACTACGAGCGAAAGCGCCGGCGGGTGTTCGTCGAGTACGTGATGCTCGCCGGGGTCAACGACCGCGTGGAGCAGGCGAACGCGCTTGCGGGACTGCTCGACCCGCGCGCGTTCAAGGTGAACCTGATCCCGTTCAACCCCACGGGATCGTCCTACCAGGGGTCGTCGCCGAAGGCGATCGCCGCGTTCCGCGCGGCCCTCGAGCGGGGCGGGCTGGAGGCGACGGTGCGCATCACCAGAGGCCGCGACATCGACGCGGCCTGCGGCCAGCTCGCCGCACGGTCCGGCGGCCCGGACCCATAGCCTTTATCTCATGTGCGGGCGCTACAGCAACACCGGCCGCAAGTCGGACGAGCTGACGCAGAGGATGGCCGAGCTGCTCGGCGTCCCGCGGCCTCAGAGCGACGTCGGCTTCGAGCGCTTCAACATCGCGCCGACCGACCCGGTGGTGGCCGCGGTCGACGACGACCACGGGCGCCGCCTCGAGACGCTGCGCTGGGGTCTGATGCCGCACTGGATGAAGGACGAGAAGCCTCGCTTCCAGATGATCAACGCGCGCGCGGAGACCATTCTGGAGCGGCCCGCGTACCGCGACCTCGTCGAGCAGGCGAAGCATCGCTGCCTGGTGCTGGCCGACGGCTGGTACGAATGGCAGAAGCCGGAGGATCCCAAGCAACCGCGCCGGCCCGTGCGCTTCTCGCTCCCGGGGGGCGAGCCGTTCGTGTTCGCGGGGCTGTGGACCGACGGCACGTGCACGATCGTCACATGCGAGGCGAACGAGCTCGCCCGTCCGGTCCACGACCGGATGCCGGTCGTGCTGGGCGAGCCTCCGGCGTGGGAGGCCTGGCTCGACCCGGCGCTCGACGGCTCAGCCGTGTCCGAGCTGCTCGCTCCGCTGCCTGCGGAGCAGTTGCGCGTGCGCCCCGCGAGCCCGCTGGTCAACTCGGTGGCGAATGACGGCCCCGAGTGCCTCGACCCGGCTGCCCCGCGAGACGGTCAGCTGCAGCTGTCGGGGTCTTGACACGTCCGTAGAATGCCGCGGCGATGACCGGTTTGGAAGCGTCTGGAGAGCACCTGCTGGAGCCGTGCCGGGTCCTGCAGGAGCGCGTTGACGGAACAGTGTTCGTCAGAGTGTTCGGCGAGCTCGACATCGCCTGTCAAGACCGCCTCAACGAGGTACTCGGGCAGCTGCCGGGCGAGGGCGACTCCGGCATCGTGATCGACATGCGGGGGCTGGAGTTCGTGGACTCGAACGGCCTGCGGACCCTGCTCGAGCATCAGCTCAGGTCGCAGCAGAAGGGATTCGACTTCGCGCTGATCGCTCCGCGCGGGCATCCGGCGAAGGTCATCCAGATGACGGGCATCGACCAGGTCATCACGATCCTGCCCGATCCGGATGCGCCCACCAGCGATGGGTCCAAGGCGGCGGATCGCGCGTCCGCCGGCCTCGGCACCGACGAGCCGGACCCGGGGGATTGGCTTTCCCGGAATCCCGGTTAGGATCGGCTCTGCCATGAGCCGCCAGGACATCACCTTCAACTCCGGCGGCCAGCGGTGCGCGGCCTGGCTGTATGTGCCGGACGGCGCCGACGCCCCGGCGCCGTGCGTCGTGATGGCGCACGGCTTCGCGGGGACGCGCGCGGACGGCCTCCCGGAGTACGCCGAGCGGTTCGTCGCTGCCGGCCTGGCCGCGTTCGTCTTCGACTACCGCCATTTCGGCGACAGCGAGGGCGAGCCCCGACAGCTGCTCGACATCGGACTGCAACTCGACGACTGGACGGCGGCGATCGCGTGCGCGCGCACGCGCGTGGAGGTCGACGAGACGCGCATCGCGTTGTGGGGCTCGTCCTTCTCGGGCGGCCATGTGGTTCCGACGGCCGTGCGGGACGGCCAGATCCAGGCCGTGATCTCGCAGGGGCCGTTCGCCGACGGCCTGCGGCAGATCGCATCGTTCTCGCTGGCCCTGAACCTGAAGATCACGCTCCACGCCCTGCGGGACCAGTTGGGGGCCCTGTTCGGTCGCCCGCCGCACTACTGCCCGGTGATCGGGCCGCCCGGCTCGGATGCGCTCCTGCAGTCGCCCGAGTCCGAGGCTGGCTACACCGCGATCGTGCCCGGGGACTCGCGCTGGCGCAACGAGTGCACGCCGCGGGTGATGCTGCGGGTGTCGCGCTATCGCCCGTTCCTGGCCGGGCCGCAGCTGCGCTGCCCGTGGCTGGTCTGCATCGCCGACCGTGACGACCTCACCCCACCGGAGGTCGCGCGCGAGCTGGCGCAGGCCGCGGGCGCCGAGGTCCGCGGCTACGACCTCGGCCACTTCGACATCTACCGGGGCGCGGGCTTCGAGCAGGTCGTGGCGGATCAGGTCGCGTTCCTGGAGCGGCACCTCGTCGAAGAAAGGATGCCGGAGGCCGCACAGGCCTAGGCAAGGGAGTTGGCTTCCACCAGGTCGTTGCTGCGGTTCGCACTCATCGTTGGCGCGCTGAGTGCTCTCTCGCTGCCCTCGGCCGCACAGGCGACGATCCCGAGCGTCCCCAACGGGGCGGGTGGCGATATCACCTGCACCGTCCAGACCGGCGCCAATGCCGGCCAGCGCCACTGCTCGGGCATCTTCACGACCTTCGACGGCGCTCCGATCGACATCAACGTCGGCTTCCCGCCCGCACCGGCGAGCGGCCCGGACGGCAACTTCCCGGTCGTCGGCCTCTTCCACGGATGGGGCGGCTCGAAGCTCGCCGTGACGTCGGGCAACTGGATCACCGACGGCTATGCCGTCTTCTCGATGACCGCCCGCGGGTGGGGACTGTCGTGCGGCGCGACCGATCCGAAGCGCCCCCAGCCCGTGTGCCAGGCCGGCTACAACCACCTGATGGACACGCGCTTCGAGGTGCGTGACGCGCAGGAGGTCCTCGAGGCGCTGGCCGACCGGGCCGCCACCGGAGCGCTCGCCGGCGAAGGCCTGATCAACCCGCAGGCGATCGGGGTCACCGGCGGCTCCTACGGCGGCGGGACCTCGATGGCGCTCGCGGCTCTCAAGAACCGCAAGATGGTCCCGGCAAACGACGGCACGCTGATTCCCTGGGTGAGCGACGGCGGCAAGGCCATGCGCATCGCGGCGGCGGCGCCCGGACATCCCCTGGACCGACCTCGCCTACTCGCTGCAGCCCAACGGCCACACGCTCGACTACGTCGTCGACTCGCCGTACCTGCAGCGCGGCCGCATCGGCGTGATGAAGCAGTCGTTCGTCGCGGGCCTGTACCTGGTGGGCCAGGCGGCCAGCAACTACGCCGCCGCCGGGTACCGATCCCGACGCGGACCTGGCGCGTGGTACGCGTCGATCAACGCCGGCGAGCCCTACGACCAGAACCCGCTGTCGCAGGACATCGTCGACGAGATCACCAAGCACCACTCGTCCTACTACATCGATCACTCGATCGCGCCCGCGCCGCTGCTGATCTCCAACGGCTTCACCGACGACCTGTTTCCGCCCGACGAGGCGATTCGCTTCTACAACCGCACGCGCTCGCAGTACCAGACACCGGTGTCGCTGATCTTCACCGACCACGGTCACCAGCGCGGCCAGAACAAGACCCCCGACGCCACCTTCCTCAGCCGCGAGCAGCACAAGTGGTTCGACTTCTACGTCAAGGGGCAGGGCACGACGCCGTATCAGGGAGTGCAGACCCTGACCCAGGTCTGCGGCGGACCGTCCGGAGGCGCGACCGGCGCGTATCGACGACCCGAACACGGACCAGCCGTTCAAGGCGCCGACGGTGGTCGGACCTCGCTCCCGGCGAGGTGCGCCTCAGCGAGCGCAGCCTCGAAGGTCATCGCGTCGGCGGTCACCGACACGGCAGGCGCCGGCGTTCGACCCGATTGGCGGGAGCGGCGCATGCGCGACCGCGTCCGGTACCGATCAGACCGGCGCCGCGAGCTACCGGCTGGCCGCCGCGCCGTCGGGCGGCTTCACGCTGATGGGCTCGCCGACGATCGTCGCCGACATCAACTCACCCGGCCCGACCTCCCAGGTCGCGGCCCGCCTCCTGGACGTCGACCCCGGAGCGGCAACGAGACGCTCGTCGCCCGCGGCCTCTACCGGCCCGAGATCAACTCCGGCACGGCAGCCACTCGCCAGGTCTTCCAGCTCCACCCGAACGGCTGGAAGTTCGACACCGGCCACATCGCGAAGCTCGAGCTGCTGCCGGCGGACCAGCCGTACGGGCGCAACTCGAACGGCCAGCTGCCGGTGACGGTCTCCAACCTCGAGCTGCGGCTGCCGGTGCTCGAGCAGCCCGGCGCGCAGGCCGGGCTCGTGGCCGACCCGGCGCCGAAGGTCGTTCCGCCCGGGTATCAGCTCTCCGGCGACTATGTCGAGCCGGGGTACCCGCGGCCGAAGGGCGCGACGCCCTTCCGCGTGCCGCTGGTGCCCGCGTACGCGCAGTGCGCCGGCGGCAACCGCCAGCACGGCCCGCCGCTCTCGTTCGCTTCGTGCAACCCGCCGCAGCAGACGTCCGGTCAGCTGACGGTCGGCACCAACGACGCCAACGGTGAGGCCGCGAACTCGGTCGGGGCGGTCCGGTTCGACGTGGTGGTCGGCAACCCGGCGACCCAGCAGAGCGAAGCCGACGTGCTGATGAGCGTGTCGATCACGGACGTGCGCAGAAAGGCCGACCTGCTCGACTACGCCGGCCAGTTGCAGCTCAACACGGCCCTCCGCATCACCGACCGCAACAACGGCGCGTCCGAGACGGAGGCAGGCACGTTCGAGACCACGCTCCCGCTGACCGTGCCGTGCGTGGCGACCGGCAGCGCGACGACCGGCGGCACCTGCTCGCTGTCGTCGAGCTTCAACGCGATCGTCCCCGGCGGTGTGGTGGAGCGCGATCGCGCGATCTGGCAGCTCGGCCAGATCGAGGTGTTCGACGGAGGCGCGGACGGCCTCGCGTCAACCTCCCCGAACACGGTCTTCGCCCGCCAGGGCATCTTCGTCCCGTGACGTAAGCCCTCGTCGGGCACCGGTCGTTCCGGGCGCTACAGTGATGGCCAGCCCGCCCGGATAGCTCAGTTGGTAGAGCACTTCCATGGTAAGGAAGGGGTCGTCGGTTCGAGTCCGACTCCGGGCTCCTGCGAAACGCTCAGGTCCCGTGGGCAGCGGACTCGCGGCGGCGCCGGAGACTAGCTCCGCCGCCGCATCCACCGGGTCACCCCGCAATAGCTCAGCGCCGATTTCCGCCGCGAGCTGCTCGCTCGCGCCGACCCCCGCCAGCGCCAGGCGCGTCCGGCGAGCGAGCTCGCTCAGGCGCTCGCGCGGCGGGTCCAGCTTGTCGGGCGTCAGAGCGACCAGGACGGTGGCGGCGGGAGACAGCTCCTCGACACCCGCGGCGAGCGTCTCGATCGGCGTGTTCGCACCGAGGTAGGTGATTCGCCATCCGTGCTGCCGCAGCGCGAGTCCGAAGACGATCAGCCCGAGCTCGTGCTGCTCGTCCGGCGCGCAAGCGAGCAGCGCGCGGGGTCCCGTGCCGCGATCCCAGCCGCGTGCGAGGGCCAAGAGGCGGCCGCGGAGTACGGTCGTCGCGAAGTGCTCTTGGGCGACGGTCGCGTCGCCTCGCTGCCAGCGCTCGCCGAGCTCTCGCAGATACGGGAGGATCACCTGGCGAGCGACGGTCTCGAAGCTGAGCGCGGACATCAGGTTGTCGAGCGCGGCCTGGGCGCCCGCGTCGTCGAACCGATCCAGGGCGTCGCGAAGCTCAGCGGAGGCCGCGGGCAGGGCAGGTGTCGGTGGCTCGGGCACGCCGACGCCCCCGAGCACGAGGCGTGCGGCCTCGCCTGCTGGTGCACCGGCTTCGAGCTGGCGGACCATCGCGCGGACTCGCTCCTCGTCTTTTGAGGAGTAAAGCCGGTAGCCGGCGTCGGAGCGCGTCGGGCGAAGCAGGCTATAGCGCCGCTCCCAGGCGCGCAGGAGGTCCGGTCTCACTCCCGTTCGCTCGGCGAGCTCTCCGATTCGGAGCCGTCGGTTCATGGTCGCCACTATAAACAAGAGTCTGGACGAACGCTAGACGAACCTTGACAAATCGTGCCACGCACGCTAGGCTCGCGTCCACTGTTTGTCCAAGGTATGTCCAACTAGGAGGTGCACTACCGATGAGATCAATCATGTCTCGCCGTGTGTTGGTTGCGGTCTTGGCTCTGGTCGTCGCCGCGTTCGCGGTGACCGCTGGGCCGATCGCCACCGGCGCGACCGATTCCCGCGCAGCGGATCGTGCGTCCCGGCCTGCGGGCAAGAACATCGTCGAGACGGCGACGGCCGCGGGAAGCTTCGACACCCTCGTCTCGTTGGTCCAGCAAGCCGGCCTCGCCGACACGCTGGCGACCGGAGGGCCGTTCACCGTGTTCGCGCCCACCGACGCCGCGTTCGCCAAGGTCCCGAAGGACACGCTCTCGGCCCTGGCCGCGAATCCCGCGCAACTGAGAGCGGTGCTCCTCTATCACGTCGCCAAGGGCGAGTTGCGTGCCAAGCGGGTCGTCAAGCGAAGCTCGGTGAAGACCCTGAACGGCAGCCGGTTGAAGGTCAAAGTCAAGCGGCGCTACGTGAAGGTCAACAACGCGAAGGTCCTGAAGACGAACGTGGACGCCTCCAACGGGGTCATCCATGTCATCAACCGGGTGCTTCTGCCCCCGAAGCGCTGATGGTGCGTCCCCGCGCCCGGCGCATGACCTCGGCGGTGCGAGTCGCGAGCGGCTCGTACCGCCCCCGCGGGATGATCGCGGCGTTCGACAAGGCAGTCGACACCGCCCTCGACTTCGCGGTCGCACCCAGCTACACCTCGATCGGCTACCGACTGCGCGGCCTGAGCTGGGAGACCGCTGTCGCCGGCAGCTTGCGTGGCCGCGTGGCGGTCGTCACCGGTGCCAGCTCGGGCATCGGCGAGGCGGCAACCGAGGGGCTGGCTCGAGCCGGGGCCCGCGTTCACATGGTCGTCCGCGATCTCGAGCGGGGCGAGCGTGCGCTCGAGCGGATCGCGCGGAGACTCGGGTCGAGCGGCGCCGCGGCGCTTCCGCAACTCGAGCTCTGCGACCTCTCCGAGCTCGACTCGGTGCGCAACTTCGCCGCTGACTTCAACGAGCGCGAGCCGGACATCGCCGTTCTGGTCAACAACGCGGGCGTTCTGCTCGGCAGCCGCCGGCGGAACTCGGCCGGGGTCGAGCTGACGTTCGCGACCAACGTGCTCGGGCCCTTCGTGCTCACGGAGCTGCTGCTTCCGACGCTGCGAGCGGAGGACCCCGGGCGGGTCGTCAACGTCTCCTCCGGCGGCATGTACACGGCGCGCCTCGACGCCGGTGACCTCCAGCTCGATCGATCGCTCCTTCGACGGGCCGGCCTTCTACGCGCACGCCAAGCGGGCCCAGGTGGTGCTCACGAGATCTGGGCCGAGCGCGAGGGCGAGCGGGGCGTCGTTTCGCCTCCATGCACCCCGGCTGGGCCGACACGCCGGGGCTGCGGAGCTCGCTGCCCCGCTTTCGCGCGGTGACCCGCCCGCTGCTCCGCGACGAGCGCGAGGGCGCCGACACGATCGTCTGGCTCGCGACCGCTCCGGCGAGCGCCGTCCCGACAGGGCTCTTCTGGCACGACCAGGCGCCCCCGCCCGACCCACCGGCTTCCTAAGGCCGCGAGTCCGCCGCAGGACCGCCGGCTGCTCTGGGAGGCGTGCTGCCGGCTCGCGTCCGCGTCGGACCTGCAGTCGACCGCAAAACGCTTGAAAGAGAGAAAGGAGAACCGATGGCACGCTACACGGCAACAGTGACCTCGCCGGCGAGCTGCGAGGCGGTGTTCGACTACCTAGCCGACTTCCGCTCGGCTGCCGAATGGGATCCCGGAGTGCGCAGGGCGCCGCCTTTGCCGGGGTGAGCCGGGGCGGCCCGGCGCCGAGTTCGAGATCACCTCGCGCTTCCTCGGCCGCGATGTCCCGCTGATCTACCGCGACCGTCGAGGTGGACCGCCCGCGGCGGCGTGCTGCTGGTGGCAGAGAGCTCGAGCGTGGTCTCGCGCGACGAGATCACCGTCGCCGAGCTCGCGGACGGCGGCACCGCGGTCACGTACGCGGCCGACCTGCGCATGCGCGGTCCGCTGCGCGTGCTCGACCCCGTGCTCCGGATTCTGTTCACCCGGATCGGCGTCAACGCCCGCGACGGACTGGCGACGAAGCTCGCTCGGCCGCTCCCGCGGCGTTGTCAGGCGTCGGTGAGGTGAACAACCAGCGGATAGCAGTGATCGGCGCCGGCGTCGCCGGCCTCGTCGCCGCCCACGAGCTGCTGGCGCAGGGCACGACGTGCACGTCTTCGAGGTCGGGCGCCACGCCGGCGGCCACGCCAACACGATCAAGGTCGAGACCGCCGACCGGCACGCTGGGACGTCGACACCGGCTTCGTAGTCCTCAACGACCGCAACTACCCGAATCTCGACCGCCTGTTCGACGAGCTCGGCATCGCCACTCAGCCGCGCGGACATGAGCTTCTCGGTCTCCGACGGCGCCGGTCGGTTCGAGTGGGCGAGCAGGCCGCCGGGCCTGTTCGCCAACCCGGCGCAGGCTCTCGACCCCCGGTTTCACCGCATGCTCGCGGACCTCGTCCGCTTTCACCGCGAGGCCCGCGCGCCTCGTCGGGCTCAACGGCGACGGCCCCTCGCTGCGCGCTTTCCTCGCCGAGCGCCGTTACTCGGAGTACTTCATCGAGCGGCTGATCGTGCCGCAGGTGTCGTCGATCTGGTCCGCGGATCCTGCCGAGCTGTGGTCGTTCCCGGCCAGCTTTCTCGCGGCCTTCTTCGCCAACCACGGTCTTCTCCAGCTCGTCGGCAGGCCTCGCTGGCGCAGCGTGTCGGGCGGCTCGCGCCGTTATGTGGAGGCGCTCGTCGGTGCCTTCGGCGGCCGCGCTTCACCTTCGGGCACCGGTGCGTCGAATCGAGCGCGATCCGCTCGGTGTCGACGTCGCGTTTCGACGACACGGTCGCCCGATTTGACGAGGTAGTGCTCGCTGTCCACTCAGATCAGGCGCTGGCGCTGCTCGCTGACGCCGAGCCCGGCCGAGCGGGAAGTGCTCGGAGCGATCCCGTACCAGACGAACGAGACTGTTCTCCACACCGACGAGCGGCTGCTGCCACGCCGCCGCGCGGCGAGGGCGAGCTGGAACTACCACCTGACCGAGACGCCGGTCGGCAAGACCACGATCACGTATGACATGAACCGCCTTCAATCGCTGCGCGCCGACCGCAGGTTTCTCGTGACCCTGAACCGCTCCGAGGCGATCGATCCCGCGCCGGTGATCCAGCGCTTCGAATACGCGCACCCCATCGTACACGCGCGCCGGCGTCGCAGCGCAGCGCCGTTGGACCGAGATCAGCGGCCGCGACCACACCCACTACTGCGGGGCCTACTGGCGCTGGGGCTTCCACGAGGACGGCGTCTGGTCTGGCGCTCCGCGTGGCGGAGTCGCTCGGCGGACGCGGGCCGATCGGCGGAAGCATCCTCGAGGGGCCGCTCCCGAGCGTCGCACGGGAGCACGCGGCGGAGGAGCTCGCGGCGTGAGGCGCGCCTCCGCGATCTACGAGGGGTGGGTCATCCACCGGCGGCGCCGGCCGATCGAGCACGAGTTCCGCTACAGGGTCTTCATGCCGCTCTTCGACCTCGACGAGCTGCCCGAGCTGCTCGACCCATTCCCGCTCTGGTCGGCACGCCGGCCGGCGCCGGCGTGGTTTCGCCGTTCCGACTTCCTCGGCGACGCCGCGCACGCCGATTGCCGAGGCCGCCCGCGCGCTCAGCTCGGAGCGCGTCGGACGGCGGCCGGCTGGGCCGATCAGGCTGCTCGCCCACCCCCGCTACCTCGGGGTCGGGTTCAATCCGGTGAGCTTCCTTGTTCTGCCACGGCGAGGACGGGAGAGCTCGACTCCGTGATCGCCGAGGTCACCAACACCCCCTGGGGCGAGCGCCACGCATACGTGCTCGACGCCTCGCGAGCGGCCGCCCGCGGCCGACGGGACGGTGGGCGGGCAACTTCGAGAAGCGCCTGCACGTCTCCCCGTTCATGGGCATGGACCAGAAGTACGAGTGGTGGACCTCGGCTCCCGGGGACCGGCTCCGGATCGGGTTCCGGAACCTGGAAGAGCGGCGAGGTGATCTTCGAAGCGTCGCTGTCACTCCGCCGGCGCGAGATGAGTCGCCGGCTGATGGCACGGATGCTTCTCACATATCCTCCGATGACAATCGCCACCCTGGCCCGCATCTACATCCAGGCTCTCCGGCTGCGGATCAAGGGAGCCCCGTGGTTCGCTCACTCGGAGAGCGCAGCATGAGCCGGATCGCACGCGCCGCGCGTCCACGCCGTGCTTCGCCGGATCAGGTCCGGGCGACTGGAGCTGGTCGAGTCGTGGTCGGGGCGCACGTTCGCCTTCGGCCCCGCCGGGGCGGAGCTTCGCGGTGAGATCGTCGTGCACGATCCGGCCTTCTACCCGCGCCTCGCGCGCGACCGCAGCATCGGCCTCGGCGAAAGCTACGCCGAAGGCCTGTGGGACTCCCCCGACCTCGTCAGCCTGTTGCGGATCCCCGCGCGCGAGCTCAGGCGCGTCGACGACGTGAATCGCCTCGTGCGCCGCATCGGGCGGCCGCTCCGCCGCCTGCGTCCCGATGCCTTCGCGCAATACGGTTGCCGGTGCGCGGCGCAACATCGCAGCCCACTACGACCTCGGCAACGCGCTCTTCGAGACGTTCCTCGACCGCGACGCGATGATGTACTCGTGCGCGCTCTTACGAGAGCGAGAACGACTCGCTCGAGCAGGCTCAGCGCGCGAAGCTCGAGCGCATCTGCCGCGCGCTCGAGCTCGGCCCCGACACGCACCTGCTCGAGATCGGCACCGGATGGGGTGGGCTCGCGGTTCACGCGGCCACGCAGTACGGCTGCCGCGTGACGACGACCACGATCTCGCGCGAGCAGCGCGACCTACGCAGACGCGCGGATTCGGCGAGCCGGCCTCGACGGCCTCGTGCAGGTGATCGGACGGGACTACCGCGAGCTCGAAGGGCGCTTCGACCGCCTCGTCTCGATCGAGATGATCGAGGCGGTGGGCTGGGAGTACTTCGACCTCTTCTTCCGCCGGTGCTCGCAGCTGCTGGTGCCCGACGGCCTGATGTTCCTGCAGGCGATCTGCATCGACGACCGCGCCTACGAGGCCGAGAAGGACGACCCGCAACTTCTCGAACCGGATGATCTTCCCTGGCGGTTGCCTGCCCTCCGTTGAGGCGATCGCCCGCTGCCTCGCCTCGCAGACGGACATGCGCACTGTCTGGCTCGAGGACATCTCGCCCTCCTACGCGCTCACCCTGCGGGCCTGGCGCGAGCGGTTTCTCGCCGCCGCGCCGTCAACTCGCGGAGCTCGGCTACGACCGGCGCTTCCAGCGCCTGTGGGAGCTCTATCTCTCGATCTCCGAGGCCGGATTTCGCGAGGCGCGCATCATGGACGTGCAGATGCTCTGCGCGAAGCCGGCCTGGCGACGCCCGGTCGGCGCGAAGCACCTGCGAGGCGAGCCGGTCGAAGCGGCGGCGGAGGTCGCCGCGGGACCGCGCGAATCCACGCCGCTTGACGAAGCGGCGGCATGAGCGGCGCGGTCGAGGTCAGCGACGAGCCGAGCTCAGCCGGGCGCGGTTCGGATCGAACGTCGTTCAGCGGGCGCCTTTCGACTCTCGGCCGCGGTCGTCGTGCCCAGGCCGATCGACGAGGTGTTCGCGTTCTTCGCCGACGCCCACAATCTCGAGGCGATCACGCCGCCGTGGCTTCGATTTCGGTTGCGGCGCCGTCAGCCCTCCCGGTGAGGAAGGGAACCACGATCGACTACCGGCTCCGCGCTGCATGGGCTCCCGTTGCGCTGGCGGAGCGAGATAACCGTCTGGGATCCTCCTCACCGCTTCGTCGACGAGCAGCGCCGCGGTCCCTACCGCAAGTGGACTCACGAACACTCCTTCCACGACCTCGGCGAGGCGACCGAGGTGCGAGACCGCGTCGACTACATCCTGCGACTGCGCGGGGTCGGAGTCGCAGGTCTTGTCGAGCGAGACGTACGCGCGATCTTCGCCTACCGGCAGCAGGAGCTAACCGCGCGCTTCGAGCACAGCTCCGCCCGGGAACGCTGAAGCCACGCGCGCGCTCGTGACCGGGGCGACCGGGTTCGTCGGTTCTCGCCTGGCGAAGGCGCTCGCGGCCGCTGGGGCACGAGGTCCGGTGCCTGGTGCGAGACGCCCAGCGGTCGAAGCACCTTCGCGAGAAACGGTTCGAGCTCCACGAGGGCGACGTCCTGCGCGCCGAGACGCTCGAAGGGGCGGGCCGCGACGTCGACGTCGCGTACTACCTCGTTCACCTGATGGGGCGAGGCGGCGCGGGCGACTTCGCCGAGCAGGAACAGCGCGCCGCCCAAGCCTTCGCGGAGATGGCGAAAAGGGAAGGAGTGGGGCGGGTCGTGTATCTGGGGGTCTTGGCGACCAGCCAAGCTCCGAGCATCTGCGCAGCAGGCACGAGACCGCGCGGATCCTCGGCGCCGACGGGCCGCCGCTCACCTACTTTCGCGCGGCGATGATCGTCGGAGCCGGCAGCGAGTCGTATCGCACGCTCCGCTATCTCGTCGCCCGGCTGCCCGTGATGATCGCGCCCTCGTGGCTGCGCACCTCGACGCAGCCGATCGGGGTCGATGACGTGATCGACTACCTGGTCAAGGCGGCCGACATGCAGGAGAGCACCAGCCGCGAGATCCAGATCGGCGGGCCCGACGTCCTGTCCTACGCTGAGATGCTCGACCGTATGGCGCGCGTGATGGGGAAGCGGCCGCGCCTGCTGA
>CAWGVJ010000012.1:0-130186 GCA_963826005.1 uncultured Solirubrobacterales bacterium | reverse complement strand
ATACTCTGCACGTGCTGTCGGGGTGTTCGATAAGCAGGATTCTGGTCGCGACCGCGGCCGTCGCGATGCTCCTCGCGCCCACGGCCGAGGGAGCCGACGTCACGGTCGGCAGCAATCTCGCCGGCGACGCGACGTCGAACCTCTTCTCGGATTGCACGTGTATTCAGACCTCCGGCGGCACGCCGGTGGCTGCCTCGCCGGTGGACGGGACAGTCGTGCGCTGGCGCCTGAAGTCGGGCAGTTCCGGCAACGCCGTGACGTTGCGCGTGCTGCGACCGTCGGGGTCGAACTTCACCTCGGTCGCGAGTAGCACGACGCAGACGACCACCGGCGCCCTGGACACCTTCGTCACGAGCCTTCCGATCAAGACGGGGGATGTCCTCGGCGCGGACATCGGCAACGGCGGCCTGGTCTTCACCAATTCGCCCGCCATCACGCTGCCGCTCGTGAAGTGGTTCACGCCGCCCCTGGGGGCAGGAGCCACGGGCGCGCCGAATCAGCAGATGACGAACCTCGAGCTCTTGATGAACGCGGACATCACCCCGAAAGCCGGCAGCGTGCCGCCGCCGGGCAGGGACGACGCCCACTCCGACGCCGGCGATCAGCAACCTGCGGCTCGAGCCCTCGACGTTCCGTGCGGCGAAGTCGGGCGGGTCGGTCGCGCGCAAGAAGCCGCCGGTGGGCACCAAGGTCAGCTTCTCGCTGTCGATCCAGGCGAGCGTCACGTTCAAGGTCGAGCGCTTCAGCACCGGGCGGAAGAAGGGCGGAAAGTGCAGGCTCGGCGCCCACGGCAAGGGAAAGCGCTGCACGGGTTACAAGAAGGTGCGCGGGAGCTTCAGCGCCGGCGGATTTGCCGGACAGAACACCTTCAAGTTCACGGGACGCGTTGACGGCCGGAAGCTCGGCCGCGGCAAGTACCGGCTGACCGGGACGCCGACCAAGAGCAGCCGAACGGGCGCACCGGCGCGCGTGAACTTCAAGATCAAGTAGTGCGCCGCGCTAGCGGCGCTTGGCGCGGACCCTGGCCTGCGCCGGCTTGCCGCGACGGCCATGCGCGCTACGCCCGTAGACCCGGACGCGGACGCGGTCGCGGCGCCCGATCCCGCCCAGCTTCGCCTTGTTCCGAGATGTGGTCCGCTGCAGGTGGCGCCCGCCGATCACGTCGAACCGGACGACGTAGTTCTTCGCGCCGCGCGCGCGCCGCCAGCGGACCACGATCTTCTTACCGGCGCGGCGCACCTTGAGCCCGCGTACGTGCGGCCGGATCGGGCCCGGCGCCCGGTAGGACGCGACAGTGTGCTGGAGCACCGGCAGCCCCGACTGTTCGGCCTGGGCGACGATCTCCCGCTTGCCGCCCTGCCCGTCGCCAGCCGTGAAGTGGAACTTGCCGCGCCCGCCCTTGACCACGCGGATCTGGCGCTGGCCCCGGCCGATCCGCTCGTAGAAGCGGATCGCGAGGTCCTTGCGGCTGGTCGTCTTGTAGGTGAGAACGCGGTTGCGGCCATGACCGCGGACCTTAGCCTTGACCGACGGCGTGGGGAGCTCGCGCGCGACGTCGATCTCGGCGACCGTCCCCGACGTCGCCTCCACTTTCCAGTTCCCGCCGGCGGGGCTGCGCAGCCCGATCGAGGTCGTCGCTTCGTTCGTCCCGAAAACAGCAGGTGCGCTCCCGGCACCCGGGTCGTTCATCGGTACGGGCGTCACCGTCGCTCCCGAGGGCGAGATCAGGGTTACGCTCGGCGGACCCGAGACGCCGAGCACCTGGACGGACGCACCGGTGAGTCCGCCTGGAAGCGTGAAGTTCGGGGGACCGTCTTGCGCCGCCCGGGCGACCGCCGACTTGCCCTGCTTGTTCTTCAGCGCGTCCACGCAGGCCTGAAGGTGCGATGGATCGCACCACGTGGCGGACGGAGGCTCTCCCGGGCAGGACCCGAACTCTACGTCGACCTTGCGCGTCTTGAACGTGTACGCAAAGCCGCCGAGCGGCTTCTCGCAGCCAGCGACCTTCTCGGGCGTGATAAGGGCCAAGACTCCGATGTCCACGGAGACCAGGCCCTCGCCGAGCGTGAGGGTTGAATCGAGCCTCCCTCCGAAATTGCGAGTCGAGGTGTCGAAGAACGCATCGAGCTTGCCAGATCCGTGGAGGGCTGGGAGATCGAACCCCGCTGAACCGCTGACCGCGAAGTGGCCGTCGGCATCGGCGTGCGCCGTCGAGTGGGACACCGCGATCTTCCCGATGCTCCCGTCGCCCACGAAGTCCACCGCGAACGTGGGAAGGATCGTCACCGTGAGGTCTCCACGGACGTTGTAGACGTAGGTATCGGGAGGCAGCGGCTGCGCTCCGAACAGTGCACCTACGCCAATCACGACGTCTTTCGGTTTCATGTGGAAGTGGCCGTTGATGCTGTTCAGGTAGACGTCCGTAAAAAGGGTCAGGCCTGGGAACGGGCCGAGCGGGATCGTGATGTCGCCATCGGTGAACTCACCTTTCTCGAAGGTGACGTGGACGCCCATTTCGGCGCCGACGATCTTCAGGTTTGCCCCGCCACTCCAGCTGTCAGCGTCACCGTCCCACGCGACCTCGACGTCGCTCAGCACGAAGGCATCCCCGATCGAGAGCTCCGCCAGGCCGAACTTCACCGAGCTGACCGTCAACCCGTGTTCGTTGTCGGCCTTGAGAGTGGTCGATCCGGTGAGGCCGCCGAAGATATCTGGGAGCTTCAAAGTGATCGGGATCTCGACCGAGTGCTCCTTCAGGATGATGTCGAAGTCGCCTTCGACCGGGAAGCCCTTGACATCCGGCTTGAACTGCGAGACGTCGATGCCATCGAAGAGCTTGGTGCCGATGGCTCCCGTGGGCAGCTTGATGTGGAGCTTGCCGTGCCACAGGACGATCGGGCCGGAGGACGTGTCGAGCTGGACCGTGACCTGTGCGTTTCCGCCGACGGCGTCGATCGTCTTCGCGCCGCTCTGCGTGCTCATCTCGACCGAGACGCCGGCGTCCGGGATGATCGTGAGCCCGTTGAGCTTGAAACGCCCCGTCGTGACGCGATAGCCGGGCTTGCCCTTGACGGGCACGAAGCAGTAGGGGCTCAGGATCTGGACGGCCTTGTAGGAGACCTCCTGGCAGGAGTCGGTCGTGTCCGGATCCTTGCCGGTGCCGGGTATTTGCCCGAGTCCCGGAAGCTTGGTGGGCGCCTGACTGCCGAACGGTGCGGCAAAGATCTTTCCGAATCCCTGGGAGGACCCGCCCGAGGTGTAAACCGCAAACCCGCCGCCATCACTCGTGGCGGCGAGGTTGATCTGGTCGAGGCCTGCGCGCGCGTGCTACCGCGGTGCCCGGGTCGAATTTGAGCGCGCCCTTGGCAACGCTCTCGAGCAGCACCGGCGTCTTCCCCCTGCTGTCGACCCACCCGAGCCGCAGCGCTCCGCCGGCGTCCTGGACGAAATCACGGGCACCGTAGGGGCCCGTCTTGATCGTGACGCCGTTGCCGGCAGTCTGGACCCCTTTCAGGGGCCGTACCTGGATGCTGTCGTGCGAGGGCGGAGAGTTCGCCAGGTACGGACCGGCCGGCCCGGAGGCAAGCTTCGGTTCCACCCCGTTCGTCACGCCCTCGGCCCAGGTGCCAGGGTCAGCGATGTTTCCGCCTGAAAACTGGCGAATGAACGTCTTCCCGGACAGGTCCGCGTACGCGGCGATCGGCGTGCCGCCGACCGAGGCCAGGCTGCCCGAGTAGGCGCGATCGGGCCCGTTCCCGCCGAGGTTCGCTTGGGCGCTGGTGTACGACCCCGGATCGATCGCCTGGAAGAAGGTGCCGCCTGTGCGGGTGTCCGAGATCAGGCCGATGCGCGAGCCGTCGCCGAACGTGGCCGCTCCTCCCGATGGCTCGGCGTCTCCGACGATCGCCGGGCCGGTGATCGTCTTGCCCCCGTCGGTGGACGTGTACATGTAAGTCGTGCGGTCGGTCTCTGTCCCGTCCGGTTTCGGCACAAGGTTCGGGTATCGGTGCGTGAGGAAGATGAGGCCGTCCGCGATTGTGAGGATCCGCGGGCCGGCGATGTCGTCGTTGAAAGCCGGCGAGTTGAACGGACCCGGCTGGTCCGGGGCGATTGAGGCGGGCGGGTTGTCGCACGCCGTGGCCCCACGCTTCAGCCGGCAGTAGCGGAGCTGGTCAGGGCCGTCACCGCCGTCCTGGTTCCAGACGATGTGGGCGGTGCCGGCGTTGTCCACGAGCACCTGCGGTGCGCGTCCGTTGTCGCCCAGCGGGACCGGTGGGAGCACGGGCTGCTCCCCGAGCTTCGGCACCTTGCAGATGCCCTTGTATCCGGGCGTGAAGTAGTCCGCGCCCTTGCGCGAGCACTGCTTTCCCCCGCGCGCGCGGGCCACCGCCGGCGCCGGGGAAAGGGCCGCGAGCAAGACGACCGAGCCGAGGATTCCGACCAGCAGGGTTGATCGTGAGCGGCGCCCCGCCTGCGCCGCATGCACGCTCATGGCCCTCCCCCTACTCTGCGCCTCCCGTCGATTGGCCGAGTATAAGTTCCGGCCTTCGCAGCAATCAAGTGCCTGTTTCTGACGATCGGACCTTGTGCCGCGAAGCGGATGCGGGATACGCTCCGAGTCCGGAGAACGGAAACTCCAATGCTCAAGCCCCTCGGCCAACGACTGACCGCCGCGCACGCAAGGGCAGGTGCGGCAAGGGGCTGCAGGACAAAGGCCATCATCGTGGCGTCACCCGAGCTCTTCAACGGTTTCCAGAGGGAAATCGTCCCACCGGCTCCCCCGCTGACGGCGGCTTTACCTTCGTCATCCCCTAGCGGCCCGGCGCAAGTTGGTAAGGAAGGGGTCGCCGGTTCGAGTCCGACTCCGTTCAACGGCGACCGTACTCTCTACTGCTCGAATCTGCACGATCCTCCGGATGACCGTGAGGCGCAGCGTGGCGAAACTGAGTCAAACAAGCTTGGGAGCTTCGCTCGGACATGGCACAGCGGACAGAAGACAAGCAGCCGAGGGTCGCGATTCCGACCGACTCGCCGGTGTGGGACAGGTTCTTCACGGTCGCACCACTGGTGATCGTCGGGACCCGTGAGGGAGGAGGGGGGTATGACCTGGCGCCCAAGCACATGGCGATGCCGCTCGGTTGGCACAACTACTACTGCTTCGTGTGCAGCCCCAACCACGCGACGCAGCACAATGTCGAGGCGACGGGAGAGTTCACGGTCAGCTTTCCGCGCCCGGACCAGATCATGCAAGCCAGCATGGCGGCGGGGCCGCGCATCGAGGACGGGTCCAAGCCGAGTCTGGCCGCACTCGAGACGCGTCCCGCCTCGACGGTGGACGGCGTCCTCGTGAGCGGCGCCTACCTCTGGCTCGAGTGCGCTCTCGAGCGCGTCCTGGAGGGTTTCGGCGACAACACGCTGATCATCGGCAGGGTCGTGGCGGCGTCAGCGGACGAGCGCATCCTGCGCGCCTCCGAGGCAAACGACCGGGGTCCGATCCCCCACCCGCCGCTGCTCGCATACCTGAGCCCGGGGCGCTTCGCCAGCGTCGAGCAAAGCTCCTCCTTTCCCTTCCACGTCGGCTTTCGACTCTGACGGGCTGCCAGCGGCCGGCTCGGCCGGGTCGTCCCGAATGGGCGCAGGGTGCCAAGCCGCGTTGTCCGTCACCGAGAGGCTTCGATTAGGTGCTGCACTTCGGTTAGGCTTGCGGCACGAATCGGAGCGTGGTCGCGAGCGCATGTGCGCGCGTGGCGCCTCCCAGGCCCCGCGAACCCGAGGAGGAGCATCGTGAATAAGAAGCTATTGGTCGTGCTCGGCGTGGGCGCGGCCCTTGCGATCGTGGCGTCGACTGCCTTCGCGGCCGTACAGGTCGTGTTCAAGGCCGAGGCCAACCCGGCCAAAGCGGGAAAGTCGACCGCGCTGGACGTACAGTTCGCGTCCTCGGAGCCGGGGCAGCCCCAGCCCCCGATCATGAACCGTGTCGTGATCAAGTTCAACAAGGGCGGCAAGTACAACAGCTCCAAGTTCCCGCGATGCAACCTTGCGAGCCTGCAGGCGAAAGGGCCGAACGGGTGCCCGAAGGGGTCGAAGATCGGCACCGGGACCGGGATCGGCCGGGCCCTGCCGGTGGTCGAGGACCCGGTGAACGCCAAGCTGGCCCTGTTCAACGGCTCCAAGGTCGGCGGCAAGGACACAGTGCTCGTCTACGTGTTCCCGGACCTGGGCCCGACGTTCGTGTCCGTCTGCAAGATCACGGTGAAGGCGCAGGGCAGCTTCGACTACACGCTCGACTGCTCGATCCCGCCGATCAAGACGCTGCCGAGCGCGCCCGACGCATCAACCATCTCGGTGAAGACGAAGACGGAGAAGAAAACGATCAAGAAAGGCAAGAAGAAGTACGCGCTGATCGTGGCGCCGAAGAAGTGCAACGGTACGTGGAAGGCCCAGGGGCAGTTCTTCTTCACGACCGGCGTTTCCGTGACGACCAAATACTCGGGGGACTGCTCCAAGTAGCGGGTTCGTAAGCGCACTTCCTGTAA
Source organism: uncultured Solirubrobacterales bacterium (assembly GCA_963826005.1). Taxonomy (GTDB): domain Bacteria; phylum Actinomycetota; class Thermoleophilia; order Solirubrobacterales; family JBBDJG01; genus DASRIA01. The sequence continues at coordinate 123,650 of CAWGVJ010000012.1, read as the reverse complement.
GGGTTTCGAGGGCCGGCCCCAGGACACGGGCCGGCCCTTCCTTTGTCGCGACCCGCGTCAGGGCACGAACACGCCCTGCGTTGTGAAGAGCGTCGCGTTCGAGGCGCCGGCGACTCCGGTGCTGCCGCCGTCGTTGACCTTGAGCTGCCCGAGCTGCCACCGGGCCCGCTGGCTCTCGACCACGGTGCCGGGCACGACCGCGTTGAAGGTCGTGGAGACTGAGCAGGTCCCGCCCACGGACGTACTGGCGGTGCTTGCGCACTGCACGGGCACCGGGAACTCGGTGTCCTGGCCGGTGGCGGACTCGTTGCGCAGCGGCCCGTTGGACTGGTCGGTGATGCGCACCGCACCTCGCACCTGGAGCTGGCCGGCATAGTCGGACAGGTTGGACTGCAACCGCACGTCGGTGAGCGAGACCGTGAGCGCGACGTCCGCCTCGTTGGCGGACGTCGAGGGGTTGCCGACGGTAACCCGGTATATGACGTGTCCTATCGACTCAGTCAGTGAGCCGTCGGCACCAACCGTCAGGAAGTTCGACGTGAGGGCAGGGGAACTGCATGACGGGAACGCGAGCGCTGGGCCGTGTTGGCGATCGGGCGCCTGGCATTGCCGGTACGCGGGCACCAGCGGGAACCGGACCACCGCTGCGCCCTTCGGACGGGCATAAGCACGCGGATGCTGCGCGTCCAGGCCGGCGCGCATGGCGTCGCGGCTCAGCACCCCGGTCGGCACAGGGTGCGACCGGTAGGAGAACAGGCCGTCGTCCCAGGTGAGCTTGAACACTCTGCTGCCCGCTGAGGTCAGCTCGGTGATGATGCCGCTGCTGCCCCAGTTCATCAGCCAGTTCCCGCCGGACAGCTTGCGGGAGCTGCCGCAGCAGATCGGGGTCGGCGTCGTCGGGTCGTTCACTTCCTCTACGAGAGTTGCGGTCTTGGCGCTCAGGTTAAGCGCGTACCGTGGGGCACGCGGAGGCCTTTGCGTCGGGGCAAAGCCGTTGTCGTGCAGCGTGATGGTGCCGTCGGGCATGACGCGGACGTCGTGCTGGCCGCCGAATCCGCCGCCAGAGGTGAAGATGGGGTCGTTGAGGACGGTCAGGCTCTCAGGGCGGGTGCTTCCCCCGATCTTCCACTCCACGCTGCCGTTGGACTTGTGGACGCTGAACGCGGCGTCGAGGTGGCGGAAGGACAGCAGCACGTCATTGCCTTCGGGCTCGATCGAGTTGATGTGGAATGGGTCGTAGGCGTTGTATGCCTGATCAAACGCATTGCAGAATCGCTGGGACACCTCGGATAGCCCGATGTGGTCGGATGCCCACCAATCCCAAACGATGTTGTGCGAGGGTGACACCTCCTGCACCCCGTTGTCGAGGATCGCCACGTTCGTGTGGCCGCAAAAGCTGTATCCATTGAGGGTCCTCAACGTCGTGATCAGGTAGTTCCCGTTGGGGAGCAGCATGAGCTCGTGGGGATCGGCATGCACGCCGACGGCTTTCATGGTGCGCACCAGCGAGCCGTCCAGGCGCCGTTCTTCACCGCCGTCGTTGCCGCCCCGCAGCGTGGCGACATTCCCGTTGGGAAACGCGAGGAAGTCGGTCGGCGTCTCGATCGTCTTGTACCACCAGACCGGCACGCCATTGCCGTCGAAGATGAACGTGTAATTCGGCGACACTCCCACGGGTGGCGGTGCGAAGTTCGTCTTCGCAAATGGAGCGGCGGTGAACCACTCCGTCTGCGGCTCGCTGACTTTCTGGAATGTCCAGCGCGGCAGGTCGGACGGCAGGCAGCGCACGTAATAGCTGCCGGCCCCGGGGCCCGAACTGGCGTTGATGCCGAAGGCCTGGCCGTCGCGGAGCAGCACGCTGGTCGTGAAGGTTCCGGTGCGCGGTCCCTGCCCGTCGACGTCCACCTGCATCCCGGCAGGTGCAGTCACGTTCACGTTGATGTAGCTGCCATCGTTGCACCGCACCACATAGTCGGGGGCTGCCGAGCTGAATGCCGGATAGATCGCGGGCTGGGTGGTGATCTCGAGGCTTTGGGCGTCCGCGGTGGCGGAGAGCAGGAGCAGCAGGGCGAAGGCGACCGTCAGTGCGGGAAGCATGCGTTTCCCTAGTGTGCAGCTGAGTTTGCCGCTCGATGTCGTGGCTGACCCCCCTCCGATCAGGGCACAGACAGGCCCTGCGTCCGGCAGAGCGTAACGCCCGAGGCATCCGCAATCCAGTGCCTCTCCTGTCGCACGACCTGTTCACACGCAGGGCGTTCGTGGGCAGCTGTTCGGCTCCGGGCTACCCGGGTGGACACTCTATGCAGCGCTGCTTGGGAGGCGCCCGGCCTGGAGGCGCCTGCCCGCCGGCGGCTGACCGACCCCCTGGCGGCCAGTATGCCGCGCCGGCTGCAAGCGCGAGCAGCGGTATGAGCCAGGCTCCGCCCACGTAGGTGATCACGCCGATGGGTCGCAGCCGCGGCGCTTACTCCCGCCAGCGACGGACCGTGATGCTGGCGAGACTCCCGACCTCGTCTTTGGTCAGGCCCAACGTCACGGCGTCGGTCTCGACCTTCTCGACGGCGCCGATGGGAATGGTGACATCGCGCCGGCCCCAGAGATGGCCACGCTCGAGGACAAGGTGCGTGATCTGCTCTCCGTCGACGACGAATCCGTCCACATGGCCCACATGGTGGCCGTCCGACGATGTCACTGTGCTTGCGCGTCGGACCTCGACCTCGCCCTTCGGTACGCGGTCGTAAACGACCCCGGCGTCGGTGCCGTAGCTGCCGGGGGCGAAGTCGGCCTCGTAATAAGGCATCGCCAGCAAGTCCTGAACGCCGATGTCCCAATCTGGATCGTCGGCTGGGAACTCACCGAGCCGCAGGTACGCGAATTCGTGTACCGGCGCAAGCTTGCGCACCTCCTCCACCGTGCAGCGCAGCGAGATCTCCCGTCCGTCGCCTTCCTGCGCGAGCTCGATTGGGACGAGCCTCGCCGGCGCGATGTCGTGGTGTGGCTGCACCACGAGATGCGTGACGCGTCTGGTCGTCGGATCGATGACCACGTCGGCCACCTCGCCGAACACGTCGTCGTCGCATCGGACGGAAGCTCCCAGTTCAAGTCGCATGCGTCTCCCTTCTGGATCCCGGTGTTCACGGTGCCTTGAACGAACATCATCCCCGGTCCACGCGATGATCGGGCGCTCGAGGTGGGGGCCGATCTGGTTGGGCATCCGCGGGCGCCGGCGCTCCCTGATGCGCGCCGGTTTCCCAATTTCATGGAGATGTAGGGTTGTGTTTGGTCGACCCGGTTTCGCGGGATGCGGCGGGTCGTCTATCGACACCCACTGTGCAGAGGGGGACCCACATGACCGGCGCCGACGCGACCAGCACCCGAGCAGGCGACGACCGCAAGACGGGAGAGCACCGACCCAACGAGCTGCGGGCGCTGAGCGCGCTGGCCTTCGAGGAGCTGAGAGGCTTTCCCGGCGGCATCCGCGACATGCACCTGGGCATCGCCGAGCGCGCGTTCCGGGGCGTGGGTCCGGCGGGCCGCCCGGTCCAGATCATCCACGACGCGCTCTCGCGCCGCGCCTATGACGCGATCGGGTTCGGCGCGGCGCAACTGGGACGGGCCGCCGACGCAACGATGGAGAGGCGGGGGATTGGGGAGGAGGTCATGCTCTCGACCACACGCCGGGGGAGCGCGATGATCGCCGCCCTCAACGGCCTGATCGGCGACCGGCTCGAGCGCTCAGGAAGCGACCTTCACCAGCCCGCCTCGGTGCGCGTGGACGGCGAGGCCGTGGCGCTTGACGTGGGCTCGCTGAGCGCGGCGTTCCCCGATGCGACGGCGCGGGTGGTTGTGTTCCTTCACGGCCTGATGGGGAATGAGTTCTACTGGGAGTGGGGGGGCGCCCATCCAGGCGATACCTATGGCGCGCGCCTGGCCTCGGATCTCGACTGCACCCCCGTATATCTGCGCTACAACACCGGTCTGCACGTCTCCGAAAACGGTCGATCCGTCGCGGCGCTGCTCGAGGAGCTGGTGCAGGCATGGCCCGTGGAGGTGGACGAGATTGCGCTCGTGGGTCACTCGATGGGCGGTCTGATAGCGCGCAGTGCCGGCCACCAGGGGTCAGAGAGCGGCCAACGCTGGACCGAGCGCGTCCGTCACATGATCTCGTTGGGCACGCCACACCTGGGCGCGCCGCTTGAGCGGGGCGCCCACGTGGCCGCCGAGGCGCTTTACGCGCTGCCCGAGACGCGAATGCTCGGCGCCTTCCTGCGCCGGCGCTCTGCCGGCATCCGCGACCTGCGCCACGGCTCGCTGGTCGACGAGGACTGGCGGGGCCGCGACCCCAATGCCCTGCGCGCGGCGGCGTGCAAGGAGGTGCCGCTGCTGGAGGGAGCCACGCATTGCTTCGTCTCGGCCACCATCACCCGCAGCCCGCGCCATCCCCTGGGGCGCCTGCTTGGCGACATCCTCGTGCTGACACCCAGCGCAACCGGACGGGGCCGCACTCGGCGGATCCCATTCAAGGACGAACACGGCCACCACGTCAGCCCGGCCCACCACCTCGTGCTGCTGAACCACCCCGAGGTCTACGAGCGCCTGCGTGGGTGGCTAAGCCGCCGTGGCGAGATCAGTCGCGCCCCGTGTAGCCGCAGACGCTCCGCATACCGAGCCAATTCAACGGACCGCTCGAAAGTGGCAACGGCGGATACTGCTCGGGTGTGATCGCAGGCTTCGTCGGAGGAACGGCGGAGGTCAGCCTGAGGGCTCCGGTACCGCTCGACCGGCCACTCGATGTGACCCGCGAGGACGACGGATCCGTACGCGTTCTCGACGGCGAGACGTTCGTGGCCGAGGCACGTCCGGTGCCCGAGCTCGACGTCGAGGTACCAGCAGCAGTGGCCCTCCAAGAGGCACGCACGGCGGCGGCGCGCTACAGGGGATTGCCCGACGGCGTCTTCAGTCGCTGCTTCGTCTGCGGGCGGGCACGCGAGGATGCTTTCGGGGTGTTCGCGGGAGCGGTCGAGGGCCGGCAGGTCGTCGCGTCGCCGTGGACTCCGCCGTCGTGGACAGCCGACGCGACCGGAAGTGTGCTGCCGGAGTTCGTCTGGGCGGTGCTCGATTGTCCTACCTACTTTGCGACGTACATGGAACAGGAGCTGGCTCCAGGAGTACTCGCGCGGCTCGCTGCGCGAATCGACGCTCCTGTCGTCGCGGGCGAGGAGTACGCCGTGATCGCGTGGCCGATCGAGACCGACGGCCGGAAGCGGCACGCCGGATCGGCCATTCTTTCGCGCGACGGCGAGGCCCTCGCGGTCGCGCGTGCGCTCCTGATCGAGCCTCGAGACGGCTAGCTGGGGCGCTCGATCCGGGGAGCCACCTCGCTCGCCACCAACTCGGTCTGCCCATGAGCCGGGCTTTGTCTACTGCTTCTGTTCGTAGCCCGACGCAGTCATGAAGGCGTCGGCCATCGCGCGGTACCCGGCGTCGGTCGGATGCACATCGCCCTGCGAGCAGATGAAGCTGCGCGCGCAGAGCCGCGCTCGCTGGGCACGGACGCTCCCGGACCCATTGAAGACCGCAAAGGTGTTCGCGACATGGGCGCCCGACTTCGCCGCGGCCCGTGCGATGGCCGTGTCGAGCGACCGGTAGAGCGGCTCGGTCTTCTTGAGCTGGTCGGCCTCGGGGTTCCACGCCCCGGTCACGATGATCTCGGCGTCGGGCGCGGCGGCGCGGAGCCGCTGAAGGGCCACGTTCAGGCGCGCGGCGACCGATGCGATCGCGCGCGGTGCGCCCTTGCCTTTCGCCGACAGCGGCGCCAGGTCGTTGCCCCACAGCGTCACGGTGATCGGACTGACCTCCCCGGGGTGGGCTTTGATGACCGACTCGGCCGCCTTGAGCTGAGATCCCCGGAACGTGTCGTGCAGCTTGTTGCCCTCCGCGAGCCAGGGGCAGCCACCCCGCGTGAACGTCACAGTGGTCTCACCCGGACACCCGTAGTTCACGACCTGGATCTTCGGAGAGAGCTTGCGCAGCTGCGCGGCGAAGAGGTCGACGTACCCGGTATCGAAATCCGACGGTCGAGCCCCTGCATTCGCCTTGTCCGGCTGGAAGCCGTAGGCGATCGAGTCCCCGAGCGCCAGGTAGTAGCTCCCGGGGGTCGCCGACGCCGTCTGCTTGTCGTTGCTGTCGTCGCCGCAGGCGGCCAACACCGCCGACCCCAGAGTCAGCAAGACCATCGCGGCAGCGAACAGAGGGCGTTGGGTCGAGCGCGGACGCTGCATCGGGGATCAAGACCTTAACGCGGTGCGGTCAAGCGCGGCTGGACGCGGCCGATAAAGAACACTCATTCCGCGTTGCGGGATTCCTCTCATGCTGTCGCCAGCCGACCTAGAGCAAGCGGGCCCAAAGCCCGAGAATCTTCCCCCGCGACCTGGCGCCGCGCCCTATCTGGAAGCGCTCGCGCGCTACGCGGCCAGCGACGTCGAGCGGTTCCACGTTCCCGGTCACAAGGGCGGCATCGCTGCGGGCCAGGTTCTCCAGGAATACCTGGGATCCGCGCTCCCGTTCGACGTGCCGGCTTGTACGCGCGGAATCGACGTCGGTCCGGAGCCCACGCCGCTCCACGAGGCCGAAGCGCTGGCTGCCGGCGCGTGGGGAGCGACGCGTACCTGGTTTCTCGTAAACGGCGCCTCGGAGGGAAGCCATGCCGCCTGCTTGGCGCTGGCTCAAAGAGGACGACGCGTGATCGTGCCGCGAAACGTCCACGCGAGCATCATTCATGGAATCGTCCTCGCGGGCCTGGAGCCGACATTCGCCCAGACCGCCTTCGATCCTGAGCTTGGAGTCGCCCACGCGATGACCGCCGAGGCGCTCGGCGAAGCGCTCGCCGACACGCCCGACGCTTCCGGCGTATTGGCCGTCTCTCCGACGTACTTCGGGGCGACCGCCGACGTGCGGGCGCTGGCCGAGATCGCTCACCGCGCCGGCATACCGCTTGTCGTGGACGAGGCTTGGGGGGCGCACTTCGCCTTCCACCACGCGCTACCCGAGGACGCGCTTTCGAGTGGCGCTGACCTCGTGATTCACGGGACGCACAAGACGATCGGCAGCTTGACGCAGTCGGGAATGCTTCATCTCGGGCGAGACGGTTCGAGATATATGAGCGACGAACTCGTGGAGCGCTCGCTGGGCCTGATCAGGTCGACCAGCCCAAGCTCGCTTCTGATCGGATCGCTCGACGCGGCGAGGAACCATGCTGCGGCCGACGGCACGAGCTTCCTCGACGCGGCCCTCGGCGAGATCGAGCGGGTGCGTCGCGCGATACGCGAGATCGCAGGCCTCGACGTGCTGGATGAGGAGATCGCCAGGCGCCCGGGGGTGCACGAGTTCGATCCCTTTCGCATCGTCGTGCGAACCGGCCGCCTGTGCGCCCGCCATCTCGCGCAGCGGCTGCACGAGCTCGCGGGAGTGAATCTCGAGCTGGTGACCGATCGGCTGATGGTCGTGCACTTTGGCCTCGGCGACCCGATCTATGCGCATGGCATGCGGCTCGTCGAGGTTCTCGCTGAGGCGGTCAAAGGCGCGCACGCCGGCGGCCAAAGCGGACCGGTGCTGAACGTACCCGTTCCCGAGCCCGGTTCCCTCGCGATGTCGCCCCGGGATGCGTTCTTCGGCCCCCACGAAGTCGTGAGCTTCGAGCATGCGGAAGGTCGTGTCTCTGCCGAAACCGTCGTCGCCTATCCGCCGGGAATCGCCAGTGTCGTCCCCGGAGAGCGGCTCACCGCGGGAGTCATCGCGGGTGTGCGGGCGCTCGTCGAGCAGGGGGCCACGTTGCGCGGGACCTTCGACGGGTCGCTCGACGCGGTCCGGGTCGTGAGGGAGTAACCAGGTGGACGGAAGTACGAGTGTGGGTTCAAGTCCGCCGCCAGGCAAACCGATTTACCAGCAATGACTCACCAGCCGGCGCCTGCATTTACGGAGCCTTCCTCCGTCTTCTCCGAGTTCCCGGCCCGCGCCTATCTCGAGAAGTACTACAACGAGGTCGGAGCCGAGAACTCGGCCTTCCTGAGGTCGATCACCAGCTACCTCGCCGACCACCCCTCGACCGATCGCGTGATCGAGGTCGCGGGCGGGCCGTCGCTCTTCTCGATGTTCGCGATCGCCGCCGTGCGACAGCGTCCGTTTCGGCAGGTGACCTTCACCGACGTCGGCTGGCGGAACCTCGGCGAGGTCGAGGCATGGCTCCGAGACGACCCGCGCCAGTTCGACTACGACCCGGTCGTCGAATGGCTGAACGCGGAGGTCGGTGCCGACCCCACCGAGCTGGTGGAGACAATGCGCCGCTCCCCGTGGGAGTTGATCAACTTCGATTGGCGAAGTGAAGTGCCGGTCGAATGGCTGCACGCATTCGACGTGGTCTCGTCCCACTTCTTCGCCGAGTCTGCGACTGACGACGAGGAGGAGCTGCTCCGCATGCTCCAGAAGGTCGGCCGGCTCGGTCGACCCGGAGCTGTTGTGCTGCTCTCGTTCATGTGCCGATCCACCGGGTATCGCATCGGGCACCAGGAGTTTCCCGCCTTCAACGTGGACGAGCAGAACGTCTGGCATTACCTCGAGCGCGCCGGTGTGAACTTCGCCGATGGACTTCTGCGAACGGTTCCGACGGAGGTCCCGTCGAGCCATCCGGGGTACGACGGCATGCTCTTCATCGGCGGGCGCCTTGAAGGCTGACGGGCTCGGCACGGTCGTTCGCCGGGACGTCGGCTCGGGTGGAGCGCCGGCGGACATGGGGTTGATCGAGAGGCTCTGCCCGCGGTTTCTCGGGCGTGCGCTTCCGCTCGGTGCGGATCTGTCTCCCCGCAGGGCTGCCTTCCTCCGGGCGAGCACCTTCGGGGTAATGCTCTGGTGGGCCGTCTATGCGATCTACGTCGGTCTCGTCCACGACTCGGGCTCTGCCCTCGACGGATTCTTCAAGACGTGGGTGTTCAGCGTCATCCTGCTGGTGGCTGCGGCGATCTGCATACTGCGCGCAGCCTGGGTGGGCAACGACCGCCTGACCTGGGCGGTGCTCGGCGCCGGCATGACGCTCTGGGCTCTCGGGACCGTCTATTGGAGTGTCTTCCTCAAGGGCCTCGATGCGCCGCCCTACCCGTCGGTTGCCGACTTCCTCTACCTGAGCTTCTATCCGGCCGCTTACATCGCCCTGATGCTGTTGGTGCGCCGCCAGCTGCGCGGTATCGGGCCGAGCGTCTGGCTCGACGGGCTGATCGGGGCACTGTCGGTGGGCGCACTCGGCCTGGCCTTCGTGGTCCCCTCGGTGCTGGCGGGCACGGGCGGCACGGCCGCGGTCGTGATGACGAACGCTGCCTATCCGCTTGGCGACCTCCTGCTCTGCGCCCTGGTGGTCGCGATGTTCGCGCTCACCGGTTGGCGGCCCGGGCGCAAGTGGCTGCTGATCGGCGCGGGCTTGGTGCTGCTCTCCGTAGCCGACACGCTCTACCTCTACCGCGTCGCGAACGGCACGTTCGTGGAGGGGACGCTGCTGGACGCGATCTGGCCGGCGGGCATGGTGCTGCTCGCGTTCGCCGCCTGGCAAACGCCGAGGCACAAGGCGACGCACGCCTTCGAAGGATGGCCTGTCGTGGTCGTACCCTCCGTGTTCACGCTCGGCTCGCTCGGCGTCCTGCTGTACGGCAACCTCGGCGACACCGACACATTGAACCTGGCCTCGCTCGTTCTGGCGGCGGCGACCGTGGTCGCCACGCTCGTCCGGCTCGGACTCAGCTTCCGTGAGGTGCGTTCCCTTGCGCAGAGCCGGCGGCAGGCGACAACGGACGAGCTCACCGGGCTCGCGAACCGGCGCCTGCTCTACGAGCGGCTCGAGCGTCTGATCGCTGCCGCGCGGCGTGCCGAGAGCCCCGTGACGCTGATGGTGGCCGATCTCGACGGCTTCAAGGAGCTCAACGACACCCTGGGCCATCATGCCGGGGACCTCCTCCTGAGACAGGTGGGGCCGAGGATGCTTGACGGATTGAGCGAGGAAGACACGCTGGCCCGCCTGGGGGGAGACGAGTTCGCGGTGCTGATGCCGGGTGTGCGCTCGGCCGATGTGCTGGAGAAGGTGAGAGTGATACAGGATGCCGTCGACCGGCCGTTCACCGTGAGGGGACTGACGGTCCACATCGAGGCGAGCATCGGCGTGGCGAGCTTTCCCGAGCACGCAGACAGCGCGGACGAGCTGGTCCAGCGCGCTGATGTCGCCATGTATCAGGCGAAGGGCGGTCGAACCGGCCACGAGATCTATGCGCCGGAGCGCGACGTTCACAGCCGGGACCGCCTCGGCCTCCTCGGGGATCTGCGCAACGCGATCGACAGCTCGCAGCTCGTGCTCCACTACCAGCCCAAGGGCAATCTCATCACGGGTGAGGTCGAGGGCGTGGAAGCGCTCGTGCGATGGCAGCATCCGAAGCGCGGGCTCCTCCTACCGAATGAGTTCATACCGCCGGCCGAGCAGACCTCGCTCATGCGGCCGCTCGGTCTTTACGTCTTGGAGGTCGCGATGCGCCAAACCCGCGCCTGGCTCGATGAAGGCCTCGAGTTGACGGTCGCCGCCAACCTGTCGACCCCGAACCTGCTCGACCTGGGCCTTCCCGACGACATCGCGCGGCTGATCGAAGAGATCGGTCTGCCGGCCGCGCAGCTCCAGCTCGAGGTGACCGAGAACATCATCATGGCCGACCCGGTACGGGTGATCGAAGTTCTTGAGCGACTGAAGGCGCTCGGGGTTCGGCTTGCACTGGACGACTTCGGCACCGGCGCGTCGTCCCTGTCGTATCTCAAGAGCCTGCCGGTGGACGAGCTCAAGATCGACCGCTCATTCGTGCTCGCAATGACGGAGAGCGAGCCTGACGCGGTAATCGTTCGCTCTACCACCGAGCTGGCACAAAGGTTGGGCCTTCGGGTCGTTGCGGAGGGAGTGGAGACGGCGGAGACATGGGACCAGCTCGCTGCGATCGGTTGCGAGCAGGCCCAGGGCTTCTACCTCCAGTGCGCGCTTCCCGCGGACGAGTTCACTGCCTGGATCCGCGAGCGGCGGATGAGCCGCCGCGAGCCCGACGTGGCGCATGAGCAGCTGATGCGGGCCGACAGAGCCGCATAGAGCGGCTTTACTACGGAATCCGCTCTACCTAGAACCCCTGCTGCCTCGCCCGCCCTGCGGCGTCCCGGCCTACCTTGTTAGCCTTTGTAGAGATGGCCGGGCGTTCCGCCCGGTGTAGACAGTGCAGGTTGGCGCAGTAGTTGTTCGAGGCAGAGCTTCCTCCGCGTGGCCCAGCACACAACCGTGGAGGTACCACATGCCAACCGGATCAGTGAAATGGTTCAACGACGACAAGGGCTTTGGCTTCATCACGCCCGATGACCAAAGCAAGGACCTGTTCGTGCATCACAGCTCGATCGACGGAGCCGGCTTCAAATCGTTGACCGAGGGCGCCAAGGTCTCCTATGACGCCGAGGCCGGGGACAAGGGCCCCAAGGCCGTCAACGTCAAGCCCCTCTAGCAAGCAAGGCCTCGCTTCACTCCGCCACGGCAGCGATTCGCCGTGCCGTCCAGCCGGCGAGTCGCGGGGAGACGCGCTTGATCGCATAGGCGATCCAAGCCTCTGCCGCGATCGGCGCCACCGCACGGTTGCGCTCCACGGCTTTGAGGATGTTCCGCGCCACCCGTTCGGGCCCGTAGTTGCGCCTTTGGTAGAGAGCGACAAACCGCTCGCGCACCTGTGGGTCCGTCGCCGCGCCGCGCGCGCGGGTGTTGGTCGTGATCGGCGTGTTGATGACCCCAGGGCAGATGGCGGTCACCCCGATCCCGTGGGGTCGGAGCTCCTCGCGCAGCGCTTCGCTGAGCCCCAGCACGGCGAACTTGGTGGCCGAATAGGCGACGAGCGCCGGGCTCGCGTGGAAGCCGGCCATCGACGAGAGGTTCGCCACGTGCCCGCCCATCCCCCGCTCGACCATCTTCGGCACGAAGAAGTGGCAGCCGTTGACCACGCCCATGAGGTTGATCGAGACGATCCAATCCCAGTCCTCGAGCTCGGTATCCAGAAAGCCGGCCGCCAAGCCGACGCCCGCGTTGTTGACGAGCAGGTCCACGGCGCCGGCCTCAGCGTGGACGGCCCCGGCGAAATCGCGCATCTGATCGCGGTCGGCGACGTCGACGTGCCGGGCAAGCACGCTGCGACCCAGGGCGCGGGCGCTCGTCTCGACTTCGGCGAGTCCGGCGTCATTTACGTCGCAGATCGCCAGGTCGGCCCCGCGGCGGGCCGCCAGCAGCGCGGTCTCGCGGCCGATGCCGCTGCCCGCCCCGGTCACGAGGACCGTCCGTCCCTGCAGGTTGGAGGTATCCATCAGTCAGCCCCTTCCAGATCGCGGTGTGCGGGGTCGTCGGTTCGAGTCTGCTCCGGTCAGCTGAGCCAGGTGCCCGCGATCCGGTAGCCCCGGGATCGTCCGAGGACGGCGTTCGCCGCCCGCAGGCCGGAGAGGGTGGCCGCCTCTATGCAGCCCGCGTTCAGGCCGTTGTCGGTCCAGTCGCCGGCGAGGACGAGGTTGTCGTATCCGCTCTCGTCGGCTCTGAGCCGGTACGCATCGCTCCCGGGGGAGCATTGGACGTAGCGGTCCGAGGGGTCGATGTTCGCGAGCACGAGTTGGGTGTCGATCGCGCTGCGTCCGGCATGACCGTCGCGCCCACAGAGCAGGTCCCAGCGGAAGGATCCGTTCGTCGACGTGCCGGGCAGGAGGTGTGCCAGCCGACTTTCGACGAGTTCGATGGCGTTGGCGCGGACCGCGGCCCGGTGCTTCGCCACGTACTCGTCCGCCGGAGCATCCGCGGGCCATCGCGCGTCGAGCGTCCCGCAGAAGTAGCCGATCGACCCGGGACGGTCGTCATCCGGCCATTGCTCGACCTCGATCAGCTGCGGCATCGACGCCCACGTGTGGAACGGCAGCTCGTACGCGCTGACTGTCGCTCCCGGCTCGCTCCAACCCAGCGACGCCTCGTCCTCCCGGAGCCACAGCTGCACCGCCTGCGTCGCGGTCGTATGCACGTTCGCGACCAGCGATCGCCACTCGGGCCGGTCCTCGATCAGCTCGTCGCACACGACCGGCACCATGCCGAGCGACACCGCGAGCACCACGACGTCGAAGTCCTCGCCGCAGCGCAGCACGCGCGTCTCCGCGTCCGGCCACGTGCAGAAGTGCGACTCGAGCGGTTCATCCTCGATGCCCGCAGGTGCGTCGAGCTGCTCGACGTCCGGCGTCGCGGGAAAGCATGGAAGGCCGCCGAAGCGGACCAGCGGGTCGTAACTCTCGACGCCTGACGCCAGGTGGGCCTGGCGTCCCATCGTCACGGCCTCGATGCGCGATCGATCCGGCGAGAGGTGCAGGTGATCGACACGATGGAAGAACTCGAACGTCACCCCGCGCCGGCGTAGCGCCTGGTAGACGGGCGCGAAGAGGATGTCCCCCATTCCCGCCGCCGTCTTCCAGAAGATGGCGCCGCGGTACTCGAAGAACATCTTCGTCGTGAGGAAGACCGAGGTGCCCGCGGACACACCGTGGTGGCTGCGATCCTCGAGGTGGGCGAAGACCAGGTCGTAGAGCCCACGGATGAACGGGAACTCGGCCACCTCCTCCGGCGCGCCGTGGCGTGTGATCCAGTCGAGGAAGTCCTCGTCGTTGAGCGCGCGAAAGCCGCGCTGGTCGGTGACGAGCCCGTCGGCGAGCACCCCTCGCACGGTCGCTGTCATGACCGCGACGAGGTGCCAGGTGCGGCGCAGGTCGGGGTCGTCGTCGACCAACTCGTGAAGTGCGTCGTGAGTCGTTGTGAGCGCGCGGTCGAGCGCCTGCACGGACGACGCGACGCCAGAGCGGTCGAGCGCGCCGTGCAGCTGCGCCGTCGCCTCGAGGATTGCGGACAGCACGCTTATGCGGAACCAGTTCAGGAGCACGCTCGAGCGGTCTGGCGCATCGGCTGATGCGCTCATCATCACGTCGCCGTTACCGATGTCCTTCTCGCTGAGGGTCTCGAGGAAGTCCGTGACCAGCTGAAGTCCGCGCAGCAGAGTGTCCGCGATGCTGAAGTCGCGCCCGGTGAAATCCGGCTCGCCCGGCAGCAGGTCGTTCGGCGAGAACCCGCCGACCCAGTGATGCCAGCCTTCCGGGCGCCGATCCTCGAGTGCCTGCGTCAGGGAGGGGAAGATCGCCTCCCGCCAGGTCTTGATCGGGGCGTCCGGGTCCGTCGCCGGCCGGTCGAGCTCGGCGTAGCACTCGCGCAGGAGCCGGAATGCGTTCTCGTAGTAGCCGATCCACACATGCAGGCCGTGCTCCTCGATCCGGCCGTTCGGCCCCCTGCTGCTGGCGGCCTTGCCACCGAGCCTCCAGCCGCGCTGGTAGACGGTGATCGACTCGAAGTCCTCCTGCCATCCCGGCTCGCTCAGCCGCCACGCCGCCGCCACACCGGCCATGCCTCCGCCGAGGATGGCGACGCGCCGGCGCCGGCCGGTCACCGCGGCGTCATGACGCGGGCCCGTGCGTCCTCGAGGTCCGCGGTCCAGGCGCCGTCCGAGAACGGGCGCATCGCCTGCTGCGAGCAGCGGGTCGGCGTCGTCGCCCAGCAGCTCGTGCAGGTCGAGCGCGATTCGCAGCTCGAACGGCCGCGCTCCCTGCGACCGAGCCAGGTCGAGCGCGGTGCGCAACTCCGAAACCGTCTGATCGCGGTCGCGCGGCGAGATGCGCGATGCGCCTCATCGTCTCCGCGTCGTAGAAGCGCATTCCCGTGTCCGCTGCGAGCGCGAGCGACTCGTCATAGCGCGCCTGCGCCCCTTCGACGTCGCCTGCTGCCGCGAGCAGGGCACCATGCGTCGTCATGGAGAAGGGCAGGAGCACCTTCAGACCGAGCATCAGCCAGAGGTCGATGAAGGCGCCGAGCACTTCCGCATGCTCGGCGCAGCGACGCTGGTGTCCTCGGGCGTGGACCTCATCGCCCGGAGGCCGTCGAGGGCCGCGTCCTGCGTCGCGGCGACCAGCTCCCAGCTGTCGAATCCGTGCCGAGCACTCGACGAGTGCAGGTCGGCGAGCGCTGCGGCGGCCAGGTCGAATCGTCCTTCCTCCATCCACATCCAGCTGCCGAGCCACCGCGCGTAGTTCGCGCTCCAGGGGCCGCGGGGGAAGTCCATCGACTCTCCGGCTGTCACTGCCTGGTCAAGCGCCCTATCGGCCGCTGCCACGTCGCCTGCCGTGAACTGCGCGATCGCCAGGTGCGCCCTCATGAACAAGGTCGGAT
This sequence comes from uncultured Solirubrobacterales bacterium, assembly GCA_963826005.1. Classification (GTDB taxonomy): domain Bacteria; phylum Actinomycetota; class Thermoleophilia; order Solirubrobacterales; family JBBDJG01; genus DASRIA01. Next base: position 108,316 of record CAWGVJ010000012.1, on the reverse strand, counting down.
AACCGGTGGTGAACCAGAATTCCTCCCACCGCTGGTCACCTTCGATCCGGGCCAGGTCCTGCGTGGATCCCAAGAGGGTCTCGACCGCGCTGTCATAGCTGCCCTCGAACCAGTCGAGCATTCCGAATCCGGCCAGGATCTCGGCGCGCAAGTATTCGGTTCGTTCGTCGAGGCCCGCGTAGAGGGTCTCGGAGATGTGTCTGCGCGCGTTCGAGGTCGCCGTGCGACAGGGCGTGTGCCCACAGCGCCGACAGCGCGCTCAACATATCGTCGCCGTGCGGGTCGGATCCGGCGAGCTCGAGGCAGCGGTCGAAGTCCGCGGACGCGTCCGTGTCGGCGACGCCTTCGGCCAGCATCGCGAGGTATCCCCTGCGAAGGCGGATACCGACTTCGAGATTGTCGCGACCGTCGTCGTCCACGATTTTCTCGACGAGGTCTGCCGCGCTGGTCAGATGGGTGCGCGCCTCGGCCAGCGCTCCGCGCCGTCGTGCTCCCTCCGCCGTGTGCTCGTACGCCTCGGCCGCCTCGCGGAAGCGCTCCGCGAGCTCGAAGTGCGACGCCAGCACCCTCCAGTCGCTCACCTCGTCGCGGCTGAGGAGGTCGCCGAGCCGGCTGTGGACCTTGCGGCGCCACGAAGGCGGCTGCAACTCGTACGCCACCTCGCGCAGCAGCTCGTGACGGAACCGGTACCGGGCGCGACGGCCGGGGACCGGCTGCATGACCTGTGCGTCGACGAGGTCGCGGATCGTGGGCTCGAGTTCCTTCGGCGCGATCGACATGACCTCGGCGAGGAGCGAGCGATCGACCTCCTGGCCGGCGGCCGCCGCGGTTGCGGCGACCGGGAGCGCCTCCGGCGTGGCGTAGAGACGCGCGACGAGCGGCTCGTAGAGCGCCGCCGGCACGGAGCCGGGGACCGGAGCGGCGGAATCGATAGACGACGCGGATGCTCCGCGCCTGAACCAGCTCTTCGATGTAGAGCGGCACACCATCGCTGCGAGTCGCGAGCGCGAGCCGGTCCTCCTCCGGCAGGCCGCCCTCGAGCGCGTCGATCAGCTCGAGTCGGCCGGCGAGTGTCAGCGGGCGCAGCTCGATCGTCTCCCACGGACCGGGCTCCGGCGTGCGCGAGGTCGCAACGATGAGCAGGTTCCCGGGTCCGCTCTCGCATGAGCTCGGCGAGCAGTTCGCGCGTGGCGTCGTCGAACCAGTGCAGGTCCTCCGCGACGAGGATCGCGGGCTCCCCGCGAGTGCACGCGACGACGTAGTCGCAGAGCCGCCTGTGCGACCTGCTCTTCGAGCTTGCGACCCTCGGTAGTGGCCGGCTCGTATCCCGCGCTCGGATCGATCCCGAGAACCGGAGCCAGGAACGGGATCGTTTCCCGGAGGTCGAGCCCCAGGTCGGTGAGCTCCTTGTCGGAGGCACTCGAGCGCGCTCCGCTGGACTTGCGTCGTCGCGGATGCCGCAGCGCGTCTCGACCAGGCGCCGGACCGGGTGGAAGCCGGCGTCTACGTGGAACGGCGAGCCGTGCAGCTCGAGGAAGCAAGCTCCGCCGCGGCAGACCTCGTCGTCGAGTGCGGCCACCAGACGCGACTTGCCGACGCCGGCGTCGCCGCGGATCAAGATCCCGGCCGCGCGCTCGGTCGTCGCCGGCTGCGACGCGGTGCCCAGGCCTGGCGAAGCCGCTCCAGCTCGTCCTCGCGCTCGACCATCGGCGTTGCGGTTGCTGGGCGGCGAGACGGGACGTTCGCCGACGACGCGGAACGGCACCAAGGGCTCCGCAACTCCCTTCACCATCTGCGGTTCGCGGGCCTCGAGATCGAAGCAGTCCTCGACGAGTTGCCTCACCTCATCCGAGACCACGACCGTGCCCGGATCGGCGAGGGTCTCCAGCCGCGCGCCGACGTTCGCGGCGAGGCCGTAGATGTCGTCCTCGTCGAAGTCGAGGTAGATGGGCCCGTGGTGGATCCCGACGCGAAGTTCGAGCGACTCGTCCGAACCGGGAGGCGAGGGCAGCTCGTGCACCGCTTGGGTGAGCGCCAGCCCCGCGCGCACCGCCCGCTCTGCGTCGTTCTCGTGCGCGGCAGGGAAGCCGAAGATCGAAAGCGCGCCGTCCCCCTTGAGCCGGACGATGTGGCCGTCGAAGCGGTTCTCGATCACGTCGCGGCTCGCGTCGCGATAGCCCCGCATCAGCTCGCGATATGTCTCCGGCTCGAGGCGACCCGAAAGCTCGGTCGAGCCGACGATGTCGCAGTACATGAAGGTGAGCCGGCGCAGCTCGCCGACGCGAGCGCTGAGGTCGTCTCGCGTCCGTTCATGGGTCCGTCGGGACCTCGAACCGGATACCACCTCCTGTGCGGCCGGCGTCGAGGCCACGACCGTTCCCTCGATAGACACCCGCCGGGCAACCCGTGGTGTTTACGCGAACCTTGAACGTTCGTTTCGCTCGGGGCCGAGCTGCGCCGGAATGACTGGCTTCGCCCGCGGCCAACGTTTCGCCCAGGCCGTTCTTGAGGTCGCCGTCTTCCAGCTCCAGCTTTGCGCCCTTGAAGTCGAGTCGAGAGCTCCTCGGACTCTTTGTACTCAGTCCGTGTAGTCCCTGGCGAGAATGGCGACGCGTTCGACCGCACGAGAGCTCAGACGGGCGCCGGTCTGGATCGTGAGCGACACGGCCGCACCCAGGTCGGCGGACGCGGTGTTCGCGTTGTAGGCCGGACGTCGAGGTTCGTGGCGACCTCCGACGCGTAGGCGCGCCACTTGCTGTGCAGATCCTTCGCAGTCCCCGCGTAGTCCTCGATGGCCTCGGCGATCGGTGTATGTCATAGCTCACTTGTCTTGGTCGTGGCGTCCGAGGTCGGGCGGCGGGTCGATCGTCCGGCGCGACGTGCGCCAATCCGGCGACTCATGTTGGCGAACCTCGCACCCTCACGCAGCATCCGGACCCAGCAGTCGGCCATGTCCTGAACCAGGTCGTCGGTCTTGTAGACTTGGCCTCGATCTTCGCGGACGCCTTGGGCAGCTTCGGCGCACTCGTCGATGCACTCCTCGACTGCCTCCGCAGACCTCATCGACCATCAGCCATGATCAGCCGGGGTAATTCACGTCGGCCGGCGTCGGTTGCTCGCCGGCGCGGCTCCGTGCGCGTGCCGGCTGGAAGGTCGGCGGCCCGGGAACGGAACGTCCGGATACTCAGCCTCCTCGCCCTCTTGCCGCGACGCGCAGCAGATGAGGTCCTCGACCATGCTCAGGTATCCGAGGTGGCACGACATGATCGCAAGTCCGGCTCCGCCTAGTTCACGGGAGAACATGACGCTCTTCGTCGTTGTGACCCTCACCATCGGGTCAGGGGGCGCGCCAACTCCTGTATCTCAAGATACCCCTGGTTGACGAGCACCCGCGGCTCGGCGCGGTCGGCGAGCCAGTATTCCGTGGTCACGGTCCTCGCCGGGCCGTCCTGAAACTCGGGGATGGTGAAGTTCAGGTTGACCGTCAGCTTGGGAAATGCGTTGTTGTGGCAGTTAAAGCTAACGACCTCCCGATACCGCCGCAGGCCGTTCTGAAGCCCGACCTCGTCCATGTCACACCACGAGGGAAAGCATTTCCACCTTGTCGGGTCATCACAGAACAGCCTCGCGCCATCGAACGCGATGGGCGCTTCGTACTCCGTCTTCAGCGTCGGTACTAGGTCGCGATCGCCACCGAGGTCCACCCACGCTAGCTCGCCGGAACAGGGACGCGGTCCGACGACGGCTGGAGCACCCTCCGAGCTGGCGCCGGCCTGAACTGCCTCCGAGCTGATCAGGCGATCCCACCACGCATCGCGCCCACCGGGAGTATCGGGCTCAGGACTGCTGCGAAGCAGTGCGGCCAGCGTCATCGCATGCGCATCCGGGTCTGAGCTCCCCTCCAGCGCCCGCAAGCCCAGCGCCCCGGCCGCAAGCTCCCGGGGAGTCAGCTCCGGGAAGGCTTGCGCCGCCAGCGAGGCTGCGAACAGGCGGCGCGCCTGGTTGCGGCATCGCGGCCTCAGTCTCAGCGAGAGCGCCCAGCGCGTTCCGGGCCTCGGGCTAGCGGGTCCTCGATCTCATACTGCTCTGCGAGACCGGTCGGCCGTTACGAAGTCGCGGTACCAGTGCACGTCCGGTCGCCTGTACATCGGCAGCAGCAGCGCGATCCGCTCCCCCTCCTCGGACAAAACGTTGAACTCATGGTGCTGGTCGACCGCCCCGTGGATCTCGAAGAGGTTCGCGACCTCTAGGCCACTTTCGTCCAGCGCAGTCGGGAGCGTGGTAACCATGATCAACCGGGTGGGTTTGCACGTACTCTACCGCCGCAGTAGAGTCGCGCGATAGGGGTGCGGACATAAAGTGACCGACGAATCGCGACCGAACGGCGAGCACGAGCGGCGCTCGGCTTCCACGGTTCGACCCTGTCGCGGGCATGCGCGTGATGGCCGACATCCAGGCCGAGGGGCTGCGTGCCGCGGGTGAGCTGCTCGAGCGGATGCTGGGCTCCGAGCCCGACGGCAATGGACGCGCGCCGTCGCCGCGGGACGACTACATGGCGCTCGTGGACGCGTGGGCGGATCTGCTGGGCCGAACCGTTTTCGGATTCCCTGAGCCGGGCGAACCGAGCGCACTTACCGTCCGCCGTCGACGGGAACGGCATGGGACCGCCGGTGCGCCTGGCGCTGGACGATTCGATCCGAAGGCGGCCGCTGCTACCGAGGTCTGGCTCCACAACGGAACCTGCCGCGCCCGTGGGTCCGCTGGTCATGCGCTGTGGAGCCCTCCGCAACTCCGACGGCAAGAAGCTGAAGGGCGCGAAGGTGCGGTTCGCGCCGCGGGAGGTGGAACCGCTCCCGCCCGCTCCAGTCGCGCAGTCACGGTGTCGCTCGTGCGCGAAGGACGCGCTCCGCCCGGGCATCTACCGCGGCACGATCCAGGCCGATGGGGCGCCGCAGCTCTGGCTGCCGATCGAGGTCGTGATCGAGCCATGCTGACCACCGACGGCACCCAACTCGTGGAGGAATACACCGAGGAAGTCAGCCGCCTGGTACGTCGCTCGATGCTCGACGCGATCCCGGACGGTGAGCCCCACCGCTGGCTGTACCGCGTCGCACGCACGTACCCGAGCAGGCCGGGCAAATCCCTCCGGCCTGCGATGTGCGTGGCGACGAGCCGCGCGTTCGGTGGCAGCGACGGCGACATCCTGCCGGTCGCCGTGGCGATCGAGCTGCTGCACAACGCCTTCCTCGTGCACGACGACATCGTCGACGGCAGCGAACGTCGCCGCGGGCGCCCGACGCTCACCGCCGAGTACGGGCTGGGACTCGCGCTGAACGCCGGCGATGCGCTCGCCGTGCTGTCCAACCAGGTTCTGCGGCGCCACGCAGCCTGCATGGACGGCGAGCTCGCCGAGCGCCTCCTGTCCGAGTTCGACGCCATGGCGCTGCGCACGCTCGAGGGCCAGGCCACCGAGCTCGGCTGGCGCCGGGACCACGTGGAGGACCTCGAGCCGGAGGACTACCTCGACCTGATCATGCACAAGACCTGCTGGTACACGACCGTGCACCCCCTGCGGGTCGGCGCGCTGATCGGATCTCGCGGTGACGCCGACCTGCGGCCGATGGTGCGATTCGGCTTCTACCTCGGCGCCGCGTTCCAGATCCAGGACGATCTGCTGAACCTGCTCGGCACCGAGCGCGAGTACGGCAAGGAGATCGACGGCGATCTCTACGAGGGCAAACGGACGCTGCCGTTGATCCACCTGCTGCGCAACGCGCACGGCCGCGATCGGGAAATGCTCGACCGCTACCTGGGCCTCGAGCGGGCGCGAGCGCACCCCGGCGATGGTGTCGGAAGTCCGGGGCCTGCTGGACGCCTACGGGAGCATCGAGTTTGCAGCTGAGTACGCTCGGGGCATCGCCGGTGCCGCGCTCGATGCCTTCGAGGCGGCCTTCGAGCCGGCGCTAGCCGGCCCCGACCGGGACTTCGTGCGGGCGCTCGTCCCGTACATGCTCGATCGACGCGTCTGACCGACGCGCCTTCTGACGGGCCCGCCCGGCTGCTGGGTAGCCTTGGCCCGTGCACTCGGAGTCCCCGCTTCCCGCCGACAGGCTGTTCCCCGCCGACCCGGGTCTCCCCGGCCCGTTCCCGGTCGGGCGCTGGGCGGCCGGCTTTCGTGACTTCCTACGCGAGCGCCCGCGCGTCTTGCTGATCGGGGAGGTCAGCAACCTCAGGCAGGCGCGGGCGAATGCGTACTTCGAGCTGCGCGACGGCGACGGCGCGGTCGCCTGCTCGATCTGGGCGTCGGATCTCGAGAAGCTCGCGCTTCCCGACGGCGCGCTGCGCGACGGCGCCGAGGTCGTCGTCGCCGGGGGCCCGGATTTTTACCCGGGCACCGCCACGGCTTCGCCGTCCTTCAGCTTCCGCGTCAACTATCTGCGGCTGGCAGGGGAGGGAGACCTGCTGGCGCGACTTGCGGCGCTGCGCAAACAGCTCGAAGCCGACGGCCTCTTCGCACCACAGAAGGCGCTCGCTCGCCCCGCCCTCCCGAGGACCATCGGCGTCGTGACCGCGCGCAACAGCGCGGCGTGCGCTGACCTGCTCGCGGGGCTGGAGCGCCGCGGATGGCGCGGGACGATCGTGTGGGCCGACGCTCCCGTGCAGGATCGGCGGGCGGCGCCGGCGATCACCGCCGCGCTACGCGACCTCGCGGCGGTGCCCGAAGTCGATGTCGCCGTCGTGTGCCGAGGCGGCGGCAGCCTCACCGACCTGTGGGCGTTCTGCGACGAGGGGCTCTGCCGGACGGTCGCCCTGCTGCGGCTGCCGGTGATCAGCGCCGTCGGCCACGAGTCCGATCGCACGCTGATCGATGACGTGGCCGCGGTCTGCTGCTCGACTCCGACCCACGCGGCCGACGCGCTCGTCCCCGTGGATGTCAATGACGCGCGCGCGGAGTTGCGCGCTTTCGCGAACGTGGGCGCGCGATCCGCTTCGAGGGCGATCGCCTCGCGAGGGCGCCGGTTGAGTGAGCTCGCCCGCCAGCCTGAGCGGAGTCTGCGGCTCGAGCGCAAGCGGCTGCACCAGATGCTCCGCGAGATCCGGGCAGCAGCCACGCGCGGTGTGTCCACCCGCACATCGCTTGCTTCAACTCACGCACTGGTTCTGAGCCGCAAGCACGAGGCCTTCGACGCGACACTGCGGAAGGAGTGGCGGCGACTCGACGCGCTGTCTGTCGCGGAGCGCGCTCACGACCCCGACCGTACACTCGAACGCGGCTACGCACTCGTCACCGGCGAGGACGGTGATCCGCTCGCATCGGCGGCCGCGACGCGCGCGCGGGATCGCGTCGTGATCCGATTCGGCGACGGCTCTGTCCGGGCGCGTCCGGAAGACGAGGACCCCGATGAGTGAAAAGCCGGAGAGCTACGAAGCCGCCGTTGGCCGGCTCGAGACGATCATCGCGCGGCTCGACTCCGGCGAGGCCGAGCTGCGCGAGACGCTGCAACTTTGCAGTGAGGCGAAGGAGCTGATCGAGTACTGCAAGGGGGAGCTCGACGCGGTCTCGGGGAAGCTGCGCGAGCTGAAGCTGGACGAGCTCGTTGCCGAACTCGATTCGCCCGCCACGGAACCCTCCGACCGCTGAGGATCGGCCTGTGGACGATCGCGTGCGCCACGCGGCCGACAACAACGCCCGCTGGTGCGACCTGGTTTGCCGCTCGCATGGCATCCCGACCCGGATGGACCCCGCACTCTGGGTCGCGTTGCGGCGTTCCCCAGAGCTGTATCCGGATGCCGTGACGCTTACCCCGGACCTCGTCGCCGGGGAGGTGCTGGGATCGGTGCAGGACGGGCCGGGATGTGCGGTGAAGGACAGCTTCGACACGCTCGACCTCGCGCCGATGGGTTTCGACGAGCTCTTCAGGGCGCAGTGGATCTACCGTGACTCTGCGTCGTTGCCCAGCCCGGCGCGCGCCTGGTCCGTAGTCGAGACCGATGCCGGCTTCGATGAGTGGACAGACGCTGCGGGCCTGTCGAGCACTCTCCGGCACGATCTCCTGCACGATCCCACGGTGCGTTTCCTCGTCGCACGCGAGGCCGGTGGTGTCGGCGCCGGTGCGATCGCCAACCGCACCGGACCGGTGGTCGGCGTCAGCAATGTCTTCACGACGACGATCGCCGCCGACGAGGCGTGGGCTGGGATTGCGCCCGCGATCGCACGTGTCTTCCCGCCGCTGCCGCTCGTTGGATACGAGCAAGGCGACCAGCTACAAGCGGCGCTGGCGGCGGGCTTTACCCAGGCGGGCACGCTGAGGGTGTGGCTGAAGCGCGCTGCAACGTAATCTGACGCCGATGGGTTCGGTCTCCACGAACGTCCGCTCGCCCGCCGATCTGTCGGCTGCTTGGCTCTCCGAGGCGCTCGGCGGTGCGCCGGTGGAGTCGTTCGACGTTACGCAGATCGGCACCGGGCAGATGAGCGACAGCTACCGGGTCACCCTCACCTATGCCGGCCCGTCACCCGGCGCCCCCGACAGCGTCGTCCTCAAGGTCGTTTCATCCGATGAGACGAGCCGCGGCACGGGTGCCGCGCTCGGCCTCTATCAGCGCGAGGTGCGCTTTTACGCCGAGGTGGCCCCGCTGATCGGCGGTCCGCTCGCCCCGTGCTACGCCGCCGCCTTTCACCCCGACGACGACACGTTCTGCCTGTTGCTCGGGGACGCGGGGCCGGCGCGTCAGGGCGACGAGATCACCGGTGCGACGCGCGCCGATGCGGATACCGCGATCGCCGCGCTCGCCGATCTCCATCGCCCGGTGCTCGGCAACGACGCGCTCGCGAGCACCGACTGGCTCAACCAAGCGTCGCCGATCACCCAGGGCCTGATGAAGCAGCTGCTCGACGGCTTCCTCGATCGTTATTCCGAGCGCGTCCGGCCGGAGCACCAGGAGGTCTGCAGACGGTTCGTGGCGAGCTTCGACGGCTGGGCGGCGATCGGCGAGGCCGGCCCGCAGGGCCTCGTGCACGGCGACTACCGGCTGGACAACCTCCTGTTCGGCGAAGCGGGCAGCGCGCGGCCGCTCACAGCCGTCGACTGGCAGACCGTCACGTGGGGCCCGGCCCTCACCGATCTCGCGTACTTCCTGGGCTGCGCCCTGACGGTCGAGAACCGCCGCGCGTGGGGGGAGGAGCTGCTGCTCGCCTACCACGCTGCGCTCGGCGAGCGCGCTCCCAGCCTCGAGGAGTGCCGCGCGGGGCTGCGCCACCAGTCCTTCTTCGGCGTGCTGATGGCGATCATCTCGCCGATGCTGGTCGTGCGAACCGACCGCGGCGACGACATGTTCATGGCCGTGCTCGAGCGACACGCGGAACAGGTGCTCGACCTCGACGCGCTCGCGGTGCTCCCGGAGCCGGGCTCCGAGCCGGCGCTGCGCCCAGCGGCGACTGACGAGCATTCGCACTCGCCGGGCGACGAGCGGCTCTGGAACGAGAGCTGGTACTTCGACGTCGCCGACCCCGACCAGAACGTCGGCCTCTACGTGCGGCTCGGGGCATACCCCAACATGCAGCGCACCTGGTACACCGCGCTCGTCTGCGGACCGGATCGCCCGACGGTGGCGGTGGTCGACTTCCACGCGCCTGCGCTCGGCGACGGTCTCGCGCTGAAGACTGAGCGCATCGACGCCAACCAGTACCCCGAAAGCGGAGCTCGAGCGCTACCGGGTCACGCTCAACGCCACCGGCGAGGCGTATGACGATCCGTCGGCGATCCTGCGCGGCGAGCGCGGCCGTCCGGTCGACGTGGGGCTCGACCTCGTGTGGGAGACGGACGGCGTTCCGTACCAGTACCGGCTGGCCACGCGCTATGAGATCCCGTGCCGGGTGCGGGGGACCGTGACGGTGGGCGACGAGTCGTTCACGCTCGACGCGGTTGGTCAGCGCGACCACTCCTGGGGAGTGCGCGACTGGTGGAGCATGGACTGGGTCTGGTCCGCGGGACAACTCGACGACGGCACGCGCATGCACGCCGTCGACCTGCGCTTGCCCGGCGCTCCGCCCATCGGTGTCGGCTACGTCCAGGCCCCCGGCGCGGACGTCGTCGAGATGGAGACCGTGACGGCGACCGAGACGATCGGCGATGACGGCCTGCCGCGCCATGCACGCCTGCTCCTCCATCCCGGCGGTTTGGACGTCGAGGCCGAGCCCCTGGGCCACGGGCCCCTGCTGCTCGCCGACGACGACGGCCACGTCGCGCACTTCCCGCGTGCGTGGTGCCGGTTGCGCGCTGCCGACGGCCGCGTGGGCGTCGGCTGGATGGAGTGGAACCGCAACCTGCGCGAGTAAAGGACGTTGGTAGAGTCGGCCGATGCCATCCGCAAGAGTGGGCCAGCGTGCACCGGACTTCCAGCTCGAGGGCACCGACGGGCCGTTCAGGCTTAGCGAGCACCTCGGAGAGCGCGTCGTCCTGCTCTTCTATCCGGGCGACAACACGCCGGTCTGCACAAAGCAGTTCTGCTCCTACGCGGAGCGGGTCGACGACATGCACGACTTGGCCGCGACGGTGATCGGGATCTCCTCGCAGGACCTCGAGTCCCACCAGGAGTTCCACGACAAGCACTCGATCCCGGTGCCGCTGCTTGCAGACACGGACAAGTCGGTGGCGAAGGCGTACGGGGTGACTGCACCGCTGGTCGGTACCCGGCGAGCCGTCATCGTCATCGACGAGGACGGCGTGATCCGCCATCGTCACGTTCACCGGCTGGGACTCGATTTCCAGACCGTGGACGAGATCAGGGCCGTGCTCGACGCGTTGCCTCAACACGCCGGTAGCAGCGCCGGCGACTGACCGGCCGCCTCTCGCAAAACTCTCAGCGTCGGCTCGGGCTGCTCACAGGCGGCGCGCCCAGACTTGGTCGTCATGACCCCAGGTTCCACACCCGAGGCGACGAAGTCGAGGCAGGCGGAACGACGGCAGCGCGTGTCGCGGATCCGCCGGTCGACCATCGCCGGAGCCCTTGCGACGTTCGCGATCGTCTGGGCGGCGATCTTCTTCCAGCTGGTCTCCGGCCACGATCCGGCCCTCAGCAAGGCGAGCACGGCGCAGCCGGCCGCCGCCGTCTCCAGCTCGTCTTCTGACAGCTCGACCTCGGACAACTCATCTTCTGACGACTCGTACTCGGACGACTCCGACACCTACGCGTATCCCGATTCGACCCCCGCGGCTCCATCCGCGCCGCTCGGGTCGGTCACAACGCAGCAGTCATGACGACCGGAACGCTCACCGAGGCACGCATCGTGTTCCCCTGCTTCGGCAGCCACGTGTCGGCTTCATTGACGCGGCAGCCGGGGGCCGACGATGCGCTGGCAGGTGATCAGGCAGACGCTCGAGCTGTGGCACCGGCGGTTGACGCGCTTCGATCCGAACAGCGAGCTGTCGCGGCTCAATGCGAGTCCCGAGCCACAGGTCCGGGTCAGCGGGATCGTCTGCCGGTTCGCAGAGGCCGCCGTCGCTGCTGCAGCGCGGACCGGCGGGTTGGTCGATCCGACCCTGGTGGATGAGATCGAGGCCGCCGGCTACCGCGGTGACTTGAGCGGAACCTTCGCGGACGAGGTCCGTCTGCGCTCGGCGCACGCGAGACAGCCCGCCCGGCCCGACCCGCGAGCGCGCTGGCGCACTGTCGAAGTCGATCCCCGCAACCGGATCGTCACCCGCCCTCCGGGTGTGAAGCTGGACAGCGGCGGGGTGGCGAAGGGGCTCATTGCCGACATCCTCGGTGAGCGACGGAAGGACTACGACGCTTACGCGATCGACTGCGGCGGCGACATCCGCATCGGCGGGCAGGCTGCCCGCCCCCGGCCTGTCCGGGTGGACGATCCGCTTGGCCGGGGCGCACTGCACGAGTTCGAGATGGCCGCGGGCGGCGTGGCCACGAGCGGAATCGGCCGGCGCAGCTGGCTCGGCGCAGACGGCCACGCCGCGCATCACCTCCTCGACCCCGCCACGGGACGGCCGGCGTTCACGGGCATCATCCAGGCGACCGCGCTTGCCCCCACGGCGCTCGAGGCGGAAATGCTGGCCAAGGCGGCGGTGCTGAGCGGCGTCGAAGGGGGATCGCGCTGGCTGCCGCACGGCGGCGTGCTCGTCTTCGATGACGGCGACTACCAGGTCTTCGCGCCCGACGGGGTGGACGCGTCGTGACCGATCCTTCCCCACACCTGTTCTGGATCACGAGCCGCGCCGCCGGGACCGCCGCGCTCCTCCTATCGAGTCTCGCGGTGTGCGTCGGGCTGCTGATGAGCGGCCGCATGCTGCACGGCCGCAGGCTGGACATGCGTGCAGCCCACGAGGCGATCGCGCTGGCGACCATCGTGGCGATCGCGGTCCACGCGCTGGCGCTGCTCGGCGACGCGTATCTGCACCCGAGCCTCGCCGACGTCACCGTGCCGTTCGCGAGCAGCTACAAGACGGCTGGACGACCAGCGGCATCGTCGCCGGCTGGGCGACGGCCGCCCTCGGCCTCTCCTACTACGCGCGCAAATGGATCGGCCAGAAGCGCTGGCGCAGCCTGCACTCTCATGACCGTGCTGGCGTGGGTGCTGGGCGCTCGGGCACTCGCTCGGCGAGGGAACCGATGCCGGGCGGCTCTGGTTTCTCGCGATGGTCGCGATCGCGGTGGTGCCGGCCGCGGTGCTCCTCTACGTGCGCGCGGCTACAGCCTCAGGCCCCGCACGGCGCGACGCCGGGTCCGCGCAAGACCCGGCAGCCGCAAGTCTCGGGCCACCCTGAGCCTGGACCGGGGGAGCCGGCCGGCACCGGTCAGCCGGCGCGACGCGCGGGCCTCAGGGTCTGCACGTCCTCGCCCTCGCCCACGAGCAGCCGCCGGAGCCGTTCCGCGTCGAGGTCCGCCGGCTCGGTCTCGGCAATGAAGCGCTCCAGGACCTCGACAAACCGCTGCGGTTCGGTCACGTGGGGGAAGTGGCCGGCCTGCTCGAATATCACCAGCTTGCTTCGCGGTGCCCGGCGATGGGCTGCCTGCCCGTGCTCGATCGGGATGAGCGTGTCGTGCGCGCCCCAGACGATCAGGATCGGGGTCTCGGTCGCGAGGTAAAGGCGGCCGCTTGCGTCCACGCGCTGGCCGCCCGGGTCGATCAGCCCCCGCACGGTGTGGATGAAGGCTTGGCGTGCGTCCGTGTCGCCGAGTGAGGCGAAGCTTCGCCCGATCTCCTCGAGGTCCGGCCCGCCGCGAAAGCCGAGGCGGTTGATGAGGCCGGCGATCTTGGTGCCGGCGCTGGGCAGCCCGGTCTTGAACAGCAGCGGCAGGACATATTCCGCGCCGGGCAGCGCCGCCGAGCGCAGCATGATGTGGAGTTCGCGGCCCAGCCCGCCGCTCGACACGAGCGCGAGCCGCTCGAGCATCTCGGGGAACTGGTAGCCGAACTGCATCGCGACGCCGCCGCCGAGCGAGTGCCCGACGACGGTTGCGCGGCTGTGCCCCAGCGCGAAGAGCAGATCCCGCACTCCGGTCGCGTAAGCGCCGAGCGAGTAGTCGCCTCCCACCTTCCCGGATTGGCCGTGCCCGAGCAGGTCCGGCGCAATCACGGTGTGGCGCTCGCCGAGTCCGGGGAGAACCCGGTCCCAAGTCGCCGAAGTCCCGGCGATCCCGTGTAGCAGCACCACCACGGGACCTGTGTCGCCCGCGCAGCGATAGCAAACCTCATCGCCATGAAGCGTCAGCGTTCTTGAAACGGGTTTCGGCCATCTGCGGTCGATTGGACTCTGGCGCGGCCGCGTTCCCTCGCCATCCGGTGGACCTACGGGTCCGGTGTGCGGAGTTATCCGGGGCGCCCGCGACCCGCTGCGAACGCGTGGGGCTCTAAGTCCCGTGGGACGCGCGACCAGTATCCGTAGTTCGCCCCCTTTGCGCGGCGGCCGGCCGGCCGCGACAATCCAGCCGATGGCACCGCGAGCGAGGATGCCGAGCGCCGACGCGGCCTGGCTGCGCATGGACCGCCCGACGAACCTGATGGTCATCAACGGGGTCCTGCTCTTCGACGCGCGGATCGACTGGCCGCGCGTCAAGGAAGTCCTGAACGAGCGGCTCGTCAACCGGTACCCGCGCTTCCGCAAGCGCGCGGTCGAGAGCGGCGGTTTGCGCGGAGGCGCCTTCTGGGAGGACGACCCGCACTTCGACATCGAGCTGCACCTGCACCACGTCGCCCTGCCGGCGCCCGGCGACCGCGCCGCCCTGCAGGAGTTGGTCGGCGCCCTGATGGCCGAGCCGCTCGATCGCGCGAAGCCGCTCTGGCACTTCTACCTGATCGACGGCTACGGCGAGGGATGCGCTCTCTACGCACGCATGCACCACTGCATCGCCGATGGGATCGCGCTGGCGCGCGTGCTGCTGTCGCTCACCGACTCCGATCCGGATGCGGGGATCGCGCCGTCCGCTCCCGTGGCGGCGCCCGGCCGACGCCGGCTGAGGTCCGTTGTGACCCGCCCGGCCGCGGGCGCGCTTCATGCCGGACGTTCCGCAGTCGGTACGCTCGCCCACGAGGGGTTCGAGATGGTCGTTCACCCAGCGGCCGAGCTCAGTCACCTGGCGAGCCTCGCGCAAGCGGACTCGAAGGCGCTGGCGCATGTCCTGCTGACGCCCTCCGACTCCAAGACCGCCCTGAAGGGGGAGCTCGGCGTCGCACGTCGCGTCGCCTGGTCGGAGCCCCTCTCGCTCGATGAAGTGAAGAGCATCGCGCACGCCAACAGCGCGACCGTCAACGACGTCCTCGTGGCCGCGATGACCGGCGTCCTGCGTCGGTACCTGCGGCAGCGCAACTCCCTCGTCGAGGAGATCCGCGCCTTCGTGCCGTTCAACCTGCGACCGCTCGACCGCCCGCTGCCGGCCGACCTCGGCAACAAGTTCGGCCTCGTGTTCCTGTCGCTGCCGGTGGGCGCCAGGACGGCGGCCTCGCGCCTGCGGCAGGTGAAGCGGCACATGGACGAGATCAAGGGCTCGCCCGAGGGCGCGATCGCTTACGGCATGCTCGAGCTGATGGGGCTGACCCTGGCCCAGGTCGAGTCGGCGATGATCGACGTATTCTCGGCGAAGGGCACCGCTGTGATCACCAACGTGCCGGGACCGCGCGAGCCCGTCTACCTGGCCGGCTCCCCGGTCAGCGCGGTCGCGGTCTGGGCGCCGATGTCGGGCAGCGTCTCGATGAGCGTCAGCATCTTCAGCTACAACGGGCAGGTGACCGTCGGCGTGATGGCCGACGCCGGCCTGGTGCCCGACCCCGAGACGATGGTCGACGGCTTCCAGAGCGAGTTGGACGCACTTGCGCGGATCGGTCGGCGACCGCCCGCGTCCCGCCGGCGCCCGCGGGCGCCGCAGCGCACTCACCAGTCGCAATAAGGGGGCCGTCGTCGGAGATGAACCCGCTTGACCTCCCGCGACTCGGCCTCTCAGTGGCCAAAGAGGTCGGGTTACATGGCTGGCCGCGATACGTGCGACCCCTGCTGCGGGAGCTGATCGTGCGCCCGCCGATGCACGAGATTCTGCCGGGTATCCATCATTGGACTGCAATCCACCCGCGCATCCGGCAGCCCGTGAGCTCGTACTACGTGGAGGAAGCGCAGGTGCTGATCGATCCCCTCGTTCCCCGAGAAGGGCTCGACTGGTTCGAGCACCGTCCGCCTCAGCAGATCGTCCTCACCAACCGCCACCACTACCGTCAAAGCGACCGCTTCGTCGAGGCATTCGGATGCATCGTGCGCTGCAGCGAGCCTGGACTGCACGAGTTCGAGGGCGGCCCGGACGTCGAGGGCTTTGCGTTCGGCGAAGAGCTCGCGCGGGGCATCACCGCCGTGGAGGTCGACGCGATCTGCCCGGACGAGACCGCCCTCCACATCGCGATCGGCGACGGCGCAATCGCCCTCGCCGATGCGCTGACCCGGCCTGGCGACGGCTCGCTCACATTCGTCCCCGACTTCTTGATGGGCGACGATCCAGGAGGCGTCAAGGCGGGCCTGCGCGACTCGCTTCGAGACCTGCTCGAGCTCCAGTTCGACTCGCTGCTGTTCGCTCACGGCGAACCGCTCGTTGGCGGCGGGAAGCGCGCGATGCGCGCATTCATCGCGGCTCGGTAGGCAGGCGCGCGTCGATCACGATCTCGAGTTCGTCCCGGACCTTCAGCGCGCCCATCAGCCCGCGATAGGGCCTGATCCCCCAGTCGCTCTGGAGCAGGCGAACCGTGCCGCCGACATGGCCGTCGGCGCCAATGTCCAGCTGCGCGCTGACCGGGCGCGTGCTCCCGGCCATCGTGAGATCGCCCTCGACGGCGAGGCGCCCGTCCCCGTGATCAAGCCGCACGGCGCTGGAGCGGAAGGAGATCGGCTGCTCGAGCAGGACCTTGTCGTCGATGTTGTCGCGGATCTCGCCGCGCTCCTTGTCCGTGAGCGGCTTGATTCCGCCCAAGCCCTCACGCACCTCCAGCGAGCGCGAGTCGGCGCTCAGCTCGACCGTCGCGCTCGCCGCGTCGCCGGCGATGTCGACTGTGGCTTCCCAGCGCGTGACGTCGATCACGAGATCGTGGCCCACCTTTGCGGCCATGCCCTCGCGGTAGGTCTTGACCTGGAGCGAGGCGCTGTCCGGCCCGAGCTTATGGCTGCCGGGGGCGAGTGCCACGCGCGCCGAGCGTTACTTGGTCCCGACCACCATCGAGGTGGGGCCGATGAGGTGCTCGACGTAGGTCTCGCGGAAGCCGGCGTCGGCCATCCAACCTTGGCAGTCCGGGCCCGTGAAGTCGAAGCCGCCCGGCGTCTCGATCAGCATGTTGAGGCTCATCAGCAAGCCGAACGCGTTCTCGCGCCGGTCGTCGTCGATGATCGACTCGTAGACGATCAGAGCGCCGCCGTCGGGCAGCGCCGCGAAAGCCTTCTCGAGCAGCCGCCGCTTCTCGGCGAGATCCCAGTCGTGGAGGATCCTGCCCATCACCAGGACATCTGCATGCGGCAGGTCGTCGGCAAAGAAGTCGCCCTGCTGGAAGGCCAGCCGATCGCTCAGCCCCGCGGCCGCCACGTACTCGTCGAAGAGCGGCTCGACCGGCGGCAGGTCGAAGCCGCCGCCGCTCATGTGCGCGTGCGCGAGCGCCACCTGGACCGGGACGCAGCCCTCCGCGCAGCCGATGTCGATCACGGTCTTGTAGCGGTCCCAGGGGAATGTCGCTGCGATCGCCATTGCCGGCCCGAAGCTGCTCGCGGTCATCGCCCTTGCGAATCCCGCGCAGCAGCTGCGGGTCCGAGTAGATCGCCTCGAAGAGGTTCCCCCCGCCGGTCTTCGCCTCGTTCTGCGGCGCGCCGGTGTGAAGGCCCTCCGTGAGCGAGTTCCAGAACCCGAACAACCGGGCGTTCAGCATCTCGAGCAGGCCGCCCATGTAGCTGGGCTTGGCTCGGTCCAGAAAGAGGTCCGTTTCGGCCGTGTTTCGGTAGAGCGCCGGCTTCGCGCTCGAGCATCCCCAGCGCGACGAGCGCGTCGAAGAAGTCGCGTGCGCTCCGCGGGTGAAGGTCCAGGCGCTCGCGCAGCGCGTCCGCGTCGAGCGGCCCTGCGCTCGCGAGCTCCGTGAACAGTCCGAGCTCGACCGCGCTCAGCAGGGTCTTCGACCCCCAGAAGCCCGAGCCGAGCTGCATGATCGCGTCTGGTGTGGGTCCGGCGGCCACGGCGCCGAAGGGTACACATCCTCGCTCGAACCGGCTAGCGATCGCGGGCAGCCGCGATCGCCGCCTCGAGCTCGCGGCCGACGTCGCGCAGCGGCTGCGTTGTGCGCTCCGCCCGGCAGAGCACGACGGCGCCCTCGATCGCGGCGACCGTGAGTGTCGCGAGCCGCGCCGCGCGGGCGCGGGGGACACCCGCATCGCGGAGCATCGCCGCGAACGTCCGCTCCCACCGGCCGAACACCTCGGCGGCCGCCGCGACGACCGCGCTCTCGTCGTGGGTCTCGACCGCGACCGCAACCACGGGACAGCCCGCGCGGAAATCCGTGCTGACGAGCGTGTGCTGCCACCAGTCCAGGTAGGCATGCAGCGCGGTTGCCGGGTTCCCGTCGCGAGCGGCGCGCGCCACCCGCGCCTCCACGACGTCGCCCGCATAGCGCATCGTCTCGGCCGCCAGCTCGGACTTCCCGCCGGGAAAGTGGTGGTAGATCGATCCCCGCGGCGCCCCGCTGTGCTCGATCACGTCGCGAAACCCCGTGCCGCTGTAGCCCTGTTCGCGAAACAGCAGCGCCGCGCTTTCGATCATCCGCCTCTTGCTGTCCTTCTCGGTCAAGCTCGCCCCTCGTTAAGGTCTCTCCTCTTGCTATGACGATCATCATAGTGTACGGTCCCGGCTGTGACCATGGTCGCCGAGCAGGCCGTTACCTCGGAGTGGCAGCAGACCGCCTGCATCCTCTGCAGCCTCAACTGCGGAATCGAGGTCAAGGTCGACGGACCGGCGGATCGCGAGCATCCGCGGCGACAAGGCTGAACCCGCGCTCGCACGGCTACGCGTGCGAGAAGGCGCAGCGTCTCGACCACTACCAGAACGGCCGCGACCGGCTGACGGCGCCGCTGCGGCGCGCGGCCGGACGGCACGTTCGAGCCGATCGACTGGGACACCGCGATCCGCGAGATCGCCGAGCGCCTGGGCGCGATCCGCGACGAGCACGGCGGCGAGTCGATCTTCTACTACGGCGGCGGCGGGCAGGCGCAACCACCTCGGCGGCGCGTACGCGGTCGGCGACGCGCGCCGCGTTCGGCGTGCGCTACATGTCGAACGCGCTCGCGCAGGAGAAGACCGGCGAGTTCTGGGTCGACGGGCAGCTGTTCGGCCGCCCGCGCTGCCACACGACGCCGGACTTCGAGCACGCCGAGGTCGCGATCTTCGTCGGCAAGAACCCGTGGGAGTCGCACGGCTTCCCGCGCTCGCGCGTCGTCCTGAAGGAGATCGCCAAGGATCCGGGCCGCGCGCTGATCGTGATCGATCCGCGCCGCACGAAGACCGCGCAGCTGGCCGACTTCCATCTGCAGGTGCGGCCCGGGCACGGACGCGTTCTGCCTCGCCGCGCTGCTCGGCGTGCTCGTCGCAGGAGGACCTGCTCGACGACGAGTTCCTGGCCGCGCACGCGCGCGACGGCGAGCGCGCTGTTCGCCGAGCTCGCGCGACGTGCCCGATCGCCGAGTACTGCCGGCGCGGCGGCGTCGACGAGGAGCTCGTGCGCGCGGTCGCGCGCCGGATCGCGCAGGCCGGCGAGCGTCTCGATCCTCGAGGACCTCGGCATCCAGCAGGCGCCGCACTCGACGCTCAACTCCTACCTCGAGAAGCTGCTCTTCCTGCTGACCGGCAACTTCGGCAACGCGCGGGCGCGATGAACATCCACACCGGCATCGCCAGGCTCGGCGGCGACTTCCGCGCGCGACACGCGAGACGCCGGTCACCGGCGAGCGGATCATCATCGGGCCTGACTGCCGGGCAACGCGATCGCCGACGAGATCCTCACCGACGACCCGCGGCCGCCTGCGCGCGATGATCGTCGAGAGCTCGAACCCGGCGCACTCGCTCGCCGACTCGCCGCGGATGCGCGAGGCGCTCGAGCGGCTCGACCTGCTCGTCGTGTTCGACGTCGCGATGACCGAGACCGCGCGGCTGGCCGACTACGTCCTGCCCGTCGCCGTCGCAGTTCGAGAAGTGGGAGGCGAGCTTCTTCTGCCTCGAGTTCCCCGAGCAACGCGTTCCAGCTGCGCCGGCCGGTCCTGGATCCGCCGCCCGGACGACCTGCTGCCCGAGCCGGAGATCCACTGCCCGGCTCGTGCGCGGCGTCCGGCGCGCTCGACGGCGTCGACCTCGACGCGCCTGCGCGCCGCCGCCGAGCGCGCCCGCGAGCGAGTTCGCGGGCGTGCTGTTCGGGCTCGTCGGCGAGCAGCCCGAGCTGCGGCCGCTGCTGCCGGTGATCGTGCTACGAGACGCTCGGCCGCGACGCTGCCCGACGGCGCCGCGAGCGCCGCCTTCCTGTGGCTGCAGGCCCACGGCCTCGCGCAGATGATGCCCGACTCGGTGCGGCGCGCCGGCTTCGAGGGCGAGGGGCTGCGAGCTCGGCGAGGCGCTGTTCGAGCGCGATCCTGGCGCGCGAGTCGGGGCTCGTCTTCACCGTGGACGACTACGACGAGACGTGGCAGCGGCTCGCCTACCCCGACCGCTGAGTCACGCTCTCGATCCCGGAGCTGCGTCGACGAGCTGGCGGCGCCTCGCGCGACGAGCTCCGAGAGCGCGCGACGCCGACTTCCCGTTCGTGCTGTCGGCCGGCGAGCGGCGCGTCGCACACCGCGAACACGATCTATCCGCGATCCCGCGTGGCGCAAGAGCGACCGCGGACGGCGCGCTGCGCATGCATCCCGGCGACGCCGAGCGGCTCGGCATTCGCCGACGGCGGCCGCGCGCGGCTGACGACGAAGCGCGGCAGCGTCGAGACCGTCGTCGAGGTCACCGACACGCTGCAGCCGGGGTACGTCTCGCTGCCGAACGGCCTCGGGCACTTCCTATCCCGGCGAGGCCGACGGAGCCGAGCGTCGTCCACGGCGTGCGCGCCGAACGAGCTGACCGCCTCCGAGGACCGCGACTGGCTCGCGGGCACGCCGCACCACAAGCACGTCGCCGCACGCGTGGAAGCGGCCTGACCGTCAGACGCGCCGGGCTGCTGATCCTCTGTGCAGGGCTTGCTGCGGTAGGGGTGGCGCACGCAAGCCCACAGTTCAGCTCGACGTTCGAACTCTCGTATCTGCCAACCAAGCCGGCGGCCTCGGGTGGCATCGAGACTTTCATGACCTGGAGCGATCCCGGTGAGCCGGGGGCCAAGCCCAAGCGCATCACGAGGATCCAGTTCCACTTCCATCCGGGGACGAAGATCGACACGCGTGCTCTGCGGCAATGCAGGGCTTCGGACACCGACGTGCGCATACAAGGCGCCCGTGCATGCCCGAAGGCTTCACGCCTCGGCTTTGCCACGAGCCGGCTCACGACCGGTGTCACTCCGCCCGATCGAACCCAGGTCACCTTCCTCAACGCGCCGCGACAGATCATCGTGCTGGTGCGCGTGGAAGGCCGGACCCTGGCGGTCTACCGCGATGACATCAAGGGACGGGTCGTCACGGTCAACCTCGACCTGCCGTCAGGTCTGTCGCTCCTCGAGCTGCGAGCGACGATCAAGCCCCACGTGAAAGGCCGGGGCAAGAAGCGCCGGGTGTACTTCCGCACGCCGCCGGTGTGCCCGCCGAGCGGGGAATGGACGACCACCGTGATCTTCACGTACATCGACGGATCGACCCAGCAGCTCGCGGACGGCTCGCCATGCAGGCAACACTTGAGTGGTAGCGTTGACCAGCACGTTGTCGGTCGCTCGCTAGGTCTGTCTCTCTTTCCTTCCGCGCGCAGCTTCTAGATAAGAGGGGCGGGAGGGAAGCTCCATGGCAAGCAAACACGCGGCATCCGGCGATGATGGTGAGCGCGATCGCGCGGTAGACCGGTTGCGCACAGCGGTTGCCGAGCGTTCCCGTGCTCGCAAGGCAGACGACACAGCACAGGATTCGAAACCGAGGGCAGAAGCGAAGGCTCCCGCCCGGAGAGCAGAGTCGCGCGAAGAAGCGGCTGATGAGTTCGGAGCAGGCGACGTGCTAGCTTCGCAAGTGCAGTTTTCGAGTGTTCGTTGGGTTTGTCTCTCTGTCCCTCCGCGCGCAGGAGCTATATAGAGGGGCAGGAAGGATTCTCGATGTCACTTCGAGACCTGGCCGCGCCGACAGAAGGAGAGCGCGGGCCCGCGGTAGGGCGCCTGGAGGACGCGGTATCGCTCAGGAGCAGGCTGCGTGCCGAGCGCGAAGCAGCGGCAGACACGCCTGGCGAGGTCACCGCAGATGCTGCGTTGCGACTGGCGGAGGACCAGGTCGCCGCACGCGAGCGGTGGCTTCAGTCGGTCGACGAGCACACCTACTGAGATGGCAGATCGGCTGCTCGAAGAGCTCGAAGCGGCGGCCCGCTGTCACCGTGAGCGCCTTGCGCTGTACCCGGCGAAGGACTACAGCTCCGACGATACGAGTGCGGCCCGCATGAGAAAGCTTCAACAGGCAAGCGATTACGCGGACCAGCGCCTCCAGCGCGAGCGTCGGAGCCCGGGGGATCAGCAGGGAATGAAGCCCGGCATGCGCGCCGGGCTTCATCGCTTCACTTCGGGTTCTGATCAGATCTGACCGGAGGAGCTGGAGCTGCCTGAGCTGCTCCCGCTGCTTCCGGAGTCGTTCGAGCCGGAGCTCCCGTGATGGTGGCAGGGGGGACGACCTGTGCCCGGGTCGGTCCCGGGCTGCTGGACCGGTGCGACGTCGGTGGCGCTCGGCGCCGCCGTTTGTACCGCGGCGCTAGGTGTCGTCGTGGCGGTGCTGTCGGAAGCCGCATTTGCGACCACCGCGCTGCCCACCGCGATGGCGAAGACCGCCACCATGACCGCAGCCAGCTTTTGAAATCGATGAACCACTTGATGCCTCCTATTGGCAGATGGAAGTGACGCGATCGATGCTCGCGCCCGACGCTGAGGTGCGGATCGGAAAAGCCTGAGAGCTTTCCGAGTGACGTCCACGACGAAGCGAGGCCCGGCCGTTTGCACGACCGGGCCTCTCTCCCGGAGGATGGGAGATCGTGCGAGTTGGTCAGGGGGTCTGGCCGGGAGGGCCGAAGTCCTCGACACCGGTGACCTGCAGGTCCTTGTTGAACAGCACCACGACCTCGGTCCCGTCCGACTTGCGCACGTGCGCCTCGTAGGCGGCGCTGCCCGAGTCGGTCTCGACGCGCAGCACGGTTCCGCCGGGGACCTTGTCCTTCGCCGCCGCGGTGACCTTGTCGGCCTTGTCGCCTGTGAGTGGGGTCTCGCCGGCGCCGGGACCGCCGCCGGGTCCACCCGGTCCGCGGTGACCCGGACCACCGGGTCCACGCCCGTTGTGCTCCTGGACGCCGGTGACCTCGAAGTCGCTGTCGAACAGCACCACGACCTCGGTCCCGTCCGACTTGCGCACGTGCGCCTCGTAGGCCGCGCCGCCCGAGTCGGTCTCGACCCGCAGCACGGTTCCGCCGGGCACCTTGTCCTTGGCCGCAGCCGTGACCTTGTCGGCGGCCTCGCCGGTCAAAGCCGTCTCGTTCTGTCCCGGTCCCGCAGGGCGCGAGCCCTGCTGCCCGGTCGCACCGGTTGCGCCGTTCGCCGTAGTTCGTCGTGTCGCTGGTCGTCGTCCTGCCGCTGGACGCGGCATTGGCGATCACCGCGCTGCCGACGCCTACGGCAACCACCAGGGCAACCCCCACGATCAATCTCTGGCCTTTCTGAAACATCGCTGATTCCTCCTTGTCGATGGTCTGGGTGCGATGTCCATGCTCGCCCGCGACGCTGAGCGGACCCAACGAGAAGCCTGAGAGTTCGCCGAGAAGGAATGCAGCGCCGGGAGCGTCCTGCACTCAGCCTTCTCTCAGGGAATACGCACGGAGCGCTCAGGCACCGCTGCTTCGATTGCGATGCATGACGCCCGGCCCCGACAAGCTTTGGACAGGTGATTGGCGCAGCCAGTCGGACGAGGCCCGCCAGACGGAAAGCAACGAGCTGCCCATCCGCGGACGAGCCGACCGTCGAGGACGGTGCTCACCCTCAGCCACAGCCTTCTCGCCGGCGCCGCATCCGGCCCCTTGCCGCCGCCACTGCGGCGAGCCTCCTCATCGCCGGCGCCGCGTTCGGTGCGGGCGCGCTCACGACGGGAACAGGAGACGACAGCTCGTCGCGACCGACGTCACAGACAGCTGCCGCGCCGTGCCGAAGGGTCAGACACGGGCGGGCGCCGTCTACGCCGCCGCCAGCCCCGCAGTCGTCTCGATCCGGGCGGGCAGCGGCAGCGGCACCGGCTTCCTCGATCGACGGCAAGGGCCACATCGTGACGAACGCCCACGTGGTCGGAAGCAGCGATCGCGTGGAGGTCCGTTTCGGCGCTGACGGAAGCTCCATCCAGGGGACCGTCCGCGGCACCGACGAGTCGAGCGACCTGGCGGTGGTCGAGATCGATCCCGCGCAGGTGCCGTCCGGCGTCAGGTCGTTGCGGCTGGCGAACTCGCGCAACGTCGCGGTTGGCGACCTCGCGATCGCGATCGGGAACCCCTTCGGGCTGGACCGCACGGCCACGGAGGGCATCGTCTCCGGCGTCGGCCGCGAGATCCAGGCGCCGAACGGCTTCTCGATCGACTCCGTGATCCAGACCGACGCGCCCATCAACCCGGGCAACTCCGGCGGTCCCCTGCTCGACGCCTCCGGGCGCGTGATCGGGGTCAACTCGCAGATCGAGACGGCCGGCGCCGGCGGGAACGTCGGCATCGGGTTCGCCGTGCCCTCGAACACCGTGCGCGAGGTGGTCCCGGCACTGATCCGGGGCGATGACATCAAGCGGCCCTTACCTGGGACTGACGACCTCCCCTTCCTCCGGCCCGGTGGGACCGGTGCGCAGGTGCAGAGCACCGTGTCCGGTGGCCCGGCCGCGCATGCCGGCATCCGCAACGGTGACGTGATCACGCGTGTCGACGGCCAATCCGTCGCCGCGCCGTCAGACATCACGCAGGCCATCGCGGACGACCGGCCCGGCACGGTGGTCGCCGTCGAGATCCAGCGCGACGGGTCGAACGTCACCGTCCACGCGACCCTCGGCACCCGTCCGGCCACGACGCCATGAGCTTCGCCGCGCCGCTCGTCCTCCTGGCGCTCGCCGTGCTGCCGGTGCTGGTCGTCCTGTACGTCGTCGAGCAGCGCCGCCGCCGGGCCGCGGCCGCCGCCTTCGCCAACCCGGCGCTGCAGGCCTCGGTCGCGCCGCGCCGCCCGGGGTGGCGCCGTCACGCGCCGATGGCGGTGCTTTGCTCTTGCTCTCATCGCGCTCGTGGTCGCCGCCGCGAAGCCGCAGCGCACCGTCGCCGTCCCGGTCGAGCGCGCAGCGGTGATGCTCGCGACGGACGTCTCCGGGTCGATGGCGGCCACGGACGTCCAGCCGACTCGCCTCGTCGCCGTCAAGCGTGCGGCACGGCGGTTCGTCGACGAGGTCCCCGGCCGCGTGAACGTCGGGCTGCTCTCTTTCAACAGCACGCCCCGGGTCGTGCAGAGCCCCACGCGTGACCGCGAGGTCGTGAAGGCGGCGATCGCCGACATGCGAGTCGAGCGGGGGGACGGCCACGGGCGAGGCGATCGCGACCGCGACGGAGGCGCTGCGGCGGGACGGTGCTCGCGTCCGCCGCCGGCCGCCGGCCGCGATCCTGCTGATCTCCGACGGCAAGTCCACGAGCGGTCAGGACCCCGTGGCCGCCGCGCGCGCCGCCGCGAGACTTCACGTGCCCGTCTACACGGTCGTCCTGGGCACCGACCAGGGAACGATCACCGTTCCGCGCGCAGGCGGTGGAACGGCAACACGCACCGTTCCGCCCGACCCGGCGTCGCTCGCACAGATCGCGCAAGCGTCCGGCGGCAAGGCCTACACGGCACAAACCGCCACGCGCCTGAACGAGATCTACAAGTCGCTCGGCTCGCAGCTGGGCCGCGAGCAGCAAAAGCGCCAGGTCACGTCCGCGGTCACCGGCGGCGGACTGCTCCTGATGCTTGCCGGGGTGGCGATGTCGCTCCGCTGGTTCGGCCGGATCATCTGAGACAGCTCTGACACCAAAGGAGAACGACATGGACATGCCCCACGAAGAGATAACCGCGCTCCGCGAGGAGGCCCGCACCGGACTCGAGGACTCGCTGCACGAGGTGAAGCGGGTGATCGTCGGCCAGGACGGGATGCTGGAGCGCCTGATGGTCGCCCTGCTGGCCGGCGGGCACGTGCTGCTCGAAGGCGTCCCGGGCCTCGCCAAGACGCTCACCGTCAAGACGATGGCGGACGTCCTCGGCGGGACCTTCCGCCGCGTGCAGTTCACGCCCGACCTGGTGCCCGCCGACCTGGTGGGGACCCGGATCTACCGCCCGGGCACGGGGACGTTCGACGTCGAGCTGGGCCCGGTGTTCGGGAACTTCCTGCTGGCCGACGAGATCAACCGCGCGCCCGCGAAGGTCCAGTCCGCCCTCCTCGAGGTCATGCAGGAGCAGCAGGTGACGATCGGCGGACAGACGTACCCGGTCCCGCGCCTTTCCTGGTGATGGCCACGCAGAACCCGATCGAGGCGGAGGGAACCTATCCGCTGCCCGAGGCGCAGGTGGACCGGTTCCTGATGAAGATCCTGGTCGGCTACCCGAGCCTTGGGGAAGAGGCCGCGGTGGTCGGGCGTTCGCTCGCAGATCCGGCGGATGTGCGGGAATGCCTGGCGCTCGACAAGATCCAGCGGTACGCGGTCGTCGCACGTTCGGTCTTCGTGGACCGTGAGGTGATCGGGTACACCGTCGCGCTCGCGGATGCCACACGGCGCCCGGCGGAGTACGGCCTGCCCGAGCTGGAGAGCCTGATCGAGTACGGAGCGAGCCCGCGCGGCCCGATCGGCCTCGTGCAGGCCGCCCGTGTGCTCGCACTGCTGCGGGGACGCGGTCACGTCACCCCGGCTGATGTACGGGACCTCGCGGCCGACGTCCTGCGGCACCGTCTCGTCCTCTCCTATGACGCGTTGTCGGAGAACGTTTCACCCGACGACCTCATCGAGCGCGTGCTCGAGGCGGTCCCCGAGCCTTCGTCCGATCACGTGAGCCTGCGGAGCGCCGCATGAGTCTCGCGGCGCTACGCGTGCCGGACGCACGGCAAGGACCGGGAACGATCGCCCAGCAGGTGGTCGACGCGATGGACCTGGTGATCGCGCGGCGCACCGCCGGCGTGTTGCCCGGTGACCGGCGCGCGGCCGGTGTCGGGACAGGCACCGAGCTGGCCCAGCTGCGCCCGTACGTGCCCGGCGACGACGTCCGCCACATCGATCCCGCGGCCACCGCGCGCACCGGCGAGCCACATGTGCGCGTCCACGTGCCGGAGCGCACCCTCACCACATGGATCCTCCTGGACGTCTCGCCCTCCATGGCATTCGGTACGGCAGACCGCCTGAAGTCGGACGTCGCCGAGGGCGTTGCGCTCGTGGTCGCGCGACTTGCCGTGCGCCGTGCCGGACGGGTCGCGCTCATGACCTGCGGCGCCGGCCGGCGGCATGTGCATCGGCCGCGCGCGTCGAGGCGGGGGATGACGGCGGTTCGCGCAGCGCTCGACGGGCGGACTGCGCCTGACGGCGTGCACGCGCCCACCGCGCTGGCAGATGCGCTGCTGCACCTTCGCAAGATCGCCGGTCAGCCCGGACTGGTGGTGGTGATCTCGGACCTACGGGACCAGCGCGGCTGGCCGCGCGCGCTCGCGGCGCTGCGTGCGCGTCACTCCGTCCTGGTCGTCGAGCCGCGTGACCCGCGAGAGGCCGAGATCCCGGCGGTGGGCCACCTGACGCTCGTCGACCCGGAGACGGGCGAGCAGGTGCGGGTCGACACCTCGCGCCGGGAGCTGCGTGAAGCGTTTGCACGCATCGAGGCGGACGCACGCAGCGACGTGGCACGCGAGCTGCGCCGGCTGCGCGTCGAGCACGTCGTGCTTTCGACCGCACGAGGACTGGTTCAGAGAGCTGGGGAGGAGGCTGCGATGAGATTCGCCGAGCCCGTGCTGCTGCTGGCGGTGCTGCTGGCGCCGCTTGCCCTGACCGCGCAGCTGATCGCCGGTCGGCGCGCGCGGCGAGATGCCGTGCGGTTCACTGCGATCCCGGCCCTGAAGCTGGCGGTGGCCTCGGTGCCGGCGTGGCGCAGGCACGTGCCGGCGGTGCTCGCGCTTGCCGCGCTCGCCGCGCTCGCGATGGCCCTCGCCAAGCCGCAGCGCACGGTCGCGGTCCCGCTGGAGCGTGCCTCGATCGTGCTCGTCACCGACCATTCGCGATCGATGCTCGCCGGCGACGTCCAGCCCGACCGGCTGACCGCGGCAAAGGCAGCGGCACGCACTTTCCTCGGCCAGATTCCCGCCCGGGTGCGAGTTGGGGTGGTCACGTATTCCGACGAGCCCGACGCCGTGCACGCTCCCAGTGAGAGCCACGACGCCATCGGTGACGTAATCGATCAGCAGGCGGCAGACGGAGCCACCGCCACGGGCGACGCTCTGCAGACCGCGGTCGACACGATCACGCAGGATCGCCGCAACGGACACCGTGCGCCCGCGGCCATCGTGTTGCTGTCGGATGGGAAGACCACGGCCGGGCGCGATCCCGTCCAGGTGGCGGAGACTGCGCGCCGCCTCAGGATCCCGATCTACACGGTCAGCCTCGGCACCCGCGCCGCGACGGTCCCGAACCCGGGCTTCGGTCCGCCCCTTGCCGCCGCGCCTGATCCGGAGACGCTTGGCCCGCATCGCGGAGGCGTCCGACGGCCGGGCCTTCACGGCCAAGGACGAAAAGGAGCTGTCGGCCGTGTACAAGGCGCTCGGCTCGCAGCTGAGCACCAAGAAGCAGCACCGCGAGATCACCGCCGGCTTTGCCATTGCCGGGTCGCTGCTGCTGCTCGGTGCGGCGACCGCTTCGGTCCGCTGGACCGGCCGCCTGCCCTAGCCGCTGCTAGCGCGCCGGCAGAGTCACGACGAAGCGGGCGCCGCGGTCCGGTGCGTTCTCCGCGGTCACCGTCCCGTCGTGAGCCGTGACGATGCCCGCCACGATCGCGAGCCCCAGGCCGGCTCCGGCGCGGCCGCGCGACCTGCCCTTCTCGGCGCGCCAGAACCGCTCGAACAGGGCGTTGGGATCCGTCGTCGGCAGCCCGGGGCCGTGGTCGCGAACCTCGAGTGACACGCGCCCGTCGTTGCGCGCCACGGAAACCTCGATCGGCGTGTCGGCGGGCGTGTGCACCAGGGCGTTGCGCATCAGGTTGGCGAGTACCTGGCGCAGCTGATGCGGGTCGCCGAGCACGACGGCGTGCTCCTCGCCCGCGACCGCGATGTTGCGGCCGGGATCGATCGCGCGTGCGTCCGACGCGGCGTCGCGGGCGAGCTGGGCGAGGTCCACCTCCTCGCGGACCGCGTCGTGGAGCTCGTCCAGCCGCGCCAGCGTCAGCATGTCTTCGACCAGCAAGCCCATTCGCGCCGTCTCGCTCTCGATGCGCCGCATCGCCTTCTCGGTGTCCGCCTCGTCGCGCGCGGCACCGATGCGGAACACCTCGGCGTACCCGCGAATCGACGCAAGCGGCGTGCGCAGCTCATGGGACGCGTCGGCGAGGAACCGGCGGAGGCGGCTCTCACTCGCCTCGCGCTCGGCGAAGGCCTGCTCCAACCGGTCGAGCATCGCGTTGAGCGCGATGCCGAGGCGACCGACCTCGGTCGATGGAGTGGCCGGCTCGACACGACGCGACAGGTCGCCGGCGGCGATCGCGCCGGCGGTCTCGCCGATACGGTCGAGCGGCCGCAGGCCCACGCGCACGATCACCCAGCTGAGCAGGGCCAGGGCGAGGAGCACTCCTCCGATCACCAGCGCCTCGACTCGCAGCAGCCGATCCAGAGTGCGATCCACCTCCGTCATCGGAACGGCGGCGATGGTGGTCCCGGGTTGATCGCCGGTCTCCTCCGCGACAGCGCGATAGCGCACGCCGCCCCCGGCGGTGGAATCGACGGTGACGACGGACCCGGGTGTCAGGTCGGCGGGAATGTCGGGCGCCGGGAGGCGGCTCTGCCCGTAGGAGAAGACGACGTTGCCGAGCACCTCGCCGTTCGCATCGCGCCGCTGCCCGTAGGTGCCGGGAGGAAGGTTGACCGCCGCATCGGGAGGTCCTCCCCGGGGACCGCCGTCATCGCCGGGCCCGTGCCGATCGAAGCCCCGACTTCCGGGCTGTATCCCGGCACGTTCGCCCCGCTCTGGTCGAGCTGGCGGGACACGCTGGGAAGCGCGGCACGTGCCTGCTGATCGACACGGTCCAGCTGGAACGACTTCTGCTCGGCATAGGTCACCGCGCCGGCGACGAGCAAACCCAGGGCGGCGAGCGCGAGCAGCCCGATGACGAGTCGCGCCCGCAGGGACATGCTCAGTCCCGGGCAGCGCGCAGGGCGTACCCGACTCCGC
Organism: uncultured Solirubrobacterales bacterium; assembly: GCA_963826005.1. GTDB lineage: Bacteria > Actinomycetota > Thermoleophilia > Solirubrobacterales > JBBDJG01 > DASRIA01. Next base: position 78,208 of record CAWGVJ010000012.1, on the reverse strand, counting down.
GCACCGTGTGGATCAGCTGCGACCCGTGCGGGTTCAGCTTCCTGCGCAGGTAGCTGACGTACGTCTCCAGCACGCGCGCATCGCCGCCGAAGTCGTAGTCCCAGACATGGTCGAGGATCTGGCTGCGCGTCAGCACGCGTCTGGGGTTCAGCATCATGTAGTGCAGGAGGCGGTACTCCGTGGCGCTCAGGTCGATCGGCTTGCCGGCGCGGGACACCTCGCGCGTCTCCTCGTCGAGCTCGAGGTCCTCGAACTGGAGGCGCCCCGAATCAGGTTCGCTGAGGCCGGCGCGACGCAGGATCGTGCGGATGCGGGCGACCAGCTCCTCGAGGCTGAACGGCTTGGTGACGTAGTCGTCGCCGCCCGTGGTCAGCCCGCGCACCTTGTCCTCGGTCGCATCGCGCGCGGTCAGGAAGATGATCGGCACCTGTGCGCGTTGCGCGCCCAACCGCTTGGCCACCTCGAACCCCTCCATGTCCGGCAGCATGATGTCGAGGACGATCAGGTGCGGCCTGAACGTCGACACCGCCTTGAGGGCGCTCCTGCCGTCGGCCGCCGTCTCGACGGTGAAACCCTGGTAGCGCAGCGCCATGGAGATGACGTCGACGATGTTCGGCTCGTCGTCGACGACGAGGACGCGGTGACTGGGGGTGGACGAGTTCATCCACCCCCATTGTCGTCACGGACCCTGTGAGTCTGCTGAGAGCTCCGGCCTACGGCTTGGGCGCCTGCTTGACGGTGCTCAGGAGAGTCACGTTCTGCCTCCGGAAGTCCGCCTCGTACCGCGCCCGGACCTTGTTCTCGACCGGCGTGATGTGCTTCTTCTCACACGTCGTGTCGGCCCGCCAGGTCGCCAGCTCGTCGCGCTGAAGCGCAGCCAGCGCGGCGTGGTCGTAGGGCTGGGCCGCTTGCCCTGGCGGAGGCCCGGTCGCGAACTTGCCCTGCACGGGGCCAACGATCGCCTCCAGCCGCTTTTCGAGGTCGAAGTCGATCGCGTCCGGGTCGGTGTAGTGGTATCCGGCGTCGGCCATGCACGACGTCCACTTCTCCGTCGCCTTCACCATCCGCTGGTCCTCCACGATGCGCTCATCGAGCCTGTCGAGCTTGCCCTGGATCTCGGCCAGCAGCGCTGTGCCCCCGAACACGGCTGCGATCGCGTCCTTCCGGCAACCCCCGATCTTGCTGAAGTCGCCGGTGTCGAGCGCGTCCATGAAGGTCGCGCCCGGGTTGTCCCCGCCCAGCGCCCGGTCGAATGCCTGCTGATCGGCACGGCTCAGGCCGGCGCGGTAGCGGTCGTTGGGATCGGCCTGCTGGCGGCCGCGTCCCCACAGCGTCGTGACGAAATACCCGAACTGCTCGTCGCGGACCTTTCCCGTGCCGAAGATGCGCACCCGCTCCGCGACCGGGTCGACGGGGACGTAGTCGAAGCCCTGTGCCTTCATACAGTCGCGGATGCGGCCTTCCGCAGCGGTCTGACGTTCCTCGAGCGTCGCCTGGTCGAAGCCGAGCTGCTCCTCCACATTCAGCTTCTCCTGCTTGGACGACTTGCCGCCGCCGCACCCGGCCACCAGGAAAAGGACCGCGACAAAGATCAGGCCTACTTGACTGCGGGTCATGCGATCTAGATAGACACCGCGCGATTAGACGGGCATGAGACCGGTTCGGGAACCGCACGGCTCCCGAACCGGTCAACCGTTGCCGCGTTAGCGCAGGCGCTCGACGATCATGGCCTCGCCCTGACCGCCCGCCACGCACATCGTCTCGAGGCCGATCGTGGCGTCCAGCGTCTCGAGGTCGTTCAGCAGCGTGGTCATGATGCGCACGCCGGTCATCCCGAACGGGTGGCCGAGCGCGATCGCGCCGCCGTGCGGGTTGAGCTTGTCGTAGTCGAAGCCCACCTCCGCGGCGATCGGGATCACCTGTGCCGCGAACGCCTCGTTCAGCTCGTAGACGTCGACGTCACCGATGCTCATGCCGGCGCGCTCGAGCGCCTTCTTGACCGCCCCGATCGGCGCGACGCCCATGTACTCGGGCTCGTTGCCCCATGTGGCGGCCGTGATGATCCGGGCACGCGGGCTCAGTCCCAGCTCCGCGGCCTTGGTGTCGCTCATCACGATCGCCGCGGCCGCGCCGTCGTTGAGCGGGCACGAGTTGCCCGCCGTGACGGTGCCGCCCGGCTTGAACGCGGGCTCCAGCGTGGCGAGCTTCTCGAGCGTCGACGATGCCCGCGGGCCGTCGTCCGTGTTCACCACGGTGCCGTTGACGCTGACCGGGACGATCTCGCGATCGAAGAACCCGCTCAACTGCGCGGCCACCGCGCGCTCCTGTGAGCGCTGGGCGTACTCGTCCTGCTGCTCGCGCGACACGCCGTAGCGCTCGGCGACGTTCTCGGCGGTCAGGCCCATCGCGATGAACGCGTCGGGCCGGCCGTTCGTTCCCTTCAGGTCGTCGTGCTGGTCCTCGGGATGCGCTGCCTCCTGAGAGCCGTTGTAGCGCGAGACGAACTCGACGCCCGCCCCGATGTAGATGTCGCCCTGTCCGGCGGCGATGCTGTTGGCCGCGACGCGGATCGCGTCGAGGCCGGAGGAGCAGTAACGCGAGATGGTCGAGCCGTTGGTCTGGAGGCCGAGCTTGTCGCTCAGCAGCACCGCGATTCGCGCGATGTTGTTGGCCTGCAAACCCTGCGGCTGGCCGCACCCTGCGATGACTTCCTCGATGGTCGCCGGGTCGACGTCCGGATTGCGCTCCAGGACCTGGTCGATGACGTGCGCGAGGGTCTCGTCCGGCCGCAGTGAGGCCAGCGAGCCCTTGAAGGCACGCCCGATCGGGGTCCGAACCGCGTCGACGATGACGGCTTCGGGCATTTTTCTGTCCTTTCGATGACGCCCGGCGGTCTCACTCCACGGGCGGGTTTACCCCCGGCGGTCGCACTCCACGGGGCCACTAGCTCCAAGAATAGTCGACCGGCCGGAGCCGCACCGAATTAATGGCGCGATCGGAAGTTCTCCACTAGGGTCGGCCACATCGGCACAGGAAGTGCCGGTTTCCTCGCAGGGGAGTGTGGATTCATGGTGCAGGGAACGCGCCCTCGAGGTGCCGACGAGACTCGGCGCTCGATGCTCACCAAGGCCGGCCTGATCGCCGGTGGAGTCGCCGCCGCGGTACTGCATGGCGCAGACCGCGCGCACGCGCAGACGATCGGCGAGACCATGGACATCGCGCCGCCCGCCGGTGACGCCGCGCTGAAGCTCAGGCCTTCCGGTCCGGTCGCGTCCGTCCACATCGGCGGGCGGAGCGCTCAACCTCGACAACTCCGCGTCGCGCGGGGCCGGCGTCGTGATCTATTCGAACCAGGGAGTGGACGCCCTCGGCCGCCTGCTGGTCGTGAACCAGGCGAACCCGGCGAACCCGCAGCACGCGGTGCGCATCCAGAACTCCGGCACGTCGCACACGGTCTCGATCCTGCACGATCCGGCCGGCGGCGCGGGCGACTCGAGCGCCGAGGCACTGGACATCGTCTCCACGAACCCGCTCGACACGACGCTCGGCGTGCAGGGTCAGGAGGAGGGGCGCGGGACCGTCAAGATCGTGCACCAGAAGCCGGCGCGCGCCGACGCCAACGCTTCCGCGATCTCGATCGCGCTGCTGGGCGCGGGCACCGCGTGCCAGGGCATCTTCATCGGCAACGACGCGGGCAACCAGACCACCGGCAAGCTGCTGCACATCCGCAACGGGGGGCCGGGCACCGACCGGCTCGTGCTCACGGCGGACGGAAAGCTGCGGCTGCCGGTCCAGGGACCGCTCGGCGGCGTGGCGATCGGGAACGACGTGAGCCTCTACAGCGCGGCGGACCGCGTGCTCTCCGTGGACGCCGGCATCGCGCTCGCCGAGGACCTCGTGCTGACCAGCGTGGACCGGACGGTGGCCCAGGGCACCTACACGGTCGCCCACGTGGGACCGGGGACGACGATCTCCCTGACCGACGGCGGCGGCCTGCGTGGACTGGCGGTGGCAGCGGCGATCTCGATGAGCGGCACGCTGGCTGCGTCCTCGCTCCTGATGTTCAACCTCTCGAGCACGGTGACCCCGGCCGCGCGGACGAACTTCAACTGCGTCGAGGTGTACAAGAGCAATCCGCGCATCAACGGGCTGGCGGGCGTGTCCGACGGCATGTCGGGCGCGATGTTCTCGAGCTTCCAGCACCAGCTGCGCCTCGAGCCGATCGCCGGCGGGACCGCCTCGTTGGCGCGCGTGTACGGCTTCTACATGCCGCCCGCGATCAACTCCGTCGGCACCGGGTGGACCGTGCCGAGCTACTCCGCGGTGCGCATCGAGGCGCCGGGCGGGGACGGAGCCATCACGCAGCTGACGGCGATCGACATCCGCGACTTCAATGACCGTGCCGCGGTCAACTACTCGCTGCGCTCGTTCGGCAAGGGAGTGCACATGCGCCACTGTGGCGGCGTCAGCCTCGGCGCGCAGGCGACTCCGGACACCCTGCTGCACCTGCACGGCAACGCGCGCATGCATGGCTCGCTCACCGTCGAGTCGGAGTCGTCGGATCCGCCGGCTCCCACCGCTGATGTGCAGGCCCGCCTCTATGTAAAGGGCAGCAAGCTCGTGATTCAGTGGAACAAGGCGGGGACCGTGCTCTACACCACGATCCCGCTCGACAGCGCGGGCCCGTACCCGGTCAGCCCCGCGGTCACGACGGACACCGCCGCTCCCTAGGCCGGCTCAGCGAGCGAGCACCTCGTCGGCCGCGCGCTCGCCGGCCTGGATCGCGCCGTCCATGTAGCCGTTCCACACGGTCGCCGTGTCGGTGCCGGCCCAGTGCACGCGGCCCTCGGGCCGGCGCAGCACGTGGCCGTAGCGCCCCAGCGTTCCCGGACCCATCAGCCCCACCGGCCCGCCGCGGCTGTAGGGCTCGGCGGTCCAGTCGCACTCCGCATATGCGGTCCAGTGCGCGGCGGGCGGGCCGAACATGCGGGTCAGCGACTCGCGCACGGCGGCCTGTCGCGCCCCCAGCTCCATCCGGCCGTAGCGCTCGACCGCGCGTCCGGTGATGAAGCAGGCCAGCACTCCGCCGGCGGGTCCCTCGCTGCCGGAGTCGACGACCATCTGCACCGGTCCGGCGTCGGCGTAGGCGATGCCGGACAGGCCGGCCTCGCGCCACCAACGCCGGTCGTATGCGAGCAGGACCTTCATGTAGGCGCCCATCGGCATCCGCTGCGAGAGCTGGTCCCGGTCGGCGGGGAGCGGACGCGCCCAGTGCCACCGTCCGGCGAGCGCGGGGGAGACCGCGACGATCGCATGGCGGGCGCGGACCTCGCCGCCGTCCTCGGTACGCAGCAGCACGCCGTCGTCGTCCTGCTCCACGGCGGCAATCGGGCTGCGCAGCCGCACCGCATCACCGAGCGCCTCGGCCAGCCGGTCGCAGAGCTGCTGGCTGCCGCCCACGAAGTGGTCCTGCTGTGCGCCGCCCTCGAACTCGGTCAGCGAGGTGAGGCCGCCGCCCGACTCGAGATAGAAGAGGAAGTACAAGAGCGAGAGCTCTTCGATCTCGGCGCCGAACACCAGCTCCGTCGCGAGGTTGAGGAACATCCGCGCATCCCTGGTGCGCAGGTAGCGGCGGGCGAAGGTGTCGACCGTCTGCGAGTCCCAGTCGGTCACGGCGGCGTGGATCCACGGACGTTCGACGGACACCTTCTTGCGCAGCCGGTCGAGCCTCAGCTGCGCGATCGCGAGCTCCGCGATGGACACCGGCGACAGGGGTGGAATCGAGCCGCGAAACGTGCGCCGCCGCCCGCGCGACACCAGCACCGCCCGCCCCTCGAGCGGTTGCGGCTCGGTCCTCACGCCGAGTTCACGCGCGAGCGCCGCGACGCGATCCTGCGTGGGCCCGATCCAGTGCGCCCCGAGGTCGGCATGGTGGCCGCCGACGACGTCCGTGCGCATCTTCCCGCCGACGCGGTCGCGCGCCTCCAGCACGACGACGGAGCGTCCGCGGTCGCGCAGGCGGCGCGCGGCACTCAGGCCGCTGAGGCCCCCGCCCACGACCGCAACGTCCACTGCCTCCACCTCGCTCGCGGCCACGCGCGCACGCTAGCGCACGCGTTCGGGCTCCGTAGATTCCCCCGCCTGAGAAGTCGTAGTTCCTCCCGATCCCGCGCCGCCCTCGCCCGGCGACCATGAGACCGAACCCTGAACAGGAGGCTCAATGAGACGTCGTGCAATCACCGCCCTGTCCTGCTCGATCGCGCTTGCTGCCGTTCCGTTTGCGGCAGGTTGCGGAGGCGACGACAACAGCAGCAACGACAACGCAAGCACGACCACCACCGGCACGACGACCACCGCCCCGACGGCGGGCAAGGCCATCAGCTATCAAGATGGGCGAGTACTTCTTCGATCCCAAGGACGCGACGGTGAGCGCCGGCAAGGTGAAGATCACCGCGCCGAACACCGGCAAGGTGCTGCACGAGCTGGTCCTGTTCAAGACCAACAGGGACCCGGGATCGTTCAAGGTCTCCGGCGGAGAGGTGAACGAGAAGGCGCTCGAGGAGTCCGGAGCGACCAGCCCGGGCGAGATCCCGGACGTCGAAGCCGGCAAGACGAAGAGCGCGACCCTCGACCTGACCCCCGGCAAGTACGCGATGATCTGCAACGTTCCCGGCCACTACGCGGCGGGGATGTACGGCAGCCTGACCGCGAAATAAGGCGCTCTCATCGCCCGCAGGTGGACCCCGGTCGGCAAGCCACCAATTCGACAACTGAGGTTGCCGAGTCCCCCTGCTCCTTATAGGCTGACCCCTGGCAGGGTCCGAGCCCCGGACCGGGAGATGCAGTGATCGGGTAGAGGAGGCGCCGTGCGGCGCTTGGTTGGGGCAGTCATCGCAGCTTGCTTCTTGGCGTTCTGCAGCGCCGCTGCTGCCACGCCGCCGAACACGCCCAACATCACGGAACCGGGTGTCGACAACATGGTGCTGAACCCGGCCGACGTGCACATGGAGGCCCCAATCTTCTCCGATCCGGACGGCAACACCCATGCCTGCACCGACTGGGAGATCGTGACCGTCACCCCGCCCGAGGCCGCATGGCTCGCGACCTGCGTCACCGGCGTGTCGAAGATCCACATCCACCTGGGCGACGGCACGTTCGTCAACGCACATGCGGGCCGTGCCGAGCTGAAGTTCGACACCCAGTACAAGGTCCGCGTGCGCTTCAAGGACAGCGCCGGCGAGTACAGCGCGTGGCGCGAGCGGCCCTTCTCGACCAGTCCGCAGGGCCCGCCCGGCGTGCCCTCCCCGATCCCGTGGGCCGTGCGCCAGGCCGGGTACACCGTCGAGGTCGTCGCGACCGGCTTCCAGCTCCCGATGAACATCGCGATGGTGCCGAACCCGGGCCCCAACCCCGACGACCCGTTCATGTACGTGAACGAGCTGTACGGGAAGATCAAGGTGGTCACACGCTCCGGGGCGGTCAGCGAGTACGCGACCGGCCTGCTCAACTTCAACCCCACCGGCAACTTCCCCGGCTCGGGGGAGCAGGGCGTCGCCGGCCTTGCGCTCGATCCCACGTCCGGCGACCTGTTCGCCTCGATGGTCTACGAGGACCTCGCCTCGACGGCGGTCCCGAAACCGCACTACTCCAAGGTGGTGCGCTTCCACAGCACCGACGGCGGGCACACGGCCGCGACCCAGACGACAGTGAAGGACTTCTTCGGCGAGCCGACCGAGCACTCCCATCAGATCTCCAACGTCACCATCGGCCCGGACGGGAAGCTGTACGTCCACCAAGGTGACGGCTTCGACTTCACGACGGCGCTGAACCTCGAGTCGTACAGGGGCAAGATCCTGCGCATGAACCTCGACGGCACAGCGCCCACGGACAACCCGCTCTACAACGCCTCCGACGGCATCACCGCCCGCGACTTCGTCTTCGCGTACGGCCTACGCAACCCGTTCGGCGGCGCCTGGCGGGCCATCGACGGCTCGCACTACGAGGTCGAGAACGGCCAGAACATCGACCGTTTCGCAAAGGTCCCCGCGGGCCGCAACTTCGGGTGGAACGGCGACGACGCGACGATGCGCAACTTCGCGCTGTGGAACTGGGAGCCGGCGAACGCCCCGGTGAACATCGCGTTCGTGCAGCCCGAGACCCAGTTTGGCAGCGGCTACCCCATCGGGAAGATGACCCACGCATACGTCACCGAGTCCGGCCCGACGTACGCCACCGGGCCGCAGACCCGCGGCAAGCGGATCGTCGACTTCCATCCCGTGTCCGGCAACTTCGCGGGGACCGCACCGGCGAACCTGATCGAGTACACGGGCACCGGGAAGGCGACCGCCAACGGGCTGGCGGCGGGGCCGGACGGCCTGTACTTCACCGACCTCTACAAGGATCAGACGACAAACCCGATCGAGGCGGGCGCCAACGTCCTGCGCGTCCGGTGGACGGACCCGCAGATCGGGCATCCGCGGCCGAAGGGCGCCACGCCCACCCGCGTCGCGCTGGTGCCGGCCGCCGTGCAGTGCACCGCGCCGAACCGCACACACGGGCCCGCGCTCGCGTTCGGCTCGTGTGCGCCGCCGCAGGCGAGCTCGAGCTTCGTGACCATCGGGACGCCCGACAACAACGGCAAGGCCGCCAACTCGACCGGTTACGTGAAAGCGGAAACGCTGCTCGGCAACCCCTCGACGTCGGCCGACGAGGCGGACGTGCGGGTCACGGTCAACGTCACCGACGTGCGCAGGTCGAGCGACCTGGCGGACTACACGGGCGAGCTGCAGGCCGTGCTGCCGCTGCGCATCACCGATAACTTCAACGGGCCCACCCTCAGCGACTCCGCCACCATGGCCGATACGCCGCTGGGAGTGACGGTGCCCTGCCAGGCGACGCCCACGGGCGGCGACATCGGGGCGACCTGCTCGATCGTGACAACCGCCGATGCGATCGCGCCCGGCACGGTGCTCGAGGGCAGGCGCGCGGTGTGGGGATTCGGCCAGATCGAGGTCACCGACGGAGGCTCCGACGACGTCGCGTCGACCACCCCGAACACGACCTTCATGCGGCAGGGCGTTCTGGTCCCGTAGGACCCCGCGTTCGCGCCCCGATCGCGACGCTTGACAGCGGGAACCGTTACCGCGCAAAGGCTCGTGCGCTATACCTTTGCCCCATGGAGCGCGACGCTGCTCTCAAGGGCGTGTTCGAGCCGGTGCACCTCCCCACGATGTTCGAAGAGACGGTGGAGCGCCTGGGCACCGCGATCCGCCTCGGGCTGCTGGCGCCGGGCAGCCGCCTGCCGTCGGAGCGCACCCTGGCAAACCAGCTCGGGATCTCGCGCTCGACACTGCGGCTGGCCCTCAACACGCTGGTGCAGACGGGCCACCTGGTTTCCTCGCGCGGGCGCAGGGGAGGCACGTTCGTGGCGGAGCGACCGCCGCTCGCCGAGCGAACCGGCGGGCCGCTGGGCGACGATGCCCGGGCCGTCCTCGACCTCCGCGTCGCCACCGAGGTCGGGGCGGCGATCCTTGCGGCCGAGCGGGCCGGCGTTGAGCAGCTCGACCGGCTGGACGATCTCGTCGCGACGATGGCCGACGCGGACGACTTCGAGGACTACCGGCGCGCCGACATCCGATTCCACATCGGCGTCGCGGAGGCTGCCGCCTCTCCGCGGCTCGTGCGGGCGATGACTGAGGTGCAGGGACAGGTGAGCGATCTGATCGCGCTGATCCCCCATCCGGAGCAGGTCCTGACGCACTCGAACGCGCAGCACCGGAAGCTCGTGGGACTGTTCCGCCGCGGTGACGGGCGGCGCGCCGGGTACCTGATGCGCGAGCACATCCGGGGCACCGAGTTGATCCTCGCCGGCCTCATCTGAACGTCCCTTCCCAGGCTGTTGACACCGCTCGCCCGCAGGCGTATTGTCGTGGCGATAAATAGGTCGGGCCAGCACACCTTTAGCGGTATTCGGGGGCTGGACGCGAGCGGAGGAGGTAGCACGTGGCGGAGCGTGTAGACGGTGCGAACGCACCGGTCGCAACCACTGACGACGAGCGCCAGCTTGCTGAGCTCGGCTACAAGCAGGAGCTGTCCCGGGTCTGGAGCGGGTTCACGAACTTCGCGATCTCGTTCACGATCATCTCGGTCCTCGCGGGGACGTTCACGACCTTCGGCCAGGCCTGGAACGCCGGCGGCCCGCTTGCGATCTCGATCGGCTGGCCGGTGATCTGCGCCTTCGTGCTGCTCGTCGCCGTCTCGATGTCCGAGCTGACGTCGGCGTTCCCGACGGCGGGTGGCCCCTACTGGTGGGCGCACCGGCTCGGCGGCGCCGGCTGGAGCTGGTTCACCGGCTGGTTCAACATCGTCGGCCTGGTCGGAATCGTCGCGTCGGTCGGCTACGGCGCGGCGTTCTTCCTGGATTCCCTGTTCGCTCTTTACGGGGTGAACGTCCTCGGAGTCAACTTCGGCGACGACGTGCACGTGCTTACGGAGATATTTCTGCTGTTCCTGATCATCATGGGCCTCGTCACGCTCCTCAACATCTTCGCCGACCCGATTCTCGGGCTGTTCAACAACATCTCGGTCGGCTGGCACGTGGTTGGTGTGGCGATCGTCATCGCGCTCCTGGTTTTCGTCCCCGACAACCATCAGGACTTCGGCTTCGTGTTCGGTGAGCGCCTGAACAACACAGGCTTCGACGGAGGCGCCACCGGAGGCCTGCCCTTCTGGTTCCTGGTGATGCCGATCGGGTTCCTGCTGACGATGTACACGCAGACCGGCTACGACGCCTCCGCCCACACGGCCGAGGAGACCCGCGGCGCCGCCATCGCGGCGGCCCAGGGGGTCTGGCGGGCGGTGTTCTGGTCGGCGGTGATCGGCTGGTTCGTGCTGCTCGCGCTGCTGTTCGCAGCCAACGACACCACCGCGGTCACCGAGGGTGGCGGCGGCTCGATCCCGATCATCACGACCGCATTGACCTCCTCGGCCGCAAAGGCCGTGCTGCTGATCGCGACCATCGGCCAGATCTTCTGCGTCATGGCGGGACTCACCAGCGCGATCGCGCACCTGGTACGCCTTCTCGCGCGACCGCGGCATGCCGGGCTGGTGGCTGTTCCGGCGCCTGAACCACCAGCGGGTGCCCAGCTTCGCGGTGCTCGCCGTGTCGTTCTTCGCGCTGCTGATCACGATCCCGGCCCTGTGGAGCAACAAGGCGGGCTTCGCATTCGCCTTCTTCGCGTTGACCGGCATCTGCACCGTGGGCCTGTACCTCGCCTACATCATTCCGGTGTACCTGCGGCTGCGGGCGGGCGACAGCTTCGAGCCGGGTGCCTGGACCCTGGGCCGCCACTACCGCTGGGTCAACATCGGTGCGATCTTCTTCGTGGTGATCGTGGTGCTCGCCCTGGAGCTGCCGTTCACGAACGCGGGGGTGCCGTGGAACGACAACTTCGACGCGACCGCCCTCAACTACACGCCGGGCGTGCTCCTCGTCGGGCTCCTCGTGGGGATCTGGTGGGTGGTATCGGCGAAGAACCGCTATACGGGCCCGGTCCGCACGATCGACGAGATCGGCGACGACGAGCCGCTGCCTGCGGGCGGAGCCGCTCCTGCGCCGGCGGCCGGCGGCTCGGAATAGCCAAGCCGTGAGCGCCGCTCGACCCGGTGGCCCCGGCGGCACGGCCGGCATGCTGGCCCTCGACGACCTGCGCAAGGAGGTCAAGGACGGGACGATCGACACGGTCGTCACGGCCTTCACCGACATGCAGGGCCGGCTGTTCGGCAAGCGCATCCAGGCGGAGTACTTCCTCGACGACGTCGTCGAGCACGGGGTCGAGGGCTGCAACTACCTGCTCGCGCTCGACATGGAGATGGACCCGATCCCGGGCTACGAGATGGCCAACTGGGAGGGCGGCTACGGCGACTTCGGGATCGTTCCCGACATGGAGACGCTGCGCCGCATCCCGTGGCTCGACCGCACGGCGCTGGTGCTGTGCGACGTCGCCAACCACGACGGCTCGCCGGTCGTGGCCTCGCCGCGGCAGGTGCTGATCGCCCAGTACGAGCGCGCGCACCGAGATGGGCTACACGCCCATGTTCGCCTCGGAGCTCGAGTTCTACCTCTACAAGGAGAGCTACGCCGAGGCGCACGAGCAGGACTACCGCGGCCTCACGCCCACGATCCCCTACATCCTCGACTACCACATCCTCGCCACGACGATGGACGAGTCCTACCTCGGTCCGATCCGCCGCGGCATGCACGGCGCCGGGATCCCGGTCGAGTTCTCGAAGGGGGAGGCCTGGTACGGGCAGCACGAGGTCAACACCCGCTATGCCGATGCCGTCACGTCGGCGGACCGCCACACGATCTACAAGAACGGCGTGAAGGAGATCGCCTTCCTGAACGGCATCTCGGCGACGCTTCATGGCGAAGCCGTCCGAGAAGGACATCGGCAGCTCCTGCCACATCCACTCGAGCCTCGTCGGCGCCGACAGCGGCGACAGCGTGTTCGTCGACGGCCACGACGAGACGGACACGTTCCGCCACTACCTCGGCGGCATGCGCGCCCACATCCGCGAGCTCGCGCTGTTCGTGGCTCCCTCGATCAACTCCTACAAGCGCTACGCGACGGAGAGCTGGGCGCCGACCTCGATCTCGTGGGGGCGCGACAACCGCACCTGCGGCTTTCGCATCGTCGGCCACGGGGCGTCGCGGCGCGTCGAGTGCCGCATCCCGGGCGCGGACGTGAACCCCTACCTCGGCTATGCGGCGCTGCTCGCCGCCGGGCTCGACGGGATCGAGCACGGCACCGACCCGGGCCCGGAGCTGAAGGGCAACGCGTACGCCGAGGCGCGAGGCCGAGCCGTTCCCGTCGACGCTGCGCGAGGCCGTGGACCTGTGGGAGCAGAGCGATTTCGCGCGGAAGGCCTTCGGCGAGGACGTGTGGCGCCACTACCTCAACTACGGCAAGACGGAGCAGCGGCTGTTCGACGAGGTCGTGACCGACTACGAGCGCCGGCGCATGTTCGAGCGCGGCTAGATGGACCGGCTGATGATCGCGGTCGTAGAGCCGGCCACCGAGCAGGTGATGGCGGAGGTGCCCCGCGCCGGAGCCGAGGAGCTCGACGCCGCGGTGGAGCGCGCGCGGCTGGCCTTCCCTGCCTGGCGCGCCGTCTCGCCGGGAGACCGCGCGGCGCTGCTGCACCGCCTGGCCGATGCGCTCGCGGAGCACGCGGATGACCTCGCCACGCTCGAGGCGCGCAACGTGGGCAAGCCGATCGCCGACGCGCGCGGCGAGCTGGAGATGGTCGTCCAGACCTACCGCTACTACGCCGGCGCCCCGGAGCGGCTGCTCGGGCAGACGATCCCTGTGGCCGGCGGCGTCGACATGACCTTCCGCGAGCCGCTCGGGGTGGTGGGGCTGATCGTGCCGTGGAACTTCCCGCTCGTGATCGCTTCGTGGAAGGTCGCGCCCGCGCTCGCGGCGGGCAACACGATCGTGCTGAAGCCGGCCGAGCTCACACCGCTGACGGCGCTCGAGCTGGAGCGGATCGCGCTCGCGGCGGGGCTGCCGGAGGGCGTGCTGAACGTGGTGGCCGGGCCCGGGGAGCGTCGTCGGCCGGCGCCTCGTCGAGCACCCCGATGTCGCCAAGATCGCGTTCACCGGGTCGACCGCGGTCGGCCGTGGCATCGCCCAGGGCGCGGCCGGGACGATCAAGCGCGTGACGCTCGAGCTGGGCGGCAAGTCGGCCAGCGTGATCTTTGCCGACGCCGACATGGAGCAGGCCGCGGCCGCCGCGCCGCTCGCGGTGTTCGCCAACGCGGGCCAGGACTGCTGCGCCCGCTCGCGCATCCTCGTGGAGCGGTCCGCGCTCGACGACTTCCTCGCGGCGCTCGAGCGCGAGGTGCGCGACATGCGGGTGGGGGACCCGCTCGACCCCGCGACCCAGATGGGCCCGCTGATCTCGGCCGAGCAGCGCGAGACGGTGGCGTCGTACGTGCCCGACGACGCTCCGGTCGCGATCCGCGGGAGCGCGCCGGACGGCCCCGGGTACTGGTACCCGCCGACGGTGCTGGCTCCCATGTCCAACAGCGACCGCGCCGCGTCCGAGGAGATCTTCGGCCCGGTCGCCTGCGTGATCCCCTTCGCGGACGAGCGCGAGGCGGTGGCGATCGCGAACGACACCATCTACGGCCTCTCGGGCTCGATCTGGACGCGCGACGGCGCCCGCGCCCTGCGCGTCGCGCGCGCGATCGACACCGGCGTGCTGTCGATCAACTCGAACAGCTCGGTGCGCGTCACGACGCCGTTCGGCGGTTTCAAGCAATCGGGCGTGGGGCGGGAGCTGGGCCCCGGCGCGCTCGAGCACTACACCGACGTGAAGAACGTCTTCTACGCAACCGGAGGAGGAGCTGAATGCGATGGGCCGCCTGGAGGGGAAGGTGTGCGTGATCACCGGCGCGGCCAGCGGCATCGGCGCCGAGTCGGCGCGACTGTTCGCGCGCGAGGGAGCGCAGGTGGTGGGCGTGGACCTCGTCGGCGGCGCCGAGGGCGACCTGGCGCTGGAGGCGGACGTCACCGACGAGGAGCAGGTGCGCGGCGATGTACGAGCGCGTGCAGGCCGAGTTCGGCCGCATCGACGTCCTCTACAACAACGCGGGAATCAACCCGACGGACGACTCGTCGGTGCTGGAGACCTCGCTCGAGGCCTGGCAGCGCGTCCAGGACGTGAACGTGCGCAGCGTGTTCCTGTGCTGCAAGCACGGGATCCCGCACCTGCTCGAGTCCGGCGGCGGGTCGGTGATCAACACGGCCTCGTTCGTCGCGGTGATGGGCGCGGCCGTGTCGCAGATCTCCTACACGGCGTCCAAGGGCGCGGTGCTCGCGATGTCGCGGGAGATGGGCATCGAGTTCGCCCGCCGCGGAGTGCGCGTGAACGCGCTCTGCCCGGGGCCGGTGAACACCCCGCTGCTCCAGGAGCTGTTCGCCAAGGACCCCGAGAAGGCCGCGCGCCGGCTCGTGCACCTGCCGATGGGCCGCTTCGCCGAGGCCGGCGAGATCGCGCATGCCGCGCGTGTTCCTCGCCAGCGACGAGTCTTCGTACGTGACCGCATCCACGTTCCTCGTGGACGGTGGCCTGTCGGGCGCCTACGTCACGCCCGAGTAGCGGTCACTGGCAGTTCGGATCGTCGCCGTCGATGAGCCCGGGCACGCCCTCGTTGTCCTGGCCGTCGTGGCAGACGTCGGGTGTGGTCTCGGGGGTCGTGGGCGTCGTGGGCGTCGGCTCCGGCACAGGCGTGTCCTGCGGGGTTTCTCCCCGCTGGGCCGCGCACTGCTCGGCCTCGAGCTGTGACTGCGGGGCATTGCAATTCAAGCCGCCGGACTGCGGTGCAGGCGTGGGCGTGGGCGTGGCGGGAGGCGGCTCGGGCTCAGGGGGCGGGGCCTGGAAGACGTCGACGATCCTCACGACCGGCGGATCCGGATAGGCCTCGTAACAGTTGCTGTAGCGCCCGCGCCGGCTGCGCCTGATGAAGACTTCGTCGTAGTCGCCGTTGCTGTAGTAGTCGCGGCGGTAATAGGTCTCGTCATAGTCGCCCTGGCGCCGGTACTTGCATTGCCGGGGCGGCTTGTAGTCGGGTGGGCAGCCGTTGCACTTGGCGGACGGCGTGAACACCGCCGGCCCCAGCGGGTTGCCGCAGTAGCAGCGCACCACCGGCGCGCCGTACTTGTCGACGAGGACGGCGGTCCCCGCTTGGAGAATGGCCTGGAACGGCACCGCCCGCCCGTTCTTGTAAGCGTGGTTGGTGACCTGCGTGTCGCGCGTGAGGGTCACCGGGTGCAGCTTCGCGATGTATTTCTTGACCGCGCGGAACGTCGGCCGGACCCCCAGTACGCGCGCCCACTCTCGCATGACCTCCGGGTTCCGGTGCAGGAACCGGATCAGCTTGTCGCGATCGCAGACCTTGTTCGACCCGCTGCCGCCGAAGGGCTGCGTGCTGCTGCCGCTGCCGCTTGCCGGAAGGTCGACCTCCTCGTTGCCCTCGACATCGGCCGGTTTCGTGAAGGGGTCGGGGCCTGGATCCTCCGGCTCCTGGAAGCTGACGGTCTGGAGGTCCGCCTCATCCTTGCTCGAATCGCTCGAGCCGCACCCGCCGACCGCGACGATGACCGCCAACGCCGATATCAGCACTGCTGCGCCAAGGGCAACCCTGGCCACCGTGACCTTGCGGACGGGACATCTCGCACGGCTGAACCTAACCGGCGGGGGAGACGGATCCCAGGAAGCGCTCGCAGATGGCCCGGCCGATCTCGTTCCACTCGCCGATCGCCGCGCGCGTCTGGCGGCGCAGCTCCTCCGGGTCGACGCCGATGCGCACCGCGTCCTCGTCCGAGCGGTAGTCGTCGATCCATGCCTCCGCATCGGCGCCGGTCACCTCGGCGTGGAACTGGATGGCGACCGCGCTGCCGCGCCGGAACGCCTGGAGGCAGACCTCGCTGCGCGCGAGCGGCGTGGCGCCGGGGGGCAGCGGGAACTCGTAGCTGTGCCACTGGAAGCCGGTGAAGCGCGGCGCCAGCGGCGCCAGCAGCGGATCTGCCGCACCCTCGGCGGTCACCTCCACCTCGTGCCAGCCGATCTCCGGCATGCGCGCCCTCCGCGGCTTTGCGCCCGCCGCCTCCGCCAGCAGCTGCGCGCCCAGACACACGCCCAGCAGCGGCACGTCGCGCGCGAGCAGGTCGCGCAGCAGCGCCTTCACGTCCCCCAGCCATGGATGGCGGTCCTCGTGGTCGGCGTGCATCGCGCCCCCGAACACCATCACCGCGTCGTAACCCTCGGGCGGCCCCGGCGGGGCGTCCGTCTCGGCCGGCAGCCAGGTCGCCAGCGTCGCGCCCCGTGCGCGCACGGCATCCGCGAACACGCCCGGCCCCGCGTCGCGCTGGTGTACGACCGCGAGTACGCGCATGCGTCTAGCGGCCCGTTACGCCGCGGCGATGCGCCGGCGGGCCCAGCGCGCGGTGATCACGCTGCCCCAGTCCCCATCCTCCATGTGCACCGGGTCCGTCGTGTCCATGAAATCGCGCAGCACCGCGGCGAGCCCTTCGGGGTCCTCGAGGTTGGGGAAGTGCGCGGCCCGGGGGAGCGTCTCGAAGCGGCTGCCCGGCACGGCCTCGTGCGCGGCGCGCCCGTGCGCCAGCGGGATCGTGTTGTCGCGCTCGCCCCACACGATCAGGGTGGGCATCGCGCCGAGCAGGTAGAGCCGGTCGCGGGCGCTCACCCGCTGCCCGCGGGCGTCGATCACCGCGCGCAGCGTCTGGAGGAAGGCCCGGCGCCCGCCGGGCTCCTCGAGCGGCCGCAGCGCCCGTGCGATCGCCTGCAGGTACACGCCCTTGTTCGAGCCGCGCGCTCGCAGGCGCTCGCCCCGTTGTGCAGAGCCGCCAGCACCCGGCGGTGCGCGGCGAGCGCGAGCAGGGTGGAGGCTCCGGGCAGCGCCGCGGTGCGCAGCAGCGGGCTCACCTCCCGGCCCAGTCCTCCGCTCGACACCAGCGCGAGCCGCTCGGTCCTCTGGGGGAACTGGTAGAAGAACTGCATCGCCACTCCGCCTCCGAGCGAGTGGCCGACGATGGTCGCGCTGTCGATCCCGATCGTCGTGAGCAGGTCCCGGATGCTCGCCGCATGCGCGCCCAGCGAGTAGTCGCCGCGCGGCGTCGCCGAGTCGCCGTGGCCGATGAGGTCGGGCACGATCACCGTGTACGAGTCCGCCAGTCGCATCGCGACCGACTCCCAGTGACGGGACGAGTTCACCATCCCGTGGATCAGCACGACCGGCGGCCCGGAACCGGCGATCCGATAGATCACCCGGTGGCCGTGCAGCTCGATCTCGCGAGCGTCGAATCCGCCGGTCAGCATTTCACCTCGCGGCGCACCCTAGCGGGTGGGCCCGGTGTTCAATACGCTGACGCCGTGCCTGCAGGCAACGGATCCCAGCGCCTCACCGTCGCGATCACGGGACCGACCGGCGACATCGGACGCTCGGTCGTGCGCGCGCTCGAGCGCAGCAAGGAAGTGGGCCGGATCATCGGCATGGCGCGACGCCCGTTCGACCCGGCCGAGCACGGTTGGAAGCGCACCGAGTACCGCCAGGGCGACGTGCTCGACCGCTCGTCGGTGGATGCGCTGGTCGCGGGCGCGGACGTGGTGGTGCACCTCGCGTTCCTGATCTTCGGCAGCCACGACGAGACCCGCGACGTCAACCTGCGCGGCTCGCGCAACGTCTTCGAGGCGACGGTGGCGGCGGGCGCGAAGCGCCTCGTCTACACGTCGTCGGTCGCGGCGTATGGCTTCCACCGCGACAACCCCGACGTCCTCACCGAGGAAACGCCGCCCCTCGGCACGCCCGACTTCTACTACTCGGCCCAGAAGGCGGAGCTCGAGCGCCTGCTGAAGGAGGTCATGGCGGGCGGGCGCACGGACGCGTACGTGTTCCGGCCCTGCATCGTCGCCGGATCCGACGCGCCGACTCTGGTCGAGAGCTTCACCGGGCAGAAGGTCTTCGGCCGCCACGTGCGCCACGTGTGGCGGCTGCTCGAGGCGCTGCCCATCATCTCGCCGGTGCTGCCCGACAGCGGCTTGCAGTTCCAGCTCGTGCACCACGACGACGTCGCGAGCGCCGTGCGGGCGGCGGTGCTGGGTCGCGGGATCCCGGGCACCTACAACCTCGCGGCCCACGACCCGATCAGGGTGCGCGACGTCGCCCACGCCCTCGGCTGGCAGTCGGTGCCCGTGCCGGGGATGGCCGTGGGCGCGGTCGGCGAGGTCGTGTCGCGGGTTCCGATCGCGCCGGCAGAGGCGGGATGGGTGGACGCTCTGCGCAAGCCGGTCCTGATGGACACCGCCAAGGCCCGGCGGGAGCTGCGCTGGCGCGTACGTCACGACGCCCTGGAGACGCTGGCGCAGTCGGTCGAGGCGGCCCGCGCGGCGAGCATCATCTAGCCCGCCGTTCACTACTTTTTACCCGCCACATGAGCCCTTTTGCGCGGGATACTCAGGGCGATGTCTGAGGAGGATCTGGCGGTGCTCCGCCGGCTGTACGACGCGTTCCACCGGCGCGACATGCCCGCGATGCTCGAGATCTTCGATCCCGACATCGAGGTGTCCGCGCCAGAGGGGTTCGAATACGCCGCGACGATGATGCGCCTGCTGGGGCCACGGTTCGTGGTGCTGCTGGAGACCTACCACGGGCACGATGAGGTCCGGCGCCTGTACGAGGCGATGTGGGCGATCTCAGCACGGTTCACCGTCGACCCCAAGGATTTCGTCCAGCAAGGCGATCAGGTGTTCGTGCCCGTGGTGCTGCGCGCGCAGACGGCTGACGGCGGCACCGAAGGGGAGACGGAGGGCGCGCACCTGTGGACGCTGGCCGGCGGCCTGGTGACCTCGCTGCGGGTCTACGGTGACCGCGCCCGTGCACGCGCTGCAATTTCGCCCGTCGAGGAGTAGCATTGGCCTGCCTCCCTGAATGGGCAAGGCCTCCCTTATCGGGCACGGGCGAGTCGTACCATCGTGAGCCCTCGAAGCGCTCGGCGCATTTGCCGGGCGCTTCGTACGTCCCGCATACGCCGGCGAGGCCAAGGGCCTCGCCCATTTCCTAGTGCAGGGACGCGACCTCGGGCCGGCGCCCGAGGAGCGCGAGGCCCCGGGCCTCGAGGCGTCGCACCCGGTCCCGTGGAAATGTGCAGGCGGCTCGCGACGTCGTCGAGGGTCCGCTGGTGACATCCGATTCCGAACCGCATGCTGAGCACGTCCCGCTCGGCCCGGGGCAGCTTGGCCAGCGCATGCCGGACCGCATCGCATCGCATCGCCGCCTCCACCTCTTCACCGGGCTCCGCGGCGTCGCTCTCCAGCAGGTCGCCGAACGGCGTCAGGCCGTCCTCGCCCACGGGCTTGTCGAGGCTCACCACGGTTCGTGGGGTCGAGCGCAGTTCGTGCACCTGCTCGACCGGGATCTTCGCGACCGCTGCGACCTCGTCCTCCGTGGGGGCGCGTCCGAGCTCCGCGGTGAGGGCGCGCTCGACGCGGGTGATCGCGCGCTCGCGCTCGATCATGTACACCGGCATGCGGATCATGCGCGCGCGGTTCGCGATCCCGCGCTCGATCGACTCGCGCACCCACCAGCTCGCATAGGTGGAGAACCTGTTGCCGCGGCGCCAGTCGAACTTCTCCGCCGCGCGGATCAGCCCGAGGATGCCCTCCTGGATCAGGTCGAGCATCGCGAGCTCGCGGTGCTGGTGCTTTCTGGCGATCGAGACGACGAGCCGCAGGTTCGAGTTGATCAACCGCTCCTTGGCGGCGCGGTCCCCGCGCTCGATGCGCTTCGCGAGGTCGATCTCCTCCCACGGGCTGAGCAGCTTGAAGCGGGAGATCTCCCGCAGGAAGAGCCCCATCGCATCGGTGCCCGGCGTGCGTTCCGGATCGCGCGGCGGCTCGGCACCCGCGGAGGCCGCGGCGCCCAACTCCTCCGACGCAAGCTCGATCCCGTATGCCGTGCTGACCGTCATACGTGCCGCTCTCTTCGACGCGGGCATCCGGCCCTTGGACCAGCTTTGACGCGTAGACCCTACTCCTCCGGCGAGCCGGAATCAAAGGATTTGGTTTGCTCGCCATACCGCCCTCACGGCGGCCCGAAAATGTGCTATGCGAGCGCGAGCGAGTCGGGGAGCTCCCCATCGGTGGGAGCGCACCTGCGGGGGGTGAAGGTCAGCGCGGTGTAGATCGGGCGGCCGCCCGGGATGTCGTCGCCCTCGAGCTCGCGCGGGCAGTTGACCATGCGCGCGCCGCACACCTGGGTGGCCGACCCGCCGCCGTCGAGGTTGATCGCCTCCTGTGCTCCGAGGGCGGCCATCAGCTCGGCCAGCTCGGCGAGGCTGAGGCCCGCATCGGCTGCGCCGCGACCGTCGCAGGTCAGCGACAGCGCGATGCCGTCGGTGACGCCGAGCGCCGCGCGCGGGTGACGTCCCTCAGTGATGTCCGAGTCGAACTGCTCGCTGGCGGCGGAGAAGCCCTCCGGGTCGAGGCCGTCGACCACGACCGGCAACCCGTGTTCGACGAGCAGCGGGCCGGCCTGCAGCAGGTCGCCGCGCGGGACCAGCGGAAGGTCGGGCCGGCGTGCGACGCGCAGGCGCCCGCCCTCGACGTGCACGCACGCGCGCAGCGCGCCCCAGGGCGTCGCGAACGGAACCGAGTCGCGCATGATGCCCGCCATCCGTACCTCACCGAGCGGCAGCCCGGGCTCGCGTAAGAAGAACCCGCCCACGAGCGCCTCCGCCACCGCGAGCCGGTTGCACCACGACACGAGTGGCTCCGCGGCCGGCAGGACCACCACACGCACCTCGGTGTCCCGCAGGTCGTAGGCCGCGAGATGGACCGTCGTGCCGAGGCCGTCCGAAAGCTCCACACGGAAGGTGGCGGGGGCCGACGTGGCCTGGCGGGGGTTGCCAGGCAGCGACTGTGTCCTGATCGCAGCCACCAATCCAAAGTAGGGAAATAGCGGGACTTTCGCCGCAAAAAAACTGGGAACATCGCGTGAACTTCTCGTGAACCCCCGCGCGCGCCGTGATGGCGCCCGGGAAACCCGGTGGGGTAGGGGGTGGGGTTCGAGGCGCCGCCTGGGCTTCGCCGACCGCGCCTGTCTGCGACCTAAGACACGCGCGTCGGTGAAGAAAGTGCCGTTCGCGCGTGATTCGTAGAGGGCCCCTCCATCGAGTGATGCATTCTTCCCCCCCATAGGGGGGCAAATCCATCAACGAACGAGGCGTCCAGTCACGGATCGGAAAAGCCGCAACGCATCAGACCCGAACACGCGCACCTCGTACCGCTTCCGTGACGGCGAGCGCACGATCGCGCCAACCACAACGCCGATCCCGATTCCCTTACCTACCGGGTTTTGTCGCCAGCAGAACCCTGCACGCCGATCCCGATCCCTTACCTACCGGTTTTCGCGCCGTGTTCGACACTGCTAGCGGCGCGCGATCAGTTCTTCATATAGGGCCTCGAAGGCCCTGGCGCTGGCCTCCCAGGAATGCGACGCGCGAATCTGCCGGTAGCCGTTCTCGCCACGTACCCGGCGCGCGAGCGGGTCGTTCACCGCCGCGACGAGGGAACCGGTGAGCGCCTCGATGTCGTCCGGCTCGATCAGCCAGCCGTTTGGCCGCGCCGGATCGGTGTTCACGAACGACACGGGGCCGCCGCTGCGCGTGGCGATCACCGGGACGCCGCACGACATGGCTTCGATCAGCATCTGCCCGAAGCCCTCGCGCGCGGACGGCGCCACCATCACGTCGGCACAGGCCAGGCCCTCCGGCAGCTCGGTGTGGCCGCGCCACCCGACGAAGAAGATGCCCCGCTCGCCGACCTCTCGTGCGACGGCATGCGGGTGCACGCCCTCCCACTCGCCGGTGAAGCCTCCCCAGACGACGAGCGGCGCCGGGGTGTCGAACCGCTCCCGCGCGCGAGCGTACGCGCGCAGCAGGAGGGGCACGCGCTTCACCTCGGTGAACCGCCCGACGAACATCAGCACGGGGGCGGGATCGCCCTGCTCGCCCGGCTCGAACCAGCGCATGTCGTCCTCCCTGTAGCCGATCGACCCGGGCCGCCCGGACTCGTCCCACCCCTGCGGGTCCTCCACGAGCCAGCGCCTCCACCGCGCCAGCCGCTCGGCCGGGTCGAACGGCCGCCGGTCGAAGCGGTCCACGTCGATCCCGTTCGGGATCGCCTCCACCGCCTCGGGCGGCACGTCGAGCAGGCGGCGCGCGTCGTCGCGCAGGGTCGGGGAGATGGCGACGATGCGGCTCGACATGCGCGCGGCATGGCGCAGCCGGCGGGCCCAGTGGTCCCCGAAGCGCCACTGCTCCCAGCGGGTCTCGTGCAGCATCCGCCGCTCCTCCGCGTCGAGGTCGCCGGACTGTGCGACACGGCCGCCCGACTCGGCCATCCCCGCGAGGTCGGCGCCCAGGATCCCGGCGAGCCCGCGCAGCCGGTCGATGTGATCGAGCAGCTGGGTCTCGGTGCCGTGCAGATGCGTGACGATCGGCACGCCGGGGAAGCGCCGCGTGACCGCTTCGTGAATCGGGGTGAGGTGGTGCAGGTGTGCGACGGACGGACCGCCCTCCCAGGCGTGCGCGAGCACCCGCTCCCACGCGGCGGCCAGCAGGTCGCCGGTCGCGGGCGGCACCGCGGCCAGCACCCGATCGGGAGCGCCGGGGCGGTCCTCGAAGGACGGATGCAGCGGCACGGGCTCGGCGAGCGGATCGCGGCCCTCCGCGTGGGCGCGCAGCGCCGGCCCGTAGTCCACGGCGGTCAGGCGCGGGTGCTTGAAGAAGCTCGCCGCATGAGTGCGGTCACCCGGCTCGCCGAGCGAGCCCGAGACCAGTGCAACGGGCCACCCGGACGCCTCGAGCGCCGGCACGAGGTAGCGCACGACCTGCGAGGACCCGCCGCGCGGATAGAACAGCAGGCTCATGCCGACCGGCCGATCCGGGACCACGTGGCCCCGGCCGGCGGGCGTGCTGGATGCAGCGATTTCTCTTCCCCCTCTTCCTACGGACCGGTAGGTTTGTAGCGGATTTCTTGACTCCCTTTACAGGTTTGGGGCCTGGTGTTAGGCTCGCCCCACTGTCGCGACATGCGCTCCGGGGATGGCGCAGAGGGGGGAAATATTCGACGGACCAAGCTTCACGGTGTCACCTTGCGGTCGCCTGCCCGGCGTCCGCGCAGGGTGATCATCGCAGCGGCGGTGACACAGGCCCCGTATCCCCGCGCGGGGGGTGCGACACGGTGACACGCGACACGCTCTTCGGAGTCCGGGGGATCTTGATTCCCTAGGCGCGGAGGCGATCCGCCCACGCGATCCTCCCCTACTACAGCGCCGGCGGATCAAGAAGCAGAGCAGCGAGGGCCGGGACTTGTCCCGGCCCTCGTGTTTTCCACGACGTCCACGGACGCCGTCAGGGCATGACGGCCTCGACCCAGTCGAGCGAGCTGCCGCACAACGACCGCGCGCGCGCCGGCGCCATGCGCTGCACCGCCTGCGCCGAGCGCGGCACGAACAGCAGTGGCCCGAGGCCTGCCTCCTGCCCGCCGCTGCCGGGATGCAGCGCGCCGGTCGCGTAGTCGATCTCCACGTCGTGGCGGCCGGTGGTCAGCGGCACGGTGCCGAGCGGCTCGTACTGACCGGCGTGGCTGAGGCGGTGGCGCTCGGAGGAGATCCGGCGACCGTCCACGCTCACGCGCAGGCGGCCGCGGTACGAACCCCGCACGAAGACGTCGTAGCGCCCGGCCGCCGGGACGACCAGCTCGCTCTTTTCCTGGGCCGGGCCCTTGGGGATCACGGCGCCGCGCATCGCCGGGTCCGATCGCCAGTCCGAGTTCGCCGGCGCGGACAGCTCCGCGGGCGCGGGTGCCGGCCGCCGCGCCACCGCCAGCACGGCGCCCTGCGTCCGCGCGAGGCCCGCGAGCTGCTGGACACGGTCGCAGCGAGCCGGCGCGGACGCGTGCTCGGCGTCACCGAGCGGGAGATGGTCGATCACTCGGCTCTCGGAGCCGGGAGGGCGCTGCCAGACGTCGTAGTACTCACCGCGGCGCACGCGCTTGTACACCGCGGGCGGGCGGCTCGACACGGGCGAGCGGCGCAGCACCAGCGTGCGGTACACGAGCAGGTTCTGCAGCGCCAGCTCGTCGAGGTCGGCGACCTCGAGCTTGGCGAGCTCCCGCGGCGGATTGGTGCGCAGGAAGATCCGGCGGCGGCGCAGCTCGGAGGCTCCCTCCGCGTCGCCCTCGCGCAGGAAGTGGCGCACGCCGTAGGGCTCGTACTCGGTCATCAACGTGGGGCCCTCGCCGTCGATCTCCTTGCCGATGTCCGCGAGCTCCTGCTGCCTGTCCCGGGGCGCGAGGTTCACCTCGTGGTACGCGAGCGCGTTCGACCACAGGACACCGGCCGCGATCAGCACGGCCACCACCGCGCCCTCCACCCGCCGTCCCCGGGAGGCCAGCGCGACGGCGCCCACCGCGCCCGCGAGCACGATCGCCGGGGACCCGGTCGCGAGCGCCTTGGCGCCCACCCACGGCGACCCGAAGATGCTGATGGCAAGCGCTCCTCCGACCGCGGCCGCCACGTAGACGAGCAGCTCCCACGCGCGCCGGCGCCAGGCCCATGCCAACCCCAGGAGCGCGGCGGCGATCACCACCGCGATCAGGACGTACGTGGGGCCGAGGTCGTTCGGCTCGAACCGGAAGTCGCCGGCCGGCCAGATCCCGGCGACCTGCAGCCGGTTGAGCGGCTCGATCAGGTTCCCCAGCTCGCTCTCGCTGGTGAGCGTTCCGCTCGAAGGCTTCAGGAAGACCTCGGCCTGCAGCAGCGTCGGCAGCGACAGCACGGCGGTGCAAACGAGGAACGCGCCGCTCGCGGCGAGCGCCATGCCGGTTCCCCGCAGGCGTGCCAGCACGATCGCGGCGGGGATCAGCATCGGAGCGATCCACACGATGCCGCCGAAGCTGAGCACGGCCAGCAGCGCGGCGCTCGCGAACGCGAGCGGCAGGATCGCAAACGCGCTGATGCGCTCCCGCAGGAGCGGAACCAGCAGGGCGCCGAGCAGGGCGACGGCCCATGCGGCGGCCAGCTCCTTGACCCCGCCCCAGAGCGAGTATGCGAACAGCAGGGCGGCCTGGCTCGCCACGATCGCGGCCGCCGCGCGCAGGGCCCGCGAGCCGATCGCGCGGCTGCTCACCGTGTAGAGCGCGAGGCCCATGTACGCCGCGAGCAGTGCCTGGTAGGGCTGGAACACCCACGCGGGGTCCTGGCCGACGAGCCTGGCCCCGATGCCGAGCGGGGGGAAGGCGCCGACGGGATAACCGACGCTGAGGTTCACGTCGAGAGCGGCCTCGTACGACGAGGGCTGCAGCCCGCTGAGGTCGCGGCCGTGCTCCATCAGGCGGTCCGTCATCGCGAGCCACGTGGCGGTGTCGTCGAGCTTGATGTACCCCGCGAACGTCGCGTCGCCGGACAGCACCACGGGCGCGGCGAAGACCGCGTACACCGCGCAGCCGACCGCCACTGCCCACCAGTCGATGCCCCTGCGCAGCGGGAGCCCCAGCGCGAAGCCGGCGATCGCGAGCGCCACCACCACGGGCACCGCGACCGGCGCCGTGGCGTCCGACGCCGTGGCGATGTGGCCGGCCACGAGCACGACCGCGAAACCGGCCGCGGGCAGGAGCGCGCGGGGCAGGGGGATGCCGGAGACCCATTGGAGCAGCAGGCCGCACCCGACCGCGACGGCGGTCAGGGCCAGCGGAAACAGCACCCAGCAGACGAAGAGATCCAACACGAGCCTCGCGCCTTGTATCAGGGCGGGGCCGGAGCCGCGCTATCCGATCGGGCGTACCAGCCCGCTGCGAGCGAGCCGGCGGGCCCTCTCCGCGGACCGGTCGTAGACCTCGACCTGCACGTCCTCACGCGGGAATGCGAGGTAGACGCTGTTTGGCCGGTCCCGCGTGTAGACGGCGATGCCACCGCCTGTGAGGCGGAACGACACGCTCCCCTGCCGGCGCGCGAGGCTGCGCAGGCCGCGCAACGCGCGCGGCCGCGGATACGTGCCGATCGTCAGGTAGTTCGGCTGCTCCGCGCCGACCGGGATGCCGGGCGGCAGGTAGCGGACATAGACGTTTCCGTCCGCGGTGCGCGTCAGTTCGTAGGTGTACTCGCTGCGGCGGCCCGCCCAGTACAGCGGGTGCCCCGTCTCGGCGGGAATGCCGCGGAGCTGTGCGACCGACGCGGCCGAGGACGCAGGTGACGCGGAGCCCGAGCCTTTGTCGTCGTCGCCGCCGAAGATGACCCAGGCCGCAAAGGCGACGGCGAGCACCACGGCGATCACCGCCCCCGCGCGCAGCCGCCGCACGCCGCGCTCGGGGCGCGTGGAAGGAGAGCGAGGCGCTGGTGTCTCGGACTGCGTCTGGTGCACGGCCGACTCCGAGGGCGATTGCATCACACGACGTATCGTCGGCTCGAGCACACTTCATGAGGCGCGCGAGACGCCCGCCGAGGGCGGTGGAAAAAGTTTCCTGACTCGAGGTTCAGGATCGCATCAAGTCGGGTACTAAAAGGCCATTCATCCCCGCCGCCGTTCGCTATGGCGGTCGGCGGGGCCCTCGGAAATGCGTTATTGGGAGGAGTCGCTTTATGGCGCTGAAGGCGCGTACCGTCGTACCGCTCACCCTTGCAGTCTCTGCCGTTCTGATGCTGGTGGTCGCGAGCATGGCTTCCGCGACACACCCGCGTCCGAAGGGCGCAACACCGCTCCGGGTCCCGATCGTGCCGGCGTTCAACCAGTGCACGACTCCGAACCGGACACACGGGCCGCCCCTGGCATTCCCGTCGTGCAACCCGCCCGTCCAGACGTCGAGCTCACTCACCATCGGTAGCCCCGACGCCAACGGGGCGGCGGCGAACGCCGAGGCGTACGTCAAGCTCGAGGTGCTCGTGGGAGCCCCGGGACCGCCGGATGACTCCGACGTCCTGATCACCTCCAACGGGACCGACATCCGGTGCAAGGCCGCCGTCATCGCCTGCGGCAGCGCGAACGCCGTCGACGGCGCCGACTACACCGGCGAGCTCCAGGGCAACGCCACGATCCGCATCACGGACCACTTCAACGGCATCGCCGCCGGTGGCGGCGCCGACCCGGGCACGGTGGTCGACATCCCGTTCCCCGTGAACACGAGCTGCGTCGCAACGGCCAGCACGGCGATCGGTGGCACGTGCACCGCCAACACGTCGGCCAACGCCACGGTCCCGGGCGCGGTCAAGGACGGCAAGCGGTCGAACGTGGAGGTCGGGCAGATCCAGATCACCGACGGTGGCCCGGACGGCCTCGTCGGGACCAGCCCGAACACCCTGTTCGGCGTTCAGGGCGTCTTCATCCCCTAAGCCGGCCAGGGGCGAACCAGCGAGCCGGGAGCGGGCCAAGCCCGCTCCCGGCTGCTTTTCGTGGCGCCGCACGAAGTGTTTTGAGGACGCTGCACACGCGCTCTATATAGAGAGGGCCGGGCAGGGTCAGCCGCGGGGCACCCGGCTGCCGCCCTGCTCACTGCCGAACGTGCGGCCCGTGCGCGCGGCCGCCGCGCCCTGCTCCATCTGGCTCACCGAGGGGCTGCCCGCGACCTGCCCGATGACCTCGCCCGAGCTGGAGATGAAGAACGTCTCCGGGAGGCTCGTGACGCCATATGCCCGCGCCACGCGGCCGCCCTCGTCGTGCAGGAGCGGGAAGGTCAGGTCGTACTGCCGGGCAAATCGCAGCGCGTCCGCCGCCGGCTCGTCCACGCTCACTCCGAGGAAGGCGACACCGCGCCGGCCCCACCGATTCCACGTCGTCTCGATCAACCGCGCGTCGGAGCGGCACGGCCCGCAGTCGGAGGACCAGACATAGAGCACGACCGGCGAGCCGCGCAGCTTCGCGAGGGAGAGCGAGCCGTCGGCGATGGCCTTCTCGAGTGGTGCGCGACCTTGCGCGGGGGCAGAGCCGTCGTCGATCACGTCGAGTGCGAACCCGGGCGCAGGGACAGGGTGCCGCCGGTCGAGCTGCCCCGACAGCGAACGGTCCCGCGCCTGCTCCCCCGGAGGCGGTTCCTGGTCGCCCTGGCCGGCCGGCTGGGGCTGCCGGTCCTGGGCCGCCCGGGTGTCATCTGCCGCCGTCGTCGCGCCGCCGCCGCCGTCGTCGCCGGACATCGCCAGGACCGCGATCACGACCAGCGCGACGCCGACCGCAATCGCCGCAGCACCGGCCAGATATGTGTTCCGCCTGGACATGCGCATGTTTCTCGCTCTACCTAAACCGCGTCGGAACCACTTTGGACCGGTCCAAAATTAGCCGAGCCGGGCATGGTCATTCCTGTTACTATCCGCGCGTTGGTGCAGGGGATCTAATCGGGAGGACATAGTGACCGTTTCGCGGGTCGCCTATAGCTGGCTGCTTGCCGCTTTGGCTTTGGCGCTGCTTTCTTTTGCGTCCTCAGCCCAAGCCACGCCGACGTTCCTGTCGGCGATCAACATCTCTGACGCGGGACAGGACGGGTTCGAGCCTGACGTTGCCGTGGACCCCTCGGGGAACGTGGTCGCGGTATGGACGCGCTCGGACGGATCGTTCTTCCGCATCCAGTCTTCGAACCGCACGGCGAACGGGTCATGGGCCCCCGCCGTGACGATCTCGGACCCGGGCCAGAGCGCTTCCAACCCCGACGTCGCGATCGACAACTCGGGGAACGCGCTGGTCGCATGGTCGCGCACGGACGGCACCAACATCCGCATCCAGACGTCGTTCCGCCCCTTCGGCGGCAGCTTCGCGGCGCCGGTGACGATCTCCGACCCGGGCTTCGACGCCACCAAGCCGGCGATCGACTTCGACAACTCAGGCAAGGCCCTGCTCACCTGGCAGCGCTTCGACGGCACGAAGCTGCGCGTCCAGGCCACGACCCGCACCGCGGGCGCGGGCGGCACGTTCGCGAACGAGAACACTCTCTCGCAGGGTGGCGAGGACGCGTTCAACCCGCAGGCCGATGCCGGCCCGAACGTCGACGCCAACGGCGTGATCGCATGGACCCGCTCGGACGGCGCCAACCTGCGCGTGCAGTCCGCGCGGCGCCGTGACGTCAACGGGTATCCGCGTGCGAAGGGAGCGACGCCGGTGCGCTTCTCCCTGGTCCCGGCCTTCAACCAGTGCACGGCGTCAAACCGCACGCACGGGCCGTCGCTGACCTTCCCGTCGTGCAACCCGCCGGTGCGCAGCTCCGGCCCGCTGACCATCGGCACGGTCGACGCGAACGGGGCGGGGTCCAACATGGAGGGCTCGGTCAGATTACGGGTCATCCCGGGTAACGCCGCCACCGAGGCGGACGAGGCCGACGTCGACGTGATCGTGTCGATCACCGACGTGCGGAACAACCCGGCGCTCACCGACTACGTCGGGAACGTGATGGCGGAGATGCCCCTTCAGATCACCGACAACCAGAACTCCGACGAGCAGCCGGAGCCGGGCACCACGCAGCAGTTCCCGTTCCGGTGGGCCGTCCCGTGTGTCGCGACGGTCGATGCCACGAAGGGCGCGACCTGCAGCTCGACGACCACGGCCGACGCCCTGGTTCCAGGGTCCGTGGTGGAGATCAAGCGCTCGATGTGGGAGCTCGGCCAGATGGTCATCAAGGACGCCGGCCCGAACGGCACTGGTCTGGCGGCCTGCCCGCCGACCTGTGGTGACGGCGACGAGACCAACTTCCTGAAGCAGGGGATCTTCATTCCCTAGGGGTCAAGCCTGAGACCCGGACGGCGTCGCCCCAGGCGATGCCGTCCGGGATCTTTCGTGTCCCATCAGGCGCTATCCTTCGCTCACCGCGCGCTGCGGCGCGGTCTTTTTTTCGTCTACCCCGGCCCACGCCGGCCCTCCTGAGGTATGGCACGCGGAGAAGTTCGAATCGCGGTGACCCTCGCTTGCGAGGAGTGCAAGCGCCGCAACTACCAGACAAACAAGAACCGGCGTAACGATCCGGATCGCGTCGAGATGCGCAAGTTCTGCCGGTGGTGCGGGCATCACACCCCGCACAAGGAAACGCGCTAGCCCCCTGGAAGGGCACGAGATGGCGCGAACACGGCAGAAGCGCAAGGCGAAGCAGCGGCAGCAGCAGCAGCAGCAGCAGGCGACCCGCCGCGACGCAACCGCGAAGCAGCGGCCGACGAACCCCGCGGAGGAGGCAGCCATCCAGACTGCCGAGGCCCTCGAGGCCGGCGACGAGCTCGAGGAGATCGCACGCGGTCAGGAGCCGGCCGTCGAGGCTCCTCCCCGAGGAGGCCCCGGAACAGAAGCCCGCCGCCGTCGAACGCAAGGAGCCGCGCAAGGAACCACGCAAGGAGCCGCGCCGAGAGCGCAAGCCCGCGCCGGACAAGCGCAAGGAGCCCCGCCACCGGGGTCGGGTCGTCAACTTCCTGATCCAGGTCTGGGCCGAGCTGCGACGGGTGCAGTGGCCCGACCGCAACCAGGTGACTCAGGCGACGGGCGTCGTCGTGGTCTTCTGCTTCGTCGCCGGCGCGTTCCTCGCCTTCTGGGACTTCGTCTTCGGCAAGCTCGTCACGTCACTCCTCTGATTCTTGGATAAGAAATGTTTCGCTGGTACGTCATAAACACCTACTCCGGCCACGAGAACAAGGTCAAGCACAACATCGAGCACCGCGTGGCGACGATGGAGCAGCAGTCCAACATCCGCCAGGTGATCGTTCCGACCGAGCAGGTCTCGGAGATGAAGAACGGCCAGAAGGTGCAGACCGAGCGCCGCACGATGCCGGGCTACGTGCTCGTCAACATGGAGATGAACGACGACACCTGGCAGCTGGTCAAGAACACGCCGGGAGTCACCGGGTTCGTCGGGTCCCGGGACAAGCCGCTGCCGCTGAGCAAGCCCGAGGTCGACCGCCTGATGCACCGCGAAACCGCCGAGCGCCCGCGCACGCGGGCCCAATTCTCGATCGGCGAGTCCGTCAAGGTGATCTCCGGGCCGCTGTCCGACTTCTCCGGCGAGATCGCCGAGATCAACGAAGATGCCGCCAAGTTGAAGGTCCTGGTATCCATCTTCGGCCGGGAGACGCCGGTCGAAGTCGGCTACGACCAAGTAAAGAAGATCTGAAAGCCCGTACCGCTCAGTGCTCCCGGAATTCGCGGCTAAGCGAATTCCGGTTTATCAGGTGTCGGCGAAGCCGACTAGATATTTTTCCGAAGGAATATGGCCCGCAAAGTCTTAACCATGATCAAGCTCCAGATCCCGGCGGGTGCAGCCAACCCGGCGCCCCCGGTCGGCCCCGCATTGGGCCAGCACGGCGTGAACATCATGGAGTTCTGCAAGGCGTTCAACGCCCAGACGCAGAGCGATGCCGGCACGATCATCCCCGTCGAGATCACGGTCTACGAGGACCGCTCGTTCACGTTCATCACCAAGACGCCGCCGGCGGCCGTCCTGATCAAGCAGGCGATCGGCATCGAGAAGGGCTCCGGCGAGCCCCATCGTGAGAAGGTGGGCACGATCACGCGCGATCAGGTGCGCAAGATCGCGGAGACCAAGCTTCCGGACCTGAACGCCCACGACACCGACCAGGCGATGAAGATCATCGAGGGCACCGCGCGCTCGATGGGAGTGGACGTCCAGAAATGATGGGAGACGATGAGTAAGCACGGCAAGCGCTATCGCGAGCTGCGCGAGCGGGTCGACCGCACGCAGCACTACGAGCCCTCGGAGGCCGTCTCGCTCGTGAAGTCGATGCAA
Source organism: uncultured Solirubrobacterales bacterium (assembly GCA_963826005.1). Lineage (GTDB taxonomy): Bacteria > Actinomycetota > Thermoleophilia > Solirubrobacterales > JBBDJG01 > DASRIA01. The sequence continues at coordinate 45,862 of CAWGVJ010000012.1, read as the reverse complement.
TCGGTGAAGTTCCCCGAGACCGTCGAGGCCCACATCCGCCTGGGGGTCAACGTTCGTCACGCCGACCAGCAGGTGCGCGGCACCATGACGCTGCCCCACGGCCTGGGCCGGGACATCTCGGTGGCCGTCTTCGCTCAGGGCGACAAGGCGCGGGAGGCGGAGGCCGCCGGCGCGGACGCCGTCGGCGCCGAGGATCTGGCGGAGCGGGTGCAGGGCGGCTGGACCGACTTCGACGTGGCGATCGCGACGCCGGACATGATGCCCGTGGTGGGCAAGCTCGGCCGCGTGCTGGGCCCGCAGGGCAAGATGCCGAATCCAAAGGTCGGCACGGTCACCGAGGACGTGGGCCGTGCGGTCGAGCAGGCCAAGGCAGGGCGGGTCGAGTACCGCACCGACCGCTCGGGGATCATCCACCTGGTGATCGGCCGCGCCGACTTCGACGAGCGCCGGCTGCTCGAGAACTATGCGGCTTTGATCGACGAGATCGTGCGGGCGAAGCCGGCGGCGGCGAAGGGCCGCTACATCAGATCGGTGACGCTCACCACGACGATGAGCCCGGGAGTCCACGTCGACCCGACGCGCACGAGAGACCTGCTGCCCGAAGAGGCCGCCGTAGCCGCAGGCTGAGCCCTCGGAGCTCCCGGAATTCGCGGCTAAGCGAATTCCGTCCTTCCTCTAGTACCATCGCACGCCCCGACAGCGAGAGCTTGCTCGCCCAAGACGGTCGGCGGCCTCACGGCGTGAGTCCGGCCCAGGCGGAGGAAGCGGAGAGTTAGTCCGTGTTCCTGCCCGCCTGCGTGCGGGCTTTTGTTTGGGCCGAACACCATGAGAAAAGAGCAGAAGGCACAGCAAATCGACGAGATCGCCGCTCAGCTGGGCGACGCGGAGGCCGTGTACGCGGTCGACTACCGCGGGCTCTCCGTGCCCCAGGCCGCGGAGCTGCGGGCGAACCTGCGCCAGCACGACGCCTATTTCCGCGTCGTGAAGAACACCCTCACGCTGCTGGCCGCCGACAAGGCCGGCGTCGTCGAGATCAAGGAGCTGGTCGCGGAGGGACCGACGGCCCTCACGTTCGTGCGGGGCGACGCGGCGCTGGCGGCCAAGGTGCTGGACACGTTCTCCCGGCAGGCCAATGTCCTCGAGGTGAAGGGTGGCCTGATGGGAGGGCGCGCCCTGGCCGCGGACGAGATCCGGCAGCTGGCCCGGCTTCCGGCGCGCGAGGTGCTGGTCGCCCAGTTCGCCGGCATCGTGGCCTCGCCGCTCACCGGGTTGGTGCGCGGGCTCGGATCCCTGGTCGGCGGGCTGGCCGTGGCCCTCGAGCAGGTCCGGGCACAGAAGGAAGCGGCCGGTCCGGCGGAGGCCCCGCCACAGGAGGCCCCGGCAGAGGAGCCGCAGGCCGAAGAGGCTCCGGCGCAGGAGCCCGCTGCCGAGGAAGCGCCGGCGGCGAGCCCAGGCCCCGACGGCGGAGCCCGAGGCCCGACCGCGAGGAGCAGCAACCAACTTCGGAACCAGATGCAGATGCCGAGAAGGAGGCGCAATAGCAGTGGCTACCAGCACACAGGAATGGATCGACGAGCTCAAGGCGATATCGGTGATGGAGCTCGCCGAGCGGATCAAGGCCCTGGAGGAGGAGTTCGGCGTCTCGGCGACCGCGGTGGCCGCGGCCGCCCCGGCGGCCGCGGGCGGGGGCGGGGATGGAGCCGGCGCGGAGGAGGAGCAAACCGCCTTCGACGTGGTCCTGACGTCCCCCGGAGACAAGAAGATTCAGGTCATCAAGGTGGTGCGGGCCGCTACGGGCCTCGGCCTGAAGGAGGCGAAGGCGCTGGTCGACGAGGCGCCCAAGCCGGTCAAGGAGGGCCTCGACAAGGACGAGGCGGACAAGCTGAAGGGCGAGCTCGAAGAGGCCGGCGCCCAGGTCGAACTAAAGTAGAGCCGGAATTCCTTAGCCGGAATCCCGGGAGCTCCGGAATCTCCGCTTAGCCGCAAATTCCGGGTAGCTCGAGATTCCGACTCGTCTGTCTCGCTTAGCCCTCCGGAAACGCAGAACCCTTTGGTACTATGTGCGGTCGCGCGTAGTTTTGCCTGCCCCTTCGCCCAAACGCAATTTCCCGTTTGAGCCGGACCTAGAGGAGCCGCCAGTTGGCACGTCTGGACGTTGCACGCCAGCGTAGAAGTTTCGCGTCCCTTGAAAATGCACTAGAGCTTCCCAACCTGATCGACATACAGCGCAGGTCCTTCGAGTGGCTTACAGACCCGGCAAAGGGCGGCCTGCGCGAGACGATCGACGACATCTCGCCGATCACCGACTACACGGGCAACCTGGCCATCGTGTTCGGTGAGCTGTGGTTCGACGACCCGCCGGCCTCGATCCCGGAGTGCCGCGAGAAGGACATGATCTATTCGCGGCCGCTGAACATGAAGGTCGCGTTCCAGAACCGCGACACGGGAGAGATCCGTGAGCAGACCGTGTTCATGGGCGACTTCCCGTGGATGACGGACTGGGGCACCTTCATCATCAACGGCACCGAGCGCGTGGTCGTCACGCAGCTCGTGCGCTCGCCGGGCGCGTACGTCATGGAGCCCAAGGACCGTGAGAAGCAGGTCCTGATCGCCAACCTCATGCCGGCGCGCGGTTCCTGGCTCGAGCTCGAGATCGACAAGAAGGGCCGGGTCTACGTCCGCGTCGACCGCAAGCGCAAGCTGCCGGTGACCGTGCTGCTGCGCGCGATCGGCATGGAGAAGGACGGCAAGAAGCTCGAGACCGACGAGGAGATCCTGTCGATCTTCGACAACTCCATCTACATCAGGAACACGCTCGACGCCGATCCCGAGACCATCAAGTCGGAGGAGGGCGCACTGATCGAGCTGTTCAAGAAGCAGCGCCCGGGCGAGCCGCCCTCGCTGGACGCCGCCAAGAACCTGCTGAACCAGCTGTTCTTCGACCCGAAGCGCTACGACCTCACGCGCGTCGGCCGCTACAAGCTCAACTCGCGGCTCGGCCTCGACGTGGACCTCGACACCCGAGTCCTCACCCGTGAGGACATCATCGCGCTCGTGCGCGAGCTCGTGACGGTTCCGCGCCTGCTGCAGGGACGTCGCGGCGAGGCCGCACTGTCCGAGGAGCCGGAGGCGATCAAGGACTACGCGGCCGAGGCGCAGGACGCGTCATGGGTGGCGATCATGGACCACCTCGACGAGTACGAGCACTTCGGCAACCGCCGCCTGCGGACGGTCGGCGAGCTGATCCAGGAGGCATTCCGGATCGGCCTCTACCGCATGGAGCGGGTCGTGCGCGAGCGCCTCACCACCGAGGACGCGGACACGATCACGCCGCAGACGATCATCAACATCCGCCCGGTCGTGGCGGCGCTGAAGGAGTTCTTCGGCTCGTCGCAGCTGTCGCAGTTCATGGACCAGACGAACTCGCTTGCCGGGCTGACCCACCGCCGGCGCCTGTCGGCGCTGGGCGCGGGCGGCCTGACGCGCGAGCGCGCGCCGATCGAGGTGCGCGACGTGCACCCGACCCACTACGGGCGCATGTGCCCGATCGAGACTCCGGAAGGCCCGAACATCGGGCTGATCGGCTCGCTGTCCTCCTACGCGACCGTGTCCGAGCACGGCTTCGTCCAGACGCCCTACCAGGTGGTCGAGGACGGCGTCGTCACGGACAAGGTCGTGTGGCTCGACGCCACGCAGGAGGAGGAGAGCGTCATCGCGCAGGCCAACGCCGAGGTCGACCCGAAGACCCACAAGCTCAAGGGTCAGGTGCTGTGCCGCTCGCGTGACGGCGACGTGGTCACGGCCGCTCCCAAGCAGGTGGACCTGATGGACGTCTCGCCGACGCAGATCTGGTCGGTCGCGACGGCCCTGATCCCCTTCCTGGAGCACGACGACGCCAACCGCGCGCTGATGGGCTCGAACATGCAGCGCCAGGCCGTGCCGCTGCTGCGCCCCGAGGCGCCGCTGATCGGCACCGGCATGGAGGCGCCGGGCCGCGATCGACACCGGTGACGTCGTGATCGCCAAGGAGACCGGCGAGGTCACGTTCGTGGACGCGGAGCGGATCACCGTCGGCAGGTCCGATCACGAGCTACACAAGTTCAGGCGCTCCAACCAGGGCACGCTGATCGACCAGCGCCCGCTGGTGCGCGTCGGCGATCAGGTCAAGGAGGGCGAGGTGCTGGCCGACGGCTCCTCGACGAACGCCGGCGAGCTCGCGCTCGGCAAGAACGTGACGGTCGCGTTCATGTCGTGGCAGGGCTACAACTTCGAGGACGCGATCGTGATCTCGGAGCGGCTCGTCAAGGACGACGTCCTGACCTCGATCCACATCGAGGAGTACGAGATCGACGCCCGCACGACCAAGCTGGGCGACGAGGAGATCACGCGTGACATCCCGAACCGGTCGGAGGAGTCGCTGCGCAACCTCGACGAGCGCGGCGTCGTGCGCGTCGGGGCCGAGGTGGCCTCGGGTGACCTGCTCGTCGGGAAGGTCACGCCCAAGGGCGAGACCGAGCTGACCGCGGAGGAGAAGCTGATCCGCGCGATCTTCAAGGAGAAGGCGCGCGAGGTCAGGGACACCTCGCTGAAGGTCCCGCACGGTGAGGGCGGCGTCGTGATCGACGTGAAGATCTTCTCCCGCGAGGGAGGCGACGACCTGCCGCCGGGCGTCAACGACCTGGTGCGCGTCTACGTGGCCAGCAAGCGCAAGATCGCCGAGGGCGACAAGCTCGCCGGCCGTCACGGGAACAAGGGCGTGATCTCCAAGATCGTGCCCGAGGAGGACATGCCGTTCCTCGAGGACGGCGCCCCGGTGGACGTGATCCTGAACCCGCTCGGCGTGCCGAGCCGCATGAACGTCGGCCAGATCCTCGAGACACACCTCGGGTGGGTCGCGGGCAACGGCTGGTACGACGACGGCTCGGAGGCGTACAAGCAGTCCAAGGACAACGGCGGCAAGGTGTACGTGGCCACACCGGTGTTCGACGGCGCGACCGTCGACGAGGTCGACGAGGCGCTCGTGCGCTGGCAGGAGGAATCCGGCTCGAAGATCCAATTCGATATCGACATGAACCAGCGGGCAGGCAACCGCTGCTCGGGCAAGGTCACCCTGTACGACGGCCGCTCCGGCGAGCCGTACGAATCCCAGGTGACCGTCGGCCAGATGTACATCCTGAAGCTGCTCCACCTGGTGGACGACAAGATCCACGCACGTTCGACGGGCCCCTACTCGCTCGTCACCCAGCAGCCGCTGGGCGGCAAGGCGCAGTTCGGCGGACAGCGCTTCGGCGAGATGGAGGTGTGGGCCCTCGAGGCCTATGGCGCCGCCTACACGCTGCAGGAGATGCTCACGGTCAAGTCCGACGACACGGTCGGCCGCGTGAAGGCATACGAGGCGATCGTGAAGGGGGAGAACATCCCCGAGCCGTCCATCCCGGAGTCCTTCAAGGTGCTGCTGAAGGAGATGCAGAGCCTCTCGCTGGACGTGAACGTCGTGTCCGAGGAGGGCACCGACATCGAGATCCGCGAGGAGGAGGACGACCTGCTGCGCGCGGCCGAGGAGCTCGGCATCGACCTGTCCGGCGTGCGCGCCACGGACAAGGACGGCAAGCAGGCGCCGGGCACGCCGGCCGACGAGGCCGAGGAGTCCGAGGTCACCGAGGACGACCTGGCGGTGGAGAAGGTGGAGGCGGAACCGGTGTCGGAAGCCGACCCGGAGCCCGATGAATGAGTCGGGATGTCCTTAGCCGGAAATCCCGATCCCTGCGGACCACGAGGCGACCACAGCGACTAAGGCAAAGGACCACACTTGATCGACATAAACAATTTCGACGCGATCGAAATCAGCCTCGCTTCTTCCAAGCAGATCCGCAGTTGGAGCTCGGGCGAGGTCACGAAGCCGGAGACCATCAACTACAGGACGCTGAAGCCCGAGAAGGATGGGCTCTTCTGCGAGCGCATCTTCGGTCCCACGAAGGACTGGGAGTGCTACTGCGGCAAGTACAAGCGCGTCCGCTACAAGGGCATCGTCTGCGAGCGCTGCGGCGTGGAGGTCACGCGCTCGAAGGTGCGCCGTGAGCGCATGGGCCACATCGACCTCGCGGCCCCGGTCTCGCACATCTGGTTCTTCAAGGGCGTGCCCAGCCGGATCGGGTACCTGCTCGACATCGCTCCGAAGGAGCTGGAGAAGGTCCTGTACTTCGCCGCGTCGATCGTGACGTGGATCGACGAGGAGGCGCGCGCCAAGGACCTCGGCAAGCTCGAGAAGGACGTCGACAAGGTGCTCGACTCGTATGAGGGCGAGAAGGAGGAGCGCACGCAGGAGCTGCGCGAGTCCCTCGATCGTCGCGTGGAGTATCTGAAGACGGGCAAGCAGACCGGCTTCAACGACGAGGACCACCTGTGGGCGGACTCGCTCGAGATCAACGTGAAGAAGCTGGCCGAGGCGGACCGCGAGAAGCTGGAGAAGGACGTGCGCAAGGCGTTCGACCAGGACATCGCCGACACCGAGGCCTACATCGAGGACGCGGCCGAGCGGATGCGCCAGGCCTGGGAGAAGTTCCAGGACATGACCGTCCAGGAGGTCGTGCCGGACGAGGCGCTGTTCCGTGAGCTGAAGGACCGCTTCGGCTCGCCGTTCGGCTGGGGCGAGTACTTCCGCGGCGGCATGGGCGCCGAGGCGGTGCGCGACCTGCTCGAGCAGGTGAACCTCGAGGCCGAGGCCGACGAGCTGGAGCTCACGATCAAGAGCTCCAAGGGCCAGAAGCAGAACAAGGCGATCAAGCGCCTGAAGGTCGTGTCCGCATTCCGCAACTCGCGGAACCGGCCCGACTGGATGATCCTCGAGGCCGTGCCGGTGATCCCGCCGGAGCTGCGGCCGATGGTCCAGCTCGACGGCGGTCGCTTCGCGACTTCCGACCTGAACGACCTCTACCGCCGCGTGATCAACCGCAACAACCGCCTCAAGCGGCTGCTCGACCTCGGTGCGCCCGAGATCATCGTCAACAACGAGAAGCGCATGCTCCAGGAGGCCGTCGACGCGCTGTTCGACAACGGCCGCCGGGGCCGGCCGGTGACCGGCCCGGGCAACCGGGCGCTGAAGTCGCTGTCCGACATGCTGAAGGGCAAGCAGGGCCGGTTCCGCCAGAACCTGCTCGGAAAGCGCGTGGACTACTCGGGCCGCTCCGTGATCGTGGCGGGTCCGTCGCTGCGTCTGCACCAGTGCGGGCTGCCGAAGCTGATGGCCCTCGAGCTGTTCAAGCCGTTCATCATGGCGCGGCTCGTCGAGCGCAAGGCGGTGCAGAACATCAAGGCCGCCAAGAAGATGGTCGAGTCGATGATCCCCGAGGTGTGGGACGTGCTCGAGGAGGTCATCCACGAGCACCCGGTGCTGCTGAACCGCGCGCCGACGCTGCACAGGCTCGGCATCCAGGCGTTCGAGCCGGTGCTGGTCGAGGGCAAGGCGATCCAGATCCACCCGCTCGTCTGTCACGCGTTCAACGCCGACTTCGACGGCGACCAGATGGCGGTGCACGTTCCGTTGAGCGCTGAAGCGCAAGCGGAAGCGCGCATCTTGATGCTCTCCGCGAACAACATCCTCTCCCCGGCGCACGGCGGGCCGCTGGCCACGCCGTCGCAGGACATGGTGCTCGGGGTCTACTACCTGACCTACGGGCCGACCGGCGAGGAGCTGGCCGCGATGGACCTGTCCAAGCTCGACCGCCACCCGCCCATGTTCCGCACGGCGCAGGAGGCCGAGCTCTCCTACGAGGACAAGCAGTACCGGCTCCAGGACATCGCCGTGTGGCGGCCGCCGACCGGCCACCACGTGACGACGACCGTCGGCCGCATCCTGTTCAACGACCGCATCGAGCGGGCGCTGGCCGGGACGCTCGACGACGCGGCCGAGGACGAGGACCACCTGTTCATCAACCAGACCCTCACGAAGCGCGAGATCAGCACGCTCGTGTCCAACCTCGTGGTGACCCACGGTGCGCCGCGGGTCTCGCTGGTGCTCGACGCGTTCAAGGACCTCGGGTTCCACTACGCCAGCAAGGCGGGAATCACGATCTCCAAGAACGACGTCGAGGCTCCGCCGGAGAAGGAAGCGATCCTGGAGCGCACCGAGAGCGACGTGGCCGAGGTGCAGTCCCAGTACGAGATGGGCCTGATCACGAACGAGGAGCGCCGCGAGAAGGTGATCGACAAGTGGACCGCGGCCTCGGACCAGGTGGCGAAGGCGGTGGAGACGAACCTCGACCGGCTGAACCCGATCTACATGATGGCCAACTCCGGAGCACGTGGCTCGTTCACCCAGATCCGCCAGCTCGCCGGCATGCGAGGCCTGATGGCGAATCCGAAGGGCGAGATCATCGAGCGGCCGATCAAGGCCAGCTTCATGGAGGGCCTGACGGTGCTGGAGTACTTCATCTCGACGCACGGTGCCCGCAAGGGACTTGCCGACACCGCGCTCCGCACGGCGGACTCGGGCTACCTGACTCGCCGGCTCGTGGACGTGGCCCAGGACGTGATCGTGCGCCTGGCCGACTGCAAGACCCGCGGTCACATCGAGATGGACCTCCACAAGGACGACGGCCGGGTCAACGACAACCTGATCGGCCGTGCGGCCGCGACGAAGTTCGCGACCAAGCGGGGCCGTGAGCTGCTCAAGAAGAACGAGGTCATCGACCGCGATTCGCTGAAGGAGATCGCCGAGGCCTACGCCGACGAGAAGGACGCGGTGGTCCCGGTGCGCTCCGTCCTCAAGTGCGAGGCCGAGGCCGGCGTGTGCCAAACGTGCTACGGCATCGCGCTCGCGACCGGTGAGCTCTGCAACCTCGGCGACGCGGTCGGGATCGTGGCCGCCCAGTCGATCGGTGAGCCGGGCACGCAGCTCACGATGCGGACCTTCCACACCGGTGGTGTGGCCGGCGCCGACATCACGCACGGTCTGCCGCGCGTGGTGGAGCTGTTCGAGGCGCGCAAGCCGAAGGGCGTCGCCGAGATCGCGCGCGAGTCCGGCAAGGTCGCGATCGAGGACGACGAGAAGTCGCGCAAGGTGATCATCCTCGACGACAAGGGCGAGGAGCATCTCTACACGCTCCCGCGGCGCACGCCCCTGCTGGTCCGGCAGGGCGACAAGATCGAGGCCGGTGCGCAGCTCAACGAGGGCTCGCTGTACCCGGCCGAGCTGCTCGAGGTCCGCGGACGCGACGCAATCGAGCGTTACCTCGTCGACGAGGTACAGAAGGTCTACAAGTCCCAAGGCGTGGACATCAACGACAAGCACATCGAGCTGATCGCACGCCAGATGCTGAAGCGCGTGCGCGTCGACCGCAAGGGCGCCACGGATTACCTGCCGGGCTCGCTGGCGGACAGGCACCAGCTCAAGCGCCGCAACGAAGAGATCAAGAAGTCCGGCGGCGAGACCGCGATCGGCGAGCAGGTGATCCTCGGGATCACGAAGGCCTCGCTCGCGACGGACTCGTTCCTGTCGGCGGCGTCGTTCCAGGAGACCACGAAGGTGCTCACGGACGCGGCGCTCGAGGGCAAGGTTGACCGCCTCCTCGGTCTGAAGGAGAACGTCATCATCGGGAAGCTGATCCCGGCCGCGACAGGGCTCAAGCACTACCGCTCGCTCGAGATCGAGCCGGCGGAGCCGGTGCAGCGCCCGACCGCGGACGAGATCGGCCTGCTCGACGAGGACCAGCTCGCTGCCGAGCTGGGGCTCGAAGCCGAGGGCCTGGAGGGCCTCGGCGCCGAGCTGTCGGGTGAGTTCGGCGACAACTTCGGCGCCGACTTCGATCTCGCCGAGGGCGGCGACGGCCGCGCCCCCGCCTCCACCGACGGGGCGGACGAATTGTAAGAAGCCGTCGGTCGCTTAGCCGCGACCGACGGGTGGGTTACGGGATGGGCGCGCTTTCATCGCCCGCTCATCCCGTTCCTCAACCCTTGCGCCCAGTGAAGGAGTAACTCGACGTGCCCTTCGTTCATGCCCTCATGCCGGACGGTCTCGATGATCAGCGTCGGCGCCGCGCGCTGCGCGGCCCACTCATGGCACGTCTCGTCGACGTTGTCGTCGATCCATGCGAGCGGCCTGGTGTCGCCGGCGTGCGCGTCGATCGCGTCGATCTTCCAATGCGCGGCGCCCGCCGCCACGCGGCCGTCGAAGGTCAAATAAGGCAGCTGCCCCGGCAGCTCCAGCAAGTGGGGGAGATAGTCGTTCGCGGTCTCCTCCCATCCCGTCGCCCAGACGAGCTCATACCGCTTGGCGAGCCGCCGCAGGTAGGCGCCGCAGGCGCCGGATATGTAGTGCATGACGCCGTTGATGGAGTGCAGGCGGCCCGGCGGGCAGTCGGAAAAGGATGCATCACCGGACGTGAGCCCGTAGGGTTCACGAAAGCCGAAGAGGCTGATGACCCCGTCCACGTCAAGGAAGAGCAGGGGTTTACGGGAGAGCGTTGTATCCATCGTCACATAGGTGGAGACGCGACCCGCAACCTGTGTAGAGGTCCGGTGTTAGGGGTATTCATTGACCCAACCTGGACGGGTGTTGAGTGCGTCGCGGACCTGCGTCAAGTACAAAGGGTACGAAGCCGAGACCTAGAACAACGCGCCAGGCCACCCTTTAGGCGCGATCCCGCCCCAAGAGCTCCTCTCTCCTTTAGATGACCGTACAACTCGGACTCCTGCTTGCGCTCGGTTGCGCCCTGGCCACGAACCTCGCGTTCCTGTGGAAGCACAAGGGCGCCACGCAGGCGCCCGACGTGGACATCCGCCACCCGCTGCAAAGCGTCACCGGGCTCTTCTCCTCGAAGTGGTGGACGATCGGCTTCTCGGTCGCGCTCGGCGCGTGGGTACTCCACGTCGCCGCGCTGGCACTGGCTCCGATCTCGCTGGTGCAGGCGGTGATCTCGGGCGGCCTCGTGTTCCTCGCCGTCCTCGCTGACCGCTGGTTCGGTTTCGACCTCGGCAAGCGCGAGTGGCTGGGCGTGGCGCTGACCGCCGTCGGCCTGGCCTTCCTCGGGCTGACCGTGCAGACCGGGTCGGAGGGCTCGAACTCGAGCTACTCCATCTCCGGGATGATCGCCTTCGAGGGCGCGATGATCTTCCTCGGCGCGCTGCTGTTGCTCACGCACCGCGTGCAGCCTCACCACCACCACCGCGGCCTCATGCTGGGAGCTGCGGCCGGCATCCTCTTCGGTGTGTCCGACATCTCGATCAAGGCGCTCACGGGCACCGTCCCGGGCGAGTTCCTCGCCATCATCAGCCCTTGGACGCTCGTGGCGGTCGCCGCTTCGATCGCGGCCTTCTACGCGTCCGCCCGCGGCCTGCAGGTCGGCGAGGGCGTCGCGGTGATCGCGCTCACCTCGGTGTCCGCGAACCTCAGCGCCATCCTCGGCGGCATCCTCGTGTTCGGCGACCCGATGGGCGGCGACGCGTTCGAGATAGTCGCTCGCGGCATGGCCTTCGCGATGGTGCTCGTCGCGACGGCGCTGATGCCGGCGCCGATGCGCGCGGCCTCCCGCACGGCCTAAGAGCGCGGGCAAGAGCAGCTCTGCTGCTACCCTTCCGCCCGCATGCCAAGCATCAATCAGCTCGTACGCATGGGCCGCAAGCGCCCGCGCAAGAAGGTTTCCACGCCCGGTCTCAAGTCGAGCCAGGGCGGCAAGCGCCGGCTCGCGGCGCCCCAGCGGCGCGGCGTGTGCACTCGCGTCTACACCACCACGCCGAAGAAGCCGAACTCGGCGCTGCGCAAGGTCGCGCGCGTGCGGCTCACCAACGGCATGGAGGTGACGGCCTACATCCCCGGAGAGGGCCACAACCTCCAGGAGCACTCGGTGGTGCTGGTGCGCGGCGGCCGCGTCAAGGACCTGCCGGGCGTGCGCTACAAGGTCGTGCGGGGGACGCTCGACGCGGCCGGCGTGTCCGACCGCAAGAAGGCCCGCTCGCAGTACGGCGTGAAGGCCGCCTAACAGCCGCCCGATGCCCCGTCGCGGAGACATCGCGCCCCGGCCGGTCGAGCCGGACAAGGTCTACAACAGCCGCCTGGTCCAGCAGGTCATCAACAAGGTGATGATGGCCGGGAAGAAGTCGACGGCGGAGAAGATCACCTACGAAGCGCTCGACATCCTCGCCAAGCGGACCGGCAAGGAGCCGGTCGAGGCGCTCGAGCAGTCGATCAAGACCCTCACCCCCGTGCTCGAGGTGCGCTCCCGCCGGGTCGGCGGCGCCACCTACCAGGTGCCGGTCGAAGTGCCGGCCCGCCGCGCGCGCACGCTCGCGGTGCGCTGGCTCGTGGAGTTCGCGCGCAGGCGCCGCGAGAAGACGATGGCGCAGCGACTGGCCAACGAGCTCGCCGACGCCGGCGAGCAGCAGGGCGACGCCTACAAGCGCAAGGACGACATCTATCGCATGGCGCAGGCCAACAAGGCCTTCGCGCACTATCGCTGGTAGGTCTTTGTTGCGGCGGTCCTCCGGGGTCCCTCCCCGGAGACGCTAAAACCGTCTCTTAGTCTCCGGTGAGGGACCCCGGACGCCCGCCTTCGTCCCGGCCTACCAGCTCTGTCCGCTTCGTGAAAGCGAACATCTGGCGATCTGGTTCGACCTGTCCGAACGGAAGCGACAAAGTTCGTGGCGGCGCCGGGACGACCGCTCCCTTACCCGACCGGTTTTTGGTTTTAGGTCTGTTCCAGCGCTGCAGGCCCGGGGTGCCCGGCCTCCTCGGCGAGCTCGGCCGACAGCGTCTCGAGGTCACGGCCGTGCGGCTCGAGTCTCACGACCGCGAAGGCGATGCCGACCAGCAGCGCCGCCGCGGCGAGGAAGAGAAACGACGGGGCCAGGGCGTCGAGCGTCGCCTCGGGATCCACGAGGTCGCCGGTGCCCGCCACCAGGGCGATCACCAGCGGACCGATGATCCGGCCCACGCCGCTGACAGCCCATGCCAGGCCCATCCCGTGCGTGCGCAGGCTGGTGGGGAACACCTCGGGCGTGTACGGGGCGAGGTTGGCGAAGCCGCCGTCCACGAAGAACGCGGCCGGGATCAGCGCGAGCAGGAACAGCGGCACCCCGGCAATCTCGGTGTCCTGGCTGAAGGCGGCCAGGACCAGCGGCGGAGCCGCACCGAACCCCATCAACATGCCACACGTGCGCCGGCCCAGGCGCTGCGGCAGAAACGAGAAGAACAGGCGCCCCGCAAACGAGCCCAGCGCCACGAGCAGGAAGAGGAGCGCGGCCTCGTCGGAGCTGATGTCGAGGATGCGCTCGAGAAACGTCGGGCCCCACAGCACGAGCCCCGAGACCGCGATCGAGGCGCCCAGCCAGGCCAGCACCGTCACCAGGACGCTCTGGCGGTAGCGCCACAGGTCGGAGTAGTCCGTTCCCGAGTCGGGCTCCGGCGGCACCTCCAGAGTCAGCTCCTCCTCCGGGCGCTCCGTGAGCCACGCGACCACGCGCCGCGCCTCTCGCAGGCGTCCCTGGCTCGCGAGCCACCGTGGCGATTCGGGCACGTACGAGGCGATGAAGAAGACCAGCAGCACGGGCAGCAGACCGATCGCGAACGCGGCCCGCCAGGGCAGCACCGCCGCCACGACTGCGGCGACCATGATGCCGACGGGCACCATCGCCGTCGTGACGAACCCGACCACGCGCGTGCGCAGGCGCGTGGGCGTGAACTCGAGCGCCAGGGGGACGGCGATCACCGCCACGCCGGCCACGCCCGCGCCCACGACCAGGCGCAGGGCGGCGATGTACCACCAGCCTCCATCGGGGGCGAGCGCCAGCGCTCCCGTCGCGAGCGAGAACATCACGATCCCGGCCATCAGCGGCACGCGGCGGCCCAGGCGGTCTCCGGCGCGCCCCCAGACGATGCTGCCGGCGATCGCGCCCACGCCGGCGGCCAGCAGCATCGCCGCGGCCTGGCCGAACGTGAGGTCCCACTCGTCGGCCAGGTCGGGTACCACGAAGGCGATCAGGAAGAAGTCGAACAGGTCCAGCACGGCGCCGACCATCACGGCGCCTGCCAGCACGTAGAAACGGCGCGTCAGCGGCGCTTCGTCGAGCGCCTGCAGCAGGGGAGTGCCCGGCGCCGTCAGGGGCCCCTTCGGCGCGCGGCGGCGTTACGGGAGAGCCCCCAGGCGAGCCCCGTCGCGCCGCCAAGCGCCGCGAGCGCGCCCGCCAGCTCGACCCAGAACCCGGCCTCCGGCTGCGCCTCCGCGGTCTCGAACTCGGTCGTGAGGCCGGCAGAGGTCACGTCGGGCAGGTCCGCGATCAGCACGATGCCGAGCGCGAGGACCGCGAGCGCCACGGCGGCCCAGGCGGGCAGGCGCTGCCGCGTCCAGCGCGCCAGCAGGGCCGCGGTCCCGATCACCACGCCGATCACGCCCAGGGCCCACGAGTGCTGATCGGCGCCGGTCTGGATCGACCCGGCCGCGTTCGAAGTTGCTCCCCCGGGCGTCACGATCCGGTACAGATCGAGCGTCTCGGCGTAGAGGAGGAACAGGCCTCCCACTACCGCGAGCGCCGCGGCGAGGTCGAGCGCGTGGCGCCGGAGCCATCCGGCGAGCCCCGCGGCAGCCCGCTCGAGCACCGCCTCGAGGGCCCGCAGAACGCCCTTGCGCCGGGTCGTCTGGGAGCCCTCTGCGCCGCTCTGGGCCTGGTTTTTTGGCATCAGGCCTCTGCTATCCTTGGCGAACTCACGGGCGCACCGGTCGCGCGCCCGAAGCGCCGCAGGGGAGCCGCTTCGGGGGGGAATTGCCCGGGAGTCCCCGAAATGGATTCCGACCCCACATAACTCCGCTCGCCGGCCTTCTGCAAGTCGGGGCCCGCGAGGGCTCTTTTTTTGCCCAGAACCAGCCGATTCATTAGGAAGTCATGCCTCGAACCATCCCGCTCAACAAGCTACGCAACATCGGCATCATGGCCCACATCGACGCCGGGAAGACGACCACGACCGAACGCATCCTGTACTACACCGGTCGCAGTCACAAGATGGGCGAGGTCCACGAGGGCGCTGCCGTCATGGACTGGATGGAGCAGGAGCAGGAGCGCGGCATCACCATCACCTCGGCCGCGACGACGTGCGAGTGGCAGGACCACCGCATCAACATCATCGACACGCCGGGGCACGTCGACTTCACCGTCGAGGTGGAGCGCTCGCTGCGCGTGCTCGACGGCGCGATCGCGCTGTTCGACTCGGTCGCCGGCGTAGAGCCCCAGTCCGAGACCGTCTGGCGCCAGGCCGACAAGTACCGCGTTCCCCGCATCGCCTACATCAACAAGATGGACCGCACCGGCGCGGACTTCGACGCCGCCGTGCAGACCATGAAGGAGCGCCTCGGCGCTCATCCTCTCCCGATCCAGCTGCCGGTCGGGGCCGAGGGCGATTTCAAGGGCGTGATCGACCTGGTCACCGAGAAGGCGCTGGTCTGGAACGACGAGCTCGGCACGCGACTGGGAGGAGCAGGACGATCCCCGCCGATCTCAAGGATCTCGCGCACGACGCGCGCACTCATCTGATCGAAGCCTGCGCCGACTACGACGACGAGCTGCTGGAGGCCTATCTCGCCGACGAGGACGATCTCCCCCGAGCGGATCAAGGCCGCCCTGCGCCAGGCGACGCTCGACATCAAGGTGACGCCGGTGCTCTGCGGTTCGAGCTTCAAGAACAAGGGCGTGCAGCCGCTGCTGGACGCCGTGATCGACTACCTCCCGTCACCTCTCGACGTTCCGCCGTTGATCGGCATCGAGCCGGTCAAGGGCGACAGCGAGGGCCGCGAGGCATCGCGGCCCGCCGACGACGATGCCCCCTTCTCGGCGCTCGCCTTCAAGGTGATGGCGGACCCCTACGTCGGCAAGCTCACCTATTTCCGCGTTTACTCCGGCAAGCTGGGCACCGGCTCGAAGGTGATGAACGCGAGCACGGGCGCGCCAGGAGCGCGTCGGCCGCATCCTCGAGATGCACGCCAACCACCGCGAGGAGCGCGAGGAGATCTACGCAGGCGACATCGTCGCGGGCGTGGGCCTGAAGCAGACCTCCACCGGCGACACGCTGTGCGACCCGTCAGCGCCGATCAAGCTCGAGACGATCGTGTTCCCGGAGCCGGTGATCTCCGTCTCGATCGAGCCGAAGACGAAGGCCGACCAGGAGAAGCTGGGCACCGCGCTCGGCGCGGCTTGCCGAGGAGGACCCGACCTTCCAGGTGCGCTCGGACGAGGAGACCGGCCAGACGCTGATCTCGGGCATGGGCGAGCTGCACCTCGAGGTGATCGTGGACCGCATGCTGCGCGAGTTCAAGGTCGACGCCAACGTCGGCCGGCCCGCAGGTCGCCTACCGCGAGACGGTGCGCCAGCCGGTCGAGAAGATCGCAGGGACGCTTCGTGCGCCAGACCGGCGGCCGCGGCCAGTACGGCCACGCCGTGATCAACCTCGAGCCGGCGCCCGGCGAAGGCTTCGACTTCGTCAACAAGATCAGGGGCGGCTCGATCCCCTCGGAGTTCATCCCCGCTGTCGAGCAGGGTATCGAGGAGGCGCTGGAGACCGGCGTCAAGGCCGGCTACCCGATGGTGGACGTGCGTGTCACGCTCGTCGACGGCTCCTTCCACGACGTCGACTCCTCGGAGATGGCGTTCAAGATCGCCGGCTCGATGGCGCTGCGCGAGGCGGCCCGCCGGGCGAAGCCGGTCCTGCTCGAGCCGGTCATGGCCGTCGAGGTCGTGACGCCCGAGGAGTTCATGGGCGACGTGATCGGCGACCTCAACCGCCGCCGCGGGCCGGATCGAGGGCATGGAGCCACGCGGCAACGCACAGGTGATCCGGGCGTTCGTCCCGCTGGCCGAGATGTTCGGCTACGCGACGGATCTGCGTTCCGCGACGCAGGGACGAGCGACGTACACGATGCAGTTCGACCGCTACAGCGAGGTCCCCTCGGCCCTGTCCGAGGAGATCAGCGAGCACCGTAGCGGCGCCCGGTGGGCGCAGCCACGTAGAAACAGAGCCGTTCGTCTGTAAGCAGACGAACGGGTCTGGAGCGGGACGACCCCACGGATCGCCCGCTCGCCCCGGACCCGCGGCCGAATCCAGCTATATTTTCGCGGTTGGCCCGCGTGCTGCCTCTCCGGCCACACGTCGGCCCTTGCCGTGAGCCCAGCCCGTCTATCGAGACCAAGGAGCTAAGAAAGTGTCGAAGCAGAAGTTCGAGCGCGACAAGCCACACGTGAACGTTGGCACGATCGGGCACATCGATCACGGCAAGACCACCCTGACCGCCGCCCTCACCAAGGTCCTGGCGGAGAAGGGCATGGCCGAAGAGACGAAGTTCGACGAGATCGACAAGGCCCCCGAGGAGCGCGAGCGCGGGATCACGATCGCGACGGCGCACGTCGAGTATTCGACGGACAAGCGCCACTACGCGCACGTCGACTGCCCGGGCCACCACGACTACATCAAGAACATGATCACCGGGGCCGCGCAGATGGACGGCGCGATCCTGGTCGTGTCGGCCGCCGACGGCCCGATGCCCCAGACCCGCGAGCATGTCCTGCTCGCGCGCCAGGTGAACGTGCCCTACATCGTCGTGTTCCTGAACAAGGTCGACATGGTCGATGACCCCGAACTGCTCGAGCTGGTCGAGGTCGAGGTGCGGGAGCTGCTCTCCAATTACGACTTCCCGGGCGACGACGTGCCCGTCATCAAGGGCTCTGCCCTGAAGGCACTCGAGGGCGACGAAGAGGCGAAGAACACGATCATGGAGCTGACCGACGCGCTCGACGACTACATCCCCGAGCCGCAGCGCGACCTCGACAAGCCATTCCTGATGCCGGTCGAGGACGTCTTCACGATCACCGGCCGCGGCACCGTCGCGACGGGCCGCATCGAGCAGGGCAAGGTCAACGTCGGCGACGAGGTCGAGCTTGTGGGTATCCAGCCGGAGACGACCAAGACGGTCTGCACCGGGGTCGAGATGTTCCGCAAGCTGCTCGACTACGGGCAGGCGGGCGACAACGTCGGCACCCTGCTGCGAGGCGTGAAGCGCGAGGACATCCAGCGCGGCCAGGTGCTCGCGAAGCCCGGCTCGATCACGCCGCACACGAAGTTCAAGGCCGAGGTCTACTGCCTGACGAAGGAGGAGGGCGGCCGCCACACGCCGTTCTTCAACGGGTACCGGCCGCAGTTCTACTTCCGCACGACGGATGTGACGGGCGTCTGCCAGCTCCCCGAAGGGACCGAGATGGTGATGCCCGGTGACAACACCCAGATGGAGATCGAGCTGATCCAGCCGATCGCGATGGACCCGCAGCTGCGGTTCGCCATCCGCGAGGGCGGCCGGACGGTCGGCTCGGGTGTGGTTACCGAGATATTGGAGTAAGGGCGTTACGGGAGCCGGCGATCAGCCGGCTCCCGTCATGATGGATACGACCGGGGCGAGGCCCTGTAGGGGGCTTCGCCCCACGTACGACCAGAGACAAGAAAGAACATGGCAGCGATACCACAGAACAAGATCCGGATCAGGCTCAAGGCGTACGACCACGACGCCATAGATCGGGCTGCCGCCGAGATCGTGGAGACGGCGGAGCGCACGGGCGCAACCGTGTCCGGGCCTGTGCCGCTGCCCACGGAGAAGAACGTCTACGTGGTGATTCGCAGCCCGTTCAAGGACAAGGACTCGCGCGAGCACTTCGAGATCCGCACCCACAAGCGCCTGATCGACATCCACCAGCCCTCGCCGAAGACGGTCGACTCCCTCCAGCGGCTCGACCACCTGCCGGCCGGGGTGGACATCGAGATCCGGCTCTGAGCCAGTCGGCGATCGGCAGCGGCAGTCGGCAGAGACTGCCGCGGCGCTCGCGACGCGGACGCGGATCCGGACCGAGGCTTGCCATGAGGTCCTCGGCAAGAAGCTCGGCATGACACAGCTCTTCACGGAGGAGGGGGAGCGGGTGCCCGTGACGGTGATCCAGGCGGGCCCCTGCGTCGTGACCGCGGTGCGCGAGCCTGAGCGCGACGGCTATCGCGCCGTGCAGCTCGCGTTCGGCGAGACCAAGGAGGCGCGGTTGACCAAGCCCCAGCGCGGTCACCTGAAGCGCGCCGGCGCCGGGCCGCTGCGCCACCTCGCGGAGTTCCGCGTGTCCGACAACGACGAGCGCGCCTACGAGATCGGGCAGACGCTCGGTGTCGCGGACCTGTTCGAGAAGGGCCAGACCGTGAAGGTCAGCGGCCGCTCGAAGGGCAAGGGCTTCCAGGGCACGATCCGCCGCCACGGCTTTTCCCGCGGTCCCGTCAGCCACGGCTCCCACAACGTCCGGGCGCCCGGCTCGATCGGGGCGAGCGCGACTCCCTCCCACGTCATGAAGGGCACGCGCCTCCCGGGCCAGATGGGCAACCGCCGCGTTACGCAGCTGGGCCTCACGGTCGTGGACGTGGACAGCGACCGCAACCTGCTGATCCTGCGCGGCGCGGTCCCCGGTCCCGAAGGTGCGGTCGTGGAGGTGCGCGATGGCTGAGGCCGCTCCCAAGGCCCGCAAGCTGGGCGCCCAGGGCACCGTCGAGCTCCCCGCCGAGATCTTCGCCGAGCCGTTCCACAACGCGGTCGTCTACGAGGCCGCTCGCGCCGAGCTGCTGGCTCGCCGGCGCGGCACGGCCGCGACGCGCAGTCGCGGCGAGGTCAGCGGCGGCGGCGCCAAGCCATGGCGGCAGAAGGGCACCGGCCGTGCGCGCGCCGGCTCGATCCGCCCGCCGCACTGGGCGGGCGGCGGTGTCGCCTTCGGTCCCAGCCCACGGGACTACACGGTGAAGGTCAACCGCAAGGCGCGCAGGCGCGCGCTGCGGGCGGCGCTCAGCGTGCATGCCCGGCGCGCGAGCATCGCGATCGTCGACGCGCCGTCCTACCAGGAGCCGTCGACGCGCACGGCGGTGCAGGCGCTCGAGACGCTCGAGGATGGCGGCAGGGTGCTGGTGCTGCTCGCCGCCGACGAGCTGGCCTGCGCGAAGTCCTTCCGCAACATCCGCGAACGGCGCTGCGCGTCGCTGCCGGCGCGGCGCGACGCGGGCGTGGCGGACGTCGTCGGAGCGCGGCACGCGGTCGTGCGTCTCCGAGGCCGCCGGATCGACGCGACTCTGCGGCCGATCGCGCGTCGGGTCGCCCAGCGCGCCGCGCAGCGCAGAGGCCGCGGCGTAGCCGACTGATCGATCCCGGCACCGTCCTGCGCAGCCCCGTGATCTCGGAGAAGAGCTACGCCCTGATCGCGGAGAACAAGTACACCTTCCGCGTCCACGCGCAGGCGCACAAGACGCAGATCCGCGCACGCCGTCGAGGAGATCTACGACGTGCGCGTGACGGACGTGCGCACGATGACGATGAAGTCCAAGCCCAAGCGGCGTGGATGGACGTCGGGCCGCACGCGCCAGTGGAAGAAGGCCATCGTCGAGCTCGCGCCCGGCGATCGCATCGAGATGTTCGAGGGAGCGGGCTGGGCCGAGTAGCGATGGCGGTCAAGAAACACAAGCCCACTTCCCCCGGCCGTCGCTTCGCCACCTGGCTCGAGCGCGAGGAGCTGACGCGCTCCGAGCCGGAGAAGTCGCTGGTCGAGGGCAAGTCCAAGAGCGGCGGGCGCAACACTCACGGGCGCGTCACGAGCCGTCACCGCGGCGGCGGCGCCAAGCGCCGCTATCGCCGCATCGACTTCAAGCGCCGCAAGGACGGCGTGCCGGCGAAGGTCGCGGCGATCGAGTACGACCCGAACCGCACGGCCCACATCGCGCTGCTGCACTACCGCGACGGCGAGAAGCGGTACATCCTCGCTCCACAGCGCCTCACCGTCGGCATGGAGGTCAGCTCCGGCGAGGGCGCGGAGATCCAGGTCGGCAACTCGCTGCCGCTGGGCCGGATCCCGACGGGAACCGTCGTCCACAACGTCGAGATGACGCCGGGCCGCGGCGGGCAGCTCGGGCGCTCGGCCGGTACCTCGATCCAGCTGGTGGCAAAGGAGGGACGCATGGCGACGCTGCGCCTGCCCTCGGGCGAGATGCGCATGGTGCCGGCGGACTGCCGCGCCACCATCGGAACGATCGGCAACGCCGACCACGAGAACGTCACGATCGGCAAGGCGGGCCGCAGCCGGCACAAGGGGATCCGCCCCCAGACGCGGGGCACCGCGATGAACCCGGTCGACCACCCGCACGGCGGCGGCGAGGGCAAGACGACCGCCGGTCGTCATCCCGTCACCCCCTGGGGCGTGCCGACCCTGGGCTACCGCACGCGCAAGAAGGGCAAGCAGTCCGACAAGTACATAGTCCGCGGCCGCAAGCGCGGGAAGCGGCGGTAGGCGATGGGAAGGTCGACGAAGAAGGGCCCGTGGGTCGAGGAGCGGCTGATGAACCGTGTCCAGAAGATGAACGAGAGCGGCGACAAGCGCATGGTCAAGACCTGGTCGCGCGCCTCCACGATCTTCCCGGAGATGGTGGGCCACACCATCGCGGTGCACGATGGCCGCAAGCACGTGCCGGTGTTCATCAGCGAGTCGATGGTCGGCCACAAGCTGGGCGAGTTCGCCCCGACAAGAGTGTTCCGCGGCCACGCGGGCTCGGACAAGACCGCCAGGGTCAGGTAGCGATGGCCGACGAAAAGGAAAAGCAGGACAAGAAGCCCGCCGAGAAGAAGCCCGCGGCCAAGAAGCCTGCCGCGAAGAAGCCTGCCGCGAAGAAGCCTGCAGCGAAGCCGCGTGCCAAGACGACGGCGAAGGCCGCGGAGCCGAAGAGCGGCGCGGCGAAGCCGCGTGCGCGCAAGGCCGCAGCCAAGCCGGAGGCAGCGACCGAGCCGCAGACCGAGGCGCAGGCCGAGGAGACGGCCGAGGCGAAGCCGGCGCGCAAGCCGGCCGCGCGCCGCCGGCGCGGCGGCGAAGACCCCCGCGTCGCAGCCCACCAAGGCCGAGGCTCCCAGGAAGCCCGCAGCCCGTAAGCGCGAGGCGCCGCAGCGCCCGCTGGTGCGCGCCCAGGCCAAGTACGTGCGGTCCTCCGCGCGCAAGGCGCGGCTCGTGATGGACCACGTGCGGGGGCGGCCGGTCGCCGAGGCGCGCGCGCTCCTGCGCCACAGCCCGCGGGGCGTCGCCAGGGACGTGGAGCGGCTGCTCAACTCCGCGATCGCGAACGCGGAGAACAACCACGAGCTCGTGGGAGACGACTTGTACGTGAAGGAAATCTACGCTGACGAGGGTCCGACGCTGCGCCGCTTCCGCCCGCGCGCGCAGGGGCGTGCGACGCGAATTCGCAAGCGCACCAGCCATCTGACCGTCGGGCTGTCGACGAGGGAGAACTAGTGGGGCAGAAGGTTCATCCAGAGGGTTTCAGGGTCGGCTACATCCACGATTGGAAGTCGAACTGGTTCAACGAGCGCGAGTTCGCCGACTACCTGCTCGAGGACATCAAGATCCGCGAGCACATCGAAGGCAAGCTCGGGCACGCCGGCCTGTCCGACATCCGCATCCGCAAGGACAAGAACGAGGTCACCGTGGACATCCACACGGCCCGGCCCGGCATCGTGATCGGCAAGTCCGGCAGCGAGGTCGACGCGCTGCGCCGCGACCTCCACAAGATGACCTCCAAGCAGGTCCGCGTGAACATCCTCGAGGTCAAGCGCCCGGAGCTCGACGCGAAGCTGGTGGCCCAGTCGATCGCCGAGCAGCTCCAGAACCGCGTGGCGTTCCGCCGCGCGATGAAGCGTGCCCTGACCTCGGCCATGCGCTCCGGCGCGACCGGCGTGCGCGTGCAGGTGTCCGGCCGCCTCGGCGGCGCGGAGATGGCGCGCACGGAGGGTTATTCGGAGGGCCGCGTGCCGCTGCACACGCTGCGCGCGGACATCGACTACGGGTTCCACGAGGCGCGCACGACCTTTGGCCGCATCGGCGTGAAGTGCTGGATCAACAAGGGCGAGGTCATGCCCGAGGGCTACATCACGACCGACGGTGGAGAGGCCCCGCTGCCGCAGCGCGGCCGCGGCGCCGGCCGCGGCGGCGACGGCGGCTCCCAGCAGGGCGGCGGCGACCAGCGGCGCGGCGGAGGCGGCCGCGGAGGCGGCGGCCGGAGGGGCGGCAACTAGAGCATGCTCAGTCCGAAGCGTGTCAAGCATCGCAAGCAGCACCGTGGCCGCCGCGCCGGCATGGCCAAGGGCGGCAGCACGGTGCAGTTCGGCGAGTACGGCCTGAAGTCGTTGGAGGCGGCGTGGATCACCAACCGCCAGATCGAGGCTGCCCGAATCGCGATGACACGCAAGATCAAGCGCGGCGGGAAGGTCTGGATCAACATCTTCCCCGACAAGCCCGTGACCAAGAAGCCCGCCGAGACCCGGATGGGGTCCGGCAAGGGCTCGCCCGAGTTCTGGGTGGCGGTCGTGAAGCCCGGACGCGTGATGTTCGAACTGGCCGGCGTGCCGGAGCCGCTTGCGCGCGAGGCGATGCGCCTCGCCGGCCACAAGCTGCCGGTGCAGACCAAGTTCGTGATGCGCGAGGACCAATGATGTGTAGTGAGGCGGCCGTCAGGCCGACTCTCGCGACTTTAGGTGCGAAAGCAGATATTTGATGAAGAGCAAAGAAGTCCGAAACTTGAGCAACGATCAGCTCGTGGACAAGGTCCGCGAGTTCCGCGAGGAGCTGTTCAACCTGCGCTTTCGCAACTCGACCGGCGAGCTCGAGAACACGGCTCGCCTGGGCGAGGCGAAGCGCTCGCTGGCGCGCACGCTGACCGTCGCGCGCGAGCGGCACATCGACCTCGAACAAGAGCTTCGAAAGGCATAGCGAGACGTGATGGCCGAAGAAGAGAAGGACCAGCAGGCGCCGGAGGAGCAGGCAGAGCAGGCTGCCGAAGAGCAGACTGCCGAGCCCGCCGCCGAAGCGCCGGCCGCCGAGGAACCTGCGGCCGAGGAGCCCGCCGCGGAGGAAGCTGCCGCGGAGGAGGCGGCACCCGCCACGGAAGCCGCTCCTGCCGCCGAGGCGGAGCCGGCCGAGCAGCTGTCGCCGCGCGATCGGCGCCGGCGGGAGCGCTCACGCGCCGACGGGCCGGGCGGGCCGCCGCGCTCGCTCGAGGACCGGCTGCGCGAGCGCGCGGAGGAGCGCGCGCGCAAGGCGCAGGAGCGCCGCCGCTGGCGCGCCAAGCAAAAGGACAAGCACCGCGCCGCTCCGAAGGCCGAGGTCGCTCCGGCCGCCGCCGAGGAGCGCGAGCCCGGCAAGCGCAAGACCCGCCAGGGCGTGGTCGTGTCGAGCAAGGCGGACAAGACCATCACCGTTCGCATCGACCGCGTGGCCCGGCACAGGGTCTACGGCAAGGTGATGCGCGAAACGGGCACGCTGCACGCCCACGACGAGACCAACGAGGCGAACGAGGGCGACATCGTGCGCGTCGCCGAGGCACGCCCGCTGTCGCGCACGAAGCGCTGGCGGCTGGTCGAGGTCCTGGAGAAGGCGAGGTAAGGGCGTCTCGTGATCCAGGCAGAGACCAGGCTGAAGGTGGCCGACAACACCGGTGCGCGGGAGCTGCTGTGCATTCGCGTGAAGGGTGGGTCGCGGCGCCGCTACGCCGGCGTGGGCGACGTGATCGTCGGCACCGTCAAGAGCGCGACCCCGCAGGGCGCGGTCAAGAAGGGCGAGGTCGTGCAGGCCGTGGTGGTGCGCACGCGCCGCCAGCTGGGCCGCAAGGACGGCACCTACATCTCGTTCGACGAGAACGCCGCGGTGCTGATCGACGCCGCCAACAATCCGCGCGGCACGCGCATCTTCGGCCCCGTCGCGCGCGAGCTGCGCGAGCGCAACTTCATGAAGATCGTCTCCCTCGCTCCGGAGGTGCTGTAGCCATGGCTGCGAAGGTACGCCGCGGCGACACGGTCCAGCTGATCGCCGGCAAGGACTCCGGCAAGCAGGGGCGGGTCCTGCGCGTCGACCCGAAGAAGAACAAGGTCTTCGTCGAGGGCCTCAACATCGTCAAGCGCCACCAGCGCCCGCGCTCGCTCAAGGACACGCAGCGCGGCGGCACGGTCGGGGGCGTGATCGAGAAGGAAGGCCCGATCCACATCTCCAACGTGATGCTCGTGGACCCGCGCGACAACAAGCCCACGCGCGTCCGCATCGAGCGCACCGAGGAAGGCCGGCGCGAGCGCGTTTCCGTCCTGTCCGGCCAGAAGCTGACGGAGAGCAACTGATGGCCGCGCGGCTCAAGGAGCGCTACGAGAGCGAGATCAAGCCGCAGCTGATAGAGCGGTTCGGCTACTCGAGCGAGATGCAGGCGCCCCGGATCATGAAGATCACCGTCAACATGGGCGTCGGCGAGGCGAAGCAGGACACCAAGATGCTGGACGCCGCCGCGGAGCAGCTCGCCACGATCGTCGGGCAGAAGCCGGCGATCCGCCGGGCGAAGAAGTCCATCGCCGGGTTCAAGCTGCGCGAGGGCATGCCGGTCGGCGTGGTTGCGACGCTGCGGCGCGACCGCATGTGGGAGATGCTGGACCGCCTGCAGTCCATCGCGATCCCGCGGATCCGCGACTTCCGGGGCCTCAACCCGAGGTCGTTCGACGGCCGCGGCAACTACACGCTGGGCCTGCGCGAGCAGATCATCTTTCCCGAGATCGACTACGACGCGATCGACCAGGTCCGCGGACTGAACGTCACGATCACGACCTCGGCCGAGACGGACGACGAGGCGCGCGAGCTGCTGCGCCTCCTGGGCATGCCGTTCCGCAGCGAGGACCGCGGTCCGACCGCGGCCGAGCTGCGCCAGCAGCAGCTGGAGCACGATGCGAAGCGGGAGGCCGAGCAGCAGGCCGCCGCGCAGCTCAAGGCAGAGCGCGGCGAGACGGAGGAAGAACAGTCAGGCGACGAGTCACAGGCGGAAGCGCCGGCAGGCGAAGCCGCGAAGAACGAATAGGAGACAATGGCCAAGACGTCACAGAGAGTGCGCCAGCAGCGCGGAAGCAAGTTCAAGACCCGTAACTACAATCGTTGCCGCCGGTGCGGGCGCTCGCGGGCGTACTACCGGAAGTTCGGCCTGTGCCGGATCTGCCTGCGGGAGATCGCCCACCAGGGCATGATCCCCGGCATGACGAAGTCCTCCTGGTAGACCCGACGGCGAAGCACGGAAAGAGATTTTCTTGACCGACTCAGTCGCAGACTTCCTCACGCGTATCCGGAACGGCATCCATGCCGACCATGACGACGTCGTGGTCCCGGCCTCGAACATGAACCAGGAGCTCGCGCGGGTGCTGCAGCAGGAGGGCTACATCGAGGGCTTCGCAGTCGAGAAGACCGATCGCCCACCGGGCTCGAACAGCCACAAGACCACGGCGGAGTTCGAGGCGCTGCGCATCACGCTCAAGTACACGGAGGACCGCGAGCCCGTGATCAGCGGCCTGCGGCGGATCTCGAAGCCGGGCCGGCGCCAGTACGCGAACGCCGATCAACTTCCGCGCGTGCAGGGTGGCATGGGCACCGCGATCCTGACGACCTCCAAGGGCGTGATGACCGCGTACCAGGCGCGCGACCAGCGCGTCGGCGGCGAGGTCCTGGCGCACATCTGGTAATGAGCCGCATCGGTCGTCTCCCCATTCCGATCCCGGACGGCGTCGACGTCCAGATCGAGCCCGGGCTCGTGCGGGTCAAGGGTCCCAAGGGCCAGCTCCAGCAGACCGTCTCGCCCGACCTCTCGTTCGAGCGCGACGACTCGCGCCTGCTCGTGAAGCGCCCCACCGACCGCGGCGAGCATCGCGCGCTGCACGGCCTCACGCGCAGCCTCGTGAACAACATGGTCGAGGGCGTCACCAACGGCTTCGAGAAGCGGCTCGAGATCCAGGGCGTCGGATACCGCGCCCAGCTGAAGGGCAAGACCCTCGAGCTGGCGCTCGGCTTCTCGCACCCGGTGCGCCTGGACGCACCGGCGGGGATCGAGTTCGAGGTCCCGGCGCCGACCCAGATCGTCGTTCGCGGGATCGACAAGCAGGCGGTCGGAGAGATCGCTGCACGCATCCGCAAGTTCCGCCCGCCCGAGCCGTACAAGGGCAAGGGCGTGCGCTACGTGGGCGAGTACGTGGCCCGCAAGGTGGGCAAGCGCGCATGACGAGCGCTGTGCTCGAGAAGCGCGCGCGGCGCTCACGCCGCCGCCGCCGGATCCGCGCGCAGGCGGTCGGGACCGCGGAGCGGCCGCGGCTCTCGGTGTTCCGCTCCAACCGCGGAGTGGTCGCCCAGCTCGTCGACGACGCGCAGGGGCACACGGTCGCCTCCGTGCGATGGTTCGAGCCCGATCTGCGCACCCTGAAGGCGATGGAGCAGGCCAAGCGTGCCGGGGAGCTGCTCGCCCAGAGGGCCTCCGAGGCCGGCGTCGAAGCCTGTGTATTCGACCGTGGGGGCTACAAGTACCACGGCCGCGTGAAGGCGCTCGCCGAAGGCGCGCGCGAGGGCGGCCTGAAGTTCTGAGTACTCCCCTCTAGTACCCTCACCCAATGGCCAGAGACGATCGCATAAACCCCCAGGGACTCGACCTTCAGGAGCGGGTCGTCGCGATCAACCGCGTCGCCAAGGTCGTCAAGGGCGGCCGTCGCTTCTCCTTCACGGCGCTGGTGGTGGTCGGGGACGAGGACCAGATCGTCGGGGTCGGCTACGGCAAGGCGAACGAGGTCCCGCTGGCGATCCAGAAGGCCGTCGAGCGGGGGAAGAAGAGCCTCTTCCGGGTGCCCAAGCACGGTCAGACGATCACGCACCACGTGATCGGCCGCTATGGCTCCGGCCAGGTTCTCCTGAAGCCGGCCTCGGAAGGCACAGGAGTGATCGCGGGCGGCCCCGTGCGAGCCGTGCTCGAACTCGCCGGCATCAAGGACGTGCTGTCCAAGAGCCTCGGCACCCAGAACCCGATCAACCTCGTGAAGGCGACCGTCGAGGGGCTGCGCTCGCTGCGGCGCCCCGAGGACGTGGCGGCGCTGCGCGGCAAGACCGTGGCCGAGGTGCTCGGACTGACCAACCGGCCGGCGGCCTCCACCATGTCAGCGGAGGGCCCAGGAGATGCGGCCGCCGCGCCCGAGGGCGAGGCGACACCTGCTGCCACGGCAGCGACCGCCGAGTAGTCCATCATGGCCTCGAAGCTCGTGATCAGGCAGCGCAGGAGCTCCGCGGGGGCGAACCGCCCGCAGCGCGAGACACTGCGCACGCTGGGGCTCCGCGGGATCGGCACCAGCACGGAGCGTCCGGACGGGCCGGCGCTGCGCGGCATGCTGCGACGTGTCGCTCACCTGATCGAGGTCGAGGAGGCAAGTGCCTGACGACGCGAACATCGGCCTGCACACCCTGGCGCCGCCGCGCGGCGCGCGCAAGGCGCGCAAGCGGATCGGCCGCGGCGAAGGCTCGGGCTACGGCAAGACGTCCGGCCGCGGGCAGAACGGCGCGGGCTCGCGCTCCGGCAACAAGCGCAAGGCCGGCTACGAGGGCGGCCAGAACCCGCTGCACATGCGCATGCGCAAGCTGCGCGGCCCGCACATGAAGAAGTCGATGCCGTTTGAACCCTTCCGGACGTACAACCAGCCCGTCAACCTCGCCGACCTCAACCGGTTCGAGGACGGGGCCGAGGTGTCGCCCGCAACACTCAAGAGCCGCGGTCTCGCCACCCGCAAGGACACGCCGGTGAAGGTCCTCGCCCGCGGCGAGCTCGAGCGCAAGAACCTGGTCGTGTCGGCGCACTCGTTCAGCGCAAAGGCGCGCGAGGCGATCGAGGGCGCGGGCGGTACCTGCACGATCGTCGAGACGAAGCAGCCGTGGAGGCGCACCAAGTGATCGCGACCATCGCCAACGCCTTCAGCGTTCCCGACATCCGGCGCAAGCTCCTGTTCACGGCCGCGATCCTGGCGCTCTACCGCCTCGGAGCGGTGATCCCCGTGCCCGGCGTCGACATCGATGCCGTCAAGAACGTCGGCGACAGCTTCAACGGGTCCAACATCCTCGGCTTCCTGAACCTGTTCTCCGGTGGAGGCCTGCAGAACTTCGCGATCTTCTCGCTGGGCATCATGCCCTACATCACAGCGTCGATCATCCTGCAGCTGCTGACGGTGGCGGTGCCGACGCTCGAGAAGCTCCAGAAGGAGGGCGAGGTCGGCCAGCAGAAGATCACCCAGTACACGCGCTACCTGACGGTCGCGCTCGCTGCGGCCCAGTCCCTCGGCTTCGTGTTCCTGTTCCGGACGATCGGCCAGCAGTCGGGTGAGAGCATCGTGGGCACGCTCACCGGCGGCAAGCTCTTCATGATCATGATCACCCTCACCGCAGGCTGCACGCTGCTGATGTGGATGGGCGAGCTGATCACCCAGCGCGGGATCGGCAACGGGATCTCGCTGCTGATCTTCGCGTTCGATCATCGCCGGACTGCTCCCGGGCATCCAGAGCTGGTGGCAGAACCCGGACCAGGTCTTCAAGGTGATGATGCCGTTCATCGCGCTCGCCGTGATCGTCGGCATCGTCTTCATCCAGGAGGGCCAGCGCCGGATCCCGGTGCAATACGCGAAGCGCGTCGTGGGGCGCCGCATGACGAGCGGCGGTTCGACCTACCTGCCGCTGCGCGTCAACATGGCCGGCGTGATCCCGGTGATCTTCGCCGCCTCGATCATGGCCTTCCCGCCCACGATCGGTGAGCTCACGCAGGCGAGCTGGGCCCAGGACATCTCCGCGTTCTTCAGCCCCAACGGATGGGCCTTCATCGTCGGGGAGTGCTTCTTCATCTTCATCTTCACGTACTTCTACACGGCGGTCACGTTCAACCCGGTGGACCAGGCCGACAACCTCAAGAAGTACGGGGGGTTCATTCCCGGCGTACGTCCCGGCCGGCCGACGGCCGAGTACCTGGATCGCATCCTCGCCCGCCTCACGTTCCCCGGCGCGATCTTCCTCGCCGCCGTGGCGGCGTTCCCCACGCTGCTGTTCAACCAGACCAGCGCCAACTTCTACTTCGGCGGCACGTCGCTGCTGATCGCGATCGGCGTCGCGCTGGACACTGTGAAGCAGCTGGAGGCGCAGCTCATGATGCGCAACTATGAGGGCTTCTTGAAATAGCCCGGCTGTGTCCGAGCTGAACTTGATATTGCTCGGTCCGCCCGGCGCCGGGAAGGGGACCCAGGCGGAGCGCCTCGTCGAGGACTTCGGGCTGCCGTACATGGCCACCGGCAACCTGCTGCGCCAGGCTGTGCGCGACCAGACCGATCTGGGCCTCAAGGCGAAGCAGTACATGGACCGCGGCGCCCTGGTGCCCGACGACCTGATCATCGCGATGATCCTCGACTACCTCGAGAACCAGGACACGACCAACGGCTTCATCCTGGACGGCTTCCCGCGCACGGGCGGCCAGGCCGAGGCGCTCGAGAAGGAGCTCGACAAACGCGGTCGCTCGCTCACCGCGGCGCTGCTGATGGAGGTCGACGAGGACACCGTCGTGGATCGGCTCTCAGGGCGCCGCATGTGCGTCAAGGGCCAGCACAACTTCCACATGAAGTTCGATCCGCCCAAGCACCCCGAGCGCTGCGACATGGACGGCAGCCGGCTCGTCCAGCGCGACGACGACAAGCCGGAGGTGATCCAGCACCGCCTCCAGGAGTACCGCGAGAAGACCGAGCCGCTGATCGAGTACTACGACCGCAAGGGGATGCTGCGGCGCATCGATGCGTCGCGAAACCCGGACAAGGTCAGCGACCAGATCCGCGCAACACTCGCGAGCCTGAGGTTCGAGAAATCCGTATAGGAGGGGCCGTCCGTCCTTGGCCGGACCGACGGGTTGAGTCGGGATGATTGTTCGTAAGACACCAGAGGAGATCGAGGTCATGGCGGAGGCCGGCGAGATCGTCGCCGGGTGCCTGGCGATGCTGCGCGGGATGTGCCGTCCGGGCGTGACGACCGCGGACCTCGACCGCGCGGGGGACAAGTTCATCCGGGCGCGCGGCGGCGAGCCGGCGTTCAAGGGGTATCGCGGCTTTCCGGCGTCCATCTGCACCTCCCCGAACTCGATGGTCGTGCACGGGATCCCGGGGGACTACGAGCTGGCGGCCGGCGACGTGCTCTCGATCGACGTGGGAGTCGAGTACGAGGGCTGGGTGGCCGACGCCGCTCTGACCGTAGCGCTGCGGCCCGTGAGCCCGATCGCCACGCGCCTGCTGAAGGCCACGCGGGAGTCCCTGGAGGCGGCGACCGAGCAGGCCGTGCCGGGAAACCGGCTGGGCGACGTGTCCCACGCCGTGCAGGAGCGCGTCGAGCGCGACGGGCTCTCGGTGATCCGGTCGCTGGTCGGCCACGGGATCGGGCGCCAGATGCACGAGGACCCGCAGGTGCCCAACTTCGGCGAGCCGGACCGGGGCATCCTGCTGGACGAGGGCATGGTCTTCTGCGTCGAACCCATGGTGTGCGCCGGGGGGCACGCCGTGCGGATGGGGGACGACAACTGGGCCATCTACTCCGAGGACGGCTCTCTCACGGCCCATTTCGAGCACACGATCGCGGTCACCGCCGACGGTCCCCGCATCCTCACCCCCTGGCACCTGAAGGAGGACCGGGCCGCTGCCTGAATTTCGCACCCGGAATGGGGGAAAACCTCTGCTAGCATCTACGGGTCGCGCGCGGCCTCGGTCGTGCCGCGATGTAGGGCTCGTCGGCCCGTCTCCTGGGGCCGGCAGGGCTACCTCTTGAGAATCGAAAGCGGACGGTCGTGAAGGTACGAGCCTCGGTCAAGCCCATGTGCGAGAAATGCAAGGTGATCCGCCGCCGCGGGGTGGTACTGATCATCTGCCAGAACCCGCGTCACAAACAGCGGCAAGGTTAGATATGAGGAGCGAGCACCGAAGGTGCGAAGCACGAGACTTTAGGTGGGCGAAGCCCTTGATGTTGAGGAGCGAGCACCGCAGGTGCGAAGCACGAGACTTTAGGTGGGCGAAAGCCCGAGGTATGTGAAATGGCGAGAATCGCCGGGGTCAACATCCCCTTGAACAAACGAGTAGAGATCGGCCTCACCTCGATCTTCGGGGTGGGTCGTTCACGTTCCAACGAGGTGCTGAAGAAGACCGGCATCCCGGCAGACCGGTACGTGAAGGACCTCACCGACGACGAGATCATCAAGCTGCGTGAGGCGATCGACAACGACCTCGTGGTCGAGGGTGACCTCCGCCGGGAGCGGTCGCAGGACATCAAGCGGCTGACCGAGACGGGGACCTACCGGGGCTTGCGCCACCGCCGCGGCCTGCCGGTGCGCGGACAGCGCACGAAGACCAACGCGCGCGGACGCAAGGGTCCGCGCCGGGGTCAGGTCGCACAGAAGCGAAAGGTCACCAAATGAGCCGGAAGAGGAGCGCCTAGCCCGTGCCGCAGGCACGCAAGGGATCACGCGGCCGCCGCCGCGTGCGCAAGAACATCCCCGTGGGGCAGGCTCACATCAAGACGTCGTTCAACAACACGATCGTCACGCTGACGGACCGCGAGGGCAACGTGATCGCATGGGAGTCGGCCGGCGGCGCGGGCTTCAAGGGCTCGCGCAAGTCGACCCCCTTCGCGGCACAGGTGACGGCCGAGGCCGCCGCCAAGAAGGGCATGGAGCACGGGCTGCAGAAGGTCGAGTGCCACGTGAAGGGCCCCGGCTCGGGCCGGGAGACGGCGATCCGCTCGCTGCAGGCCGCCGGGCTCGAGGTGACAGGCGTAAAGGACGTGACTCCGCAGGCCCACAACGGATGCCGGCCGCGCAAGCGGCGCCGGGTATGAGAGGCGAGCGCCGCAGGCGCGAAGCACAGGACTTTAGGCGGGCGAAGCCCTCGATATTTGGGATTTAGAGAGAACGCATGGCAAGAGACATCGGTCCACAGTGCAAGCAGTGCCGCCGCGAGGGACAGAAGCTGTTCCTCAAGGGCGAGCGCTGCCTCACGGACAAGTGCGCGGTCGAGCGCCGGCCGTATCCCCCCGGGGACCACGGGCGCGGGCGCGTACGTGCTTCCGAGTACCGGCACCAGCTGCGCGAGAAGCAGAAGGCGCGCCGCTTCTACCAGGTGCTCGAGAAACAGTTCCGCAACTACTACGACAAGGCCAGCCGGCAGCCGGGCGTCACGGGCGAGAACCTGCTGCGCCTGCTCGAGCGCCGGCTCGACAACGTGCTCGTGCGACTCGGCTTCGCGGCCTCGAGGCGACAGGCTCGCCAGCTCGTCACCCACGGCCACTTCGTGGTCAACGGGCGGCGCGTAAACGTGCCCTCGTACCAGCTCAAGCCGGGAGAAGTCATCTCGGTACGGGAGAACTCGACTGCGATCCCGCTGATCCGCGAGGCCACGGAGGGCACCGCGACCGTTCCGGCCTGGCTACAGGCCGACTACGACTCGCTCACGGCGAACGTGCTGCGGCTCCCTGAAAGGGACGAGATCAGCGCCCCCGTTCAAGAGCAGCTCATCGTCGAGCTTTATTCGAAATAGCCGTTCGCGGCTGAAGGCCGCGAACGGGTCTTACTAGGGCTCGGGTTTTAGAGACACGAACAGCCCGGTTTTTCTTACGCCACACCTTCCAGTTCGGAGGAACACCATCATGTTGGACTTTCAGATTCCCAAGATCACTGCCGAGCAGATCGAGGACAACAAGGGCAGCTTCACCGTCGAGCCCTTGGACCGCGGTTTCGGCTACACGTTCGGCAACTCCCTGCGCCGCGTGCTGCTGTCGTCCCTGGTGGGCGCAGCCGTCACCTCCGTGCGCATCGAGGGTGTGGCGCACGAGTTCTCCACGATCAAGGGCGTCAAGGAGGACGTCACCGACATCGTCCTCAACCTCAAGGACGTCGTGTGCCGCATGCACACCGACACCGGCGAGGTCGAGGCGCCGCTGATCGCGACCGGACCGGGGGAGATCACCGCGCGTGACATCGACCTCCCCTCCGGGGTGGAGATCCTCAACCCGGACGCGCACATCGCGACGCTCGAGAAGAAGGCGAAGCTCGAGGTCTACCTGACGATCGGCCGTGGCCGCGGCTACCGGCCGGCGGAGGGCAACAAGTCCCCGGAGCAGCCCATCGGCGTGATCCCGATCGACTCGATCTTCTCGCCCGTGCGGCGGGTCAACTACAACGTCGAGGCCGCGCGCGTCGGCCAGCGGACGGACTTCGACAAGCTCACGCTCGACATCGAGACCGACGGGTCCGTGGACCCGCAGGCCGCGCTCCGCGAGGCGGCCGAGGTGCTGATCCAGAGCCTCTCGATCTTCACCGACCCGAGCCGCATCGAGGGCCTGCGCCTGCCCCCGGGCGACGGCGCCGGCGAGGTCACCGGAGGCCTGGCGGCAGTGCCGGCGGCCGACGGGATGGACGACATCCTGATCGAGGAGCTGGAGCTGGGCGTGCGCTCGTACAACTGCCTGAAGCGCGCCGGGATCCAGACGATCGGCGACCTCGTGCTGAAGTCCGAGAACGAGCTCAGCGCGATCCCGAACTTCGGCCGGAAGAGCATCGAGGAGGTCAAGGAAACCCTGCGTGTGCGGGGGCTAGGCCTTCGCGACGATTAGGGCTGAGGCGTTTCCGACTAGGATCTGCCGCCGATGCGCCACCAGAAGAAGAGAAACAAGCTCTCCCGCGATGCCGGGCATCGCAAGGCGCTGATCCGCAACCTCTGCGCCCAGGTGCTCCAGCACGAGCGCGTGCAGACGTCGGAGGCGAAGGCGAAGGTGATCAAGCCGGAGGTCGAGAAGCTGATCACCCTGGCCAAGCGCGGCGACCTGCATGCGCGCCGCCAGGCGCTCTCCGAGCTGAACCAGGACAAGTTCGTGGTGCACAAGCTGTTCGAGGAGATTGCTCCTCGCTACGTCGATCGGCCCGGTGGTTATACGCGCATCCTCAAGCTGGGGCCGCGGCGTAGTGATTCGACCGAGATGGTCTTTCTCGAGCTCGTCTAGCGTTTGGCCTACGGGGGAGGGGTCCGCTACTGACCCTCTTTTCAGTCAGGTATCGGACCCCTCCCCCTCCGGCCGTCGTTGACCACTCTCAAGCTCACGCTCGAGTATCACGGTGCCGGCTTCAAAGGCTGGGCGTACCAGCCTGGGCTTCGCACCGTTGAGGGCGTGCTCTCGGATGCGCTCGCGACACTGCTCCCTACCCGACCGGTTTTGTCCGTCGCGGGGCGTACCGATTCGGGCGTTCATGCCCGGGGCCAGGTGGTCAGCTTCTCTTGCGAAGAGGTGGAGACCGATGGTTTGCTGCGGTCCCTCAACGGCATCCTGTCCGACGATGTCTCCGTTGTAAGCGTTGACCCGGCGCCTCATGGATTTGATGCTCGGCGGGATGCTCTTTCGCGGACCTACTGCTATCGCGTGCTGGTGCGGCCGGCGCCCAGCCCGTTCCTGCGGGATCGGGCGTTTTGGTCGCCGCGGCCGCTTGACGTCGCATTGCTGCAAAGGTGTGCCGAGGCGCTGGTGGGCACGCACGACTTCACGGCGTTCACGCCGACTCAGACTGAGCATGTCCGTTTCGAGCGTGACGTGTTCGCCGCCGAGTGGCGGCGCGACGGCGACCTGCTCGAGTTCTGGATCGAGGCCGACACCTTCATGCGGCACATGGTGCGGGTGCTGGTGGGGACGATGCTCGAGGTGGCGGGGGGCCGGCGCCATCTCGAGCAGTTCGCGTCCCTTCTGGGCGGCGCGGAGCGGTCCCAGGCCGGCCCTACCGCGGAGGCGCATGGCCTGACCCTTGAACGCGTGCGTTACTGATTCCGGCGTGTCAGCAGCCGGAGTCTGGCGCAGTCCCGCTCGGGCCTAAAGTTGTTCGTCCGCGGCGCGGAGATTTGTCAACTTGGCCCGGCTTATTTCGACATTTCTTCTGGAACGAACGTCCGCAGGCGCCTCACTAACATTGCATCGAATAACAGCGGGCTGCGCCCGCACCTAAAGTCCTGAGAGTCCGCCTACGGCGGCCTCACCCCCCGATCCATGAGAGTGCTCCTCACAAACGACGACGGCATCCAGGCCACCGGGCTGAACGAGCTCCGGCGTGCCCTGCTGAAGGTGCCCGGCATCGAGCTCGCGGTGATCGCCCCGGACTCCAACCGGTCGGCGAGCGCCCGCAGCATCACGACCCGGCAGCCGCTGTGGGCGGAGGAGATCGAGTTCGGCGACGGCACAAAGGGATTTGCCACCGACGGCACGCCGGTGGACTGCGT
This sequence comes from uncultured Solirubrobacterales bacterium, assembly GCA_963826005.1. GTDB lineage: Bacteria > Actinomycetota > Thermoleophilia > Solirubrobacterales > JBBDJG01 > DASRIA01. The sequence goes on along the minus strand of CAWGVJ010000012.1, from coordinate 9,700 downwards.
GCGCTTTGCCAGCCTTGGCCTGATCGGCGAGCCGCCCGAGCTGATCGTCTCCGGCATCAACCACGGAGCAAATCTGGGCGACGACATCACCTACTCGGGGACGGTGGCGGCGGCGCTCGAGGGCGTCGTGCTGGGCCTCCCCGCGATCGCCGTCTCGCAGCAGTCCCAGAAGCGCGAGATGGATTTCCGGCTCGGACGAGACTTCGACTTCAGCGTGGTCGCGACGTTCACCGCCCGGCTGGTGGAGAGGCTGCCCGACCGGCCGCTCGCCAGCGGGACTCTGCTGAACATCAACTGTCCGGCCGTCTCGCTGGGGGATCTCGCCGGCGCGCGGGTGACGCGCTTGGGCAAGCGGATCTATCGGGACAGGCTCGAGCTGACGGGAGAGGATCGCGACGGCGGCCGGCGCAAGCGGTACCGGATCTACGGGATGGAGCCCTCCTACCACGCGGAGGACGGCACCGACTTCGCCGCGATCGACGCGGACACGATCTCGGTCACCCCGCTGCATTTCGACCTGACGGATCTCGGGAGCATGGAGCAGCTCGAGGGGTGGGATCTGTCCGGCCTGTTGGAGCAGAGCGCGCGCACTTCCTCCTGATGCCGCAATCCAGGCGCAGCTCCACCGACCCGGGCAAGCGTGCCGCGGACCTGCGGCGCCAGATCGAGTACCACAACGATCGCTACTACGTCCAGGACGACCCGGAGATCTCCGATCCGGACTACGACGACCTGCTGCGCGAGCTGCGCGGTCTGGAGGAGGAGCACCCGGATCTGCGCACGCCCGACTCGCCCACGCAGCGGGTCGGCGGGCGGCCGCTGCAGCGCTTCGGCGAGGTGCAGCACCTGCTGCCGATGCTGTCGCTGGCGAACGCACGCGACGAGGACGAGCTGCACGCCTGGGAGCACCGGGTCCGCAATCTGCTCGCCAAGCACGAGATGGAGGACCGCGCGATCTCGTACGTCACCGAGCCGAAGGTCGACGGCTTGGCGATCTCGCTCGTCTACGAGAACGGCGTGCTGGTCCGCGGCGCCACGCGCGGCGACGGCGAAGCTGGTGAGGACGTCACCCAGAACCTGAAGACGATCCGCGACATCCCCATGGAAATCGCGCCGGGGGAGCCGGCCGGAGGCCGGCGAGGGGGCAGAGCCCCCGTGCCTCCCCTGGTCGAAGTCCGGGGGGAGGTCTATCTGCCGCTCGCGGGCTTCGCCCGCCTGAACGAGGAGCAGGCCGCTGCCGGCCAGAAGACCTACGCGAACCCGCGTAACTCCGCTGCCGGCTCGCTGCGCCAGCTCAATCCTGAGGTGACGCGCTCGCGACCGCTGTCCATCTGGTGCTACGGCATCGGGGCCTCCGAGGGCCTGGACCACCGCAGGCACTCCGAGTCGATCGCGTGGCTGCGCGAGCACGGCTTCAAGGTCAACCAGGACGTCGAGCTGCACAACGATATCGATGCCGTGATCGAGACCTGCCGGCGCTGGGAGGAGCGGCGCGACAAGCTCGACTACGAGATCGACGGTGTGGTCGTAAAGATCGACGACTACGACGTACAGCAGGCGCTCGGCGTGGTCGGGCGCGAGCCACGCTGGGCGATCGCGTTCAAGTTCGCGCCCACGACCGCGGTCACGAAGCTGCGGAGCATCGAGGTGAACGTCGGGCGGACCGGCAACATCGTGCCCTGGGCCAACCTCGAGCCGGTCCAGATCAGTGGCGTGACGGTCAGCAAGGCCACGCTCCACAACGAGGAGGACATCGCGCGCAAGGACATCCGCGAGGGCGACCAGGTGGTCGTGATGCGCGCGGGCGACGTGATCCCGCAGGTCGTCTCCCCCGTCACGCAGCGACGCACCGGCAAGGAGAAGCGCTACAAGCCGCCCAAGAAGTGCCCGGAGTGCGGGACGCCGACCGTCAAGCCGGAAGGGGAGGTGTGGACGCGCTGCCCGAACCGGTTGGACTGTCCCGGGCAGATCGTGCAGGCGTTCAAGCACTTCATCTCGCGCGGGGCGATGGACATCGAGGGGTTCGGCGAGAAGCTCGTGCAGCGCTTCTACGAGGAAGGACTGGTGCGCGCGTTGCCGCAGATATACGACCTCACCGTGGAGGTGCTGGAGCCGCTCGAGGGCTTTCAGCGCAGGTCGGCTGAGAACCTCGTCGCCTCGATCGAGGACTCCAAGCGCCAGCCGTTCCATCGCGTGCTGTACGCGCTGGGCATCCCGGGCATCGGGAGCGTGAACGCGCGCGCGCTCGCGTCCCATTTCGGGTCCATGGACCGGCTGATGGAGCCTCGCAGGACGAGATCGAGGAGGTCGAGGGCATCGGCCCCGTGCTGGCGGGCGTGATCCGGGAGACGCTGGACGAGCCACGCAACGAGAAACTTGTCGAAGACCTGCGTTCCGCAGGTCTTCAGATGGAACAGGACCGCCGATCCGTAAGCGGATCGGCGGGTGTGGCTCAGGGCAGCCCATTGAAGGGCACCACCTTTGTTCTGACGGGCACACTCGACGGGATGTCCCGTGAGGAGGCGACCGAGCGGATCACCGCGGCGGGAGGCAAGGTGACGGGATCGGTGTCGAGCAAGACCGACTATGTGGTCGCCGGTGCAGACCCGGGCTCGAAGGTGGCCAAAGCCCAGGAGCTGGACCGCCCGGTGATCGACGAGGCCGAGCTCGAGCGGCTGCTCGGCTCCGCCTAGCCGAGGCGTACTACTCCTGCGAACTCGCGGCTTACCGGTCCTCCGGCGGCATCTTCTGCGGCTCGCGGCTTACCGGTCCTGCTAAGGGCCGGTGTAGGAGGCCAGTAGGGACGCGATGTGGTCCTGGGCGCGCCGCCCCCGCCACACGTTGATCCCGTTCATCAGGAGCGCGAACGTGATCGGGTCCCCGTCTGGAGCGCGGCAGTAGCCCGCCAGCGCGGTGACCCCCACGAGGGTGCCTGTCTTCGCACGGCAGCGGCCGGATGCGCGCGTGCCGTGCATCCGATCGTGGAGCGTGCCGCTGACACCGGCGAGGGGCAGCGAGCGGTAGAACGCGTCGAACCACGGCTGCTTGCGTGCGGCCAGCAGCAGGCGCCCGATGTCACGCGGCGCGACGCGATTTCCGCGTGAGAGCCCGGAGCCGTCCACGACCCGCGCGTGGAAACCCGCCTCACGCGCATAAGCGCGCGCGACTCGCGCGCCCGCCGACGTCGACCCTGAGCCGCCCGACCGCGCGCCGATGCCCTTGAGCAGCATCTCCGCGTAGTAGTTGTCCGATACCTGGTTCGTGTGGCGCACGATGCTTTCGAGCGGTGGTGACTCCACCGCAGCGATGGTGGTGGCGCCCCCCGGGGCGTCGGCCGTGCGGACCTGCCTTGTGACCGTGACATCCTCGCGGCGCAGCGATACACGCAGCCGCTCCGCCGCGAACGCGGCGGGGTTGCGCTGCCACCCGTGGGCGGACGGCAGCAGCGAGCCGTGGTTGAACGCCAGCGCGGACAGCGGGCCCACGTAGGGCGAGACCCCGAAGCCGCTGGCCGGGCCGCCGCGCCGGCGATCGAAGAAGCTCTCGTCTCCGAGCACGCGGCCGCTGATCCGCTCCAGGCCGGTGTCGGCGACCAGGCCGGCGAGCCTGTCGAGCGCGTTCGTGCCGAATGTGGGGTCACCGGATCCGTGGAGATACAGGTTTCCCTCGAGCGCACCCTCCGCCACGTCGCCGTCGGCCAGCACGGCAGTCTCGAAGCGGGCGTCGGGGCCGAGCCGGTCGAGCGCCGTGGAGGTGGTCACCAGTTTCTGCACCGAAGCCGGCACCCGTGGCTGCGCGGCGCGCCACTTGAACACGGTGCGGCCCGAGCCCCCGTCGTACACCCAGGCGCCGGAAGACCCGCCCGCGGTGCGCATCTCGCGCGAGAGGCCGGCACGCAGAGCGGCGGGATCGCTGATCGCCGCAACCGCACCGGCGCTCATGACCAAAGCCAGCAGCAGCGCCAGCAGCAGCGTTGCGACCCAGCCGCGCTGGATCGCGGCCACCGCGGCCTGTGTGCGGTTGGCCGCGCCCGTGCGCTCCAGCACGCTCGAGACGTGCGCGCGCACCGTCCGCTCCGTGATCCCGAGGCGGGATGCGATCTGGGTGTTGTCGAGGCCCTCCACGATCAGCTCCAGCACCTCGCGCTGCCGGGGGGTGAGCGACGGGCGGTGCGGCACCCGGCCGGCGCCGGTGGCGTTCCTTATAGCAATGGAGAGGTCCGCGAGGGTGCAGTTCTTGGGGAGGAGGGCACGCGCTCCCAGCTGCGCGGCGACCAGGGCGTCCGCCGGCTCGTCACGCTCGGCCAGCACGATCACGGGCACGCCGCGGTTGGAGAGCGCGCGCAGCTCCGCGGGCAACGGCGACTCCAGGATCGCGACGTCGGCATCGCGCGGCATGCGCGGCGGCGCGTCGTCGTGCGCCTCCCAGACCCGGGCCCCGCGGCTCGCGAGCAGCGCGGCGAGTGCGCTCACGTACAGGGCGTGGCGCCCGCGAACGAGCAGGCCGATGCCTGCCAGACGGGTGTCTGTTTGGTTGGTGACGGCGGCGAAGTCGTCGGGTGAGGCGCCCGGCGCTGCGCCCGCGTTGAACTCGAGAATGAAGAAACGCCTCCCTTTCGGGGAGACGCGTCCACAGCCATCGTAGGCAAGTTGCGCGGCGCGCGCGAGCCTTTCTGCGAACCGCTGACTGCTACGCGCCGGCCGGCACGAGGCCGATGACCTTCAGGCGGCGCGTCAGCGCCTGGGCGGCGAAGTCGCGCGTGTCCTCGATGTCGACGCCGAAGAACTCGTAGTCCGGGTCGTCCTTCGCCCACGGCGGGGTCAGGACCTCGTCCGCGATCTCAAGCGCCTCGGCGAGCGTGCGCTGGATGGTCTCCTTGTAGCGGGGGTCCTCCGTCACGGCGTCTCGCAGGAAGCGCGCGCCGAACGCAACGTGACGATGCTCGTCGCGAGCCACCAAGTTGAAGCCGCGCACGAACCCGGGGAGGGTGCCCTCGCGCTCGTTGAAGTCGATGATGAAGTGCTGGCCGGTGAGCGCGAGCATGCCCTCGATCACCATGTGGTACAGCGTGATCGCCTCGACGAGTGCGACCATGTTCGTCGGGTCCTCGGCCAGGGTGCGAACACGCGCGCCCAGCATCTCGTCGAAGAGGACGTTGAACGCCGGGTTGAGGTGCTTCTCGGTCTCCTTCAGGCGCGCCGCGAGGTTGTCGGAGTCGAGCACGCCGACCTCGCCGTAGAACCGATCGAAGAAGCGCACATGACGGGCCTCATCTGCGATCTGGGTCGCGAGAAAGACCTGCATGTCCTTCGTGGGTGCCGCCCGCATCATCGGGCCCAGTTCCTCCGTCACCTTCTGCTCGCCGATGAAGAAGGCCGACAGTCCGTACATCCGCTGGAAGCGCTCCTCCTCGGGGAACCCGTGCCAGTGCTCGCGGTCCACGGAGAAATCGAGCTCCTGCGTGAGCCACTGCTGGCGCTCCCACAGCTCGTAGAGCTGACGGTAGTCGAGCAGCTCGGTCTGTCCGCGGTCGGCGGATTCGAGCAGCGCCGGATCGGCGGTCTCCGTGAAGAAGCTTCCAAGTTCGATGCGCGAGCTGAGCGTGGTCAAGTGATTCCTCCTGCGCGGCCGGTAATTGCGTTCCCGACAGCCTACCGCCGGCCCTGTACGCGGTTCCACTTACTGACCGGACGGTTTGGGGATAGTCGCACCGGGCAGAAAAAAGTCCGCGGCTCAGCCGGAAGTCCCTGGTATAAGTCTGGTTACTGCATGGGTGACGTTGTCGAACTCGAGTCTTCGGTGCCTGGTGCGCCCGGTCCGAAGCGCTCGAGTATCCAGAAAGCTCAGCGCCGGCGCGGCGGCCGTTCGAAGACCGCCCTGGTGCTGGGCGGGGGCGGATTCACCGGCGGCGTCTACGAGATCGGTGCGCTGCGCGCGCTCGACCTGCTGAGCGTCAACCGCACGGTCAACGAGTTCGACATCTACGTCGGCACGAGCGCTGGATCGTTCGTGGCCGGGCTGCTCGCGGCCGGGCTGACCCCCGAGGAGATGTCGCGGGTCGTCAACCGCCAGGTGCCGACACCGTTCCAGGACGTGGACCTCGGCGCCCTTCTGCGCCCCAACTACGCGGATTTCGCCACGCGCGCGCTGCTGATGCCGCTGCGCATCGCGGGGCTCGCGCGCAGCCTCGCCGGCCGCTGGCGTGAGGTTTCCCTGATGGACGTCTTCACCGGGCTCGCCGAGGCGCTGCCCTCGGGCATCTACACCGGCAGCGGGATCGAGAAGTACATCCGCGAGGCATTCCTCGAGAGCGACCGCACCGATGACTTCCGCCTGCTGGAGGCGGAGCTGTACCTGATCGCGACCGACCTCGACACCTGCGAGCGCATCGTGTTCGGCGCGCCCGGATGGGACGACGTGCCGATCTCCAAGGCGGTCTCGGCGTCGACCGCGCTCCCGATGGTCTACCGGCCGGTGGAGGTGCGAGGGCGCCAGCTGATCGACGGCGGCATCCGCTCCACCACCAACGTCGACATCGCGGTCGAGCAGGGAGCGAAGTTCATCATCGTCATCAATCCGCTCGTGCCTTACGTGAACGACTTCCAGAAGCGGATCCCGACGATCTTCGGCAGCCGCGTGCGCCGGGTGTCCGACATGGGCTACCCGCAGGTCGGCTACCAGGCCTTCAAGCTGCTCGCCCACGCACGCCTGCACGAGCACGTCAAGCACTGGCGCGAGCGCTACCCGGGCGTCGACATCATCCTGATCGAGCCCGACCCGAACGACGAGCTGATGTTCGGGACGAGCATCATGAACTACTCGTCGCGGATCGAGATCGCGCGCCATGGGTTCGAGTCCGTGACGCTGCGGCTCGCGCAGGACTATCGCCACTACAAGGAGATCTGCGAGAAGCACGGGATCGAGATCTCCGCCCGCCGCGTGACGAAGATCCTGCGCCAGGCGGACGAGCAGCGCGAGCGCACGACGGCGTGGCGCCGCATTCTCGAACAGACCACCGGCGCGCTGCTGCGGCAGAGCGGCAGCTAGTACCGCCGGTCGCCAGAAGGGCTCATGAGCGACGTCGCAGACGCCTTCTACCGGGAGTACGGGAAAAGCGGCGTCTGGTTTGGGACATTCTGGCTTGGCCGGCACGTCTTCAAGTGCCCGACGGATCTCTGGAGGTACCAGGAGATCCTCCACGACACTCGCCCGGACTTGATCCTCGAGACCGGCACCTTCTCAGGAGGAAGCGCCCTCTTTCTGGCATCGGTGTGCGACCTCCTTGGAAGCGGTCGCATCATCACGATCGACATCGACCCGCAGGAGGATCTGCCCGCGCACCCACGCATCAAGTACGTGACCGGCTCGTCAATTGCGCCCGAGGTACTCGGGCAGGTACGCGCGGAGGCCGCCGGTGCGGACCGTGTGATGGTCATCCTGGACTCCGACCACGCGAAGGAGCACGTGCTGACCGAGCTGCGGGAGTACGCGCCGCTGGTCAGCGACCAGTGCTACCTGACGCGCTCGTCACTTACAGTGGCGCAACCAACTTCCCGTTGCTCGCCATCCCCCTGTTCATCCTCGCCGGCGCAATCATGAATGCGTCGGGCATCTCGCGCCGGCTGATCGCATTTGCGTCGTCGCTGTTCGGCTGGATCCGCGGCGGTCTCGCCCACGTGTCGATCGGCGCGTCGATGTTCTTCGCCGAGATCTCCGGCTCGGCGGTCGCCGACGTCGCCGCGCTGGGGTCGATCCTGATTCCGGCGATGAAGTCGAAGGGCTACCCGGCGCCACTGGCTGCTGCGTGCATGTCGTCGGCGGCAACCCTCGCGGTGATCATCCCGCCGTCGATTCCGATGATCCTGTACGCGGTGATGGCCGAGACGTCGGTCGTCCAGCTCTTCGTCGCCGGCATCGTTCCGGGCGTGCTCGGCGGGTTCGGGCTGATGGCGACCGCGTACTGGCTCGCGCGCCGCTACAACCTGCCGCGCGAGGATGCGTTCTCGCTCGCGCGCGTCTTCCGCACCGCGCGCGATGCGCTGTGGGCGTTCCTGCTGCCGATCATCATCCTAGGCGGGATCTTCGGCGGGCTGGTCACCGCGACCGAGGGCGCGGCGCTCGCCGTCGTCGCGGCGCTTTTCGTCGGGCTCATCATCTACCGCGAGCTCGACCTTGCGCACCTACGGCAGGCGGTGATCGAGGGCGGCGTACAGACGGCGATCGTCATGCTGCTGGTCGCGACCTCCGCGCTGCTCGGCACCTATCTGACCGAGGTGCAGGCGCCACAGCAGCTCGCGAAGGCGGTCTCCGCGCTGACGCAGAACAAGTGGGCGGTGCTGGCGCTGCTCAACCTGCTGTTCCTGCTGCTCGGGATGTTCCTGCACTCGGCGGCCGCGATAATCCTCGTCGTGCCGGTGGTGATGCCGCTGGTCAAGGCGGTAGGCATCGACCCCGTCCACTTCGGCCTGATCGTCACGATCAACCTTGGGATCGGGCAACAGACGCCGCCGGTGGCGAGCGTGCTGATGGTCGCGAGCACGATCGCCAAGGCCTCGATCTGGGAGGTGACGCGGGTCAACATCTGGTTCATCGCCACACTGGTTGCGATCCTGCTGCTGGTGACCTACGTGCCGGTGACGGGGATGGGCCTCGTCAATCTGTTCTATCGCTGACGGGAGGAGTGATGCGCGAACTGATCACCGTTGCGCGTGCCGGGGCGATCGCGACCATCGTGCTGAACCGGCCCGAGAAGCTCAACGCCCTGACGAAGCCGATGTGGCAGGCGTTGGGGGACGCCGTCGACGCGCTTTCGGCCGACCTGTCGCTGCGTTGCGTGATCCTGCGCGGGGCCGGCGAGAAGGCATTCTCCCCCGGCAACGACATCGCGGAATTCGCGACCGAGCGCGCCGACAGAGTGCAGGCGCAGGACTACGGCCAAATCATGCACAGGACGGCGCAAGCGTTCGTCGCGTGCCCCCACCCGCTCGTCGCGCAGATCCATGGCATCTGCGTCGGCGGCGGACTGGAGATCGCCGCGCTCTGCGATCTGCGGATCTGCGGCGAGTCGAGCCGCTTCGGTGCGCCGATCAAGAACCTGGGGCTCACGATGGCCTATCCCGAGATGGCGCCGCTCGTGCGCCTCGCCGGCCCCGACGTCGCGCTCGAGATCCTGCTCGAGGGCCGGATCTTCGGCGCGGCCGAGGCGAAGGAGAAGCGGCTCGTCACGCGCGTGGTCCCCGACGCAGACGTCGCCGCCGAGGCGCAGGCGACCGCGCAGCGCATCGCCGATGGCGCGCCGCTCGTCGCGCGCTGGCACAAGAAGTTCGCGCGCCGGCTCGCCGACTCGCGGCCGATCACCGCGGCCGAGCACGACGAGTGCTTCACCTGCTACGACACCGAGGACTTCCGGATCGGCTACCGGTCTTTCCTCGCGAAACAGAAGCCGGAGTTCGTCGGGCGATGACTGACGGCGAACACGTCCGCCCACACACGGGGCCGCTCGCCGGCATGCGCGTGCTCGAGCTCGCCCAGATCATGTCGGGACCGACCTGCGGGATGCTGCTCGCCGACCTGGGCGCCGATGTCGTCAAGGTCGAGAAGCTGCCGGGCGGCGACGACGCGCGCGGATACCGCGAGCCGCGCGTCAACGGCGTGTCGGCGCCGTTCCTGATGATGAACCGGAACAAGCGCGGCATCGCGC
>CAWGVJ010000011.1:0-92975 GCA_963826005.1 uncultured Solirubrobacterales bacterium | reverse complement strand
TCTACGTGGCGCCGGGCGAGCGCTTTCCACGCCGCGCCACCACGTCGGACGCGATCGACCGCGACGTCGGGCCCTCACCGCACCTGGCCGCGGGCTCCGCCCTCGAGCGCGTGGGCGACGTGTTCTCAGCATGCGGCTAACCCCGGCCGCAAGCAGCCGTTCGACATCCGCTCGGTGATGCGGGCCGCCGTGGACCGCGACCATCCGCCGCTCGAGCGGTGGGCGCGATGGCGGGACGCCGAGATCGCGGTCGTGTGGGACGCGCACCTGGGGGGCTGGCCGGTCGCGATGCTCGGCATCGAGTCGCAATCCGTCGCGCGCCACGGTCCGGTGCCGGCAGACGGTCCCGAGCAGTGGACGTCCGGAACCCGTGTTTCCGCAGTCTTCGCGCAAGATCGCGCGGGCGATCACGCCGCCAGCGGCAACCGTCCGCTCGTGGTGCTGGCAAACCTCGCCGGCTTCGACGGCTCGCCGGAGTCGATGGCGAAATGGCAGCTCGAGTACGGTGCCGAGATCGGGCGCGCGGTGGTCGCTTCGACGGGCCGATCGTGTTCTGCGTGGTGTCGCGTTACCACGGCGGGGCCTTCGTGGTCTTCTCGCAGAAGCTGAACGAGGACCTGGAGACGGTCGCGCTCGAGGGGACGCACGCTTCGGTGATCGGCGGCGCCCCGGCGGCGGCGGTGGTCTTCGCCGGCGAGGTCAAGCGGCGAGCCGCCGCCGACCCGAGGATCGCGGAGATGGACGAGCACATCGCGGCCGCCCAGGGCGCCGACCGGCAGCGCCTGCGTGCCGAGCGCGCGGCGCTATGGGCTCAGGTCCACTCCGAAAAGCTGGGCGAGCTGGCGGCAGAGTTCGACGCGATCCACAGCGTCGAGCGGGCGGTCGAGGTCGGCTCGGTGAGCAGGATCATCCCACCGCGATCGCTGCGGCCGTTCCTTGTCGACGCCGTGGAGCGGGGGATTCGCCGCACTCTCGCAAAGGTCGAGCCCGCGCATGACGGCTCCACTCGGGTGGCTCACCCGCTCGCTCGCTGACGTCCCGATGGGGGACGGCTGGCTTGGGCCGCGCGAGCGCCGCGCGGTGGCCGGGTTGCGCTTCGACAAGCGCCGTCGCGATTGGCGGCTGGGACGCTGCGCGGCCAAGGCCGCGGTCGCCGCGTGGCTCGCGCTTCCCGCCGAGCGGGTCGAGATCCTGGCGGCGCCCGATGGCGCGCCCGGCGCGTACATCGACGGCGAGGCCGCCCAAGTCGCGATCTCGCTCTCCCACCGTGCGGAGCGCGCGCTGGCGGTCGTCGCGGACGCCGGTTGTGAGGTCGGTTGCGACCTGGAGGTGGTCGAGCCGCGCAGCCGCGCGTTCGTGGGCGAATGGCTGAACCCAGCAGAGCAGGCGGTCGTGGAGGCTGCGGCAGGCGGTGAGCGCCACCGTCTTGCGAACCTCATGTGGACGGCGAAGGAGGCCGCCGCGAAGGTGCGCCGGGAAGGGTTGCGGCTCGACCTCCGGCATGCCGTGACCGAGCTGCACGACGTCGAGGGCTCAACCCGGTCCTGGCACCCGCTGAGCGTGTCCTGGCAGGAGGGCACGACCGTTGCGGGATGGTGGCGGGCGGAGGCCGGCTGGGTGATGGCGGTCGCAAGCAAGCCGCCACCGGCAGCTCCGCGCGAGCTGCGCGACCCCGAGCCCTAGAAGAGCGGGTGCTGGTGTCCCTCGGCGTCGGTATACACGAACATCGGCTGCGGGCTCTCGGATGAGATGTCCTGCTTCGAGAGAGCAGCGATTGCGCGCAGCGCCCCACAGCGCACGTGGCTGGAATCCGCGTCCAGCAGTTCGACCAAGCGGGGCAGCAGGTCGCGCTCGGCGGCTGTCGCGAGGGCGGCCGAGGCCTCCTGCCACAACTCCGGCTGAGAGCTGAGGACCCGCAGGAGCGCATCGGCAGCGCGCGGCTCCCGGATCCTGCCCAGCGCGAGCGTCGCTACGCGCCGGACCCCGTCGTTGGGGTCCTCGAGGGCCGCGATCAGTGATGCGACGCTGTCCGGATCCCCCGGGACTCCCAGCGCGCGAGCCGCTTCGCGGCGCACCTCGGGCACAGGATCGCCGTCCAGCAGGGCGCGCACGCGGGCGTGGGCGTCGTCGGACACCGCGCCATAGTAACGACCGGCGTCTGCGGCGCTGCGCCCGACGACGACGACGTTATCCGGTTCGGTGCAGCAGCGCGGGCGTGCGCGTGGGCCGCGACCGGCAGGTGGTGTGGAGCAAGATCAGCGCGCCGACCACGATCAGCAGGTCGCCGGGGCTCAGCACGTTCCCGATCGGCCACGGGCCGGGGATCGGGATCACATCGCCCAGGAACAGCAGCCGGGGGTGCTCGACCGCCGCGGAGTTCGCGAACCCGCCGGAGGTGTCGATGCCGGCGATGCGCAGCGCGGTCTGCGCGGCCGGCATGACGCCGCCGTTCACAGATATCGCCAGCATGTTGAGGCCGGCGCCGCGCGGCGCGCGGGGCCGGAGCGGCAGGTGGTGTGCAGCAGGATCAGCGCGCCGACCACGATCAGCAGGTCGCCGGGGCTCAGCACGTTCCCGATCGGCCACGGGCCGGGGATCGGGATGACGTCGCCCAGGAACAGCAGCCGCGGGTGCTCGACCGCCGCGGAGTTCGCGAATCCGCCGGAGGTGTCGATGCCGGCGATGCGCAGCGCGGTGTGCGCGGCCGGCATGACGCCGCCGTTCACCGATATCACCAGCATGTTGAGCGCGGCGCCGAGCGCGAGCACGGGCATGCCGGCCAATCGCCGGTTGGCGAACACGAACCAGGCGACCAGCGCGTAGGAAATGGCGTGCAGGCCGACGTGCAGGGCATGGTCGCCCCCGCGCACCGCGGAGGTGATCACGACCTGGATCGCCGCCGAGAGCAGCACGGCCCAGGTCGCGCGCACCCCGAGCTCGCTCAACCTGCTCAGGCGGCCGCCCGTGAGCGGGACGCTGGCGATGCACGCGATCGCGATCACGACGAGCAGCATCAGGCAGCGCTCGCAACCGTTGAATCAGGAGTCACCAGCTTGAGCGGACGATCGTGCGCCGGCGGCGGCACGACAAGGGATCCGGCGCGCGCATCGCACCAGCCCAGGAGCTGCTCGGAGGGCAGGCCGCGGCTGAGGTGGAAACCCTGCGCGAGATCGCAGCCCAGCTCGAGCATGCGCGTCAGCGTGTCCGCGTTCTCGATGCCCTCCGCGACGGTCCGCAGCTTCAGGTTGCGAGCGAGCTCGATCGTCGACTTCACGATCACCGCGTTGCGCGGATCGGAGTGCATGCCGAGGACGAACGACTTGTCGATCTTCATCTCGCTGATGGGCATGTCGGTCAGATAGGCGAGCGACGAGTACCCGGTCCCGAAGTCGTCGATCGCCAGCGAGATGCCGAGCCTGCTCAGCTCCTCCATGGTGGTCTTGGCCAGCAGGGGATCAACCAGCAGCGAGCTCTCGGTGAGCTCGAAGGTGAGCGACCGGCCGTCGACCCCGTGCATGCCGAGCAGGCGCTCGACCTCGAGCGGGAAATTGCGGTCGAGCAGGCAGGGCCCCGGGATATTGAGGGACAGCGCCAGGTCGCGGCCGGCATGCTGCCAGCGGCCCAGGTCACGCAGCCCGAGGTTGATGACGTGATAGGTCAGGTCCTTGATCACGCCGGTCTCCTCGGCGACCCCGATGAAGTCCGCCGGTTCGAGCAGACCACGCTCGGGATGGTTCCAGCGGACCAGCCCTTCGGCCGCGACCGTGTTGCCGTGCCGGACGTCGATCTGCGGCTGGTAGTGCAGCACGAGCCGGTGCTCGAGCAGTGCGCGCCGCAGGTCGGTCACGAGCGCAAGGCGCGCGTGGCTGTGGTGGTCGTCCTCGGGCCTGTAGGCCACGAGCGAGCGGTGTGTCTCCTTGGCCCGGTACATCGCGACGTCGGCGCGCTGCAGCAGCGTGTCGACGTCGGAGCCATGGTCCGGAGCCCAGGCGATCCCGGCGCTCGCGTCGAGCTCGATGCTGATGCCGTCGGCCTCGAAGGGAGCCTGCAGCGCCGCCTGGAGCCGCTGGACGGCGGCCTCGACCGCTTGTTCGGAGACGTCGCGCAGGAACAGGGCAAACTCGTCGCCGCCCAGGCGCGCGACCAGATCCTCACCGCGGAAGCAGGACCGTATCCGCGGGCCGACCTCGCGCAGGACCAGGTCGCCGTGATGGTGACCGAGCGTGTCGTTCACGTCCTTGAAGCGGTTCAGGTCGACCAGCATCACTGCCGAACGACCCACTCCCGGAGCGGCGAGCGCGCGACCGACCGCCTCCCGGAACCACCGCCGGTTGGGCAGCCCGGTGAGGCTGTCGTGCATGGCCTCGTGCTCGGCCTTCGCCGTGCGCGCGGCCTGCCGCCCGGAGCTGTAGATCCCGAACACCGGGATGAAGAAGAGCGGGAAGAGCGCGGGACTGAAGTCGAGCACCGTGACGACGATCGGCGCCAGGCAGAGCAGCACCATTCCGACCGACAGGCTGAACACGAGGTCGCCGCGCAGCGCGCTCAGGAGGGGCGTGCCCTCGTAGAGCGACGTCGCGCGTGTGACGAGCAGGAGATTGACGGCGAAGAACGCGCCGGCAGCGGCGAAGACGGCCGCCAGCTCGACGGCGCCGAAGCGACTGCCGAGCGGGGGGTCGTGGCCGACGATCAGCTTGATCGCGAAGGCAGCGGCAGCCAGCGTGAGCGTGTACTGCCCCATGTTGAACGCGATCCTCCACAGCGGCTTTCGGGCGACGACGTCCTGGACGGCGGAGGCGACCGTCTGTGCCGCGACTGCCGGTATGAGCCCGGCGGTGAGCAGCAGGGCGAACGAGAACATCGTCGAGATCGTGACTTCGCCGTCCCCGGAGATACGAGGTATCTCGAGCGGCAGCAGCTCACTGACCAGCACGCTCACGGCCAGCGCCCAGAAGGCGGCGGTGGTGAAGTGGCCGGCGCCGGCCGGCGTGACCGCCAGGAGCGTGCAGAAGACCGCCGCCCCGAGGGCGGCGATTCCGACGCAAAAGAGATGAACGGGCTGAAAGGGGGGCTTGGTCGTCATGAGTTGCTCGCGCCTCCACGAGCGGAAGCGCTCCAGTCGCCGCGTCGACTGGAGCGCTGATCCGAGGGGCCTAGAACTTGTGGGCGGCCCCGGAGTCCACGACGATCGCGATGAGGGCGGCGATCACGGTGAACAGGCGGGCGTGCCGGAACTTGAACTTGGACATGAGTCCTCCTTGGGGGGATGCAGGGGGGGGTTGCGGCCGAGCTATCTCGCCGGGGAGGTGGCGAGACCTCTGACTTTGCGTCACCGCCTCGCGGCGGCTTTGCCGAGGAACCAGGCGCGCTCTTGCCTTTTCACCATGCTTACGTGATCGTCCCCGCGCAATTGAACATTGCGTCTTTGGACGCATGCCCGAACGTTGCCGGTTCGGGCTCCTCCTACAGGCTGAGTTTTCCCGTGCGGGATACTCCCGCAGGCCGAGGGCTGCGAGGGCGTCGGCGGTTACGACTTAGCCTGACTCGTCTTCTCGGGCGCGTGTACCACGAGCACGTCGCAGTGCGCCGAGCGGACGAGCCGGGTGCTGATCGAGCCGAGAGGATGGAATACGTGCCCGCGACGTCGGGCGACGACGATCACGTCGGCCCCGATTTGCTCGGCAGCGGCCAGAATTTCTGTCGCGGGATCGCCGACGGGCGCGATCGTGCGCGCCTCGATGCCGTGGCCGGCCAGGGAGCGCCGGGCTTCATCCAGCACGTGCCGCTGCTGGTTGCGCGCCTTGCTCGGCGGCTCGATCCGTGTGCTCAGGCCCGGTTCCGGCATCACGTTGACCACGCTCACGATGTCGTCCGGCCGGGCGAGGTCGGCAGCGTGGCCGAGCGCCCGTCGCGCAGCCGAGGAGCCGTCGCTGCCACGAGCAGCTGTCTTGCTCCGACGCTCATGCATTCTGAGACTTGGCGCCGGCGACGAAGCCCGCACATCCGCCGCCGGCTCCGAGTAGGCGTCCCCGAGGGCCTCCTCCACGGCGGCCATGTACGTCCGTCGCCCACGCCGGGAAGTCGTAGTCGATCGCGTGCAGGAACTCGAGCGTCGCGGCGAGGCGAATGTCGGCGATCGACGGCGTCGCGCCGCCGATGAACGTCTTCCCGTCGAGGAAGAACGTGCGGTAGGCGTCGAGCGGCACGGCGATCGCGTCCGTGGCGTCCTGCTGCGCCTTCGCCTTCATGTCGTCGTCGGCCTCCGACGTGGCGACCTCGCCCGCGTACTGGGGAAAGCCGAGCGCCGGGTAGGTGGCGCGTGCGACCAGCGGATAGAGCGTGCCGACCAGATAGAACATCGCGCTGTCGACCATCGCGCGCTCGGCCGGGTCCTTCGGATAGAACTGCTCGAGGTCGTGCTTGTTGCAGAGGTACTGCATGATCGCGCAGCTCTCCCACAGCGAGCCCCGCGGCAGTCCGTTCTCCTCGAGCATCGGCGTGAGCTGGGCCGGGTCCTTGTCGACGAACTGCGACTCGTCCTTCTTGCCCCACACGTCGTTCTCCTCGAAGTCGAGCCCGGCGGCGCGCACGAGGATGCGAGTGGTCAGGTTGTTGACGCTCGGTCGCAGGATGTTGAGCGTGTGTGCAGCCATGTTCTCCTCCTACTCGTAAGGGTCTTTGGGCGACCTGTCGTCGGACAGGGATTCCCGCGATCGCGTGACGAGCCGCTCGATCGCGTCGGCGAGGTGGATCGGCGCGATGTTGTAGTCGCCGCGCTCGACTCTGAGCTTGTGCGCCTCGAGCAGCACTTCGGCGTGCGTGTAGCCGACGGGCGGCTCGAAGCGATAGGACGCCAGCTCGATCAGGAGACCGAGCGGGTCCTCGAAGTAGATGGAGTCCATGAACCCGCGGTCCTTGACCCCGCTGTGGTGGATGCCGCGCTCGTCGAGCCGCTCGACCGCCTGCCAGAAGGTGGCCTGCGACAACGCCGAACGCGAGGTGGTGCACGCACCCGGGGTCGGTCGGCGTGCGCTCCGGGTCGGGCTTGCGTTCCTCGTTCGTGAAGATCGTGATCAGCCGCCCGTCACCCGGATCGAAGTAGAGATGGCTTTCGGAGGAGTTGTCGAGGTTGGGCTGCTCGAAGACGAAGGGCATGCCGAGCACGCCCTCCCAGAAGTCGATCGACGTCTGCCGGTCGGCACCGACGATCGTGATGTGGTGGACGCCCTGGGTCTGAAGTTTTCGCATTGGCTCCTCCCGGCTCAACGCTCGACGAGTTTCGACTTGTATTCGCTGCGCTCCAGGCTGCCCCACGGCACGAGATCCACGCGCGTCTGGACGACGAGCACGCTGCGTAGTCTTTCGCGGATCGCGTCTGCCAGCGCGGGGTCGACCGCCGCGTCCCGCGCCAGCTCGACGCTCACTGGGCAGCGGCGGCTCCTGCTTCACGCCGGCCGCCCGGGGCCTGACCAGGATGTTGCCGCTGACCGCGGGAGCGAATGCGCTCACCACCTCGCGCACGGCCGAGGGGAAGACGTTGACTCCGCGCACGATCAGCATGTCGTCGGTGCGGCCGATGCAGCGCACGCGCGGGCCCGTGCGGCCGCATCTGCACGGGCTCGTCCGGACCTCGACGTGATCGCGCGTGCGGAATCGCAGCAGCGGCGCGGCGCGATGGCGCAGATGGGTCAGGACCAGTTCGCCCGTGGCGCCGTCGTCCATCTCGATGGCGGTGCCCGACTCGGGCTCGATCAGCTCGGCGATGGACGAAGCCGCGCGCGCCCAGGTGCATCCCGTCCTGCGCCTCGCACTCCCCCCACAGCGACGCGCCGATGTCGCCGATGCCCATCGCCTCGGTGACCGTCGCGCCCCAGCCCTCTTCGAGCTTCGCGCGCAGGGCCGGCTCGCCGCCGCCGGGCTCACCCGCCACGAGGACGCGCTCGACGCTCGACCCGCGCAGGTCGAAGTCCCGTTCCGCCGCCCATTCGACCAGGTGTGCCGCATACGAGGGCGTCAGCACCGCGGCTTCGGGCCCGAGGCGCTCGATCGCGAGCATCAGGCGCTCGGTGTTTCCCGTGCCGACCGGAATGTGACAGAGGCCGATGCGCTCGAACGCGGCAAGCGCCGCGCCCGCCACGAACGGCCCCGCGTTATAGGTAGTGACGATGCGCTCGCCGCCGGCGACGCCCGAGGCCGCGTAGCTGCGTGCCGATCCCGTCACCCAATTGTCGAGGTCGCCCGCCGTCAGCGGGATGTAGCTGGGCGTGCCAGTGGTGCCGCTGGTCGAGTAGATCCGCACGATCTCCGACCGAGTCGCGCAGAGATGCGCGCCGATCGGGTTGTCGGGCGTGGACGTCGCCTTGATCTCTTGCTTTTCCGTGAGGGGGAGTTGCGCGATGTCGGCCAGTCCGCCCGCCGTCAGCCGCATTTCCGACTCCTGCCGCTGCAAGCTTGTCCTGGTAGAAGGCCGAGCGCTCGAACAGATAGGTGAGCTGCGAGCGGTAGGACTCGTCGTCGAGCGCGAGCTGCTCCGCCCACGGCCGGGTCTTCGACCTCAGGCTCGAGCATCGGGCTCGTACTCGATCGCCTCCTCCGCCTTTTCGCGCCATCAGGAAGCCGACGGGCTGCTGGCGCTCCTCTGCGAGGTGGGCGAGCAGGCCGGCCGTGCGCGCGAGGATCGGCACGGCCTTCACGGCGGCGGATTCGAAGCCCAGGTCGAGCATCACCGCCGCGATCGGCATCGAGACGTTCATCGTGAGCGGCTTGCCCCAGGCCTCGGTCACCCCGTCGCGGAAGGAGCGCGCGAGCAGGACGTGTGGGCCGCTCACGCCGCGCTCGTCCGCAAGCTCGAGGATCCGCTCGGCGCGCGGGTCGAGCGGTCGGTGGACCGGATGGCCGAAGCCGGGCATCTTGGCGCCGGCGGCGTGGACCGACCGCGCGAGGTCGGCGGCCACAATCGCGGGCATCCCACCGGACGCCACCTGCTCCTGTGCTTCTTCCAGCAGCCGCGCGCAGGCCTCGGCCGTGCCGAGGATGACCGGGCCGCAGCCGAGGATCCCCGCGGCCACGGCCCCCTGCAGCGATCCCGGGTCGGCCGCCAGTGTCATCCGCGCGGCGACGTTCGTGGGCATCATCCCGTGCTCGGCGATCGCGACGAGCAGCAGGTCGAGGAAGAAGCGCTGGTCCTCGGTCGGCTCGCGGCCGGTCAGCAGCAGGTGGAAGTACTCGGTGAAGCTCAGCCGGCCCATCAGGTCGCCGGTCAGGTCGCGGCCCCGCACCTCGACCCTGTCGGGGTAGGCCTGGCTGATGTGGCTGGTGGGGCGGCCAGACATCGCCCGAAGTATCGCGAACGGGACGTTGACTCGCAGAAGCTCCCGGCTGCGTTCCCTACACACCGCGATCCCGGCGCACGCCGACTCTGAAACAGTCGCCCTAAACTGGGAGCACACACCGACCGGGAGGCACCACGATGGCTCTTCAGCTAGGCGATACGGCACCTGATTTCGAGGCGGACACGACAGAGGGCAAGATCCGCTTCCACGACTGGATCGGCGACTCGTGGGCAGTGCTGTTCTCGCATCCACGCGACTTCACCCCGGTCTGCACGACCGAGCTCGGCTACATGGCCAAGATCGAGCCGGAGTTCGACAAGCGCGACGTCAAGGTCATCGGGCTCTCGGTCGATCCGATGGACAACCACGAGAAGTGGATCCGGGACATCGAGGAGACCCAGGGCCACGCGCCGGACTATCCGATCATCAGCGACGCCGACTTCAGCGTCTCGAAGGCCTATGGCATGCTGCCCGCAGACGTCGAGGGCGACCCGACCAAGCGCACGCCGGCCGACAACCAGACCGTCCGCAACGTGTTCGTGATCGGTCCCGACAAGAAGATCAAGCTGATCCTGGTGTATCCGATGACGACGGGACGCAACTTCGACGAGGTCCTACGGGTGATCGACTCCCTGCAGCTGACCGCCAATCACAAGGTCGCGACGCCGGTGAACTGGCAGCAGGGCGAGGACGTGATCATCGCGGGGTCGGTGTCGGACGACGAGGCGCGCGAGAAGTACCCGGACGGCTGGGAGTCGCCGCGCCCCTACATCCGGATCGTGCCGCAGCCGCGCTGAGGCTCAGGCAGCCCGCACCGGCTCGGTAGCCGGGTTCTTCGGGTCGATCAGGATTTTCGCGTGAGTCTCGGGATCGCCGAGCGCGTTGAATGCGCTGTCGACACCTGGCAGGCCGACGACGCCGGTGACGAGCGGCGCAGCATTCACCTTCCCCTCGGCGAGCATGTGCAGCGTGTCGCGATACTCGAGCGGCGTGTAGGCGAGGACGAAGCGCAGGTCGATCTCCTTGTTGATCGCCATCGCCGGGCGGATCTTGTCGGCGCCCATGCAGACGCCGACCACGACCACCCGCGAGAACAGGGGCGCACCGGCGATGATCTGGTCGATGATCCCGGGGACCCCGACGCACTCGAAGATCACGGGCGCCTTGGGTTTGACGCCGAGCCGCTCGGCGGCGCGCCAGATCTGGTGCCACGCCGGCACGCGCCTGAGCTTCTCCATCGTCCCAAGTGCCAGCTCCATTGCGGCGGGCGCCGTGTCCAGGTGGCCATGGTCGTCCGCCGCCGCGTACGGTGATTCCTCGGACGGATCCACGACCTGGTCGGCGCCGCACTTGGTGGCGAGCGCCCGCCGGCCGGGCGAAAAGTCGCTGGCGATCACCGTCCGGACGCCCTGGGCCTTCAGCATGCAGATCACGGACAGGCCGATCGGGCCGCAGCCGATCACGATCGCCACGGTGTTCTTCTTGACCTCGCCACGCCGCACGGCGTGCCAGCCGACCGCCATCGGCTCGGTGAGCGCTCCCATCTCGGCAGGGAGGCCGTTCGGTATCGGCAGCATCAGCGACTCCTCCACCACCAGCTGCTCGGCGTAGGCGCCGGGCGCGGCAGCCGACAGCCCGACCGCCTGGACGGCGCCCCCGCTTCTGAGCAGAGGCAATGCGACCACGGGTGTGCCGGTCGGCGCCTTCTTCCGGCAAGCAGGCCCGTACTCGGCCACCTCACCGCAGAACTCGTGACCCAACACGATCTCCTGATCGGAGCGCATGAACCCGTCGTAACCAGCTTCGGCCATCAAACCCGCGACCTCATCGCTGTGCTGGCGCGCGTGCAGGTCCGATCCGCAGATCCCACACCGCAGAACGTCGATCAGGACCTGCCCCTTGGACGGTTGAGGCGTGGGCAGATCCACGACCTCGAGCTTGGCCTGCTTGCAGGTGACGGCCTTCATGAGGGCATCTCGCTGTCGAGGATCGCCATCTGGGCGCTCGGATAGCGGTCACCCGCGGCCGCGTCCGGTGGCACAGCGCGCTCGATCGCGTCCGCGTCGGGTTCGGTCAGTTCGAGCTCGAGCGCCCCCAGGGCCTCCGACAGTCGCTCGCGCGTGCGCGCTCCCACGAGCGGCACGATGTCTTCGCCGCGGGACAGCACCCACGCGATCGCCACCTGCGCGACCGTGGCGTGCTTCGCGTCCGCGATCTCGCGCAGCGCGTCGGCGAGCGCCAGGTTGTGGTCGAGGTTCTCGCCCTGAAAGCGCGGCGCGAAGGCGCGGAAGTCGCCAAGCGGAAGCGGGCTGGCGCTCGAGAAGTGTCCGCTGATCAGCCCGCGGGACAGGACGCCGTAGGCAGTGATTCCCACTCCCAGCTCCCGGCACGCCGGCAGGATCTCCGCCTCGATCCCGCGCGAGATCAGTGAGTACTCGATCTGGAGGTCTGCGATCGGGTGCGTCGCGTGCGCCCGTCGCACGGTGTCAGCGCCGGCCTCGGACAGTCCGACGTGCCGGACATAGCCGGCGTCGATCATCTCCGCGATCGCGCCGACGGTCTCCTCGATGGGCACGCCCGGATCGACGCGCCCGAGCCGATAGATGTCGATGTAGTCCGTTCCCAGCCGGTTCAGCGAGTAGGCCAGGAACGTCTTCACCGCCTCGGGGCGCCCGTCGATTCCGATCCAGCTGTTGTCCGGGCCGCGCAGCGCGCCGAACTTGACGCTGTACTGGACGGCGTCGCGGTCGCGACCGCGCACCGCGTCGCGGATCAAGAGCTCGTTGTGCCCCATCCCGTAGTAATCGCCGGTGTCCAGCAGTGTGACGCCGGCATCGAGCGCCGCTTGGATCGTGGCAATGCTCTCCGCGTCGTCGGACGGGCCGTACATCCCGGACATTCCCATGCATCCGAGGCCCAGGGCGGACACCTTGGGACCGGCCGAGCCGAGCGAGCGAGTGATCAACGAAGCCTCCTGTGAGCGGGGTCGCGCAAGAGGTTAGACCCTGTCCTTGAACCCCGCGACCGCGAGACCCTCGGCTCCGGTCGAGCGGCGCTCCGCTGCCGGCGTCAAGGCCCGAAAAACCCGAACGAACACGTGCTCTCCGTTTGCACGCGTTTCGACAGGTAGATACGCACGTCCGGCTATGCCTCGATCCATGACGCGTCGGGATGCCACGCCTACCGTGGGACCCTGCGGTCGCAGCTGCACCAATCGTAGGCGGCGACGATCAGTTCGACATTCTGATCCGACATTCGTCCGCAGTATCGCGCAGGTCGGAACGCTGGGAAGGAAGACCGGCCGCGCCGGACGCTAAGGCGTTCTGCTCTGCGCGACGACGAAGTACATGATGAAAGGCAGGCGTTCCGACGCAAGAGACCGCCAACCCCCTGCCTACCGGCGCGCTCGCAGGGGGCGACTCGGTGGATCGATCGCGGTTGGCGCATTGGTTCTCGGCGCCACGCTTGCCTTTCTGGTCGGCTTACCTCGGCCCGAGGACCTCGCTTCAGACCGGCCGGTTGCTCCTTCTGGCACGGCGGACGTCGTGCTGTCACGAGCGCCACCGGCAGGATGCGCGGCCGACAAACCGGCCGCGGATGCCCGGCGATTCAAAAAGGCCCTGTCGTGCCTACGAGACCTCGACCGGCGCAACCATGGCGTGAGGAAGCTGCGGAGCAACGATGACCTTGGTCGGGTGGCTCTTCACCATGCGCGGGACATGATCCGACGCCACTACTTCGACCATCGATCGCCGGGCGGCGGGGGCCACATGGACAGGATTGCGGACAGCCGCTACAAGCCTGCCGCCGGATGCTGGAGCGCTGGAGAGAACCTCTACTACTCGCGTCATGGGACGACGCCGCGGCATGCGATGCGCGTCGCGCTGAACAGCCCTGAACATCGTCGGAACATTCTCGGGCGGCGTTGGAAAGACGTCGGGTCCGGGGTGGTGTCAACATCGCCGTATGGCGACCCGGACGGCGTGACTGTCGTGGTCCTGTACGGCACGCGCTTCAGCGGAGCCTGTCACGTCGGATGAGTGGGTCGTTCGGAGTAGGCGCGCCGATAACGCGTCCGTTTTGTGCCCGCCTGGTGCCGCGACAGCGAACCACCGAGAACGCCGGCAGGGAAAGCCCCTGCAAAGCGACGATGGGCGGTACCGGGTTCGAACCAGTGACCTCCTGCTTGTAAGGCAGGCGCTCTCCCAACTGAGCTAACCGCCCCAGATGATTCGAGTCTAGCCCGGTAAGCCACCTTGTTGGGAACAGGCACGGGCGGCTTACCATCGATAGTGAAAGCATCGACTCTCGTGACCGGCCGCCCGCCACCACAAACGGACAAGACCAGCGACGGCACAAGCCGCGCGTCTGTCAACGACCCGAACCGGCCGCCGGCAGCGCCGCGCGCGACCCCGAGGAGCCCGCAGCCATGGACCGCGTGGACCGTTGGGGGGTCGAGAGCTTTCCGGCCAGCGATCCGCCCCAGTGGTGGGCCGGGCCGCCGGACTGACGCGCGCCTCGCGCTCCCCGGGCAGAGGGTGCAACGCGACGCCGGACATTCGGTGACGAGCGGCCGAATTGTGTTTCCCGTTGCGGAAGGTGGGGTACCCGCGCGGTTGTAGTAGGGGAGTGGACGCCGGGCCCCACCCGAGCGTCAATTCATACGCGTGCGGCATGCCGTCGCTGAGGATCTCCCTTCGGGACAGGGGCTGACCCCCAGTTCCTGACCCACCCCCCTGCACCCCCTAGAGCGCCCCCGCCCCCAGCGGGGGCGTTCTTGCGTTGCCGGACGCAGTGGAGATTCGCGTCCCGCGATGCCAGATGAGCGCCATATGCGCGCTCAGGTGGCATCACGCGAGGTGAGGGTCGCCGCGCTAGCGGCTGAGCAACGTGGAATCGCCCTTGCGGGGTAGGCTCGCCTGATCGTGGACACGGTGATGTACTCGACCGGGCTGTGCCCCTACTGCTTCCGGGCGCGCCGGCTGCTGGAGCGTCACGGCATCGAGTACGAGGAGCGGCGCATGCGCCGCCGCGACCGCCGGCAGCTGGCGGCGCTCGGTGGCGGCCTCACCTATCCCCAGATCGTGATCGGGGAGCGAGTGGTGGACGGGTTCTCGGAGTTGCGCCGGCTCGAGCGAGACGGCCGGCTCTGGGCGATCACGGGCAAGTAGCGGCGCCCGGTTCAGGAGTAACATCGTCCTTCCTGGGAGTTGAGGTGATGGAAGCGTCGGAGGGAATGCCCGCGTCGGGTAAAGCTGGCCGTTGCACGCCGGGAGCGCTGCGATGACATCGGAGCGCTTCGAGTCCGAACGTCCCGGGCGGTTCGCGTCCGGTCGCCCCGGCTCGCTGAAGGTCACCGGCCGCTCGCGGCGAATCGGCGTTGCGCGTGAGGCCTACCACACCACGTGCACCATCGAGCTGTCCGTGGCCGACGGCTCCGCCTTGCTGAACCTCGAGGGTCAGCTCGACATCTCGTGCGGCGACCGTTTCATCGCCTGCCTGCGAGAGGCACGCGACGCCGAGCCACGGGCGCTCATCGTCGACATGCGCGAGGTCACGTTCATCGACTCCACCGGCCTGTCGCTGCTGCTGAAGGCCGACGGGCTCGCGCGCCAGAACCAGTTCGACCTGCACATCGTGCGCTCGCCCACCGAGATCGTGCAGGCGGTGATGGAGGCGACCGGCGTGGACAAGTTCCTGCCGCTCGTCGACGAGCTGCCGGCAGCCGGTACGTAGCTCGAGCACACCCCGCCGACGTGCAGAAAAGTCGTCATGGCCCGTGACGGCGACGCGGCGGACACAGCCCTCCCGATAGCGGATGCTCGTCATGACAAAGACGACCAAGGAGGTCCATCATGTCGAACACCGACACCGTCACCCAGCCCATCACCGCGAACGCGCTCAACCTGACGCGCGTGACCGGCCTTGGTGCGGTGGTAGCGACTACGGCACCGCGCTCAGCGCGGCGCTGGGAGCGTTCCAGGGTCTGCCCACCGCGATCGTCATCGCCGTGATCGCTGCGATGTGCGTTGCGTTGGTGATTACCGGGTTCGTGCTGACGTGGGACATGCGAGTCCGCGGTCAGCAGACGAGGTCCGACAACTACCTGAAGTACCAGCGCAAACACGATAAGGACTGCCCACAGCCGGCCCAAAACGGTGACGCTGCCGACAAGCTGCCCGGGGTACCGATCGTGCCGAGCGCCGCAGGGCAGACGGTCTTGCACTTCGGGCCCTTCAGATTGGGCCTGCGGGAAGAGGACATGTCAGCGGTCCGCGGAACCACGCCGGCCTCTGGCTGACTCACGTCAACCACACCTCCCACCCCGGGAAAGGCCCGCTTCGTGCGGGCCTTTCCTTTGCCCGGGCGCTTAATCGGACTCGCCCGTCGCCTTGTACCTGCGTAAAGCCGGAGCGACCCAGGGAAAGGTGACGATGCCAGAGGGCGACACGATCATGGTCGTCGAGGACGACGACGCGACGC
Source organism: uncultured Solirubrobacterales bacterium (assembly GCA_963826005.1). GTDB lineage: Bacteria > Actinomycetota > Thermoleophilia > Solirubrobacterales > JBBDJG01 > DASRIA01. The sequence goes on along the minus strand of CAWGVJ010000011.1, from coordinate 77,160 downwards.
GCGAGTTCCTCGCAGACAACCTCGTTGCGGACAGCTACGAGGTGGTCACCGCGGCAAGCGGAGGGCAGGCGCTGAACCTGCTCGAGGTCAAGGAATGCGACCTGCTCCTGTTGGACGTGATGCTGCCCGACGCGTCGGGCTTCGAGCTGTGCCGGCGGGTGCGCACGGCCGACGGGATCGGCCAGCGCATCGACCCGGAGCTGCCGGTGATCATGCTGTCCGGCCGCACGTCGGAGACCGATCGCGTGCGGGGTTTTGCCCGCGGTGCGGACGACTACGTGGCCAAGCCGTTCCACTATCCCGAACTGGCGGCGCGTATCGGCGCGGTGCTGCGACGCTCCCGCGGCCGCCGGGAGCGGGGCATGATCAGCGTCGGGGACCTGCGCATCGATCCGGCATCGCGGGAGGTCCGCGTGCGCGACCGCAAGGTCGAACTGTCGGCGAAGGAGTTCGCCCTGCTGCACACCCTTGCCGCAGATCCCGTCAGGGTCTTCACCAAGGAGGAGCTGCTCCGCGACGTATGGGGATTCCAGCTCATGGGATCGACCCGCACGCTGGACTCCCACGCGAGCAGGGTGCGGCGCAAGCTCGCGCCTGCGGACGGGGGCCGCCGCTGGATCGTGAACGTCTGGGGCGTGGGCTACCGGCTGACCGATCCCGACTCGTGAGTGCGCCTGCGTTGCCGCTGCTCGTCGTCGGCCTCGTCGCGGTCTTGCTCGTATTGCGGCAGGCAAGGGCGCGACGACGGCTCAGCGCGCGGATGCAGCGAGTCGCCCGCGCATGCCACGAGTTGCGCGGAGCGCTCGGGGCGATGGGGCTTGTCCTCTCGCGTATCGAAACGGCAGGGCGCCCGGGCCCGTGGCGCGAGACGGCGGACGCGCTGCGCACGCAGCAGGCCCGCGCGCTGCTCGCAACCGAGGACCTCGAGGCCGCCCGCGGACAGACGCACGAACACCCGGCCGAGATGGGGTCAGCGGTGGATGTCGAAGCACTCGTCCGCCGTCGTATCCGGACCTGGGCCGCTACCCACGGGCGCTGGCGGGTGGTGCTCGACTGGCGCGCGGGGCGTCCGATGGTGTGGGGTGATGCAGGGCGGCTCGGGCAGGCACTGGACAACCTGATCGCGAACGCGCTCGAGCACGGCGCCGGCCGCGTCACCGTCGTGGGACGTCTGGCCTCCACGGTTGTCACGGTCTCTGTGTTGGACCTCGGCGACGGCCTGCGTCACTCCCTCAGCGATCTGCGACCGGCGTCATGGCGTTCGCGCAGGGGTCACGGGCTGGCGATCGTGCGCCGCGCGATCGAAGACCACGGCGGGCGCATCCAACTCGTGCGCGAGAGCCGGGGCACGGGTGTGCAGATGTGTCTGCCGCTGGCGCCGGAGTCGCCGGCGGAAAGCTCTCCCGGTGCGGTACTGCCGGCTTCGGGGCCGCCGGGGCTCGCGCGGCCGGCATGACGCGGCGGCGGCGGGGTGCGTTGATGCTCGGTCTCGCGGCGGTGTGCGCAGGCCTCGCGGCGTCGAGCGTCGACCGGTACGCGGATGAGGTCGCGGCGCAGGTCGGTCCGCTCCAGGACGTGGTCGTCGCGCGCCGTGATCTGCCGCGCGGCATGCTGATGACCGCAGCGGTTTCGCGGACGGCTCTGGAGCGGCGTCGTGTGCCGTCGCGCTTCGCCCCGCCGGGCTCGTTGCACGCGCCGCGGGAGGCCCTCGGATACCGCACGCTCTCCGCGCTCGCCGCCGGCGATTACGTCGGTGCCGCACAGCTTGGACGACCGCGGGCCGGCACGGACCGCAGCGCAGCGCAAGGCGCGCGGCTGGTCGAGGTGTCGGTGACGGGCGCAGGGACGATCGGCGCCGCGCTGCGGCCCGGTGCGCTGGTCGACGTGCTGGTTACGACGGAGGGGAACGGCGCGACGGCGCGGACGTACCTGGCGCTCCAGCGACTCGAGCTCGTCGACTTTCGCGAGTCCGCGAACGCGGCGGACGCGCAGCACGAGGGCCCGGACGCCACCGCCACGGTTCGCACCACGCTGCGACAGGCGGCGACCCTCGTCGCGGCGCAGAACTTCGCGCGTGAAGTGCGTGTCGTCCCACGGGCGCCCGGCGATCGGCACCGGCTCGGGCCGACCTCGGTGTCGGCCTCGGCGCTGGGCCGATGAGCGCGATCGAGGATCTCGCGCAGGGGCTGCGCCGGCGGCTGATCGACGACGCGCGGGACGGAGCGCCGCAGCTGCGTTCGGATCCGCAGGCACTGCGGCAGCGCATCGCCGAGTTGCTGCGTGAGCAGGCACGACCGCTCGAGGAGTCCGAGCGCGAGGCGCTGGTCGAGCGCCTGCTGGCGAGCACCATGGGCCTCGGGCCGCTGGAGCCGCTGATGGAGGACCCGGAGGTCGACGAGATCATGGTCAACGGACACCGTTCCGTGCTGGTCGAGCGCGCGGGCCGTATCCAGTCCACGAGCACGTCGTTCGAGTCCGAGGAGGCGTTGCTGCACGTCGTCGAACGAATCCTGAGTCCGCTCGGGCGGCGCGTCGACGCGGCCGCGCCGCTGGCGGACGCGCGCCTGCCCGACGGCTCCCGCGTCAACTGCGTGATCCCGCCGCTGAGCCTCGACGGTCCGCTGCTCACCATCCGCCGGTTTCGCAGGCGCGGCTTCACTCCCGAGGAGCTGGCCGAGAACGGCACGCTGAGCGAAGAGGCCCTCGCGTTTCTCCGCGACAGCGTGCGGTCGCGACGCAACGTCGTCGTGAGCGGAGGCACGGGCTCGGGCAAGACGACGCTGCTCAACGTGCTGTCGTCGTTCGTCGGCTCCGGCGAGCGCGTGATCACGATCGAAGACGCGGCGGAGCTGCGGCTCCAGCAACCGCACGTGCTGCGCCTCGAGAGCCGCCCGCCGAACCTCGAGGGCGGGGGAGAGGTGACGATCCGCCAACTGGTGCGCAACGCGCTGCGCATGCGCCCCGACCGCATCATCGTCGGCGAGGTGCGCGGCGCAGAGGCTCTCGACATGCTGCAGGCGCTGAACAGCGGTCACGACGGATCGATGACGACCGTGCACGCGAACTCCGCCGCGGACGCGCTGCGCCGGATCGAGACGCTCGCGCTGATGGCGGACGTCGCCCTCCCGCACATCGCGGTGCGCCAGCAGGTCGCGAGCGCGATCGACCTCGTGGTCCACCTGGAGCGCCGGCGCGATGGGACAAGGACCGTCGTTGAGATCGTGGAGGTCGTGCGGTTCGCCGCGGAGGTCGGCGTGCGACCGCTCTTCGCGATCACCGACGGCGCGCTCGGTCGGGTCGCACGTGAGCAGGGCAGCCAGTGACGGGCTCGTTGCTGGCCGGTGCGGCAGGTGCGCTCGTGGCCATCGGCGCTGTGCTCGTGATGCCGCGCTCGGTGGAGTTGCCCGGTCCCCTGCGCAGCGTCGGCATGCGCGTGGGCCAAGAGCTCACCCGCACCACTGAGCTGTTGCGGGAGTTGGGCTCGGCGCGGGCACCGCTTCCGCGTGGACGGGTCCGGAGGCTGCGCGTGACAGCGGCCGCCGCCGGTGCGGTCTGCGGTGGGGTGGTGCTCGGCATGCGCGGCTCCCTCCTGGTGGCGATCGCGGCCGGATGGATCGCGCCGCGCCTGATCGAGGTGCGCCGCGAGCGCTACGGGCGCCGGCTCGACGAAGGCTGCCCTGCGGCCGCCTTTGCGCTTGCGGATGCGGTTTCGGGTGGCGCCTCGCTGCGCGCCTCCGTTGCGATTGCGGCCCGGCGTGTGCGGGGGCCGATCGCAGGGGAGCTGTCCCGCACCGCGTGGGAGCTCGAGATGGGCGCGGCCACCGAGGCGGCGCTCGAACGGTTGCGGACCCGCTCCGTGTCGCGCGCGGTGACGCTGATCGTGGCGGCGATGCAGGTGCAGCGCCGGTCCGGTGGCGACCTGCCGCGAGTGCTCCGCGACGTGGGCACGGCGCTCGAGCAGGAACGACGCGTGCTCGAGGAGGCGCGCGCGGCAACCGCCCAGGCGAGGTTCACCGCCGTGGTCGTGATCGCGCTGCCGGTGTGCGGGATCGCCCTGGGTGCGCTCGCCTCGCCCGGGCTGGTGGGGCGCATGACGGCCACGCCGGTCGGCATCGGGCTGCTCGTGGCAGCGCTCGCGCTGCAGGTCTCGGGGGCGGTGCTGATCCGGCGGCTGGCGGGGACGTTCGCGTGAGCCTTGCGGCCGCGTGGTCGGGAGCGGCGGCGGTCCTGCTGGTGGTCGGCGCGGCGGACTTCATGGCCCGATCGCGTGTGCGCCTTCCGTCGTTTGCGCGACTGCACGCAGCGGGATCCGGGGTGCCGGCCTTGCTGCTGAGCGTCGCGACGCGAGTCGCCGCCGTGGCGGGCACGGACCGGATCGCCGCGCCGCGCACCCTCGCGGACCGTGTCGTCGCGGCCGGGAGCCCCGGGTGGCCTGCGCGTCCGGGACTGGACTGCGCTGAAGTGCGCGGCCGCCATCGCCGCATTGGTCGCGGGTGGGCTCACGGTGGGCGCGCTGCCCGGGCGGCTCGGGCTGATCGTCGTGCCCGCGGCCGCGGCGGCCGGCTTCGTGCTGCCCGACTTCTGGCTCGCGCGGATCGCGCGGCTGCGGGCCGATGCCGCGCTGCGGGAACTGCCCGGCATGCTCGACCTGCTGCGCGTGACGGTCGCGGCCGGGCGATCGCCGCTCGCCGCGATGGGGCTGGTGGGCGAGCGCTTCGACGGTCCGCTCGCAGCCGAGTGGCGCGCCGCGGCGGCGCAGGTCGCGCTGGGCGTGCCCCACGACGTGGCGCTCGACCAGGTCGGGCGGAGCGTCCCGATCGGCGGTGTGCGGGCGTTCGCCGACACGCTCACTTTTGCGGGACGCGCCGGCGTGAGCCTGACCGATTCACTCGTCGAGCTGGCGACGGGCGCGCGCCACGAACGCCGCCGGCAGATCCGCGAGCGCGCCGCGCGCGCCGGGCCGAAGATGCAGCTGGTCGTGGCGTTGGTGCTCGTTCCCTCCGTGATGCTGACGCTGGCTGCGCTGCTGGCCGCGGAGTTCACCGGCACGGGCGCCGGACTCGGCTACTGATGGGGTAATTTGGGCGGCAGGTCGAACAGGAGAGCCGATGGCCGACCGCTGGGTGACGTTCGATTGCTACGGCACGCTGGTCGACTGGTGGACCGGCATGGGCGACGCTGCGCGGGCGGTCGCGGGGGAGCGGGCCGGTGAGCTGCTCGACGCCTATCACGAGCAGGAGCTGATCCTCGAGGCCGAGCGCCCGGCGCACTCCTATAGGCACGTGCTGACGGAGGGGCTGCGGCGCGCGGCCGAGCGCGTCGGCGTGGAGCTGTCGGGCGACGGCGACGAGGCGTTCGTGCGCACGTGGACCGCCATGCCCGTGTTCGGCGACGTCGGCCCGGCGCTTTCCGAGCTACGCGCCGCCGGCTGGATGCTCGCGATCCTCACCAACTGCGACGACGAGCTGATCGCCGAGACCCAGACCCACATCCCGGCGCCGTTCGACATGGTCGTGACCGCCGAGCAGGTCGGCTCGTACAAGCCGGACCTCGCGCACTTCCACGAGTTCCGGCAGCGATCAGGGGTGGGGGAGGGCGACTGGGTCCACGCCGCCTGCAGCTGGATGCACGACATCCTCCCGGCGGCGCGCATCGGCATCCCGCGCGTGTGGGTCGACCGCGACCGCTCCGGGCACCCGCCCGGCGTCGCCTCCGTGGTCCTGCCCGACATGACCGGCCTCCCGGCTGCCGTCGAGCACCTCACCTCCCGTTAGCCGGCCCTCCGCGCCCGTCCGAGGCTCCCGGAACCCGATCAACCACGCGGGATTGTGCCCGGGTGGGAAAAATTCCCAAAATGTGTTGCAAAGTGGGAGAGAGTGGGGTAAAGTGGGCGCCACGTTGAACCGGACCGGGATGGCGGGGTTCCTCCCACTCCGCCATCCCAGGTCCCGGATAGCGCTAATGAAGAGGGAGAGCTTTCCGGCTTGGCGTTTCTGGGGCAGTTCGAGTACACGCTGGATGCGAAGAACCGGCTCACGATCCCGGCCAAGTTCAGGGGCGCACTCTCAGGACGGAGTCGATTCTCGCCAAGGAGCTCGACCCCTGTGTCGTCGATCTGGCCGGCGAACGGCTGGGAGCAACTACACCGAGCAGATCGCTCGGCAGCCGCGACCCGCTTCGACCCGAGGCCCGCGCGGCTGGAGCGCCTGCTCCACGCGGGCGCCTTCGAGGGCCAGCTCGACGCGGCCGGCCGCATCATGCTGCCGCCGCCGCTGATCGACACGCGGCGGCCTCGCCCAAGGACGTGACCGTGATCGGGAGCGCCAGCCGGATCGAGGTCTGGGAGCCGCGAGCGCTGGTCCAAGCGCCAGCAGGAGCGAGACGAGCGGCGACCGAGTCGCCGAGCGCCTGTCAAGCGCGACTGTCGGGGCGGTAGAGCCGTGACACTTCTCCTTGACATGACAGCGCTGCACGTGCCGGTGCTCGCCGGCGAGCTGATCGACGCTGCTCGACCCCGCGCCGGGCGCGATCGCGGTCGACTGCACCTTCGGCGCGGGCGGCCACGCGCGCCTGGTGGCCGAGCGGCTCGGCGCTGCGCGGCGAGCTCGTCGTGCATCGACCGCGACCCCCACGCGGAGGAGCACTTCGCCGTGCTTCGCCGGCGAGGCGCCGTGCGCGCACGCGCTTCATCGCGCGGCAACTACGCCGACGTGCTGCCCGAGCTGCGCGGCGGAGGGCCTGCAGGCGGACCTCCTCTACATGGACCTCGGCATCTCCTCGATGCAGGTGGACGCGCGCGAGCGCGGCTTCTCCTACTCCTACGACGCGCCGCTCGACATGCGCATGGACCCGACGCAGCAGCTCGACGCGCGCACGATCGTGAACGAGTGGCCGGAGCGCGCGGCTCGCCGCGATCGATCCGCGAGTACGGCGAGGACCGCTACGCGCGCCGGATCGCGCGCGAGATCGTGCGCACGCCGCGAGCGCGCCCCGATCGACACGACCACCGAGCTGGTGGCCGCGATCAAGCGCGCGATCCCGACGCCGGCGCAGTTCGGCGGCGGGCACCCGGCCGGCGGACCTTCCAGGCGATCCGGATCGCGGTCAACGACGAGCTCGGCTCGCTCGAGCGCGCGCTGCCCGCGGCCTGGGAGCTGCTGCGCCCCGGCGGCCGGATGGCGGTGATCTCCTTCCACTCGCTCGAGGACCGGCGGGTGAAGCGCTTCTTCGCCGACCTGCGCGCGTGGCTGCGTGTGCCCGCCGGAGCTTCCCGTCTGCGTCTGCGGGCACGAGCCCGAGGCCGAGCTGGTCTACGCGCCGCGCCGTGCGGCCCGAGCGCGGGCGAGGTGGCGGACAACCCGCGTGCCCAGCTCGGGCACGGCTGCGTGCCGCGCTCGAAGCTGCGCGACGGGCGGGACAGCGGCCTCGACCGGCCGCCCAGCCGGCCGCAGCCCCGCCCAGGCGCCGTCCACCCCGGACCGCCGCCAGGAGCCGGGGCCGAAGCGCTCAGTCTCGGCAGCCGCGCCGCGCCAGCGCAAGCGGCCCGCGCCGCGCCCGCCGCACGTCCGGTGCGCCACCATCGCCGTGTGTCGGGGCCCGCGCGCCCGGCGACCGCGCGCGCCGTCGCCGCGCCGCGCTGCCGCTGCCTCCCGCGCCTGTCGTTCGGCCTCTTCACCGACTCGTGTGGCACACGCCGTGTGCAGGTTGCGCGACTCGCCGGTGCGTCGACCGCCTGGTGCGCGGCCAGGGCTGGATCGGCGCTGCTCGGCGTGCTGCTGATCGGCCTCGTCGGCGCTGAACGTCTCCCTGCTGAAGCTGAACGCGCACAACGGCCGCGACGCCGAGATCGCGCGCGACCTGCGCATCCAGAACGCCGAAGCTGCTCGGCTCGGTCTCACGCCTGCGGCTCCAGCGAGCGCATCCAGCAGGAGGCCCGCCGACATGGGCCTCGTGATGCCGCCGCCGCAGAGGTCCACTACCTCACCGCGCACCCGCGGTCCGACGGCCGCCGCGCCGCGCGCAACGTGCGGCTCGCAGCTGGCCGCGCCCACCGCGGACCAGCTCGTGAGCGCCTCCCCGAGGCGCGACGAGTGAGCTGTACGCGCCCGACGCCCTCCCAGCCGTCGTGGCCAGACGGCGCCCGTGCCGGCCGCGACGGCCCCGTGGGCGCCACCGGCACAACGGGGGCGACCGCGCCCGCCGGCGTGACCGCTCCCACCGGTGCGACCGCACCGGCCGGGCCACCGGCCCGACGGGGGCGGCCGACGCCCGGAGGCTAGGCCCTGGCTGCGAGCCGAGCCGCGGCGCAACGCGCGCCCGCCCAGCCGGCGGGCGCCGGCGAAAGGACGACCGCCCGCACGGGAGCACGCGCCAAGCGCCGCCCGAGCGCGGCCGCGGACGCGCGCCGGCGCAGGCCCGCCTGACCGAACGCCGCATCGGCCTGCTGTTCGCGATCTTCCTGGTGCTGCTCGGCTTCGCGACGCTGCGCGCCGGCTACCTGCTCGCGTTCAAGGGCGGCGAGCTCAAGACGCCTGGCGCAACACCCAGCAGGTCGAGAACGTCAACCTGATCGCCAAGCGCGGCACGATCACCGACCGCCACGGCGCGCCGCTGGCCGTCTCCGAGGACGCGGCGACCATCTTCGCGACGCCCTTCCTGGTCAAGGACCCGGTCGGCACCGCGCGCCGTCTCGCGCCGATCCTCGGGCAGCCCGCAGACAAGCTGCTCGAAGGTGCTCTGCCGACCGCAAGCAGCGGGTTCGCCTACCTCGCGCGCAAGACCGAGGCACGCAAGGGCGCGCGCATCCAGCAAGCTCAAGATCGAGGGCATCGGGGTGCTCGACGACTCGCGCCGCTACTACCCGCGAGGGGACGCTCGCCTCGCAGGTGATCGGCTCGGTCGGCGTCGACAACAAGGGCCTTTCCGGGCTCGAGCAGCAGCTCAACGACGAGCTCGGCGGCGCCGACGGCGAGCAGCGCATCGTGCGCGACGCGCGCGGCGATGCCGGTCTCGCTCGACCAGATGGCCGACGACCGGGCCGGCGACGGACCTCCGCCTGACGCTCGACGTGCCGCTCCAGGACCGCGCCGAGCAGGTGCTGGCCGGCGTGGGGCGCAGCCTACGAGCCCAAGGGCGCGACCGCGATCGTGATGGATCCCCAACACCGGCGACGTCCTCGCGATGGCGAACTGGCCGCGCGTGGACGCCAACGACGTCGGGGAGGCGCCGGCCTGGGCGCGGCTCAACCGCGCGGTCGGCTTCACCTACGAGCCGGGCTCGACCTTCAAGTCGATCACCGTCGCGGGCGCGCTGTCGGAGAACGTCGTGCGGCCGCGACACGCACTTCAAGGTCGGCCCGCAGATCCAGGTCGCCGACCGCATGATCAAGGAGTCGCACGGGACGGGCGGCATCTTCACCGTCTCCGACATCCTGGCGCGCTCGTCCAACGTCGGCGCGGTGCGGATCGGCCTGCGGCTCGGCGAGCGGCGCTTCGACCGCTGGGTGCGCCGGTTCGGCTTCGGTCAGCTGACGGACCTGCCGCTGCCCGGCGAGTCGCCGGGCATCGTGCCGAAGGTGCAGAACTACTCGGGCGCCTCGATCGGAAACCTGCCGATCGGCCAGGGCCTCGCGGTCACGCCGATGCAGATGGTCGACGCGTACGCGGCGATCGCGAACGGCGGCATGATGGTGAAGCCGCGCCTCATGATGGACGACGAAGCCCGCGCAGGGCGACCGCAGTGATGTCCGAGCGCACGGCCAGGCGCAGTGCGCCACATGCTCGAGGGAGTGCTCGGCCCGACCGGTACCGCGCCCGAGGCGGCGGTCCCGGGCTACGACATCGCCGGCAAGACCGGGACGGCCGAGAAGCCCGAGAACGGCGTCTACTCGAAGAACAAGTTCGTCGCGTCGTTCATCGGCTTCGCGCCCGCCGACGACCCGAAGCTGCTCGTCGCGGTGATCGTGGACGAGCCCAAGGTCGTGCACTCGGGCGGCGAGGTGGCCGCGCCGGCGTTCGAGAAGATCGCCAGCTTCGCGCTGCCGTACCTCGGCATCCCGCCGAACTGATGGAGCCGACCTCGGCGCTACCGTCATCTGCCGGTAAGCAATGACGGCCTATCCGCCAGAGCTCGCCCCCGATGACGCTGCGCGAATTGCTGCAGGCAGCGGGCGTCCCGGCCCCCGAGGGCGGTGGGGACCCCGACATCACCGGACTCGCCTATCGGAGCGAGAGCGCCACGCCGGGGGCGCTCTTTTTCTGCGTGCCCGGGTTCGTCGTCGACGGCCACGACTTCGCCCCCGACGCGGTCGAGCGGGGCGCCGCGGCGGTCGTGTGCGAGCGCCCGCTCGGCCTCGACGTGCCCGAGGTCGTCGTGCCCGGCGTGCGCGCAGCGATGGGACCGCTCGCGGCCGCCTTCCACGGGCACCCGACGGCGCAGCTGCGCGTGGTCGGCGTGACCGGCACGAACGGCAAGACGACCACCGCGTTCCTCGTGCGCCACATCCTCGAGGCGCAGGGGATCCGCGACCGGGCTGCTCGGCACCGTCCACTCGGTCGTCGGCGGCAGCGTCGAGGAGGTCGAGCGCACGACCCCGGAGGCCGTCGACCTGCAGGCGACGTTCCGCCGGATGCTCGACGCGGGCGACGACGCGTGCGTGATGGAGGTCTCCTCGCACGCGCTCGAGCTGTACCGGGCGGAGGGCATCCACTTCGACGTGCGCCGTGTTCACGAACCTCACCCAGGACCACCTCGACTTCCACGGGACGCTCGACGACTACTTCGCGGCGAAGCGACGGCTGTTCGTGCCCGAGTCGGGCGTGCCGCCCGGCGGTCGCGGTCGTGAACGTCGACGACGACTGGGGCGAGCAGCTCGCGTCGGAGATCACCGCCGCGGGGCACACGCCGGTCGCGACCTTCGCGATCGAGAGACGACGGCGACTACCGCGCGACGGACGTCGGCTACGACGCGTCGGGCGCGACCTTCACGTGCTCACGCACGCGGTGCCGCCGTGGACGTGCGCGCTGCCGCTGCCGGGGCTCTTCAACGTCTACAACGCGCTTGCGCGCGATCGCGTCCGCGCACGCGCTCGGCGTGGCGCCGCACGCCGCGGCGCAGGCGCTGCGAGTCCGCGCAGCGCGTGCCGGGGCGGTTCGAGCCCGTGGACGAGGGACAGGCCTTCACCGTGCTCGTGGACTACGCGCACACCCCCGACTCGCTCGAGAACGTGCTGGCGTCGGCGCGCGGATTGCTGGACCAGGCGGCGGCCGCGGGCCGGCTGATCGTGCGTGTTCGGCGCCGGCGGCGACCGCGACCGCGACAAGCGCCCGCTGATGGGCGCGGCCGCGCGGCGCCTCGCCGACCATCTCGTGGTCACGTCCGACAACCCGCGCTCCGAGGACCCGGACGCGATCATCGCCGCGATCGTCGCGGGCGCGGACGCCGAGACTCCGCCCGGCGAGCCGGCCGCGATGGAGGTCGAGCCCGACCGCCGCGCCGCGATCGAGCGGGCGCTGGAGGTCGCGCGGCCCGGGCGACATCGTCCTGATCGCGGGCAAGGGCCACGAGCAGGGGCAGGAGTTCGAGGGCGGCCGCAAGGTCCCGTTCGACGACCGCGAGGTCGCGCGCGATGCCCTGCACCGCGCTGCGGGCGCGGCCGGGCGCGCGCCGGTGATCCGTCTCACTCCGGGGCAGATCGCGCACGCTGCGGGGGCGCGGCATGGTGGCGGGCCCGCCGGTGCCGGCCGGCGTGGACGACGTGCCCGCGCGCGCGGTCGTCGACTCGCGCGAGCTGGTTCCGGGCGACCTGTTCGTCGGCCTTCGCGGGCGAGCGCGTCGACGGCGGCGCGGTTCGCCGGCGCCGCGATCGAGCAGGGCGCGTGGGGCGCGATCGTCGCGCCCGAGCACGTCGTCGGCACGGCGCTCGTCGCGGAGCAGCACGGCGCGCGGGTGATCGAGAGCGCCGATCCGCTCGCGGCGCTCGCGGGCCTGGCCCGCGCATGGCTCGCCGCGCCTGCGGGGAGCGGGGTGTCGCGTGGTCGGCATCACCGGCTCGACCGGGAAGACGTCGACGAAGGACATCCTCTACGCGATGCTCGCGCCGGTGTTCCGCGGCCGCGTGCACGCAAACCGGGAGAACTTCAACACCGAGATCGGCCTGCCGCTGACGGTGCTCGAGGCGAACATCGGCGTGCAGGTGCTGGTGCTCGAGATGGCGATGCGCGGAATGGGCCAGATCCGCGAGCTGGCGCAGATCGCGCGCCCGGACGTCGGGGTGATCACGAACATCGGGCCCGTCCACCTCGAGCTGGTGGGGTCGGTGGAGCAGGTCGCCGAGGCGAAGGCGGAGCTGATCGCGGAGCTGCCGCCCGGCGGCGCCTGCGTGGTTCCCGCGGGTCGAGGAGGCGCTGCGTCCAGTTCCTGCGCGAGGACGTGCGGACGATCACGTTCGGCACCGGAGGGCGACGTCCGGGCGCTGAGCGTCGCGCCGCGTCGACGGCGGGCAGGTCCGCGCTCGACGCTGCGCAGCCGGTCGAGCCGGCCTTGCGGACGCTCGACCTGAACTTCTCCCAGGCCCACAACATCACGAACGCGCTGGCCGCGATCGGAGCCGCCCAGGCGCTCGGCTATCGACCTCGAGGCGCTCGCGGAGGGCGCGCAGCCAGGTGCGCTTCTCCGGCCTGCGGGGCGAGGAGCTCGCAGCTGGCGGACGGCGTGCTCATCGTGAACGACTGCTACAACGCCAACCCCGTGTCGATGCGGGCAGCCATCGATGACCTCGCAGCGCGTGCCGGACGGCGCGGCGCGCCGCGCAGCGTGGCGGTGCTGGGCGACATGCGCGAGCTGGGCCCGGGCGCGGCTGACTTCCACCGCGAGATCGGCGCGCGCGCGGCGGACGCGGGCATTCCGCTCGCTGATCGCCGTGGGCGAGCTCGCCGGCGACTATGCCGGCCGGCCACGGCGGGCGACGTGCGCCGCACCGCCGATGCCGCGGAGGCCGCGGCACTGGTCCCGGGCCTGATCGAGCCGGGCGACGTGGTGCTGGTGAAGGCATCGCGCGGCGTCGGGCTCGAGCGCGTCGCCCGAGGCGCTGGAGGCCGAGCGAGCGCGTCTGATGGGCGAGATCCTGATCGCGGGGCTCGCCTCGCTGCTCATCTCGATCTTCCTCGGGCCGAAGTTCATCCAGTTCCTGCGCGACGCGCGAGTTCGGGCAGCACATCCGCGAGGAGGGTCCGGCCGAGCACCACGCTGAAGGCCGGCACGCCGACGATGGGCGGCCTCGTGGTCTTCACCGCGATCGGCGATCCCCTACCTGATCCTGTCCGAGCGCGACGCGGCGAGCATGGCGGTGTTCGGCACGGCGCTCGCATCGGCGGGGATCGGCTTCGCCGACGACTGGCTGAAGATCGTGAAGGCGCGCTCGCTGGGGCTGTCGGCGCGCACGAAGCTCGCGCTTCAGCTGCTGATCGCGATCGGCCTGTGGTCGTGGCGCGCGGAGGTCGTCGGCCTCGACGAGACGCTCCACTTCCGCATCATCGACTGGAACGTCGACATCGGCGGCTTCTACGTGGTGCTCGATCTTCCTCGTGATCGCCGGCGCGACCAACGGCGTCAACCTGACGGACGGCCTCGACGGGCTGGCCGCGGGCTGCTGCGGCGATCGTGCTGCTCACCTACACCGCGATCGCGTTCATCACCGGCGGGCCAGGACGGCCTGTCGATCACCGAGCAGGACGGCCTGTCGCTGCTCGGCGCGTGCCTCGTCGGCGCGACGATCGGGTTCCTGTGGTTCAACTCGTTCCCGGCGGCGATCTTCATGGGGGATACCGGGTCGCTCGGGCTCGGCGGCGCGATCGCCGGCCTCGCGGTGATGACCAAGTCGGAGGTCCTGCTGATCGTGATCGGCGGCATCTTCGTGATCGAGGCGCTGTCGGTCGCGGCCCAGGTGATCGGCTTCCGCCTGTTCCGGCGGCGGGTGCTGCTGATGGCGCCGATCCACCATCACTTCGAGCTGCTGGGCTGGTCGGAGAGCAAGATCATGGTGCGCTTCTGGATCACGGCCGCGATCGCCAGCGCGATCGGCTTCACGCTCTATCAGCAGAGCATCGGAGCGTACAATGGCCCATGCCACGGCCGCCGCTGCCCGCCTGGCCCGTACCTGGTCGTGGGCCTCGCGCGCTCGGGCGTGGCGGCGGCGCTCGCCCTGCGGCGCGGCGCGGCCCGGGGAGCGGATCGTGGCGACCGACTCCGGCGCGCCCGCCGGAGGCCCTGGCCGAGCGGGAAGGGCTGGAGCGGGCGGGCGTCGAAGTCCACCTCGAATCGGATGGAACCCACATCTTGGAGGCATCGCCGCCGCCTGCCACGCTCGTCAAGAGCCCCGGGGTCCCGCAGGATGCGCCCGTCGTCGCGCGCGCGCGCCTGCAGGGGCTCGAGGTCATCGGAGAGCTGGAGCTCGGATGGCGGCTCGTGCCGAACGAGTTCATCGCGGTGACCGGCACCAACGGAAAGACGACGACGGTCGAGCTGATCGGTGCGATGCACCGCGCGGCCGGCGCGCCCGTGGCCGTTGCCGGCAACGTGGGCACGCCGGTCAGCGCCCTTGCCGGCTCGGTCGACCCGTGGCCACGATCGTGTGCGAGGCGTCGAGCTTCCAGCTCGAGGACTCCAGCGCGTTCGCGCCCGAGGCCGCCGTGCTGCTGAACATCGCCGAGGACCACCTCGACCGCCACGGCAACCTCGCGGACTACCGCGACGCCAAGCTGCGCATCTTCGCCAACCAGGAACCATCCGACCTCGCGGTGGTGCATGGGTCGCTGGACCTCCCGCCGTTGCGCGCGCGCACCGTGCGCGTCCCCGAGGAGCTGTCTTTCAACCGCGCGAACGAGACGGCGGCCGCGACGGTGTGCACCGAGCGCGGGATCGACCCCGAAGCGGTTCGGGCCGCGTTGCGGGAGTTCCCCGGCGTGCCGCATCGCTTCGAAACCGTCCGCGAGCTGGACGGCGTCACCTACGTGAACGACTCCAAGGCGACAAACCCGAGTGCGGCTGCTGCCGCGCTGCGTTCGTTTGACAAGGGCGTGCACGTGATCCTCGGCGGATCGCTGAAGGGCGGGTCTTTCGAAGGCCTGCCGACCGACTCCATCCGCACCGCCTACCTGATCGGCGAGGCCGCCGGTGCCGATCGCCGAGGCGCTGGCGGACTCGGGCATCGAATTGCGTACACGCCGGCGACCTCGAGCACGCGGTCCGCGAGGCGTCGCGGCGCGCGCGGCCCGGCGAGGTCGTGCTGCTCGCGCCCGCGTGTGCGAGCTTCGACCAGTACCGCGACTACGAGGAACGCGGCGAGCACTTCAAGGCCCTGGTGCGGAGGCTGGCGGCGATGAAGCTGCCCGCCGCGCCCGAAGCTCCCGTGGAACCGCGGCAAGAGCGTCGAGATGACGTTCGAGGAGCAGATGCTGCGCACCGCCACGCTCGCGCTGATCGCGTTCGGCGCGGTGATGGTCTACAGCGCGAGCTCCGGCACGTCGCTGCTCACCCACGGCGGCGACTCCTCCGAGTACCTCAAGCGCTACGTCGCCTCCGCCGCGCTCGGGCTGGTCGCGCTCTCGTTCTTCGCGCGCCACGGGCTCGAATCCGCGCGCCGGTTCACGCCCATCCTGCTGGCGGTCGCGCTGGGCGGCCTGCTGCTGGTGCTGGTGCCGGGCTTCGGGATCGAGGCCAACGGCTCGCGGCGCTGGCTCGGCGCCGGGCCGCTGCAGTTCCAGCCGGCAGAGCTGGCGAAGCTCGCGCTCGTGCTGTACGCGGCGATGCTGATCGCGGGGGAGCCGCAGCGGGTGCGCTCGCTGCACGGCGTGCGCCCGTTGATCCTGCTCGCGGGTGCGATGGCATGCCTCGTCGTGGTGGAGCCCGACCTCGGCACCGCGCTGGTGATCTGCCTCACGCTCGGCGCGCTGCTCGTGGTCGGCGGCGTCAGCATGCGCCATCTGATGGTCCTGTTCGCGGGGCTCGCGACGCTCGCCCTGATCGCCGCGCTGCTGGAGCCCTACCGGCGCGCGCGGCTGACCGCCTTCCTCGACCCGTGGGCCGATGCCCAGGGCAGCGGCTTCCAGTCCGTGCAGGCGATGATCGCGATCGGCTCGGGCGGGTTCTTCGGCGTCGGCCTGGGGGAGAGCGTGCAGAAGCTCTTCTATCTGCCCGAGGCCCACACCGACATGATCCTGGCGGTGATCGGCGAGGAGCTCGGCCTGGCCGGGATGTCGATCGTCCTGTTCTTCTACGGCATGATCGCCTACGCCGGGCTGCGGTCCGCGCGGCTGGCGAAGGACCTGTACGCGAAGCTCGTGGCGGCGGGCATCACGTCCGTGATCCTGATCCAGGCGACCGTCAACTTCTTCGCGGTGCTCGGCGTGCTGCCCCTCACCGGCGTGCCGCTCCCGTTCATCTCCTACGGCAACAGCAACCTGATCGTGCTGCTCGCCGCGATGGGGATCCTCATCAACGTGTCGCGGCAGAGCGCCGCGCGGCCCGCTCTGCGCCTCGTCGACGAGGACCGGCGCAGGGGCGGGTCGGATGCAGCGGATATAAGGAAAACCGATGCCAACCGTGGTAATCGCAGCGGGCGGGACCGCCGGGCACGTCGTGCCGGCACTGGCGGTCGCCGACGAGCTGCGGGCTAGCGGCGCCGAGGTCGTCTGGGTCGGCACCCGCGACCGCGCGGAGGCACAGCTCGTGCCTGCCGCCGGCTACCCGATCGAGTTCCTCTCGGTGCGCGGCCTGGACCGCCGCAACCCGGTGCGCGCCATGGGCGCAACCGTGCGCGCCGGCGCCGCCGTGGGGACGGCGCGTGCCCTGCTGAGGCGCGTGGGCGCGGACGCCGTGCTCGCGGGCGGCGGCTACGTCGCCGGACCGGTGGGACTTGCCGCCGCCGCGCGGCGCACGCCGCTCGTGCTGACCGAGTCCGACAGCCACCTCGGGCTCGCGAACCGGATGCTCGCCCCGTTCGCGCGCCGGGTATGTCTTGCGTTCCCGATCGACGGCCGTGAGGGAGAGCGCTACCTCGTCACCGGCCGCCCGGTTCCACGCGCGGTGCTCGAGGCCGACCGCGAGACTGCGCGGGCGCGGCTGGGCGTCCCGCCGGACGCGCGGTGTGTCGTCGTATTCGGCGGGAGCATCGGCGCGCGGTCCGTGAACCTGGCCGCGGTCGCAGCGCTGTCCGGCATGCACGTCCTGCACATCACCGGCACCCGCGACTTCGCCGCAGTGCGTGAGCAAGTCGGTGACAGGCCCGGATACCAGGTGATCGAGTATGTGGACACGCTCGCCGACCCCCTCGCGGCCGGCGACCTCGTGATCGCGCGGGCCGGCGGATCCGTGTTCGAGATCGCCGCGGCGGGCCGGCCCGCGATCCTCGTCCCGTACCCGCACGCGACCGCCGACCACCAGGCGAAGAACGCGCGCTGGATGGCCGACGCGGGCGCGGCGGTCGTGATTGCGGACGCCGAGTTGGATGCGGGCCGTCTGGCCGCCGAGGTGAACGCGCTGCTGGGCGACCCCGTCCGGCTGGAGCGAATGGCGGCAGCCGCGCGCGCGGTGGCCCGCCCCGACGCGGCGCAGCGGATCGCCGCCGAGGTGCTGTCGGCAGTCGGCCGGCCCGCCGGCGCGGCGGGAGATGCACCGTGGCGCGCACGCAAGCTGCACTTCGTCGGCATCGGCGGCGCCGGCATGAGCGGGCTCGCCCTGATCGCGCAGGCGCTGGGCGCCGAGGTGACCGGCTGCGACGCCGCCGAGACTCCCTACTTCGACGAGCTGCGCACGGCCGGCATCGCGCCGCAGGTCGGCCACGACGCCTCGCACGCCGCGCCCGGCACGGAGCTGGTCGTCTCCACCGCGATCCCGGCGGAGCTCCCGGAGGTGATGGCCGCGCGGCAGCGCGGCGCCCTGGTTCATCATCGCGGCGAGCTGCTGGCCTCGGCCGCGTCGCATGCGCCGGGTGATCGCCGTGGCGGGCACCCACGGGAAGACCACCACGACCGCGATGATCGCGCACGCGCTGGCGGCGAGCGGCGAGGCGGTCGGCTACGCCGTGGGGGCGGAGCTGCCCCTGCCCGGCGGCGGCCACAAGCCGAACGCCGGTGTGGGGCAGCGGGGAGTGGATGGTGGTCGAGGCGGACGAGTCGGACCGCTCGTTCCTGAACTTCGAGCCCGAGGTCGCCGTGCTCACGAACGTCGAGCTCGACCATCATTCGACCTACGCGTCCGAGCTGGAGGTGCGCACTGCGTTCGACCAGTTCCTGGCGAACGGCCGGCACAGTGGTGGCGTGGGACGACGCCGGTGTCCCGGCAAACGTCAGCTTCGGCCTGTCGCCCGGCGCGGCGGTGCAAGCGCGTGATGTGCGGGCGTCAGACGGCGGCATGCGGTTCACCCTCGTCGTGGACGGCGCGGACGTGACCGACGTGACGCTGCCCGTGCCGGGCGAGCACAACGTCCTGAACGCGCTCGCCGCGATCGGCGCCGCCCGCGCGGCCGGGTTCGACCCCGCTCGGGCCGCGCAGGCGCTCGGGTCGTTCCAGCCCGCCGGGCGGCGCTTCGAGTCCAAGGGCGAGGCCTCCGGCGTGCGCGTGTTCGACGACTACGCGCACCATGCCACCGAGGTCGCGGCCACGCTGACGGCGGCCCGGGCGCTCGCGCCGCGGCGCCTGGTGGCGGTGTTCCAGCCGCATCTGTACTCGCGCACGGCGCACACCCACGACGACCTGGGGCGCGCGCTCGCGGCGGCCGACGTGATCGTGGTGCTCGACGTCTACCGCGCGCGCGAGCGCCCCGAGGACTACCCCGGTGTGTCCGGCGCGCTGGTCGCGCGCTCCGCGGCCGACCACGCGGGCGGGCGCGAGGTGTGGTGGCTGCCGACCCAGTCCGAGGTGAGGTCCGTGCTCCTTCCCCGGCTCCGCGAGGGTGACCTGCTCGTCACGCTCGGGGCCGGTGACGTCGACCAGGTCGGCACGGAATTGCTCGCCGGTCTCGAGCTCGTCACATGAGCACGCCGCCCGAGCACGTGCAGCCCGACTACCCGCTCGCGCGGCTCACCACCATCCGGACCGGGGGCGCTGCCGCCTGGTTCGCACGGCCGCGCGGCGTCGAGGAGCTGGAGGAGCAGCTGCGCTGGGCCGAGCAGGAGGGCCTCGACGTAGGAGTCGTGGGCTCGGGATCGAACCTGCTGGTAGCGGACCTCGGTTTCGCAGGACTTGTCTTGAAATTGGACGGACCCCTCGCCGCGATAGAGCACGACGCCGAACGCCTCATATGTGGGGGCGGCGCCCGGCTGCCGCAGGCGGCATCCCGCTCGGCGGCCCTGGGCCTCTCCGGGATCGAGTTCGGCGTGAGCATCCCCGGCACCGTCGGCGGCGCCGTGCGGATGAACGCGAACGCCTACGGCGGGGAGCTGGGCCGGGTGCTGGAGTGGGTCGACGTGTGCACGGCGCAGGGCGTCGACCGCCGCCGGCCGGACGAACTGGGCTTCGCCTACCGCCGCTCGAACCTGGGCCCGCGCGAGGTGGTCGCACGCGCCTCGTTCCTGCTCACGCCGCAGGACCCTGACGTGGTCAAGGCCACGCTGGCCGACCTGCGCGCCCGCCGCCGCGAGGCGCAGCCCTCGGGGATCAAGACCTTCGGCTCCACCTTCAAGAACCCGGAGGACGGGGGCGGGCGCTCCGCCGGGCAGCTGCTCGAGGCCGCCGGCTGCAAGGGGCTGCAGGTCGGTGACGCCCGGTTCAGCCCGAAGCACGCGAACTTCATCGAGAACCTCGGCGCGGCGACCACGGCGGACGTGGTGTCCCTGATCGCCGAGGGCCGCCGCCGCGTGCGCGAGCATGCGGGCATCGTGCTGGAGCCCGAGGTGCAGCTGCTCGGCGACGTCGAGTTCCCGTGGGAGGAGGCGTGACCGCGCCCGCACTCGCACGCCGGGCGCGCGCGACGTTCGACGACCTCCCGATCAGCCCGCGGTTCGCGGCGGGATTCATCGCGCTCGTGATCGTCGCGCTCGGCTGGCTCGGCTGGAGCTGGCTGCGCGACTCCTCCCTCGTGCAGGTGGACCAGGTGCGCGTGACGGGTCTCACGACGCGCGACGCGCCCGCGATCAGGCGCACGCTGCGCCAGGCCGCGCTGCGCATGACGACCCTCAACTACAGCGAGGCGGAGCTGAAGCGCGCGGTCGAGCCGTTCCCCGCCGTGCAATCGGTCTCCGTCGACGCCGACCTGCCCCACAAGCTCGTGATCAGCGTGCGCGAGCACCAGCCCGTGGCCGCGCTCGTGTCCGGCGACGGGCGCCGCGTGGCGGTGGCGAGCGACGGCACGCTGCTGCCACACGAACAGGATCTGAAGCTGCCCACGGTCAAGGTCGACGCGATTCCGGGGGACGGCCGCCTCGGTCAAGGAGCCGAGGCCGGCCTCGTGCGGGTGATCGCCGGCGCGCCGGAAGAGCTGCGGCCCCTGCTGATCCGCGCCTACCGGGCCCGCGACGGGGTGCGGGTGGCGGTCGCAGGCGGTCCCACCCTGCGTTTCGGCGCTCCGATCCGGCTGGCGGCGAAGTGGGCCTCGGCCGCGCGCGTGCTGGCGGACACGCCGGCCGCCGGGGCCGCGAGCCTCGACCTGCGCATCCCCGAACGCCCTTCGGCGGCCTACGGGGCGGGGGACACCGCCGCGGACACGGCCACGCCGGCGGAGGCTCAGGTGCAGGTCGCCGCGACCGCCGCGATCACGCCGCAGCAGCCGGTCACGACCGCTCCTCCTGCGGCCGGCGCGACGGGGGCCAGCGGGGCCGCGGGCGCCGTTCCCGCCCCGTAAGCCTCAACCCACGCTCAAGGGTTGCGAGCCTCCACCTCTGCTCGAGCCATCGCTAGGCTTGGCGGCATTTGCGGCTGAAGTCGTGCAGAACGTTGCATGCGTGGGGAATTTGACCTATCGTGCCGAATCCAGACGGACCAGGCAGGTCGGCAGAAGCTCAACTCCTAGGTGAGACTTTGCCGGTCCGGGAGGAGTCCTGAACAAAATGGAAAGCTCGAGCTATCTCGCGGTAATCAAGGTGGTCGGTGTAGGCGGCGGAGGGACCAACGCCGTCAACCGCATGGTCGATGCCGGCCTCAAGGGCGTCGAGTTCATCGCGGTGAACACCGACAACCAGGCGCTCCAGATGACGGACGCCGACATCAAGCTCAACATCGGCTCGGAGCTGACCAAGGGCCTCGGCGCGGGCGCCAATCCCGACGTGGGGTTCGCGGCCGCCGAGGAGAGCCACGACGAGATCAAGGAAACCCTGAAGGGCGCGGACATGGTGTTCGTGACCGCGGGCGAGGGCGGCGGGACCGGCACCGGCGGCGCTCCCGTGGTGGCCGAGATCGCCAAGGACGAGATCGGCGCGCTCACCGTCGGCGTGGTCACCCGTCCCTTCGAGTTCGAGGGCGCCCGGCGGGCCGAGCAGGCCGACCAGGGCATCCGCGCGCTGCGCGAGAAGGTCGACACCCTGATCACGATCCCGAACGACCGGCTGCTCCAGATGGTCGAGCGCCGGACCAGCATCCTCGACGCCTTCAGGGAGGCCGACAACGTGCTGCGCCAGGGCGTGCAGGGCATCACCGACCTGATCACGGTCCCCGGCCTGATCAACCTCGACTTCGCCGACGTGCGCACGATCATGCGCGACGCCGGCTCCGCCCTGATGGGCATCGGCGTGGCCTCAGGGGAGAACCGCGCGGCCGAGGCCGCCAAGAACGCGATCTCGTCGCCGCTCCTGGAGGAGTCGGTCGAGGGCGCGACCGGCATCCTGCTGAACATCACCGGCGGCCGGGACCTCGGTCTGTTCGAGGTCAACGAGGCGGCCGAGATGGTCACCTCCGCCGCCGACAAGAACTCCAACATCATCTTCGGCTCCGTGATCGACGACAGCCTCGAGGACGAGGTGCGCGTGACGGTGATCGCCACCGGGTTCGACGGCCCACCCCGCCGCAGCGGCACGCGCCCGACGTCCAGCCGTCGCGACGTGATCTACGACGACCGCGTACGCCGCGAGCTCGAGATCGGCGACGACGAGATCGACATCCCTGAGTTCCTGAAGTAATTCAGGAACTCAGGAGAAATTCCGGATTTTCCTTAGCCGGAAAATCCGGGAGCTCTGGGGCGCGACCGCCGCGAAATCCGGGAGCTCCGGGGGCCCTGGGCCGGTAGCGTTCTCTCCATGCCCAAGTACGTGATGCGCGAGAAGATGTTCGCGATCGGCGACGACTCGTGGATCGAGGACGAGGCCGGGGAGCGCGTCTACCGCGTCAACGGCAAGGCGCTGCGCATGCGCAAGACGCTGAAGCTCGAGGACCTCGACGGCAACGAGCTCTGCAAGATCCAGGAGCGCAAGCTCCGCATCCGCGGCACGATGGAGATCGAGGCGCCCGACGGCAGCCGCATGGGACTGATCCAGAAGGCGATGATCACGCCGCTGCGCGAGCGCTTCGAGGTCGAGGTGCCCGACCAGCCAGAGCTGAAGGTGAAGGGCAACATCCTCGACCACGAGTACACGATCAAGCGGGAGGGCGACAAGGTCGCGGAAGTGTCGAAGAAGTGGTTCCGGATGCGCGACACCTACGGCATCGAGATCGAGCCGGGCCAGGACGAGCTGCTGATTCTCGCCGTCGCCGTCGCGCTCGACGCGATGGAGCACGACCGCGACGTGGAGCCCGGCTAGTCCGGCGATGGCGACGGCGCGGCGCACAAGAGGCGGCGCCGAGGTTGGGCTCGCTCGGCTGCTGCCGAGCGGCAATCTCGCGGGCAGCCTCTACGGCATCGTGCTCGTCACTTCCGTGCTCGTCACCTTTGCGGGCACCGACGAAGTGGGTTACGTCCTCGCCGGCGCCATCGTCACCGCAATCGTGTTTGCGCTCGCGCACGCCTGGGCTCACGCCCTCGCCCGGAGCGAGGAGGAACGGGCTCCCATCGACCGGCATGCCCTGCTCCACTCCCTCCGGCAGGAATGGACGATCGTCGAGGCGGCGTTCCCAGCCACGGTCGTGCTGGCCTTGGCGGCCCTCGGGCTCTACTCGCCGGCGACCGGGCTGTGGATCGCGGTCCTCCTCAACGTCGCGCTGATGTTCGTCTGGGGAGCGGTAGTGCGGCGGCTCGCCGGGGGCTCGACTTTGCAGACGGCCGCTGCCGGGCTGGCGAGCGCGTCGCTCGGCTTGGTGCTGGTCGTGCTCAAGATCATCGTGCACTGACATTGCAGGCGTTTACGCCGACGCGTGTCTTTGGATAGCGTGGGGGCGCATGTCCTCGGTGGCCACCTCCCCCGCACCGGCCGAGCACGCCTACTTGGAGCGCGTCGCGCACCTGCGCGAGCAGTACGCGGCGATCCCGGCCGGGCACGCCGGTGCGCCTCGCCAAGCGCACGTCCAACCTGTTCCGCGCGCGCACGACGACGCGCCGGCGCCGGGCCTCGACGTCGCCGCCTTCGACGGCGTCCTGTCGGTCGACCCGGTCGCCCGCACCGCCGACGTGCAGGGGATGACGACCTACGAGCACCTCGTCGACGCGACGCTCGCGCACGGGCTGATGCCGCTGGTCGTGCCCCAGCTGAAGACGATCACGCTCGGCGGGGCGGTCACCGGCCTCGGCATCGAGTCGGCCTCGCTTCCGCAACGGCTGCCCGCACGAGTCGGTGCTCGAGCTCGAGGTGCTGACCGGCGACGGCGAGATCGTGGTGGCCCGCGCCGACAACGAGCACAGCGACCTCTTCTACGGGTTCCCGAACTCCTACGGCACGCTCGGGTACGCCCTGCGGATGACGATCGAGCTGGAGCCGGTGCGCCCGTACGTGCGCCTGCTCCATGTGCCGTTCGATGACGCCCACCGGTACTTCGCCGCCGTCGCCGAGATCTGCGCGACGCGGTCCTGGCGCGGCGAGCCGGTCGACTTCCTCGACGGCACGGTCTTCGGCCGCGGCGCCCACTACCTCACGATCGCCACGATGACCGACGACGCGCCGTACACGTCGGACTACACGGGGCAGCAGATCTACTACCGCTCCATCCACTCGCGCGCGGAGGACCACCTCACGATCCACGACTACCTGTGGCGCTGGGACACCGACTGGTTCTGGTGCTCGCGCATGCTGGGCGTGCAGCGCCCGCGCCTGCGCCGCATCTTCCCCAAGCGCTGGCTGCGCAGCGACGTCTACTGGAAGGTCGCGGCCTTCGAGCGCCGGCACGAGATCCAGGCGCGCCTGGACCGGGTGCGCCGGCGCCCGGGCCGCGAGCCGGTGATTCAGGACATCGAGGTGCCGGTCGAGCGCGCGGCCGAGTTCCTCGACGTGTTTCACCGCGAGGTCGGGATGACGCCGGTGTGGATGTGCCCCCTGCGGCTGCGCGAGCGCGACCGGGAGTGGAGCCTGTACCCGCTCGATCCGGACACGACCTATGTCAACTTCGGTTTTTGGGGCGCGGTCGAGCGCCGGCCCGGGGAGCGGGAGGGCGACCGCAACCGCCTGATCGAGCGCCTGGTCGCCGACCTCGGCGGGCGCAAGTCGCTGTATTCCACGTCCTTCTACGACGAGGACGAGTTCGCGCGCACCTATGGAGGCGAGGCCTACGCAGAGCTGAAGCAGGCCTACGACCCCGATGGTCGCCTGCTCGGCCTCTACGAGAAATGCGTGAAACGGAGGTAGGAGATGCTCCTTGCAGACATATTCACCAAGGTCGTCGACGAGCGGGCGCCGGTGGGGTTCCGCGCCTATGACGGCAGCAGCGCGGGGCCCCCGGATGCGACGGCCGTGCTCGAGGTGATCCGGCGCGATGCCATCGCATACATCGCGACGGCGCGCGGCGACCTCGGCCTCGCCCGTGCCTACGTGAGCGGGGCGCTGGACGTGCGCGGAGACCTGTACGCCGCGCTGCACGCGCTCCTCATGTACGCGCGTGGCCTGCCGCGGCGTGAGCGGCTGGCAGTCCTGAGCCGGATCGGGCCGCGCGCCCTGCGCCGCCCGCCGCTGCCGATGGAGGAGGCGCCGGCGCCGTGGCGGCGCGGCCTGCGCCACTCCAAGGCGCGCGACGCGGCCGCGATCTCGCACCACTACGACGTCTCCAACCGCTTCTACGAGCTGGTGCTGGGACCGTCGATGGCCTACACGTGCGCCGTCTTCCCGTCCGCCGACCGCGACGCTGGAGGAAGCGCAGGCCGAGAAGTTCGACCTGGTCTGCCGCAAGCTCGCGCTGCAGCCGGGGAACCGCCTGCTCGACGTGGGCGCCGGCTGGGGCGGCATGGTCATGCACGCCGCCGAGCACCACGGCGTCCGGGCGCTGGGCGTCACGCTGTCGCGGCGGCAGGCCGACTGGGCGCAGCGCGCGATCGCCGAGCGCGGCCTCCAGGATCGCGCCGAGGTGCGCTTCCTCGACTACCGCGACGTGGCCGAGGACGGCTTCGACGCCGTCTCGTCGATCGGGCTGACCGAGCACATCGGCGCGCGCAACCTCCCGTCCTACTTCAGCTTCCTCGCCGGCAAGCTGCGGCCCGAAGGGCGAATACTGAACCACATGATCACGCGCCCTACGACGCGCGAGCAGCACCGCGCCGGAGGGTTCATCGACCGCTACGTGTTCCCCGACGGCGAGCTCGAGGGCGTCGGCACGATCGTCTCGGCCATGCAGGACCACGGGCTGCGAGGTGCGCCACGAGGAGAACCTGCGCGAGCACTACGCGCTGACCCTGCGCGACTGGTGCCGCAACCTCGAGCACAACTGGGACGAGGCGGTCGCCGAGGTCGGCGAGCGCAAGGCGCGCGTGTGGAAGCTCTACATGGCGGCCTCGCGGGCCGGCTTCGAGCTCAACCGGCTGGAGCTGCACCAGGTGCTGGGCGTGCGGCTGGGCACGCACGGGCGCTCCGGCATGTCCCTGCGACCGGACTGGGAAGAGCCGCGACTCGAGCTGCACTCATACTCGTACCGCTGATCGCGGCGCTCGCGGGCTGCGGCGGCGGTGACGACGGCAACGGCGACCTCGCGAACGGCAAGGTGTTCGACCCGGCTGCGGTCAAGAGCTGCCTGCGCAAGGAAGGCGTCCGCGTCGAACCCCACGAGACCGACACCGGCATCGACTTCACGGTGCGCTGGGGCTCCGGTCTGAACAACGCTGACGTTGCGGTGGAGCAGGACCCGGGCGCCGCGGAGTCACGCGAGGGGGAGTGGAAGCAGCTTGCCGCCGACGCCGGGATCGACAACATCGACTCCTACTACTTCCGGTACGGCAACATCCTGATCGGCTACGCGAAGGTCCCGACGAAGGCTGACCGCGCCCGCATCGAGCGCTGCCTGCGCTAGCCGTCCGCCGGCTGGGCGGCGTTGTTGTCCTGCGCGGTGCTGTCGTCCTGAGGGGCGTTGTCGCCCTGGAGGCGCTGCGTGCGCGGCTTGCGCGGCCGCGACTTGGGCTTGGGCTTCATCTCGCGCGCGAAGAAGTTGAGCGCGAGCCGGGTCTTTGTCTGCTGGGCGCCCTTGACGTTGACCCCGCGCTTCACCAGGAACGCCCGTGCCCGCGCGGCGGTGTCGAGCGCCTCGCCCGGGGCGCATTTCATGGACAGCTCCAGGACCCGGGTGCTGTCCGGATACAGCCACATCTCCGCGACCGTGCGGGGAATAGCGTCGGGCGGCTGGAACTTCAGCTTCAACACGAAGACCGGCCCCAGGATCTTGAGGTCGTCCAGCTCGATCCCGGCGGGGGCATGGGCAGTGAAGAAGGCGCGCTGCTCCTTCGAGAAGAGTTTGCTGATCTTGCGCTCGCCCAGGGCGGCAGCCCGCACGTGCGGATTCGGCAGCGCGCGCTTGAGCGACGCGGAGCAGACGAAGCCGCCGGGCATCGCGTCGACCTCGACCACCATGTTCGGGGACTGGCGCATGTGGTCGGCGAGTTCGCTCGGCACCACGGGCCGCAGCTTCACGACCGAGTCGTCGCCCTTCTTCTGGACCCGGCGCGCGCGGGCCACCACGCCCTTCTTGTACAGCGCCAAGTCCGGAGTATCGAAGAAGAACACCTGCCGGATCTGCGCGGTCGAGCGGATCCATGCCGAGCGCTTGGACCGCCGAGCGCTGATCGGCCTCCGGGACGGTCAGCTTCAGCTCGACGCTGTCGGAGTCGTCAACCAGGCCCAGCAGCTCAGAGAGCTGGGAGTCGGAGAGGTTGGGTGTGGCCGTGATGGCCAAGGCGCTGCCAACGATAACCACGCATCACGTCCTTCGCAATGCCCGCACGATCGGGCGGGCCAGGATGCAGGCACCCGTGCGGAGATGTCACCAGCGCACGAGGCGTCCGGCTGCCTACGCCTACGGCTGCTCGGGCTTGCTGCCGGCCTTCGGCTTGTCCGGGCCGGCCGCTCCCGGATCCTTGATCGCCTGGCCTGCCGCCTTGGCCTTGTCGCCCAGGCTGCCCTTCTGCTTCGCAATGCCCTGGAGCTCGCTCGCGTCTTCCTTCAGCGCGTCGACGCCACCGCGCTTGTCGACCTCTTGCTTTGCCCTGTTGAAGATGTTGCTGAGCTTCATCGGACCTCCCTCGAAGTTGTAGGCAACGATGCTAACCGCACCATCAGGATTCACGGCTTCGCGGGTGCGGTCCACTCTGCGCCCGTCTGGCGGCGGAACGCCTCAAGGGCGCCGTCCAGCGTTCGGAAGAAGTGGTCCGGGTCGAGCGCGCCGATGAGCTCGTAGCGCTCGAGCTTGGCCCGTACGGGGTCCTTGAGCTCCGCGAAGACAAGGGAGGTGCCGGCCGCGTTGACCTCCTCGTCGAGCTCGAGGAGCATGTCGGCAGCCGTGGTGTCAACGTCCGTGATCGGCTCGGCCGCGATCACGATCCAGCGCGGCTTCGGCTCGCCGGCCGCGAGGCGGCGGATCTCGTCGCGGAACGTCCGCGCGTTCGCGAAGAGCAGGGGCGCGTCGAAGCGGAAGATCACCAGGCCGGGGAGCTCCTCCGCGTCGGGGTAGAGGCTGCGGTCGTGATGGCCCTCCATCCCGGAGACACGCCCGAGGGTGGTCTGGTAAGGCCACCAGACCCGGCGAAACACGTTGAGGATCGACAGCGCCACGGCGACGGCGATGCCGGCGAGCACTCCGAGCAGTGCCACGCCGAGGAACGCGGCCATCGAGAGCAGGAACTCGGTCCGCCGCTGGTGCCACAGCCGCCTGGTCCCCGCGATGTCGGCCAGCGACAGGGAGGCGGCGATCACGACGGCCGCGAGAGTGGCCTGCGGGAGGTTGCGCAGCAGCCCGGGCACGAGCACCAGCATCAGGACGATCGCCGCTGCGCCGACCAGCCCGGTGAGCTGGGTCTTCGCGCCGGCCTGCTCGGCCACGGCCGTGCGCGAGCCGCTCGTGCTGACCGGGAAGCCCTGGAACAAGCCCGCCCCGACGTTCGCCGCGCCGATGCCGATCATCTCCTTGTTGCCGTCGATCTCCTGCCGCGTTCGCGCCGCGAACGCCGAAGCGGTGGAGATCGTGTCGGTCAAGGACACCAGCGCGATGCCGAGAGCTCCCGCAACCAGGAGCGGGAGATCGGACACCGGGTTCGGCCAGGTGGGGGAAGGCAGCCCCTCGGGCAGGGTCCCGACGAGCGACACCCCGTGGGCGGAGAGGTCGAGCGCCGCGGTCGCGGCGATCGCCGCGACGACCGCGACCAGCACGCCGGGGATGCGCGGCAGCCGGCGCTGGAGGAGCAAGATCAGCGCGAGGCTGACCACCCCCACGGCAGCGGCGGCGACCACGGCGTCCCCCGACGCGAGCCCGCTGACGAACTCCCGCGTCTCGTCGATCAGTCCGTCTGCTTCGATCGAGAAGCCGAAGAGCTTCGGCAGCTGCCCGACGAGGATCGTCAACGCGAGGCCGTTCATGTAACCGATCCTGGTGGGCTTGGACAGCAGGTCCGCAATGAATCCGAGCTTTGCCACGCCCGCGCCGATCTCGATCGCAGCGACCAGCAGGGCGAGCATCGACGCGAGCGCGATCGCGCGGTCGGGGTCGCCGCCGGATCCGATGATCGGCAGGAGCGTCGCCGCGATCATCGGCCCGAGTGAGGAGTCCGGGCCGAGCACGAGGATGCGAGAGGGTCCGAACGCCGCGTAGCCGATCAGGCAGAGGACCGTCGTGTAGAGGCCGGTGATCGCGGGCAGGCCCGCCAGTTCCGCGTACGCCATTCCCTGCGGCACCAGAAGCGTGGTCAGCACGAGACCGGCGACCAGATCGTGGCGCAGCCACGACCTGCGGTAGGAGGCGAGCGAGCGCAGGCCCGGTATCCATCGCGGCGGCTTCATGAGCGCTTGACCGAGGTCAACTCGACGCGACGATATCCGGGGCGTAGGCTTGGACCGCTACCCAGTCCCTGCTGAGGAGCCAGAGGTGGACAAGAAGCGCAGGAAGCGGTTAGAGGAGTTCATCGCGCCGTTCCGGGTGAAGCCCGGTTCGAAGGTGGTCCTGGCGAGGGACTTCGATCCGGCGTTCAAGGAAGGGCTCAAGGATAAGAAGGAGGGGGCGGAGCTGCTCGCCGAGGGGGTGCGCCTGCTCTCGGAGTACCAGGCGCGCCTGGCCGCTCAGGGCACCTGGGGCGTTCTCGTCGTCATCCAAGGCCTCGACTCGGCCGGCAAGGACGGGACGATCCGGCACGTGATGAGCGGCGTCAACCCGCAGGGTGTCTCGGTCCACAGCTTCAAGGTTCCGTCGGCCGAGGAGCTCGACCACGACTTTCTTTGGCGCTACACGCGCGGCCTGCCGGGGCGCGGCGAGATCGGCATCTTCAACCGATCCCAGTACGAGGAGGTGCTGGTGGTCCGTGTTCACCCCGAGAACCTCGAGCGCCAGAAGCTTCCCGAGGCGGCGAAAAAGGGGGACGTCTGGAAGCGGCGCTACAGCTCGATCAACGACTGGGAGCGCCACCTCACCGAGAACGGCTTCCGCATCGTCAAGCTCTGCCTGAACCTCTCAAAGGAGGAGCAGCGCAGGCGCCTGCTGAGGCGAATCGACCTGCCGGACCACAACTGGAAGTTCTCGGAGGCGGACATCAGGGAGCGGAAGCTGTGGGACGCCTACCAGGAGGCGTTCTCCGAGATGCTCACCCACACGAGCACCGAGTGGGCGCCCTGGCACGTGATCCCCGCTGACCGCAAGTGGTTCATGCGGATCGGCGCGGCGGCGGTGCTCGTGAACACCCTGGTGGAGATCGATCCTCGGTACCCAACCGTCCCCAAGAGGCACAGGAGGCGCTCCTCGAGATCAAGCGGAACCTCGAGGCGGAGGCGCCTTAGGGCGCGGTACGCGATCCCTTCGAGGAGGGAGAGTGACCAGCGTCAGAGGTCTGTCCTGGCCGCGATGCGACCGGACGCAACGGCGGCTTGTAGGGCGTCGTAGTCGCGCGCGTTCTGGTCGGCGTAGGCCTCTGCAAACGAAGCCAGCGCGCGATCGAAGCTGTCGCCTGCGCCGAGATAGCTGGCAATCGCGATCGCGTCCCCGGATCGGGCATGCGCCTTCGCGAGCGCGCGGCCGCAGAGCTCCGCATACATCGTCAGCGCCTGCGGATTCATCGTCTCCACGACCGCCGAGCCCTTGCCGTCCCAGAGCTGGCGCATGTAAACCGGCCCTCAGCGGGTGCGTCGTCATCCAGATGGCATGAAATCCCGGCCAGAACGCAGACCCCACCGCGCGTTCTTGGCCGCGAATCGCGCTTTTTCATCCCAGCAGGAGGATGACGACGAACATGTGGCGGGTGCAGGATTGCCGCAACGCGTCTTCTTCATCAACGCGCCGGTCGTTTAGGGTCTCACCACATGCGTCGTGAGCTGCGCGAGCGCGGTACCGATCAGGGCGCCGGCCAACACGTCGCCGGGGTAGTGCACGCCGGTGTGGACGCGCGAGTAAGCGACCAGCGCGGCGAGCGCGCGCAGCGGCACAGCGGCCGCCGGCGACACCCGGCCGACGCCGGTCGCGAAAGCGAACGCAGCGGCAGTGTGCCCAGACGGAAACGAGCGCGAGCTCGGCATCCGCACTTGGCGCGCGAGCGGGACGTCGCCCGCCAGACGGTCGGGGCGTCGGCGCCGTGCGAGCGGTTTGACGGCCACGTTGACGACGATTGCGGTGATCCCGAGGGAAGCCAGCCCTTGGGCGGCCGCGCGGCGCCCGGTCCGCCCCCCGGTGAGCGCGAGCAGCGCAGCGGAGGTCAAGGAGAGGCGCGAGTAATCGGCGGCATCCGAGAGGCGGCTCATCGCGACGTCGAGCGAAGGCGTCGGGGTGCGGGCGATCGCGGCGTAGATCGCGAGATCCACGCGCTCGGCGTCCTCGATCCAACGCGGCCGGCGCGTCGCGGATTCGACGTTAGTGCTCAAGGAGCCGGGATCCTATGAGGCGGCGGCTCGCGGCCCTTGTCGCGCTGGTCGTGGGGGCCGCCACGGTCGCCCTCGCCATCGCTGTGGCGGTGACCGAGTTCCCGCGTGGCTTGGGCGTGCTGGGCTGCGTGGTGGTCGCCGGCGCGGCGGCCTGGTACGGCGTGCTGCGGCGCGGAGTCGCGCGAGCGGCGGGGCTGATCGTCGCTGCGCTGGGGCTTGCCGGTGCCGTGGCGCTGCTCGCCTCGGGAGGGCCGCTGCTCGCCGAGTTGCTGGTCGTGGCGGGCCTCCTGGTGTCAGTGGGAGCTGCGGGCGCCGCGCTCACTGTGCACGTGGCGCTGCCGGACGCGTCGACGCCGCGCCATCCCGTGCTGTTCTTCAACCCACGCTCGGGTGGCGGGAAGGCAGAGCGCTTCTCGCTCGCCGACGAGGCCCGCGCCCGTGGGATCGAGCCGATCGAGTTGAAACCCGGCGAGGACCTAGAGATGCTGGTTCGCGGAGCCATTGATCGTGGCGCCGACGCGCTCGCGATGGCGGGCGGCGACGGATCGCAGGCAATCGTTGCGGCGCTCGCCGCCGAGCGCGGCCTGCCGTACGCGTGTGTGCCCGCCGGTACACGCAACCACTTCGCCCTCGACCTGGGCGTCGACCGGGACGACGTCGTCGGTGCCCTCGATGCGTTCGTGGACGGCGGCGAGCGAACTGTGGACCTGGCCGAGGTCAACGGGCGCGTGTTCGTCAACAACGTCTCGCTCGGGGTCTATGCCGAGGCCGTACAGCGAGAGGGCTATCGCGACGCGAAGCTGCGCACGCTGCTCGACACCGTGCCGGACATGCTCGGCCCCGGCGGCAGCGAGCTCGACCTGCGCTGGACCAGCCCGAGCGGGGACGTGCACCACGCAGGTGCGATGGTGCTCGTCTCCAACAACCGCTACCGGCTCGGCCGCCCAGTCGGCTCGGGCACACGGCCGCGGATCGACGACGGCCTGCTCGGGATCGTGGTGGTCGCCGAGCCCTCGGGGCACGGCGACGGCGGCCGGCAGTTGCAGCGACCGCTGCGCGAGTGGTCGGCGCCCGGTTTCGAGGTCGACGCCGACCGCCCCGTCCCCGCCGGAATCGACGGCGAGGCGCTCGTGCTCGACCCGCCGCTGCGGTTTCGCATCCGGCCCAGGGTCCTGCGCGTGCGGATCGCGCGTCAACACCCGGGCGCCTCTCCCTCGGCCCTGGCTCCCGATGGCATGTGGGCGGGTCTCGTCCAGCTGGCGCATGTTGCCCGCGGCCGCGACCAGAAACCACCGACTTAAAACAAGGAGGCCCGAATGGACGTCATGGAAATCACCGAGAAAGCGCGGCTGAGCCGGGAGGACGCTGCAGCTCGGCTGCATGCCCTGGCCGACAAGCTTGCGAAGCAGAACGACGTGGAGTTCGAGCGCGACGGCCTGCGCTTCAAGGTGCACGTTCCCGACGAGGTGGACTTCAAGCTCGAGCTCGAGATCGAGGACGACGAGCGGGAGCTCGAAATCGAGCTCAAATGGTGAGCGCATCCCAGCTGGCGGATCCGTCCACGCCCACCAAATCTCCGCTTGTGGACACCCGCTCCCCAGAGGAGCGCGCAGCCGCCGGTAAGGTGGCGCGGAAGAAGGTTCCGCGCTCGAGCCACGGGGAATGGAGGCCGCCGGCGCGCCGGCGAGATCCGGTCAAGGTGCTCGTCGACCAGGCCAAGAGCCGCGTCCCGGAGCTCGTGCCGATCCGCTACGGGCGGATGCTGGCCTCGCCGTTCACGTTCTTTCGCGGCGCGGCGGCGATCATGGCGATGGACCTCGCGAAGACCCCCGAGTCGGGGTTGCGTGTCCAGGCATGCGGCGATGCCCACCTGTCGAACTTTGGTGTCTTCGCAGCAGCGGATCGTCGCCTGGTGGTTGACCTCAACGACTTCGACGAAACCCTTCCGGGGCCTTGGGAGTGGGACGTCAAGCGTCTCGCAGCGAGCTTCGCGATAGCTGGGCGCGACCGCGACTTCACCCCGGAGGAGACCCGCGCCGCGGTCCTCCGCACGGTCCGCGCCTACCGTGAGGCGATGCGCGAGTTCGCAGCGATGCGCAACCTCGACGTCTGGTACGCGCGCCTCGACGTCGACACCGTCCTCGCGGACTTGGGCACGGTCGCCGACCGCGAGCAGATGAAGGTGGCGCACAAGAATGTGGCGAAGGCCGGAAAGAAGAACAGCATGAAGGCCTTTGATCGCCTCGTCCGCGTGGTCGACGGCGAGCCGCGGATCATCAGCGATCCGCCGCTGCTGGTCCCCGCCCGGGAATTGGTCTCCGAGGATCAGGCCCATGAGTCCGAGGAGTTGATCCTCGAGATGCTCGGTCGTTACCGCGAGAGTCTCAAGGGCGATCGCCGCCACCTCTTCGACAGCTACCGGTTCATCGAGATGGCCCGCAAGGTGGTCGGGGTCGGCAGCGTCGGAACC
The DNA here is from genome assembly GCA_963826005.1 of uncultured Solirubrobacterales bacterium. Classification (GTDB taxonomy): domain Bacteria; phylum Actinomycetota; class Thermoleophilia; order Solirubrobacterales; family JBBDJG01; genus DASRIA01. The sequence goes on along the minus strand of CAWGVJ010000011.1, from coordinate 43,313 downwards.
CGCGCCTGGGTGTTGCTGATGATGGGCCGCGACGGACAGGACCCGCTCTTCTTGCAGGCCAAGGAGGCCGAGGCCTCCGTGCTGGAGCCCTTCGTCGGCGAGAGCGAGTTCGGAAACCACGGCGAGCGGGTGGTCGAGGGCCAGTGGCTGATGCAGGCCTCGAGCGACATTCTCCTGGGGTGGCTTCCGGCGGTCGGGATCGACGGCCAAGCGCGAGACTTCTACGTGCGCCAACTCTGGGACGGCAAGCGATCGATCGACGTCGCCACCCTGCCGCCGGAAGGGCTGGCGATCTACGGCAACGTCTGCGGCTGGACGCTTGCCCGAGCCCACGCACGGTCCGGCGACCGGATCGCGATCGGGTCCTACCTCGGCAACGGCGAGACCTTCGACCGGGCGATCGCCGAGTTCTCGGAGCTATATGCGGACCAGAACGAGCTCGACTACGGCATGCTCGCGGACGCGGCCAAGTCGGGCCGCATCGAGGTTGAAACGGACCTCGACTAGCTGCTGTGGCCGAAACTCGCGGATCGAGGGTTGGACCGCACGACGACGCATCTATCGAGGGCTCGCCCTTCGAACGTACTTCTTGGTGCTCGTCGCGGCCGGCGGGGGCATCTTGGTCGGCGAGGGCCAGATCAGCCTCGCAGCGCCGTTGTCGCGCCGGGCCTCATGGTCATGGCGATCATTCTGTTCATGGGCGCGATCTCGGGGGCGCACCTGAACCCAGCTGTCTCGCTGGCATTCGCCCGCTAATGGTCGATTGGCTCGCGGAGGCCCCCCATTCATACAAACGCAGCAGCGAGTCCGGTCAGTGCTCCCTTCCATCCAAAGCAAGCGCACGCCGTCCGCGACTGGTGCGAGCCTTGCGTCGTGCTGTCCGTCGCGTCCATGCTCCGGCGCATGCTCGGGGCGATCAAGTACTCCGCCAAGGAAGAGCACTTCGCCGTCGTCGCGGGAGCCGCGGTCACCCTCATATTGGTCGGGACGGTCACCTATTCGCTTGGCGAAGGCTGGAACGTGGTCGACGGGTTCTACTTCGCCGTCTGCACGCTGACCACGTCGAGCATCGCCGACCCGAACCTCACGCTGACGCATGATGCGCTGAAGCTCTTCACCGTCATCTACATACTGACCGGCATCGGGATCCTGGTCGAGCTGGCACGCGAACTCGGCGTCGGGTTCGTGAAGGCGCGCGAGGAGCATCACGCCACCAGACACGCCACGCACCACAAGGAAGATCCGCCCGAGACACAGTCGGCGGGATAACTCGAGGAAGGCGCCGTCCTTTGCCACGGGCAATCAGTTGAGCTGCGCTGTGGCGGCGGCGACGCTGTTCTGCACCGGTTTCCCGGGCTCAAGAACTACGAGTAGTCCGAGGACGATGCAGCTTACGACTAGACCTGCGACCACGGCCATGGCAAGCGATCGTCCACGTAATCCCGCCCGATGGGCGGCCAAGCCTGCCCAGAAGCTGAGCGATAGCGCTTCCAGCCAGATGATCACCCGGATTGCGTCGTTGAGCGAGACGCCGGCGAGATTCAGAATGATCAGGATCGCTACCGGGGGAACGGCGAGAAAGAGAAACCCCGACTCGAAGTGGACCTTGGTGATCCATTCGCGTCGGGTCGGTCGCCTCCCGAGTTCCATTTCCAGAACGACGCTGGCGGAGAACACGTGCGCGATGAAGATCGCGAGCACTGGTGCGACGATGACGTAGATGACATCCCTCAACCTCAGCTCGGCCCATCCGTCGTAGACGATCAACACACAGGTCAGGGCGATGGTCGCTGTGACAACGCGGCCCACGATGATCGGACGGGCGGTCGTCGGATGTAGGTCTTTCCGCACCTCGGCGAGCCTATCCAGCCTTGCCTCCTCAGAGTGGTACGTGCATCCCGCGCCGCGTGGGGGCAAGCAACAGCGCCCCCTGCAGGCACGCGCCCTTGCTGCGAGCGAGCGCGGTTGCGAGAGTGGCCGCGATGAAGCCGGCCCTGCTCAGGCCCATCGTCGCGGCCCTGCTGCTCGCCAGCGTCGTCGCCGTTGGTGCGTGCGGCGACGACGAGTCGAGCGCCGAGAAGGCCCAGAACCAGGTCTGCGATGCCCGCGCGGACATCCAGAAGCAGGTCGACGAGCTCAGCCAGCTGACGCTTTCGACTGCGACGACCGACGGCATCGAGCAGAACCTCCAAGCGATCAAGGATGACCTCGGCAAGATCAAAGATGCGCAGGGCGACCTGAATGCGGACCGCAAGCAGGAGGTCGAGTCGGCGACGCAGCAATTCACCTCCGAAGTGGACTCCGTCGTGAAGGGCGTCGGAAGCAGCACTTCGCTCGACCAGGCCGCCTCTCAGCTCTCGTCTGCCTTCGACGACCTGGCCCAGAGCTTCAAGCAGACCCTGAGCCCGATCAACTGCAGCTGAGCTCAAATGGTTAGCGCTCTCAGCTAGCTGGGGCTCTGGATGGAGTGGTCCCTTGCCATCGTGGCACTCACCCTGCTCGGGGTCGCGGCGATCTCGGGGCGGCTATACGGGACGCCGGTTACGCCGGCGATGGTCTTCGTCGTGGTCGGGTTGCTGGTGGGACCGAAGGTGCTTGGCGAGATCGACCTCGAGAGCTCGAGCTCGACCGTGCGAACGCTGGCTGAGGCGACGCTCGCGCTCGTGCTGTTCTGCGACGCATCGTGCATCGACCTCCGGCAGCTGGGCCGCGAGTTCGGCGTGCCGGTCCGCTTGCTCGGGATCGGACTGCCGCTGACGATCGCGCTCGGCGCCGTTGCGGCGGCTGTCATCTTCGACCAGCTGAGCGCCGAGGAGGCCGTGATCCTGGCGATCGTTTTGGCGCCGACCGATGCCGCGCTGGGGCAAGCGGTTGTCACCGAGCCGCGCATCCCGGGAAGGATTCGCCAGGGGCTCAACGTCGAGAGCGGGCTCAACGACGGGATCTGCGTGCCGCTGCTGTTCGCGGCCGTCGCCGCGGCCGATGTGCACTCGGGGATCGCGGAGGGGCGTAGTGCCGCGACGCTCCTGCTCGAGGAGATCGGCTACGGGGTGGCCGGCGGGGTGATGGGCGGGCTCCTGGTCGCGGCGATCATCGTCCTCGCCGGCCGCCGGAACCTGATTGCGGGTCCGTGGCGGCAGGTGATTCCGGGCGCCGGCGCGGCGCTTGCCTACGGGACCGCCAGCGCCCTCGACGGGTCGGGCTTCATCGCCGCGTTTGTCGCGGGCCTGACCTTTCGCCTGGCGCTCCGCCGCGACCCCGGGCAAGTCAACGAGCTCACCGAGGAGGTGGGGAACGTGCTCAACGGGGTCACCTTCGTGCTCTTCGGGGCCATTCTGCTGGGCCCCGCGCTCGGTGAGCTGAGCTGGGAGCTTGCTCTGTACGCGGTGCTCAGCCTTACGGTGGTGCGAATGCTCCCGGTAGTGATCTCGATGTGGGGATCGCGCGCCCGGGCGCCGACACTTGGTTTCCTCGGCTGGTTCGGTCCCCGCGGCCTGGCATCGATCGTGTTTGCGGTGATCGTGGTCGAGGAGTCCAACCTTCCCCACGAGGGCCTGATCGTGCTGGCGATCTACCTGACGGTGGGGCTCTCGGTATTTGCTCACGGCCTCAGCGCTGCCCCCCTCGCCGACCGCTACGCACGCTGGTACGAGCGGCACCCACCCGACAAGGCTCCGCCGATGGAGAGCGCTCCGGCTGATGTGACGCGCGCCCGGAGCCCGATCGGAGTGGCGCACACAATCACCCCGTCTGGGTGATGAAACCGCGGCCCGGCCCTCGTACGGTCGGCGGCGTAGATTTCCCCCGGTTTGAAAGGAAGGCGCCATGTCAGACAGACCAGTGTTCCTCTACGCCGCCATCTACGACGACATCGACTCTGCCGAGGCCGACTACGAGGCCGTGTTCGACCTCCACGCTGCTGGGGCGATCGGGACCTTCGACTCGGCGGTGATCCGAAAGGAAGACGACGGCAAGGTCCGGGTGACCAAGACGGAGAAGCCGACGCAGCACGGTGCCTGGACCGGCGCGGCGGTCGGGGCTTTGGTCGGGATCGTGTTCCCGCCCGCGGTGCTTGGCGCTGCGATCGTCGGCGCCGGTGCCGGCGGATTGACCGGGCACCTATCCAAGGGCATCTCGCGCGGCGACCTCAAGGAGCTCGGCGACGAGCTCGAGGCGGGTACTGCCGCGGTGATCGTGATCGGCGAGTCGAAGATCGAGGAGCAGCTCGAGAAAGCGATGACGCGCGCCAACAAGCTGATCGAGAAGCAGATAGATGCCGACGCCGACGAGCTCGAGCGCGAGATCGACGCGGCGGCAAAGGCCGGCACGCCAAGCTAGCGGTTCGGCTCCTCCTGGCGGCCCGTGAGCTGGGCCGGGCGCTAGCCGCCGTCTGGCGTGACCCCGAGACCAAGGCGCTGCCGGTCGTGGCCGGCGCCTTGGTGCTCACGGGCACGCTCTTCTACTGGCGCTTCGAGGACTGGACCATCATCGAGTCCCTCTACTTCTGCATCGTGACGCTGACGACCGTCGGTTACGGAGACTTCGCCCCGACCAGCCCGGGGACGCAGATCTTCACGATCGTCTACATCCTCACGGGGTTCGGTGTGCTCGTCGCCTTGCTGACGTCGGTCGCGCAGGAATACCTACGAATGAAGGCCGAGAGCCCGGGCCGCGCCCGAGAGCGGCTGCGCGCGCGTCGATCCCGCGACGAGCCGGCTGCTGGGGACGAACCCGGGTAGGCCCGCTCCCCAGTTACGTCCTCCACACGCGGGAGCATGCGCCTGCGCATGCCGGAGGATTCGCCTCAAGCTACGCGTCGAAACCGGCCGCGGACCGTGGGTTAGCGGCGCCGTGAAACGCGCCGCGCGGTGCGCCGAGTGGCCGGTCGAGCCGGCCCGGCGGCGGCCCGAGCGACAGGCCGTCCGACCGGTCCAGGCCCGACGGGTCCAGGTCTAGCGACCCTGCGTGCTGCAAACATGTCGTCCTCCTCGATGGTAGTGAAGGTTGTCCTTACCGGCTCGCTCCCGCAGCGGCCTCCGCGGCGTTGAGCTCCTTCGCCTCCTCGGCCGACAGGAGCCCGATCTCGATCAGGTCGAGCGGGCTTATGAACCCGTCGCTGATACGGAATCCATTCGCGCGCGCGATTGCATCACGCAACGGTACCGCCCAGTGATGCTCGAGCAGGATGAGCGCCGCTGCCGAGCCGTTCGGGATCTCCTCGAGCACGTCCCAGGCCTCCTCGTCCGAGAAGAACTCGAGTCCCTCGGATGCCGCCTCGGCGCCCGCGGCCGCGCCGGCCTCGATTCCCTCTTCTCCCTCGATACCAAGGCCGATCAAGGCGCCGACCGTGCTGCCGAGCTCGATTGCCTCATCCTCGCTCAGGTTGCTGAGGTGCTCGACCTCGACCTCTCCCTGCTCGTCCTTGTAGACGGCGAGAGAGTCGATCACGCGTATCGTGTCGCTTTCCCGCAGTCGCTCCAGCTCGGCGATGATCTCGCCGTGGAAGTCGGGATTCTTGAATCCCAGGACGATGAGTTGAACGGGTCCGATTGCCATGCCTTTCTCCTCTCGTTCGATCGCCTGCTCGACGTTCGGCCTTGCTCGCGTCGACCGTGTCGCTTCCACAAGCTGCTACCGCCAGCGTTGCTGCTAATGCAGCCACCGTGCACGTGCACGGTCTCAGTCGGTTATGGCGATTCGGCATTGCTGGAAGCGTCGACCGACGGTCGTCGCAGCGCATCGCCCGATTCGGGTGAAACCACGACCGCCAATGTGGTCGAGCTGGTCCACCACACGTTGGCGCCGTCGTGTCTTCATTTCATCCGATCGGGACGATGCGGATAGGTCGACGCGGCGAGACCATGCAGACCATGCAGGGTGTGCTCACCGTGTTGGACATCGGGTGGTGCGCGATTGTGCTCACCATTACGGCGGAATCGAGGTCGCCCGGCCGACGGATGGCAGTCGACGAGATGAATGAGAGGTTGCGCCGATGAGCGAGAACCCAATGGAAGGCGAGACGACGAAGGACCGGCCGATCGACCGCACCGTGCTTCCGATCCGGCGCCCGCCGTTTGGCGGCGTCCGAAGAAGACCCTCGAGGGCTCGACGCCCGACTGGAACCAGGCGGCGCAGGTCGCGCCCCCGGAGGGCGCCCCGAACGTGCTGGTCGTGCTGATCGACGACGCCGGCTTCGGCAACCCGAGCACGTTCGGCGGGGCGATCGACACCCCGAACTACACCCGCATGGCGGAGGAGGGGCTGCGCTACAACCGCTTCCACGTGACCGCGGTCTGCTCGCCGACGCGCGCGGCCATGCTCACCGGCCGCAACCAGCATCGAGTCGGGTTCGGCCTGGTGGCCGAGTTCTCGGGCCCCTTCCCGGGCTACAACGCCACCATCCCGCGCGACTGCGCGACGCTGCCGCGGATCCTGCAGGAGAACGGCTACATGACCTCCGCGATCGGGAAGTGGCACCTGACGCCGGACGACCAGCAGGGCTCGAGCGGGCCCTTCGACCGCTGGCCCACCGGGCTCGGGTTCGACTACTACTGGGGCTTCCTCGGCGGCGAGGCGGGCCAGTACGACCCGCTCATCACCGAGAACCAGAAGGTCCTGGGCGTCCCTGAGGGCAAGGACGGCAAGCCCTACTACTTCCCGGACGACATGCCCGAGAAGGCGACCGACTGGCTCCATCGCGTGCGCGCCGAGCGGCCGGGCACGCCCTGGTTCATGTACTACGCGACCGGCTGCAGTCACGCGCCGCACCACGTGCCGCGAGAGTGGTCGGACAAGTACAAGGGCAAGTTCGACCAGGGCTGGGACGTCGCCCGCGAGCAGACGCTCGCGCGCCAGAAGGAGCTCGGGGTCGTCCCGCCGGACACCGAGTTGCCCGAGAACGACGCGTTCCCGAAGTGGGACTCGCTGAGCGAGACGGAGAAGCGGCTGTACGCACGCCAGATGGAGACCTACGCCGGCTACTCGGAGAACGCCGACTGGAACGTCGGCCGCGTGCTCTCCACGATCGAGGAGATGGGCGAGCTCGACAACACCCTCGTGATCTGGATCTGGGGCGACAACGGCGCGAGCATGGAGGGAACCCTCTCGGGCACGTTCAACGAGCTGACGACGCTGAACGGCATCCCGCTCACCCCCGAGCAGCAGATGGGCCTCCTGTTCAAGCACGGCGGCCTCGAGGCCTGGGGCGGGGAACTGCTGGCCCCGCACTACTCGTCGGCGTGGGCGTGGGCGAGCAACTGTCCCTTCGACTGGGGCAAGCAGGTCGCCTCCCACCTGGGCGGCACGCGCGACCCGCTGGTCGTTCGCTACCCGAAGGCGATCGCCGACCCGGGCGCCCTGCGCAGCCACTTCACGCACGTGATCGACATCGCGCCGACCGTGCTCGAGATCGCCGGAATTCCCGGCGCCGGCGCACGTCGACGGGATCGAGCAGGAGCCGTTGCACGGCTTCACCTTCGCCGACTCGCTGTCGGACACGAACGCGCCCGAGCGCCACACGCAGCAGTACTTCGAGGCGGTCGGAAACCGGGCGATGTACAAGGACGGCTGGTGGCTCGCGATGCGGCTGCCGCGCATCCCGTGGCAGCTCGACCCGGAGGTCCTGCGGGGGTTCGGCCCCGGGTGGGACCCCGACGCCGACCCGGTCGAGCTCTACTACCTGCCGGACGACTTCGCGCAGGCGAGCGACCTCGCCGGTGAGCATCCGGAGAAGGTCGAGGAGCTCCGCAAGCTCTTCTGGGAGGAGGCCGAGCGCTACCAGGTGCTGCCGATCCTCGGCGGGCTCTCCTCGTTCTACGGGATCGTGCCGCCGATCCCGAAGGAGTCGAAGTTCACCTACCGCGGGCGGATCGAGAACGTCGCGGCCGGGATGATCCCGCGCATCTACAACCACTCGTACACGATCAGCGCCGACATCGTCGTCCCGGAAGGCGGCGTCGAGGGAGTGATCGTGGCCGCGTTCGACCACCTGGGAGGCTTCGCGCTCTACGTCCAGGACGGGAAGCTCAAGCACCACTACTCGATGCTGGGCGTGCTCGAGTACACGCAGGAGTCCGAGACGCCGCTCCCGGCCGGCGAGGTCGGCGTGGAGGTGGTCTTCGCCGCCGACGAGCCCAAGCCGGCGACGGGCGGCGAGGTGACGCTGCTCGTGAACGGAGAGCCGGTCGCCTCGGGGCGGATGGAGCACACCGTGCCCGCGCGCTTCTCGGGCTACGCCGGCATGGACATCGGCTGCGACAACGGCCTCGTCGTCGACCGCAGCTACGCGGACAAGGCCCCGTTCCGGTTCACGGGCGAGATCGAGCAGGTCACCTTCGACATCGCCCCGCACATGAGCGAGGAAGACGCCAAGGCACTCCACGAGCACGCGCAGCAGGCGCTCGCCGCTCACGCTGCGAGCGCATAAAGAAGGGAGAAAGCATGAGTGACGAAACGCTGGACGTGCTGCTCAGCGTCTATCTGATTCCCGAGCTCGCGCAGCAGGACTTCGACGCGTTCGTGAAGCTCGCCGAGGAGAAGGACGATCACCACCGACGGGGTCGTCCTCGTCACAAAGGACGCCGCGGCGAGGTAGCGGTGCAGGAGACGGGCGACCACCTCGGCCGCAAGGGCGTCGCGGTCGGCGGAGGGGTCGGGCTCGCCGTGGGACTGTTCGCGCCGCCGCTGCTCGCCGCGACCGCGGTCGGCGCGGCCGTGGGCGGGATCCTCGGCAAGATCGCGCGCAAGCGCGTCCAGGCGGGGATCGGCGAAAAGATGGACGACGCGCTGCCGCCCGGCTCGGCGGGGATCATCGCGATCTACGACCACGACGCACGCCGATGCGGTCGACGGGGCGCTCGCGAACTCGATCCGCTCGTCGACCGCCCAGATCGACAAGGCAAGCGCGAAGGAGCTCAAGGCAGGGCTCGAGGAAGCGGGAGCCGGGCTCGCGGGCTGAGACGATGAGCTCCGAGGTCACCGGTGGATTCGTTGTCGTTACGGGTACGTCCACCGGGATCGGCACCGCAACGGCACTCCACCTCGCGGACAAGGGGTTCCATGTGTTCGCCGGGGTTCGGCGCGAGGCGGACGGCCACGCTCTTCAGGCTCACGCGCCGAAGCGGCTGACGCCTCTGATCATCGAGGTCACCGACGAGGCGACGATCGCGGCAGCGGCGGCCGCGGTGACCGATGTCGTGGGCGAACGTGGTCTGCCGGCATCGTCAACAACGCCGGCATCGGCGTGCCGGCTCCCATCGAGTTCCAGCCGATGGCCGCATTTCCGCAAGCAGCTGGAGGTCAACCTCTTCGGGCCGGTCGCGGTGATCCAGGCCTTCATGCCCCTCATCCGGCGCGGGGGCGGCCGGATCGTCAACGTCGGGTCGATCGGAGGGATGCTCGTCCTGCCGCTCAACGGCGCGTACAGCGCGTCGAAGTTCGGAATGCGTGCGATCAGCGATGCGCTCCGGCTGGAGCTGCGTCAGTGGAACATCCATGTGTCGTTGATCGAGGTCGCGCCGGTCAAGACCGCGATCTTCGGAAAGTCGTTCGCGGAGCTCGACGGACTCGAGAGCACCCTGGGGGAGGAGGGCTTCAAACTCTACGAGCAGCAGATTGCCGCGATTCGAAAGGCCGTGGAAGATGCGGAGGCCAGCGCGGATCCGCCGCTCGTCATCGCGAAGGCGATCCTCCACGCTCTGACCTCCGACAAGCCCAAGACGAGGTATCTGGCCGGCCACGGCGGGAAGCAGACCGCCGTTGCGGCCGCCCTCCCCGATCGCGCGCGCGACCTAGCGCTCGTTCGCGAGCTCGGACTTCCCAAGCCAGAGCAGCCCGTCCGCGAACTCACTCGAAAGGAGTAGCCAACCTGAACGCTGTTACGAAACCAAGGGTTCTCATCGTGTACTTCAGTCTCACGCAGCAGGCCGCACGAGTCGCCGAGGCGATGGCGCAGGCCCTGACCGCACGAGGGTGCGACGTCACGAAGGCTGCGATCGAGTTCACCGACGACCGGTGGGTGCCGAAACTTCTCGCAGTTCCCGATGAAGCGCCCGATCGCCGCAGATCGCGAGCGTCCTGCCCGGCCAGCTCCGCCACAAGACCGGCGAGATCCGCGTTCCACCGGAGGCGCAGGCGGGCGACACGACCTCGTGCTGCTCGCCTCTCCTACCTGGTGGTTCCAGACGAGCATGCCCATGCGCTCCTATCTCGAGTCGTCCGCCGCGCAGACGGTGCTGAACGGCAAGCCGTTCGCGTGGCGCGTCGATCTCTCGCCGCTACTACAGCATCAACCTCGGGCAAATGAGGAAGCTCGGTGAGAAAAACGGCGGGCGGTTGATCGACAAGACGCACTTCGTGGTGGCCGGCGGCCAGGTCAAGTCGATGCTTTCGTGGCTTGGTTACATGAAGCACGGAGAGCCGCAGGAGCGCGTCCTCCGGCTGAAGATGCCTCAGCCGAATCTCAAGCCTGATTTCGAGCAGCACGCACGCAGCTTCGTGGATGGCATCGTGGACGACGTCCTGCGCCCGCCTGTGGCGGCGAGCGAGAGCCCGACGATGGCCAACCAGCGACGCGCAAGTTGCCGCGCCCTTCAGCAGGCGCGGGTCTCCGCCGGAGCGCAGGCGGCCACAGCTGCGCGCACCGTGGGAAAGAACCGGTCTCGCCCGATCGCCTCGACGACCCCGGGCTTCTCAAGACGATCACTCACGGGCGCCTTCATGCGCGCAACGCATAGCCCGACGTCCTCCTTCTTCAGCTCCCTGACAAGCTGATCGAGCGCCCGAGCACCGGCGGCGTCCACGTGCGTGAGCGCCTCGGCGTCCAGCACCAGCCAGCGCGGCTCGTCAGGTGCTCCGCGGAGCGCCTCCCGCATCCGGCCCTTCACGTAACCGGCGTTGGCGAAGAAGAGGCGGTCGTCCAACCGGTAGACCACGACCCCGGGGGTCAGCTGCGCTTCCCGGTGCAGCGAGACATCGGCGTAGCGGCCAAGCTCCGGAACCCAGCCGAGGACCGCGTCGTGCGGGCGGGCGCTGCGGCGCACCACGTCCACGATCGAGAGGCCGACCGCGAACGCGATCGCCGCCAGCACCCCGGTGATCACGACCGCGGCCGCGGTGACCCCGGCGATCGCGACCTCGACCGAGTCGATCGCCCGGAGAGCACGCCAGGCGGCTGGGTCGACGAGACCGATCGCGGCCGAGACGATCACCGCGCCCAGCACGGCCTTGGGCAGGTCTGCGATCGGGTCGGTGAGAAAGAGCAGGATCAGCGCGACGGCGCCCGCCGCCATCAAACCGGCGAACTGGGTGCGGGCCCCGGTGGCATCGTTGACGGCGGTGCGCGAGCCGCTTGCTCCCACGGGCATCCCCTGGCTGAACCCGGCCGCCACATTCGCCGCGCCGAGCGCCAGCAGCTCCTGCGGAAGCGTCCACCTGCTGGTCGTTCTTGCCGGCGAACGATCGCGCCGTGAGCAGCCCGTCGGCGAGCGCCACCAGGAAGATGCCAAGCGCCGCCGGGGCGAGATCGCCGATCTCAGTGAGGCTGACGGTTGGAAGGCCCACGTCGGGAAGGCCGGAGGGAATGTCTCCGACGACGGCGACGCCTTCGGCGCTCAGGTCCAGCCAGGAGGAAACGGCGATGCCGCCAATGACCACGATCAGCGATCCGGGCACCCGCGGGGCCAGGAAGCGCAGGGGAAGGAGCACGGCGAGCGCGCACGCGGACACCGCGACCGTCGTGAGGCTGACGTCTCCGAGCTCGCGCACCACCTCGACCAGCTGAGGGATCGGATCGATCGCGCTGACCGGGATCCCGAGCAGCTTGCCGAGCTGGGAGACGATCAGCAGGACCGCGATGCCGTGCATGTAGCCGACGAGCACCGGGCGAGAGAGGTAGTCCGCGATCCAGCCCAGCCGGGCGACGCGCGCGCAGAGAAAGAGCGCGCCCACGAGCAGGCCCAGGGTGGCGCCGAGCGCGGCTGCCTCGGTGCTGCCCGCGGCGGCGAGGGCGAGCACGGAGGCCGCGACCATCGCCGAGAGCGCGCCCTCGGGTCCGATGATCAGTTGCCGGGATGATCCGAGCAGCGCGTAGGCGACCGTCGGCAGAAGCAGGGCGTAGAGGCCGGCGACCGGTGGCAGCCCGGCCAGTTCCGCGTAGGCCATCCCCGAGGGAACCGCGAGGGCGGCGACCGTCAGGCCCGCGAGCAGATCGCGGCGCGCCGTGCGCGGCCGGTACGTGGGAATGTGCGCGCTGACCGGGACGACACGCTCGTGCAGCGGTGCCCGCGGGGCCGCTCGGAACGGTGAGCGGTCGGGCCGGTACGCGCCTGGCGGCGGTCCATCGGCGGCCGTTGAGCCGGCGCTTGGGTCGTCCATGCCGGAGCGCTAGAGAAGAACGGCGAGGCCCTTCGAGGAGGAAATACACGCCGAAGCCGAGCCCCACGACGATCTCGATCATCCTGCTGTTGCCCATGATCCACTCCGTCATCCGCCCGAGGACGCGTCGCCGCGCGTTCCGGGACGAACGCGTAGATCAGCGCGGGCACGTAGTAGACGCTCAGCATGATCGCGAGGCCGAACGCGGTGGCGAAGACCTCCTGTCCGGTTGTGATGTCCGCCTCGCCGATGTCCTTGAGCGCGCCGCCGAAGACCGCGATCGCGTCGAAGTTGATCACCTGCACGAGTATCCCGGCGGCGAACAGGGCCGAAAGCTTCGCCGGTGGCGATGCTCTCCGCACGTGCGCGACGCGCCGCGTCCTTCTCGGGAGACTCGGTCCCGAAGACGGCGAGCAGTCCCATCGTGGCGAAGAGCACGCCGAGCGCCGACGTCGACGATCGCACCCGCGTCGCCACCCGTCCTCGAACAGGTCGGCCGCGAGGATCACGACGGCGAAGACGACGTCGAGGAAGGCCGCGCCGGCGACGAACGTCCAGGCGCTGAGCTGTGGGCGCGACGACTTGCCGAGGATCAGGGCGGTCACAACTGCCGCGACCGGCGCCGCGAGCGCCGCGGCCAGCCCGTAGACGGCGACGTTGAGGAGGAGGCTACCCACGGCGTGCCTTCATCCAGGCGACGCTACGCATTAGGCAGCCGGCGGGCATCACCCGGTTTGGGTGAACCACACGGAGCCAGCGCAAGCGATTGCGCGCATCAATCACCCGTTTCAGGTGATGCGGCTGCCGGCTCGGTCAGTGATCCTGTGGCGGCTTCATGATGGATCTGGCGACGAACAGCGTCACCTTCCTCGAGGGCTGGGACCTGACCGGCGACTTCACGCGATCGACCTGATCGCGGCGTCGACGAACGCGCTCAACGGGGCGCTGCTCGCGCGCAGGCCCGACCACTACAAGAACTTCACCATCGTCGGCATCCTCGTGATGGCGCTGCTCGGCGGCCTCGGCGGGGGCATGACCCGCGACGTGCTGCTGGGCGACGTCCCGTCGCGCTCACGAACCCCGCCTACATCACGCTGGCGCTCGGATTCGGCGTACTCGGCTACACGCTTGCCTACAAGCAGGGCCAGCTCTTCCGCGAGGGCCTTTTCCAGTTCATGACGTCGTTCTCGCTGCCGTGGTACGCGATCGTCGGTGCACAGAAGGGGATCCAGAGCGGAATCCCTGTGCTCGGCGCCATCCTGCTGGCGGTCGTGGGTCCGACGGCCGGGCGCTGGTACATCGACGTGTCGAGTGGGGTGACGCCGAAGCAATTCATCCGCGGCGAGTGGTTCGTCACGATCGCGGCGCTCACCGGGGCGGTGTGGATCCTGGCGTACTGGGCCGGAGCGAGCACCTGGCTGGCCGCGGGCATCGCATTCGTGGTCGGCTACACGGCTCGTGTGGCCGCGCTCTGGTACGCATGGGAGGAGCCGCTCGCGAACGAGCCTGTGGGCGTGTACCAGCACTCGGACGGGCGGCCACTGCTGGGCCGCAAGCTGAAGGGCAAGTCGCAGCGCGAGCTGCGCGACCTCGGCCTGCTGGTCGAGGGCGGAGAAGGGGACACGCCGGAGCTCACTTGACGGGCGCGTAGCAGCAATGGTACGGCTGCTGCGATCAGGTCGGACCACGTGGAATCGCACACTCGGGTCCGGTAGCGTTATCCGTGCAAATCCCCGCTGGACGAGGTGGGACCTCCCTGTCGAGATCCGCTTCGGAATCGCGGATGGACGTGCACCATTGTCAACGCGTCGACGATTATCGGTTCGTGCACGGCCCGATCCGCGGCCACCGCTCGTGGTAGCGAGCCGGGCGGCGACTCCTGCGCCGTCTCCTGTGCCCGCACTCGAGCTGCTCGAGTCGAAGCTGCTCCCGCCGCAGAGTCGCGGCGGACCGGTGGCACGAGAGCAGCTCATAACCCTGGCCGAGGGCTCACGCGAGATCCCGGTGGTCGTCCTGTCCGCCGGGCCGGGGTGGGGCAAGACGACCCTGCTCGCCCAGTGGGGCGCCCGGTCGCAACGACCGTTCGCCTGGGTATCCGTCGACGAGAACGACAACGACCCGATCGTTCTCCTGACTTATGTCGCGGCTGCACTCGACCGCGTCTCGCCGCTCGACCCAACCGTTTTCGAAGCACTGGCATCGCCCGGCATTTCCGTCGAGGCCACGGTCGTCCCGCGCTTGGGAGCGGCCCTGGCGACGATGAACCAGCCGTTCGTCCTGGTCCTGGATGACCTGCACCTGCTCGATAACCCGGCATGCCTCGACGCGATCGACGCACTGACGAGACACGTTCCGACGGGATCGCAGGTGGTCCTCTCGTCGCGAGGCAGGCCCGCGCTCCCGCTGGGAGCTCTACGGGCGCGCGGCCTCGTACTGGAGATCGGAACGGACGACCTTCGGCTGGACGAGGCGCAGGCGCGCCAGCTCCTTGGCGCAGCCGGAGTGGATCTGCCCGACGAAGATATCGCCGAGGTCACCGAGCATACGGAAGGCTGGTCCGCGGGCCTGTACCTCGCCGCGCTGTCGATCAGAGCGCGAGGGACGAAGGTCAACGACGTGGCTACGTTCTCCGGTAGCGATCGTCTCGTGAGCGACTACCTGCAGTCGGAGTTGCTCGCGCACCTGTCCGGGGACGAGCTTCGCTTCCTCACGCGGACCGCAGTTCTCGAGCGCTTGTCCGGGCCGCTTTGCGACGCGGTTCTCGAGGAAAGCGGTTCCGCACCAAAGCTGGAGGCGCTGGAGCGCTCCAACCTGTTCCTCGTGCCGCTGGACGCCAATGGGGAGTCGTACCGCTACCACCATCTCTTCCAGGAGCTGCTTCGCTCGCAGCTCGCACGTGCCGAGCCGGATCTGGTTCCCAGGCTCCTCGCTCGTGCAAGCGCATCGTGCGAGGCGAACGGACAGCCGGAGGCCGCCATCGCCTACGCTCAGCAGGCCGAGGACGTCAGCCGCGTGGCGCGCCTGGTCGCGCAATGCGCCCAGATCGCCTACCAGAGCGGCCGTGTCACTACCGTCGAGCGCTGGCTCCACTGGCTGGAGGCCCACGGGGCCCTCGAGCGGAACGCGGCAGTCGCCGTGCTCGGTGCGCTTTCGGCCGCGGTGCAGGGCCGGCCGGCGGAGTCGGAGCGTTGGGCTGACGTGGCCGAACGCGCGAGCTCCGACGGCGACCTGCCAGACGGCAGCCCTTCGATCGACTCGTGGCTGGCCCTCGTGCGCGCACTGTCTTGTCGTCGAGGGGTGGCAAGGATGCGCGCAGACGCGGAGCTTGCGGTCGGGACACTGGGCCGTAGTAGCCAGTTCCGGCCGACTGCCGCGCTGGTCCTCGCGATCTCGCTGTGGCTGACGGGAGACGACGAGCAGGCGGAGGATCTGCTCGCCGACGTCGCCGAGGAGGGCCTCGAGCTGGGTGCGCCGGAGCCGGTGTCAGTGGCGCTCGGCGAGCGCGCCGCAATCGCGATCGGCCGAGGAGACTGGGTGCAGGCGGAGGACTTCGCGGACCGGGCGCTCCAGGTCATTCGGCGCTCGCGGATGGGGGAGTACCCCACCAGCGCGTTCGTCTCTGCGCTGGCGGCCCGGGTTGCGCTCCACCGGGGGGACAGCGCACGCGCGCAGGAGTACCTCGCGGGGGCGCAACGACTGCGGCCGGGGCTCACCTACGCGCTGCCGTGGCTCGCCGTGCAGACCCGCCTCGAGCTTGCCCGGGCCTATCTGACGGTCGCCGATGCGGGCGGCGCGAGGACGATGCTGGGCGAGGTCGACGCGCTCTTGCGGCGACAGCCGGATCTCGGGAGGCTTCCCTCGGAGGTCGAGGATTTGCGATCGAGCATGACCGCGATGCGCGCTGAGGCCCCGGGAGCCTCGACCCTGACAACGGCGGAGCTGCGCCTGATGCCCTACCTGTGCACGCACCTCTCCTTCCGCGAGATCGGCGAGCGCCTGTACGTGTCGCACCACACCGTGAAATCACAGGCGATGGCCGTTTACCGCAAGCTGAACGTCACGTCTCGCAACGGCGCGGTCGAGCGCGCCCGCGATCTCGGCCTGCTCTGACGCCAGCAGCCCCGGCAGCTTCATGCGATAAGGATGATGACGCGGGCGCCCTTGTGCCGTGTAGTACGCGCGTGGATCCCTACAAGGAGACCTTGCGATGCTTGGCCCTGAATGACGAGGGCTTTGTGGAATCGGTGCTCGGCCTGGGGCGTGACACCGTTGACGTCTCCGGGCTGGATCAGAAGACCCATGCGCTCGTCCGCCTCGGCGCCGCGCTCGCGGTCGACGCCGCTCCGAGCTCCTATCAATCGGCGATCGACCCGGCGCTCGCCGCCGGGGCCACAATCGACGAAATCGTCGGGACTCTGATCGCCGTGGCTCCGACCGTCGGGCTTGCGCGCGTGGTCTCTGCCGCGCCCGAGCTGGCACTGGCGCTCGGCTACGACCTCGAGGCGGCGTTCGAGGCGCCCGAAGTGGACATCGACAACCAATGAAGCCCGCGACCGGAGTGCGTGTGCCGCACCGCGCGGGTCGACGCAGCCTACGCCGACTGGCCGAATACCGCCGAACCGGAAAGCGGTCCGCGGCTTCGGCCACGCGGTCGCGGACTCAACGCGAAGCCCCTGTCGGCTCAGACTCCTCCGGGCGCCCTCCCGCCTCCGGCCGCCGTCTCGTCTTCACCGAAGACGATGATGCCGTACACGATCCACACGCACAGCGCGAACACGGCGAGCGACCACCACGGGTTGTTCCCGCCGATCGAGAACAGGGCCCCGAGTGCGCCCAAGCTGCCGGCGATGATCCCGATCACACGGCCGTAGGTGTTTCCGGCGATCAGCGAGAAGCCGGCGGTGAGTTGAATCACCCCGAGAATGATCAGCACCCAGCCCATGGTGTTGAGGTCGTCGAGCACGAACCTCGTGTCGTTGACGAATATGTTGGCATCGTCCAGGGCGCCGATGCCGTAGATGATGTTGATCGTGCCCACGATCAACAGCATGATGGCCGCGAATACGACTCGTCCTGCACCTCTCACTTGTTGCTCCTTTCTGGCTTGGCCCCTTCCCGGTACCGGGGTCGGGCCTTTGCGCAACCGTAAATGAGGAGTCCGGGCGAGTCGTCATCCAGATGGGATGAATGCCAAATCTCGCCCAGAAAGGCTTGATCACACGGTGACACTGACGCACCGCGAGCGCATGGAACGGCTCAGGTCTGAGGCGGCGACTCCGTAGAACTGCATCTCGCCGGTACTCCAGCGCGGCATCGAGCTCCACTCCCGCAAGCAGCGTCAGGTTGGTAAGCCACAGCCACACGAGCCCGGCAATCGTGGTGCCGAGCGCGCCGTACGTGTCGTCGTACGAAGCGAACGCGTTCACGTAGACCTCGAAACCGACCGAGACGAGGACCCAGGCCAGCACCGCAACCGCGCCACCGGGTGTGAGTACCCGCCATTGGGTCGCGGATCGCTCGCGGCTCGGCGAGCGAGCGATAGAGCAGCGCGACCAGCAGCGTGACGACGACCAGCAACGCCGGCCACTTGAGGACGGAGTACAGATGGATCAGCTGGTCTCCGATGCCGATGGCGTCGCCGACCGACTCCGCGAGCTGGCCGGTGAAGACGATGATGATCAGGGCGATCGCGAGCAGCATCAAGAACAACGCGGTGAGTGCGACCCGCAACGGCCACGCGCGCCACACGGGCCGGCGCTCGACCCCCCAGATCTCGGCTGAAGCTCGGAAGAAGCAGCCGATATAGGCGGATGCAGTCCACAGGACGGCGATCAGGCCGACCCCCAGCAGGGTGCCCGACTGGGTGTCGTTCTTGATCAAGCGACTCGAGCGAGCTTCTGGCCACCGCGTCCGAGTTCGAAGGCCCGACGTCGTCGACGATGTTGATCACCTCGTTCACGGTGCCCTGGTCGCCGACCAGCCCGATCACCGAGAACAGGACCAGCAGACCGGGGATCAGCGAGAGCACCGAGTAATAGGTGAGGGCCGCGCCCCGGTCGATCAGCTCGTGGCGACCGGTCCGGCGGGCCATCACCAGCAACGGGCCCCAGCGGCCCGAGGCCATCGCGGCCTCTTCCATCCGCGCGAGCCGCTCCGCGCCGGCCGCGCGGGTCGTCGCCAGCTTCGAGGGGGTTGACTTGGTCGCGCTCACGTCAGAGGCGGAAAATCGACGCTTCAAGGACACCGTACCGGCACCCCCCGCAGTTCACATGCGAGCCCTCTGGCGAACGTCCGAGCCGGACGGGATGATTGCGGCAATCACAACTTGGAGGTAGTGAATGTTTTTGGCTTCGGATTACCCGTTCCTCGACATCCTCTGGACGATGCTGATCTTCTTCGCCTGGGTGATCTGGTTCTGGATCCTGATCCGGGTGTTTATTGATGTCTTTCGCCGGCACGACATCTCCGGCTTCGGTAAGGCCGGATGGGTCGTGTTATGCATCGTCGTCCCGTTCCTCGGCGTGCTGATCTATCTGATCGCGCACGGCCAGGACATGGGCAAGCGCGACATCGAGCAGGCGCAGGCCCAACAGGCCCAGTTCGACCAATATGTCAAATCAGTGGCCGGACCCGAGGGCAGCGCGGGGGAGATCGCGAAGGCCAAGAGCCTGCTCGACAGCGGTGCGATCACGCAGGCCGAGTTCGACGCGCTGAAGGCGAAGGCGCTCTCCTAGGAGGAGCTCTCCGCGTCGACGTGAGAACGGCCGCCTCGGGGCGGCCGTTCTCGTTGTCGCGCTGATTCTGCGCTTGCACCCCTTCACACGCTTGTGCGGGCCTGCCAAGATCGGCCCGTCGATTTTGTGCAGGCGGGGGCATTGATGGGCGTCGGAACCAGCGGAAGCGAGCAGGGAAACCAGTGGATCGCAAGGCTTACGCCTGCGCTCCGGCCGGATGCGCCCACGGGGTTGAGCCCGGCAATCGGCGCTGCCGCGATCTCGGATGCGGTCGAGCAGCTGGGCGAGCCCGCGTGTCAGTGGTGCATCGCGATCGCCGCGGAGATGACGCGCGAGATCTTCGCGCAGATGCCGGAGCTGCCCCAGGGAGGCGAGGTCTTCGAAGAGGCTCGCGCGGGGTCCGAGGCGAACGTGCTGGCCGTTGTCCTGACCATCGTCAATGGCGATCAGGAGCTGGCGCAGCTGCCCCCAGCGGCTGTCGAGTTCGCGCGCCGCAGCGTGCGGAGGGGTATCCCTCTCAACACGATCCTGCACGGTTACCGGCTCGGCCACCAGTTCCTGGCGCAAGCACTGCAAGAGACGATTTCGTCGCTGACGGACGGACAGTCGCTCGAATCGATGCAGGACGCGCTGGCCGCGAGCTTCCGGTACGTGGACGCGGGCATGGACCGCCTGGTCGAGGAGTACGAGGCCGAGCGTGAGAGGTGGACTCGCAGCGCAGCTGCACGGCGGGTCGAGACGGTCCACGCGATCCTCGCCGCGGAGGGGTTCGATCCCGATACGGCCGGCTCGGTGCTGGGATACCCGCTCGACCGCACGCACGTCGCTGCGATCCTGTGGCGTTCCGGGAAGAACGGCAACAGCCGGGGCTCGCTCGAACATGCCGCCGACGCCCTTGCGGCCCAGCTCTCCGACGGGCGGCCGCTCCTCATCTCGCTCGACGAGGAGATGCTGTGGATGTGGGCGGTTCCACGCGCCGACCCGGCGCCGAAGCTGTCGATGGAGGGACACGGCGTGCGGGCGGCCGTGGGAGAGCCCTGCTCGGGGGCAGACGGGTTCCGGCGCAGCCACGAAGCAGCCCAGGGGGTCGCGCGGGTCGCGAGGCTATGTGCCGATGAGTCGCCGGCAGTCCTCGGGTGGGCAGACGTCGGGATGGTGGCGCTCATGACCACGGACCTGGAACGTGCGCGGTCGTTCGTGCGCCGCGAGCTCGGCGGCCTGGCCGCGCACGACGCCAAGGACCTCCGCGACACGCTGCGGTCGTTCCTTGCAAACCGCGGCAGCCATGCTGCCGCGGCCCGCATGCTGTACGTGCACAGGAACACGGTCGCCTATCGGCTGGCCCAGGCCGAGGAGCTGCTCGGTCATCCGATCGCGGACCGAGAGCTCGAGCTGCGCGTTGCGCTCGAGACGGCGGCGACCCTCGGCGACGCCGTGCTGCCCGGGGCGAGTCGATAAGCCTCGGCTGGGCAATCGTGATCGTTCTCGGCGCGGCGAGTGTCGCGGTCGCCGCGATGCTCTTCGTTCGTCGCACCGCTCCGGACGGCAGCTACTTCGCCGACGGCGACCGGGCGGCCGGCGTCTTCGGTGTGATCGCCACGGGCTTCTCGGTGCTCCTCGGGCTGATCGTCTTCCTGGCCTTCGAAAGCTATGACCAGGCGAGGAGCGGGGCGGAGGCGGAGGCTCGGCTCGTGGCGCAGCAATTCGAGACCGCGCAGTTCATGCCCGTTGCCGTGCGCCGCGACTTGGGGCACGAGCTGGTGTGCTACTCGCGATTCGTGGTGAGCGACTGGGCGCGATTGGCATCCGCGGACGAACGAACGGTCGACACGGCCAACCCCTGGGGAACGGCGCTTTTCAGAACCCTGAAGGTCACCCGCCCCAGGACAGTCGAGGAGCAGACCGCTTACGACAAATGGCTCGATCGCACCGCCGATCGCGAGGAGGCCCGCTCCGATCGCCTCCACGGCGCCGTGGGCGTCATACCCGGGAGCCTGTGGGTCGTTCTCCTGTTCATCACCTCCGTGATCTTCGTCTTCATGCTGTTCTTCGCCGACAGCGCCGAGCGCGCGGTCACCCAAGCGTTGATGATGGGTTCGGTGATCGCCGTGATCTCGGCGACGCTGCTGCTGATCCAGTTCCTCGACAACCCTTTCCGCGACGGCTTCGGCGGCTTGCGACCGGTCGCGATGGAGCGCACGCAGCGGATCCTCGACAGGGAACGTCAACTCGTGCGGGACACCGGCGCGCTGCCGTGCGACGCGAGCGGCAGACCTCTGTAGATGGCGGACCACACTCGCACGGAGCGGATGGAGTTCGCCGGGGCGCTGCTCCTGGTGCTCGCCACCCTCGCCACCGCCTGGTCCAGCTATCAGGCATCGCGCTGGCACGGCGAGCAGGCCGAAGCCCAGAGTCGCGCCACGGCCAAGCGTCTCGAGTCGACGCGCGCCTCGGGCGTGGCGAACAGACAGGGACAGATCGACGTACAGCTCTTCATACAGTGGGTCGACGCCCAGCAGCACGGCGACCGCAAGCTGGCCGGCTTTTACCGGGATCGGTTCACGGACCGGTTCAAGCCCGCCTTCAAGGCGTGGATCGCGACCCAGCCGCTCAAGAATCCCGACGCCCCGGAGACTCCCTTCGCCATGCCGCAGTACAAGCTCGCGGAGATCGCCGCAGCCGATCGCCTCGAGGCGCAGGCGACGGCTGCGTCCGAGCAGGCGAGGGAGGACATCCAGCGCGCCGACAACTACGTCCTCGCGGTCGTTCTGTTCGCCGCCGCGCTGTTCTTCGGCGGGCTCAGCCTGCGGCTGCGCACCGATGCCGTGCGCACGGCGATCCTCGCTTGCGGATACGTCCTGTTCGTCGGGGCCGCGATCTGGGTCGCGACGTCGCCTGTGAGTGTCTCGGTCTAGCCGGGGCGGTTTGTGCAGGTAGCACAACGGTGGGGTGTCGATTGGTGCGTGCAGCCCTGGCGAGCACCTGACGAGGGGCGTACGGTTCGACTCGCACCGTCACCTGAGAGGAGATGCTTGTGCTCTACCAGGAGATCGAGACCAATCACACCAGCGAGGAGCGCGATCTCACGAGTCTTGCCGCGTGAGACCGCGTCGGCAACATTTCGTGCAGGGTGGCTTTCGCCGGAAAGTGCGGGGAGGACTAGAGTGTCATTGGATCAGGCGCGACGTGGACGACTTCAAGCGCGGACGGGAGCGGACGATCTGATGGAAGCGTCGGTGCAGGTATGGGAGCAGCAAGGGGTAGGGCTGCTGAGCGCAGTGCTCGAGAGCGCGACCAACGCGGCGCTCGTCTATGACGCCGAGCACGACTCGCTGCTCGCGAACCGCAAGGCGCTGGAGCTACACGGCATGCCGCCGCCGTCCACCTCGTTTGAGGAATGGGGCGCGTACTACGAAGCACACTGGCCTGGTGGGGTCGTGGCTCACGTGGAGGAGCTCCCGCTGTCACGCGCCCGCAGGGGCGAGCGCGTGTCCGAGGTGCGACTCGAGATCCGCCCGGGCGTGGGGGAGGCGCGGACGGTGGCCGTAAGCGCTGAGCCGCTCTTCGACGCGGACCGGCACCAGATCGGCGCGATGGCGATCTTCCGCGACGTCGAGAGCTCGGAGTCCGCTGAACAGGCGGCACGCCTGCGCAGCGCCGTGACGGCGAACATGGCCGAGGGCGTCACCGTGCTCCGCGCCGCCGACGGGCAGATCGTGTACGTCAACGACGTGGTCGAGCGCATGTTCGGCTACGCGCCCGGCGAGCTGGTCGGCCGCAACGTCTCGACGATGAACGCCACCCACGACGGCGCATCGCCCGAGGACACCGCCGCGAAGATCGCCGCGGCGCTGCGCCGCGACGGCGAGTGGCACGGCGAGGTCGAGAACGTCCGCAAAGACGGCACCCACATCTGGTGCTGGGCAAACGTGTCGAGCTTCGATCACCCCCAGCACGGCCTCGTGTGGATCGCCGTCCAGACGGACATGACCGAACGCCGGAGGGCCGAGGAAGCCCTGCGCCATGCGGAGGAGCGATTCCGCAAGGTCTTCGAGGAAGGGCCGGTCGGCATCGTGATGTTCAGCGACGACCTCACGATCACCGACGGCAACGACGCGGTCTGCCGGATCACCGGCTACACGCGCGACGAGCTGATCGGCCGGAGCATCGCGGAGGTGACCTATCCCGCCGATGCCGTGCTCGACGTCGATCGGGCCCACCGCGTGTTCACCGGAGAGCTCCCCAGCTATCGCGCCGAGAAGCGCTGTCTGACCAGGGACGGCGGAACGGTGTGGGTCTCGTTCACCGCGACGATGGTGCGAGACGACGCCGGAAGGCCCCTCTACGGGCTCGGAATCGTCGAGGACATCAACGAGCGCAAGCGGATCGAGGCGCTGATGACCCGGCAGAACGAGCGGCTCTCGACGGACCTCGAGAGCTCGCTGGCCGAGCTGCAGCTCTCGCGCGCCCGCATCCTTGCCTCGGCGGACCTGGAGCGCCGGCGCATCGAACGCGATCTGCACGACGGCGCCCAGCAGCGCCTGGTCGCGCTGCGCGTGCGCCTCGGGCTCGCCCAGGACCTCCTGCGCGACGACCCGTTGCGGGGCAGCGCCATGCTGAGCGACCTGGGCAACGATGTCGATGCCGCGCTCGAGGAGGTCCGCATGCTCGCGCGGGGCGTCTATCCATCCGTATTGGGAGACCGGGGGCTGGTGGAAGCGTTGCGCGCAGCGGCCCGCAACAGCCCGCTCCCGGTCAGCATCCGGGCGTCGGCTGTCGGGCGCCTGCCCGAGGAGATCGAGACGGCCGTCTACTTCGCCTGCGTGGAGGCCCTCCAGAACGCCGCGAAGCACGCGCAACGTGAGACGTCGGTGCTGATCTCGCTGCGCCAGACGCAAGCGACTGCGGTTCGAGGTCCGCGACGACGGCGTCGGATTTACGTTGAACGGCAAGCCCGCGGGCGCGGGCCTCGCCAACATGCGCGACCGGATCGAAGCGGTCGGCGGCCGGCTGGCGATCGAGTCCGCGTCCGGCCAGGGCACGTGCGTCAGCGGCAGCGTTCCGCTGCACTGACGCACGCGCGCTCACGCAGGCCGTTTACCGGGCGACTGCCCGCTCGTCCTCGCCGAAGACGACGATCCCGTACACGATCCACACGCACAGCGCGAACACGGCGAGCGACCACCACGGGTTGCTCCCGCCGATCGAGAACAGGGCCCCGAGTGCGCCGAGGCTGCCGGCGATGATCCCGATCACCCGGCCGTAGGTATTGCCGGCCACGAGTGAAAAGCCCGCGGTCAGCTGGACGACGCCGAGGATGATCAGGACCCACCCCATGGTGTTGAGGTTGGTGAATATGTACCTGGTGTCGTTCACGAAGATCCTTGGCATCGTCCAGGGCGCCGATGCCATAGATGATGTTGATCGTGCCCACAATCATCAGCAGGATGGCTGCGAACATCGCTCGTCCAGCACCTCTCACTTGTTGCTCCTTTCATTGAGGCGGCTGGGAGCGAGACTCGCACCCTTCGGCGGTGTGCTCAAGGGCGCCCGCACCACGGTTCGGTGGAGGCGAGCACATATGGGAGGATGGTGCGAGCGTGCCGATCCGAGTCGTCCTGGCAGAAGACAGCTACATCGTGCGCGAGGGTCTCGAGCAGGTGTTGGACAACGCGCCCGGCCTCGAGGTCGTCGCCACGTGCGCCGATCTGGACTCGCTGCTCGCAGCGGTCGAGTCCGAACGCCCGGACGTCGTCGTGACCGACATCCGGATGCCGCCGACCGGGCACGGATGAGGGCATCCGCGCGGCCGCGGTGCTGCGCGAGACCCGGCCCGAGGTGGGGGTCGTGGTCCTCAGCCAGCACGACGACCCGGCCTACGCTCTGGCCCTGCTGGAATCCGGCTCCGAGGGGCGCGCCTATCTCCTGAAGGAGCGGGTGCACGACGGGGGACAGCTCGCCGCTGCCGTCGAGGAGGTGTCGCGGGGCGGCTCGGTGATCGATTCCAAGATCGTCGAATCGCTGGTGCGCGCGAGATCGAGGGCGAACAGCTCCCCGCTGGCCGAGCTCACGTCGCGCGAGCAGGAGGTGCTCGCGGAGATCGCACAGGGAAAGAGCAACTCGGCGATCGCCGAATCCCTGGTGCTGACGAAGCGGGCGGTCGAGAAGCACATCAACGCGATCTTCATGAAGCTCGGGCTGGCGCAGGCGGACGACGTCAGCAAGCGGGTCAAGGCGACGCTCATCTTCCTGGCCCAGAACGGCGACGCCTAGGTCCCACTTCATCGACGGGGGTGGGCACACACCCCGCTCACACCGGCAAGCCCCATTGCGGGCATCGGCGCCGCTGGCAGGGTCCTCAGTTGGGACATCCAGCATGAGCGATACCGAAGTGAGAGTCGTAAGAGTCCTGACGGTGGACGACCAAGTCGTCTTTCGCGAGGCCGCCCGCGACGTGATCAGCGCGACCGCCGGATTCGAGTCGGTGGGTGACGCGGGATCGGGCGAAGAGGCGCTGGCCGCGGTCGAGCGCCTGCGACCTGAGCTCGTGCTGCTCGACGTGCGGATGCCGGGCTGCGGCGGGATCGAGGCGGCGCGCAGGATCACCGCCGCGCATCCCGAAACAGTCGTCGTGTTGATCTCGATCGAAGGCTCCGAGGCATTTTCCGAGGACGCACGCACGTCCGGCGCGGCCGCGCTCGTGCGCAAGCAGGACTTCGGTCCCGCGCTGCTGCGCAGCATCTGGGAAGACGCACGGCTCGCACGTCTGAGGGCGTCGCACCCGTGACTGACGCCGATCGCGATCCCCGGCGCCGCGACTCCCTCCATCCCGCCCCGGCAGTTCCTCGCCCTGCTCGGGCTGGCGGCAGTCATCGGCCTGGTGGTCTCGCTTGCCGCGTTCGCCTTCCTCGAGCTTGTGCACTACATCCCCCAGTGGGTGTACGAGGACCTGCCGGACGCGGTCGGCTACGACGACGGGGCGCCGCTGTGGTGGTACCTGCCGGTGTGCGCCTTTGCGGGGCTCGTCGTCGCCTTCGCCATCGTGCGCTTGCCGGGTCGGGGCGGGCATGTGCCCGCGCACGGGCTGAACGCCGGGCCTACGCAGCCGGCCGACCTGCCGGGCGTCATCCTGGCGGCCGTTGCGGCACTCGGGCTCGGCCTGGTGCTGGGCCCCGAAGCGCCGCTGCTGGCGCTCGGAGGCGGGCTCGCGATCCTCGCGCTCAGACTCGTGCGAAGAGATGCTCCGGACGAGATCACGCAGGTGATTGCTGCCAGCGGTGCGTTCGCCGCGCTGTCTTTCATCTTCCAATCGCCTTTGATCGCGGCGGTGATCCTGATCGAGGCGACCGGAATCGGCGGGCCGAAACTCCCGATCGTGCTCGTTCCGGGCATGCTGGCCGCGGGCATCGGCTCGCTCGTGTCCATCGGGATGGGCTCGTTCACGGGAGTGGACACCAGCGACTATGCGCTCAGCACCCTGACCCTGCCCGAGCTCGCGCGTCCGGACCTGGTCGACTTCGCGTGGACGATCCCGCTGGCCGTTGCCGTGGCCGTGGGGATGTTCGTGATCTTCCGGGGAGCCCGTGAGTTGTACGGCTTCGTCGAGTCGCGTGAGTTCGTGCTGCTACCGCTCGCCGGACTGGCCGTCGCCGGCTCGGCGATCGCGTTCGAGGCGCTCACGGACCACTCGGTCAACGACGTCCTCTTCTCGGGCGAGGTTGCGCTCCCGAGCCTGGTCTCGGGCGCCGGGACGTGGGAGGTCTCGGCGCTGCTGCTGGTCATCGCATTCAAGGGCTTGGCCTGGACCATCTCGCTTGCAAGCTTTCGGGGCGGCCCCATCTTCCCCGCGCTTTTCCTGGGCGCCGCGGCAGGGCTCGCAGGCTCGCATCTGCCGGGGTTCGACGAGACGGCAGCCGTGGCCGTGGGCCTCGGCGCCGCGACCGTATCGGCGCTCGGGCTGCCCCTCGCGGGGGTCGTGCTGGCGACGCTGCTGACAGCGAACAGCGGTGCGGGCGTCACGCCGCTCATAATCGTCGGCGTGGTCGCCGCTTATGTCACCACCCGCGTGCTGTCGCGACCCGATCGAGCGGCCGCTGGCACCGCGACCGCAGGTGCACATGCCTGACCCGCAGCCCCCGACCCGTGTCGACCGCTGGGTCGACCGCAAGCTGAGCAGCAGGGCCCTGCGCCCGCGCTTCGCAGCCCGGCTGATCGCCGCCATCTGGCTCGTCGCGGTCATCTTCTTCGGAGTCCTGGAGCGGATCGTCGATCCCGACACGTTCGGCAACGTCTGGCTCGCGTTCTGGTGGGCGCTCCAGACCATCACGACTGTCGGCTATGGGGACGTCGTGCCGCAGGAGACCGCCGGGAAGGCGGTCGGGGCGATTTTGATGCTGGGCGGGTTGTCGCTCCTGTCGATCATCACTGCGCTGGTCACCAGCGCGTTCATCGCACGGCGACAGGCCGACATGCAGCAATCCGGCGAGGACCCGGTCATACGCCAGCTCCAACAGATCGAATCGCGGCTCGAGGGGATCGACGCGGAGCTGCGGCGGCTGGGACCGTCCGGTCCCCCTTCCTGAGACAATCAGCCTCACTGTGGCCGACGACTACCGCATCAAGGTCGAATTCGAGGACGAGGGCGGGATCCTCCACTTCGGCCGCTCCCTGCGCGAGCGCGAGTTCGAGCAGGAGCTGCGCGAGCAGCTCGAGAACGGCGTGATCGTGACGCGCGACGGGTCGGAGGTTTTCCTCTACGCGTCCACGCCGGAGCAGGCACGCGCTGCCGAGGTGGCCGTGAGGGAAGTCCTGGACCACCAGGACGCAGAAGTGGACGTCTCACCGGTGGAGCGCTGGCACCCGGTCGAGGAGCGCTGGGAGGATGCTTCCGTGCCGCTGCCGCAGACCGGCGACGAGCTCGCCACCGAGCACGCGCGCCAGGAGAAGGATGAGGCGGCGGAGTCCCGCCGGCTCGGGGTCGCCGAGTGGGAGGTACGTGTTGACCTGCCGTCCCACCGGGACGCCGTGGAGCTTGTCGAGCGGCTCGAGGCCGAGGGCATCAGCCCGATCGTGCGGCGCTGGAAGTACCTCCTGATCGGTACCGCGACGGACGAGGATGCGGCCGCGCTCGCGGAGCGCATTCGCGCCGAAGCGCCGGAGGGCGCCATCGTGAAGGCTGAGCCGAGCGCCGCCATCGGCTGGGAGCTGACAGGGCAGAACTGGTTCAACACCTTCGGCGGCTTCGGCCCCGGGCCCGGCTAGGCCGCGGCTGTCACGGCGCCCGCCGGCACCTCGTCGAGCGCGCCGCGCCGCAGCGCCAGTGCCACGAACGGGAACGTCGCGGTCGAGATGATCGCGGCGCCCACGAGGGCCGCGGCCGTGGACGTGCGCATGTGTCCCTGGTCGACGGCGATCGTCGTGATCGCGACCACGAGCGGCAGCTCGGTCGCGGAGTAGAACGCGAGCGCGACCCGCTCTCGCGCGGCCAGCACGCCGCGATACAGCAGCAGCGCCGGAGTGCCGCGCACGAGCAGGAACAGCGCGACGAACATCGGGACCTTCAGCAGCGTGGTGGTGTCGCCGAGCGCGTCGAGGTCGAAGTTCATGCCGCTCGTGACGAAGAAGAACGGGATCAGGAACCCGAAGCCCACCGCCGTCAGCTTCGACTCGAGCACGGCCACCTCGCGGCCTCGCAGCGCCAGGCGCGTCACGATCCCGGCCACGAAGCCGCCCAGCAGGACGTCGAGGCCGAGGCTGCCCGCGAGTGCGACGAGGCCGAAGACCAGGACGACGGCCAGCCGCACGGCGAGCTGGCTGCTCGACTCGAGCGTGCGCTCCAACAACGGCCATCCGCGGAAGGCCGATCGCACCGACACGACCGCGACAGCCACCGCGAGAGCGACGAACGCGAGCAGGATCACCGCCTCGTGGGCAGGGTTCTGGCCCGACAGGATGAGCGTCACGAGCAGGATCGGGCCGAACTCGCCGGCGGCGCCGGCTGCGAGCAGGTACGTGCCGAACCGCGTGCGCAGGTCGCCTGAGTCGCGCAGCACCGGGATCAGCGTCCCGATGGCGGTGGTGGCGAGCGCGGAGCCCGTGTAGAGGAAGGAGAGGACGATGCCGGCCGCGGCGAGCACCCCGCCGATGCCGTACGCGAGCGCCAGTGACAGCAGCCACCCAAGTCCCGCCAGCCGCAGGGGCTGCCCCCGCACGCGCTCGAAGTCGATCTCGTAACCCGCGAAGAAGAACAGCATTCCGAGCCCGAGATTCGCGAAGAAGTCCGTGAAGTCGTCGCTGTCCGCGAGGCCCAGCACCTGCGGGCCGATCACGATGCCCAGCAGCAGCTCGATGACCACCACGGGCGGCACCAGCCGTCGGGGCAGTACGGAAACGGTCACCGCGGCGAGTGCCGCGACGACCGTGATGACCAGGAACGAGGTTGTGTCTACATCGATCAGTAGCCGAAGCCGGTCTTGACCCGACGGCGCTCGGACGGGTGCATGCCGCCCTTCTTCTTGAGCGTCTCACACGCTTCGGCGATGTCGTCTGCAAGCGTGGCGGCGAGCGCGTGGCTGAGCGTCTCCTTCACGAGCGCCCGCATGATCTTCACGTTCTCGGCGTTCGGCGGCAGCGTGTAGGCAGGCACCATCCAGCCCCGCTCGGCGGAAAGCTGCGAGGCCACGTCGAACTCGTCGTAGTTGCGCTCCCCGGTGAGCCTGAACGCGACCAGCGGCAGCTGCTCCTTGTCCGTGCCGATCAGCTCGAACTCGTCCATGGCCGCGATCCGGTCGCCGAGGAAACGGCTGTTGCGCTGCATCATCCCCATGATGTAGGCGTAGCCGTCACGGCCGAAGCGAATGAAGTTGTAGTACTGGGCCAGCACCATCGCCGAGCCCGTGGAGAAGTTCAGCGTGAACGTGGAGTC
The DNA here is from genome assembly GCA_963826005.1 of uncultured Solirubrobacterales bacterium. Lineage (GTDB taxonomy): Bacteria > Actinomycetota > Thermoleophilia > Solirubrobacterales > JBBDJG01 > DASRIA01. The sequence continues at coordinate 13,283 of CAWGVJ010000011.1, read as the reverse complement.
GGTCTTGCCCAGGTAGTTCTCCATGAAGACGAGCTCCTCGGGCAGGTCGCTGCGCTCGCGGAAGATGATCCAGCCGACGCCCGGGTACACGAGGCCGAACTTGTGACCGGAGGCGTTGATCGAGCGCACCTGCTCGAGGCGGAAGTCCCACTCGGAGTGCGGGTACAGGAACGGCCAAACGAAGGCCCCGCTGGCTCCGTCGACGTGGAGCGGGACGTCGAGTCCCTTTTCGTTCTTCAACCGAACGAGGAAGTCGTTGATCCCGGCGATGTCGTCGGAGTGCCCGGTGAAGGTCGTCCCGAGCACGGCCGCGACGCCGATCGTGTTCTCGTCCACGTGCGGCTCGACGTCCGCGGGGCCGATCGTGTACTTGCCCTCCTGGAGCGGCACGATCCGCGGCTCGACGTCGAAGTAGCGGCAGAACTTCTCCCACACCACGTGCACGTCGCCGCCGAACACGAGGTTCGGCCGGTCCGTGGGCTTCCCGTCCGCCTCGCGGCGCTTGCGCCATTTCCACTTGAGCGCCAGCGCGCCCAGCATGATGGCCTCGGAGGATCCCTGCGTGCGCGCTCCCGTGGTCTCGCCGGGCGCGTGGAACAGATGGGCCAGCATCCTGATGCACCGCTGCTCGATCTCGGCCGTGCGCGGGTACTCGGCGTGGTCGATGAAGTTGCGGTGCAGGCTCTCGTGCGATGATCCGCTGCGCCTCCGGCTCCATCCAGGTCGTCACGAACGTCGCGAGGTTGCGCGCCGGGTCGCCGTCGAGCACCAGCTCCTGCGCCGATCAGTCGCATCGCGTCCACAGCCGGCATGCCCGCTCCGCGGCAGCTCGTGATCGGGCACGTCCTCGCATATGAACTTGTTGCCGAAGCGGCTCTCGAGGTCGTCGAACCGGGCCTCAGTTGTCGGTTCGGGCGCCAATCAGCTGCCCAGGATCTCGGCCTTCTGCGCTGCGAACTCCTCCTCGGTGAGGATGCCCTGCTCCTTCAGGCTGGCCAGCTCCTTGAGCTGGGCGATCTGCTTGTCGCGGTCTTCCTCCGGAGGCGGCGCCGCATACTGCTCCTGGGGCGGGGCGGCCGCCTGCTCCTTCTCCGCCCAGCGACTGGTCTGGCGGCGTGAGACGTTGTTGGAAACGTGGGTCGCAGTACCCGCGATCACCGCGGTGCGCGCGACTCCGCGAAGTAGTCCTGGCATGTTCTTTTCCTTCCTTTCTCTATGAACTGGCGTCCGCTGCCTCGAGCGAGGCGAGCAGGGCCTGTATCGGAATGCGGCCGAACGCGACCAGCTGGCCGCCGGACTCGCGTACCGCCTTGGCGAAAGGCGCCGCCCAGCGGTTCTCGAACACCAGCACCGCGGCGGCTGCCCCCGGCTCGAGGGCTTTACCTGCCTCCTCGCGGTCGTCGTCGCCGAGCAGCCCGGACGACGCGCCCTCGAACACCGCGAAGTCCAGCTTGCCGTCGCCGTCGAAGTCGGCGATCTCGAACGTCGCGACCGTGCCGTCCTCACCTTTCACGATGAACATCAGGTCCAGGATCCGAATCAGCCCTCTGTCCACGAGGTCCACAAGGAGCGGCGCGGCCTTTCCCTTGGGCTCGCCGTCCGGAAATTCGATGATCAGGTAATCGACCGGGCCCATCTCCTCGAGGTCATGGGCCGATGCGTCCACTGCCAAGGGAAATCCCCCCTTTCCACTAGTCATGCGGGCCACCAAGCGTCGCGCCGCGGATCGCGTGCGGCAATGGCGCTGGCATGCGTGTCGGGGTGGTGCATGCCCCCACGCACCCTTGGGAGGTACCTGTTCTCGCCTCTCGTCGTCGGTCGACTCAGCGCGGGGCTAGATCCGCCGGCGACGCCGACCAGGAGTGACTGCCGCTGCGACGACAGCCGTCTTCGCAACCGGCGCGGGGCCGGGCGTGACGGCTTTGGCTACGACTGCGGTCTTGGCAACCGGATGGCCGATGACACCGACTCGTCCGACGCGTGCTGGTCTGAGGGGCATGTTCAGTCTCCTTTGGTCGCAGGTGCTTCATCGGCCTCGATGGAGGCGATGATTGCCTGAATGGGAATCCGTCCGTTGGCGATCAGCTGCCCACCCGAACGCCGTGCCGCTGATGCGAACGGCGCCGCCCACAGGTTCTCCCAGATGAGCACGCCGGCAACGGTTCCCGGCTCCATGGCGGCCGCGAGGTGCGCGACGTCGTCCTCGGCCAACAGGTCCGCCAGCTGGGCCTCGAGTGCCTGCAGCTCGCCGAGCTCGCCGACATCGGACAGCTCCATCGCCTCGACGGCACCGTCCTCGTCCTTGGTGAGGATCAGCACGTCGACCACGCGGATCGTTCCGGCGTCGACCAACCCGACCAGCTCGGCCGCCATCTCGCCCGTGAAGTTGCTGGCGCCTGCCGGAAACTCGACCACCACGTAGTCAACGGGACCGAGCTCATCTAGCGATGTATCTGTCATCGGTCTTCCTTCCTCGTTGATCCTCAGCTCCGTTTGCCTTTTCGCTTCAGCACCTTACTTGGCGCTCGCGGTGCTTGTATCGCCCGCAGCGGCGGGACCCGGAGACCCAATAGCATGCTCGGCGTCCGAGGCCGGACACACGTCCAACGCCATGAGGCGATGGGACCTGACGGGACCTAAGAAAGGACTCCATGTCAGAGCACTGCAATCGCTGGAGCGCAGCCATGGGCACCGTGGCCGTCGTGGCCGGACTGCTCGCCGCGGCGGGCTGCGGGAGCGACGACACGGTCGACGCGAGCAAGGCCGAACAGGGAATTGAAAGCTCGTCGCTGTCGACCTCGACCACGCAGATAACGTCGGCCTCGTGCCCGGACGACGTCAAGAAGGAGAAGGGCGGAACGTTCACCTGCGACGTCAAGCTGCAGCGGTGGCGGCAAGGCCGAGGTGACGGTGACACAGACGAGCAACCACAACACGTTCTCCTATGCCTTCAAATCCGGCAGCGTCGTGCTTCCGGGCGCGACGGTCGACAAGGAGATCGAGCAGGACCTGGCCGATGCCGGCATCGAGGACGCGACGGTGAACTGCCCGGCCACCGTCCCGGTGAAGACCGGCACCACCGTCACCTGCCCCGTCACCAGCTCCAGCGGCAGGGAGGCGACCGTCAGCTTCACCTTCAGCAGCTCCTCCGGGACGGTCGACTCCTCGTCGGTGAAGGAGTCCGGAAGCTGAGTCGCCCGGGCGATCTAACCACGGGGGAGAGTTAGTATCGGCTCGCCCACGTGGTGGCTGTCGACCAACGTTCCGATCCGCTCGTTCCTGGAGTCCGACGACGCAGGTCGGCTCCTCGACCGAACGCGATTCGCCGCCTTCGTCGCCTGCCGGCGGTACTGGCGCCACAACCTGAAGACGGTCAAGAAGCTTGGAACGCAGCAGGGAGGGACCTACGTCGACGGCATCCACTTCACCTACGAAGGCGGCCAGGTCCGGTCACTGCTGGCGCTGCTGAGCTACCTCGGCACCGGAGAGAACCGGGAGCGGTACCTCGGTATCAAGATCCCTCCCACCAATATCCAGGATTACCACTTTCAAGCGGCCCGGACGTTCGCGAACGGCCTGGCGGATCAACTATCCGACCGAACTGAAGAGGAGCGCCGATGGCGAATAGCGAGCCCCGGCAAGTTCAACGCGACGTCCTGCCGATCCCCGATCGGCCGCACACGGGACTGACCACGTACGACGCGAAGGACCCGGACACGACCTTCCCACCGATCGAGCCGCTGCGCCCGCCGGAGGGCGCGCCCAACGTGCTGGTCATCCTGCTCGACGACGCGGGGTTCGGAGCCTCGAGCGCCTTCGGCGGGCCCTGCAACACGCCGACGGCCGAGCGGCTGGCGAACAACGGCCTGAAGTTCAACCGTTTTCACACCACGGCGCTCTGCGCCCCGACGCGCCAGGCGCTCCTGACCGGGCGCAACCACCACTCGGTCGGCATGGGAACGATCACCGAACTCGCCACCTCCGCGCCCGGCTACAGCTCCGTCCGTCCGAACACCGCGGCGCCGCTGGCCGAGACGCTCAAGCTGAACGGCTACTCCACGGCCCAGTTCGGCAAGTGCCACGAGGTGCCCGTCTGGGAGACGAGCCCGATGGGACCGTTCGACGCCTGGCCGACGGGCAGCGGCTTCGAGCACTTCTACGGGTTCATCGGCGGGGAGACGAACCAGTACTACCCGGCGATCTACGAGGGGACGACACCGGTCGAGCCCGACCGCACCCCGGAGGAGGGCTACCACTTCACCGAGGACATGACCGACCGGGCGATCGGCTGGGTGCGCGAGCAGAAGGCGCTGATGCCCGACAAGCCGTTCTTCGTCTACTTCGCGCCCGGCGCGACCCACGCGCCGCACCACGTCCCAAGCGAGTGGTCGGACAAGTACAAGGGGAAGTTCGACCAGGGCTGGGACGCGCTGCGCGAGGAGACCTTCGCGCGGCAGAAGGAGCTCGGCGTCATCCCCGAAGACGCCGAGCTGACCGAGCGGCACGACGAGATACCCGCCTGGGACGACATGCCCGAGGAGCTGAAGCCGGTGCTGGCCCGCCAGATGGAGATCTACGCCGGCTTCCTCGAGCACACCGACCACCACGTCGGTCGGCTGATCGACGCGCTCGCGGACCTCGAGGTCCTCGACGACACGCTCGTCTACTACATCATCGGCGACAACGGCGCGTCCGCCGAGGGCACGCATCAACGGCACGCTTCAACGAGTACTTCATGCTCAACGGCGCGGCCGCGCTCGAGACCGCCGAGTTCATGGCCTCGCGGATCGACGAGTTCGGTACGCCCGAGGCCTACAACCACTACGCCGTCGGCTGGGCGCACGCGATGGACACGCCGTACCAGTGGACCAAGCAGGTCGCCTCGCACTGGGGCGGCACCCGCAACGGCACGATCGTGCACTGGCCGAACGGCATCAAGGCCAAGGGCGAGATGCGCTCGCAGTTCCACCACGTGATCGACATCGCGCCGACCGTGCTCGACGTGGCCGGGCTGCCCGAGCCGACGTTCGTCAACGGCGTGCAGCAGATGCCGCTGCAGGGCGTGAGCATGGCCTACTCGTTCGACGACGCGGCGGCGGCCGAGCGGCACGAGACGCAGTACTTCGAGATGTTCGTCAACCGCGGCATCTACCACAAGGGCTGGACCGCGGTGACCCGGCACAGCACGCCGTGGGTGATGGCCGCCGAGCTGCCGGCCGTTCGACGACGACGTCTGGGAGCTCTACGACACCGGACGACTGGACGCAGGCGCACGACCTCGCCGAGCGAGATGCCCGAGAAGCTGCACGAGCTGCAGCGGCTGTTCCTGATCGAGGCGGTCAAGTACAACGTGCTGCCGCTCGACGACCGCCGCGTCGAGCGCTTCAACCCCGACCTGGCCGGCCGGCCGCAGCTGATCCAGGGCAAGTCGCAGCTCCTGTTCGGCGGCATGGGGCGGCTGACCGAGAACTCCGTGATCGACGATCAAGAACAAGTCGCACTCGGTCACCGCCGAGATCGTCGTGCCCGAAGGCGGCGCGGAGGGCGTGATGATCGCGCAGGGCGGCGCCTTCGGCGGCTGGAGCCTCTACGCCAAGGACGGCAGGCCGGTCTACTGCTACAACCTCTTCGGGCTGCAGCGCTTCAAGGTCGACGGGCGAGGCGCCGATCCCGGCCGGCGAGCACCAGGTGCGGATGGAGTTCGCCTACGACGGCGGCGGCCTGGCCAAGGGCGGCGACGTCACCCTCTACGTCGACGGCGCCAAGGTCGGCGAGGGCCGCGTCGAGGCGACTCAGCCGATGATCTTCTCGGCCGACGAGACGACTGGACGTCGGCAGCGACGGCGTCCACGCCCGTCAGCGACGACTACGGGCCGACGGACAACGCCTTCACCGGCCGGGTGCGCTGGGTGCAGATCGACATCGACGAGGCCGCCGAGGACCTCGACCACCTGATCACGCCGGAGGAGCGCCTGCGCGTCGCGATGGCCCGGCAGTAGAGGTTCCGTGTCGGCTACTCCAGGCGAAACCGGAGGCTAGTCAAGCAGCTCGACGGCTCCCAGGGCGATCAGATAGGCGCCGGCGACGGCGAAGATCGCGGTGAGGATCGCCCGCTGGTTCCTGCGCCCCCAGCCGTTCAGCCGAGCCAGCGCGTTGCGCGTGCCGGCGGGGCTGAGGATGAATAACGACGAGCGAGGCGATCGGCGTGCTCCACCAGATCGCGTTGAAAGCGATCACCGCAGCCAGCTGGCGCGTGAGACCGTGCGGCTCCGCGACGATCGCATTCAGCGCGACGAGGTAGAACAGGCCTGGCACGTGGGTCGCGATGCCCGCGGTCGCGGCGACCTTCGCCGACGGGTCGCGCAGCCTGCGCGAGATCACCGATCCCTCGGGCGCCGGCTCCCGGCGCGCCCGCCGCTGGACCCTGCCGCTGTACAGGCCGGCGGCGAAGCCGATCGCGGCGCTGCCCGCAAGCATCTCCACGATCCCGTCGAATGTTCCCCTTCCGTGCCTGATTTCGGCGCCGTCGACGAGCCCGACCACGACCATCCCGGTCACCAGGCTGAAGGTCAGTCCCGCGAGGATGTAGGCGGTCAGCAGCCGCCGCGGCCTGGGCGTCCCGAGCAGCGCGTAGACGGCGGCCAGCTGCGTGGGGCGGACCGCGCTCGCCAGCGCCAGTACGAGTGTCTCGACGCTCACAGAGCGTCTCCGTCGCCGAGAGGATCGCCAGGATGCCCGCCATGATCAGGTGCCTGCGATCGCGCAGCGAGAGATCCGCGCACCTCTGAGACGATAACGACCGGCGTCCGGACGAAGATACCTCGGGAAATGCATGGATACGCGAGGCTGCAGGAGTCCGAGCGCCATGGGTAGTTCCAAGTGAGCCCGCGGATCCGCGGGCCGCCTGCGACGGCAGGAGCGACAGGCGACGGGCGCGAGGGCCGCGACGAGACCGAGGTCGTCGAGATCGAGCCCGGCGCGCTGGCGGGCGTGTTCACGGCCCCGAGCGTGGCTGCGCGACCTGGGTTTCGCGGCGTGGCTGCTGGTGGGCGTCACGCTGCTCCTCGGCGGCGCGATCTGGCTGCTCGCGCTCACGCAGACGATCGTCATACCGGTGGTCGTCGCCGGGATCCTCGCGGCGGTGCTGTCGCCGCTCGTCGGCTACCTGGAGCGAGCGGCGTGTTCCGCGTGCGGCTGGCCACGGTGCTCGTGTTCCTGCTGATCGTCGTGCTCGGCGTGCTGTTCGGGGTGGTGATCCTGAACGGCATCACCAGCGAGAGCGGAAACCTGACCGGCCATCTCCAGGACGCCGCCGACAAGATCCAGGGCTGGCTCAAGGACCTCGGCGTGAACACGGACACGGCCAAGAGCGCCAACGACGACGCGAGCTCGTCCACCAGCGACGGCTTCCACGCGTTGCTCAACGGTCTCGAAGACCGGCATCGGCGCACTCGCCTCGCTCGCGATGTTCCTTGCCTTCACCTTGCTCAGCCTCTTCTTCCTGCTGAAGGACGGGCCGCAGATCAGGGATTGGGCAGAGCGCCACATGGGAGTACCGCCGCCGGTCGCGGGCACGATCTTCGGGCGCACGGCCGGTGCCATGCGCGGCTACTTCGCGGGCGTGACGGCCGTGGCCGCCTTCAACGGCATCGTGATCGGCCTCGGCGCGCTCGTGGTCGGCGTACCGATGGCGGGATCGATCGCGGTCATTAACTTCGCCGGCGCGTACATCCCGTACCTCGGCGCCTGGACCGCGGGCGCGGTCACGGTGCTGATCGCACTCGGATCGGAGGGCTCCGACGCGGCGATCGCGATGGCCGTGATCGCGCTGCTCGCCAACGGCGTCCTCCAGCAGATGATCCAGCCGATCGCGTACGGGGCCACGCTCGGCATCCATCCGCTCTCGGTCCTGATCGTCACGATCGCGGGCGGCTGCCTGTTCGGGACGATCGGCCTCGTGCTCGCGGCCCCGCTGACCTCCGCCGTCGTGCGCATCTCGGCCGACCTGGCTCGGGCCCGCGCGCAGGAGGACGCGGCCGCGGAGGCCGAAGCGGGAAGCCCGCCCTCGGCTGGGCCGGGAAGCCCACCGGAGCCGGGCCCGGCTCCGGCTGCTGGTTAGGCGCCTTCGGCAGCGGCGCCGGCAGGCGCTGCGCGGCGGTGCACGCTTCCGGAGCCCTGGACGACCCCTCCGATCGCGAAGCACAGGGCGCCCGCGAACGTGCCCCAGTTGGCGATCGCCTCGTTCACCACGTTCGATGTCTGCGGGTTCGTGAACGAGGCCAGCGCGGAGATCAGGAAGAGGTAGGAGCCGACCTGGTTCAGCACTGCGACCCACCAATCGAGCACGCGCGGCTTCCAGCAGATGCGCCGGCGGCAGATCTGCGCGAGCGCGAGGTGCCCCGAAACGATGAACAGGGCGCAGCCGATCATGTCGGGCGCCCAGATCAGCCGGTTCGTTTGCTTGGCGGTTAGACCCTGGATGAACGAGTCCGCCAGGTTCACGCCGAACACGATCGTGCCCGCGAACAGCAGCGCCGCGCTCACCCACTCGACGCGGCCGGTCTCCCACGCCCACCAGCGCCAGCGATCGCGTGCCGGGCGGGTTGAGGGCCTGCAGCACGGTCGCGTAGCCGCCCGTATTGAAGAACAGGCCGCCGGCGAAGTAGACGCAGGCGGGCGCGGTCGGGTCGGCGGATCCCAGCTCCGAAAGCGCGGCGCCCAGCGCGAACAGGCTGCCCCCGATCGTGAAGGCGATCGCGGCGACGAGGTTGAGGATCCGGTCGCGACGTCGCTCACGTGAACACGTTCACCGCACGGGCGATCACGAGGCCGAGGAGCGCGAGCGAGATCAGCGACTGCACGATCATCGCGAGCTTGGCCCAGGGTGCGAGCGGCATCGCGTCGGTCGGGCTGAACGCCGTCGCGTTCGTGAAACCCAGGTACAGGTAATCGACGAAGCGGGGGCGCCAGCCGCGGGCGCGACGTCGGGTTCAGCTGCTGCGGGAAGGCGAAGTCGGGATGGTCCGGCAGGCCGGTGCGCACGCGCCGCGGCGCCGCCGCTGTCGAGCTCCCAGTAGAGCAGCGCGAAGGCGAGGCAGTTGGAGACCCAGACGGTCGTCCCCGCCGCCAGCAGCTCGCCGGCCGAGTTCGTCTCGCTGTCCACCATTGATCAGGACGTCGACCAGCCGGGCGGTCGCCCACAGCGAGCTCGCCACCAAGACGAACACCAGCGCGATCGAGATCACCCGCAGCCCGTTCGAGCGACGATCGATCGCCCCCGGGTCGCCGGCGATCAGCGCGACCAGCAGCAGGCCCGCGAGGAGCGGGAGCAGCCAGGGCGGGCCCGATGCGCTCGCCGTCGGGCAGCAGGACCATCAGCACCAGGGCGGCCACGACGGCACCCGCCATGTGCCAGCGCGGCTCGCCGACGACGCCGGTTTCATCGGGCCGGTCGACCATGCCGGCCGATCCTAGGAGCGACCGCGGCGGTGGGCGCTGCGGCCGGGGCCGGCGCGCCCTGGAGCAGCTGGCGCCAGCCGGTGAGCACCCCGTGCACGGCGGCGGCGCCGACGATCGGCTCCGTCGGGCGCGTGGAGGTGCGCGGGGTGCAGGATGAACGGCCGCGTCTGCGGGCCGCCGAGGCCGCCGTGGAAGGAGATCAGCTCCTCGAACGCGCAGCCCTCGTCGAGCTCCGGGTCGTAGAAGCTGCCGACCATGATGTCGGCGACGTGCGCGAAGCCGTCGGTGCGCAGCAGGTGGTCGCGGCGCGTCGGCGAGAACGGCGGCGAGCGGATCCTCGCCCTCGACCCGGCCCGTCGGCGAGGTAGTGCGCGCCGTCCGGGCCCGAGCACGACCGCGCCGTGCTCGGCCGAGCGCACCAGCAGCCAGCCGACGTGCGGGTGCTCGCGCAGCGCGGGGATCAGCCCGGGGTGGCGCTCGTCGATCTCCTCGAGCGTCAGCCGGCGCGTCTCCTCCATCAGGTAGACCAGGCCGAGGTTGCCGGAGCCGAGCACGACGACGTCGCGGTCCGACACGTCGTTCTTCGCGCGGCTTGCGCCGCGCTTGCGGCCGGTCGCCTCGCCGACGGCGTGTCCGACCATCGCGTTCTGCTCGTCGCCGCCCAGCCGAGTCGTCGACCTCGCCGCGCGAGAGCGAGCGCTCGACGAGCTCGTCGAGCCCGTAGCCGTTGCGCTGCTTGAAGGTCGCGCCCTGCGTCTGCCCGTGGTCGGAGAGCACGACGATCTCGTACGGCCGCGGCGCGTACGCGGCGCGCCCGCTCGATGCGGCCGAACTGCTGGTCGAGCTTGCGCAGCGCCTCCAGCGTGTCGGCGCGCTCGCAGCCCGGAGTGGTGGGCGACCTCGTCGTAGCTCGAGAACGTCGCGTACACGGCGGGCCGGCCGCGCATCATGTCGGTGAGCACGCCGAAGACGATCGAGGTCGCGCACGACCACGCACATCGCGGCGCGCAGGAACGGGTAGATCCCGCCGCGGTGGCCGCGCGGCCGCACGTCGCGCCGGCGCCGCGCGGATCGCGGCGCGTCCACTCGAGCACGACCTCCCAGACGAACAGCACCAGCGCGCGCGTGACGTTGAAGCCGTTGGCGAAGAACGCGCGGTAGCCGGGGTTCGCGCGCTTCTCCGCGTCCATCCGGCTGACGGTGAGGATCACCTCGTCGGCCTCGCCGGAGAGCAGGTTGCCGCGGCTCGCGCCGCCGTTCGACGAGCAGGCCGATGCCGGTCGCGTGGCGCCGCTCGATCTCGGCGCAGTCGGCCGGCGCCGAGCAGGTCATCATCGGCCCGTCTCCTTCTCGACCCAGCGGAACGCCGGGATGTCCTCGTTCGAGCCGAGCAGGATCCCGGCCTGGCTGGCGCCGGTCTGCGAGGACAGGTCGGTCTCCCACTCGACGAGCCGGTAGCCGTCCTCGGCGAGCCAGCGCGCCATGTTCGGCGCGCTGCCGTCGCGCATCGCGCGCCGCAGCACCGGCAGCGCGAGCCCGTCGATCTCGAGGAAGATGATCCCGGGCACGTCGGTGCGCGTCCTCGCGCGCCCTGGCGGCGGGCGACGCGCTTGACGACGCGCAGCGTGTACTCGTCGTCGTCGTTCGTGCCCGAGATCACCTGGAGCACGATCGAGACGGCCGCCATCACGAGCGACGGCGAGCAGCGCGTCGCCGAAGGAGTCGACGCTGATGTCGTCCGGCAGCAGCGTCGTCGGCGAGCACCAGCAGCGAGCGCGTCGACGAGCAGCACGAGCAGGAAGCCGAGCGCGAGCATGAACGGGCAGCCGCAGCGCGGCGACGACCGGCGGCAGGACCGCGTTGAGGACCGCGATCACGGCCGCGACGACGAACGCGGCGGCCGGGCTGCTCGAGCGTGACGCCCGGGACGATGCCCGCCGCGACGTAGAGCGACGCGGCGGCGATCGCCCACGAGACCAGGAGCCGCAGCGGCCGCAGCCGCGGCGCTGCCGGCTCCCAGCTCACCTGCGCCCCATACGCGTGCGTCGTCACATCCGGATCCTAGTGTCACGCCGCTAAGTGTGATGCTCCCGGTGATCGAGGTCTCCGCGATATGACCGACGAGCTACTCCCATTGGCGGTTGCACTGGGGCTGGGTCTCATGCTCGGCGTGGAACGCGAGCGCCGGATGGCGCGCCAGCGTGCACGCGGAGCGGCCGGCGTCCGAACGTTTGCCTTGGTAGCGGTCCTGGGCGCGCTTTCGCTGCGGGCGGGCGGCACCGCGATGCTGGCGGTGGCCGGGGCGTTCGTGGGTCTCGTCGCGGTCGTGGGTTACCTTCGCAGCCGGGACGAGGACGTCGGGATCACGACGGAGATAGCGCTGATGGTCGCGTTCCTGCTCGGCGCGCTCGCGCAGCGTGATGCGGCGCTGGCAGCGGCTGCCGGCGTCGCGGTTGCGCTGGTCCTTGCACACCGCGACCGCCTGCATCGCCTGGTCAGCGTGACGCTCACCGAGGCCGAGGTCCACGACGCGTTGCTCTTCGCGGCCGCCACGTTGATCGTCCTGCCGCTGCTGCCGAACGAGGGGGTCGGGCCGAATGACGCTCTCAACCCGCTCGTGGTCTGGCGGATCGTGGTGATCGTGATGGCCGTACAGGGAATCGGGTACGTCCTGACGCGCCTCATCGGCGTGCGCTACGGCTTGCTGGTGAGCGGCTTCGTCTCTGGGTTCGTGTCGGCCACCGCGACGGTGGGCACGATGGGCTCGCTCGCCGTGCGTGAGCCGAAGCTGCGTCGCGCGGCGGTCGGGGCGGCCGTCGTCTCGACCGTCGGGACGATCATCCTGCTCGCGATCGTGCTCGGGGCGACGAGCGTCGAGACGCTCGAGAAGACGGCCTTGCCACTTGCCCTGGCCGGCATCGCGGCCGCCGGTTACAGCATTGTCGTGGGCCTCCGCGTCGTGCGCATGCCCGATCCCGGAGGAATCGGCAGCGGGCGCGCGTTCGACCTCCGGACGGCCCTGATCCTCGCGGCCACGGTATCCGTCGTCCTGGTCGTCGCCGGCGCGCTGAACCAGGCCTTCGGGAGGACCGGCGTCACAGTCGGCGCCGCGGTGGCCGGTTTCGCCGATTCGCAGTCGGCGGCGGTCTCGGGTGTCGTCCCTCGTCGCCGGGGGCAGGCTGTCCGCCGACGACGCGGCCTTCGCGGCGCTCGCGGCCCTGTCCACCAACACGGTCAGCAAGGCGGTGGTCGCCTACGTGCTGGGAAAGCGCCGCTTTGCCTTGCCCGTTTGGATCGGCCTGGCGCTGGTCCTCGGCGCAGCTTGGATCGGATGGGCGACTGCGAGGGCCTGGCGTCGTGATGCTCGTCTTCGTGCGCGCCGCTCCCGACCGTGGTGCTCATACCCTTGCGCGCTCGAGTGCTTGCGAGCAGAGTCCACACCGTCATGCGTCGCGGAGCCCTGGTCCTGCTCGCTGGTCTCGCGGTGCTCGGCTCTGCGAGCACGGCGGACGCGCGTGCGCCGGCCACCGCAGCCGCCAAGTCCGTGTCCGGCAGCTGATCGTCGGGTTCGAGAAGAAGGTCTCCTCCGACCGGCAGCGCGCCGTGCTCAAGAAGCTGGGCGCGAAGATCCACAAGCGGCTCGCGCACATCCGCGCCGCAGCGGTCAGGCCACGGTCGGGCCTTGCGCTTCGTGCTGCGGAAGCGCCTCGAGAAGCACCCCGACGTCGACTACGTCGAGCGCGACTACATCCAGCAGCGGTCCCTGGCCCCGAACGACCCGATGCTCGACGAGCAGACCGCGCTCGCCGCAAGCGGGCCCGGCA
>CAWGVJ010000010.1:0-33433 GCA_963826005.1 uncultured Solirubrobacterales bacterium | reverse complement strand
CCCGCGTCCTCGCGCTCGACTACGGCAGTGCCCGCTGCGGCTGCGCGATCAGCGACCCCGACGGGCACCCTCGCGACTCCCCTCGAGGGCGTCGCCGACCCCGGCTCCGCGGCCGGGTCTGGAGCGGATCGCCCGCATCGTCGAGGCGCAGGATGCCGCCACGGTGCTGGTGGGCCTCCCGGTCAGCCTGTCCGGCACGGAGGAGCCACAGGCGGCCGAGGTGCGCGACTTCGTCGCGAAACTCTCCGAGCGGGTGAGGGTTCCCGTGGAGACCTGGGACGAGCGCTTCACGACCGAAGCTCGCCCGCAAACGCACGCCCGGACGGTCCTCCGAGGACTCACGCGCCGCGGCCCACCTGCTGCAGGGCTATCTGAGGCGCAGACTTGACGCGGCGCATCGTGGCCGGCGCGGTCGCGGTCGCGGCGATCGCATTCGTGCTCGCGCTGTTCCAGCCGTTCAAGGGCGACGGCGGCGAGCCGGTGCGGGTTTCGATTCCCAAGCAGGCCGGGGTCGGGGAGATCGCCGACATCCTGGCCGATCGCGACGTGGTCTCGAACGCGACGCTGTTCGAGCTGAGGGCGACGCTCGGCGGCGACCGCGGCGACCTGAAGCCCGGCGTCTACGAGCTGCGCCGGGACATGTCGTACGGGGATGCGATCGACCGCCTGGTGAAGGGACCGTCGCGCCAGATCATCCAGCTCACGATCCCGGAGGGGCTCAGCCGGCGCGAGGTCGCGCCGCTGGCGGGCCGCGCCGGCGTGACCGGCGACTACGTGCGCGCGAGCGGCGACACGTCCCTGGCCGGGTCGCGCAGGTACGGGCTGCCGAAGGACGCCGCCAGCCTGGAGGGCTTCCTGTTCCCCGCCACCTACGAGCTGCGCAGCGGAGCTTCGGCGCCGGCCCTGGTGCGCCGCCAGGTCGCGGCGTTCGACGACAACCTCGCGCAGGTCGACCAGTCCTACGCGCGCCGCAAGAACCTGACCACGTTCGACGTCGTCACGATCGCCTCCATGGTCGAGCGCGAGGCCCAGCAGCCGCGCGAGCGCAAGCTGGTCGCGGCCGTGATCTACAACCGCCTCAAGCAGGGCATCCCGCTCGGCATCGACGCGACGACGCGCTACGCGACGGGGAACTGGCAGCGGCCGCTCACGCAGAGCCAGCTGGCGCTCGACTCCCCCTACAACACGCGCACCAACGCGGGCCTGCCGCCCGGCCCGATCGGCAACCCCGGGCTGGCCTCGCTGCAGGCCGCGGCGCGGCCGGCGCGCGTCGGCTACCTCTACTACGTGGTGAAGCCGGGCACCTGCGGCGAGCACGCCTTCTCGTCGACCTGCGGCCGAGTTCGAGCGCGACCGGCAGCGCTACAACGAGGCCCGCGACGCCGCGGGCGGAAACTCTCCCACCAAGTGCTGATGGTGATTCCCGGCCTGAACAGACTTCAGTGTTCGATTTTCCCCCTGATAGGGGGGAAAATGCATCAACCGTGCGGATCCCCGCCTTCGGCACGGCAGCCGTGACGCGGGTTGCGGTACTCGGCCACCCGGTCGGGCACAGCCGCTCCCCGGCGATGCACAACGCCGCCTTCCGGGAGCTGGGCCTCGATGACTGGCGCTACGAGGCGATCGACGTGGAGCCCGAGCGCTTCGAGGAGCTCGTGCGCGCGCTGCCCGCCGAGGGTTTCCGCGGCGCGAACGTCACGATCCCGCACAAGCTGCGCGCGCTCGAGGCCGCCGACACCGCGACTCCGGTGGCACGCGCGGTCGGGCGCCGCCAACACGCTCGTCTTCGAGGACGGCGCCGTGCACGCCGAGCAACACCGACGTGGACGGGCTTCCTCACCGCCCTGCGCGAGCGGGCGCCCGAGGCGCCGGGGGCCTGCGGGCACTGGTGCTGGGCGCCGGCGGGGCCGGGCGGGCCGTGGTGTTCGCCCTGCTGCAGGCCGGCGCGGCGCGCGTGGAGGTCTGGAATCGCCACCCGGAGCGCGCCGCAGCGCTGGTGAGCGACCTCTCAGTGGCCGCCGGAGCCACCGATCTCGCGGCCGCCGCGAACCCCTGCTCTCGAAGCGAATCGATCTGCTGGTGAACGCCACCTCGGTCGGGATGTTGAGTCCGGCTCACACCCCAGCGCGACTGAAGATCCGCACGCCATCAAGGAGCTACCGCTATTGGCCGATGAATTGAGCGATCGGTTAATCGTGGTGGATCTCGTCTACCGTCAGGACCGCGACCCCGCTGGTGCGTGCCGCTCTGGCACGCGGCCTGCGTTGCGCTGACGGAATCGACGTCCTGGTCCACCAAGGAGCGGCGAGCTTCCGTCTTTGGACTGGGATGCATGCGCCGCTCGGGGCTATGAGAAGTGGCGCAACAGACGGAACGAACTGACACACATCCCATCCTGAGGCCGGTCCCAGACGGTCCTGATACCGAGGGGCAGGGGAACCCGCCGGTCCAGCCGGTGAACGGCGCGCTCGAGGGCGAGCCGGGCGCCGCCGTGCCCGGTGAAACCGTGTCCGGTGAGCCCGTGTCCGGCGAACAGGCCGTCGAAGGCTTCTCCACCCACGGCTCCGAAGGCCCCCCGCCGGGAGGCCCGTCGGGCGGTCGCCCGGGCGGCGACCGGCCGGGTCTCACACCTCCGCGCCGCCGGGGCGGCTCGGGGCGTTTCATCACCGATCACATCGTGGAGCTCGGCTACGCGAGCCAGGAGCAGGTCGACAAGGCGATCGCCGAGGCCCGCTCCAACGGCATGACTCCGGAACACGTGCTGCTGCAGTCGCAGGCGATCACGAGCGACCAGCTCGCCCGCGCCACGTCGGAGCGCTTCGGGCTCGACCACCTCGACCTCAACGCGTTCGAGATCGATCTCGGCGCGATGAACCTGATCCCGAGCCAGGCGGCCAAGCGCTACGGCGCGATCCCGGTCGCCTTCGTCGGCGACGAGACCCTGCTGGTCGCGATGTCCGACCCCACCAACGTGCGCGCGGTCGACGACATCTCGATCATGACGGGCCTCGACGTGCGGCCCGCGGTCGCGTCGACGGAGGACATCGAGTCGGCAGTCTCGAACGCGACCAAGCTCGACTCGTCGATCGCGGAGGCGATCGAGGAGGACGAGGAGGAGGGCCTCGCGGCCGGCGAGATCACCGAGATCCGCGAGTCCGCCGGCGACGCACCGGTGATCAAGCTCGTCAACGGCGTGATCGCGAAGGGCATCGACGAGGGCGCCTCGGACATCCACTTCGAGCCGGAGGGCAAGGACATGCGGGTGCGCTACCGCGTGGACGGCATCCTCCACGACGCCACCACCGTGCCGCGCCGCATGGTCGCCGGCGTGACGTCGCGCCTGAAGATCATGGCGAGCCTCGACATCGCCGAGAAGCGCCTCCCGCAGGACGGCCGTGTCGGCCTGAACGTGGGCGGCCATCCCGTCGACATCCGCATGGCCTCGCTGCCCTCCGTGAAGGGCGAAAAAGTGGTGTTGCGAATTCTCGACAAGGAGCAGGCGCTGATCGGCCTCGACCGCCTGGGCATGCAGGACGACACGCTGAGCCGCTTCCGCAACTCCTTCACCCGCGCGTACGGCGCCACCTTCGTGACGGGCCCGACCGGCTCGGGCAAGACGACGAGCCTCTACGCGGCGCTCAACCAGATCAACGCCCCGGAGCGCAACATCATCACGATCGAGGACCCCGTCGAGTACCAGATCCCCGGCCTCACCCAGGTGCAGGTGAACCTGAAGGCGGGGCTCACGTTCTCCGCGGGACTGCGCTCGATCGTGCGCTCGGACCCCGACGTGATCATGGTCGGAGAGATCCGCGACAAGGAGACCGCGCAGATCGCGATCGAGTCGGCGCTGACCGGGCACCTCGTGCTCTCCACGCTGCACACGAACGACGCGCCGACCGCCGTGTCGCGTCTGACGGAGATGGGCATCGAGCCTTTCCTGACCGCTTCGGCGCTCGACTGCGTCGTCTCACAGCGCCTCGCGCGACTGCTCTGCTCGCACTGCAAGGAGCCGTGTCACGATCCGCGCGGAGACCCTGCTCAACTTCGACATCGATCACGACGTCGAGTCCTACCAGGCCAAGGGCTGCAAGCGCTGTGGCTTCTCCGGCTACAAGGGACGCGTCGGCCTCTACGAGGCGATGACCGTCTCCAAGGAGATCCGCGAGCTCGTGATCGAGCGGGCATCGGCCGACCAGATCCGCGACCTCGCCATGGAGCAGGGCATGCGCCCGCTCCAGCAGGACGGCGTCGACAAGTTCCGCATGGGAATCACCACGATCCAGGAAGTGTCGAGGGTAACGGGTTCGGCCATGACTGCCGAATAAGGGAGAGACATGGAAATCGATTTCGCAGAAGTCCTCAGAGAAGTTGTAGATCACAAGGCGTCGGACCTCCACCTGACCGTCGGCACGCCGCCCATGGTGCGCGTGCGCGGTGAGCTGCGGGCGCTCGACAACTACCCGGCGCTGGGGTCCAAGGACACCCGGGACATCATGTACGGGATCCTGTCCAACGACCAGCGCAAGAAGCTGGAAGAGGACTGGCAGGTCGACTTCTCGTACTCGGTTCCCAGGTACGGGCGCTTCAGGGTGAACGCGTACATGCAGCGGGCCTCGATCGGCGGCGCGTTCCGGCTGATCCCCGCCGAGATCAAGTCCGTTGACGAGCTCGGGCTGCCGCCGGTGATCCACGACATCATCAAGAAGCCGCGCGGGTTCGTGCTCGTGACGGGTCCCACGGGCTCCGGCAAGTCAACTTCGCTGGCCGCCATGATCGACGAGATCAACAAGCAGCGGCGCGAGCACATCCTCACGATCGAGGACCCGATCGAGTTCCTGCACCGCCACCAGAACTGCGTGGTGAACCAGCGCGAGATCGGCAACGACGCGCAGAGCTTCTCGCTCGGACTGAAGGCCGCGCTGCGCCAGGACCCGGACGTGATCCTCGTCGGCGAGATGCGCGACCTCGAGACGATCTCGACCGCGCTGACGGCCGCCGAGACCGGTCACCTCGTGTTCGCCACACTGCACACGCAGGACACGGCGCAGACGATCGACCGCATCATCGACGTGTTCCCGCCGCACCAGCAGCAGCAGGTGCGCGTGCAGCTGTCGGTCGCGCTGCAGGGGATCATGACCCAGCAGCTGCTGCCGACCGCCGACGGCTCGAGCCGCGTGGCGGCCTGCGAGGTGCTGGTGCTGACCCCGGCCGTGCGAAACCTGATCCGCGAGGGCAAGACGCACCAGATCCACTCCGTCCTGCAGACCGGTAGCGCGCAGGGCATGCTCCCGATGGACGCTTCGCTGGCCCAGCTCGTGCGCGCCGGCAAGATCACGCGGGAGCTGGCGGAGTCTCGCTCGAGCACCCCTGAGGAGCTGCGCAGGCTGATGGGCCTGGGCGTGAAGGCCGCGTAGGCACGGAGGTCTCAAGATGGCGACGTTCACATTCAAGGCGGTCGACCTTGCCGGCGTGCCGGCCAAGGGCGAGCTCGAGGCGGAGTCGAAGCAGTCCGTCACCGATCAGCTGCGCGGCCGCGGGCTGATCGTCCTCGACATCGTCGAGGAGAAGACCACTCTCACCAACAAGGACCTATTCGACCGGTTCCGCCGCATCAAGCCGCACGAGCTGACGGTCATGACGCGCCAGCTCGCGACGATGGTCGCCGCGGGCGTGTCGATCCTGCGCGCGTTCCACGTGCTCGAGGAGCAGACCGAGAACGAGAAGCTCAAAGAGATCCTCGCCGAAGTGCGCCAGGACATCGAGGCCGGTATCTCGATGTCGGACTCGCTCGAGCGGCACCCGGACACCTTTGACGACCTTTACATCGCCATGACCCGCACGGGTGAGACCGCGGGAATGCTCGAGGAGGCGCTCGAGCGCATCGCCGACCAGATGGAGAAGGCGGACTCCCTGCGCCGCCAGGTCAAGGCGGCGATGGCATACCCGATGATGATCGGCCTCTTCGCGCTGGTCACGCTGCTCGCGCTGGTGACCTTCCTGATCCCCGTGTTCGAGGACGTGTTCAAGGACTTCCACGGCAAGCTGCCCATGATCACCCAGATCAGCGTCGGTGCCTCGAACGCGCTGCGCGGGCAGTGGTACGTCTTCCTGATCGCCACCGTCGGAACCGTGATCGGCTTCCGGAAGTGGAAGAAGACCAAATGGGGCCGCTGGCAGTGGGACGCCATCAAGATGAGGATCCCCGCCAAGATCGGGGACGTGATCCTCAAGATCGGGCTGGCTCGCTGGTCGCGCACCTTCGCCGGCCTCGTGCACAGCGGCGTGCCGCTGCTGCAGGCGATCGACATCACCGCCAAGACCGCCGGCAACTCGCACCTCGAGAAGGCGATGGACGACGTCAAGATCTCGGTGCAGCGAGGTGGGACGATTTCCGAGCCGCTGCGCGCGAGCCCCTTGTTCCCGTCGATGGTCGCCCACATGGTCGGCATCGGCGAGGAGACCGGAAACCTGGACGGCATGCTCAGCAAGGTCGCCGACTTCTACGAGGACGAGGTGGCCGCCGTGATCAAGGCGCTGACGTCGATCCTCGAGCCGGTCATGATCCTGGTGGTCGGCGGCATCGTCGGGTTCATCGTGATCTCGATGTACCTGCCGCTCTTCCAGCTCTACGACAACATCCGCTAGCCCTCCCCCCGGAGCAAGGCGCGTGACGCGGCGACTGTTCAACATCGCTGGATTCGGCGCTCTGACCGGACTGGCCGTCGGCATGAGCCTCCACTACGGCTCGCTCGGGGACTACGAGGCCGATGCCGCTCCGGCGTTCGAAGCGCTGACTCGCGGCAGCGTCCACGAGTTCTTCACGACCCATGCCCTGATGGGCCCGTTCGCGCTGCTTGCGCGGGTGCCGTTCGTGCTCGCCGCGAATCTCGGCGACGCGTCGATGCTCGATCGCTACCACTGGGGAGCCGTCGCCTGCCTGCTGGCGTCGGTCGTCCTCGCCGTCGTCGTCGCGCGCATGATGCGGCGCGCCGGGCAGCCGCTGTATGCGTGTGCGATCGCGGCCGTGCTGCTCGTCGCAAACCCGCTCGTCGTGAAGGCCCTGCGCTATGGCCATCCCGAGGAGATGCTGGGAGCGGCGCTCTGCACCGGCGCGATGATCGCGGCCATGGGGCGCAGGGGAGTCCTTGCGGGGGTCCTGTTCGCGCTCGCCCTCACCACCAAGCAGTGGGCGCTGGTGATCGTCGGCCCGATGGTGGTTGCGGTGTTCGTCTACCGGCTGCCGCGACGGAGATTCGCCGCCGCGCTCGTGATCACGGGCCTGGCGGTGGTTGCCCCGTTCTTCCTCAGCGATCCGGGCAGCTACGTCGACGCCCAGGACCGCGCCGGCAGCATTCCGGTGACGAGCTGGCAGCCCGCGAGCCCGTACAGCATCTGGTACCCGGTCACCCCCGCCAAGTCGGTTCACATCCGGCCGGTGGACGGACGGAGCGTCATCCGCGTCCGGCCGGTGCCGCCGTTCGTGGCCGCGATCGCCAAGAAGCTGATCGTGATCCTTGCGCTGCTCCTCACGCTGCCGCTGATACTGCGGCGGACGCGCCTGGCCGCGACCGATCCGCTGCTGATCCTCGCCTTCGCCCTGCTGTTGCGCTGCGTCCTCGATCCGTTCGACAATCCCTATTACCACCTGCCGTTCCTGTTCGCGTTCCTGGCCTGGGAGGCGCTGACGGTGCGCGGCGTCCCGGTGGTCGCGGGGTTCGTCTCGTTCGCGTTCCTGCTCCAGACGCGGCTGGCGGACATATCCACCTCGATCCCGGCCTACACGACCCACTGCGTCGTGTACCTCGCATGGTCGCTGCCGATCCTGGCGTTCATGGCCGTGCACCTCTACAGCCCGGCGCTCGGGCGCAGGATGCGCGAGCGGCTCACACATGCCTTGCCGAGTCTCAGCAGGGCCCGCGCGGCGCTGGCGTCGCGGTCGCTGGCCGCGCGTCCCACATAGCTGAGCCAGACGTCCACGGCGGCTGAGAAACGCCGTCCAGACGCGCGCCAAGGACTAAAGGACTGCCACCAGCCGTCGATACATCGATCGTCAGGTCCAGGCTCGGCGCCTGCCCCCATGCCGGAGGTGGACGCCAGGTCTGGGCTGAAGTACAGCCCCCCAATAGGAGGAAGTTCATGTTGCGGAAACTCCGCGAGCGCGCCGAGAGCGAGAAGGGTTTCACCCTGATCGAGCTCTTGGTCGTGATTCTGATCATCGGCATCCTTGCTGCGATCGCCATCCCCTCGTTCCTGAACCAGCGGAGCAAGGGTAACGACGCCGAGGCGAAGTCCACGGCAGTCACGGCGGCCGAGGCGTTCGAGACCTGCG
Source organism: uncultured Solirubrobacterales bacterium (assembly GCA_963826005.1). Classification (GTDB taxonomy): domain Bacteria; phylum Actinomycetota; class Thermoleophilia; order Solirubrobacterales; family JBBDJG01; genus DASRIA01. Next base: position 25,101 of record CAWGVJ010000010.1, on the reverse strand, counting down.
CGACCGACAACAACGGTGCGTACGGGTCCTGCTCGCTCGCAGCGCTGCGGTCGATCGAGCCCACGCTGAACGACGCAGGCTCGCGCCTGGCGGTCAGCTCGGGTGCCAACAGCTACCAGGTCGTGGTCACGTCCAACCGTGACTCGAACGCGGCGACCTTCACCCTGTCGCGCGCATCTGGAGGCACCACGTCTCGTACGTGTGCCACCGGTACGGCCGACAAGGGTGGCTGCTCGGCGACCAGCGGCGGCACCTGGTAGATCCAGGAAAAGCTGCAAGCGTCGATGAAGGGCGGGCCCACGGGCCCGCCCTTTTCGTTCCCCGGCTTGCATCGCCACGCCCGCCCGGTCAAGGCACCTGCCCGCCCAACCGATAGTCAGTCCGATGCCCGGATCGCGCATAAGAACCGCGGCCGCGCGCCTTTCGAGAGAGGAGCGCGGACTCTCGCTGATCGAGCTGCTCGTCGTCCTGATCATCATCGGGATCCTTGCGGCGATCGCGATCGCCGCGTTCGCGAGCCAGCAGAACAAGGCCCACGACGCGGACGCGAAGGTTCACGTGCGCTCCGCAGAGACCGCGATGGAGTCCTACTACTTGGAGAACAAGACCTACGCCGGCGCGACGAGGACGGAGCTCGAGCAGCAGCAGAGCTCACTCAAGGACGCCAACAACCTCACGGTCACGATCGCGACCAGCAACGAGTACGAGGTGACGACGTCGTCCACCTCGACCGCGCCCGTCACGTTCAGGATCCACCGCACGACCACGGGAACGATCCAGCGGACGTGCACTCCGGCGAACACCGGCGGCTGCAAGGCCGGCGGCGTCTGGTAGCCATGCAGGCGAGCACGGGCGAGCTCGTCCTGCTCGGCATGTGCGGCGCTGCCTTCGGGAGCTTCGTGAACGTGCTCGCGTACCGGCTGCCGCGGCGCGAGTCCATCGTGAAGCCGCGCTCGCGCTGCATCGGGTGCGGGAACACGATCCGTTCGCGCGACAACATCCCGATCGTGTCATGGGTGCTGCTGCGCGGGCGCTGCCGCGACTGCGGCGCGGCCATCCCGCTGCGCTACCCGCTGGTCGAGGCAGTGACCGCCGCGCTGTTCGTGGTGCTGGGCGTCAAGTTCGGCCGCGAGGCGGCGCTGTGGCCGGCGCTCGCGCTGGCCGTGGTGCTCGTGGCGGCGGCCGCAACCGACCTGGAGCAGCGGATCATTCCCAACCGGCTGATGGCCGCGGGCGCGCTGCTGGCGCTCGTGCTGTGGACGATCGCGGACCCGAGCCGGCTGCCCGAGAACCTGATCGCCGGCGCCGCCGCGGGCGGGCTGCTGCTCGTCACGGCGATCGCGTATCCCGCCGGCATGGGCATGGGCGACGTGAAGCTTGCCGCCGTGATGGGGTTGTTCCTCGGCGCGCCTGGTCGGCCCCGCGCTGTTCATCGGATTCGCGGCGGGCGCGCTGGTCGGCATTGGCGATCGTGGCCGCGCGCGGCTCGGCCGCCCGCAAGCAGGGCGTGCCGTTCGCGCCCTTCCTCGCGCTCGGCGGCATCCTCGCGCTGCTTTTCGGGACGGGACTGATCGACTGGTACGTCGACGTCTCCGGTCTCTCGTCCTGAGTTGCGCGGCTGTGTTAACGCAAGATTGCGACCGCTGCGCAACCTCTAAAGGAAGGCCCGCCTCCCGTCGATAAACGGTCCGGGAACGAAACGGCCGCGGGCAGGAGCGGGTGGTGGTCATCCGACTGCACACGGGCCATCTCAAGGAATGGGACTTCTAGACTCAAAGACACGTTCGGTCGTGGGGCTCGACATCGAGCCCGGCTTCCTCGCAGCCGCGGAGTTCTCCAGCGGGAGTTCTCCGGCGCTCGTGCGGGCAGCGACCGAGACGCTCGGCCCGGGCCTCTTCCACGAGGGCGAGGTCGTCGACGTCGACGGGCTCGCGGACCGCGTGAGGGCGTTCTTCAAGGAGCACGATCTGCCCAAGCGGATCCGCCTCGGGGTCGCCAGCCAGAAGATCGCGTTGCGCGTGCTCGAGCTGCCGGTGATCAAGAACGAGCGAAGAGCTGGAGGCCGCCGTTCGCTTCCAGGCGCAGGAGGAGCTTCCGATGCCCCTCGAGCAGGCGGTGCTGGACTACCGCGTGCTGGAGCGCATCGACAACGGCGAGGGCGGCAAGATGCGCGTCGTCGTCGTGGGCGCCCGCCGCGACACGGTCGAGCACCTGCTCGCCGTGGCGCGCAAGGCCGGCCTGCAGCCCGAGCTCGTCGACCTGTCGGCGTTCGCGATGATCCGCGCGCTGTACGTGCCGCCGGGACCGGCTGCCGAGGTCCTCGCGGCCGCGGAGGTCGCGCCGATGCCCGAGCTCGGCCTCGACGGCCAGCCGATCGAGCCGCTGCACACCGAGGACGAGGGCGAGGCGCGCCACGGCGACCGCCACCGCGACCGCGGCCGGAGGCCCCCGCAACGCTCTACTGCTACGTCGGCGGGCTCACGAACCTTGCGATCGGAGTCGCCGAGAGCTGTGTCTTCAACCGCGTGCTGCAGAACGGCGTGGAGTCCATGGCCGCAACGCTCGCCGAGCGCCGCGGTCTGACCCTCGACCACTCGCGCGAGTGGCTGCGCTACGTCGGCCTCGTCCGCGAGATCGACGGCCTCGAGGGCGAGCGCGAGATCATCGAGGAGGCGCGCGCAGGTGCTTGCTCACGGCGCCAGCCGCATCGCCGACGAGATCAGGCTCTCGATCGAGTACTACCACACGACTGTTCCCGAGGCCCGCCGCGTCGAGACGACGGTGATGGCCGGCCCGGGCATCGCGATCGAGGGGCTTGCAGCCTACTTCGAGCAGGAGCTGGGCATGCCTGTCCAGCCGCGCAGCATGGGTCAGGTCGAAGTCCGGCCGGGCGCGCTCGACGGCGTCGACGCCGCCGAGCTGACCGTCGCCACCGGCCTCGCCCTGGACGAGGTGCCTTCGTGAGAGCCATCAACCTGATTCCCGTCGACCAGCGCCGCGGCGCTGCTCGCGGCTCCAGCGGCAAGCCCACGACCGTCGGCGTCTACGCGCTGCTGGGCGGCCTCGGCGCCGCCGTGGTGTGCGTATTGGCCTTCGTGCTGACTGTCGAACTCCATCAACGGCAAGACCGAGCAGCTCGCCGACCTGCAGGCGCAGACGCAGGGCGAGAAGCAGGTCGCGGACGCACTGCGCCCGTACGGCCAGTTCGCCGCCATGCAGAAGGCCCGCCACCAGCAGATCAGCCACGCTCGACGCGGCGGCCGCTTCGACTGGGAGCGCGCGCTGCGCCAGCTGTCGCTCGCGATCCCGCGCAACGTCTACCTCCTGAACGTCGCCGCCACCGGTTCGCCCGACGTCGAGGTCGACGGCGGCGGTGCCGGCGGCGACCTCTCGAACCTCCGGAACAACGCCCCGGCGCCGACATTCATCGATGACCGGCTGCACCTACTCGCAGCACGCGGTCGCGCGAATGATGACGCGCATGCGCAATCTCGACGACGTGACGGAGGTGAAGCTGGCGAAGTCGGCCCGCAAGGAGGACTCGACCGAGGCCGCCCGGCCGGGCCCGGCGCGCGACCGCCGAGACCAGCCAGCAGAACGCAGGACGTCCAGGACTGCATCGGCTCCTCGCGCGTGACCAAGTTCGACCTGCTGGTGGAGTTCGGTGGATCGCCGACGGACGCGCCGCGGCAAGCGGCGCCGGCGTGCCGTCCGGCGCGGCGCGCCGGTCGCGTCGGCACAGGGCGCCGTCCAGCAGGGCGGCAGGCCACGGCCGCCGCCGGAGGCACGCAATGAGCAACATGACGCGCCGTGACAGGTACATCCTGATCGCGTCTCGCGATCGTCGGAGTGCTCGGCGCCTACTGGTTCATGGGCGCTCTCGCCCAAGCGCAAGGACGCCGCGAAGCTCGACAAGGACATCGCAGCCGCGCAGCAGCAGCTCGACCAGTCCAAGCAGGAGAAGGTCACCTTCGCGCAGGCACAGCTTTCGTTCCCGCGGATGTACGCGAGCCTCGGGCGCCTCGGCAAGGCGGTCCCGCCGGACGAGGACGTCCCCTCGCTGCTCGTGCAGCTGAACCACGCCGCCGCTGACGCGAACGTCGACTTCCGGTCCATCGAGCTGAAGCTCGAGGACAGTGCCGCCGCACCCGCGCCCACTCCGCCGGCTCCGCCGTCGGCGCGGCGCGACCGGCGCCGCAGGGAGCCGCTCCAGCGGGCGCGACCGGCGCCACCGGCGCGACCGGCGCGACCGAGAGCGGAGGCAGCGCGACCGTCGCCCCGCCCGAGTTCCAGAAGATCCCCTTCGAGTACAAGTTCGAAGGCGGGTTCTATTCCCTCGAGAAGCTGATCCACAACATCGACGAGCTCGTCGCGCACCGCAACCGGCAGCTCGCGATCACGGGACGCCTGATCACGGTCGAGGGCTTCGCGATGACCCGCGGCAAGATCACGATCCTTGCGACCAGCTACATGCTGCCCGCCGGCCAGGGCCTGTTCGCGGGCGCAACCCCGCAGGGCCCCGGCGAACGCCGACCCGGCTGCTCCGCAGGCGGCATCGGCCGGCTCCACGACTCCCGACCCCTCCGACCGCGGCGGTGACAAGCCCGTGAACCAGTTGAACGCCAGTCTGCGGAACGTCTTCCAGGACCTCGTCGAGCGGCGCCTGTGGCCTGTCGCCCTCGGTCCTCGCCCTCGCGCTCGTCGCGATCCCCGTGCTGCTGTCGCAGCCCGCTTCGTCGGAGCCCGGCGCAACGCCGGTCGTACCGCCGACGGCGCCGGCGACGGGCACGGGCGGCATCGCTCTCCGCCTTCGAGCCGGTGGTCAACACCGAGGGCACCAAGTCCTCGGAGATCCGCAAGAGCCTCAAGGGCTTCAACACCAAGGACCCCTTCAAGGTCCAGGGCCTGCCCAAGGTCGGCGCCTCGAGCGGGCAGCTGACCGCCGCCGCGGCGCGACGACGGCCGCCGGCGCCACCGGGACGGGGACGACGACCGGCACCGGGACGACCGCCGGCACCGGCACGTCCGGCCGCAGAGCACGTCGGGATCGGGCCAGAGCACCGGCGGCGCCGGCTCCAGGACGCCCGACCATCACCTACTTCACGTACACGGTCGACGTCCGCTTCGGCAAGGCCGACAACCTCGACAAGAAGAACCTCGAGCAGTTCCGCGCGCTGCCCAGCTCCGAGAACCCGGTGGTCGTCTTCATGGGCGTCAAGAGCGACGGCAAGACCGCGGTGTTCCTGGTCTCCTCGGCGTCGGGCACGACCGGCGAGGGCAACTGCGAGCCGGACGACACCTGCACCTTCCTCTACATGAAGAAGGACCAGCAGCAGAGCTTCGAGGCCGTCGACGAGAACGACCAGGTCGTCACCTACGTCCTGAAGCTGCTGAAGATCAACGTCGAAGAGACCGAAGGCGCCCGAGAGCAGCAGCTCCAGCTCGAGCTCCAGCAGGCCTCCAGCCGCGCCGCACGCCGTGCCGCGCGCCAGCGCCGAGCGTGCCGCACGGGCCCGCGCACCGGGCTTCGCCGCGCGCGTTCGAGCCATCGGCTTCTAGCCCGCCGCGCGCACCGCCATCGGCTCGCGCCGGTCGCGCGGGGGCGAGAAGTAGCCTTAGCCGGATGGCAACGCTGCGCTTCACGACCGCCGGGGAGTCCCACGGCCCCGGCCTGGTGGCCGTCGTCGAGGGCCTGCCCGCAGGCCTCGAGGTGGCCCCGGAGGACATCGACGCGGACCTCGCGCGCCGCCAGCTCGGCCACGGGCGGGGCGGCCGGATGAAGATCGAGTCGGACCGCGCGAACGTGTGGGCGGGCATCCGGCACGGCCGCACGCTGGGCAGCCCGGTGGCGCTCCTGATCGAGAACCGCGACCACGCCAACTGGGCGGAGCGCATGAGCCCATGGCCGGTCGAGGCCGAGGTCGAGGAGGTGCACCTGCCGCGCCCGGGGCACGCGGACCTGGCCGGCGTGCTCAAGTACGGCTTCACGGACGTCCGCAACGTGCTGGAGCGCGCCAGCGCGCGCGAGACCGCCGCGCGCGTCGCGGCCGGGGCGCTCGCCAAGGTCTTCCTGAGAGCGCTCGGCGTCAGCGTCCACAGCCACGTGGTGCGCATCGGCGGCGTCACGGCTCCGGTCGGCGAGCCCGCCGGCGCGGGCGACTTCGAGGGCGTCGACGCCTCGCCGGTGCGGTGCCTCGACGACGGCGCGAGCGCCGCGATGGTGGCCGAGATCGACCGCGCCCGCAAGGCGAACGAGAGCCTCGGCGGCGTGTTCGAGGTGCGCGCGTACGGCGTGCCCCCGGGTCTCGGCTCCCACGTCTCGTGGGACCAGCGCATCGACGCGCGCATCGCGTTCGCGCTGATGTCGATCCACGCGATGAAGGGCGTGGAGATCGGCGACGGCTTCGACCTGGGGTCGCGCGACGGCTCGCAGGCCCACGACGAGATCTTCTGGAGCGAGGAGCGCGGCTACGTGCGCGAGACCAACCGTGCGGGCGGCATCGAGGGCGGCATGACGACGGGCGACCCGGTCGTCGCGCGCGTCGCGATGAAGCCGCTTCCGACCTTGACCAAGCCGCTGCGATCGGTGGACATCGAGACCAAGCGACCGGCCGAGGCGCTGCGCGAGCGCACGGACTCCTGCACCGTGCCCGCCGCGGGCGTCGTGGGCGAGGCGATGCTCGCGCTCGAGCTGGCGCGCGCCGCACGCGACAAGTTCGGCGGCGACGGCATGAGCGACGTGCTCGCAGGCGTTCGACGCATACAGGGAACGAATCGGATGGCGGAGGTAGCGGCAGGCAGCTCGGGCGCCGCGGCAGCGCGTGCGCGCGAGGCGTCGTCACCGAAGCTGGTGGTGATCGGCTTCATGGCGGCCGGGAAGTCGACGCTCGCGCGCCGCTCGGCCGAGCACCTCGGCTGGCCGGTGGCGGACGCCGACGCCCTGCTCGAGGAGCGGCTGGGCGAGCCGATCCCGCAGTTCTTCGATCGCGAGGGCGAGGCGGCGTTCCGGAAGCGCGAGCAGGACGTCGTGCTGGAGCTGCTCGGAGCGCCCGGCCCAGCCGTGGTCGCGCTCGGCGGCGGCGCCGTGGAGACCGAGGCCGTGCGCGCCGCGCTCGCGGACCACGTCGTGATCCACGTGGACGTCGACCTCGAGACCGCATGGACGCGTGCCCAGGGCTCCTCCCGCCCGCTGGCCCGCGACCGGGCGGCGTTCGAGCGCGCTGTACGCGCGCCGCCGGCCGCTGTACGAGAGCCTCGGCGCGCGCGGTGGTGGTCGGCGGGAAGGAGGTCGACTCCGCCCCGCAGGCGGCCCTCGCGCTGGCGCGGCCGGGCGTGCCGCGCACCGTGCGGATGCTCTGGTCGCGCGCGGGCGCGGGTCACCCGGTCTACGTCGGCACCGGCGCGCTCGCCGCCGCCGGCGCGCTGTGGCCGGGCCCGGGCCGGTGTTTCGTGGTCGCGGACGAGAGCGCCCTCGCGCTGCACGGCGAGGCGCTGCTGGGCTGCGCTGTCCGAGGCCGTCGAGGTCGCCGACACGATCGCCGTGCCGCCCGGCGAGCGCCACAAGAGCCTCGCCGAGGCCGAGCGCGTGCTGCGCGCGCTGGCGCGCGCGGGCATGCAGCGCGGCGACACGCTGCTCGCGTTCGGGGGCGGCGTGGCCGGCGACCTCGGCGGGGTTCTGCGCGGCGACCTACCAGCGCGGAGTGGCGGTCGTCCAGGTGCCGACCACCGTCGTGGCCCAGGTGGACTCGGCCTACGGCGGGAAGACGGGCGTCGACATCCCGGAGGCCAAGAACTACGTCGGTGCCTTCCACCAGCCGGCGGCGGTGATCACCGACCCGGCCGTGCTCGCGACGCTGCCGGCCGCGGAGCTGCATGCCGGGTACGCCGAGGTCGTGAAGACGGCGCTGATCGCGGGCGGGGAGCTGTGGGAGCGCGTGCTCTCCCTTGCGCCGCTGGAGCGCGCGGTCGCCGCGGACCTCGCGGCGCTCGCGACGCGTGGTCGAGGACTGCGCGCGCACGAAGCTCGCCGTCGTGGCCGCGGACGAGCGCGACGCGGGCGTGCGGGCGTCGCTCAACCTCGGCCACACCCTCGCGCACGCGCTCGAGTCGGCGACGGGCTACTCCACGTTCAGGCACGGGGAGGCGGTCGCCCTCGGGCTGCTCGCGGCGCTGCGGATCTCCGAGCGCGAGCTGGACCTGGACCCGGCGGTCCGCAGCCGGGTGCACGAGCTGCTCGCCGCGAACAGCCTGCCGACGTCCTTCGAGGGCCCGCCGACGGACGAGCTGCTGGAACACATGACGCGCGACAAGAAGCGGCGCGGGGAGCGGCGCAACCTCGTGCTGCTGCGCGCGCCGGGCGACGTCGCGATCGGCGCGGAGGCGGGCGAGGACGTGCTGGTGCGAGGCGATCGGCGAGTTGCGCGCATGACCGGCACCCGCAACCGCATCGAGGTGCTGCACGGCGTGAACCTCGACATGCTCGGCAAGCGTGACGCCCAGCACTACGGCACGCTCACGCTGGTCGAGCTCGAGGTGCGGATCCGGCACTGGTCCCGCCAGATCGGGCTCGACGCGACCTTCTTCCACACCAACTCGGAGGGCGAGTTCGTGGAGCGCCTGCACCAGGCGCCGCAGGTCGCCGACGGGCTCGTGCTGAACCCGGGCGCCTGGACCCACTACAGCTACGCGATCCGCGATGCGCTCGAGATCGCCGGCGTGCCGGCGATCGAGGTCCACCTGTCGGACGTCGACAACGCGCGAGGAGTGGCGGCGAGCAGTCGGTCATCTCCGACCTCGTGGTCGGGCGGGTCGCCGGCAAGGGGCCGGACGGCTACCGCGACGCGCTCGAGCTGCTGGCGCGCGAACTCGGGGTCGAGCCCCCGACGGCGGCATGAGCGCCTGGGCGGCAGCGCGCCGACCGCGTGGCGGCGCTCGTCGCAGGAGCAGGACCTCGACCTGCTGCTGGTCAGCAACCTCGTGAACGTGCGCTACCTGACCGGGTTCAGCGGCACGAACGGCGTCGGTGCTGATCGGCCCGGCGCGCCGCGCCTTCCTGACGGACTTCCGCTACGTCGAGCGCGCCCAGCGCGAGATCGCCGACTACGACGTCGTGCGCGGGCGCGATGACCTGCTCGAGAACGTGGCCGAGCTCGTGCGCGACTGGGACGCGGCGAAGGTCGGCTTCGAGGACACCCACCTGACCGTGCGCGCGCACGCGAAGCTCGCGGGCCACGTGGGCGACGCGGCGGCGCTCGTGCCGGCCAGCGGGCTCGTCGAACGGCTGCGCGCGGTGAAGGACGACGACGAGATCGCGGCGATCCGCCGCGCGGCGCAGCTCGCCGACGAGGTGTACCGCTGGCTGATGTCGGATTTCGGGCTGGCCGGGCACACCGAGCGCGAGGTCGCGCTCGCGATGGAGCTGCGGGCCAAGGAGCTGCGGCGCGGACGGGCTCTCGTTCGAGCCGATCGTCGCGGCTGCCGACAATGGCGCGCTGCCGCACGCGGAGCCGCGCGCGGACGTCCAGATACCGCGCGACACGCTCGTGGTGGTCGACTTCGGCGCCGTCAAGGACTCCTATTGCTCCGACTGCACGAGGACGTTCGCCACCGGCGACATCGACGCGGAGGCGCGCGAGTGCTACGAGCTGGTGCGCTCCGCGCAGGTCGCTGCGCTGGATGCGGTGCGCGCGGGCGCCGAGCTGCGCGCGGTGGACGCCGTCGCCCGCGACCAGATCGCCGCGGCCGGGCGCGGGGAGCAGTTCGGCCACGGGCTCGGGCACGGCGTCGGCCTCGAGGTCCACGAGGCGCCGCGGCTCGCGCCCACGCGCCGACGGGACGCTCGCGGCGGGCAACGTCGTGACCGTGGAGCCGGGCGTCTACGTGCCGGGCGCTTCGGGGTCCGGATCGAGGACCTCGACCGTCGTCGGACCGACCGGGGCCCGAGGTGCTGACCTCCAGTCCCGAAGGACCTGTCGTCGCCTCGAGCGTCCGGGCACCCCTGCTCAGCACGCGAAATTCCTGCAATGGCCGGTACCTGCGGCCGTGCACGGTCGTATTTGAACGTAGCGGCCAGTAACTATGCAACGAAAGGAGTGGCCATGGAATCTCGGGATCGTTCGTCACCAGCGATGCTCTACGCGGGCGTCGTCGGTGCGGTCCTCGTGGTCGCCGGAATCATCGGGTTCTTCTACAACGCCGAGTTCACCACCGACAAGGCGGTGCGGACGCGGTGCTTCGGATCCTCGACGTCAACGGCTGGCACAACGTCGTCCACATCCTGACCGGGTACTGGGCCTGCTGGCCTTCGGGGCCGGCGCTGCGGCCCGTTCCGTACGCGCTGGCATTCGGCATCGTCTATCTGGTCGTGGCGGCCTGGGGTTCATCGTCGGCAACGGCGACTCGATCCTCAGCATCATCCCGGTCAACACGAGGACAACATCCTGCACCTGCTGCTCGGGATCGCGGGCGTCTGGGCGGCACATGCCACCCCGGCAGCCCAGGCCGTACGCCCGGCAGCACGACCTGACCGTCTGCCCTCCAGACGCCGATGGGAGGACGCCCGGCTCGAAAGAGCCGGGCGTCCGTTCGCCGGAGGCCGTACGCGGCGTCGGCCGCTAGTGTTTGGGACGGTCCTCGCGCCTTCTTCCGCACCATGATCTCCACCAACCAGTTCAAGAACGGCAGCCACATCGAGCTTGATGGGCAGATCTTCCGGATCGTCGAGTTCCAGCACGTGAAGCCCGGGAAGGGCGGCGCGTTCGTGCGCTCGAAGCTGAAGAACGTGGGCACGGGCGCGGTGCATCGACAAGACCTTCCGGGCCGGCGAGAAGGTCCGCCCGGTGCGCACCGAGGTGCGCCGTATGCAGTACCTGTACGAGTCCGGCGACGAGGCCGTGATGATGGACATGAGCGACTACGAGCAGGTGTCGCTCGCCGACGGCGTGATCGGCGACTCGCTCGACTGGATGCTGCCGAACGACGAGGTCGACGTGCTGTTCGTCGACGACCGTCCCTCCGACGTGCAGATCCCGATTGCCATCGAGATGACCGTCAAGCAGACCGACCCGGGGGTGCGCGGCGACACCGCCTCGGGCGGTGGGAACAAGCCGGCCACGCTCGAGTCGGGCGTGATCGTGCAGGTGCCGCTGTTCGTGAACGAGGGCGACCGCGTGAAGGTCGACACGCGCACCCGCGAATACGTTTCCCGCGCATAGGGCCTCGGTGCGCCGGACGGATCAGCGCAGGGCTGCAGTGTTCGCCGGCTATCAGCACGATGTCACCGGGACGCCGGTCGCGGACCTCGTGGAACGAGAGCCCCTCACCGAGTTCGCGCGCGAACTCGTGCTCGGCGTCGAGCAGCATCGCGACGAGCTCGACCGCCTCATCTCCGATCAGGCGGTGGACTGGTCGCTCGACCGGATCGCACCGCTCGAGCGCTCCATCCTGCGTGTCGCCCTCTACGAGATCCTCCACCGCCCGGACGTCCCGGACGAGGTCGCGATCGACGAGGCGGTCGAGACGGCGAAGGTGTTCAGCGGCGCGGAGGCACCCGGCTTCGTGAACGGGATCCTGGGCGGCGTGGTGCGCCGGCTGGCCACCAAGGAGAGCGCATGAGCATGAACGACCACGAGCAGACACAGCACCGGCTCTCCGACCTCTCCCGGCGGCTGGAGGAGAGCGCCGGCCGGCTCGGTGCGGACGACCTCGATCCCGACGAGGCGATGAAGCTCGCGGGCGAGTGCGCGGAGCTCGCGTCGCAGGCCGCCGTCGAGCTGGACCGCCTCACCCGGCTCGCTCCCGGTGACCCGGTCCCGGGGCAGGAGGAGCTGCTGTGAGCACGAGCGCGACCCCGGAGGCGGACACGCGCTCCGCGTATCCCGACGACCTGCGCGAGCTGGTCGACGACTACCTCGCCTCCCTGAGCTTCTCCGCGGGCCCCGCGACCGACGGGCTCGACGCGGCGATGCGCTACTCCCTGCTGGCGGGCGGCAAGCGGATCCGGCCGGTGCTCGCGCTCGCCACCGCGCGCGCCGTGGGCGGTAAGCCGGACGAGGTGCTGCCGACCGCCGCGGCGATCGAGCTCGTGCACACGTACTCCCTGATCCACGACGACCTGCCCGCGATGGACGACGACGACCTGCGCCGCGGCCGCCCGACGTGTCACATCGCGCACGGCGAGAACGTCGCGATCCTCGCCGGCGACGGCCTGATGGCGGAGGCCTACAGGCTGATCCTCGAGCGCCAGGAGGGCGGCGCCGACCACGTGCTCGCCGCGCTGCGGGCGATCTCGGACGCGATCGGCGTCGGCGGCATGGTCGGCGGCCAGTACGTCGACGTCGCGGGCGAGGCGGACCTCGACGCCGACGGCCTGCGCCACATGCACTCGCTGAAGACGGGGAAGCTGATCGGCGCGAGCGTCGCGGTCGCGCCACTGCTGCTCGGATCGGGCGAGGACGCCCGGCGCGCGCTCGACCGCTTCGCCGAGGAGCTCGGCCTGTTGTTCCAGATAGTGGACGACATCCTCGACGTGACAGGCTCCGAGACCGAGATGGGCAAGGCCTCCGGCAGCGACGAGCGGCTCGGCAAGCGCACCTACGTGAGCGTCTTCGGGCTCGAGCGCGCCCGCGCGCTGGCGGCCGCGCTCCCACGAGATGCGCGGGCGGCGCTCGACGCCGGCCGCGGCGAGCTGGCCGGGCGACACCTCCGACCTCGAGCTGATGACCGATTTCATGTACGCGAGAGAACTCGTAGATGGCACCGCTGCTCGACGACATCGACGGCCCCGAGGACCTGAAGCCGCTCGACGAGGACGAGCTCCAGCAGGTCGCGCAGGAGGTGCGCGACTACATCATCGACACGGTCGGGGAGATCGGTGGGCACTTCGGCGCCAACCTCGGCACCTGCGAGCTGGCGGTGGCGCTGCACAGCGTGCTCGACTCGCCGCGCGACAAGATCCTGTGGGACGTCGGGCACCAGGCCTATCCGCACAAGGTGCTGACCGGGCGCCGCGACGAGCTGCCGACGATCCGCAAGTACGGCGGCCTCGCGCCGTTCTGCTCGCGCGAGGAGTCGCGCGCACGACATCATGGGCGCGGGCCACGCGTCGACCGCCGCGAGCTACGCGGTCGGCATCAAGGAGGCGATGCGGCGCTGGGATCAGATTCGGCTGAAGGTCGGCTGGACTCTGAGCAGGTGAGCCGCACGGCGAAGCCGAGCGGCGAGCAGATCGTGGTCGCGGTCGTCGGCGACGGCGCGATGACGGGCGGCGTCAACTTCGAGGCGCTGCTCAACGCGGGCGGGCTCGAGACGCCGGTCGTGATCGTGCTGAACGACAACGGCATGTCGATCTCGCCGAACGTCGGCGCGCTGTCGCGCTACTTCAACCGGCTGCGGCTGAACCCGCGTGGCTGGCAGGCGCGGGAGGCCGTCGAGGCGGGGCTCACGCGGCTGCCCGCCGGGATCGGCGGGCGGATCGAGCGGCTCGGTCCCCAGCTGAAGGAGTCGATCAAGGCCTTCTGGGCGCCCGGCCTGTTCTTCGAGGAGCTGGACCTGGCCTATGTCGGAGTGATCGACGGCCACGACGTGAAGGCGCTGCGCCGGGCCCTGACGCAGGCGCTCGGCGCGCGACCGCCCCGTGGTCGTGCACATCAAGACGGTGAAGGGCAAGGGCTTCGCCCCGGCCGAGGAGGGCGGCCTCGAGGGCATGGAGAAGTGGCATGCCGCAAAGCCGGGGAGCGTCGAGAAGGAGGTCGCCTCGCCGGTGGCGAGGCTCGCCGCGGATGCGGGTTCCGAGCAGGCAAAGGCTCCGCCGCAGTACACGGAGGTCTTCGGCCAGGCGCTGGTCGAGGAGGCGCGCCGCGACCCGCGCGTGATCGGCATCACGGCCGCGATGGCGGGCGGCACCGGACTGTCGCACCTCGCCCGCGAGCTGCCCGATCAGTACTACGACGTCGGCATCGCCGAGCAGCACGCGGTGCTGTTCGCGGCCGGCCTCGCGCTCGAGGGCATGAAGCCCGTGTGCGCGATCTACTCCACCTTCCTGCAGCGCGCGCTACGACCAGATCATCCACGACGTCTGCCTGCAGCGCCTGAACGTGGTGTTCGCGATGGACCGCGCCGGCCTGGTCGGCGACGACGGGCCGACGCACCACGGCTCCTACGACATCTCCTACCTGCGCGCGCTCCCGAACATGGTCGTGATGGCGCCGCGCGACGAGGCGATGCTCGTGCACATGCTGCGCACCGCGCTCGCGCAGGACGGCCCGATCGCGCTGCGCTACCCGCGCGGCGCAGGCGTCGGGGTCGCGCTGCCGGAGCGCGCCGCCGAGATTCGCGTCGGCACGGGCGAGACGCTGGCGCAGGGCGAGCGCGTCGCGCTCGTCGGCTACGGCACGGGCGTGCAGATCGCGCTCGACGCGGCCACGGTCCTGCGCGAGCGGGGCGTCGATCCGACGGTGTGCGACGCGCGCTTCGCGAAGCCGCTCGACCGCGAGCTGCTGCACTCGCTGGCGGCGAGCCACGACCTGCTGGTGACGGTCGAGGAGAACGTGCTCGCCGGCGGGTTCGGCTCGGCGGTGCTCGAGCAGCTGTCGGACTCGGGCACGCTCGCGGCCGGTCCGGCGGTGATCCGCTTCGGCCTGCCGGACCGCTACGTGACGCACGGCAAGCCGGCGCTCCTGCACGAGGAGGTCGGGCTGACCGGCGAGCGCATCGCCGAGCGCGTGCTGGGCGCGCTCGACCGCCGAGAGACGCTGCGCAGCGCGTAGTCGCTCGGTACGCCTTCGAACCGCTCGATGGCGTCAGGCCGTGGCCGGCGCTAGCGCGCGCCGACCAGCTCGGGCTCGTGCTCGAGCGCGATCACGGCATCGCGACCGCTGCGGCACGGGCTCCCGCGCGCGGCCGCCGCGCGCGGTCGAGTACTCGCCGAACAGGGCGACGAGCAGGAACGGCGCGAACCACACGATGTACAGGTAGAACCAGTGGATCGCGGTCAGCTGCGTGGCGAGCAGCACGGCCGCGCCGAGCGCCGCGACCTGGAGCGCGTCCCGCCGGCGCGGCACGAACGCGACCAGCACGCCCAACGCGACCACGGCCAGCTTCACGACGGCGAGGAGCGGATCGAGCCCCGGGTTCTGGCCCCAGATGCTGAACGGTGACTGCCTGCCGAATTGGAACCCCATCGTCTGGTCCCAGAACACGTGCCAGCCTCCCTCGACCGGGATGAAGGGGACCACGGCCAGCAGGCCGACCAGCAAGAAGGTCATCGTGAAGGAGACCCACGAGCGCGTGCGGGCCTCGCCGCGCCCGGTCGCGAACAGGGGCGCGAGCGCGAGCGGGGCGAACTTCGCCGCGCTCGCAAGCGCGACCAGCATGCCGCGGGCCGGCGGCGACGAGAGCGCCAGCAGCGCATAGACGAGGAGCATCGGGATCAGCGTGTCGTTGCTGTTGCTCATCAGCGGGAACAGCGTGTACGGGAAGCTCACCCAGCCGTAGGCGAGGGCGAGGCCCAGCAGGCGTCCCTCGCGCCCGCGCCGGAGCCGCATGCCGAGCAGGAACAGCCCGAGCACCGTGAACGCGTCGAACACCAGCGCCGCGACTCTGGCGGCCGGCAGCTCGTAGTCGTCCGGGGCCTGGATCTCCTGCTGCGACGGCTTCCACACCCGCACGAATGGGTCATACGCGAGGTAGTTGACGGGCCCGTAGGTGTCCATGTGCTGGTCGTTCTTGCCGCTGTCGGCATACAGCGGCTGGCCCTCCTGGATCCGGGTGGCGCCGATCGCGCTGGCATAGCCGACGTCGCCGACCTTGCCCTCCACGACGTCGAGCCCGACCCGGAAGCCGCCCAGCAGCACGATGCCGGCGACCAGCACGGCCGCCGGGACGAAGGGGACGAGCGGCTCTCCGGTGCGGCGGGGGCGGAACGCCGCCACCAGCATGCGCACGAGGAAGTACGACAGCACCGGATACACGAGCGGCACCGAGGTCCCGATCTCCCCCTTGTTGAAGAAGAAGTGCGATACGCCGAAGCCGCCCAGCAGCACGAGCAGGTCGACGTGCAGCATCCTGAACGGGCGACGTGGGTCGAAGAAGGGCGCCACGAACAGCAGGCACATCGGCAGCCAGACGTACCACTCGTCGAAGGCCCCCCCGAAGTAGCCCTTGTGGCCGCGCGCCATGACCCAGGCGGCCTGCGTTCCCTGCCACGCCTCCACGACCTCTCCGTTGTGGCCGTCCACGGTCACATCGACGAGCCGGTTGTCGCCCGACAGGTAGCTGATGCCCCAGTTCTCGCTCCCCCTGTAGAGCGTCACGTTGTCCGGGCGCAGGTCGGGGTGGCGGCGGCGCTGTTCGCGCACCTCCGGCGTGCGGTCTGCGATGGCGATCGCGGCCTCGGGAGAGACCGGCGGCAGGTTCTCCCGGACGTCCGGTGCGACTGTCAGGTCAGGCTTCGGCGCGGCGGCGGGCCGGGTGGCGGCGTCCGCCGCAAAGGCAGGCTGCCGCCCCGCCAGCAGCGCGAGCGCCGCGAGCGTGAGCAGGACCATGGCCATCCTGGCGAGCGAGCGGGTGCCGAGGCTCCTCACCAGAACCCAATCGACCTATTCCCGACGGGCCTTTACATCCGTGAATGGCCGAGCCCGGGCCCCAAAGGGAAGAGCGCCCCGCTTTCACGGGGCGCCCTTGGGGAGGAGAGATTCGCTATGTGATGTGTGCGCGGAAGCTTGGTCTTGCCTGGGCTGCGCTACGCCCGCGCGGAGTAACGCGTCGTGACCGCCAGCAGGCCCAGCGCCACCGCGATCGCCGCGAAGAAGCCGCCCGCCGCCATCTCACCCATGATCGCGAATGCGAGGGCGGAAATGGCCGAGGCGAGGGCGATCCCGAGATCGACGTCGACGTGTGCCGAGACCCGCAGTCCCTGGGGCGCCGCCCGCCCGCTGATGAGCGAGGTGGTGGCGAGCCCCGTGCCCATCATCAGCACTCCGATGATCATTGCAACGATGTATGCGGAGGGGCTGAGGCCCAGCGCGAACGGCGCTGCGATCACCAAAGGGGCGAGCGCGACCTCGACAGCCGCGTGGATGGGAAGGGGTACGAGCCTTGCGAGGGTCATGTCGATAATCATTGTGACCGTCGAACACGTGTTCCTATGTGAGGGTGGTCACAGTCAACGAGATCCGGATTCGGTCGTCCGAGGGCCGGCGCTCAGTACCTTTTCCCCATGAGGGAGCGGATCCGCCTGGACACGCTGATGGTCGAGCGCGGGCTTTTCGAGAGCCGCAGCCGCGCTGCGGCCGCGGTGATGGCCGGTGACGTGGCGGTCGCGGGGCGCGGTCCGGTGAAGCCCGGCATGCTCGTCTCGGTGGACGCGGACATCCAGGTGGCGGATGCACCGCGGTACGTCTCGCGCGGCGGCCTGAAGCTCGAGCGCGCGCTCGAGTGCTTCGACGTCGCGGTCGCGGGCCGCCGCGCCCTGGACCTGGGCGCTTCGACCGGCGGTTTCACGGACTGCCTGCTGCAGCACGGGGCGGACCGGGTGACCTGCGTGGACGTCGGCTACGGAGAGCTCGATTGGCGGCTGCGGGAGGATCGCCGCGTGACCGTGATGGAACGGGTGAATGCCCGCCGGCTGCATCCCGCGGCCCTGCCGTACCGACCCGACCTGATCGTGATGGACCTCTCCTTCATCTCCCTCGCCAAGGTCCTGCCGGCGGCCGTCGCCTGCGCGGCGCCGCACTTCGACCTGCTCGCGCTCGTCAAGCCGCAGTTCGAGCTGGGGCGCGGCCGCGTGGGCAAGGGCGGGGTCGTGCGGGAGTCCGACGACCGGTTGGAGGCGCTGGTCGCGGCCGGCGAGGCGGCGCGCGCATTGGGGCTCGGCGTGCAGCGGTACTGCTCCTCCGGCCTTCCCGGCCCGGCCGGCAACCGCGAGAGCTTCATGTGGTGCGCCGAGCCCGAGCGCGGGGGAGTGGAGGACCTGATCACCGCCGCCCGCGAGGCCGAGCTGGAGCCGGCGGCGTCATGAGCGGCACCACCGTGCCGCGGATCCGCACGGTCGAGGTCTTCACCCACGACCGTCCCGGGGAGACCGCGGAGGCGGTTCGGCTGCTGACGGAAACGGCGCGCGAAGCCGGTGTGAAGCTGGTCTTCGATGGGGACGACGGCGCGACCAAGCCCGACGTCTGCATCGTGCTGGGAGGAGACGGCGCGACCCTGCGCGCGCTGCGCAAGCACGCCGGCAGCGGCGTACCGGTGTTCGCGATCAACTTCGGGCGGATCGGGTTCCTCGCCACCGTGGACCGGGACGACCTGCCGCGCGCCCTCGACCTGGCGCTGTCCGGTCAGTTCGAGGTGATCTCGCTGCCGGCGCTGGTGGTGGACGGGCGCACCTCCTCGGAGCGGTTCGCCATCAACGAGATCTCGTTCCAGCGCCGCCCCGAGATCAACCTCACGCAGCTGTCGTACTCGCTCGCCGGCGAGTGGGTCGCACGCGTGCCGTGCGACGGCCTGATCGCCGCCACGCCCGCGGGCTCCACCGCCTACAGCCTGTCGGTCGGCGGCCCGATCGTCGCCTGGGGGGTGAAGGGGTTCGTCGTGAACCTGATCGCGCCGCACGCGCTCAGCTCGCGTGCCCTGGTCGCGGCCCCCGAGGACGTGCTGCGCGTCGTGAACGACGGCGCCGACCCGGTGGACGTCGTGATCGACGGCATGCGGACCGGCGAGCTCGGCCCGCAGGAGGAGTGCGAGATCAAGTTCACACCCGACGTCGTCGGCCTCGCGCAGCTCCCCGGCTCGAGCTTCTACCGCCGCTTCCGCGAGAAACTGCTCCAGCTCACGTCGTAGCCTGACTTCTGCAATCCGCGACCACCTGTCGGTCGTGAACTGCAGAAGTTCGTCAGGGGGCGAGGTTGCGCAACCTCTCGAGTGAGCGCCGCCCGGCGTCGTCACCGGCCGTGGCGGGCACGAGGACCAGTTCGTCCAAGCCGGCGTCGAAGTACTCGGCGGCGCGCTGCCGCGCCTCATCCTCCGTACCTACCAGTCCCACAGCCGCTGCCAGTCCCGCGGGGATTTGCTCCAGCAGCTGCGCCGGGTGGGCACCCCTTCTGGCCGAATCGACCAGCTCGCCAAATCCCGCGGCGGTGAACATCTCGCCGTATCCCTCTGCTCCCAGATATGGAATGAGGCCACGGGCAAGCTGCGCATGCGTCTCGTGCGTCGGATCGACCGCCGCGACCACCCACGCCGCGAGCCGCGGCGGCGCCGAGGTCTCCGCCCGCAGGCGCCGCCATCTGGGCGACCAGCTCGGGAGTCACCAGGTTCAAGCACCATCCGGTCGGCCAGCCGCGCGGCCACCCGCACCGTCGCGTCCCCGAAGGCCGCGATCGTCAAAGACGTGGTCGGGCGCGGGCAGGCGCAGCCGGTATCCATCGGTGCGCACCAGGTCTCCCTCGTACCGGCCTTTCTCCCCGGCCAGCAATGGCCGCAGCGCCTCCGCGGTCTCGCGGATGTGCTGCGCGGTCCGCTCCCGAGTGCGCCCGTGCCAGCGCTCCACCACCATCTGGCTGGAGCTGCCGATCGCGAGGTGCACCGGCCGCTGCGCGAGGGCGGCGACGCTCGCGACTCCCATCGCCATCGCCATCGGGTCGCGCACCGCGGTCGCGAGCGGGCCCACGCACAGCTCGATCGCCCGGGTCTCGTGCGCGATCGCGGCGGCCAGCGCGAACGCGTCCCACGTGGCCATCTCGCCGATCCACAGCTCGGGATAGCCGAGCTCGTCGGCGACGCGCGCGGTCGCCAGCGACTCCAGCGGGTCCCGGTCCTGCCAGAGGCCCAGGCTGACGCCGAGTCGGCTCAGGCGGAGCCGCCCGGCAGGCGCTCGCCCGGGATCCAGGTGGCGTGGAACCCGAGCGGCACGCGCACCGGCAGCCGCAGCCGGCACACCGGCTCCGCGGTCATGTCCCGCGCGTCGAGCACGTGCACCTCGGAGGAGCCGTCGCGCTCGTCGTGCACGTACGACACCAGATAGCCGTCGTCCTCCGCGCTCGCCCCGGGCCGCGGCGCGAACGGCGCCTCGCTGCCCCAGCAGCCGTCGCCGAACCAATGTGTCTCGGCCGTGCCCTCGGTCGACGTCGTACTTCATGACCCCGTCGAACAGCAGCGTCTTCTCGGGCGAGATGTGCATGTTGTACGTGTAGCGCGCGGGCCGCCCGATCAGTCCCTGGTTCATCGAGGGGAACTCGCTGTTGTCGTCGTCCATGACCTGCTCGCGGGTGCGCCCGGTGCGCAGGTCGAAGCGGTAGCGGTGCAGATGCGCGTCGAGGCGCAGGTAGGTCAGCATCTGCGCCAGCGGTCCCCGCGTCCGCGGCGACCGGCTGCGGCTGCTTGACGCGGCACACGTCCAGCACGACCTCGTCGCCGTCGTCGCGGGCGTTGACCGAGTGGTAGATGTAACACGGGTCCGCCTCGAACCAGCGGATCTCGTCGGCGCCGCCGTAGCGCGGGATCACGCCGAACCGCGCGGGCAGGTCGCGCGGTGGAAGTCGAGCTTGTGACGCGCCGCGGCCGGGCGGCCTCGGGATCGGCGACGAGCGGCAGGTCCATCAGGATCGAGTGGCGCTCGGTGATCGCCATGTCGTGGGGCAGGCGCGGGCCGGGGAGGTCGATCGGCACGAAGTGGCGCACCGTGCCGCTCCGGTCCGACGACGCCGTAGCGCATGTACGGCGGCTTCGACGCCGTAGTCGAAGAACATCAGCTCGCCGGTGTCGCTCGTCGACCTTCGCGTGCGCGGAGACCTCGCAGCGCAGCGTGCCGCCGAAGTCGTGCGGGCCGAGCGTCTCGAGCGTCAGCGGGTCGAGCGCGTACGGCTTGCCCGCCCGGTACCACAGCGCGAGCAGCCGATCGCGGTGGAACACGAGGTCCGTGTTCGCCGTGTCCTTCTCCGGCACGTCGGCGCGGGTTCGCGCCGAACGGCTCCATGATGCCCGTGCCAGAGCGCGCTGCCCCGGCGTCGCGCTCGGCGAGGAACCCGTCGGTGCGCACCCAGCGGTTGCGATAGGTCGCGCGCCCGTCCGCGAAGTGGACGGCGTGCACCATGCCGTCGCCGTCGAACCAGTGGTAGCGCCCGACGCGGCTGGTGCTGCGGGTTCGGGCCGTTGCGCACGTAGACGCCGTTCAGGTCGGCCGGGATCTCGCCCTCGAGCACCTCGAGCCCGTGCAGCGTGACCTCGTCCTGCGTCGCCGCATAGGGACCTTCGAGGTAGGGATTGTGCTCCTCGGTGCGCTGCGCGAGCGTGGACTGCCCGGATTCGACGTGCAGGCTCATCTGCCGACCCGTACTACACCAGATGACCACCCTGACTGCTAGAGATACCCGGTGCTCGCGGAGCTGAGAGTCAGGAACCTGCTGCTGATCGAGAGCGCCGAGCTGGCGCTCGGGCCGGGACTGAACGTGATCACCGGCGAGACCGGCGCCGGGCAAGACGATGCTCGCGCACGCGCTCGACCTGCTGCTCGGGGGCAAGCCCCGCCGCGGCATCGTGCGCCCCGGCGCGGACGAGGCCTACGTCGAGGGCGTGTTCGAGCCGCCCGCCGGCCTCGCCGGCGATCCCGACCTGGCCGACCTCGCGGACCGCGTCCCGCTCGACGAAGGGGAGCTCGTGCTCGCGCGCCGCGTGGTGCCGGACGGGCCGACGCGCTCCTACATGCAGGGCCGCTCGGTGTCGGCCGGCGAGCTGCGCCTGGTCGGCGCGCGCCTGCTCAACTTCTTCGGCCAGCACGAGCACCGCAAGCTGATGCTCGCCTCCGCGCAGCTGGAGATCCTGGACGCGTTCTGCGGGCCGCGAGCACCTCAGCCGCGGAAGCGCGTTCGCGCGCGAGTTCGCACGGGCGCGCGAGATCCAGCAGGAGCTGGACGAGCTGCGCGGCCGGGTCGGCGCGCGCGAGCGCGACCTCGACTTCCTCGAGTTCGAGATCGAGGAGATCGAGTCCGTCGCGCCCACGCGAGGACGAGGAGGCCGAGCTCGAGCGCGAGCGCCCGCGGCTCGGCGCCGTCGAGTCGCTGCGCGCGGCGGCGGCGACCGCGACGGCGGCGCTCGACCCGGCAGGACGGCGACGGCGGCGCGCTCGGCTCGCATGGCGGCCGCCGGCGCCGAGCTCGACCGCGCGGCCGGCGCCGACGACACGCTCGACGCGCTCGCGGCGCGATTCGGGTCGCTGACGTTCGAGCTGCAGGACGTGGCGGGCGAGCTGCGCGCGTACGTGGACTCGCTCGAGGCCGACCCCGAACGGCTCGCGGCGGTCGAGGAGCGGCTCGACCAGCTCGGCCGGCTGAAGCGAAAGCACGGCGGGACGATCGCCGCGGTGCTCGAGCACGTCGACCGCTGCCGCGCGCGAGCGCGACCGCCTCGCCGGAGCGGAGCGAGACCACGGCACGCTCGAGGCAGGGCTGGCCGCCGCTGACCGCGGAGCTGGAGGCGGCCGCGCCGGCCTGCACGCAGCGCGCGAGCGCGGGGCGGTGAGCTGGCGCGAGCGCGTCGTCGCGGAGCTCGGCGGAGTTGGCGCTCGCGGACGCGACGTTCGAGGTCGTCGTGTCCGAAGGCGCCCCTGGGCGCGACCGGCTCCGACGCCGTCGAGTTCCTGATCGGCCCCAACCCGGGCGTCCCGGCCGGCCCCGCTGCGCGAGATCGCCTCCGGAGGGGAGCTCTCGCGGGTGATGCTCGCCCTGATGAGCGTGGCGACCGGCGATGCGTCCGGCACGGTCGTCTTCGACGAGGTCGACGCCGGGCGTCGGTGGCGCCACGGCCAGGGCCGTGGGCGAGCGGCTGCGGGCGCTGTCGGACGGCCGCCAGGTGCGTCTGCATCACGCATCTGCCGCAGGTGGCCTCGATGGCGGAGCGCCATTTCCGCGTGGTGAAGCGGGAACAGCTGCGTGACGCGAACGCCCCGAGGTCGCCCGCACCGAGGTCGAGCGGCTCGGCCGCGCGGAGCTCGTCGAGGAGCTGTGCCGCATGCTGGGAGCCGACGGCGGCGACGAGCGCCGCGCGGCGACACGCCGAGAAGCTGCTCCGGGCCGCGTAGAATCAGCCCTCTCGGCGCGCGCCGGCGGCCCGCGGGACTCCGGCGACGTGGCCGCCAGCCCTTGTCCGCATCGAGAGCCACAACGCGCCTGCCGGCCACGACGGCCTCTCGCCGTTCGCGGCGCTGGTCCCGGAGGTCCACGGGACCGCGCGGCTCGGCAAGCGCACCAAGCACCTCGTGCGCCGCCTGGCGCCCGACGACGTCGCGATCATCGACCACCGCGACCTCGACCGCATGGCGGCCGAGGACCTCGTCGAGTGCGGGGTGCAGGCCGTCGTGAACGTCGCGTCGTCGACGAGCACCCGCTACCCGAACCCGGGCCCGCTGATCCTTGCGCGCGCCGGCGTGCACCTGGTCGACGCGGTCGACGCGCCGCTGTTCGAGAAGCTCTCCGACGGCGACCCGGTCACGGTTCGCGGCGGGACGGTGATCGGCCCCAACGGCGTGGTCGCGGAGGGCCACCTGCGGACGGTCGACGAGCTGACCCGCACCGCGCGCGAGCAGCAGCACCTGATCGGCGAGGCGATCGAGGACTTCGCCGAGAACACCCTCATGCGCATCCGCGACGAGCGCGACATGCTCGCCGGGCGCCTCCAGATCCCCGACCTCCGCACCGAGTTCCGCGACCGGCACGTGCTGATCGTGGTGCGCGGGACCGACTACCGGCGCGACCTGCGCACGCTGCGCCCCTACATCCGCGACCTGCGGCCGGTGCTCGTCGGCGTGGACGGCGGCGGGGACGCCCTGCTCGAGGCGGGCCTGCGTCCCGACATGGTCTTCGGCGACATGGACTCGGCCTCCGACCACGTGCTGAAGTGCGGTGCCGAGCTGGTCGTGCACGCCTACCAGGACGGGCGCGCGCCCGGGCGCGAGCGGCTCGAGCGGCTCGGCCTCGACGCACAAGGTGCTGCCGGCGGCCGGCACGAGCGAGGACGTGGCGATGCTGGTCGCCTACGAGCGCGGTGCCGGCCTGATCGTGACCGTCGGATCGCACTTCAACCTGATCGAGTTCCTCGACAAGGACCGCGACGGCATGTCCTCGACCTTCCTCACGCGGCTGCGGGTCGGCGACAACCTCGTCGACACCAAGGGAGTCAGCCGCCTTACCGGCGAGCCCGAGCCGCCTGTTCACCCTGGCGCTGATCGCCGCCGCGCTCGTGACCCTCGTCGTGGTCGCGCTCAGCTCCCCGCAGATCGAACGGCTGATCGACCTCCTGTGGCTCAAGCTGCAAGTCCTTCTCCAGGGGAGTAGGCAAGAGCTCGCCTCACGACCCGGCCGGCATAAATGTTCGCTTCAGCGCTACCACGCGATATCGCTCGTCGCCGTCTTCCTCGCCCTCGGGATCGGCGTCGTGCTGGGCGTCGCGATCGGCGAGAACGGCGTCGTCTCGGAGGCCAGCCGCGACCTCGAGAAGTCGCTGCGCGGCGACCTCGACACGCCCGCTCGCGAGCGTCCGACCTGCGCCGCGACCTCGCGCAGCGCAGGGACGCTTCGAGCAGCAGGCCTATCCCGCCCTGGTCCGCGACCTGCTGTCGGGTGGCGGATCGGGATCGTGGCGATGGGCAGCCTGCCACCCGGCTACGTGTCCGGCGTGCGCGACGCGGTCGAGCCCGCGGGCGCGCTCGACTCCGTGACCGTGATCGAGGCGCCGCTGCCGCTCGATCGGATCGCGTCGGAGCTGGAGGGGACGAAGCTCGGCGAGTCGACCGCGACGACGACGTGGTCGAGCGGTTCGGGCGGCGGATCGGGCGCCAGCTCGTGCAGGGTGGAGAGCTGGTCGACCGCCTCCGCCAGGACTTTTCTCGACCCCCGCGGCGAGTACCGGGGCCTCGACGCGATCGTGTGCCTGATCCGCGGCCGCGACGGGCTCAAGCGCACCGCAAGGCCAGGCAGAACCGGTTCGAAACGGGATTCATGACGCCGCGAACGACAGCCGTCAAGGTCGCGGGCGTGGAGAGACCGCGACCGATCCGTCGCAGGTGGTCATCCGGACCGCCGCGTGACGAGCGTGGACGACCTCGACCTCGTCGAG